>NZ_JAGGPM010000045.1 GCF_018613835.1 Arthrobacter sp. ISL-5 | reverse complement strand
CCTTCGTCCGCCTTGAGGGCCGCAACTTCGGCGACGCCCCGGTCTCGCTGGAGTACAAGCTGGAGGTCTGGGACTCGCCCAACTCCGCCGGCGTGATCATCGACGCCGTCCGCGCGGCCAAGATCGGCCTGGACCGCGGCATCGGCGGCCCGCTGCTCTCCGCCTCGAGCTACTTCATGAAGTCCCCGCCGGAGCAGTTCAACGACGACCTCGCCCGCGAGAAGGTTGAGGCCTTCATCCGCGGCGACGTCGAACGCTAAACCCCTCGCTCCTTCCCCGACGCTCTCTCACTTTCGGTGGGGGAGCGTCGTGCTTTAAGCGTCCTGTAGCGCCGGATGGCCAGCTGCGGGCCGGACCTCTTCGTGAAAAGTGTCGGACGCTCTCTCACTTCCTGCGGGTCTGGAGGCGATCCTCTCTCACTCCCTGCACGTTTCGAGGTGACGCTCTCTCACCCGGCGTCGGCAAATCCGGATGCGTGGGGATGATCCTGCCACGCGGTGCGCAGTATCCGTTTGATCTTCCCGATGGCCGTTTGGAAACCATCAGCAAGATCGTCCTTGTGAAGTAACAGGACAGTCCAGCCGGCCGATTCGAAAGCCTTGTCACGCCGTCTGTCACTAAGGGCCTGGGCGTCAAGAAGGTGATGTCCGCCGTCGTACTGGATGGCCAGGCGGCGGTGACGGTAGCCGAGATCGGCCGTCGGTGACGCAGCGTCACCGACTCGCAATGCCAGTTGGAGATCCGGTTCGGGGAGACCTGCGTCGGCCATTGCCAAACGCAGCAGTGATTCCGGCGCAGAGTCGGCGCCGACCCGCATCAAATCCAGAGCTTCCCTGGCGCGGACAACACCCTGAAGGTTTGGATGACGGCCGACCAAGGAACGGAGCCCGTCCAAGGTATCGAAGGGCTGGGTCCGGCCCTCGAATTCAACCCGCGGAACCCGGATGATCTGATCGCCCATGCACACCAGATCACTCACCGACAGCCGCCTTGCCAAATCCAGCCAGGTCCGCGACTGCGTGCTGATGCGGATGCCGTCGATCGATTCAATCTCGTCCTCCCGGGCCAGGACCGTGTGGCCAACTACGCCCTTGCGGCGCACCGAGGGGAGGGACCTGGGCTTGCTCAGATGGAGCTCCGTTGAGTCCGCCAGCCAGGGTGGCAACAGCTGGCACCGAAGGCGCGCAGCAGTGACGTGGGAAATCCAGGCCCCGGGCGACGCAGCAGACAGGGCCCGGGCTGCGGCCTCCAGTTCAAAGCTCCAGTCCGACGGGCGGTAGAGTCCGCGACCAACATGGACCACGTCTTTTCGCCGGAGCCTGCTTGCCGAAACGCCGGCCGCCCGCGCCGAATCGAACGTGAATGGAGTCGTTGCCAGAAGCCCGGGCAGATTGTTGCTCATTTGCATGCTGGCATTCTGACCGAAAAGCGGTGACGCCGCAGAAGTTATCCACAGGCAGCCTTGGGAAGCGGCAGGACGTGAGAGAGCGTTGGGTGGGAAGCGGCAGGAGGTGAGAGAGCGTTGGGAGGGGAGCGGCAGGAGGTGAGAGAGCGTTGGGAGGAGAGCGGCAGGAGGTGAGAGAGGGTGGGGAAAGAGGCGGCAGGAAGTGAGCGAGGATCAGAAGAGGCCTACCGGATTGCCGTCGTCGTCCACGTCCATCCGCATGGCCGCGGGAACCGCGGGCAGGCCCGGCATGGTCATCACCGCACCCGTAAGGGCCACGATGAAGCCGGCGCCGGTCTTGGGGATGAGGTCGCGCACGTGGATGGTGAAGCCCTTGGGTGCGCCGATCCTGGAGGCGTCGTCGGTGAATGAGTACTGCGTCTTGGCCATGCAGACCGGCAGTCCGGACCAGCCGTATTTCTCGATGTCCGCGAGCCGCTTCAGGGCCGGCACGGAGAAGTCCACGCCGTCCGCGCCGTAGATTTCCTGGACGATGCTCCGGATCTTGTCCTCCACCGACAGCTCCAACGGGTACAGGTGCCGGAAGGAATTGGGCCCGGCCACGGCCGCAGCCACCTTCGCGGCGAGTTCGTCTCCGCCGTCGCCGCCACCGCCGCGGCCCCAGACATCAGCCACTGCCGCCTGGACGCCTTCGCCGGCGCACCAGTCGAGCAGCCAGTCGAGTTCCTCCTGGGTGTCGGTGGCGAACTTGTTGATGGCAACGACGGGCGTGACGCCGAACTTCTCGACGTTCCGGACATGCCGGCGGAGGTTGGCCACCCCGGCCGCGAGTGCCTCCACGTTCGGTTCCTTGAGCCGGTCCTTGGCGATCCCGCCGTGCATCTTGAGTGCGCGCACGGTGGCAACCACCACCACGGCGGCCGGCGCGACATCGGCCACGCGGGCCTTGATGTCCATGAACTTCTCCGCACCGAGGTCCGCACCGAAGCCTGCCTCCGTGACCACGATGTCGGCCAGCCGGCGGGCAGTCTGGGTGGCGATGAGGGAGTTGCAGCCGTGCGCGATGTTGGCGAACGGGCCGCCGTGCACCAGTGCAGGCGTCCCGGCGATGGTCTGCACCAGGTTGGGCTTGATGGCTTCCTTGAGCAGCAACGTGAGTGCGCCCTGGACGCCCAGGTCCGCCACGGTGACGGGCGTGCGGTCATAGGTGTAGCCGAACGTGATGCGTCCCAGCCGATCGCGGAGGTCGGGAATCCCGGTAGCGAGGCAGAACACCGCCATGATCTCCGAGGCCACGGTGATGTCGAAGCCGTCCTGGCGGGGGATGCCCTGAGTGGGGCCGCCGAGCCCGATCACCACTTCCCGGAGGGACCGGTCGTTCATGTCCAGGACGCGTTTGAACGTCATCCGCCGCGGATCGATGTTCAGCTCGTTGCCCTGGTAGATGTGGTTGTCCACGAGGGCCATGAGCGCATTGTTGGCGGACGTCACGGCATGGAAGTCGCCGGTGAAGTGCAGGTTGATCTCGTCCATCGGCACCACCTGGGAGAACCCTCCGCCGGTGGCCCCGCCCTTCATGCCCAGGATCGGGCCCAGCGAGGGCTCCCGCAGCGCGATCATCACCCGGTGGCCCGCCCGGGCAAGGGAGTCGGCAAGGCCCACGGTGGTGGTGGATTTCCCCTCACCTGCAGGCGTGGGCGACATCGCCGAGACCAGTACCACCTTCCCGGCAGCGGCCGGGGCCGTCAGTTTCGCGGGATCGATCTTCGCCTTGTAGCGGCCGTAGTGCTCCAGGGCATCGGCATCGATGCCGGCCGCGGCCGCGATGTCCTCGATGGGCCGCAGAACAGCTCGGCGGGCGATTTCCAGGTCGCTGAGGGTGGTGCTGTCAGACATCATCGTCCTTCACTGTCGGGGCGGGAATCCTGTGGGGTTCTCCAGTCTGCGCTCAGCCGGTGAGCCGCGGCGCGTAGTCGGCCGGCACCTTCTGGCTGCCGGAATATTCGTCGACGGCGGCCTGGTAGCTCTCCAGCGTGATGGCCGCCGTGCGCTGCCACCCGGAGTTCTCGGCGTGGACCGCTGCCGCCCGGCCCATGTCCTGCCTCGTGGCGGGGTCGTCATACAGGGCTTCCAGTGCGTCGGCCCAGTCCGCCGCGCGGTGTCCGTCCACCAGCAGTCCCGTGCGGCCCTCGCTGATGGCGCGGGACAGTCCGCCCACCCGGGTGGCCACCACGGGGGTGCCGCACGCCTGGGCCTCCAGCGCCACGAGTCCGAAGGACTCGCTGTACGACGGCATCACCACGACGTCGGCCGACCGGAACCAGCCCGCCAGGGCCGGTGCGCCGACAGGCGGATGGTGGGTGACGACGTCGTCCATTCCGGCGGCGCTGACCAGCGACTTCAGATTGAAGTCCTTGGCACCGCTTAGGGCCCCCAGAACAGTCAGCTTCAGATCGATGTCCGGACGGCGCTCGCGGAGGAGTGCCGCGGCCTTGACCAGGACCTGCGGGCCCTTGAGCCGCTGGATGCGGCCGGCGAAGAGAAGATGGAACGTGCCCGGTGCGATGCCGCGCTCGGCGCGCGAACGGCTGCGGAACGCGGGGGTGAAAACGGCGAGGTCAACGCCGGGGGGAGCGACGTCGATGTGGTCGAAGTCCGCGTTGTAGTGCGACACGAGCTCGGCGGCCTCGGCGCTGGTGTTGGCTATCAGGCGCCCGGCGCCGTCCACGATCCGGTGTTCGCCGTCCTCGCGGCGGCGCGGCTCCGGACTTTCGCCCGACTGCAGCAGGAGGTTCTTGACCTTGGCCATGGTGTGCATCGTGTGCACCAGCGGAACTCCCCACAGGTCGGACAGCTCCAGCCCGGCCACGCCTGACACCCAGTAGTGGGAATGGATGAGATCGTAGCGGCCGTGCGGCTGGCGCTCGCGGATCCGTTCGATTTCGGCCACCATGCTGTGCAGCAGCTCCGGCAGTTCCTCTTTGGGCAGTTTCCGGGGCGGCCCCGCCATCACGTTGTGGACGCAGACACCGGGATCCGGATGCTCGACGGCGGGCTGGCCGGCGGAGGTGGACCGGGTGAAGATCTCCACCTCCACGCCGTGCTCCGCGAGGGCCGAGGCGAGGCCGCGGATGTAGACGTTCATGCCGCCGGCGTCACCGGAACCGGGCTGTTCCATCGGCGACGTGTGCAGCGACAGGAAGGCCACGCGCTTGATCAGGGTCATGGCTCTCCTCTCTGCTCGCGGGACGCTGTCAACGGCGCCCTGAAATGCGGGAACTGCATCCGCTAAAACACTACTCCTGAAGGACCCGGGCGTTGGCGGTTCGTGCACAGCGGCCAACCCCGCTGTCGCAGCCGGTCCGGGACCGGCTTTCCGCCTGGCTGGCCTCCGCCGTTTCTGCGACATGTTCGGCCTGAGCATCTCCGGAGCGAACCGCTACTCTTGACAGCCAGTCCAGGCCTTAGGAGTATCAAAGGTGCCGGTGGGCCTGGTGTCTCTCGGGGGCCGACCTGCGGTCCGGCTTCTCGAAGGGTTATCGGATGCATTCAGCACTCCCTCGTCTCAGATCCTTCCGGAGTGTGGCCACAACCGCCGCAGCCCTTCTGGCGGCCTCTGTCGCGGGTTGCACCAGCGCTCCGGAACCGCCTAGCGAGTCCGCGTTCCCTGCGGGTGATGTTCGGATCGCTGCTGTCGGTGACATGAACGGCGTCAAGAACTCTGCGCCTGATAGCCCGTCCGGTCGGAACGGTGCGGCGATCACCCGGCTCGTGCAGAACAACGAGATTGACGCGTTCCTAGGGCTCGGGGACTTCCAGTACGACACCGCTCACTGCACTGACTACGTGAACTACTGGACGCGGCTGTGGGGTGGCACGAAGCCCAAGTTGTACTGGGTGTCCGCCCCCAACCACGACTGGAAACCCGGCCGCAACGAAGACCTCGACAACTTCATGAATGGCCAATGCGCGGGGTCTCCGGCGAAGGCTGCGATCAACCAGCAACGTGGGTTCATCGGGAACGGGGAACCGTACTCGAAGGACTTCGGGAACTGGCACTTCGCGTTCATGTCGTCCGCGCACTGGCGGTACAACACCACTCAGGCTCGGGCGTTGACGACGTGGCTGGACAACGACCTCGCTGCTGCTAAGGCGGCGGGCAAGCACCTGGCAGTCGTGTACCACGAGCCGTACTTCACGTCGAACACGAAAGGACATGAGCGGGCCGCTGACCAGAAGCCGTGGGTCGACGTGATGTGGAAGCACCGGGTCCGTCTGACCCTGTCAGGGTCACAACACAACTACGAACGGTCATGTCCAGTGAACAACGCTGACCAGTGCGTCAGTGACGGGATGACAGCGTTCCAGGTGTCCACGGGAGGTATCGGTCTCCGCTCCTTCACTAGCAGTCCGTCGTACGTCGTGAAGCGGTTCAGCGACACTCACGGGTTCCTTCGGATGACACTCCGAGACAACGGGTCTTTCGACTGGAACTTCGTTCCAACGTCCGGGTCGGGCACGGACGCAGGTACGCGTTCCGCACCGTAGTAAAAGGCGCCGCCAAGCCTGGGCCATTGGCAGAGGGTCTCGCCTGTGGGCCTCCCTGCGCCATGGCTGGCTGTGAACCACAGTTCAGACCCGACGGCGATGCACCCGCTGGCGCGGACCTCCCGGTAGGCCACCACATTGGGCCGCCGGATTGGTAGACGGGGTAGAGCCGGCACCCTAAGCTCCAACCATGGCCTCCATCATTGTTTGCAGCGGACCGCACGACGGGCACGTCTCACCGATGCTGGGGGTCGCGCGGCATCTGATCTCCCGCGGGCACCGGGTGCGGTTCCTGACCGGCCCCGCATACGAGGACGCTGTCCGCGCAGTGGGGGCGGAGTTTCTTCCGCTCGGCAAGGGGGCCGAGTATCCGCCGCCCCAGGCCAGCACCGCCACGGGCGTTGCCGCTGTGCGTGAGGGGGTGCGCGCGCTCGTGATCGATCCGGCGCGCGGCCAATACGAGCCCTTGGCGGCGGCCATCGCCGCCGAACCGGCCGACGCCGTGCTCGCCGAGGTGACCTTTGTCGGGGCGGCGGCCCTTACACGGCTGCCCCGCGAAACGCGTCCTGCCGTAATCGCGTGCGGCATTTTGCCGCTGACCCTGTCCAGCCAGGATTGCGCGCCGTACGGCATGGGGCTGCCGCCGGGAAGCGGGCGCGGGTCCCGTCTGCGGAACAGGGCGCTGAACTGGCTGGTCATGAACGTTGTGCTGCGGGACAGCCAGCGGCAGGTCGACTCCCTCATGCGCGAGCTGGTGGGAGCGGAGAAAGACGGTCTGTTCATCCTGGACTGGACCCGCCGCGCCGAACTCATCGCCCAGTTCACCGTGCCGGAGTTTGAATACCCAAGATCCGATGCGCCGGACAACCTGCGCTTTTTCGGGCCAATGTCCCGGAATGCAGCCACGGAAAGTGCGAAGCCGGCCTGGTGGGGCGATCTCGACGGCTCGCGTCCAATTGCCTACGTGACGCAGGGGACTGTCTCGAACGAAGACTTTACGGCCTTGGTCGTTCCGACGCTCGAAGCGCTGGCCGAGGAGGACGTCATGGTGGTGGTCAGCACCGGCCGGCGTCCCCTGTCCGCCCTGCCGCCGCTCCCGGCCAACGCGCGCGCCGCCGAGTTCCTACCGGACGCCGAACTCCTACCGAAGGTCGCCGTTTACATCACGAACGGCGGATACGGCGGACTGCACTACGCGATGGAAAACGGCGTGCCCATCGTTGTCGCGGGCGACACCGAAGACAAGCCCGAGGGAGCGGCCAGGGTGGCCTGGGCCGGCGCAGGGATAAACCTCAAGACAGGGCGGCCGGCTCCCTCTGCCATCCGGAACGCCGTTCGCGAGGTCCTGGACGATCCGCGATACCAGGCCGGCAGCAGGCGGATCGGCGCAGCGATCGCCGCTTCGCCTGGCGTGGACGGGCTCATCGACGAGCTGGACACGATCCTGGCCGCCGAACCGTCCTGAACGAGCCGGCCCCAGCAGCGCAAGGGCAGAATGGCAGCGAGAGGATCAAGCCTCCCGCGGCCATTGCCCTCTTTCGCCGACTGTCAGGGCGCCGCCTGTCAGGGCGCCGCCTGTCAGGGCACCGCGCCGCGTGGACGGTGCGAAACGAGGCGGGCTCAGGCGCCGCGGTGACTCCGCACGGCTGCCTGCACGGCCTCGCGCATCGGGGTGGCGGGCCGTCCGATGAGTGAGCTGAGATCCCCGCTGGTCACCAGCAGCTCGCCGCGTGCGAGGCCGAGGTCGCTGTCCGCCAGGATGGCCGCGTAGAACTCCGGCAGCCCGGCTTCCACCAGCGCCTGCGTGTACTGCTCCGCCGGCAGATCCTGATAAATCACCGGCTGGCCCGAGGCCGCGCTGACCTCCCCGGCGAGCTCGCTGAGGGTGAACGGCTCGTCGCCCCCGAGCTCGTACACCTTTCCGGCCTGGCCCTCCTTGAGGAGCACGGCTGCGGCGGCCTGGGCGTAGTCGGCCCGGGTGGCGGCACTGACCCGTCCGTCACCGGCGCTGCCAAGCACCGCGCCGTACTGGAGCTGCACGGCAAGCTGGTCGGTGTAGTTCTCCAGGTACCAGCTGTTGCGGAGCAGAGTGAACGGCACGCCGGAGTCCCGGAGGGCCTCCTCCGTGGCCTGGTGTTCGGCTGCCAGTTGCATGCCGGTGCTGTCTGCGTTGGCGACGCTGGTGTAGGCGATCAGCCCGACGCCAGCCTCCTTGGCTGCATTGATGGCGTTCCGGTGCTGCTCGATGCGCTGGCCGGCCTCGCTCCCGGAGACCAGCAGCACCTTCTCGGCGCCCTGGAAGGCCAGGCGCAGGGAATCGGGGTCGCTGTAGTCGATCGGGCGGACCTGGACGCCGCGCTCCGCGAGGTCGGCAATCTTGGCGAGATCCCGGCCGGCGGCCACGATCTGGCCGGCGGGTACGTTGTGGTCGAGGAGTGCTTCAACAACGAGGCGGCCGAGGCGCCCAGTAGCGCCGGTGATAACAATAGTCATGGTTTTCCCTTTCATCCGTGGAGTGACTGTCACAGGTGCCAACCGCGTGCCCGCGTCATTACTTCCCAAAAGAGAGTACGCACTTAAAGGTAAGGTACTGGTATGAAGGTAAGTACCCAGCCCAGTACGCCTGTTTTCCCCTTTGCGGACGGTATTTTCCCTGCGGGCTGTCCAAGCAGGACCGTCCTCGACCACGTCACCAGCAAGTGGGGCGTCCTGATCCTCGTCGCGCTGGCCGAAGGTCCGCAACGCTGGAGCGAGCTGCGCCGGCGGGCCGAAGGCATCAGCGAGAAGATGCTCGCCCAAACCCTCAAGACGCTCGAAGGAGACGGATTCGTCCGGCGCGACGCGCAGCCGATCATCCCTCCGCGGGTCGACTACAGCCTCACGGACAGCGGGCGCGACCTTGCCGCACTGATGCTGCCCCTGGTCGCCTGGATCGCCCAGCACGCCGAGGACATCATGGCGCAATCCTCCCGGAAAGCAGCACACCCCGGTTAACTGCCGGCGGCCCGGCTCCTATCCTGCGGGCCTCTTCCACAGCCCGGCCAGTCCGGGGAAGGCTGCCTCGTACCCCCTGAGGAGAGCTGCGGCCAGCTTCGCCGAACCGATCAGCGGGTGTTCGGCGAAGGCCTCCAGCGCCGCAGCGCGCTCGCCGTGCCCAGCAGCGCGGACGGTGAGGATCTCCACGCGCTTCACGCGCTGCATGAGGCTCAGCTGCGGCCCGGCAGGACGGTCCTGCGCCAGCGGTACGGCGCCGTCGGACGTCACCGTGCAGGGAACTTCGACGACGGCGTCCCCCGGCAGCCCGGGGATCGCCGGCTCTGCGGGGCCGGACCCAGTGACGGCCGAGTTCGGGGTGTTGAGGATCAGCTCAGTGCTGCCGACCCTGCTGCCCGCAGAGTCCCCGCTGACCGCGGAGGCCCCGTCACCCGCGCCTCCGCGGTCACCCGCCCCGCCGCCGGCCAGCGCCCGCATCACGGCCAGCGCCACCTGTTCGTAGCCGCCGCCCGCGAGGTCCTCCGCATCGCGCGCCTCGCCGGCGGTCCGGGCCTCGGCCAGGTAGCCCTCCTCGCGCGACCTGCGGGCGGCATCCCACAGGCTGAACGCCGCATCCCCGGCCTCAGCCAGCCGCGGATACAGCTCCGCCTGCTGCCCGTGGATGGACTCGCCGCGCGTCATGCCCTGGGCGCGCATGGCAGAGGCCGCCCGGGACGTCTCGTAGTAGTAGAAGAGGTACTCGTTGGGCAGGACGCCCAGCTCCCGAAGGAAGGGCTGCGGAAACAGGCGGCCCTCCTCGAAGCCGGCCAGCGCGTCGGCGTCCGCCAGCAGGTCCGGCAGGACATCTCGCCCGCAGGACTCGAGCCGGTACAGCCAGCCGAGGTGGTTCAGGCCGTAGTAGCCCACGCCGTCGAGCCTTCCGGCCGGCAGCGGAACACCGGCAGCGCGGGCCGCACGGTGGACGAGCGCGCTCGCGGAATCGCAGATTCCGATGACCTTCCGGCCCAGCACGGGCACCAGGGCCTCGGTGACCATGCCCGCCGGGTTGGTGAAGTTGATCAGCCAGGCGTCGGGGCAGTGCTTCCGCATTTCGCGCGCCAGCCCCAGCATGGCGGGGATGGAGCGCAGCGCGTAGGAAATGCCGCCTGCGCCGGTGGTTTCCTGTCCCAGGAGCCCGAGGTCCTGGGCGACGCGTTCATCCGCGATCCGGCCGGCTGTTCCGCCCGGACGGATCGCCGCAAACACCGTATCCGTTCCCGTGAGCGCTTCGCTGAGCGACGTGGTGGCAATGACTTTGGGGGGCAGCCCGACGGCGGAGCTTCCGTTCGGCGCGGTGGCCGCCCCTGCGAGGGACCGCAGCACGGCGCTGATGGCGGCCAGGCGTCCGGGATCGACGTCGTAGAGCACCAGCTCGCGGACCAGGCCGGCATATGGCCCCGAGCAGAGCGCCCGGTACACCAGGGGAACCCGGAATCCGCCGCCACCGGCGATCATGAGCCGCATGGCAAGGAGTCTATGCGCAGTCACCCTCTGCGCGCCCATCCTCCATGCCCACCCACCGTCCGAGCCGTCTCGGACCGGCCGCAGACTCTGCCGGACCGGCCGCACCCCCAGATCTCGGGGTTTCAACCACAAGGCCCACAGCGTAATGTGCCGAACATGGATGCGATTCCCGCACGCCGCTTCGATCCGCTGTCTGCCGTCCGCACGCCGTCGGCCGGAGGATTTGACCTGCTGCTGGCCGGAACGGTGTTTCAGGACATTATCTTCACGGGGCTGCCGCATGCGCCCGAACCCGGAACCGAAATCTGGAGCGAGGGGATGGGAAGCTGCCCCGGCGGCGTGGCCAACCAGGCCATTGCGGCTGCCCGGCTGGGGCTCCGGACCGGGCTGGCGGCCGCCTTCGGCGATGACGGCTACGGGGACTACAACTGGAAAATCCTCGCAGGGCAGGAGCACGTGGACCTGTCCCTGTCCCGGCGGGTTCCGGGGTGGCATTCGCCGGTGACGATCTCCCTGAGCGTCAACCACGACCGCTCCATGGTCACCCACGGGCATCCCGCGCCCGTGTCGTCGTCCGAGCTGATCGGCCGGCCGCCTCCCGCGCTGGCCGCGGTGGCGGACCTTGGCCACGAGCTGGAACCGTGGGCCCTTGAGGCCCACGGCGCGGGCGTGAAGCTGTTCGGCGACGTGGGCTGGGACCCCAGCGGCGAATGGTCACAGGCGCGGCTGGAGAACCTGCGCTACTTCCATGCCTTCATGCCCAACCAGCGCGAGGCCATGGCCTTCACGGGCAAGGGCGATCCCTGGGCCGCCCTGTACTCCCTCGCGGACCGCGTGCCCGTGGCGGTGGTGACGCTGGGCCAGCAGGGATCCATGGCCGTGGACTCCGAAACGGGCGAGGAGGAATGGGTGCCGTCCCTGCCGGTGGCGGCCTACGATCCCACGGGGGCCGGGGACTGCTTCGGGGCGGCGTTCGTCGTCGGCTGCCTGGCGGGGTGGCCGCTGGGAGACCGGCTGCGGTTCGCCAACCTCTGCGCCGCGCTGGCCGTGCAGGAGGTGGGCGGATCCCTCGCCGCGCCGGGCTGGGGCGACATCGCCGACTGGTGGAAGCGCGCCAACGCCCGTCCGGAACGCCGCGGCAGCCAGTGGCTGCGCCGCTACGCGTTCCTCGCGGACATCGTCCGGGACGTGCCACCGGAAGCCCAGCGGAGGGCGGCGGCCACCATCGCGCACCTCTCGGACGCCTGACCCGTCCCGAGTCACATCCCGTTTCCAGGGAATTATCCGGCCCGCAACGCCAGCATTAGAATCAGTAGAGTGACTTATCCAGCAGCAACAGGAGACCTCCAGCCTGTATCAGGCGCCGTCCGGCCGCCGTCCTATGAACGGTCCGCCGTCATTGACCTCGAGGCCATCCGCCACAACGTCCGGCGCCTAACCGCCGCCGCTTCGCCGGCGCAGGTCATGGCGGTGGTGAAGGCGGACGCCTACGGTCACGGCGCGGTGCCCGTGGCGCGCGCCGCCCTCGAAGCGGGAGCCGGCTGGCTGGGCGTGGCGCATATTTCCGAAGCCCTGGCCCTCCGCGCCGCCGGCATCGAAGCGCCGCTGCTTGCGTGGCTGCACACGGCGGAAAGCAACTTCGGCGCGGCGGTGGCCGCCGGCGTCGACATCGGGTG
Organism: Arthrobacter sp. ISL-5; assembly: GCF_018613835.1. Classification (GTDB taxonomy): domain Bacteria; phylum Actinomycetota; class Actinomycetes; order Actinomycetales; family Micrococcaceae; genus Arthrobacter. The sequence goes on along the minus strand of NZ_JAGGPM010000045.1, from coordinate 55,662 downwards.
CTCCGGCTGGGAGCTGGAACGGATCGTGGCTGCCGCCCGCGAACAGGAGCGGCCGGCACGCATCCACCTGAAGGTGGACACCGGCCTCGGGCGGAACGGCGCCACCGTGGAACAGTGGGACCGTCTGGTGGGCGAGGCCATGGAGTACCAGGACGAGGGACTGCTGCGCGTGGTGGGCATCTTCTCGCACCTCGCGGTCGCCGACGAACCCGAACGCCCGGAAACGGATGAGCAGCTCGCCGCGTTCCGCGAAGTCCTCGCCATCGCCGAGGACGCCGGCGTGGACCCGGAAGTCCGGCACCTGGCCAACACCCCGGCCACGCTGTCCCGGCCGGACACGCATTTCGACCTCGTCAGGGTAGGACTGGGCATCTACGGACTGTCGCCGTTCGTGGGGCAGACGCCCGCTGAACTGGGCCTCCGCCCGGCCATGACCCTGCGCACGGTGGTGGCCCACTGCAAGGACGTGCCGGCCGGCCAGGGCGTTTCGTACGGCTTCAACTACCGCACCTCCGGCGCCAGCACGCTGGGACTGATCCCGATGGGCTACGCGGACGGCGTCCCGCGCGTGGCCACCGGCGGCCCGGTGCGCGTGGAAGGCGTAACCTACCCGGTGGTGGGCAGGATCGCCATGGACCAGATGGTGATCGACCTCGGCCCCCGGCACGTCTCCGCCGGCGGGCACAGCGTCCTCGGAGCCGAGGCGGAGCTCTTTGGCGACGGCGCCGACGGCGGCCCCACCGCGGACGACTGGGCCCGCGCCGCCGGCACCAACAACTACGAGATCGTGACCCGCATCAGCCCGCGAGTCCCGCGGACCTACGTCAACGAAACGCCCGTCAACGAAACGGCCGTCGACGAATCGCTCGCGCCGTGAACCTTCCGGCGGCCGGCACCGCGCCCCTCTGGGTCCAGACCCTGAGGGTCTCGACGGCGGAGCAGACCCACGCGCTGGGCGCGGCGCTGGCGGAGCTGCTTCGCGCGGGGGACCTGCTGGTCCTCACCGGCGAACTCGGCGCCGGCAAGACGACGTTCACGCAGGGCCTCGGCGAGGGCCTGGGCGTGCGCGAGGGGATCATCTCGCCCACGTTCGTGCTGGTGCGCATCCACCCGAACCTCCCCGACGGGCCCCGCCCAGGCGGCCCCGACCTGGTCCACGTCGACGCCTACCGGCTGGGATCGGCGTCGGAAATTGACGACATCGACCTGGAAAACACGCTGGACTCCTCGGTCACCGTGGTGGAGTGGGGACGCGACCGGGTGGAACACCTGAGCGAGAGCCGGCTCGAGGTGGAGCTGCACCGCTCCATCGGCGGCGCGGCGGCCGCCCACGCGGCCGGCGTCAGCCCACTTGATGGCAACCCAACCGGTGGCGCGGCACCAGAGGCGGTCCTGGACTTCGACACGGACGACGACGACGAGCCCCGCACCATCATCATCCGCGGCTTCGGGCCGCGCTGGGCGGACCAGCCCGTCCTCAAGCAGGCCTCCGAAGGGACACGCTGATGCTCATTCTTGCCATCGACACCTCCGCCGTGGCCAGCGCCGCGCTGATGTCCGACGACGCCATGGAGGGCGTCGTGGGAAGCTTTTCCACCGAGGACACACGGACGCATGCCGAGGTGCTCGCGCCGGGAATCGAGAATCTGCTGGCCGAAGCCGGCGTGACCGGTGCCGACATCGACGCGATCGTCGTCGGAGTGGGCCCCGGCCCCTTCACCGGGCTCCGCTCCGGGATCGCGACAGCCCGCACGCTGGCCCATGTGTGGAACAAGCCGCTGCACGGGCTCATGAGCCTGGACGCCGTCGCCCTGGAAGTGGCCGAATCCACCGACGCGCCGGCCGAGTTCCTCGTAGCCACGGACGCGAGGCGCAAGGAGGTGTACTGGGCCCGGTATACGCTCACCGCCGGCCAGCTCCCGAAGCTGGTGGACGGGCCGCATGTGGGCTTCGCCGCGGATCTTCCGGACCTGCCGGCCTACGGAGCCGGCGCCGGACTTTATTCGGATGTCCTCCGCGCTGATCCGGACTTCAGCGAGGAGCATCCGGACGCGCTGTACCTGGGACAGTTCGCGCTCGCCAAGCTGGCGGCGGGGGAGACGCTCCTCGACTCCACGCCGCTGTACCTCCGCGAGTCCGACGCCCAGGTTCCCGGCCCCCGGAAGCGGGCCCTGTGAGCGGCCTGCCCGGAAAGCCAGTCCGTCCCGACGCCGCCGTGACGGTACGGGACATGCTGCCGGCTGACATTCCCGCCGTCCATGAGCTGGAGGTCCGCCTTTTTCCCGCGGACGCGTGGCCGCTGCACATGTTCGTCGACGAACTGGCCCAGCCCGAAACCCGCCGGTACCTGATCGCCGAGGCGCCGGACGGGATCGTCGGCTACGCCGGCCTCATGTGCGTCGAGCCGATCGCGGACGTCCAGACGATCGCCGTCGTGCCGGAGTATGAGGGCAGGGGCATCGGCTCGGCCCTGCTCAGGGAGCTGATCAACGAGGGGCGCCGGCGCGGCGCGGCTGACGTGCTGCTCGAGGTCCGGGCCGACAATCCGCGCGCCCAGCAGCTGTACCGGCGGTTCGGGTTTGAGCAGATCCACGTGCGGCGGAAGTACTACCGTGACGGCGTGGACGCCCTCATCATGAGGCTCCAGCTGGAGGACGTCCTGGCCCTGCACGAGGACGTCATTCACCCGGCCGATGGACAGCAGGACGCTGTGCAGCAGGGTCCCGCGCACCAGGACGCCGCTCAGCGGCACGACCCGCGCCGTTCCGGCGAGACCACCCCGACGAAGGCAGACCAACAATGAACCGTTCGCAGCCACTCGTGCTCGGCATCGAGTCCTCGTGCGACGAAACCGGCGTCGGCATCGTCCGCGGCACGGAACTTCTGACCAACACGGTGTCCTCCTCGATGGACGAGCACGTCAGGTTTGGCGGCGTCATTCCGGAAATCGCATCACGCGCGCACCTGGATGCGTTCGTTCCGACCCTCGAGGCCGCGCTCGCCGAGGCGGACGTAACGCTGGATGAGATCGATGCCATCGCCGTCACCTCAGGACCCGGGCTGGCCGGGGCCCTGATGGTGGGGGTGTGCGCGGCGAAGGCCCTGGCCGTCGCCACAGGCAAGCCCCTGTATGCGATCAACCACCTCGTCGCCCATGTGGGCGTCGGGCTCCTGGACCCACGTCCCGGCGGGGCCGGGGAAACCGGGAACGGCCCGGCGCTCCCGGAGAACTTGGGCGCCCTGCTGGTTTCCGGCGGGCACACCGAGATCCTGCGGATCCGCAGCATCACCGACGACGTCGAGCTGCTGGGCTCCACGATTGACGATGCCGCCGGCGAGGCCTACGACAAGGTGGCGAGGATCCTGGGCCTGGGCTATCCCGGCGGCCCGGCCATCGACCGGCTGGCCCGCGAGGGGAACGCCAAGGCCATCCGCTTCCCCCGGGGCCTGACCCAGCCCAAGTACATGGGCACCGCCGAGGAGCCCGGGCGGCACCGCTACGACTGGTCCTTCAGCGGGCTGAAAACCGCGGTGGCCCGCTGCGTGGAGCAGTTCGAGGCAAAGGGGGAGGCCGTTCCGGTGGCGGACATCGCCGCGGCGTTCCAGGAGGCCGTGGTGGACGTCATCACGTCCAAGGCGGTTCTGGCCTGCCGGGAGCACGGCCTCACCAATGTGCTGCTGGGCGGCGGAGTGGCTGCGAACTCGCGCCTCCGCCAGCTGACCGAACAGCGCTGCTCCGCCGCCGGGATCAGGCTGCATGTGCCTCCGCTGGACCTCTGCACGGACAACGGCGCCATGGTGGCCGCCCTCGGTGCGCAGCTGGTCATGGCGGGCATAGAGCCCAGCGGCCTCGCCTTCGCCCCGGATTCGTCGATGCCCGTCACCACGGTTTCGGCGCCGGCACCGGAAGCCGCCCAGACGGCGGCCGTCTAACCTGCCTCGCGAGCCCACGGAGTCCGGCAGCAGCCAGCGGGGACTTCAACCGGGCGGGCCTTCAACCGGGCAGGCCGCGCTTACGCCGTGGGCCCGTTCCGCATCTGCTCGACCAGGTCCAGCACCACGGCCTGGAGGTTGCCGCCGTTCTCCGCAGCCACGCGCCGCTGGCGCTGGTAGCCGGCTCCGCGGCTGATGATTTTTTCGACGTCGGCCAGCTCATCGGGGCAGCCCAGCTTCGCGGCGATGGGCTCGAGCCGGTTCAGGGTCTCCAGCAGGTGCTCGGTGACCAGCTGCTCGTTGCCCTCGGCGTCCAGGATGATGATCGCATCCATGCCGTACCGGGCAGCGCGCCACTTGTTTTCCTGGACGTGCCACGGCGGCATGGTGGGAATGGTGCCGCCGTTCTCCAGCGTGGTGGAGAACTCATGCACAAGGCACTGCGTCAGGGCAGCAACGGCGCCCACCTCTTCAAGCGTGGCCAGGCCGTCGCAGATGCGCATCTCGATGGTGCCGAGGTTCGGGACCGGCCGGATGTCCCAGCGGATTTCCGAGAGTGTGTCGATCACGCCGGTGGTGAACATGTCCTGGACATAGGACTCATATTCTTCCCATGAGCGGAACTGGAACGGCAGTCCCGCCGTCGGAAGCTGCTGGAACATGAGGGCGCGCTGGGACGCGTAGCCGGTGTCCTCGCCTCCCCAGAACGGGCTGGAGGCGGACAGCGACTGGAAGTGCGGGAAGTAGTTGACCAGGCCGTCCAGCACGGGGAGGACCTTCTCGCGCCGGTCGAGGCCCACGTGCACGTGCACGCCGTAGATGACCATTTGGCGGCCCCACCATTGCGTGCGGTCGATCAGCTTGGCGTACCGTTCCTTGTCCGTGACCGGCTGCAGCTGCGGAGGGCTGAAAGGGTGGCTGCCCGCCGAGAAAACTTCCACTCCCATGGGATCGGTGACTTCGCGGACGGCCGCCAGGGACCGGCTGAGGTCCTCTTTGGCTTCCGCGGCGGTCTCGCAGATCCCGGTGACCAGTTCCACGGTGTTCAGGAGCAGTTCCTGCTTGATGTGCGGGTGTTCGTCGTCCTCGTTCAGCTCGGGGTGGTTGGCGGACACCCCGCGCAGGACCTCGTTTGCCACGGACGCCAATTCGCCGGTCTGAGCATCAACCAGGGCGAGTTCCCATTCCACACCAAGAGTTGATTGCCGGGATGAAGCGAAATCAATCTTCATGTGTTCCTCTCGCAGTTCTGCTGTCCCGTGGTGGCCGTTTCTGGCAGAACGGCTGGCAGGGGAACGGTCTTTCAAGTCTAGTGCAGGGGTAGCATCGAGATGATGGCTTGGTTACAGAGAGCGCGTGAAAGTTTTCACAGGACCACCTTCCCGCACCAGACCAATGACGGACCCGCCCCTTACCGGCCTGCCCGGACGGCGGCAGCCCTCGCGGCGCTGCTCGCCCTGGCGTCGTGCACTGCCCCGCCACAGCCGCCTCCCTCGAGTGCGGCTGCTCCGGAGGCCCCTGCGCCGGATCAGGGAGAATCCCCGACGGCGGCCCTGCCGGCTCCCGCATCGTCCGCACCGAAGACTGCGGACGGGAAACGGGGAACGGCACCCCTGGGCTGGGGTCCGCAGCAGCGGGACCTCGAGGCGGCCAGCGCCGCCGTCGCACGGATGACGCTGAGCGAGAAGGCCGGGCAGGTGCTCCTGCCGTCCTTTGCCGGCCTCGATCACCGGACCCAGGCGGCCACCGTTGAGCGGCTTCATCTCGCCGGATCAATGATCATGGCCGACAACGTGCCCGGGACTCCCGGCGGACTGGTCGACGTTCCGGCGCTGACCGCGGCGACCCGTCGGCTCGACGCGGCTTCGCGGTCCGGCGGACGAACCTGGCCCGGCCTGATCGGCGTGGACCAGGAAGGGGGAATGGTGCAACGCGTGGGTGCCCCGCTCACCGGCTGGCCGTCCCCCATGAGCTATGGCGCGGCCGGCAGCGTCCCGCTGGCAACCCAGGCCGGCGCCGGGCTGGCGGCGGAACTCGCGGCCGTCGGATTCACGGTGGGCTTCGCGCCCGACGCCGATGCCACCATAGGTCCCGCCGATCCCACCATCGGGGCCCGCTCGATGTCAGCAGATCCCCGCGCGGCGGGAATCCTCAGCGTCGGCTTCTCCAAGGGCATGCTGGAGGCCGGTGTGCTGCCGGCCGCCAAACATTTTCCGGGGCACGGCTCGGTGACGTCCGATTCGCACACGGACCTGCCGGTCCAGAAGGCCACAGTGGCCCAGCTGAAGGCCAGGGACTGGAAGCCCTTCCAGGCCGCTGTGGCGGCAGGTTCCCCGATGATCATGACCGGACACATCGCCGTTCCTGCCCTGGAGCCGGGCGTTCCGGCGTCGATCTCGAAAGCCACCTACGCGGCCCTGCGGGGTCTGGGGTTCAAGGGAGTGGCCGTCACGGACGCGCTGAACATGGGCGCCGTGAGCGGCCGGTACCCCCAAGGCTCGGCGGCCCCCGCCGCGCTGGCCGCCGGTGCCGATCTGCTGCTGATGCCGGTGGATGTGAACACAGCCCACTCGGCCATTGTCAAAGCCGTCGGGGCCGGAAAGCTTCCGCTGTCACGCCTGGATGAGGCCGCGCGGCGGGTGGTCACGATGATGATCTGGCAGGGCCGCACAAAGGCGCAACACCCTCCGGCGGCTCCGGGCAGCGGCGAGAGCTTGTCCGCCGAAGTCTCCGCCCGGGCCGTCACCGTTCTCTCCGGACGGTGCAGGGGGGCGCACGTGGCGGGCCGCGTCCGGCTGGCCGGAGGCACGGCGGGGGACAGGGCCCGCTTTGCCGCTGCCGCCAGGGAGCAGGGGATCACGCTGGGGGCGGGGCCGCTGGTCACTCTCATCGGATACCGCGGCGCTCCCGCGGGCGGCGACATTGCCGTTGCCCTGGATGCGCCCTGGCCGCTGGCCCGTTCCGCCGCGCCCACCAAGATCGCCTTATACGGCCGGACGCCCGCCGCGTTCAGGGCCCTCCTGGCCGTCCTGGCGGGCAAGGCCGCAGCCACCGGAAAGCTGCCGGCCGCCGTCGGAACCTACCGCCCTGGTTCCGGCTGCCGCTGACGTCCGTGTCACAAAAGTCGGTGTCATAAAGGAAAGAATCCGGATCCGCACGGCCCGCCGGGGTGATCGCGCCGCGGCATGACCGTTTAATGGAGGAGTGCCGATTCTGAACAAAGACATGACCCTGTGCATCTCCCTCTCGGCCAGGCCGAGCAACAACGGGACGCGCTTCCACAACTACCTCTACGACCAGCTTGGCCTGAACTGGATCTACAAGGCCTTTGCGCCCACCGACCTGGCCCAGGCGATCGCCGGGGTCCGCGGCTTGGGGATCCGGGGCTGCGCCGTTTCCATGCCGTACAAGGAAGACGTGATCGCCCTTGTGGACGTCATGGACCCGTCGGCCAAGGCCATCGATTCGGTCAACACCATCGTCAATGACGCCGGCCGGCTGACGGCCTACAACACCGACTACACGGCGATTGAGCAGCTGCTCGAACGCAACGCGGTGCCGGCCGGGTTCTGCGTGCTGCTCAAGGGTGCCGGCGGAATGGCCAAGGCCACGGCGGCGGCGCTGCGCGATGCGGGCTTCAAGGACGTCACCATCATCGCCCGGAACGAGGCCGCCGGCCGCGCGCTGGCCGACCTCTACGGCTTTGCCTGGCGCGCGGACCTTGGCACCGGACCGGACGCCGCGGCGGACATGATCATCAACGTCACCCCTGTTGGCATGGCCGGGGGACCGGACGCCGAATCACTTTCTTTCCCCGCTGAGGCCGTCGAGGCCGCCAAGGTGGTGTTCGACGTCGTGGCCCTGCCACCTGAGACGCCGCTCATCAAGGCGGCCCGCGCGGCCGGCAAGAAGGTCATCACCGGCGCGGAGGTCGCCACCATCCAGGCGCTGGAGCAGTTTGTGCTGTACACCGGCATCCGCCCCACCGACCAGCAGGTGCGGGACGCCGAAGCGTTCGTTCGCGCGCAGTAGCCAGGCCGCGCAGCAGTCAGGCGTGCAGTAGTTACGCCGCGCAGTTCGGCGCCGCAGCGGCCGGCAGCCGGTTACTGCGGCTCCACCGAGACGGCCACCCGTTCCTCCCCGATCCGGGTGAGGACCAGGGTGGCTGTCTTCTTTCCGGTGCTTTTCCCTCCGGACTTCGAGCCGGGCAGCAGCTGCTTCCGCAGCTCTTCGGGGGTGACGGACGTGCCCCGCTTCTTGATGTCCAGCACGCCGATGCCGTTCTGCCTGACCCAGGCCTTGAGCGCCTTCACGTTGTAGGGCATGACCTCAAGGACCCTGTAAGCCCGCGCGAAGGGCGTGTCCACGAGGTTCGGGGCGCAGATGTAGGCGATGTGCTCGTCAACCAGATGGCCGCCCAGCTCGAGGGCAAGGTCGGCCACGAGCCCGGCACGGATCACGGCGCCGTCCGGTTCGTACAGGTAGCCCTCCACCGGGCCCACCGGAGCAACCGGACCGCCGCCGAACCCCGCCGCGCTGGTGAGCTCGGCCGCCCCCTGCGGCCCGATGACCAGCGCTGCGCGCCGGATGCCGGGGCGCGCCACCGCGTTGAACCAGAGCGCGACCTCGGTGACGTCACCGCCCACCGAAACCCACTGCGCTTCGCAGCCCCGGGGCACGGACTCGTGCGGCATGCCGGGCCCCATCTTGACGCCGACGGCGCGCCCGGCTGCGGCGAGCGACTCCGCGAAGGACAACGGAGGCGAAAAGGCCTCGGGGTCCCAGATCCTTGTGGTTCCGGAGGTGGACGTGGTGCGCCGGGCAGGATCCAGCCAGACGCCGTCCTCGTCACCGAGCGGAACCGAGGTCGCGTCCGAGTGCACCACGGTGGCGTGCGGGAAGGGAATGAGGTTGATGGTGGCGCACGCGGCGGTGGTCTCGTCGAGCTCCACGGCCGTCACGGCAATATCGAGGGACGCGAGTGCCATGGAGTCCGCGCCGAGGCCGCAGCCGAGGTCGGCCACGTGCCGGACGCCTGCCTCGGCGAAGCGCTGGGCGTGCCGGGCCGCGACGCTGAGCCGCGTGGCCTGCTCAAGGCCAGCCTGGGTGAACAGCATCTGCCGGGCGAACTCGCCGAACTTGCCCTCGGCTTTGGTGCGCAGCCGGGACTGCGTCAGCACTGCGGACACGAGCTCGGGGGAGTGCCCCGCCTTGCGGAGGCTGGAGTTGAGCGCGAAGGACTGGTCCTCCCGGTACGGACCCAGCGATGCCAGGAGCTCCCATCCTTCCTCGGTCAGGAGGTGGGCGATCTGGTCCTGCGGTGCTTCAGACATGGAGTCAAGCCTAGTGGAGGGGCCCGCCGGTGCTGTTGCCGATAGGGTGGTCTGAATGGAATCCAGCGCAACGCCCAGTCCTGACCAGCCCAACCGAAGCCGCACTGACCTGGTCCGGCATGCGCGAGTGGTCCGGTACGCACGGCCGGCCCTGATCGCCGGCGCTGTTGCCGCCGTCGTCTGCATCGTGCTGCTGGTGATCATCTTCCTCCTGGACTCCTTCAACGCCACCGTCTATTCGGTGGGCGGCAAGAACATCAGTGACGCGACCGACGAAGCCCGCCAGATCCGGGAGCTGTACTCCGGCGCCCGCATTGGCGGCGTGGTGTTCCTGATCGTCTCCGTGCTGGCGGCTGCCGCCTCCGCCGTCGTGCTGTTCCTGCAGCGGAAAAACGCGCCGGCGGCGGACGGTGAAGACGAAGAAGACCTGGGGTTTGACGACCTCGCCGGCCGCTGACGGCTGCCGGGAGGCCGCCGACTGCATCCTGCCGGCTGTTCACCGCGGATGAAATTCTGGCACTCACCTTGACCGAGTGCTAACCCCTTACATAGAGTCGTCATTAGCACTCTCCCTAGGAGGGTGCTAACACATGAAGAACTGCCAGCCAGGCTGCTGCCGGCACCGCGACGACGGTTTGCACGCTCAGGCGCAACAGTTCTACTGTCCATGAATTTGCTGACGAAAAGGAGAGGTCCGAGTGTCGGTCTCTATTAAGCCTCTTGAGGATCGTATTGTTGTCCGCCCGCTCGAAGCCGAGCAGACCACGGCTTCCGGCCTGGTCATCCCGGACTCCGCGCAGGAGAAGCCGCAGGAAGGCGAAGTTGTTGCAGTAGGCCCCGGCCGCTTCGATGACAACGGCAACCGCGTTCCGATCGACGTAGCCATCGGCGACGTCGTTATCTACTCCAAGTACGGCGGAACTGAAGTCAAGACCGGTGGCACCGAGTACCTCGTGCTGTCTGCCCGCGACGTTCTGGCGATCGTCGTTAAGTAACTCTTGGACCCCCGCGCCGCCGATCTTGTCTGACTGGATCAGCAGCGCGGGGTTTCTGTCTTGAAAGGACAAAACCATGGCAAAGCAGCTCGCGTTTAACGACGCTGCCCGCCGGTCGCTTGAAGCCGGCATCGACAAGCTCGCCAACACGGTCAAGGTGACGCTCGGCCCCCGCGGCCGCAACGTCGTGCTGGACAAGAAGTGGGGCGCCCCCACAATCACCAACGATGGCGTGACCATCGCCCGGGAAGTCGAACTGGACGACCCGTACGAGAACCTTGGTGCCCAGCTGGCCAAGGAAGTAGCCACCAAGACGAACGACGTCGCCGGTGACGGCACCACCACCGCCACCGTGCTCGCACAGGCGCTGGTCAAGGAAGGCCTGCGCAACGTTGCTGCCGGTGCCGCCCCGGGCCAGATCAAGCGCGGCATCGAGGTTTCCGTCGAAGCCGTTGCTGCCCGCCTGCTCGAGAACGCCCGTCCCGTTGAAGGCACGCAGGTTGCCAACGTTGCGGCCATCTCGGCCCAGAGCGATGAGATCGGCGAGCTCCTGGCCGAGGCCTTCGGCAAGGTCGGCAAGGATGGTGTGATCACCATCGAGGAATCCTCCACCACGCAGACCGAGCTGGTTCTCACCGAGGGCATGCAGTTCGACAAGGGCTACCTGTCCCCGTACTTCGTCACCGACGCGGAACGCCAGGAAGCAGTGCTTGAGGACGCCCTCATCCTGATCAACCAGGGCAAGATCTCCTCGGTGCAGGACTTCCTGCCGCTGCTGGAGAAGGCGCTGCAGAGCTCCAAGCCGCTGTTCATCATTGCCGAAGACGTCGAGGGCGAGGCACTGTCCACGCTGATCGTCAACCGCATCCGCGGCACCCTGAACGTCGTTGCCGTCAAGGCTCCGGGCTTCGGCGACCGCCGCAAGGCCATGCTGCAGGACATCGCCACCCTCACCGGTGCGCAGGTTGTCTCCCCGGAGCTGGGCCTCAGCCTGGATTCCGTTGGCCTCGAGGTGCTGGGCACTGCCCGCCGCATCACGGTCACCAAGGACAGCACCACCATCGTTGACGGTGCCGGATCGGCCGAGGACGTCGCGGCACGCGTCGCCCAGCTGCGCGCCGAGCTGACTCGCACCGACTCCGACTGGGACAAGGAAAAGCTCCAGGAGCGCCTGGCCAAGCTTGCCGGCGGCATCGGCGTGATCAAGGTCGGCGCAGCCACCGAGGTCGAGCTGAAGGAAAAGAAGCACCGCATCGAAGATGCAGTGTCCTCCACCCGCGCCGCCCTCGACGAGGGCATCGTGGCCGGCGGCGGCTCCGCGCTGATCCACGCACTGAAGGCCCTGGATGAGGATCCGGCCGTCACCGCGCTCGAGGGTGACGCAGCCGCTGCTGTGGGCATCGTCCGCCGCGCTCTGGTCCAGCCGCTGCGCTGGATCGCCCAGAACGCCGGCTTCGACGGCTACGTGGTAGCTGCCAAGGTTGCCGAGCAGGACACCAACGGCGGCTTCAACGCCAAGTCCGGCGAGTACGTGGACCTGATCGCGGCGGGCGTCATTGACCCCGTCAAGGTCACCCGGGCAGCCCTGCGCAACGCGGCCTCCATCGCCGCGCTGGTGCTCACCACCGAGACCCTCGTGGTTGAGAAGCCTGCCGAGGAACAAGAGCACGCGGGCCACAGCCACTAGGCTGTAGCCTCACTCAAGCCTCGCGAGGGGGCCGGCCCAGCTGCTGCTGGGCCGGCCCTTTTCGTTGCCCGAGGAGGCCCGCAGGGAGCGACACGCGGAGCCGCCGATTGGTCTGGAAGATCACGAATTGGTAACATGGATGCTTTGTGCCGCGGCTTTGGAAAGGTTGTTTGTGTCAGCGAGAACGATGGAACCGCCGCACCAGGAACCGGACCACCAGTCACACCAGTCACACCGGGAACCGCGGGCCGCCCGGGTGAAGGCCAAGGCGGGGTACCGCCCCGAGGTCCAGGGCCTCCGCGCCCTGGCCGTGCTCATGGTGGTCACGTACCACGTGTGGCTCGGCCGCGTCTCCGGCGGGGTGGACATCTTCCTGCTGATTTCAGCGTTCCTGCTGACCCTGTCGTTCGTGCGGAAAGTGGAGAGCGGCAAGCCGCTGCGCCTGGTGAGCCACTGGCTGCACCTCTTCAAACGGCTGATTCCCGCCGCTGTCGTGGTGATCCTTGGTGTTCTTGCGGGCACCTGGCTGGTGATCCCGCAGAGCCGCTGGCCCGACGTCCTCAATGAGGCCTGGGCTTCCCTGCTGTACCGGCAGAACTGGCTGCTGGCGGAAACCGCCGTCGACTACTACGCCCAGGACCATGCCGGAGCCAGCCCGCTGCAGCACTTCTGGTCCTTGTCCATCCAGGGCCAGGTCTTCATTCTCTGGCCCCTCATCTTCGCCGGCGCCGCCGTGGTGTGGCGGATTTTGCAGCGCCGACGGAAGGTCAGTTACCGGCTGGTCCTGATGGTCGCCTTCAGCGGCATCTTCATCGCCTCGCTCATCTTCTCGGTCGACCAGACCGCCACGAACCAGGCGTACGCATACTTTGATACCCGCACCCGGCTCTGGGAGTTCGCACTGGGATCCCTCCTGGCGCTGTCACTGCCCTACCTGAAACCCGGTAAAGCCCTCCGTATGGTGCTGGGGTGGGCGGGGCTCGCGGCCATGATCTCCTGCGGCCTGGTGCTCACCGTCGACCGGTCCTTTCCTGGCTTCATCGCGCTGTGGCCCACGCTGGCGGCGGCGGCCATCATCGTTGCCGGCCAGAGCGGCAGCCGGTTCGGCGTGGACCGCGTCCTGAGCTCGAAGCCCCTGGTGGCCCTCGGGGACAACTCCTACGCCATGTACCTGTGGCACTGGCCCGTCCTGGTCCTGGCGCTGGCCGGCACCGGAGTCGTCGCCCCCAACCTCGTCCAGGGCCTGGCGATCGTGGCCGCCTCGGTGGTGCTTGCCGTGCTGACCACCCGCTTCGTGGAAAAACCGCTGCGTGAATGGCACTGGCCGCAGCTGCGGGCGTGGCGCACCGCCGTCGTGATCGTTGCCTGCGGTGCCCTGCTGGCCGGTCCCGTTGCCGTCTGGCAGACGCGCCTGACCGCGGACGAAGCGGCGGCCGCCGCGCAGCCGCGGGAGCTGACGCCGGGTGCGGCCGCCCTTGCGCCCGAAAATGCCGGCAAGCCCACTCCCGAGGCCACCGTGATTCCGGCACCTGCCGCCATGAAGAACGAGTGGGCGGACATCGACGGACTGTGCACGGACGGCAACGTCCCGAGCGACCCGCTGCTCAGCGGCTGCCTGCAGAACAGCCGGCCGGACAAAGTCAAGAAGCGCATTGTGGTGCTCGGCGACTCCCATGCCCAGCAGTACATGGCCGCACTCGGCCCCATCGCCAAGGAACACGGCTGGGAAGTGGTGACGCTCCTGAAGGGCAACTGCCGGTTCGGCGCCGAATCGCCTGAGCGCGACGCCGACTGCAACGCCTTCAACAAGGCCAGCGCGGCCTACGTGATGGAGCACAAGCCCGACGCCGTGTTCACGGTGGCGACCCTGACGCACAAGGAAGCGCCCTTCGAGACCGAAGTGCCCGGATACCTGGACGGCGTCAGGCCGTTCACTGACGCGGGAATGGATGTGGTGGGGATCCGGGACAACCCGCGCTTCAACATCAACATGCCCGAATGCGTCCAGAAGTACGGCGCCCAGGCAGCCGAGTGCAACGCGCCGCTCGGCGAGTCCCTGGCAGAGTCATCGCCGCTGGACGCTTACAAGGGCAGGGTGGACGGCCTGCACCTGATGGACATGAGCGACTTCATTTGCGCGGACGGCATCTGCCCGGCGGTGGTGGGCAACGTGTACGTCTACAAGGACGACAACCATCTGACCAAGACGTATGTGCAGTCGATGATCCCGATGTTCGAAAAGCGCCTCCTCGCCGCCACAGGCTGGAAATAGCGGCAGCCTGACCATGGCGGCCGCCGGCCCCGCGTGCCATTGCTCACATTGCGGTTCCGGAATATGGGGATCGCCGCGGAGGTTCTAGAATTTATTCAATACTTCTGCACAGGCCAGTCCCGTAATGACGGGCTGGTCATCAGCTGCAACCCCTACCCGTGAACCCCATAACCAAGGTAAGAGGCGCACTCATGACCCAGCCCGAACACGACCCCTTCGGCTTCGTCGGCCTGACGTACGACGACGTCCTGCTGCTTCCCGGCCACACGGACGTCATCCCGTCCGATGCGGACACGTCCTCCAAGATCTCCAAGCGGATCACCGTCCAGACGCCGCTGCTCTCTGCAGCCATGGACACCGTCACCGAGTCCCGCATGGCCATCGCCATGGCACGGCAGGGCGGCCTGGGCGTCGTGCACCGCAACCTCGCCATCGATGACCAGGCCGACCAGGTGGACCGCGTCAAGCGCAGCGAATCCGGCATGATCACCAACCCGCTGACCATCCGCCCCGAGGCCACGCTGCAGGAACTCGACGAGCTCTGTTCGCAGTACCGGGTTTCCGGACTTCCCGTCGTCGACGAAGGCAACCGGCTCCTGGGCATCGTGACCAACCGGGACACCCGCTTCGTGCCGGAATCGGACTTCCCCCTCCGCCTGGTCAGCGACGTCATGACCAAGATGCCGCTGGTCACCGGCCACGTCGGGATCAGCCGCGAAGAGGCCTCCCACAAGCTGGCCACCAACAAGATCGAGAAGCTGCCGCTCGTGGACGAGCAGGGCCGGCTCAAGGGCCTCATCACCACGAAGGACTTCACCAAGGCCGAGCAGTACCCGCTGGCCACGAAGGACGACGAAGGCCGGCTGCGCGTCGGCGCCGCCATCGGTTTCTTCGGTGACGGCTGGGAACGCGCCATGAAGCTCGTGGACGCCGGCGTTGATGCGCTCTTCGTGGACACCGCCAACGGACACTCCCAGGGCGTGCTGGATATGATCCGCCGCCTGAAGTCGGATCCGGTCGCGGCGCACGTGGACATCATCGGCGGCCAGGCCGCCACCCGCGAAGGCGCGCAGGCCCTGATTGATGCCGGCGCCGACGGCATCAAGGTGGGCGTGGGCCCCGGATCGATCTGCACCACCCGCGTGGTGGCCGGTGTGGGCGTTCCCCAGATCACCGCCATCTACGAGTCCGCCAAGGCGGCCATCCCGGCCGGCGTCCCGCTGATTGCCGACGGCGGCCTGCAGTACTCGGGCGACATCGGCAAGGCGCTGGTCGCCGGAGCCGACACCGTCATGCTCGGGTCGCTGCTGGCCGGCTGTGACGAGTCCCCGGGCGAGCTGATCTTCGTCAACGGCAAGCAGTTCAAGAGCTACCGCGGCATGGGCTCGCTGGGCGCCATGCAGTCCCGCGGCAAGAACACGTCCTACTCCAAGGACCGCTACTTCCAGGCCGACGTTTCCGGCGACGACAAGCTCATCCCGGAAGGCATCGAAGGCCGCGTGGCCTACCGCGGGCCGCTCGCTTCGGTCGCGTACCAGCTGGTGGGCGGACTGCGCCAGACCATGTTCTACGTCGGTTCGCCGACCATCGCCGAGCTGAAGGCCCGCGGCAAGTTCGTGCGGATCACCCCGGCCGGGCTCAAGGAATCGCACCCGCACGACATCCAGATGACCGTCGAGGCCCCGAACTACGGTTCACGCTAAGCAGCACCGCCGGTTGAGCCTGGGGGGTGGCTCAACCGGCGGGGCCGTGCAGGACTAGGCTGAATCCATGTCCCAACCACGGCACCCCGTCGAGCTGAATCCGAAAAAGGAACTCCAGCGGCGGCTCGCCCTGAAGCCCTACGCCCGAGCTGTGGCGCAGGTGCTAAGGGTCAGTTTCAGGGCCTCGCCCGGGGCTGTTGTCATGAAGGTGGCGGGATCCCTGATCTCGGCTCTGCTGCCGCTCGTCACCACGTATTTCGCTGCGCTCACCACCACGGCGTTGGCGGCGGCCTACACCGGGGACGCCGCTGCGGGGCAGCAGGCGATTGTCTATGTCATCATCACGGCCGCCCTCGGCCTTTTCTGGGGCGGATTCAGCAGCGTGGACCGCTACATCCAGCAGCTGATGAGCTTCAAGGTGGGCGCCATCGTCGGCGACCTCATGTACGAACGCTTCCTCGCCCTGGAGTTCTGGCGCTACGACGACAAGGAAACGGTCGACCTGTACGACCGCGCCAAGCGATTCTCCGACTCCTACGCCAGGGTCCTGGACCGGATCGCCGCGATCTTCACGCAGCTGGTCTCGGTCATCCTGGCCATCGGCGCGCTCCTGCTCGTGAGCTGGTGGATCGCCGTGATCGTGCTGGTGGCGATTGTTCCCAGTGTCTACCTGCAGTTCAAACTCTCCCGCGAGCAGATTGCCCACTGGAACACCCAGGTGGACTCGCGCCGCCAGCGCCGCATGATCGAGACCAACCTGCTCCGGCCCCAGCACATCGCCGAAATGCGGCTGTACGGGATCGTCGGATACCTCATGGGGCTGCGCTCGAGGCTGCGTGAGGCCGACGAGCGGCGCAGGCTCGACTTCCAGAAGCGCTACATTCCCAAGCAGCTCGCGGCGGACGCCCTGCAATATGGCGCGGAAGTGGTGTCGCTGATCTGGGTGGTGGGCCAGATCATCGCCCGCGCCCAGCCGGTGGGCCAGTTCCTCTATGTGCAGCAAATCGTCAGCCGTGCCCTGTCCACGGCCAACAACCTCGTCTCCTCCCTGAGCTCCATCGACGAGGACCTCGCCAACCTCAAGGACTACGAACTGTTCATGGCGCTGCCGGTCCACTCCGACCATTCGCCGCCCGTCCTGGGGGCGCCGAAAATGGTCGAGCTGCGCGATATCCGGTTCACGTACACGGGCAGCGAACTGGAGGTCATCAAAGGCATTTCCCTGACCATCCGGGAGGGCCAGCACATCGCGATCGTGGGGGAGAACGGGGCAGGCAAGTCCACCCTGATCCGGATCCTCGCCGGGCTGTACCGGCCCGATTCGGGACAGGTGATGCTCGACGGCGTGGACCTCGCCGCCGTCGACGTCACATCCTGGCATCGCCACCTGGCGGTGCTGAGCCAGGAATTCCTGAAGTACGAGTTCGCCACGGCTGCGGAAAACATCTACTTCGGCGATGTCGACGCCCCGCGGGACGACGCCCGTATCCGCACGGCGGCCGCGGACGCCGAGGCACTGGACTTCATCAACAAGCTGCCCAACGGCCTGGACAACCACGTGAGCAACTGGATGGAGGACCCGCGCGGCCGCAAGGGCAGCGGACTGTCGGGCGGCCAGTGGCAGCGGCTGGCCATGGCCCGGAACTTCTACCGGAATGCGTCCTTCATGGTGATGGACGAGCCCACCTCCGCCATCGATGCCCTCGCCGAGCACCGGATCTTCAGCCGGCTTTTCGCTGACCGGAGCAGCACCATCATCGCCATCAGCCACCGCCTCGCGACGATCGAGAAGGCAGACATCGTGTACATGCTGGAGGACGGACGGATAGTCGAACGGGGCACGCACAAGGAGCTCGTGGCCCTGCGTGGCCGCTACTTCAGGATGTTCGAATCCCAGCTCAGCGTGGACGAGGGAGTCTGACGGCGGCTTCCGCAGTTGCCGGCCTCCGCAGAAAGCAGAAAGCAGGAAACCGCCGGCCGCGCAGTGCGCAGCCGGCGGCCTGATGGGGCCTGATCCCCCTACGAGGTGCTCACCGCGGTGTCATCGATGGCGAAGAGCGTCTGCAGGGATGAATCCTCGGCACCCAGGAACCTGAGCGTGATGCTCTGCCCCTTGTAGGCGGTCAGGTCCAGTTGCTTCTGCACGTAGCTGGAGGACTTGTTGAGGTTGGAGTAAGTGGCAAGCGTGGTTGTCACGCCGCCGCTGATGACCTGGACCTTGAGCGTGTCGTAGACCTTGTTGGGCGTGGTTTCGTCAGACAGTACCTTCAGGTAGAAGGAGAGAGCGGCGCCGGATACCGCCGCCGGGACGGCGAAGGCCTGGTCCAGCTTGAAGGAGGTTACCTGGCCCCAGCCGTTGAGGCCGGCGAATCGGGTCCCGGTCCGGGCGTTTGCCCGGGTCTCAAAAGTGTCGGCATGATCGGAGGTCCAGGAGACTGCGCCCTCCTCGAAGCCGGGGTTCAGCAGCAGGTTTCCCGCGGGCGGCGGCGGGGTCACGCCCCGCCATAGTTGGAGTAGTAGGACAGCGTGCCGCTCGGGTTGCTGGCGGCCACGCTCACCCCATTGCCGCAGTTGGCGGGCCGGAAACCGGACGCGTCCTGGTTGCTGTTGCCTGCCGCCACCACCACCGTGGTTCCGCGGGAAACGGCGGAGTCGATGGCCGTCTGATAGGTGGTGCCGCAGGCGCCCGAGCCGCCGAGGCTCATGTTGATGACCTTGGCGGGGTTGGCGTTGGCGGGGATGCCCGCGACCGTTCCGCCCGATGCCCAGACGATGGCTTCGGCGATGTCTGACAGGGAACCGCCGCACTTGGCCAGGACCCGCACCGGCACCACCTTGGCGCCGGGGGCCACGCCGGCCACTCCGGTGGCATTCACGGCGGTGAAGTCCCACTGCTCGCTGTAGCGGGTGTCGTCCGGGGTCAGGGCCGCCCTCATGCGGGCGTCGGGCTCCACTGAATGCACCGCCCCGGACGCGGCAATCCCTGCCATGAAATCCTCGGCGGCCTGGCCGGAGAGCGGCTTGTCGGCTCCGATCAGGGTGCCGCCGGTGGCCAGCGTCCGCAGCTCCTTCACGGACACGCCCTGATCCCGGGCCGCCTTGCCCCAGGCATTGGCGCGGCCCCTCGGCGTGGCGTTGGCCGCGTCCTTCGTGAAGCCCACGATGAATCTCGTGTATGCCTCTCCGGAGGCTGGCTCCTGCACGGCCACGGTGCTGCGTGCGGATGTGGTGCTGTCGACTGCTCCAGGGTTGGCGGAGACGGGCGAAGCGGCGAAGGCCAAGGTGCCTACGACCGCCGTCAGCGATAACGCCAGGGCGCGGGTGGTCCTGGCTGTTGATGCACTTCCCATTGGATCTGCTTTCTCGCATCGGGCACACGGGTAGCCCGAAGTTGGGTGGAGTGAAAAGCGGCCACCTGGCGTCTCAGCCGGTAACCGAGAGCAAACTTAGGTCTATTTTCATGTTCTGTAAACCGTTGACAAAAGCGGTCAAGAGAGTGTGAACTGTCAGTTCCTGTTCGTCCCGCCAGGCCGTCATCGGCCGCAGCCCGCGAGGTCAAGTAAAGTGGTCACGTGACTTACGAGATTGAGATTGGCCGTGGCAAGCGTGGGCGTCGTGCCTACTCCCTGGATGACATCGCGATCGTCCCCAACCGTCGTACGCGTGACCCCAAGGATGTCTCCGTCTCGTGGCAGATCGATGCCTACAAGTTCGACATGCCCGTCATCGCCGCGCCGATGGACTCCGCCATGTCGCCCGCGACCGCCATCGCGCTGGGTCGCCTCGGCGGACTCGGCGTCCTTGACCTCGAGGGCCTCTGGACCCGGTATGAGGACCCGCAGTCCGTGCTGGACCAGATCGCCGCGCTGGAGGACGAGACCAACAGCCCCGCAGTCACCCGCCGGATGCAGGAGCTCTACCAGGCGCCCATCCAGCCGGACCTGATCACCTCCCGCCTCGCGGAAATCCGGGCCGCGGGCGTCACCGTGGCCGGTTCCCTCACCCCGCAGCGCACCCAGGAGCACTACAAGACCGTGCTGGCGGCCGGCGTCGACATCTTTGTGATCCGCGGTACCACCGTCTCCGCGGAGCACGTTTCGAAGGACCACGAACCGCTGAACCTGAAGCAGTTCATTTATGAACTCGACGTCCCCGTCATCGTGGGCGGCGCTGCCGGCTACACCCCGGCCCTGCACCTGATGCGCACCGGCGCGGCCGGCGTGCTGGTCGGCTTCGGCGGCGGCGCCACCACCACCACCCGCCGGGCGCTGGGCATCCATTCGCCCATGGCATCCGCCATTTCCGACGTCGCCGCGGCCCGCCGCGACTACATGGACGAGTCCGGCGGACGCTACGTGCACGTGATTGCCGACGGCGGCATGGGCGCCTCGGGCGACATCGTCAAGGCCATCGCCATGGGAGCCGACGCCGTCATGCTCGGCAGCGCCCTGGCCCGGGCTGAAGAGGCACCCGGCAAGGGCTGGCACTGGGGCCAGGAGGCGCACCACCTGGAGCTGCCCCGCGGCGACAGGGTCAATGTCGGCACCGTGGGTCCGCTGGAGGAAGTGCTCTTCGGCCCGGGCCACCACACCAACGGCACCTCGAACCTCATCGGTGCGCTGCGACGGTCCATGGCAACCACCGGCTACTCGGACCTGAAGGCGTTCCAGCGGGTCGACGTCGTGGTGTCGCCCTACTCCGGCAACTGACCCTTTCGCGCCTGCCGCACCCTGCCCATCCGCTGACGTTGGAAGTAGTCTAAGGAACTACAACGTCGGCGAGGATGGAGGCCTGTCATGAGCGGTTTTGCTGAAGGTGCGGAGGCGAGCAAGGGAGCCTTGGGCCCCGAGGCGCGGGAAGCTTCGCTCGCGGCGCTCAAGGCCACCACGGAGCCGGGCAAGGAACTGGACATCCTCGTCGTGGGCGGCGGAATAGTCGGGACCGGCACGGCCCTCGACGCAGTGACCCGCGGCCTGAACGTGGGCATCGTGGAGGCAAGCGACTGGGCGGCGGGGACGTCGTCGCGCTCCTCCAAACTGATTCACGGGGGTCTCCGCTACCTCGAAATGCTGGACTTCGGGCTCGTGAAGGAGGCGCTGCACGAACGTGGCCTGCTCCTCTCCGAACTGGCGCCGCACCTGGCGCGGCCCGTGCCGTTCCTCTACCCGTTGTCCAAGTCGTTCGAGCGGCCGTACGTCGGGGCGGGCATTGCGCTGTACGACATCATGTCCATCTCCGGCGGCCACAAGCGCGGCGTGCCCTTCCACAAGCACTTGACCCGGCGCGGCACACTGCGGGCGGCGCCAAGCCTGAAGGACGACGCCTTCGTGGGCTCCATCCGCTACTACGACGGCCAGGTCGACGACGCCAAGTACGTGGCCAACCTCATCCGCACCGCCGCCTACTACGGGGCCCACGCCGTCAATCGGGTGGCCGTGGTGGACTTCCTCCGCGAGGGGGAGCGCGTTGTGGGGGCCAAGGTGGTCAACCATGAGGACGGTTCCACGTTCAAGATCCGGGCCAAGCAGGTCATCAACGCCACGGGCGTCTGGACGGACGAGACCCAGGCCATGGTCACCGAGCGCGGCCAGCTCAAGGTCCGTGCCTCCAAGGGGATCCACCTCGTGGTGCCCCGGGACCGTTTCCAGTCAACCGTGGGCCTCATCCTGCGCACCGAAAAATCCGTGCTGTTCGTCATCCCGTGGGGACGGCACTGGATCATCGGCACGACGGACACCGACTGGCACCTGGACAAGGCCCACCCTGCGGCATCAAGCAAGGACATCGACTACCTTCTGGAGCACGTGAACAGGGTGCTCAAGCGTCCGCTCACCCGGGAGGATGTGGAGGGCGTTTACGCCGGCCTGCGGCCCCTCCTGGCCGGGGAGAACGACTCCACGGCCAAACTGTCCCGCGAACACATCGTGGCCCATCCCGTGCCGGGGCTTGTCGTGGTGGCCGGAGGCAAGTGGACAACGTACCGGGTCATGGCCAAGGACGCCGTGGATGAAGCCAGCCGCAGCATGGACGAACGCGTCCCCCCGAGCTGCACCGAATCCGTACCGCTGCTGGGCGCCACCGGGTTCAAGGCCGCCTGGAACCGGCGCAACCGCACCGCGGAGGAGACCGGCGTGCACGTGGCGAGGGTTGAGCACCTGCTGAACCGGTACGGGTCCATGGCGACCGAGGTGCTGGCCCTCATCCATGAAAAACCCGAGCTCGCGGAGCCACTGCCCGGCGCTGACGATTACCTGCAGGCCGAGGCCGTGTACGCGGCAACCCACGAGGGGGCCCGGCACGTCAACGACGTCCTGACCCGCAGGACCCGCATTTCCATTGAGTCGTGGGACCGGGGTGTGTCCGCCGCGCCGGTAGTCGCTAAGCTTATGGGAGAAATTCTTGGCTGGAGCGATGCGCAGCGGGAAAGCGAAATCAAGCATTACCTTGCGCGGGTGGAAGCCGAACGGCTCAGTCAGCAGCAGCCGGACGACGAGTCCGCAGACGCTGCCCGGCTGGGCGTGGAAGACATCGTCCCGTTGCGCTGAAATCACAAGCCGCCGCGGAAATGGGGCTCCGGGCCTCACTGAAGGGACACCACTTGGCGGAACCACTGGACCGTTATGATGCTGAACTCACCACACCGGAGATGGTGATTCTGGAGATGGACGCCACGGACAAGCTGGATGCGTCGACCCAGCTTGCCCGCAGGCTCTACGACGCCGGCCGGATCTCTGACCTCGAGGGCTTCCTGGGGCACGTCAACGCACGTGAACACCAGCTCGCCACCGGGCTTCCCGGGGGCGTGGGCCTGCCGCACGCCCGCAGTGAATTCGTCTCCCGGACCTCCATCGCCGTCGGCATCACCAAGTACGGCAGGGCCCTCGATTTCGGGGCCGCGGACGGCCCCGCCACTGTCGTTCTGCTCATCGCCACCCCGGCAAGCTCGTTCTCGGACCACCTCGAGGTGCTGGCCACCCTGGCCAGGTCGCTGTCCAAGGAGTCCTTCCGGGAATCGCTGCGCCGCGCCTACGACGCCGAAGTCATCGCGGAGCTGATCAACTCAAGCCTGGTGTTCTTCGACCACTAAAGATTGGGGCAGGCCCTTTCGTGTCGACTCCGTCGCCACGTAGGGACCCTGCTGCCCCACTCTAGGGGCAGGCCCTTTCGTGTCGACTCCGTCGCCACGTAGGGACCCTGCTGCCCCACTCTAGGGGCAGGCCCTTTCGTGTCGACTCCGTCGCCACGTAGGGACCCTGCTGCCCCACTCTAGGGGCAGGCCCTTCTCCAGCCCGTTTCGTTGTTCTACGCGGGGACGAAGTACGGTTAAGGGGTGTGGAAAACAGCCCTCCAGCCCCGGTGGATCGCAGGCCTCGTCTTTGCGATCGTCATTTCGGGTGTCTTCGTGCTGTTGAGCCAGTGGCAGTTCGGCCGGTCCACCCAGCCCGAGGTGCCCATCAGCCCCACCACCGAGGAAGTCAAGAACCTCACCGACACCCTGAAACCCGGCGAATTCTTCCGGGGTTCGGTGGCCGACCAGATGGTGACCGCCACAGGCACGTACGACGGCTCCAGGCAGGTCCTCGTTCCGGGCCGGCTCAAGGACGGCAAGACGGGATTCTGGGTGGTGACGGCGTTCGCCGTCGCGGATGCCCCCGTGCTCAAGGGCGCCGCAGCCTCCCCGGAAACCTGGATACCCGTGGCGCGCGGATGGATCGCCGATCCCGCCGAAGCCGCCGACCCGCCGTCGGGCACTATCCGGCTGACCGGACGGCTCCTGCCGTCCGAGGCGCCGGTTCCCAACACGGCTCCCTCGCCCGGGCAGGCATCCGCCGTCTCTGTCGCCGAACTCATCAACATCTGGAACGTCAGCAGCTACCCGGCCTTTGTTTCGGCCACCGCCGAAATTTCCGGCACGTCCGACGTCGGTGCTGCCGCCGCCGGCAGCGCCCTCCGGCCGCTGAGCATCGGCGCGCAGCCGCCGCCCCCCAAGGTCAACTGGCTGAACCTCTTCTACTCGGTGGAATGGATCGTCTTCGCCGGGTTCGCCCTCTTCATCTGGTGGCGGCTGGTCAAGGATGACTACCGGCGCAGCCTCGAGGAAGAGGAAGACGACGGCGGCGACCACACGCCAGAAGACACGCCCCAGCCAGACGCGACCCACCCTGGCGCGACCCAGCCAGACACGACCCAACAAAAGGTACAGCCATGATCGAACCCAAGCCTGCCATCCAGCCGCAGCCGTCGAACCAGACGGGCACAGGAGCGGCGAAGAAGCGACGCTTCGGCGGAACGGAAGCGCAGATTCGCTCGGCCCTGAAGTTCTACAAGGTCATGGCGTACCTCACGGGCGCCATGCTGCTGCTGCTCTGTTCGGAGCTGGTGGCGCGCTACGCCTTCGGCCAGTACTTGTTCGCGGGCGGAACCAACGCCGTCACGGGCCAGCCGTTCGGCTTCGGATTTGCCGAGGCCGAGCCCAAGGGCGTGCTCAACGGATTCAACGTGTCGGTGGCGGTGCTGATTGTCCACGGCTGGATGTACGTGGTGTACCTCATGTCGAACTTCCGGCTCTGGACGCTGATGCGCTGGCCCTTCGCCAAGATGATCCTGCTGGCACTGGGCGGCGTGGTGCCGTTCCTCTCCTTCATCGTGGAGAAGAAGTTCCACGCCGAAGTTGACGCCGAACTGGCAGCCAACCCCCAGGCGGCCAGCCGGTACTAGTCCCGGCCGCCGGTGCGCCGGAGTTTCATGCGTCACAGCGGGCGCCCTCAAGATGCGTCGGGGCAACGGTGCAAAGTAGTCTAGGACAGTGACTACTCCCACTGCATCCCAAACTTCCCAGAAGCCGGTGCTGGTTGTTGACTACGGTGCCCAGTACGCGCAGCTGATTGCCCGCCGCGTCCGGGAAGCGAATGTGTATTCGGAAGTGGTTCCGCATACCTACAGCACCGAGCAGCTCCTGGCCAAGAACCCAGCCGCCATCATCCTGTCCGGCGGACCCTCCAGCGTATACGCGGACGGCGCCCCGAACGTCGGAGCCGACCTCTTCGAAGCCGGCATCCCGGTTTTCGGCATCTGCTACGGCTTCCAGGCGATGGCCAACGCGCTGGGTGGCAAGGTGGCCCAGACCGGACTCCGTGAGTACGGTTCCACCGAAGCCACCGCAGTGGGCGGTGCCCGGTCCATCCTGTCCGGCGTGCCTGAACTGCAGAACACCTGGATGAGCCACGGCGACTCCGTCCAGGAAGCACCCGAGGGCTTCGACGTCCTGGCAACCACCGCCGGCGCTCCTGTAGCTGCGTTCGCCAATGAGGAAAAGTGCCTCTACGGCGTGCAGTGGCACCCGGAAGTCAAGCACTCGGCGTACGGCCAGCAGGTGCTGGAGAACTTCCTGTTCAAGGGCGCCAAGCTGGAACCCAACTGGACCACGGGCAACATCCTCGAAGAGCAGGTTGACCGCATCCGCAAGCAGATCGGCGATGCCAGGGTTATCTGCGGCCTCTCCGGCGGCGTGGACTCGGCCGTCGCCGCCGCCCTCGTCCAGCGCGCAGTCGGCGACCAGCTGACCTGTGTGTTCGTGGACCACGGACTGCTCCGTGAAGGCGAAGCGGAACAGGTTGAGCGGGACTTCGTTGCTGCGACCGGCGTGAAGCTCTACGTCGCCAATGAGCAGGAACGCTTCCAGGCAGCCCTCGCGGGAGTCAGCGATCCCGAAACCAAGCGCAAGATCATCGGCCGCGAATTCATCCGTGCCTTCGAGGAGGCGGAACTGGCCATCATCGCCGAAGCCGCGGCCCACGGCGAGAAGATCAAGTTCCTGGTCCAGGGCACCCTGTACCCGGACGTCGTCGAATCCGGCGGCGGCGAAGGCGCTGCGAACATCAAGAGCCACCACAACGTGGGCGGCCTGCCCGAGGACCTGCAGTTCGAGCTCGTCGAGCCGCTTCGTGCGCTGTTCAAGGACGAGGTCCGTGCCGTCGGCGCCCAGCTGGGACTGCCGCAGGAAATCGTGGGCCGCCAGCCTTTCCCGGGACCGGGCCTCGGCATCCGCATTGTCGGCGAAGTGACCAAGGAACGCCTGGACCTGCTCCGCAAAGCCGACGCGATTGCCCGTGCCGAGCTGACCGCAGCCGGACTCGACAACGACGTGTGGCAGATGCCGGTAGTGCTGCTGGCGGACGTCCGCAGTGTTGGCGTCATGGGCGACGGCCGTACCTACGGCCACCCCATCGTGCTGCGTCCCGTTTCGTCCGAAGATGCCATGACGGCCGACTGGTCACGGCTCCCGTATGACCTGCTGGCCCGCATCTCGAACCGGATCACCAACGAGGTGGAAGGCGTCAACCGCGTGGTGCTGGACGTGACCAGCAAGCCGCCGGGAACCATCGAGTGGGAATAGCGTTTTGAGTGGCCGGTCTCCGCAGGGAGGCCGGCCACTTCCCTTTTGTCCCCGTCGTCCGGGCAGCTGTTTGGTCCGGCAATCCGGGACACGGTTCGAAATCCGCCGCAACTTAGCCCGTTCCAGTGTTGCGGTCTCTCACCCGTGGCTGTTTGCGGCTACGCTCGAAAGTATGCCCGTATGGTCCAAGGCGTCACGTGCAAGCGCAGAAAAGAAGGCAGCAGTGTCAGTTGGTCAGGTCGACTCCGAGGGTTCGGAGGAGCTCAGGAAGTGGCTGTCCGGGCTCAAGCCCGTTACCGGGGCGGACACCATGCTGCGCTTCACCAAAACCCCTGAGGGCTCGATCGACCTCACCAACGCGCACCCGTCCGGCCTTGCGCAGCTCATGGCCGGGCGCCGCACCCGGCTTTCCACGCTGATCCGCGACCAGCAGCAGTACGTTGTGGCTGCAAGGGCCTCCCGGAACCTGCGGTCCAAGATTTTCGAACTGGCCAATGACCGCGGCATCGAGGCCGGCTACTTTTCGGCCGGAACCGTGGTGTGGACGTCCGCCGTCGGCGGTAAGCCGCAGCGTATCTCGGCGCCGGTCATGCTGACCGCCATCTCCCTCACCATCCGCCCCGGCGAAGGCGACTACGAGCTGCAGCTCACGGAACAGGCCCGCATCAATCCGGCCCTGATCCGGCACCTGAAGACCATCCACGGCATCGTGTTCGACGTCAACGCCGTGACCCGGATGGCGTACAGCACAGCGCGCTTTGACCCCCAGCCCGTCCTGGACCGCCTCAGCACGCTGGTCAAGCCGATCCACGGCGCCGAGGTGGAGCACAACCTGCTCGTCTCCACATTCGCGGACCTGTCCGGCAACCTGGATGACCCCTGGATCAACCAGCAGAATACGCTGGTGGCCTCCCTTGCCCGGGCCGCCTCGGGCGAACTCGTGGACGTGCCCGCGCTGCAGCCCGGCCGCTTCCCGAGCGTGGACGAGCGGGACCCGGCCAGTGAGCTGCTCCTTCTGGACGCGGACGCGGACCAGCAGTACGTGATTGACGCGGTCCGGGCCGGGGACTCGCTGGTGGTCAGCAGCCCGCCCGGGACAGGGCAGACCCAGACGGCGATCAACACCATCGGCGCTTTGGTGGACGAAGGCAAAACTGTCCTCGTGGTGGGGGACCGGCGCGCCAGCCTCAACGAAGTGGCCGGCAGGCTCGAGGACCTGGGCCTGGAGTCCATCTTGTTCCAGCTGTCCGGCAGCGCAACGCCCCAGCAGCTCAAGGGCCAGCTGGTCCGGGCCATCGTGCGCAACGAGAAATCCAGCGAGCCGCAGCTGGGCAACCTGCACAAAACTCTCATCGAACACCGGCACGCCCTGATGGACCACGTGGCGTCGCTGCACAACGTCCGCAAGCGATGGGGCTGCTCGCCGTACCAGGCGATGCAGTCGCTGGCGGAGCTGACCTCGATTCAGCCCGCCCCGGCCACCACGGTCCGGCTGAAGCGCAGCGTGCTGGACAGCATCAGGGACCGCGAGGAACTCGCTGGCAGGCTGAAGCGCGCGGCCGAGCTCGGCAGTTTCAGCAGCGCCTCCACCTCGAGCCCCTGGCACGGTGCCCGGCTGGTGACCCGCAAGGAGACCGAGGAAGCGCAGGACCTGGCGCGCTCGGTGGAGAAAAAACTGCCGCTGCTGTACGAGCGCATGAAGGACGTGGCAGGCCACGCGGAAATCCGACTTGGTACGAACTTTGCCGAGTGGGGCTCCCAGCTCAAGCTGCTGGTCGCCGTCCGGGAGAGCCTGGACAAGTTCACGCCCGACATCTTCGACCGGCCGGTGCACGACCTCATCTCAGCGACCGCGTCATCCGCCTGGCGCCGTGAGCACAACATCGACATGGCGTCGATGCAGCGTTCGCGCTTGCGCAGGGTGGCAAAGGAGTATGTCCGGCCCGGCGTGCACATCGCCGATCTTCACAGTTCACTGGTGCTGGTGCAGGAGCAGCGCGCACAGTGGTCGGACTACGCCACGACGCAGCGGCATCCCGCGGTGCCGTCCGGGCTGGCCGAGATCAGCATCATGTACCGGGGGCTGACCCGCGAACTGAAGCTGTTGGGCAATGCGCTGCGGCACACGGCGGCGGGCGGAGCCTTGGAAGATACGGCCTACCCGGAACTCATGGAACGGTTGGAACGGCTCGTGGCCGACACCCAGACGCTCAAGACGCTGCCGGAGCGCACGCTGCTGATCGAGAACATGCGCGAGCACGGCCTGGGCGAATTGCTGGCAGACCTCTCGGAGCGCGAGGTCCCCGCCGAGTCCGTAGCCGCGGAGCTGGAGCTGGCCTGGTGGCAGTCCGCCCTGGAGGCCATGATCAGCGGCGATGACTACCTCGCCATGTCCGACGGCGACGCCCTGCGCCAGCTTGAAGCCGAGTACAGGCTGGCCGACAACGCCCATATCGCCAGCGGCGCCGGACGGCTCCGGTGGCAGCTTGCCGAGCGCTGGCGCGCCGGGATCGCCCAGAACCCCCGCCAGGCGGACCTCCTCAGGAGCCTGCTCAAGGACGGGCGGGTGACTCTGGCGGCGCTGACTGCCCAGGCGCCGGAGCTGGTTCCCATGCTGGTTCCTGTCTGGTCGGTGAGCCCCTACCTGATGACGGGTCTTCTCCCGGCCGAGCAGAAGTTCGACGCCGTGGTCATCCTGGACGCCGAAGCGACCTCGCTGCAGGCCGTCCTGCCGGCAATTGCCCGCGCAAAGCAGGTGGTTGCCTTCGGCGACGACAAGATCGCAAGCCCGCGCACGTTCACCGTCGCGGTCGAGCGGCTCGCCGCCGGCGAGCAGTCGCACCAGAGTGTTGAGAGCGCCTTCACTGCGTTGGCGGCGGTCCTGCCGACGTGGCGCCTGCACTCCGTCTACCGCGCGGTTGACGAGGATCTGGTGCTCCAGCTGAGCAAGGGCTTTTACGACGGCGGCCTCCGCCGCCTGCCCGAAGGCCAGTCCGCCACGGGGCTGGACCGCGCCCTGCTCGTGGAGTACCTACCCGAGGGCACGGGACTGCCGAGCGCCGATCACGAGGGCGTGGAGTCGGTGGTGGCAGAGGTCAACCGCGTGGTGGAGCTGGTGTTCGAACACGCCCGGCTCCGGCCGCGCACAACGCTGGCCGTCGTCACAGCCAGCCTCCGGCACGCGGCGAGGATCGGCGAGGCCATCCGGCTGCAGCTGCCCAACCATCCGTCGCTCGCAGGATTCTTCACCGCCGGCGATGAATCGTTCCGAGTGGTGGATCTGGAGCGCGCGCAGGGGCTGGTCCGCGATCACGTGATTTTCTCCCCGGGCTACGGCCGCACACCCCACGGGCGGGCCCTGCACAACTTTGGTCCGCTGTCCGCCGAGGGCGGCCGGGCCAAGTTCGCCCTGGCCATGACCCGGGCCCGCCAGTCTTTGCACGTCCTGACGTGCTTCAAGCCGGAGGACCTTGACCGGACCCGGCTGGCCCACGGGGCGGTGGACCTGTACGAACTGCTGGACCGCGAGATCTCAGGCAACACGGACCTCGGAACCCCGGCGTCCCGGGCGGCCGCGAGCGAGCAGGCGCTGGGGGCGGATCCGCTCGTGGCGGACCTTGGCGACCGGCTCCGGGCACGCGGGGCCCGTGTCTGGCACCAGTACGACGGTGTCATCGACGTTGTGGCCGCGGCCGACCCTCTGAGCACCATGGGCCGGGACGAAGCCGAGATTCCGCGGCCGGTGGCCATCGAGTCCGACGGGACCGAGCAGTACCGGCAGATGACGGTGCGGGAACGCAGCAGGCTGCGCCCGCAGCTGCTGGAGCGCCTTGGCTGGCGTTACCTGCCGCTGTGGACGATCGAAGTCTTCACGGACCCGTCGGCCTGCGCCGACCGGATCGGCGGCTACCTCGGACTCGAGAAGCCCGCGCTTCCGGTCCGGTCCGTGGGATCGCCGGGCTTCCTGGACGACGACGTCAGCACTCTGGCCGAGGGGCCCTACGAGGACGGTGACGAAGGCGACTACGAGGGCGACTACGGCGGCTCGTACGACGATGACCACCAGGGTTCGGACGAGGGTGTCGGGACCGGCGGCGGGAAGGGCTTCGGGGCGGCTGAAGGGTTTGCCGACGGCGGCGCCGAAAAAGAATACAGCGGCGCCCCTGAAAACGGCTATGAGAACGACTACGACGGTGATACCGCGGACAGGAAGGACGGCACGCAGTGAACGCCGGTGCACTGAACGAAGGCTCGCGGAAGGGCAATGGCTCCCGGGATGAGGATGCCCCCGGCGCGGCGGAGAAGACCCCCGGGCCGGCTAAGAAGACCCCGAAGCCGGTGAAATCGGCGGGCGTGGTGCCAAACAGGGCGTCCGAGGACGATCCCCGTGCCTGGGGCGACTCCGGTTCCGACAACGACCACGATGCCTGGCTGAGGGAGCAGAAGCCCCCTCACTGGGGTTAACTGCCCGCGGACCCCACGAGTACGAAGAACAGCTTTCCCTGGGTTGACGCACCCGCCAGCGCACTGGCCTGGGCCGGTGTGGCCGCCACCACTATCAGGCCCTCCGAATCGCCGGTGCCCAGCCACTGACCGCTCTGGCCTTCTTGAGCCGACGTCCACAGCACCGGCACTGAGCTGGCCAGCACTTTTGACGACGACGCCTGCTCGTAGCCGTTGCCGTTCGTCAGCACGATGTTGACCAGCTGGCCGGGGGAGACCAGCTGGATGGACGCAGGATCAGCCATGCGCAACGGCACTGCGGCCGAACCCGGCGGAGCTCCTGTGAGCAGGCCGGGGCCCACGAGTTGGGCGTCCGAGAGCAGCTGCCCCTTGCGGAGAGGGGCGGCCAGCTGTTTTCCCTCCAGGCCCGAGGTTTCCGTGAAGGACCCGGCAGCCAGCAGGGCCGGCGGGATGCTGACCGCCGCCATGTCGCCGCCGCCCAGCGCCGCTCCGGCCGGAAGGTCCCGCGCCGCGGCTATGGCCTTGACGGTGTGGGCGGGGGCGGGGGTGAGCTGGTGGACGGCAACGCCGGCGGCCAAACAGAGCAGCAGCGACACGGCCAGGCGGCGGTTGCGGGTCAGCCAGCCAGTGACGTGCAGGGAACGGCGTTGCGGGCGGCCCGAACCTCCGGGCAGCCCGTTGCGGCGGCTGGCGCGACCGGCGGGACGGGAGGTCCGTACTGGGAGAATTCCGATGGCTGGCATACTGCCACGCTACGGATCCTGGGCCACTGGGTGACAGGCGCGAGTTGCCCTATGTGGAAAAGCGGCCCGTGAAGGAGCCGCCTATGTGGACATCCACCGGGCGGATATCCTGCCGGAGCTCCGGCAGGCCATCCGGGCGGCGTCAGGTGGCGGAAGCGGCGGAGGCGGCGGGCGCGGCGGGGGCCGAAGCTGCCGGTGACGGCGAGACCGTGCTGCCCTTGGCGTCGCGCGAATCTGTCCGGTAGAACCCGGATCCCTTGAAGACAACGCCGACGGTGTTGAACTTCTTGCGAAGGGTTCCCTCGCACTGGGGGCAGGACGTCAGAGTGCTGTCAGTGAATGACTGCACGATGTCGAAGGCATGGCTGCAATCCTTGCAGGCATAGGCATACGTGGGCACTGTGGATCCTCCTCGTGGACAAACGACAGGTCCCGTGCTGCCAAGCTTCATTTCCCGGACGTTCCGTGACGGACGTCCGCGGCGGAAATGACCCCTTTAGCAGTCGCAGGGCCTGAGTGCCAATTCTATCACCCCGCCGAGGCCGCTTTCACGCCAGCGGGACGACGCCCGATGGCGTGAGAACCGCATCGACGGGCCGGTCGAAGCTTTCAGCCGGGATGGCCGACACGGGCAGGAGTTCCGCGTCGTAGATGACAGCGGCCCTGGGGACGTGCATGCCGGTGGCGTCCACCTCCGCCAGGAACTTGTCGTAGTACCCGCCGCCCTGCCCGATCCGGTTGCCGCTCATGTCCACGGCCGTGGCGGGGAGGAACATGGCAGCCACCTCCTTCATGACCTCGAGGCCGTGGCGCTCTCCGGCCGGCTCCTGGATGGGCGCGTACCTGCTGCGGACAAATTCGGTGGCGGGGTACCAAAACACCCAGCTCAGGGCGCGGTCCGGTTCGCAGACGGGAAGCAACACCCTGTGTCCGGCCTCGTGGAGAGCGGTGATCAGGCGGAGTGTTGGCGGTTCGAAGGCCACGCCAACATAGGCGGTGAACGTCGCCGGCCTGCCGTCCGCGATCGTCTCGGCCCACGCCAGGCCATGGGCGGCAATTCCCTCTGCGGCCTCCGACCGGG
Organism: Arthrobacter sp. ISL-5; assembly: GCF_018613835.1. GTDB lineage: Bacteria > Actinomycetota > Actinomycetes > Actinomycetales > Micrococcaceae > Arthrobacter. The sequence continues at coordinate 23,055 of NZ_JAGGPM010000045.1, read as the reverse complement.
CACCGGCCGGCATGCCCGCCCGCAGCTTCCGGTGCCTCGAACGGATCTCATCCTTAGCCGGCGGGTTCTCTGGTGACATGGCGGGCCGTCCTTTGTCGTGGCAGGAGTCCGGCCGGGCCACTGCCGGAAGCATTTACCGTATGAATGTTCCCTCCGATAGATTAGTCGAGTGACTTCCACTAATTGTTCAGTCCGCAAGGCCGTTATCCCCGCAGCGGGCCTCGGCACCAGGTTCCTGCCCGCCACGAAGGCGATGCCCAAGGAGATGTTGCCGGTGGTCGACAAGCCGGCGATCCAGTACGTCGTCGAAGAGGCCGTCAAAGTTGGCCTGAGCGACGTCCTGATGATCACCGGACGCAACAAGCGCGCCCTCGAGGACCACTTCGACCGCGTTCCCGCCCTGGAAGCGACTCTGGAGGCCAAGGGAGATACCGCCAAGCTGGAGTCGATCCAGGCAGCGAGCAACCTGGGGGACATCCACTACGTCCGCCAGGGCGACCCCAAAGGGCTGGGCCACGCTGTCCTGCGCGCCCGCCAGCACGTGGGAAACGAGCCGTTCGCCGTGCTGCTGGGTGACGACCTGATCGATGCCCGCGATGAACTGCTGAGCACCATGATCGAGGTCCAGGCCAAGACCGGCGGTTCCGTCGTGGCTCTCATCGAAGTGGATCCCTCCCAGATCAGCGCGTACGGCTGCGCCGATATTGCTGAGATCGACGGCGAGGGCTTTGTCCGGATCAACAAGCTCGTGGAAAAGCCGGACGTCGACGAGGCTCCCTCCAACCTGGCGATCATCGGGCGGTATGTGCTCCACCCGGCAGTATTCGATGTGCTCGAACGGACCGAACCCGGACGCGGCGGCGAAATCCAGCTCACGGATGCGCTGCAGGAACTGGCTGCCAGCAACGGAGACGGCTACGGCGTGTACGGCGTGATTTTCCGCGGCCGGCGGTACGACACCGGCGACAAGCTCAGCTACCTCAAGGCCTGTGTCCAGCTCGCCATTGACAGCGACGACCTTGGCCCCGGCCTGCGTGCATGGCTGCCGGAGTTCACCGCCGGACTGAACAAGTAACCTTCCATGAGGGTCAGCCACATCTGGCCGGTCACGCTGGAGTGCGGGGACATCGTCCTGCGTCCCATTCGCCACCGTGACCGCAAGGAATGGACGGAGGTCCGTACGCGCAACAGCGAGTGGCTCGCACCCTGGGAGGCATCCAACCCTGCGCCGGGGGGTGCGCTGCCCGATTACCGGCAGATGGTGAAGTCCCTGAACGCCCAGGCGGCCCAGGCAACGGCCCTGCCCTTCCTGATCACGGCCTGGACCCCCGGGTTCCGCGATCCGGTCATCGTGGGCCAGCTGACTGTGTCCAACATCGTCTGGGGCTCGGCCATGATGGCAACACTTGGCTACTGGGTGGACGAGGCCAGGGCAGGGCAAGGTATCGCCCCCACCGCTGTCGCCATGGCAACGGACCACTGCTTCAAGACGCTGGGTCTGCACCGCATGGAAATCAACATCCGGCCGGAAAACGGTCCCAGCCTCCGTGTCGTGGAGAAGCTCGGCTTCCGCGACGAGGGCTACAGGCCACGGTTCCTGCACATCAACGGGGAATGGGCGGACCACCGCACCTTCGCGCTGACGTCCGAGGAAGTTCCGGAAGGACTTCTCGGGCCGTGGCTCCGCAGCAGGCCGGCTTGAGGGGCCGGAGCCGCGAAACTTCTGCGGCATAAGTCCATTGATTTGAGAGCCCGCCCGCGACACACCGAGACGAATGCCACACCCGGTCGCCTATTCCTCATACGGTTTTGTATGTGGACTTCCCCCTTAGCAGCTCAGTCATCCTTGTGGTTGCTGTTGCGCTCTGGATTGTATGGGTTGCCCCCTACGTGCTTCGCAACCGCCGGCATCAGTTCCAGGCTGCCGGCGACCTGATGATGGAGACCGTTGACGCCGAAACTGCAAACCCGCAAGCCGGGAGGGTCGCACATATGACCGCCCAGCAGGAGAAACGCATGGACACCAGGAAGAGCAGCGAATCCGCAGCCGGCTTCACGCCGGCCACGTCCGCCCGCCAGCCGGCCGCAAAGGACGGCGGTGCCTTCCGGATCCGCTACGGGCGGACAGCCATCGCCCTCGCCGGGTTGCTGTCCGTCATCACCGCGGTGGTCAGCGGCGTCCTGCGGATCTTCGGCCTCGGAAATCCCTGGCTCCCCGCCGTGGCGTTCCTGGCAGGCGCCGCCGCCGTCGTGCTGCTGCGCCGGCTCGCCGTCCGGGACCGCCGGAAGAAGATGAACGCCGCATTCCGTGCAGCCATGGGATCCCGGGCTGAAAACACTGTTCGCACGGAGCGGCATTCGGGTCCTGCCCCGTCCGGTGAAGTCGCCGTCCAGCGCGAAAGTACCCTCTTCGACGCCGAAGCCGCCGCCCCCCGGCCCAAGCCCCTGACGGCGGTGGAACTCCGCGAGGCCGCCCTGGCTGTGGCCCTTGCAGCGGGAGACAACAGCGCCCAGGCTGCCAGCGGACCGGCGACGGCGGCCACGGCAACGGCTGAAAACACCAGCTGGGAGCCCGTGGAAGTTCCGAAACCGACCTACGTTGAGGCCGCGAAGGCAGATCGCCCTGCCCCCGAACCCCTCGATCTGCCCGAGTCTCCCAAGGCCGTCGGCAAGCCCTCGCTCAAGCAGGGCCCTGCCGCTGCGCCCGCCGTCGCATCGCCGAACGCCGGCCCCGCCCGGCCCCTGACCAAGGCGCAGAGCGCGCTGAGCAACCTGGACGACGTCCTGCAGCGTCGCCGCGCGTAGCTCGCCTCGCGCCGAGTGCAGCCACAGGTCATGACCCGCATCTGCGTTGCCGGCGGCACCGGCGAGGTCGGCCGCGAAGTGGTGCGCCAGGCGCTGTCCGGCGGGCACACCGTCGCCGTCCTCAGCCGCAACCCGCCGCCGGAAGGTTCTCCGGAACACCACGACGGCGCCACGTACTTCCGCGCGGACGTCACCACCGGCGAAGGGCTCGCGGAAGCGCTGGCGGGTGCCGACGTCGTCATCGATTGCCTCGAGGGGCAATCAGGCAAAGCCCTGAGGAGGTTTGCCGCCGGCGGTGCGTTGTTGCTTGCCGAGGCCATCGCGGCCGGCGTCGGAAGGGCGGTCCTCCTCTCCATCATTAACTGCGATCAGAGTACTTATGGCTTCTACCGGTCGAAAGCGGACAAGGAACGGGTGTACGCACGTTCGCAGCTCGAAACCGTGACAGTGCGCGCCACACAGTTCCACAGCCTCGTGGCCGGGCTTTTCGCCGCAGGGTCCCGTGTTGGCCTGATTCCTGTGATCAGGGGCACTCGGTTCCAGACGATTTCCCCGGCCGATGTTGCCGCCGCGCTGATTGAAGCGGCCGTTGAGTCGCCGGCCGGCGACCGGCACAGCCTGAGAACGGTAGGCGGCCCGGAGATCGAAGGCATGAGAGCCCTGGCGCGCACGTGGAAGCGGGTGACGGGCGCCAGGGGAGTTGTGGCAGTGTTCCCGTTGCCCGGCTCCATGGGCAGATTCCTGCGCGAAGGCAGAAACCTGGCGCCCGGGGAGCGCCACGGAGGCGAGACATTCGAAGGCTGGCTGGAAAAGCGGACGGAAAATTTGTAGCCTAAGGAAACCGGCGTTGCGGTTGCTTCTGGCAGTGGCGCCCCGGGGTTATAGCTCAGTTGGTAGAGCGCTTCGTTCGCATCGAAGAGGTCAGGGGTTCGAATCCCCTTAGCTCCACGAATTGCAGGGGATTCTGCGTCTTTGGGTCTCCAGAACAAACACTTTGATAACACTTTGGCCCAGAAATTGCCGCTGGGGGAGCTGTAGATGCGATAGTCATGGGCTCATTGTAGTGAGACCTGATACCGGCGATTCGGTAGTGTTGAGGCCATCTGGGGCTGGAAGCCGACGGCAAAGAGACGAAGGCCGATGTGCTTCTCGTCTCCATGCGCGCTGCCGGGTAGCCATACGATGGACCCGTGAAAACCAACACGATCAGCTGGCGGCAGGACGGCGTCGACTGCACGTACGAGTCGATGGTCCCCGTGTTTGGCGACAGGGAGTGCACCGCTTCACCTATGGCGAGGAACCCAAGGTGGTCGCCGTGCTCCAGCTGCCTGACGGCGGACGGTGGAGGTGCATGGCTACGCCGGCCACTGGTCTTCCGAGGAAGTTTCCGTCACCTGGTCCGACGACAACATTAACCACCTCAACTGCTGGGTGCCCGCCAGACAGGTTAGGCGCGCCCAGCAGAGGGTGAATGGCACGGCAACTACGTGTCGCACTGATCCGGCTACGAGCAGTCGACGCCTTGGGGGCGCGGGGGCCTGTTAATCAGGTTGCTGATATGCGTAGACAAGGTTATGCCCAGCCAGGTGTCTTTCTTAGCGCACAGTTCTCGGCCATTGACTTCGTCGCTCTTGATCCAAAGGGGCTGGCGGAAACGGTCAATGATCAGCGTCTTGCCAGCCTGCTCCCCCATCACGTACCCCACCACCGGATTGTCCGCTGATTGGAGCGTGATCTTTTCCAGCGGCTGCCACGGAAGGATGAGCATCAAAATCGTCGCCACCGTCGCGATTAAGGCCAGGACGGACCGGCGCAGCTCCTTACGTCTGCGGTCTTCGCCGCTGACGGCCCAGACAATGAGCACACCTGCACCAATGCTGGCCAGCGCCACAGGCGATAGGGCCGAAGCCAAAAGCGGCGCGAGAGGCAGGCATGCTACCGCGGCGATCATTCTCACAGAGGTGGAGGCGCCAGGGTTGTATCCGGCGAAAAACCATTTGCGATAAGGCCGTATGAAGATCAGGAATGGGGCGAAAACAGCCAGGAAGTTCAGGAGCGTAGATACCAGGACTTGGGTTCGGTTAACTACGGAGAGCACTGTGAGCGCCACGTCAGGGCTGAACGCCGAAAAGTAGTAGACCCGGACAACGGACAGCAGTACTAGCGCCGCAGAAGCAGCAAGGGCGAAATGCTCCCCGAACAGTTTGGAGATGCCTGTTCGCTCTGTCCCTTGATCACCCGGTGGCTCGCTCATGCGATGATCCTTACACAACTGCCGGGCACCCGGCTGCGGCGCCTCGCCGATGCCGCTGAGTCAGCCGGCTGGCCCACCACCAAGAAACCTTGGCAGGGTGGGCCAGCGGCGAGTAGGTGTTACTTGATCAGATGGATAAGGCTAGCCGCCACGTACAGGAGAGGGGCCACCAGCCGCGTAAGCTGATGGTCCGCCTTCCTGTGATCGCGCCGGCAACGGTTTGGTTTCTTCCTGGCCATGCAGTGACTACTTCCCGGAGCGCCCTACCATAGTTTGCGGACACGCAAGGCGCGCGGCTACCATGAGCAGAGACACACCTATCAACGGGTGTCCTTAGCCGGTGTCCCTCCGTCGCCAAACTTCTGGGACACCGGCTCTTACATTGCTAGGGTAGCGACAATTTCTGACATTGGCGTGCGTCAGGATTACACCTGTCGTATTCCCAGCGCCAGAAACTGTGCAGCTACCTCTCTAACGCTCAAAGCGTAGCCGGAACATTGGGGATTTCCCCATCCTGCATAGTGTTCTCGCGGTACACAGAGCCTGCTCGAAACTGTGGATAACCCCTGATTCGGCGTACAGAGCACTGAATCACATAACTATCCACAGAACCATCCACAGCCTTATCCACAGCCTCGCGTTAAACAAAGAAAGCCCCACCGCAGGAACCCGAATAAATGGGGACCGCGGTAGGGCTTTTTTCGTAGGGTTTAGAGTCGGCCGAGGAGCCCGCCGATCAGGGCGAGCAGCAAAAACCCCGCCAATCCCTGCTAGATGGTGAGGGCCACAGCGCCTGTGGTGGCGACGAGCAGCAGCCACTTCCGATGATGATCAGGCCGGCGACGCCGAGGATGGGTCCGAGCTTCTCAACGCGGCCTGTGGACTGAAAAAAGTTTTAGACATTCTTGGTGATCAGTTTTAGACATTCTTGGTGATCACCTGTCGAGTCATGGGGCGATGGCTTGTGCGAGTGTTAGCGGCCATGAAAAACTGCCCATAGGCGGCCACGAAAATGCCCACTGACGGCCAGTAAAACTGCCCACCGGTGGCCATGAGATCTGCCCACTTCCTTACTGAACCGACCGCGCCTTAAGCGGTGAAGGCCTCTCCCTGGGATTTGATGACGGTGTCGAAGCGCACCAAAGTCACTCAGGAAGAGGCCCTGTATGAAGTCTGACGGAGAAATCATGGAAATTCTTGCTGCCTACGATCTGACCGGATCGTTGCGTGCAACAGCGGAACTGACGGGCTGTTCCCACCACACCTTTGCCAGGCATGTCGCTGCCCGGGACGCCGGCCGGCCAATCGGAGAACCGCCGGCGCGGGGCCGTGTCACCGACGCGTTCCTGCCCAAGATCGAGGAATGGATCGAGGCGTCCAAGGGTCGGATCCGGGCCGACAAGGCCCACGAGAAGCTCCTCGCCCTGGGCTACGCGGGGTCGGAGCGGTCCACCCGCCGGGCGATCGCGCAGGTCAAGGCCGCGTGGCGGCTGGGACACGTGCGGGTGCACCGGCCGTGGATCACCGAGCCGGGGATGTGGCTGCAGTATGACTTCGGCGACGGGCCCCGTATCGACGGGGTGAAGACCATCCTGTTCGTGGCCTGGCTGGCGTTCTCCCGGTTCCGGATCGTGATCCCGCTGCGGGACCGGACCGCGCCGAGCGTGTTCGCCGCGCTGGACCGGTGCTTCCGGATCCTGGGCGGGGCACCGACCTATGTGCTGACCGATAACGAGAAAACCGTCACCACCGCCCATGTCGCCGGGGTTCCGGTGCGGAACCAGCAGACCTTGGACTTCGCCCGCCAGTACGGGGTCACCGTGCTGACCTGCCAGCCGGCGGACCCCGCCACGAAAGGCGGGGTCGAAGCTAGCGTGAAACTGGCCAAGGCCGATCTCGTGCCCAAAGACACCAATCTGCGCGGTGATTACGCCTCCTTCGGGGAGCTGGAGGCGGCGTGCGAGGCGTTCATGGACGAGGTCAACAACCGGGAACACCGCGCGACCCGCCGCAAACCCGCCACCGTGCTGGCTGAGGAACAGCCCCGGCTGCACCGCATCCCGGATACCGCCCATACGGTCGCCTTCGGGCTCTCCCGCAGCGTCCCGGAGAACACCCCGATGGTCACCTTCGAAAACGCCCAGTACTCCGTGCCCGCGCACCTGCTTGGCGCACGGGTGTTCGTCCGCGCCCACGGCACCGGGCCCGATGAACAAGTCATCATCGTCCACCACGGCGCCGCAGGTCCGGTCGAGGTTGCACGTCACGACCGGGCCAGGCCCGGCAGCCCCGCCATCAACGACGAGCACTTCCCCGGAACCAGGACCAGGATCCCGGGCGACTATGCCGTGAAGGCCCGCAACGCCGGTGAGGCCGAGTTCCTGGCCATCGGCGAGGGCGCCAGGACCTGGCTGCTGGAAGCCGCCGCGGCCGGCACGCCACGGATGAACGTGAAAATGACCGAAGCCGTGACCCTGGCGAAAATCGCCGGCAGTGAGAGGGTGGACCGGGCCCTGGGCACCGCGGCATTCCACGGCCGCTTCGCCCACCAGGACCTGGCATCGATCCTGAACACCAACGTCAGACGCACCACCACCCACGCCGCGGACGAGACCCGGTCCCTGACCCAGGGCACCAGTGCCTGGGCCGCCATGGGCGCCGGACCCTCCACCGCCTCGAAGGAGCAGAACCGATGAGCCCGGTCAGCACCACGAACACCACCGCCCCGGCCCTGCCGACAGACCTCGAAGCGTTGATGCGTCAGCTGAAGATGCCCCACGCCCGCGCCCTCGCCCCGGAACTCATCGCCACCGCACGCGCCCAGCGCTGGGAACCGACCGAGGTCATCAAGGCCCTCTTCACCGAGGAAGCCGCCGGCCGGGCCCGGTCCATGCTCGCCACCCGGCGCAAAGCAGCAGGATTCCCCACGGGCAAAACCTTCGACGCCTGGGACCCCGCAGCCTCGTCCATCCCGGCGCCGACCCAGCAGGCCCTGCGCACCCTGGAATGGATCACCCGCAGGGAAAACCTCGTCGTCTGCGGACCCTCCGGCACCGGGAAAACCTTCTTCCTCGAAGCCCTCGGCCAGCAAGCCGTCGAAGCCGGCATGCGCGTGGCCTGGTTCAGGCTCGAGGACCTCGGCACCCTGATCCGGGCGCACCGCACCGATGACAGCGTCACCCGCGCCGTCGCCAGAATCCTGCGCGCCGAGCTCGTCGTGATCGATGACATCGGCCTCCTGCCGGTGGCCACCGACGCCGCTGAAGGCCTCTACCGGGTCGTGGACGCCGCCTACGAAAAACGCTCTATCGCGATCAGCTCAAACCTGCACCCCGCAGGCTTCGACGAGCTCATGCCCAAAACCCTGGCGACCGCCACCGTCGACAGGCTCCTGCACCACGCCCACGTCTGCCAGACCAGCGGCGACTCCATCCGCCTCACCCAGGCCCTCACCGGTAAAGGAGTCACCCAACTGAACTAAACCAGCCAAACGATGGCCAATCCCGCCGAACCACTCAGTGGGCAGATCTATTGGCCATCACCGGGCAGTTCTACTGGCCACCAGCGGGCACATTAACTGGCCGCCCGTGGGCAGAAACTCATGACCATTGACATGCGAGGAAGAACAGGAGCACCTCCGCCAGGACATACGGGTACAGAGGCCAGACGTTCCACCATCTCCTGGGCCTGATCTGAGCCCAGAGCCGGATCGCCCCGTCATCCGCGATGGCCCTCGTGTTGGCTGGCTCCGACCTCTGGAACGTACGGTCTCGTGCAATAACAGGAAGGGCCGCGTGCCCCCGCAGAGCTCTAAACCCCGGGCTGGGGCATTCAGCTCCCTCACCGCCTGCCCGGCCCTTAGGGTGTGCTTTGCGCCGGTCGAACCTCTCTCCGGCACCTTTGCTCTTGGTCTGGCACCAGCGAATCCGTGCCATGTGTGCTGCATGGCTGGGAAGGCTGTGCACAAGCGCAAAACCCGCCCCAATCCAGGCACGGGTCTTGCTGTTCCGAGCAACGGCGAAATTGGCTTCAGGTCACTGTTGTCAACGGCAACTTAGAAATGACCGTTGGCGGCATGTTGGTTTGCCCGCTGGCGGCAGGTGTTTGACCGGTGGCGGCAGGTATTTTTGGACAGGGTCAGGCGCCTGGGCGTGCCGGGTGGCCGGGCGCCTGACCAGGTTTTGGGGTCAGCTTATGGGGCGGGTTCCTTTCCCGTTTTGGGCTTGCATGAGCCGGACGGACTCACCGCTGGTTTGGCAGAGGTGGGCGTGGTGGAGGAGCCGGTCCACGGTCGCGGTGGCAATGGTTTTGGGCATGAGCTCGTCGAACCCGGAGGGGTGGATGTTCGAGCTGACCGCCAGGGAGCGCTTCTCGTAGGAGGCCTCGACGACCCGGTAGAAGCCCTCAGCCGCGTCGGCGGAAACCGGGAGGAGTCCGATGTCATCGATACAAATCAGGTCCACGTTGGTGGCGCGGGTGATGGCTTTGTTGACGCTGTCATCGATGCGGTGCCGGCGCACGAGGGCGCCGAGGTCTTCCATGCTGAGCCAGGACACGGACATGCCCTGATCGATGGCCTGCTGGCCGAGTGCTTCCAGGAGCAGGGTTTTCCCGGTGCCAGAGGGCCCGCAGGCGATCAGGTTCTCTCGGCGCCGCACCCATTCCAGTGTCCGCAGGAACGACGTTGTTGCCGCCGGCAGGGTGGAGAGGGCCTCGTCCCAGACCTCGAAGGTCTTCCCCGTGGGGAAGCCTGCACGTTTGCGGCGGGTGGCCAGCATCGACCGGTTCCGGCCTGTGGCTTCGGCTTCGAGCAGGACGCGGACGACTTCGGTGGGGTCCCAGCGTTGGGCTTTCGCGGTGGCCAGGACGTCGGCGACGACAGCGCGGGCGTGCGGCATCCGGGTCGTGCGCATCAGCGCGATCACGTTCTCCACCGCCGTGTCGGTCAGGGCCGGGGTCATGGTGTTAGTGCTCATCGATGGCTCCTTCAAAGTCTTCATCACTGGTGGCGGCAGGGGTGGTGCCGAAGTTGGCCCAGCCGCTGGTTCCCTGGCTCAGCCATTGGCCCTGGTCGGTGACGGTGTGGGTGGTGCTGGTGTTCTGGCGTGCCCCGCCGCCGGTGTTGACGATGGAGAGCAGGTCCTCGTGGGTGAAGCGTTGATGCACCGCAGCGGCGCCCAGCCCTTTATCGACTTCGTCGGTGCCCAGGACCTTGGCGAGGGTGACGGCGCGTTCCATTTTGTGCCGGATCTTTTGGGTTCCGGCGGCGGCGGCTTCCTTGAGCCAGAGCGCGGCGCCGGCGCCGAGGGCCAGGAACTCTTCCTCGGCTTTGTTGGTGGGGCGGATGACCCGTTCCAGCGCCCCGGCAGGGGCGGGCGGGAAGTGGGTGTCGATGATCGCGGGGGTGCCGGGGCGGGTGAGTTTGTGGCGCGCGACCTCGATCGGGCCGGTGTCTCCGACGTGGACGATGACGACCTCGGTCTCGGTCCCGCGGACCCAGACCATCTGGCCCATCAGGGTGTGCGGGACGGAGTAGCGGGATTGTTCGAAGGTGACCATGGGTGTGTTCGGCGGGACCTGGCGGGTTTGTCCGAAACTCGCCGTGACCGGGGTTGCCGGGATCGGATGCAGCCGGGGGCGTTCGAGCACGCGGAGCATGTCCTTCGGGATTTCCAGTGTGGCCCGGTGCACCCGCGAGTTCACGTCCTCCATGAACGCCTCGCAGGCCGCGTCCAGCTCGGCGAAAGACCCGTATTTCGGCAGCAGGTTCGTATCCTGCGGGACCAGATCGGCTTTGGCGATCTTGACCGCGTTCTCCGCCCCGCCCTTCGACGCCGGGTCAGCCGGCAGGCAGGTTTGCAGCGAGGTCGAGTAGTGCCTGGCAAACGCCACGATCTGGTGGTTGCGGACCGGGATCCCGGCGACGTGCTCGACCGTGACGGTCTTCTCGTTATCGGTCAAAATGTAGGTCGGGACCCCGCCGATCAGGCGAAACGACCGGTCCAGGGCGGCGAACACGCTCGGCATGGTCTTATCCCGCAAAGCGATCACGATGCGAAACCTCGAGAAGGCCAGCCAAGCGACGAACAGTACCGTCTTCACGCCGTCAACGACGGGTCCGTCGCCGTAGTCATACTGAAGCCACAGACCCGGCTCAGGAGTCCAGGGACGGTGCACGCGCACGTTCCGGGCCCGGTATTTCGCCTTCAATTCAGCCAGGGTGGTCCGGGTCGACCGCTCACACCCGGTGAACCCCAAAGCGAGGAGCTTCTCATGCACGACGTCGCCGCGGATCTTCCCGCGGGACTGCTCCACCCAGGAGGCCATCTGCGGAAGGAACGGGTCGGTCATCCGGCCGCGTCGGCGGGCCACCGGGGCCTGGGCGCCTTCCTGACGGGCCTTCACATACGAGCGCACCGTGTTATGCGATACGCCGCAGATCTTCGCGGCATCCCGGTACGACCGGGTCAAATCATAAGCAGCTAAAATTTCCATGAACTCTCCTGGAGACTTCACAACAAGCCCCTTCCTTCCCACGACGGGTGAAATACAGACGATTGGCATCGCCATTTCACCGCGGAAGGAAGGGGCTCTCCCCGTAACGACACGAGGGATGGACAAGGGAATCCCCGGCACGCGAGACCACCAAAGGTGGCGGACTGCTGTTCAAAAATGCTTGCCGCCGCTGGTCAAAACCACTGCCGCGAACGGTCAGTCAGATTTTCCGTCTCCGGTCAGTTTAAAGTTGCCGCTTACACACTGTTGCTTAGTCATTTCGGTAGCACTGTACGTTGACTTGGAAAGCACCAGATCCATTGCCGGGGACGTCATCGTTGATTCGCAGGTACAGGTGCCCTTGGTTGGGCGTTTGATCCAGCCGGGCATAACGGCCAATCGGGAAATACCCGGTGTCGAGTTTGCCCAACAGTTGAAATGGATGGGCGCCCGGTAGCGGGAATTTGGGGTCGTGATCTCTATGGTTCCAGCCGTTGGGTCCGTTGAGTCCTGTAAACCAGACACCGGACCATATAGACCCGTTGGTGTGGAAGATGAGGGTGTCGCCAGCCCTGACATCAATGTGAGTATCCACATCCTCGTCGCGCTCGTTTACTTGTACTTGCCGTGAAGCGAGCAGATGCCATGCCATTGTCTTTCCTCTTTCAATGCGTATTTATTGGGATCTATTTGCGATGTCCGGCGGCGCGGTTAGGTGGCGGCCGGATTCGTATATCGTTGCGTCGGCTCGAAGTTCACCCCCTATTTTTGGGATGCCCTGGAAGTTGCGCAGATCTGAAGGTCAGGCCTCTTTGACGTAGCTGTAGCCGTCCAGGGAGAGGATCGAAAATTTGGAGCCATAAAGATCGGGCGAAGTTTGGAGTGTCCAGCGGCGGGTCTGTTCTCGTCCTGTGATCTCAGATGTGAACTTCATGGACGATTGGTCAAGGGCGACGACTCCACTATCCGAATAGCCGTATCTTGCATTCGATAGTTGGTACCGACCATCGTTTGTCAGTGTCAGCCAGAACTCGCCAGGGTCGGGGCCTCCGTTCCACTCGCCGACAAGTTCATCCGGGATGGCGGTTCGGGACGCGGTCTTTGTTTTGGTTGGGTCGACAGTTTGGGTGGTATTGGTTGGCTCGGTGCCCGGGGTAGGGTCGGTGCAGGCTGAGAGAGCAAGCGCCGCGACGAGAATGAGCAAGGCCAGTTGAATAGCGCGCCCTGCGCTCCTTGCACGCCGCTGTGATGAGCGACGACTGAGGCTCGTGTTATCCGTCATTGTCGTGCCTTTCCTTTGTATGGGTGCCCTTCCTGTTCGGAAAGGTGCATCCAGAGTGCGCGCCCGGCACTGTGGCTCGCGTCGACCTGGAGAACCTATTCGGAGGCACCTCCCGAGGTGTAGGGGAATCAATCGGCAGGCTGACAGCTGATCCGTTGTGCGGGATACTTTGCGACATGCAGGCAGAGCCAAAGTTCCACTGACCTTCGTGGGCGACTCTCAGGAACCACGGAAACTTCGCGTTGTCCTCATAGATGACGAGGAGTTGATCAGGGCCGGGCTTGCACTGGTGCTAGCAACCGAACCGGACATTGAGGTCATAGGAGAGGCTGGAGACGGCCAAGCAGGGCTAGAACTTGTTGCAGGCCTTCAGCCGGACGTCGTCGTGATGGACATTCGAATGCCCACCATGGACGGCGTCGCTGCTACGAGGATTCTTACCTCTGAGGAGTTCCGACTTAACGGGGCAGGGGCCATTCCCGTTCTGATTCTCACGACGTTCAATGACGAAGAGGCTGTTCATGCGGCCCTTCGTGCCGGGGCTTCAGGCTTCGTCCTGAAGAATTCAGCCCCGAAGATACTGGCGGCGGCGATTCGTGCTTTGTCCAAAGGCGCCGGCTGGCTTGACCCGAACGTCACCAAAGGGCTCCTCGAGGAATTTTCCAGCAGACCTGGGCCCCAGATTCCGAGGACCGCCGAGTTCCACGATTTGACCAGGCGGGAGATGGAGGTGCTCGCGGCTGTCGCGAACGGCATGAACAACTCTCAGATCGCTGAAAAGTTCTTTCTTAGCGAAGCGACGGTAAAGACGCATGTGCATCGCATACTGATGAAGCTCGGAGTCACGGATAGGTCCCAAGCAGTCGTGGCCGCATTCAGATGGGGTCTCGTAAAGCCGGACGATCGCTAACGGCCCATATCAGCGTTCGGACAGGGACGAGTACACCTTTCGGTGTATCCGTGTTGCATCCCGAGGGTTGATGTTTGATCAGGCAGTGCGGGCGCAGACTGCTGGTAGGGCGGTATCACGGACGAGGTCTCTGTGTATGACCGACTAACAGAGGCGAAGGGCGAGGCTGTGACTTTCAAGGATTCGCGTACTGATCCTGTTCTGGGTGAACGGGCCGTCAGCCGCGTGCGCGTGAGGGCGACTGATGTTGCAACGGCGGCGATAGCCATTGCCTACGATGCGAGCAACTTCCTGATCAATGCCCCTGGGGTTATCCCGGACTCCTGGGTGCCTGCAGCCATTTTTCTGTTTACGGGATGCTGGGTTCTGATATGGAGACATCGGGCGCCGCTGGCAGTGCTGGCGATAATCATGTTGCACGTAACCCTGTTCGTGACGTTGTTCCTCGGAGGTCCCCTCAACCCACGCGGATACGAGTACGGCGGCTATGTTCCCTTCGCGACCGTTTTGGTGGCGTTGGCTGCCGTCGCGGCGAACGTGCCAATTCGCCGGTCCATACCTGTATCCCTAGCCGCTGTTCTCTTGCTCGCACTGCTTCAAGCAAGCGTTCCGACGCTGGTGACTACTCATGCCTGGATTCTATTCGGGAGCGTAACTGGTGGCGGCCTGGCTTGGTCATGGGGGTGGATTACCGGGCGAAGCCGTCGTCGAATTACAGCCCTGGAGGAGGAGCAGCGGAAGGCTCTTGCGGCGGTTGAAACTGAGCGGACCCATATCGCCAATGAGCTTCACGACATTGTCGCCCATGCTGTCACGGTGATGATGCTCCATGCCGCCGGCGGACGTCGAGTCATCGAAACTGACCCGGTCCGTGCCGCCCACGCTCTGGACGTCATTGAGACCGTCGGAACGGAGGCAACCCAAGAGCTTGCTCGATTACTCGGGGTTCTAAGGCCTAAGGATGGGTCAGCTGCAGGCGATGGGCTCGGGCCCTTTCCCGGATTGGGGGACGTAGGCCAGCTCGTCTCCACTGTCCAAACAGCTGGAGTGAACGTTTCCCTCGTCGAGAGAGGTGAACCCCGAAAGCTGGGCGTCAGCGTTGGCCACGCGGCATATCGGGTGGTTCAAGAAGCACTCACCAATATCACTAAGCATGCGGGACCTGGGACGAACGCTACGGTCACGATCACCTGGGAACAGGATTCGCTCGGCGTTGTCGTTTCCGATGACGGAGCGGGCCAGCCGCCCCTGCCACGATCAGACAAGACATCGGGGTATGGGCTGCTTGGACTCCGGGAACGGGTCACTGTGGCAGGCGGTAGCGTGACCTGGGGGTCTCAAGACGGCGGGTTCGTTGTCGATGCCAGGATCCCGGTGGCGCCTTGACTGAAGCGAAGATACTGGGAGACTGCATCGACCATCCCGGCACCAAAAGCCCGCCCCGCCGTTAGGCAGAGCGGGCCTCAGAAGGTTGGAACAGGAGCGTCGCGGGTACGGATGCCCTTGCGGTCGGAAGGGGTCCGCGGACGTCGCCGCCGTTGAGGAGCATCCAGCCCCGTACCGCCGGCCCGCCCAGCACGAGCACTGTGATGACAACGGCCAAGATCATCGTCTTGGCTGTGGTGCGCGGCGGCTTCTTGGAGGTCATGGCCTTCTGGATGTCCGCTTCGACGTCGAACTTGGGGATGGCGCCTTCGCCCATCTTCACGCGCGTCGTTGCCGGCGTCTGGGTGGCGACCGGCTCGGCGGCCGCAAGCTCCGAATACCCGACCTGACGGCCGCGTTGCTTGAGGGCCTGATACAGCTCGTCATGGGCGAGGCTCGCCGGCCACCGCCCGGGCCGTAACCGGGTCAGCGTCTCTGGCGTCCGGATAGAACGGCGTGACTTCCCCCGTCTCGGAAACGAGGTCGCGCGTGACCCGGCCGTTGGGGTGCGTGGCCGTCATCAGCAGCTTGCCGTTTTCGCCGGCATAGCGGGTGAGCAGCTGCAGCACAGCCATCGTCAGGCCCGAGCCACCGGACACACGGCATCACCATCGATCAGGACGTCAAGGGCCCCGTTGTGGTTGACTCTGGCTTCCAGGGCGGTGTACTCGTCCACGCAAGCCGCCGACCGGCCCGGCCGTTGACAAATGGAAGACCAAATGGGATCTGGCGCTGACCAAACTTTCCGCTTTCATTGCCCGCGAAGGCCACGCCTCGGTTCCCACCAAGCACGTCGAATCTGGACACAATCTGGGCGCATGGATCAACACCGAGCGCAACGCACTCCGCCTGGGCACCATCACCCCGGAACGGCTTGCTGAAATCGACGCGTTCGACGTTTCGTGGCGCAAGGGCAAGCGGGCTCCATGGGAATCAGAACAGGTCGACGGGACACACCAGAAGCCCACCGAACCTGCGGTCATCGAGATCCGGCCCGCTGACGTCGACCCCTTCGGGGGCTTCCCGGGCACGCCGAAGCCTGGCCCTGTTCGCCTGGCAGACGTAGATGACCCGTTTGCCGACCCCGCCGCGAAACCCGGCAGGGTCCTCCTGCTGGAAAAGGATGACCCTTTCGCCTGACCTCTCCTGGGGATGCGCCGGCCGGTGGTCGGGTCGCAGCGGTACACCGTCAGACTAAGACGGGGCTTCTGCTTTTCAGGGAGTGGCGACCCAGTCCTCTACGGCGGTGGGAGCGCAAAATACTGGGCTGACGGACCAACCACATATGGTTAGGTTACCCGCACCCCCGGCCATCACCGGGGAAGTCGTCATCGCATCCAGAACCATAGAAATTTGGGGGACATGAAGCACTACATCTCTGCCGTCCTGGCAGCCACATTCATCGCCGGCCTGACGGCGTGCGGGGGAGGGGCGCAGGAAGCCTCGCCGTCCACTGCCTCCGCGTCTGCGACGCCGACCCGAACCGCCCGCGCCATCCCCGACTTGGCCAGGAAGTCCTTCACGGACGCCCAGGACACGCTCCGCGGCGACGGTTTCGTCGTGTCCATCGTCGGCAAGAACGGCACGGAGTGGACCGGCGGTGTGGATGACACCGTCAAAGTTGTCTCCACGGTCCCGGCCGCAGGGGAGGTCACCAACGCCACGGACATCGCCGTCACGGTCAACATCACCCAGGATGAGTTCCTGGCTGCCAGCGAGGCCAGGGCCACGGCGGAGAAGGCAGCAGCAGACGCCGCAGCTAAAGCCGCCGCAGCACCCAAAGTGACTGGCCTGGCGGCAACCCTGCCGAAGCAGTTCCCCGGGTATCCACTCATCGTCCACGGCTCCAGCCTCGACTACCGTGTCGCCAGCTGGTTCGAGGGCAAGCTCGTCGACGATCAGGTTGTCGCCCTGATCCCCGGGGTCTACACCCCGTATAACCCGAAGGTGACGGACCTTCTTGCGTACTACGAGGACGGCGGAGACGGCGACTCGATCATGCGCAAGCAGTACATGCCGGAGGCCGGAGGGGCTGGATGGTCCGGCGTGCTGCCCGGCCCGGAAGAACCAAAGTAAGCCAGCGACTCATGACCGCGCCGCCAAGGAACCGTCGTCCGATGAGAGGGGCGGCGGTTCCTTTTTGTATCAAGCACGTTCGCCCTGACGGGCCGTCAAGCGCCGGCCCGCATAGGATCGTCATGGGCTGGACCCGGTCAGAGTCGTAGAGGAACGCGAGCCGTTCACCGTTGCCGGCGAAGCCCTCGGCGACGTCCGAGGCGATGACCCGCCAATTCGGACCCAGTCGCTCGAGCAGGGAACCGGAGCGCCTTGGTGCTGCGGCGCGCTTCCTGCAGGGTGATGACGTCGAATTGGGAGATGACCTCGGCGATGCACGCCGCGGCGTGCCAGTCCCGCTTGGGGGAATCCCTCGGCCCGGCCGCCCATTTGTTGGTCAGGTCCCCGAACGCCCGGACGTTCCAGGTGGCGACCAGCAGATTGGTGTCCGTCCTGGCCGGAATGGTCGTGTCCAAGGCCTGGGAGGCTGTCCAGATCCTCGGTGACAGCGGCTGGGGGAGCTGTAGTCATGGCTCCATCGAATCACGCAGGCCGGAGTCGGCTCCGTAACGAAGGCGGCGAGCCGTAGGGGCAAGGGCGCCAGCATCAAAATGAATGGCGCCAGCATCAAAATGAATAGATCGTCAAGAAGGAATCGAGATGCGGCTGAGACGTTGCGTCCAGTAAGGCTGCCCCTGGCGGGCGGCGGGCCTCTACGACGAACCCTCCGCCATCTCGGCCCTGGCACCGCGTCAATCTGGGGATGCA
This sequence comes from Arthrobacter sp. ISL-5, assembly GCF_018613835.1. Lineage (GTDB taxonomy): Bacteria > Actinomycetota > Actinomycetes > Actinomycetales > Micrococcaceae > Arthrobacter. Next base: position 5,061 of record NZ_JAGGPM010000045.1, on the reverse strand, counting down.
AGGCGGGTACATCCTGCGGTGCAGGTTCACCTTGGCTCGGTATCCAGCTCAACGCCCGTCTGGTTGACCACCCCCACGGTACGCAGCGGCCACGGCCTGTGCCCGACCAGCCACACCGAGCCTTCATCGGGACGCGGTGAACGCGCGGCTTCTCTGGCGGTGATGCATGGAAAGTAGCCCCAGCGAGACTAAAAAGCCAAGTGCCTGCCCTTAGGGAATTGCACGCGATCGGATCAGCCTGCGTGGCGCTGGCTATCCCACTCAGGATCGAACCATGCGCCCTGGATGTCTCCCCGGGGTCGACTTCGTCAGCCCTCTGAAGTACCACCAGGGATCGATTCGCACCGCCTTTCAAAGACGAACACTTGAGCTACGACCTATTGAAAGGAAAGACAATGCAAAGCATAGATGGAGGAGCTGGGATCGTCGTTTTCGATGTGCCCATGTGGCTGGTTATCCAGCTGATAGCGGGTGCGCTTCTCCCCTTGGTGGTGGGTTTCATCACGCACAAACTAGCTGACCCCGGCCTCAAAGCCACTCTGCTGATCGGTCTTTCGACAGTCACGTCGCTCCTCACCGAACTCGCAGATGCCCTTCAAACAGGTGTCACTTACAACTTGGGCAGCGCATTGATTTTTGCGCTGATCACCTTTCTAACTGCCGTGGGCACGCTGCATGGGTTCTACATGCCACATGGTATGGACGAGGCCGTTGCTGCAAAGGGCTTTTCCATTGGTCAGCAAGACGCCCCCCGTCGCGGCCGCCGTCCAATACTGAAGGGCTGACGAATGTCACATTTACGCCCTGAGCATTCAGCATGCATCGGCGAACCGGTCGTCAAGCCCGCCTACTGCAACTGCTACTGCTCGATGTCGTACGCCGACTGGCTCGCATGGAACGTCGCCGAGGACGTGCCCATCTCATGGGACAGATCCGCTGATCCGACCTTTTCCTGAGCGCCGGCTTGTCTTCCAAAGGCAGGGGCGCAACCTGAACCGATTCCCAGGTCAGCACGTGTGCCGCGCCGCTAACCATTCGGGATAACGAAAAAGAAGGCTTGCAAAGCCGAAGGCACCACCCTCAACCGAAGGAGCAACACCTTCATGTTCCACAGCACGATTCGATCCAGCATGGCCAGGCCCGTGACCGCGGCCCTGATCGCCACAATCCTGACTGCCCTCGGTCTGGTGGTCGTCGGCATCACGCTGACCGCCACTCCTGCCCAGGCGACGTGCATCGGGACCAGCCCGGCGACGGGCAGCTGGCACAACACCGACCCGAACACCAATTCGATCACGCGAGTGGTTGTCGATTGGGGCTGCCCTGACCAGGGGGCTTACCATCCCGTTGGGACTATACGGGTCTTTGGCAAGTGCCACCCGACTGACTGCGACTGGGGTACCCGAAGGACCTATGCGGAGACAGGCGGATGGGAACGCGCCCGCTATGACCACAGTTGGGCCACCAAGCACGTGTGGATCAAGCCCTACTCGTTCTATGGGCGGACTTACCTGCGAGTCTGGGTCTATACGGACTTCGCACCGGCTGACGGCCGCAAGGACTATGTCACAGACGTGTGGATGCTGAAGTAAATTCGGGTTCAGCTGACTGAAGTCTGGGACTCAGCCACCTGTATGCACCATTCGCGCGTGTGGCTGTCGAGAGTGCGACGGCCACACGCGCCGGCCCGTGCCTCAGACTTCACGTGGCCTCCGGCCGCGTTTTCTGCCAGTCCGCCACCCGGGGACGGCGGCGTCCAGGGCTTCGGCCTTCTGTGGATCGAGCTGCCCCCGGCGGGCCTTGTACCGCTGAGTGTGCAGCCATACTCCCAGCTCATGCTCTTCGCCGATGACGGATGCTTTGTGCCGGGGCCAGTCATTGCCTGCTGCCCGGTATGCGGTCAATGCCGTCAGCCGCTCCTGCCATCTGTTCTCGTCGGCTTCTACACGCGGCTTGCCCTCCGAGCCAGGCAGGACCGCAAGGCCCTCCCTGAAGGCCGGCGCCAGGTTCCCGGCCTGTGCGTCCTCCCGCCGGCGCTGAAGCCGCGCCGCCAGGGTGCGTTCGGAGGTGCTCACTGCGTTCGTGGACGGGTAGCGTCCCGTCGCCCGGACCAGGGCCACCAGCTGCTGCATGCGCTCCAGGCCCTGGGCGGTCACCATGGTTGTCCTGGCGGCGGCCGCTTCGTGCGCCAGGCGCAGTCCGGGATCCCCGCCGACCGCGATGCGAAGGTGGTACCCGACCGTCGAGGCAGGGGCTCTCACGAGTTCGGCGATCCCTGCCCGGGTGAGGCCGGCCCGGTACATCAGCACCCACTCCGCATTCGGAGCCGCGTCCCGCCTCGTCTTCGCCACGGGATCCATCCTGCCAGCTGAGCGCGCTCCCTGATCACCCCCTCCGACATACCGAAGGTGTCGCGATTGGCCCGTCCGCTGGCACCCCTCACGTCTAACCAATCCGAAGTTCCACAGTCCCGCTCCTATAAGCTGACAGGGAGTATTCAGCCAACAGTCAGGAAGTATCCGTGAAGAGGAAGTCCGGGTCCAACGCACTTGTAGGGGTAGGTGCGATAGTTTTCGCTATGGGGTCAATCGTCGGGCTCAGGCCATTGATGCTCAACGATGAATACAGCTGTGGCTCAGCTTGGTTCCCGGGGAGTTGCACGCCTGGCATGCATAACTCTTCAATGACTATTTCTATGGTGCTCTTGCTCATTGGTGCAGCAGCGGCCATTGCCGGAATGGTTGTCCGTAGTCAGAGGCAGCTCTGACAAATGGCTCCTTTGTAGATGGTGCTGCGATCGTCGACCTGACCACAGTCTGCTCGACGTTGCCCTTCTGGGTCGTGTGCTGCTGCATCGAGCGAGAACAGCCCTATCACCTACCGGTCCCCGCGGGCCGCGGATCCCTCCGATAGAAATCTCCGCAGAGGACACCAGCGATCTCCGCCGCTTCGAAGCCGGGCGGGACGGGCACCCAGGCAACAGTCCGATAGCACCGGAGTACCAGGCACTTCTCGTCAGGGCCTACCTGCGGGGTACGACGGGCCGAATTCGAGGCGGCTACCGGCCAGAACTGGGAAACGGTCCGGAAGCGACTCGTCCGCGCGGGGTACCTGGCCGGGACGGCAACGACCCGAACCCGTAGCGCTGCGGGCGAATGGATCTACAAGGTGGTTCGAATGACGATGAGCCTGTTGCCCTCCGGGATCATGGCCTCCAGTGCCAGCCTGGCCTCTTCGTAGCTCGCGCCTGCCGCGGTGACGCGACTGTGGCCACCCTCGGGGTCTTCAACCGTACCTGTAATCTCCACCCCAATACCTTAGGCCCCCGTCTCGCCACTCGTACGCGGTGAGCGAGGATAGCCTCGATGGCAGTAAGGGGTGGCCTTGCGCCGTCATCACGACCGCACAAGGTCGAGAGGATTCTTACCTTCCGGTTGGGCCCCCTCCGCCGTGTGCTTGGGGCCACAGACGACGGCGGGGACGTTAGGGGTTACTTGTCGATGCCGGAGTGCTCCGCGGGCGTGACGGCGGCGTCGACAGTGCTGCGTATGACCGGCTTCCTTGCCGCTAAGACAGTCTCCTCGAGGAGCATCAATGACCCCGCGCTCGACGATCAAGACTTGATCAAGAAAAACAGTCCTGCTGCGACCACGCATGCCGCTACGATGTCGGCACGCCCGAGAGGATCATGTACATCCAGCTGAAGACCGGCTACAACACGGATCGCGGGCCGGCCTGGATCGCCAGGCTGCGGTTTTTCAAGTCATGGCAGACGGCCTATTTCCGTGGCCGCACACTGGCCCGGGGCTATCCGTACGGTGGCGACTCCAACTTCTATGACGTCGACACTGGCGAGGAGTTTTGGATCTCCGGACCGAAACGTGACCGCGCAGATGCCCGGTACAGCAGCCAGCAGCCCGAAATCGATGAGGACGCGCGGGCCGAGTACGAAGCGTTCCTCAACGGCGCCCCGCTGCCAGGGCGGGAGAACGGTTGACGACAGCAGACATGGCCAGGGGAAGCAGCATGTGTTCCGCCCAACCCAACAGGCCACCCACCACCACACCCGGTGCGAGGACTCCGGCCATGGTTCCCGCCCAGGTGACGGAGGATTCGGCACCCGCTACTTCTGACATGTAGCCGCGGAGTCCGGCCGCCCACGCCAGCGCGCAGACGGCAGAACTGTTCTCACGGCTGCCCTACCGTCTCTGCACTCGCCGCATCTCGTCGGTCAACATCGACCCGGTCACCGCGCCAGAGGAGCCAGCCGAGGTGGCCAAAGAGCAGCACCCAGATCCCGATGCCGATCCGGCCGGCGATGTGGGGTCCCATGATGGCCGGAATCAGCGCCACGAAGACGTAGATCCCCAATACCAGCGGCAGGAATCGCTTCGCCCCCTTCCAGGCGCCAGCCCGAAGGACACCGATGCCGCCCAGGACCAGCCCGATCCCTGTGAGCATTGTGGGGATCGCGAAGAGTGACTGGACCAGGCCGTACAGCGGTTCCCCGGAAACGGAGTGCGCGGCCGCGATGGCCGCCAGCTCCAGGAGAGCCAGCAAAGCCAGACCCGCGATGCCAATGCAAAGGCCTGCACGCGCAAGCCGTGAGGATCCGACAGCCGGGGTCAGCAGCAGCGCAATGACCGCTGCCACGATCGTGACGTGTTGCACCGCAAAGAACACCTGCGCAATAGTGAATCCGGTCGCGTTGAAAGGGTAGCTGAACTGCTCCGGGACAACCACTGGCGGATAAACGATCAACACGAGTGCAGAAAGCGCGCCGGCGATTCCTCCCCAGAAGCCGACCGCGCCGAGTCGCCGGACAATTCCAGCTGATTTGCCTGCCATTGGAGTTCTCCCTGGTGTCGTGGGGCTTGCTGATTTGTGCCCAGTTCGTTCATGATGCTCGCCGGATGCACGCGGGGCATCCGTGGAACCACCTGTGTTGGCACCTAGGACGGGCATAGCATGGGCAAATGACGGGGCGGGCAGAAGGATCGGCGGGGCCCATCGAGGCCGCAATCCGTGCAGCCGGCGTGGCCAGCGCCCGCCGCGCCCACG
>NZ_JAGGPM010000044.1 GCF_018613835.1 Arthrobacter sp. ISL-5 | reverse complement strand
CCGGCAGCAGCCCGGCAGCCGACACGAGGTTGGGCTCGTCGAAGGAAACTGACACCGCGGATGGTTTATGGGAAACTTGCACCTACGAGATGCCCTCTTTTCGGTGGTCAATGGGTTCTAGACAAGCTCCATTTTCCTTGAAAAGGCGGGCATTCTCGGTTTAAATCGCCGACCGAAACCCAATCAACATCGGTGGATCAAGGCTTAGCGGCGGCGGCTGTCGCATGCTCGTTATTGTTCGTCCGGGGTCAGATCCAAGTATGTGATATCTGTCTCGATGGTTGTGGTGTGACAGCCCGGGGACACTCTAGTTAGGCGCGTCGCTGGCGATCGGGTGAATTCGAGGGCGTCCGCGGTAGGGCTCAGCACCAAGAGCCGGAGCTGCGGGGAGGTCAGGAAGCTTTCGGATATGACGAAATTCCCGTGGATTGTGCCGCCGCCCTCGAAATGCTCCTCCTCGAGGAACACTTCGGGCGGGGCTGTTCTTTCCGCAGGTTGGTAACCGTCATGGCGACACCTGCGAAGGCGACCATTACACCGGAGAGGATGAACTGGCCTCGGGTGGGGGTTATTGCCGCGAAAAACACGGCCGCGCACAGAAGCCAGAGTTGGAACGGGGTGATCCGAATCCTCGGGATCCGCCGCGGTCGGTGTTCCCTTGCATTCATTTAGGCCCCTCGCTATCGGATGCTAGCGGCAACGATAGGCGTAAGCGGCGTTGATGCTGATGCCAGGTGGGACCAGTTCGAGAGGCTGGGCGGCGATAGCAAACCGTGGCACTGTCGCACTAGGCCTCTGATAGAACTTATGCAGCGTCAGGCTGGGTCGTGTTAGCTCCGGGCCGATGGCCTGCTAGTGCTGCAGGGACCGATCTGCAAACACACTCTTCAGCGCGAACAGGTTACCGAATTGCTCCCAACGGAATGAGGACTGCGGAGTGGATTCAGGACCATCTGAGTGTGCCAACACGCTGAACATATCCGGCCGCTGTCTTTGAAGGCCTTGGACTCCGCAGATGATGGCTACCCGCCCAGTATTTTGGCGGGCGACTCGTTGGGGGAGGCACCGGCTGGCCGGTTCTATTCCTCGCCGGCGGGGAGTGCAGGTTATTCGGGGGTTGCTGGAACTGCGGCCGGTGGCCGAGGCGTCAGGCGTCCGAGCCTCGTGGTTCCGGGCCGCCTTCCCAAGGGAGGCGGCCCCGCACAAACTACCCTTCGGTGCGGCTGACAATTCGCAGCCGCGCTAGCGGGAGGCTAGCCTTCACATTCGATGCAGTAAGCGTGCCCGTTCTTTTCGCGGGCGATCTGGGAGCGGTGCCGGACCAGGAAACAGGAGTAGCAGGTGAACTCGTCCTCCGCCTGGGGGACCACCTGGACCACCAGTTCCTCGGCCACAAATTCGCCGCCAGGAACGATGGAATCGTCCATCGCATCGGCTTCATCCAGCTCACGCACAACGCTGCGGGCATCGGGGGCGTTTGCGGATTGCAGTGCCTCCAGGGAGTTGTCCTGGGATTCCTTGACGTCGGAACGTACTTCGTCGTAATCGGTTGCCACTTAGGTGTTTCTCTTTTCTGGCGTTCTTGTCTGACGGATATGCAACCTACACCATTGCGCCGATATTCCCATGTCACGAAGACCAGCGGGCGTGGTTGGACAGCTTACCTCAGGCCGGCTGCGGCGTCTCATCCGCACGGCCGGAGCCGGGGCGCCGGCATTAGGATTACCGGCCCGAGGAATTATACGCCTGAGGATTATAGGCACAATGGACGGGTGACTTCTCCGGCCCGCCCTTCTGCTCCCGTTCATGCCAGCGGGCTCTTCGATTTGGCCGCCATCGGAGCGGGCCTGGTCTTCGCGGATTCGTTGGGGGTGCTCGAGGAAGCACTCCGCGCGCGGGGCGCTTCCGGAACGGCAGTCGTGCAGGCGCCCCCGGGCACGGGCAAGACCACTCTGGTTCCGCCCCTTCTCGCCAACATCGCGGCCTCCAACACCGCAGCCGGCGCCGTTCGGGGGAAGGGCCCGCGCATCGTCGTGACCCAGCCACGCCGCGTCGCCGCGCGTTCCGCGGCCCGGCGGCTTGCCACCCTGGACGGCAGCCGGCTCGGCGATCGCGTGGGGTACACGGTCCGCGGTGAACGCCAGGCCGGCTCCAACACGGTGATCGAGTTCGTCACCCCCGGGATCCTGCTGCAGCGCCTGCTCTCGGACCCCGGCCTGGAGGCCGTGGACGCCGTCATCCTCGACGAGGTTCACGAACGCGGTCTGGAGACTGACCTGCTGCTCGGCATGCTCGCCGAGGTCCGCCAGCTGCGCGGTGACCTCACGCTCGTGGCCATGTCCGCCACCCTGGACGCGCCGCGGTTCGCGGCGCTGATCGGCGAAACGCCGGCGGGGGAGCACGACGGCGGCGGCCCGGCTCCCGTCGTCGACTGCCCCTCCGCGCTGTACCCCTTGGAAACGAGCTGGGCGCCGCCGGCGGTGCCGAGGCTGGACGGGCGGGGCGTGACACGCGCGTTCCTTGACCATGTGGCCGACACCGCGGCGGCCGCGCACGCCGAAGCGGTGGCGCGGGACATGAATGTTGACGCCCTGGTGTTCCTCCCGGGCGCGTGGGAGGTGTCTCACGTTGCGGGCCGCCTGCGCGGCCGGGTTGGTTCGGGCACCGAGGTGCTGGAGCTTCACGGCCAGGTCAGCCCGGCGGCGCAGGACCGCGCCGTCTCCGGACGGGACCCCGGCGGTCCGGCGCGGATCATCGTTTCCACCGGGCTCGCCGAATCCTCCTTGACGGTTCCGGGAGTCCGGCTGGTCGTCGATGCAGGGCTGTCCCGCGAACCGCGCCGGGACACCGCGCGCGGCATGTCCGGCCTGGTGACAGTGTCCTGCTCCCGGGCGTCCGCCGATCAGCGCGCCGGCCGCGCCGCCCGGCAGGGGCCCGGACAGGTGGTCCGCTGCTACGACCAGAAGACCTTCGGTGCCGCTCCGGCCCACCGGACACCGGAGATCGCGGTAGCCGACCTGACTGGTGCTGCCCTGGTCCTTGCCTGTTGGGGATCGCCGGGCGGCCGGGGACTGGCCCTGCCCGATGCCCCGCCGCGGGCCGCGATGGATGAGGCCGTCGAGGTGCTGCGGGAGCTCGGGGCGGTGGAGCCGGACGGGCATGCCACGGCCCTCGGCAAAACCTTGGCCAGGATTCCGGCAGACCCCCGGCTGGCCCGCGCCCTGCTGGACGGCGCCGCCGCTGTGGGCCACCGGACTGCGGCGGAGGCAGTCGCCGTCGTTGCCGGGGACCAGCGTGCTCCCGGCGCAGACCTGACGCGGCTGTTGAACACGCTGCGGACGGGCACGGACCCGGCGGCGCGGCGATGGGCGGAGGACGTCCGGCGAATGGAAGCGATCGCACGCCAGGAGAGCACCGGCGTCGCGCCTTTCCAGCCAGCTGCCCCGGTGACCGGCGCAGAGGCCGCCGGGTTCGTCGTCGCCCTCGCGTTCCCGGACCGTGTGGCGCGCAGGGTCCCGGGGCACGGGCCGGAGCGCTACCTGCTGTCCTCCGGCACACGGGCCGGGCTTCCGGCCGGCAGCCCGCTCACCGGGCACGCGTGGCTGGCGGTCGCGGAGGTGTCGCGCGCCGAAGGACGCGACGCTGCCGGGACCGGCGCCCTCATCCGGTCCGCGGCGCCGCTGACAGCGGACACCGCCGAGGCCGCTGCCCGGCACCTCCTGGCGGAAACCGTGGAAGCGGGGTTCAGCCAGGGGCGCGTGACGGCCCGGCGGGAACGCCGGCTGGGAGCGATCGCGCTGTCGTCCACGCCCGTCAGGCCATCGGTGGAGGAGGGACGCGCCGCGGTGGCCCGCGCGCTCGGGAAGGAAGGGCTCGGGACCATCGGATGGTCGACGGCGGCGGACGGCTTGCGCCGCCGCCTCGCCCTGCTGCACCGGGAACTGGGTGAACCCTGGCCGGACGTTTCCGACCAGGCTTTGCTGGGCCGGCTGGACGAGTGGCTGGCGCCGGAACTTGAGGCCTTGGCCGGCGGGGCCGCGACGAACGGCATCGATCTGGCCGATCCTTTGCGGCGGCTGCTGCCGTGGCCCGAGGCGTCACGGCTGGGCGAGCTGGCGCCGGAATGGCTCGAGGTGCCAAGCGGTTCGCGGGTGCGCATCGACTATCCGGACGTCGCGGATAGCGGCGGCCGGCCGGTGGTGGCGGTGAAGCTGCAGGAGTGCTTCGGCTGGTCGGCGACGCCGCGGTTGGCCGGGGAGAGAGTGCCGGTGCTGTTCCACCTGCTGTCGCCGGCCAGGCGGCCATTGGCGGTGACGGACGATCTCGCCTCCTTTTGGTCCGGCCCCTACGCGCAGGTCCGTGCCGAGATGCGGGGCCGCTACCCGAAGCACCCCTGGCCGGAGGATCCATGGACGGCGCCCGCGACGGCAAGGACCAAGCGGAAGATGTGAGCGCTGCGCTTCGCCCGGGCCCGTCATTGTGGGTGCCTGACATTGTGGGGGCCGGCCGCCGGGCATACGCTGGGACATATACGAGCGGTGGACGCTGCTGCCGCTTTGAAAGGGCGCTGCATGGACGCCAAATCCATCACCGACACCTTCCACCGGCCTCTCCGGGACCTGCGGATTTCAGTCACGGACCGGTGCAATTTCCGTTGCGTCTACTGCATGCCCCGGGAGATTTTCGGCAGGGATTACGTCTTCATGCCCCGGGAGCAGCTGTTGACCTTTGAGGAAATCACCCGGCTGGCGTCGATTGCCGTGGCCCACGGTGTACTGAAGATCCGGCTGACCGGCGGGGAGCCGCTGCTGCGGAAGGACATTGAGGAACTGGTCCGCATGCTGGCCCGGTTGCGGACCCCCGACGGGCGGGCGCCGGACCTGGCCATGACCACCAACGGCTCTGTGCTGGCGCAGAAGGCACGGATTCTCAAGGATGCCGGGCTGAACCGCGTGACCGTGTCCCTGGACTCCGTCCGGGAGGAAACGTTCCAGGCCATGAACGACGCCGGCTATCCCGTGGCCAAGGTCCTGCACGCCCTCGACGTCGCCCAGGCCGCAGGCTTGGGACCGGTGAAGATCAACATGGTGGTCAAGCGCGGGAAGAATGACCAGGACATCGTTGACACGGCCAGGCACTTCAAGGGGTCCGGGTTCATCCTCCGGTTCATTGAGTACATGGACGTGGGAGCATCCAACGGCTGGAAGATGGATGAGGTTGTGCCGTCCGCCGAGGTCCTGGCCCGAATCAGCGCGGTGTTTCCGCTGGACCCGGTGGCGCCGAACTACTCCGGAGAGACGTCCGGGCGCTGGCGCTACCGTGACGGCAGCGGCGAAATCGGGGTCATCTCCAGCGTCACCCAGGCCTTCTGCCGGGGCTGCACGCGCGCCCGGCTGTCGGCCGACGGCAAGTTGTTCACCTGCCTGTTTGCCACCTCCGGCACGGACCTGAGGGCACTCCTGCGGGGCGGCGCCTCCGACGCCGAGCTTTCCGCGGCATTGTCTGCCCTGTGGGGCGGCCGCGCGGACCGCTACTCGGTGCTGCGCAGCGCCGACACGCCCGTTGGCCCGGACACCGCCGCGGCCCGCAAGATCGAGATGTCGTACATCGGCGGATAAGCCGGGCGGGCCGTGTCAGGGCGGGTCCGTGGGCTCGTGGAGTTCATCGTGGTGGATGCGGTCGCTCAGGAGTCCCAGCGGCTCGCCGCTTCCGCCCCACTGCGCGGCAATGATCTCCGCGGCAATGGAGACTGCGGTCTCCTCCGGCGTCCGTGAACCCAGATCGAGGCCCACCGGGCTGTGCAGCCTCGCCAGTTCGTGCTCGCCCAGGCCGGCTTCACGGAGCCGGGCCATCCTGTCAGTGTGGGTACGCCGTGAACCCATGGCACCGATATAGGCAAGGGCCCGGGCCCGCAACGCAACCTCCAGCAGCGGCACATCGAATTTCGGATCGTGGGTCAGCACGCAGATCACGGTCCGCTCGTCCACGAGTCCCTTCGCAAGCTGCTCGGAGAGGTAGCGGTGCGGCCAGGCAACCACCACCTCGTCGACGTCGGGGAACCTGGCCGGTGTGGCAAACACCGGCCGCGCGTCGCAGACGGTGACGCGGTAGCCCAAAAAAGCCCCCAGGCGTGCCAGGGCCGCCGCAAAATCGATGGCCCCGAACACCAGCATCCTGGGCCGCGGCGCGAAGCTGGAGAAGAAAATGCGCATGCCCTCGCCGCGGCGCTGGCCGTCGGGGCCGTAGGTCAGAGTGGCGTTCCGGCCGGCCGCAAGCAGGCCCTGGGTGTCGTCCCCGACGGCCTGGTTGGCCCGGTCGGAGCCCAGGTCCCCGCTGAATTCATGGGGCCTCACCACCAGGTGCCGGCCCAGCCAGCGGGGATCCGGGTGCTCGATGACCGTGGCCACACCTACCGGGCGGGCGGCTTCGATCTCCGCCCGAACCTCGTCAAGCTCGGTGAAGGTCTGCCGCGAGACCGGCTCCACGAACACATCCAGGATGCCCCCGCAGGTCAGGCCGACGGAGAAGGCCTGGTCGTCGCTGATGCCGTAGCGGACCAGCACGGGCCGGCCTTCCGACATCACTTCGGTCGCGAGTTCGTAGACCGCGCCCTCCACGCAGCCGCCGGACACCGAGCCCACGGCTTTGCCGTCAGCGGTGACCAGCATGGCCGCGCCGGGCGGTCTCGGGGCCGATTTGAACGTGCGCACCACTGTGGCCAGGCCGGCAGTGGTCCCGCTTAACCAGCCTGACGTCAGGGCGTCCAGGACGTCACGCATGCCGTGTCAGCCTCTTTTGCCCGACCGGGCGGCGCCGGCGGGACCGGGCCGTGTTGCGCCCGAGCTGGAAGGCGACGAACGCGACGGCGACGAGCAGCCCGAGGTACGCGGCGGGGCTGCGAAGGCGCTGCCCGATCACGTCCTTGGCCAACGCCAGCCCGTTGAGGCTACCGCCAGCAGGCGCGGCCGGCGGCGCGGTCGGCGGTGCGGAAGCCGACGCCGCGGCTGGCGGTTCCGCTGCCGCCACCTGGGGTTCCGCTGGCTTTCGACCAGGGAGTTGCGCCGTGGCCGCGTCATCGCCGGGTTGAGACGGGACAGGGGCCGGGCCCGGGACCGGGACCGCCGCAGGTGCCGGCGTCGCCGGCTCTGCCACCATGGCCTGAAGGTTACCGGCGAACAGGGTCATCATCTGGTTAGTGACACTGCCGATGATGCTCTTGCCCATGGCGGCGGCCTTCCCGGAGAGGGTCAGGTCGGCGCTGACAGTGCCATTCGTGGTGCCGTCTGTTTCGGACAGGCGGAGGGTGACGGTGGCCTGCGCTGTCCCTTGGCCGCGGGTTTCCTGCGCCTGGCCCTGCAGGATCGCCCGGTGCTGGTCCGCATCCCGATCAATCACGTTCAGCTGCCCCTTGTATTGAAGTGTCACCGGGCCCAGCTTCACTTTCATGCCCACCTTGTAGGCGTCGTCGGACAGCTTGGTGAGCACCTCCGCGCCCGGGAGGCAGCCGGCCACGCGCTCGACGTCCATGAGGGTGTCCCAGACCTTGCCGATCGGTGCGACGACGGAGAAGGTGCTTTCGAGTTGCATTACTGTGTCCCCTGCTTCCCTGCTGATTGCGTCCGGGCGGCTTGTGCCCGGTCGGCTGGTGCCCGGTCGCCGCGAATGGCGGCGGCTGCTTCCGTGAGCGCGGCGTAGCTGTGTCCGCTGATGAAGGCGTCGCAGTACGGCAGCGCCGCGGCCATCCCTCCCACCAGCGGCCGGTAGTCCACACCGGCTTTTCTCGGATTGACCCAGACGATCCGGTAGGCCAGTCGCCGCAGTCGTGCCATCTGGGCATCCACCTTTTCCGGCTCGTCCGTAGCCCAGCCGTCGGAGAGCACCACGATCACAGCGCCCCTGGCTAGCCCGCGGCGGCCGTGCCCATCAATGAAGTGGCGGAGGCTCTCCGCCAGCCGCGTCCCGCCGGCCCAGTCCGGGGCGGCCGCAGCTCCGAGGGCGAGGGCGTGGTCGGGATTCCGGTTCGACAGCTGCCGGGTAAGCCTGGTCAGCCGGGTGGAAAACACGAATGCCTCGGCCCGCGCTCCGGCCACAGCGCCCTGCAGCAGGGAAAGGAAAACCTGCGTGTACGGTTCCATGGAGCCGGACACGTCGCACAGGAACACCAGCCGGCGCGGATGCGGACGACGGCGGGCATAGACCAGGCAGGCGGCATCGGCGCCGGTGCGCCGTGACGCACGGATGGTGCCCCGGATGTCCAGGGTGGCGCCGCCGTGCGCCCACCGGCGTGTGCGGCGGCTTCGGCGTTCCGGCGTGGACAGCACGATGCGCCGCACGAGCTGCCGTATGTGGGCGGACTCGTCGGGGGTCAGCTCGGCGAAGGACTTCCCATGCAGATGCTCCTCAGCCGAGGCCATGGCCAGTATGGCGTCCCGCCCGGGCTCCGGCGGCTGGTCGGGACTCCCGTCGGCAGCGGAAGCGGCGGGAGCCCGGAGCTCCCGCTCCTGTCCCGCCGGGGTGGCCGGGCGCTGGTCGGCCGGGCGTTGGTCGGCCACCGCAGGCAGGGTCCGCTCCTCGGAGCCGATTGCCGCCGGGCTGATGGCTTCCCCGCGGCTGTCAGCGGGATCGGAAGTCCCGTCGAACGCGGCCGAAAAGACGGCGTCGAATACGGGCAGCTGTTCCCGCGACGAGACGAGCACCACGCGGCAGGTCCAGTACAGGGCGTCGCGGTCGGTCGGCGGGACGATCCTGAGCGCCTGGGCCAGCCATGCTGCACGGTCAGGCGAGCCCGGCAGCCCCGCCCGGCGCAGGGCCGTGCTGAAACCGACCGCCAGGGAAGCGGCGTCGATGCCGGCCCGGCCGTTCCTGAGCGCGCCCTCAGTCATGACCGCCGCCGGCCACCCACGCGGGCCCGCGGGCCCATGCAAGGTCCAGATCGTCGCGGTTCTTCAGGACCGTTCCCCAGGTCTGTTTTACCGCCGCGGGGTGGAGACGCTCGACGCCGAGCACCATCAGTGCCGACACCCAGTCAATGGCCTCGGCGATGCCCGGCGGTTTGGCCATGTCCAGGGACCGCAGCCGGGTGATGGCGGACGCGGCGTCCAAGGCGAGCGGTTCGGCGCTGCCGGGCACCCTGCGGCGCACGATCGCGGCGATGCGTTCGGGCCGGGGGTAGTCAATCCAGTGGTAGAGGCAGCGGCGGGTCAGAGCGTCGTGCAGGTCCCTGGTCCGGTTGGATGTCAGGACCACGACGGGCGGGTGCGTGGCGCGGACGGTGCCCAGTTCGGGGATTGTCACCGCGGCCTCGGCCAGCAGCTCGAAGGTGAACGCCTCGAACTCTGCGTCGGCCCGGTCGATCTCGTCGAGCAGCAGGACGGCCGGGCGGGGACCGGGATGCTCGATCGCCTTCAGCAGCGGCCGGCGCAGCAGGTATTGCTCCCCAAAAAGGTCGGCCTCGTCCACGTCCACGTTCCGCGCCTCGGCCAGCCGGATCCCCAGCAGCTGGCGCTGGTGGTTCCATTCGTAGAGCGCCTCGCCCGCATCGATGCCCTCGTAGCACTGCAGCCGGTACAGGGGAGTGTCGAGCACGCGGGCCAGGGCCTTCGCCGCCTCGGTCTTCCCGACGCCGGCTTCGCCCTCCAGCAGGATGGGCTGCGGCAGCCGGACGGACAGAAACAAGGCAGTGGCCAGCCCGGCATCGGCGAGATAATCGCCGTCGTCCAGCGCTGTCATGAGTGCTGCAACATCCGGAACCAGCCGCCGCACGTCGTCCTCCGCGCCTGCCCGGGCCGGCGTGCTCACGGGACACCTCCCGGCCGGGCGAGGATCTGCGCGTAATCTGCCTCGGTGTCGACGTCGGGCGGGATCCGGCCTTCCACCGCGACTTCGGCGACCTCCGCCGCCCGCTGTTCCAGGAGCTTCCACACCGCCTTGTCACCGTGTAGGCGGGACAGTGCGGTCAGCATCGTGCGGGCGAACGCGAAGGGGTGGCCGATGCCGTCCTCGTAGTGGCAGACCGCAAGGGCAGCCCCGCCCCGGCCGC
The DNA here is from genome assembly GCF_018613835.1 of Arthrobacter sp. ISL-5. GTDB lineage: Bacteria > Actinomycetota > Actinomycetes > Actinomycetales > Micrococcaceae > Arthrobacter. Next base: position 9,049 of record NZ_JAGGPM010000044.1, on the reverse strand, counting down.
TGAGCAGCCGCTGTACGGTCTCCGGCCGGACGCCCGGCTGGTCGCCCAGGAGCAGGACCACGACGTCGGTCCCCGGGTGAAGCGCGGGGATCGCGGCGGCGATCGACGACGAGCACCCGCCCTCGTAGCCCGGGTTGTCCACCACGTCGCAGCCGCTGGTGTCGACCGAACGGCGCACCTCGTCGCCGGAGCCTCCCAGTGCCAGGACAATCTGGGAAAAGCCGCACCCGCGGGCGGTGGTCAGCACGGCGTCCAGCAGCACCCCGTCACCGTAGGGGAGGAGCTGTTTGGGCCGGCCCAGGCGCCGCGACGCTCCGGCGGCCAGAACAAGTCCGGCGATCCGCGGCTCATGGCGCAGTGGCATAGCGGTCCGGATCAGCGAGGAAGGCTGTCCTGCACGCGGTAGAACAGAAGTAGACGGTCGCCCCGGCGTACTCGGTATGCGGCGTGGCTTCCACGGCGGCGACAGTCATTCCGCAGACAGGATCCACGGCGCTCGCCGGCGCCGCATCCGCGGCCGAGTCCGAAGCCGCCAAAGGCGCCGGGTCCGTCGCCGAAGCAGCCGATGCTGCGGCTACCCGTCGGGCAGAGCGCAGCGACACCAGTTCAGCCAGGATCGACAAGGCGATCTCGCCGGCCGTCTGGCCCCCCAGCGGCAGGCCCGCGGGGCTGTGCACCCGCGAGCGCTGTCCGTCGTCGACGTCGAGGGAGGCCAGCACGGCGGTGCCGCGCGTGCGGCTGGCGACCAGAGCGACGTACGGGACACCGGCCCTCAATGCGGCCTCCAGCGCGGGCTCCTCGTCCCGGCCCTGCGAGGTGACGATGAGGGCGGCGTCATCGGACCGCGGTTCCGCGGCAGTCCCGTTCGTGAGCACCATGTCCAGGTCCAGGACGGCGCCCAGCGCGGCCAGCGCCTGTGCCACGGGCGTGGTTCCGACTACGACGATCCGCGGTGCAGGCACCTGCGGCTCAAGGAAAATCTCCACCGCGCCGCCGCTGAGGCACGGGTTCGCGACTGACACGGCGCCCTCTTCCCGGGTGCTGGAGGGCTCGCCGGGGACGACGCGCAGCAGCAGGGGCTCCTGGTTGGCGAGCGTCTGCAGGCCGTACTCGCGGACCGAGGCCTCGACGCAGGTGCCGCCGAGGAATCCGTCGATTTCCCCGTCGGCCAGCACCAGGGCCGTGTCTCCGGCGTGGGCGCTGGTGGGATGCTGGGCGCGCACCACCGTGGCGCGCACGAACCGCTCCCGGCGTTCCGTGAGTTCCCGGGCCCTCGCCGCCAGGGCTTCTCCGCGCGCCGGCATGTCAGACCGGTGGCCCGTGCCGTCCCTGCATGGCCTCCCAGACCCGGGCGGGCGTGCAGGGCATGTCCATGTGGGTGACGCCGTACGGCGCCAGGGCATCGACGATGGCGTTGACGATGGCCGGCGGCGACCCGACGGTGGCCGACTCGCCGATGCCCTTGGCGCCGATGGGGTGGTGCGGTGACGGCGTGACCGTGTATCCGGTCTCCCAGTCGGGGACCTCCATGGCCGTCGGGATGAGGTAGTCCATGAACGAGCCGCTGAGGCAGTTGCCGTCCTCATCGAAGGCGATGATCTGCATCAGCGCCATCCCGACGCCGTCGGTCAGCCCGCCGTGCACCTGGCCCTCGATGATCATCGGGTTGATCCGCGTCCCGCAGTCGTCTACCGCGATGAAACGCCGGACCTTGACGGCGCCGGTCCCGGCGTCGACGTCCACCACGCAGATGTAGGCGCCGAATGGGAACGTCAGGTTCGGCGGGTCATAGGTCACCTCGGCGTCCAGGTTCCCGTCGATGCCCTCGGGCAGGGCCATGGTGCCGTGCGCGCCCAAGGCGATCTCGGCGATGGTCTTGCCGGCGCCCGGATCCCCCTTGACGAACCACCGGCCTTTCTCCCATTCGAGGTCTTCGGGCCGCGCCTCAAGCATGGCCGCGGCAATGAACTTCGCCTTCTCGCGGACCTTGCGCGCCACCAGCGCCACCGCGCCGCCACTGACCGGCGTCGAACGGCTGCCGTAGGTGCCCAGGCCGAACGGTGTCTGGTCAGTGTCGCCGTGGACGACGTCGATGCTCTCCGGCGGGATGCCGAGTTCCTCGGCCACGATCTGGGCGAACGTGGTTTCATGCCCCTGTCCCTGGGATTGCACGGAGATCCGGACCACGGCCTTGCCGGTCGGGTGGACCCGGAGTTCGGCGCCGTCGGCCATCCCGAGTCCGACGATGTCGAAGTGCTTCCGCGGGCCGGCGCCGACGGTTTCCGTGAAGAACGCCACGCCGATGCCCATCAGCTCGCCGCGCTCGCGTTTTTCGAGCTGCTCGCGCCGGAGCTCGTCGTACCCGGCCATCTGCATGGACAGCCGCATGGCCGGCTCGTAGTTGCCGGAGTCGTAGACCCAGCCCGTCTTGTTGGCGTACGGGAACTGCTCCGGCCTGATGAAATTCTTCAGCCGCAGTTCCGCCGGGTCCATCTCCAGTTTCCGGGCGAGGATGTCCACCATCCGCTCAACCAGGTACACGGCTTCGGTGACGCGGAAGGAGCAGGCGTACGCCACCCCGCCCGGCGCCTTGTTGGTGTACACGCCCCTGACCTTGCAGTAGGCGGCCTTCAGGTCATAGCTGCCGGTGAAGATGGAGAAGAATCCTGCCGGGTTCTTAGTGGGCTGCGCCGTGGCGTTGAACGCGCCGTGGTCGGCCAGCACGCTGGTCCGAACGGCCAGGATCTTGCCCTCCTTGGTGGCCGCGATCTCGCCCTGCATGATGTAGTCCCGGGCGAACGACGTCGACATCAGGTTTTCGGAGCGGTCCTCCACCCACTTCACCGGCCGGCCCGTGACGATCGAACCGACCACCGCGAGGACGTAGCCCGGATAAATGCCCACCTTGTTGCCGAAGCCCCCGCCGATATCGGGGGAGACGACGCGGATCTTGTGTTCCGGGATGCCGGCGACCATCGCGTACAGCGTCCGGTGCGCGTGCGGGGCCTGCGTTGTTTCGTACAGGGTCAGCCTGCCGTCGACCGGGTCGAAGTCCGCCACGGCACCGCAGGTCTCCATGGGCGCCGGGTGCACCCGCGGATACACGACCTCCTGGGACACCACGACGTCGGCGGCGGCGAACACCGCCTCGGTTTCGGCAGCGTCGCCCATCTCCCAGTCAAAGATCCGGTTGTCCGTCCGTCCCTCGATGTCGTCACGGATGACCGGGGCGTCGGGGTCCAGGGCACGGCGGGCGTCGATGACCGGCGGCAGCACGTCGTATTCGACATCGATCAGCTCCAGGGCGTCGCGCGCGGCGTAGCGGTCTTCGGCGACCACAAATGCCACTTCCTGCCCCTGGAAGCGCACCTTGTCGGTAACGAGGACTGCCTGAACGTCCGCGGACAGGGTGGGTGCCCAGGCGAGGTTGAGGGCCTGCAGGTCCTTGCCCGTAATGACGGCCAGCACCCTGGGGTGGGCCAGCGCCTCGGTGGTGTCGATTGAGACCAGCCGCGCATGGGCAACGGGGGCGCGCAGGACGGCTCCGTGCAGCATCCCGGGCAGCACGATGTCGTCGAGGTAGTTGCCCTTGCCGCGGACGAACCGCGGGTCTTCCTTGCGCTGGATGCGGCCGTAGCCGATCGGGCGGCCGGGGTCCCCGGCCGCGGGGTTGGGTGCATGCTCCTGGACGGTGGTCATGCCGTCACCTCTTCTGCGGTGCTCTCCGCGGCGGCGCCGTCATCCGCCGCAGCGTCCGTTGCCAGCGGGTGGGCCGCGGCCCACTGCACGGAACGGACAATGGTCGCGTACCCGGTGCACCGGCAGATCTGGCCGGAGATGGCCTCGCGGATCTCGGCGTCGTCGGGGTGCGGGTTGCGGTCCAGCAGGGCCCTGGCGGTCAGCATCATGCCCGGCGTGCAGAATCCGCACTGCAGGCCGTGTTCTTCCATGAATCCCTGCTGCACCGGATCCAGCGTGCCGCCGACCGCCAGGCCCTCGACCGTGCGGATGTCATGTCCATCGGCCATCACTGCCAGGACAGTGCACGACTTCACCGGCTGCCCGTCCATCAGGACGACGCAGGTCCCGCAATTGGTGGTGTCGCATCCCCAGTGCGTGCCGGTCAGCCCAAGCACTTCGCGGATGAAGTGGACGAGCAGGACCCGGGGCTCGATGTCCCGGCTGACGTCGTCCCCGTTGACCTTCATGCTGATCTGCATTGCTTCAGCCTTTCTCTGCCTCAGCCTTGCCCCGCACCGGCCGCCCGGGCACAGGCCCGCCGCAGGACCCTGCGGGTGAGTTCTTCGACGAGGTGCCGCTTGTAGTCGACGGGTCCGCGCCGGTCGGCGACGGGGTCGCAGGCGGCAGCCGCGATGCGGCCCGCCTCGGCGAACAGGTCCTCATGCGGCTGCCGTCCCTGGAGCACGGCCTCGGCCTCGGGAACCGTGCCGTCCAGGCCAACAGCGGTCAGCCCGATCGCGGCGTCGTCCACCGTGCCGTCCGCTGAAAGCGCGACGGCGGCCCCGGCCGCGACGACGGCCCAGTCACCCACCCGGCGTTCCACCTTTTCATAGGCGCTGCCCGAGCGCGGCCGGATGGGAAAGCGGATCTCGCATAACAGCTCGTTCTGCGCCACGGCGGTTTCGTAGGGGCCCTGGTGGAAGTCCGCCATGGGGACGGTTCTTTGGCCGGCCGGCCCCCGGATCACCGTGAGCGCCCGCAGGACATCGCAGACGGTGGAAAGGTCCTCGGCGGGATCGGCCTGGCAGAGTGAACCGCCGATGGTTCCCCGGTTGCGGACCACGGGATCCGCGATCACCCGCTCGGCGTCCCGAATGATCGGAAAGAGACCGGCGACGTCGGCGGACTCCAGCAGCGCCGTGTGGCGGGTCAGCGCGCCCACGCGCAACTGGTCCCCTTCGCGGAGAATGAAGTCCAGCTCTGTCAGGCCGTTGATGTCGATCAGCCAGTCCGGCCGGGCCAGCCGCAGCTTCATCATCGGCAACAGGCTGTGTCCGCCGGCAATGACTCTGGACTCGGGACCGTGGCGTTCTAGCAGTGCCAGCGCGTTCGCCACATCGCTCGCGCGCTCATAGTCAAATGCAGCCGGTATCTGCACAATGCACCCCTTAGGGCCGGACGTCCGGCACGCCGCAGGACGCCGATCTAAGATCAGTCTTGACCCGCGCACACGGGGTGTCAACACGGTTTTCAGCCGGGAACTGCCGCGTCAATTCGGGGCCGGGGACCGGCCAGGACGAGGTTCCCGTCAGAACTTTCGCGGACGGTCGTTCGGGCTTGGGGGTGCGGCCGTTATGCGGTTGACGGCGTCCACCGTGATCGAGCGGTCATGGGGTTCGGTATCGAGGGCGGCGTGGATGAAGTGGCCTTCGATCAGGGCGTCGAGCATCCGGCTGGTGGCCGGGTCAAAGTGGCGTTCAAGGGCGTGCCGGCTCCGGCTCATCCAGTCCCGCGTGATCTGGCGGAAAACCGGCTCGCGGGCGGCGAGGGTGTAGAGCTCGAGGGTGAGGACCAGGTCCCGCTGGCTGTCCAGCAGGTCAACGTGGATCAGGTCCGCCACGGCCTGCCGTGCCGCGTCGGCATTCGCGACGCTGCCCAGCCGGACCTCGAAACCGTCGGCAATCGTGTCCGCAAAGCGCCTGAATGCTTCCCCCAGGAGCTGGTCCATGTTCGTGAAGTGATAGGTCATGGACCCGAGGGGCACCCCGGCCTGGTCCGCGATCTTGCGGTGCGAGGTGCCGGCCACTCCACGGGCAGCGATCACCTCGAGGGCTGCATCAATGATCCGGTCCCGCCTGTCGGGATCAAACCGGCGCGTTGCCACCGCGGTCAGATATCTCGGACTACGCGCGCGGGGTTGCCGACCGCAACGGAGTTCGCCGGGACGTCCCTGGTGACCACCGCGCCCGCGCCGATCACCGAGTTGTCACCGATGGTGATCGGCTTTGCAGCTTCCAGCCGGTCGCGCCGCGGCCGGGGTTCCACCGGGTGCGTCGGTGTCAGGAGTTGCACGTTCGGGCCGATCTGGCAGTCCTCCCCGATGATGATCGGGGCGACGTCGAGGGCCGTGAGGTTGTAATTGATGAACGTGCGGGCCCCGACCGTGATGAACGTGCCGTAGTCGACGTACAGCGGCGGCTTGATGTGCGCGTCTTCGCCCAGGGAACCCAGCAGATCCGCCAGGATGGGCCGCGCCCCGTCCGGGTCCTCCGCATAGGCCGCCGTGTACAGCGACTGCAGCTTCACTGCCCGTTTGGATTCGCGCTCACTTTCCGGGTCATCGGAAATGTCAAGGTCCCCTGCGAGCATTCGCTCCCGGTTTGTGCGCGGATCATCCGCGAAGTAATCAGCCATGTGTACGAGCGTACACAACGTTGCCCTCTTGCTCAACGCCGTCCGAGGGTGTCGAATCTTTTTACAAGGCCGCACGGCGGCTGACGACCAGATGCCAGGAGACGACGATGTCTATGAAAGGCACAAATGGCCGGGGCAAGGGCCCCGGCCGCGGCAGTTCCGATCTCCGGCGGGCCGATGCGTCCGCGGGCACCCCGGCAGACAGTCCGGAGAGGATCCGCAACGTGGCGCTTGTGGGGCACTCGGGTGCCGGCAAGACGATGCTGCACGAGGCCCTGCTTGCCGCCGCCGGAACCATAACGCGGATGGGCTCCATCGTCGATGGCACCACCGTCAGCGACTCGGAACCGTCCGAGGTCCACCAGCAGCGCTCCGTGGTCCTCTCCGTGGCGCCCGTCGTGGCGGACGGCATCAAGGTGAACCTGCTCGACACGCCGGGCTACGGGGACTTCACCGGCGAACTGCGCGCCGGGCTGCGGGCGGCTGACGCGGCCCTGTTCGTGGTGTCCGCCCTTGATGACATCGACGCGGCCACGACGGCCCTGTGGGCGGAATGCGATCAGCTGGGGACGCCCCGGGCGGTGGTGATCAGCCGGCTGGATCATCCGCGGGCAAACTACGAAGCCGCCGTCGCCGCGTGCCAGCGTGCCTTCGGCGACTCGGTGGTGCCGGCCTACCTGCCCGTCCGCACGGACGGAACCGTGACCGGCCTGCTCGGGCTTCTCTCCGGGACTGTTTCGGACTATGCCCAGGGTGCGGAGCCGGCTGTGCGCGACGCCACCCCGGAGGAACTGGCCGCCTCGGAGGAAGCACGCGGAACGCTGATCGAAGGGATCATCTCCGAGAGCGAGGACGAGTCGCTGATGGACCGCTACCTCGGCGGCGAGCAGATCGACGTCGACGTCCTGGTGGGCGATCTGGAAACAGCCGTTGCCCGCGGATCCTTTTTCCCGGTGCTGGCCTCCTCCGCAGAGACGGGCCTGGGCATGACGGAGCTCCTGGATATGCTCATCCGGGCGTTCCCGTCGCCGCTGGAGCGTGACCTGCCTGAGGTGACGGATCTTGCCGGCTCGCCGGCCGGCCCGCTGAGCTGTGATCCCGGCGGGCCCCTCGTGGGGGAGGTGGTGCGCACCACGATCGACCCGTTCCTGGGAAGGGTCTGCCTGGTGCGGATCTTCTCCGGCACCCTGCGGGAGGACTCGGCCGTGCATGTGGGAGGCCGCGGATTGGCGGAGCGGGGCCACGAGGACCACGACAGCGACGAGCGGCTCGCGCACCTGTACTCCCCGCTGGGGGCTAGCCTGCGGCCGGTGCCGTACTGCGTGGCCGGGGACATCTGCGCGATCGCCAAGCTGGGCAACGCAGAGACGGGCGACACTGTCTCCGCCAAGGAAATGCCGCTGCTGGTGGTGGCCTGGGAAATGCCTGAGCCGCTGATGCCTGTGGCCGTTGAAGCCGCCACGCGCAGCGACGAGGACGCCCTCGCCAAGAGCCTGGGCAAGGTCGCCGCCGGCGATCCGACCCTTCGCGTGGAACGAAACGCGGAAACCCACCAGCTCATCCTGTGGTGCATGGGCGAGGCCCATGGCGAGGTGGTGCTGGACCGGCTGCGTGATCAGGGCGTGAAGCTGCAGACCGTCCAGGTGGTGACGCCGCTGCGGGAGACGTTTGCGGCGCCGGCCACCGGGCACGGGCGGTACGTCAAACAATCGGGAGGCCACGGCCAGTATGCGATCTGTGACATCGAGGTCGAGGCGCTCGAACGCGGCGCGGGCTTCGAGTTCATTGACAAGACCGTGGGCGGCGTCATACCGGGGACGTTCATCGGGTCGGTCGAGAAGGGGGTCCGTGCCCAGATGCAGAAAGGCGTCTCGGCGGGCTTCCCGGTGGTGGACATCCGCGTGACGCTGGTCGGCGGCAAAGCCCACAGCGTTGACTCATCGGATGCCGCGTTCCAGGCGGCAGGCGCGCTCGCGTTGCGTGAGGCGGCGGCCGCCGGCCGGATCCAGCTGCTGGAACCCGTATCGGCGGTGACCATCAGCACCCCGGACGAGTACGTCGGCCCTGTCATGAGTGACTTGTCCTCCCGCCGGGGACGGGTGACGGGAACGACGTCGGCGGGCGGGGAAATCACGGAAGTCACCGCCGAGGTGCCGGACGAGGAACTGCTGCGCTACGCCGTCCAGCTGCGCGGGCTGACGTCGGGTACCGGCCGGTTCCGCCGCACCTACCTGCGGCACGAACCCGTGCCGGGCAACGTGGCCCCGGCGGCCGCGAATGCGTGAGCGGAGGCGTCAGCGGAGCCGGTAGCAGTTTTAACCTGAACTCACTCGTAGCGTCAATTTCGGTAATTCGCGGGTGACCGGGATATTCCATGGCGGTCGACTGGCGAGAGACTCCAACTCCTGGAGTGATCCAGCTGGCGGAGGGCACCAAGACGGCAACTGCTCCGGCGGTACTTGGCACTCGGGGGGCAACGGACACGAAGGGGGCAACTGTGCCTGCGCCCCGCAGCCTGCCGGGAGGGGGCACCCGGCCGGCATGGGGGAGCCGGCCTGGAAGGCGCAGTTTGCCGGGAGGGGGCACCCGGCGCCGACGGGGGTGTCGGCCTGGAAGGCGCAGTTTGCCGGGAGGGGGCACCCGGCGCCGACGGGGGTGTCGGCCTGGAAGGCGC
>NZ_JAGGPM010000043.1 GCF_018613835.1 Arthrobacter sp. ISL-5 | reverse complement strand
CCCCCGGCATGTACGCCCGGGCATTCATGGAAGGCCGGCTGACCGAGCAGGACCTGGACGGGTTCCGGCAGGAAAAGTCCAAGGCCGGGCACGCCCTGTCCTCCTACCCGCACCCGCGGCTGATGCCCGAGTTCTGGGAGTTCCCGACCGTGTCGATGGGCATCGGGCCGATGAACGCGATCTACCAGGCCCAGTCCAACCGGTACCTGCACAACCGCGGCCTGAAAGACACCGCCGAGCAGCAGGTCTGGGCGTTCCTGGGCGACGGCGAAATGGACGAGCCCGAGTCCCGCGGCCTGCTCCAGCTCGCCGCGAACGAGAACCTGGACAACCTGAACTTCGTGATCAACTGCAACCTCCAGCGCCTGGACGGGCCGGTGCGCGGCAACGGCAAGATCATGCAGGAACTCGAGGCGTTCTTCCGCGGCGCGGGCTGGAACGTCATCAAGGTCGTCTGGGGCCGGGAATGGGATGACCTGCTCACCAGGGACTCCGACGGGTCGCTGGTGAAGATCATGAACGAGACCCCGGACGGGGACTACCAGACCTACAAGGCCGAATCCGGCGGGTTCGTCCGCGAACACTTCTTCGGGAAAACCCCGCAGACCAAGGACATGGTCGCGGACCTGACCGATGACCAGATCTGGGGCCTCAAGCGCGGCGGCCACGACTACCGCAAGGTCTACGCCGCGTACAAGGCCGCGACCGAATTCACGGGCAAGCCCACCGTGATCCTGGCCAAGACGGTCAAGGGCTACGGACTCGGCCCGCACTTCGAAGGCCGCAACGCCACCCACCAGATGAAGAAGCTCACCCTCGACGACCTGAAGAAGTTCCGCGACCACCTGCGGATCCCGGTCACGGATGAGCAGCTCGAAAAGGATCCGTACCAGCCGCCGTACTTCCACCCGGGTACGGACGCACCGGAAATCCAGTACATGATGGAACGCCGCGCCGCGCTCGGCGGTAGCGTGCCGGAACGCCGTGCCAAGCACTCCGACATCGCGCTGCCCGAGGCCAAGACCTATGAGGTGGCCAAGCGGGGTTCGGGCAAGCAGCAGGCCGCCACCACCATGGCATTCGTCCGCCTGCTCAAGGACCTGATGCGGGACAAGAACTTCGGCAAGCACATCGCGCCGATCATCCCGGACGAGGCCCGCACGTTCGGCATGGATGCGTTCTTCCCCACGGCAAAGATCTACAACCCCAAAGGTCAGAACTACCTGTCCGTAGACCGGGACCTGGTCCTGGCCTACAAGGAATCCGCCCAGGGCCAGCTGATCCACCCCGGCATCAATGAAGCCGGCGCCGTGGCGGCGTTCACCGCCGCCGGAACCGCCTACGCCACCCACGGCGTGCCGCTGGTCCCGGTCTACGTGTTTTACTCCATGTTCGGCTTCCAGCGCACCGGCGACGCCTTCTGGGCCGCCGCGGACCAGATGACCCGCGGCTTCATCATCGGCGCCACCGCAGGACGGACCACCCTCACCGGTGAAGGACTCCAGCACGCCGACGGCCACTCGCCGCTGCTCGCCTCCACGAACCCGGCAGTGGTCACCTACGACCCCGCCTATGGGTACGAAATCGGCCACATCGTGCGGGACGGCCTGGAGCGCATGTACGGTCCGGACTCAACGGACCGGAACCTGATGTACTACCTCACGGTCTACAACGAGCCCATCACCCAGCCGGCCGAGCCGGATGAACTGGACGTTGAGGGAGTCCTGAAGGGCATCTACCTGCTGGCGCCGGCCAAGATCGACGGCCCGCGCACGCAGATCCTGGCCTCCGGCGTGTCGGTGCCGTGGGCGCTGGACGCCCAGCGGATCCTGGCCGAGGACTGGGGCGTCTCCGCGGACGTCTGGTCCGTGACCTCCTGGAACGAACTGCGCCGCGACGGCCTCGCCGCCGAGGAAGAGGCGTTCCTGAACCCCGGACAGCCCGCACGGGTGCCGTTTGTGGCCCAGCAGCTCGCCGGGGCAACCGGTCCGATCGTGGCGGTCTCGGACTACATGAAGGCCGTCCCGGACCAGATCCGCCAGTTCCTGCCGAACGAGTTCGCCTCGCTCGGCGCCGACGGCTTCGGCTTCTCCGACACCCGTGCCGCCGCTCGCCGCTTCTTCAAGAACGACACCCACTCGGTAGTGGTCCGTTCGCTGGAGATGCTGGCCCGCCGCGGCGAGGTTGACGCCCAGGCCCCTGCGCAGGCGATTGAGAAGTACCGCCTGCTCGACGTCAATGCCGGCACCACCGGCAACGCGGGCGGCGAGTCCTAACTGTTGCTGGTTGGGCTTGTCGAAACCGGGTTTCGACAAGCCCAACCAGCGGAGTTCCCGCTCTGCGCAACAAAACGACGACGACGGTCCTCACCAAAGGTGGGTGCCGTCGTCGTCGTTTTGACGCACTGCGGCGGTGCTGATGCCGTGCTCACACCGTGCTGTGATGCAGCGCAACCGCAGTTGTAGCCTTTGCACAAAATGGAGCTTGCCGGGCTGGCCCCGTATGCTCGATGCATGCCCGAGCCCACTTCCGCCCCTGCCAAGCGCAAACCGCCGTCTCGCACCATGACGCCGGAAAAGACAGAGACCCTGAAAAAGCTCCGGGCCAGTGTGGGCCAGTTGTCCACCACCACCATGCGGCAGTTGGAAAAGTCACTGCCTTGGTATAGCCGGCTCAGCTCCGACGAACGCTCAGCGTTGGGACTCGTGGCGCAGAACGGCATCGCGGCGTTCGTCACCTGGTACGAGCGGCCCAGTTCCCCGTCCTGGATCCTCTCCGACGTCTTTGGCACGGCCCCTACCGAGCTCACCCGCTCCATCAGCCTCCAGAAGGCGCTCCAGCTGATCCGGATTGTAGTGGAAGTGGTCGAGGACCAGGTCCCCGTCATCGCCCCCGAGGCGGACCAGCCGTCGCTGCGGGAGGCCGTGCTGCGGTACTCACGCGAAGTCGCCTTTGCCGCCGCCGATGTGTACGCGAGGGCCGCGGAGTCCCGCGGGTCGTGGGACACCCGGCTCGAAGCCCTGATCGTGGACGCCATCCTGCGCGGCGAAAACACCGATGCGCTGCGGTCCAGGATCGCCGCCCTCGGCTGGAAGGCCCAGGAGCGCTTCACCGTGATGGTGGGGAACTCGCCGTCGGAACCCAGCGCCAGCTACGTGAGCGAGCTCCGGCGGACCGCGGGCCGGTACGCGGAAGACGCACTCGTGGGCATTCAGGGTGACCGCCTGATCCTGATTCTCGGCGGCGTCCACGACCGCGAGACGGCGTACCTGAAGCTGAGCGAGATGTTCGCGCCGGGTCCCGTGGTCTACGGCGCCGAGGCGAGTTCACTGCTCGAGGCCAGCAGCTCGGCGCAATCGGCGTTCGCCGGGCTCACCGCGGCGCGGGCCTGGCCGTCGGCGCCGCGCCCGGTGGCCGCGGATGATCTTCTTCCCGAGCGGGTCATTTCCGGCGATGACGCGGCGCGCCGGTCGCTGGTGAAGAACATTTACCGGCCGCTGCTGGCCGCCTCCAACGGCCTGGTGGAAACCCTCGGCACGTACCTCGAGCTGGGACACTCGCTCGAGGCCACCGCGCGGGAACTCTTCGTTCATGCCAACACGGTCCGCTACCGCCTCAAGCGCGTTTGTGACGTCACGGGCTGGGATCCGCTGCTCCCCCGGGAGGCCTTCGTGCTTCAGGCCGCGCTCGTCGTAGGGCGGCTCTCCACGCCGCCCAAGCCCGCCGTGGAGCGCCATTCGGCGCGGAACTCGAACTGAACCGTTGTAGACTTCCTACAAACTGACCCAGTGAGCTTGGTGTACGGAAACACCATGGATCACGCGGTAATTTGGAAAGCTGGATACGTGCTTGCAATCGTCTGCCCTGGACAGGGCTCACAGACCCCCGGATTCTTGGCCCCTTGGCTGGAACTGCCTTCCGTAGCAGGCCATCTGGCCTCCCTCAGCGAAATCGCAGGCATCGACCTCACGGCGCACGGGACCACGTCCGATGAGGACACCATCAAGGACACCGCCGTCGCGCAGCCCCTGATCGTGGCCGCCGGGCTCGTGGCCGCGAAGTCGCTGTTCGACGTCGAACTCAGCTCGCTTCCGGTCATCCTGGCCGGACATTCGGTCGGAGAGATCACGGCGTCGGCCCTGGCCGGCGTGCTGACCGAAAAAGAAGCCATGACATTCGTTCGTGTCCGCGCCAACAGCATGGCCGAGGCCGCCGCTGTCACGCCCACAGGCATGAGTGCCGTGGTGGGCGGGGACCCCGCCGAGGTCCTCGCGGCCATCGAAGCCGCAGGCGCCACGCCGGCCAACGTCAACGGTGCCGGCCAGGTTGTTGCCGCCGGAACCTTCGATCAGCTCAAGGCCCTGGCGGAGAATCCCCCGGCCAAGGCACGCGTCATCCCGCTCAAGGTGGCCGGAGCCTTCCACACCTCGCACATGTCACCGGCCGTGAGCGCGCTGGAGTCCCTGAAGCCCGAGCTGCAGCCGCAGGCCCCGGCAGTGCCGCTCCTGTCCAACTTCGACGGCCAGGAGGTCACGGACGGCGCGGCCGCCGTCGACCGCCTGATCGCGCAGGTATCCCGCCCGGTCCGCTGGGACCAGTGCATGGAGTCGCTCGTGCAGCGGGGCGTTACGGGCCTGATCGAACTGGCGCCGGCAGGCACCCTGGCCGGCCTCGCGAAACGCGGCATGCCGGGCGTGAAGACCGTCGCCGTGAAAACCCCCGAAGACCTGTCCGCAGCCCTTGCACTATTCGCAGAACTGGAAGGACAGGCATGAGCGTTCCCACGCTGAAGCAGTCACCGGCCAACGAGCACACCCGCATTCTGGGGATCGGCGCCTACCGCCCCGATGTCATCGTGACCAACGACGACGTGTGCCAGTGGATCGATTCCTCCGATGAATGGATCCGCCAGCGCACGGGCATCATCACCCGCCACCGGGCGCCCGCGGACGTCAGCGTCATCGACATGGCCGAAGGCGCCGCCCGCGAGGCGCTGGCGAAGGCCGGCATCGAGGCCTCCCAGCTCGGCGCAGTGATTGTCTCCACGGTGACGCACCCGTACGCCACGCCGTCAGCGGCCGCAAGCCTCGCGAACCGCCTCGGCGCGACGCCGGCCCCGGCCTTCGACATCTCCGCCGCCTGCGCCGGCTACTGCTACGGCATTGCCCAGGGCGACGCGCTGGTCCGGTCCGGCACCGCACAGTATGTGCTCGTGGTTGGCGCCGAAAAGCTCTCCGACGTCATCGACAACACCGAGCGCACCATCTCCTTCCTGCTGGGAGACGGCGCCGGCGCGGTCGTGATCGGCCCGTCCGAGACGCCGGGGATCGGTCCGTCCGTCTGGGGTTCGGACGGCAGCAAGTGGGACGCAATCGGCATGACCCACTCACTGCTGGATGTGCGCGAATACTCCGCCGCCCACCAAGGCGGCCCCACGCAGCAGACCAGCGCCCTCAGCCCGGAGGAAGTGGCCGTCACCGACGCCGCCATCTGGCCCACTCTGCGCCAGGACGGCCAGACCGTGTTCCGCTGGGCCGTGTGGGAGATGGCGAAGGTGGCCCAGCAGGCCCTGGATGCCGCCGGCATCCAGGCCGAGGACCTGGTGGCCTTCATTCCGCACCAGGCCAACATGCGGATCATCGACGAAATGGTCAAAAAGCTCAAGCTCCCGGAAACCGTCACCGTGGCCCGGGACATCGCCGACGCCGGCAACACATCGGCCGCGTCCATCCCCCTGGCCACACACCGCCTGCTCCAGGAAAACCCGGAGCTGAGCGGCGGCCTGGCCCTGCAGATCGGCTTCGGCGCCGGGCTGGTCTTCGGCGCCCAGGTAGTTGTCCTTCCTTAGGAATACCCAAACCAAGCCGCAACCGCGGTTTGCATCATTTCCGGCATCCCCTGCCGGCAATAACAAGAAAAGGAGCCATCAATGGCTAGCAACGAAGAAATCCTGGCCGGACTGGCTGAAATCGTCAACGAAGAGACCGGCCTGGCCCCCGAAGCAGTCGAGATGGACAAGTCCTTCACCGAGGACCTGGACATCGACTCCATCTCCATGATGACGATCGTCGTCAACGCTGAAGAGAAGTTCGGCGTCCGCATCCCGGACGAAGAGGTCAAGAACCTCAAGACCGTCGGCGACGCCGTCAGCTTCATCTCCGGCGCACAGGCAGCCTGATAAGGCCCCAGCCGCACATCGGCTGAACCCGGCTGGCCGGCCCGGACAACACGTACCCGGACCGGCCAGCCGAAGCACCACCACAGAATTTTCTCGCAGACCCCCTCCGCACGCCCCCGACTCAGGCCCCCGGCCCAGCAGCACAGGACACGGCACGCGCACCGACAGAGAGTGATCCCATGACACGCAAAGTAGTCATTACCGGTCTGGGTGCCACCACGCCCATCGGCGGCGATGTACCCACTATGTGGAAGAACGCGCTGAAGGGGGTCTCCGGCGCACACACGCTCGAAGATGACTGGGTAGCCAAGTACGAACTGCCGGTCCACTTCGCCGCCCGCTGCTCCACCCCCGCCCTTGACGTCCTGAGCCGCGTCGAGGCCAAGCGCATGGACCCGTCCACCCAGTTCGGCGTTATTGCTGCCCGTGAGGCCTGGGCTGATTCCGGCATCACCGAAGTTGACCACGACCGCCTGGCCGTTGCGTTCGCCACCGGCATCGGCGGCGTCTGGACCCTCCTCGACGCGTGGGACACGCTAAAGGAGAAGGGACCCCGCCGGGTCCTGCCCATGACCGTCCCCATGCTCATGCCCAACGGCGTGGCCGCCGCAGTGAGCCTTGACCTGGGTGCCCGGGCCGGCGCGCACACGCCCGTTTCCGCCTGCGCCTCCGGCACGGAAGCCCTGCACCTCGGCCTGGACCTGATCCGCTCCGGCAAGGCCGACGTGGTCATGTGCGGCGGCGCCGAAGCCGCCATCCACCCGATGCCCCTGGCCGCGTTCTCCTCGATGCAGGCACTCTCCCGCCGCAACGACGATCCCGAGCACGCCTCACGCCCCTACGACCTGGGCCGCGACGGCTTCGTCATGGGTGAGGGTGCGGGCGCCCTGGTACTCGAAGCCGAGGAGCACGCCCTGGCCCGCGGAGCGCGGATCTACGCCGAACTGGCCGGCACGTCCGTGACGTCCGACTCGTACCACATCACCGCCCCGGACCCCCAAGGCCTCGGTGCCACCCGCGCCCTGAAGGCTGCCATGTTCGACGGCCGGATCCAGGCCGAGGACGTGGTGCACGTCAACGCCCACGCCACCTCCACCCCGGTGGGCGACAAGCCCGAGTACACCGCGCTGCGCGCCGCACTGGGATCGCACGTGGACAACGTGGCGGTATCTGCCACCAAGTCACAGATGGGCCACCTGCTGGGTGCATCCGGTGCCGTTGAGGCCGTCCTCACGGTGCTGGCCGTGTACGAGCGCAAGGCCCCGCTCACCATCAACCTCGAGAACCAGGATCCGGAGATCCCGCTCGACGTCGTCACCTCCTCCCGCGCTCTTCCCGCCGGAGACATCGTGGCACTGAGCAACTCGTTCGGCTTCGGCGGGCACAACGCCGTCATCGCCGTCCGCAGCGTGTGATCACGACGGACCGCTGAAGAAGCCCCCGCCGGTTGAACTGCTCCAGTTCAGGTTGGCGGGGGCCTCTTCGTTGCTATGGGGATGTTTGGCCGGCGGCGCGGCTTCGCTGCGACGGGGCCCTTTGCCGGCTGGGCAGTTCGCTGGCGGGGCTGCGTGCCGGTGCCGCCGGTATGGCTTCTTGGGCGGCGCGTCAGCCCACCTGATGCAGCCAGCGCACAGGTGCGCCTTCGGCAGCGTGCCGGAAGGGTTCGAGCTCCTCGTCCCACGCCTCGCCGAGGGCGAGGGAAAGCTCGTGGTAAACGGCCGAGGGATCGCCCGCACCGGACTCGTAAGCGTAGCGGATGCGGTCTTCCGAGACCATGATGTTGCCGTGGACATCCGTCACGGCATGGAAAATGCCCAGCTCAGGAGTATGGGACCAGCGGCCGCCGTCCACACCCTGGCTAGGCTCTTCGGTGACCTCGAAGCGCAGGTGAGCCCAGCCCCGCAGGGCAGACGCCAGCTGCGCACCTGTCCCCTGCGCGCCGGTCCAAGACAGCTCCGAGCGGAACATGCCGGGTGCGGCGGGCTGAGCGGTCCATTCCAGATCTGTGCGCTTGTCCACGACAGATCCGATGGCCCACTCAACGTGAGGGCACAGTGCGGTAGGGGCCGAGTGAATAAACAGCACACCGCGGGTCATTGCAACAGACATTCCATCCTCCATAGCTGTAGGTACGTCTTCCCCAACGACCTTCATGGATGGATGTTTGCTGCTCAGGGTGCCGCGTGGCGCCGGTAATTCCTGCCAATCTATGAAAATAATGCCGGACTCGCAAGAGCGCCAAAAGCCGCTGGCTTAAAGCACAACTTGAAAGTTCGGACCTGGGTCTTATTGTGCCGTACCCTGCCGAATTACGCCAGTGCAATTCGGCGCGCCGTAGCCGGGGTGTTCATCGGGAGCCGCATAACGCAACTTAGGCGCGCGGGTGGGCCTGCTGGTAACTGTTCCGCAGCCGGTCCACTGACACATGGGTGTAGATCTGGGTGGTGGCCAGGCTGCTGTGGCCCAGGATTTCCTGCACGGCCCTCAGATCGGCGCCGCCGTCGAGCAGGTGGGTGGCGGCCGTATGCCGCAGCGCGTGTGGACCGGTGGAGGCCGTATCGCCCAAGGCCTCGAAGAGGCCCTTCACGACGCTCCGCACCTGGCGCTGGTCCACCCTGCCGCCCCGTACACCGAGGAACAGCGCAGGCCCGCTGCCCGCCGAGGCGAGTTTTCCGCGGCCACGGCGCAGCCAGTCGTCGACGGCGAGCGCGGCCGGCAGCCCGTAGGGAACGGTCCGCTCCTTGTTGCCCTTACCCAGCACACGCAGGGTCCTTCGGTCGGGATCGAGGTCGTCAACATCGAGACCCGCGAGCTCGCCGACGCGGATACCCGTGGCATAGAGCAGTTCAACGATGGCCCGGTCACGCAGCGGCATCGGGGAACCGTCCTGCGCTGCCTCCTTCAGTCCGGTCAGCAGCCGGACCAGCTGCTGCTGCTGAAGCACGCCGGGCAAGGAGCGCTCCTTCTTCGGTGCCTTCAGGCGCAACGACGGGTCGGCGTCGATAAGCTCCTCGCGCAACGCCCACGCCGTGAAACTCCGGGCGGTGGCCGACCGGCGCGCCAGCGTAGAACGGGACACGCCAGACTCGCTCTGGGCTCCAAGCCATCGCCTCAGCGTCCCGAGTTCCAGCTCCCCCAGATCCGTGACGCCCTCCGTGGCTGCGTGGGCCAGCAGACTTCCGAGGTCCGAAAGGTAGGCGCGCACCGTGTGTGCGGACCGTGCCCTCTCACCGGTCAGGTACCGCCCAAATCCGGTGATAGCCAGGGCAAGCGCCGGCGGCAGTTCTTCTTTCTCCACGCTCCCACTTTCCCAGCATTTGGCGGGCATTCAAGGAGGGCACCCGGCGCGCCGCGGCGGCCACTACCCGTCATCAGCCGGCGCTCCTGGTTCTCTTCCAGCCACCGGCCCCTGACTCGGCAAGGCCCAGCAGATTCAGCCTGCCCAGGCCTGCCCGGACCGATTCGACGCCGAGGCCGGCAACGCTGCTCAGCTTCTCGACGGAGCTGGTTGACCTGAGCGGAAGGGCGTCGAGCAGAATCAGGTCCTCAAGCGTCAGGCCGTCGTGGTCGGCGGACCTGCCCGCCCGCACGTCGGGCAGGGACTCCCCGCTCGGCGAGGCCAGTTCCGCGATCTCGGCTGCGTCGGTAACGCATATCGCGCCGCCCTCACGCAAGAGCCTGTGACAACCGGCAGAGTTGGCGCTGTGGACCGATCCCGGAACGGCTCCTACGGCCCTTCCGAGCGATTCGGCGTGGTGCGCCGTGTTCAGCGCGCCGGACCTCCATCTGGCCTCCACAACGACAGTCACCGACGCCAGCGCCGCGATAATCCTGTTTCGCTGCAGGAACCTGTAGCGCGTGGGTGCCGAGCCGGGCGGCACCTCGGCTATGACGGCCCCCTGGTTGGCCACGGCCCGCAGCAGGTCCTCGTTTCCGGAGGGGTAGAAGCGGTCCACCCCGCCGGCCATCACCGCAATGGTCGGCATCGGGCCTGAGCCTCCCGCCAAGGCAGCGCGGTGCGCGTGTGCATCGATGCCATAGGCGCCCCCGGACACCACGGTGAACCCCCGCTGGGCGAGCGAGTAGGCAAGGTCTCCGGTGACCGACGCCCCGTAACTGGTGCTGTCCCGGGAACCAACCAGCGCGACCGACTTCGCCGCCGGCGGCAGTTCCAGTTCGACTCCCCTCCACCACAGGCAGATGGGCTCGTGAATGCCAAGATCCCCCAGTTGCCCCGGCCACAGGTCGTCTCCCGGAATGATCATCCGGCCGCCCAGCCGCTCCAGCGTCGCCAGGTCGCGTTCCGGTGCAAGGTCCGGAATTCTGGGCGCCCAGCGTTTCAGGGCCGCAGCCATGCCGGCCCACGACGTCACGGAGCCATGCTCTGCCAGAACACTCGTGATTTCCTGTTCGAGGGCCGGGCCGTAGCTCAGCTCGCCGGTGGCAATCCCCAGCGCGTCCAGGGCGCCGGCGACCTGCACCAGTGCAAGTCCTGCCGCATCCTGCGGTTCCATCAGCCTGGACAGGGCGGCGCGCGCCAGTCTCTCGTTCTCCATGTGGGTTCCTTTCAGGCGGCTGCCGAAGCAACCTGGCGGAGGCTCAGCGCCTGTCCGATGTCGTTCGCGTCCGGCTGCTCCCTGCCGCCGAGATCGGCCAGCGTCCAGCCGAGCCGGAGCACCCGGTCATAACCACGGGCCGTGAGCACGCCCCGTTCGAGGGAATGGTCCAGGATGCGCGTGGTTGCCGGTGCGAGCCTCAAGTCGCCCCGAAGCACCCTTCCTGGCACCTGCGAATTGGTTTCCATTCCGAGGGGATGAAGCCTCTGAAGCTGGCGCGCCCGGGCGGCAAGCACCCGGCCTCCGACCGTCGCGGTGTCCTCCTCGCCCCCGGACTGGCCGAAGTCCGCCAGGGAAACCCGGTCCACCTGCAGCTGGATATCCACCCGGTCGAGCAACGGTCCGGACATGCGCGCCAAGTATCGGCGCCGCATCGTGGGCGTACAGGTGCATTCGACGCCCTTGCCCGAGGCTTTGCCGCACGGGCAGGGATTGGCAGCCAGAACCAGCTGGAAGCGTGCCGGGTAGGCGGCGGTGCCTGCCGAACGGTGGATCACAAGCTCGCCGCTCTCGAGTGGCTGCCGGAGTGCGTCCAGCACCCGGCGCTCGTATTCCGGCGCCTCATCCAAGAAGAGAATCCCCCGGTGCGCGCGCGAGGCCGCACCCGGCCGCGGCAGCCCGGAGCCGCCGCCGATGATGGCCGCAGACGTCGCCGTATGGTGGGGATTCTCAAAAGGCGGGCGCCGGACCAGTTGCAGCGCCGACGACGGGAGCTGGCACAGGGAATGAATGGCTGTGACCTCCATGGCCTCGGTGTCGCCGAGATCGGGAAGGAGCCCGGGCAGCCGTTCCGCCAGCATGGTCTTGCCGGCGCCGGGCGGGCCGGTGAGTAGCAGGTGGTGGGCGCCCGCGGCAGCCACTTCGAGGGCGCGGCGCGCATCTCCCTGGCCCGAGACGTCGCACATGTCCGGAACGCTCCCGCCAACGGATTCGGAGTCTTCACCGGCGGGTTCATCCTCCGGCTCGAAATCGAGGGCGAGTTCCTGGGGGTCCGCCCCGAAGTCGAAGGCGAGCCGCGCCAGGGTCTTATAGCCCTGGACGCGCGCGCCGGGGACGAGCGCTGCTTCAGCGGCGTTGGCCTGGGCGACAACGATGTCCGTGTACCCTGCCTGGACGGCCGACATTACGGCCGGGAGGACGCCGCGGACCGGCCGAAGCTGTCCGTCCAGGCCGAGTTCGGCGATGAAGACCGTGCGCCCTGTGGGCCTGATGTCGTCCGCCGCGCGCAGCGTGGCCATGGCAATCGCCAGGTCGAATCCGGAGCCGCGCTTGGGCAGGGACGCGGGGATGAGGTTGGCCGTGATCTTGCGACGGCTCAGCGGAATGCCGGAGTTCTGGGCCGCTGAACGGATCCGTTCCTTGGCTTCGTTGAGGGACGCGTCCGGCAGCCCCAGAATGACGAAGGCGGGCAGGGTCTGGCCAATATCGGCCTCGACCTCCACGATGTAGCCGTTCAGCCCCACCAGGGCCACCGAGTACGTTCGTCCCAGCGCCACCTACCCCACCCCCTTGAGGTGTTCAAGGGTCGGCTCGCACACGCCGTCGTCCAGGATGGCAATGACGTCCACGCGGCGCAGCGGCATCCGGAGTTCATGATCGCGGCACCAGGCTGAGCCCAACCGGTGCAGGCGTGCAAGCTTGCCCGAGCCCACGGCCTCGAACGGGTGGCCGTAGGCGAGCGACCGCCGTGTTTTCACTTCCGCGATGATGAGCGCATCGCCGTCCAGGGCCACGATGTCGATTTCGCCGTCGGGACAGCGCCAGTTGCGCTCCACGATCAGCATGCCCAGCGATTCCAGGTACGCGGCCGCGAGCTCTTCGCCGCGCCGGCCCAGCAGGTCTTTGGCTTTCATTTCTACCTCCGCAACAAGACTGCGGGGGCGCCGTCACGCGGGACAGGGGCCTATCGGGCTATGTGTGAAACGGCGGCAGAAAGGTGCGTGTGGAGGAGGAGTGGCCGCCGCGGCAAAACACAAAACCGGCCGGTTCAACGGTGCAACAGCAGCACTCAGTTCCAGCCTCGGGGAAGGCGCGAGCTGCTACCTAGGACGTGTTTGAGATGTGGTCACAGGGCTTGCCGTATGAGGGTGAGTTGGACGGTCGACTCGTAGCGGACGGCGAGCTTGTCGTACCTGGTCGCGACGCCTCTGGCCTGCTTCAACAGGCCGATCCGGCATTCGACTTTGTGTCTGCGCTTGTACATCTCGCGGTCGAAGCCGGGCGGGCGGCCACCGGCCGAGCCTCGGCGGATCCGGTGGCCGGCCTGATCGCGCTTCTCCGGGATGGTGTGCGCGATCCCGCGTTTGCGCAGGTAGGAGCGGATCTGGCGCGACGAGTACGCCCGGTCCGCGAGCACATGCTCCGGGCGGGTGCGCGGAGGTCCACCGCCGACCCGGGGTACGCGGATCTTGTTCATGACCAGCTCGAAGACCGGTGCGTCACCCCGCTGGCCGGCGGTGATGACGGCGGCGAGAACGTGGAAGGAGGCGTCTACGGCGAGGTGAATCTTGGTGGTCAGCCCGCCGCGCGAGCGTCCGAGGCCGTGGTCGTCCGGCTCGGCCGCCAAGCCGTCCGGACGCGTCCGGCTCGGATCGTGAGCCCCTTTTTGCGGGCCCCGGCGGCGTGCTGGTGAGCTCGGCAGACGGTGGAGTCGATCGAGACCTCCCACTCGATGATGCCGTCGGCATCGGCCGTGACCTGCAGCTTCTTCAGGATGCTGGGCCAGGTCCCGTCGATCTGCCAGCGCCGGAACACCGCATACGCCGTCTCCCAGGGACCGTATCGCTCGGGCACGTCCCGCCAGGGCGAGCCAGTCCGGGCCCCGCCACCAGATCCCGTCGAAGACCTGTCGCCGATCCCTCGGCGGCCGGCCCATCTTCGGTATCGGCGGCAACAACCGCTCCAGCCGCTCCCACTGTGCATCCGTCAGATCGCCACGAGACATTCGAAGATCGTTTCACGATCTTGATCAACACCTCAGACACGCCCGCACGGCCCATCCGAGACCCAACCCGAAGGTCAGACGATCGGCGCGCTCACGATCCCGCCGCTCGAGCGCCCTCCAGTCGTATGCCACGCTCGCACTGTACGTACCGCATGCGTCCTCCGCTGTCGAATTCGCAACGGCCTCGATGCGCCTTGCTACCTCTCCCTCGTTCCCCTCGCAGCGACCCTCTGCCTCACCATCGGAGATCTCGTGTGCCGACCGGCTGCCGGTGCACCACAAGCGGAACCGCATCCAGGCGCACAATCGAGAGCAGGCTTGCCGCGGTCGGCGTCTGCTGCGAGCGCGTCACGCCAGGCGACGCCCGCGATTACGTTCGTGCCTCCGGTGTCCTGGCCGGTCCGAGACGGGTGTCCGCGCGTCCGCGTCGGTGCAGGTCATCGACTATGGCCCCGAGCGGAATCGGGAGCGCGCCTTACGCCGCGTACCAAGCACCGACGCAGGTCACTGTCACACGAGCAGCGCCTCGAGCTCCGGAAGTCGGCCGAACAGGTCGGGGAGGCCGCGCACCCCGTTGCGCACGGACTCGTGCGACAGCGCGAGGTCAGGGCCGGTGCTCGCCTCGACACCGGCGAGGCACCGAAGGATGTTCCACCTCGTGTGCCCCAGCCAGCCGCCGATCATGAACACAAACCAGCTTGGACCTGACGGCGGCAGCGCTCCGCCCCCCGCGACATAGCCGTCGAGAACCGAGCGGAAAATGGCGGGCTTGATGTCGTCGAAGCCAGGTCCCTTCGCGAGGCTCAGCGCGGTCGAGCCGAGCTCACTGGACAGGTCGAGCATCCCCGAGAGCTCCCAGTCGAGCACCACCGGCCGACCCTCTCGAGCGAGCAGGTTCCACGGTTGGATGTCCCTGTGGGTCAGCACGACGGGGCCTGGCCGTTCGCAGGTGTCGACGAAGTGGGCAATCGCGAGGAACGTCTCGACGTGAGAGGCGAGCTCGTCGGCCCACGGCTGTCCGGTCGCCGCCGCCCGCGCGGCGAGCTCGGACCAGTCCCGTGACGTCGGGTCCTCGATCGACACATGGGTCCACGCGACGTCGAGCGCGTGGATGCGCGCGAGGATCTCACCGATCTCAAACGCGTACGCCGCCGACACCGGCGCTTCGGGCACCTTCTCGCCTTCGACCCATCGGTGAACGAGCGTGTAGTGGCTGGCCGAGATCGGCTCTGGCATCGGAATGCCGGCAGCGAAGGCCGCCCGCTCAAACCTGAACACGTCCTCGACGCGATAGGTCCAGCGGCGGTCGACGAGGTTCAACTCCTTCACCGCGAACGACCCCTGGTCGGTGTCGAGCCGGTACATCCGGTTGGCGAACCCGCCGTGGACGCGAATCATCGGCCCGATCGGCGCGCCGAGATGCGAAAGGTTCACCCACTCATTCTAGGAGCTGGCAGTTCATCGATGCACCGAACTTTCCCGCGATGCATGCTCACGATCACCGCCACGACGGCGAACGGCCACAGCCCGACCACTTACCAAACACGCCTTAGTTGCCCAGATCGACGTCCTTGGGCAGTGCGAGCTCCTCGCTGCGCGGAAGTTCCTCGACGTTGACGTCCTTGAACGTGATGACCCGGACGCTCTTCACGAACCGCGCGGAGCGGTACACGTCCCAGACCCAGGCGTCCTGGAGCGTGAGGTCGAAGTAGACCTCACCGTCGGCGCTGCGTGCCTGCAGGTCCACGTGGTTGGCAAGGTAGAAGCGCCGCTCTGTCTCGACCACGTAGCTGAACAGCCCGACGACGTCGCGGTATTCACGGTAGAGCTGGAGCTCCATGTCGGTTTCGTAGTTCTCAAGGTCTTCGGCACTCATGGTTCCATCTTGCACCATGCAGCCCGTCCCGCGCGCACCGTCCCCCTAGAGCCGAACCCTAACCGGCACGGGCAGCACCCAGAAGCGGCCACCGGCGGGGAATGCCTACTCAGACAGCAGGTTCCAGCTGACCCGGTGGTACGGGCTGGGTCCGGAGGCCCGGATGGCTTCCCGGTGCGCTGCCGTCCCGTAGCCCTTGTTGACGTCCCAGCCGAAGGCCGGGTACTCGAGGTGCAGATCCTGCATAGTGCGGTCCCGCTCCACCTTGGCCAGGACGCTGGCGGCGGCGACGCTCAGGCACTGCATGTCGGCCTTGACCAGGGTGTGCACGGGCGCGTCGCAGCCCGGATCCACGAGGACCTCGTCAAACAGCGAGGGCTGGGCGTCCGGCGACAGCCAGTTGTGGCTTCCGTCCAGCAGGACCACATCGGGCGTGATGCCCGTCCCCAGGATCTCGAACCACGCGCGGTTCCCGGCCGTCCGGAGGGCGCCCATGATGCCCAGTTCATCAATTTCCCGGGCGCTGGCGTGCCCCACCGCACACGCAACGCTCCAGGCCCGGACCAGCGGGTCCAGCCGTTCACGGTCGGCTGCTTTCAGCAGCTTGCTGTCGCGGACGTCCGCCAAGAGCTTCATCTGCCGCAGGTCCACGACGGCGATTCCCACGCTCACGGGTCCGGCGAGGGCTCCGCGGCCTACCTCGTCGACGCCCGCCAGGAACCGCGCTCCCCGCGGCAGGAAGCGCTTCTCGTAGTCGAGGGTGGGTGCAACGGACATGGCTAGCCTGCCGACGGGACGTTCTTGAAGACGCCGGGGTAGTTGTCCAGTGCCGCCCAGCGGTTCAGCGGCCAGGCGATGACGGCGGCTTTGCCCTCGATGTCGGCGATGTCCACAAATCCTCCGTTGGAGTCGGTGTGGGCACGGGAGTCCGCGGAATGGTTGCGGTTGTCCCCCATGACCCAGACCTTGCCGGCCGGCACCACGACGTCGAAGTTGCGCACCAGCGGCACCTCTGCCGGGTTGACGTACGTCTCGTCCAGCGACGCCCCGTTGACCGTGAGCCTGCCGTCGGCGTCGCAGCAGATGACGTGGTCCCCGGGCAGCCCGATGACGCGCTTGACGAGGTGCTGTTCGGAGTTGTCCGGCAGCAGGCCCACGAAGGTCAGCCCGTCCTCGACGAAGGTGAACGGCCCGTCGGCCTTCTGCGGCGCGGGCGGCAGCCAGCCCTTGGTGTCCTTGAACACCACGACGTCCCCGCGTTCCAGGGCGAACGGCTCCGGAACGAGCAGGTTGACGAAGATGCGGTCGTTGATGTCCAGGGTGCTCACCATGGACTCGGACGGAATGTAGAACGCGCGGAACAGGAACGTCTTGATGAGGAAGGACAGCACAACCGCGATCACCACCACCGTGGCGATCTCCTTCAGCCACAGCAGGAACGGGTTGCGGGCAGGAGCCGGCCTCTTCCGGCCTGCGGCCGGGGACCCGCCGGCTGCGGACCCGCCGGCTGCGGACCCGCCGGCTGCCGGCCGTCCGGAGGCGGGCACGCCAGATACGGGCACCTCAGACACAGGCACTCCGGAACCAGGATTTCCGGGTGCGGGGTCTCCGGGAACGGACACGGCCGAAACGGGCTCTCCCGAAGCGTGTCGTCCCGGCCGGGCAGCAGTCTGCTGCGGCTCGGAAGTCCCGGGATCTCTTTCCGGCATCTACTGTCCGTCCTTAGTTGTTGTAGTGGCCGCCAGCGGCGGCCTCGCCACTGACGCAAATCTATCAAGCGGCCAGATGATCTGTACCGGCCGGCCGATCACCTTGTCCTCCCGAACCATACCGCCGCCGGGCGCGCCCAGCAGGCTGCGCGAGTCGGCCGACACGGAGCGGTGGTCGCCCAGCAGCCAGAGCCGCCCCGCCGGGACGGTCACGTTGAACTTCTGGCTGCTCGCCGGGTCCCCTTCATATAGGTAGGGTTCCACGAGCGGCTGGCCGTTCACTGTGAGCCGCTGTTTGGCGTCGCAGCAGACCACATGGTCGCCGGGAAGACCGATGACCCGCTTTACGTATGTAGTATCACTGCCGGTGAGTCCCAGCCAGTGCCCGGTGGCCGCCAGTGCTTCCTCCAGCGGGCCGGAGCCGCTGCTGAGCGGTGCAAACGAGCCGCGGCCGTCGAACACCACGACGTCGCCGCGCCGGATCGGCTCCGCCTGGAAGGCGGTGCGGGAAACCAGGATCCTGTCGCCGGTATCGAAGAGCGGTTCCATGGAGGCCGACGGTATGTAGTACACGTCCAGCCACAGCGAGCGGACCAGCCCGCTGACGATCACCGCCAGGGCAAGGGCCAATAACGCAAAACGCCAGCCCGGTTTCCCTGGCTGGCGTTTCGTCTGGTCCATGGTCCGTATCCTGTGGCGCTGTTGCGGATGGCTCCGGTGCTGGCCGGATACGGGTTCGGGACCCGCCGTGAAAGTCCGGAAGGACTTACTTGGCGGTGCTGAAGTCGCGCTTTTCCTTGATCTTCGCAGCCTTACCGCGCAGTGCACGCATGTAGTAAAGCTTGGCGCGGCGCACGTCACCCTTTGTGACGAGCTCGATCTTGTCGATGATCGGGGAGTGCACCGGGAAGGTACGCTCCACACCGACGCCGAAGGAGACCTTGCGGACGGTGAAGGTTTCGCGGATGCCGTCACCCTGGCGGCCCAGGACGAAGCCCTGGAATACCTGGACACGGGAGTTCTTGCCTTCGATGATGTTCACGTGAACCTTGAGGGTGTCACCCGCGCGGAACTGGGGAACATCGGTGCGCAGCGAGGCTGCATCTACGGAATCGAGGATATGCATTGATCCACTCCTGGTGAACGCCACAGGTCATTCACTTTGGGTCACGGCGGCCAAGCCCGGAAATAAGGCCCGGTGAATTGCCGCCGAAAGTGTTGTGGTCCGGCCCCGCCACTGATTGGCGGTACCGGGTTGCCTTGCTGTTGGTTACGCTCCCCCTGTGGCAGGTGCGGACCCAGCAGACACAAGGACTAATTTTGCCACACTCCACGGTCTACAGCCAATTGCGGCGGACAGTCAGGCGGAAGCGGCGCTTCCGGAGTCCGGGCGGCGCTTGAGCCGGCAATCGACGACGTCGTACCCCAGGTCCGCGAGGGCGGTGCGGTCCGCGCGGGGAAGACTTCCGGCGTCGAACGTCTCCAGCAGGTCAGGCCGGCGTTCCGCCGTCCGGCGGTACTGCTCGTGCCGGCGCCACTGGGCAATCTTGCCGTGGTTGCCGCTGAGGAGGACCGCCGGCACCTCCCGCTCACGCCAGACCGAGGGCTTGGTGTAGACGGGATACTCGAGCAGGCCGTCGGAATGGGACTCCTCCACGAGGGATTCGGGGTTGCCCACCACGCCCGGCAGCAGCCTGCCGATGGCCTCCACCATTGCGAGGACAGCGACCTCGCCGCCGTTGAGGACGTAGTCGCCGAGGCTGACCGGGCGCACGGTGAAGTGCTCCTGCGCCCATTCGATGACGCGTTCGTCGATGCCTTCATAGCGGCCGCAGGCGAAAACCAGACGGTCCTCTTCCGCGAGTTCGTAGGCCAGCGCCTGGTTGAAGCGCTCCCCTGCGGGGGACGGCACGATGAGGACCGGTTTGCTGCCGGCGTCCGCCGGCTGCGCCGCGGCCACCGATGCCAGGGCCTGGGCCCACGGCTCGGCCTTCATGACCATGCCGGCGCCGCCGCCGTAGGGGGTGTCATCCACGGTGCGGTGGCGGTCGGTGGTGAAGGAGCGGAGGTCGTGGACGTTGAGGTCCAGCAGCCCGTCCTGCCTGGCCTTGCCGATCAGCGAGAGTTCCAGCGGGGCCAGATACTCGGGAAAAATACTGACGACGTCGATTCTCATCTAGGCTTTGGCCCCCGGCTCGGGTGCTCCGGCGTCGGGCTCCCCGGCCTCGGCAGCAGCGCCTGCGTCCTCGACGTTGATCTCGAAGAGGCCGGCCGGCGGCGTCACCAGGACATAGCCTTCCGCGACGTTGACTTCGGGGACGATCTGCTCGACGAAGGGGATCAGGATCTCCTTGCCGTCGGGCGTCTTCACCACGAGCAGGTCCTGCACCGGCATCGTGTTCAGGCCGGAGACCTTGCCCACCACCTGCGACCCGACCCGTGCTTCCAGGCCCACGAGTTCGTGCTCGTACCAGCCTTCGTCGTCGTTGTCTTCCAGCTCTTCGGTCTCGATGAACAGCTTGGCGCCGCGGAGGGTTTCGGCCTCGTTCCGGGTTTCAATTTCCTCGAAGGCCAGCAGGAGGATGTCCTTGTTCCAGCGGGCACTGTGAACGGTGAGCGGCCCCACCGAGGCGGGCTCCACCACAAATTCGGTGCCGGGGACGAACCGGTCGCCGGGCGCATCGGTGAGCACCTGTACGGTCACCTCGCCACGGATTCCATGGGGCTTGCCGATTCGTGCCACCTGAAGCTGCATGTGTTCCTCTGTTTCGGAGTGCGTTGAAAAATTCGGGGGGTTGCCGCCGTGAAAGCAGTCCGGCCCCTCCACCGTTAGCTGGTGAAGGGGCCGGACCAAGACAAGTGTTGCAGGCGCGTTACCGGCGGCGGTCGGTGTCGACGACGTCGACCCTGACCTGCTCGCCATCTGCCAGCGCCGCTACCACCGTGCGCAGTGCGCGGGCGGTGCGGCCCTGGCGTCCGATTACCCGTCCCAGGTCTTCCTGGTGAACGCGCACCTCGAGGGTATCCCCGCGGCGGTTGTTCTTGGCGCTGACCTTGACATCCTCAGGGGAGTCAACGATTCCGCGGACAAGGTGTTCGAGCGCTTCTGCCAGCAATTTACTCAGCCTCGGTGGTCTCTGCTTCAGCCTCGGCGGGAGCTTCTGCCTTGGCCTTCTTGGTGATGGCTTCCGGGATGATCACGGAACCCTTTTCCGGGGCAACGAAGGCTTCCTTGGCAACCTTGGTCTTCAAGGTGCCTTCCTGGCCCGGGAGACCCTTGAACTTCTGCCAGTCACCCGTGACCTTGAGGATCGCGGAAACCTGCTCGGACGGCTGTGCGCCGACGCCGAGCCAGTACTGGGCACGGTCCGAGTCGACCTCGATGTATGAGGGCTCTTCGGTGGGGTGGTACTTGCCGATCTCTTCGATGGCACGGCCGTCACGCTTGGAGCGTGCGTCCATAACGACGATGCGGTAGTACGGTGCGCGCATCTTACCGAAGCGCTTAAGGCGAATCTTTACGGCCACTTTTGTGGTCACTCCTGTTTCTGAAACGGGGTCGAGCCCGGCGTTCTGCACCCGTGGGGCGGGCCGTACTAGGGGGTTCATAAGGACAGGATCCAGACGCGGAGAGAGGGGCCACGCAGATCGAGTACCTGTTTATTGTGCCAGATCGGCCGCGTTATTTCGACTTGACATGCGCAGCGGCCCTGTTTCAGTCAGGAAGACCACACGTACAGGCCGGTCCGGCTGTTCTCGTCGACGCTGCCAGCGAGCTCCGCCAGCTGCTGGACGTACTTCCGGGCCTCCTCGCCGCCGAAGGGCATGTCCTCCTCGGCCGCCCACCGCTCGGCAACCTCATCAAGGACGTTGCCCTCGCCTTCGGACTCGTAGCTGAGCAGCTCAGCGAGCGCGCGGACCATGGCTGGCGGCACGCCGAGGAGGGAGTCGCTGGCAACGTCCACCATGGCCAGTTCATAATCGGCCCCGGCCGCGTGCACTGCAGCGCCGGCGAGATCCCCGAGCTGTTCGATTTCAAAGTCGCTGATGCCGGGAATGCGGACACCGGCTCCAGCAGCGGCGCCCCCGCCATCCAGGTCTTCGGCGCGCTTGAGGGCTTCCTTGTGGGTGGCGACAAATATTTCGGTGAAGCCCATGGAGTTCGTCCTCGTTCCGTCGACGGCGTGTGCCCCGGGGCAGCGGCGGCGGCCGCCCGGGGCTGTTCGAATTTAGCCTAACCCACGGCGCACCCGCCTGGCCGGAAGGCCTTAGCGCACGGCCACGCGGATCTGGTTGCGCCACGGGTCCTCGAAGCGAAGCTCGGCCCCCGTGTGGTGAGCAGCGACACCGGCACCCTTGAGCCGGTCCGCGAGGGCCCCGACGTCGTCTCCGGACGGGACTTCGATCAGGACCTCCCCCAGGCCCAGGGTGTCGCGGCGCGGGCCGGCGCCGCGGCTGTTCCAGACATTCATGGCCATGTGGTGGTGGTAGCCGCCGGCCGAAACGAAGAGCGCCTGGCCGTGCCAGCCTGCCGTTTTTTCGAACCCGAGCGTCCCGACGTAGAAGTCGTGGGCCGACTGGACGTCGCCAACCTGCAGGTGCACGTGTCCGACGCCGGCCTCGGTGGCGCGCTGGCCTTCCACCGATTCCTGGGTCAGGTGGTCCTCCAGATACCGCTGCGGCGGCAGCGCCAGGCTGTCCATGACGACGGTCTTGCCGTCCCAGTCCCAGGTTTCGCGGGGCCGGTCCCAGTAGAGCTCAATGCCGTTGCCCTCGGGGTCGCTGAAGTAGAAGGCCTCGCTCACGAGGTGGTCGGCGCTGCCTGTGAAGGACTGCGGCTCGTACTGCGCGGCGGTGGCCACCGTGGCCGCCAGCGCCGCCTGGTTGTCAAAGAGGAGCGCGGTGTGGAAGAGGCCCGCTTCGCCCCGGCCGGGGATGAACAGGCCGGGTGCGGGGGCAAGGTGGACCAGCGGCGTCTGAAGCCGGCCGAGGTAGAGGCCGCCGTCCTGCTCTGCCACGACGTCGAGGCCGAGGGCCCGCTGGTAGTAGTCGGTCATCAGCTTCATGTCGCCCACCTTGAGCATGACGGTGCCCATGGTGAGATCGGCAGGAAGAAGATCCTGGCTGCTGGATGCTGTTGTCATTGAGTTACTCCCTGACTCCCCGGCCACCGGATTTCGATGGTCCCTACATCTCTAAATTACTTGAAGCTTCAATTTATTCCTAACGGACAATCTCCCCGCGCAGAACCACGCCCTTCAGGTCGCGGATCGTTTCCGGATCCGAGCGGGGATCCTCCGAGAACAGGACCACGTCCGCGCTGGCCCCCTCGGCCAGGCCGTCGGCCTCCAGCCACCGGCGGGCACTCCAGCAGGCGGCATCGAGCGCGGCAACCGCCGGAAGGCCGGCAGCGTGCAGGGCAAGAATCTCGTCGGCGATCCGGCCGTGCCCGATCACACTGCCTGCATCGGTTCCGGCAAAGACCCGGACTCCGGCCTCGTAGGCTTCCAGGACGCGTTCATTCCTGCGCTCCCACAACCCCCGCATGTGGGCTGCATACCGCGGAAACTTGGATTCGGCCCGGGCCGCGATGTCCGGGAACGTCGCGATGTTGATGAGCGTGGGAACGATCGGCACCTGCTGCTGCACGAACCGGGGAATGTGCCGCGGCAGAAGCCCCGTGGCGTGTTCGACGCAGTCGATTCCGGCGTCGAGCATGTCGTCCAGGGTGTCTTCGCCGAAGCAGTGAGCGGTGACCCTGGCGCCTTCATCGTGGGCGGCGCTGACGGCGTCCCGCACCGCTGCGGCGGGAAACGACGCCGCGAGGTCACCGGCGTCGCGGTCGATCCAGTCCCCCACGAGCTTGACCCAGCCGTCGCCGGAGCGGGCCTGTTTCCGGACTGCCTCCACGAGCTCCTCCGGCTCGACCTCCACGGCGAAGTTGCGCAGGTAGCGCCGCGTCCTGGCGATGTGCCGCCCGGCCCGAATGATCCTCGGCGCATCCGGCGTTTGCTGCAGCCACCGGGTGTCGCTGGCAGCGCCTGCGTCCCGGACGAGCAGTGTGCCCGCATCGCGGTCCGTCATCGCCTGGGCGTGCGCAACGTCGTCGTCCACGGCACCGCCGGGTCCCAGCCCGATGTGGCAGTGCGCGTCCACGAGACCAGGCAGTACCCAGCCGTCCAGCACAACGTCCGGACGCTCAAGCGGCCGGGCGAAGGTCAGCCGGCCGTCCACGGCCCAGAGCCCGTGCCCCTCCTGGTCCGGGCCGGCAAGAACGGTTCCGCTGAATTCGATGATGCGCGCCATGCCTCCAGCCTAATCCGCCGGCCGCCTGGGGCAGAGGGCGCCCTCCCCCGCCCGCTGTCACACCCGGTGTCACACCCGGTGCGGACGCGCAACGGCCTGCTGCCCTGTGGTAGCTTCGTCTACGACCACACGGGTGCCCCTGCAGGGGCTGAGATCGGGCTAGCGCAGCCTGCGACCGTTGAACCTGTCCGGGTAATGCCGGCGAAGGAAGTGAGCAGTAAATGAACACCCAGAAATCACAGCTGAGCCCTGCCCAGGACGAAGCTGCCCCAAAAGAAGCTGCGCCGGGCACCACGCAGTCGCTGAAGTCGCATTCCCTGGCGTACCTGGAGGGGGACGGCCTCCGGGTTCCGGTGACGGAGATCGCGCTGGAGCCTTCACCCAACGGGGAGGAAAACGAGCCGCTGCGCGTCTACCGGACCGCCGGTCCCGGCAGCGACCCGGTGGTGGGCCTGGCGCCGTTCCGCGCGGAGTGGATTGAGGCCCGCGGGGACACCGAGCCGTACAGCGGCCGGGAGCGGAACCTGCTCGACGACGGCCGGTCGGCCGTGCGCCGCGGCGCAGCTTCGGCGGAGTGGAAGGGGGCCCAGCCGGTGCCCCGCCGCGCCGTCGGCGGAAAGACGGTGACGCAGATGCACTATGCCCGGCAGGGCGTGGTGACGCCGGAGATGCGCTTCGTTGCCCTGCGGGAGAACTGCGACGTTGAGCTGGTGCGCAGCGAGGTGGCGGCCGGGCGGGCCATCATCCCGAACAACATCAACCACCCGGAGTCGGAGCCGATGATCATCGGCAAGGCCTTCCTGGTGAAGATCAATGCCAACATCGGCAACTCGGCCGTGACCAGTTCCATTGCCGAAGAGGTGGACAAGCTCCAGTGGGCCACCCAGTGGGGTGCCGACACCGTCATGGACCTCTCCACCGGCGATGACATCCACACCACGCGGGAATGGCTGATCCGCAACTCCCCCGTGCCGATCGGAACAGTGCCCATCTACCAGGCGCTGGAAAAGGTCAACGGCGAAGCCAACGCCCTGACGTGGGAGATCTTCCGGGACACCGTCATTGAGCAGTGCGAGCAGGGCGTGGACTACATGACCATCCACGCCGGCGTGCTGCTGCGCTACGTGCCCCTGACCGCCAACCGCGTGACCGGCATCGTGTCCCGCGGCGGGTCCATCATGGCCGGGTGGTGCCTCGCGCATCACCAGGAAAACTTCCTCTACACGCACTTTGACGAGCTGTGCGAAATCTTCGCCAAGTACGACGTCGCCTTTTCGCTGGGAGACGGCCTGCGGCCGGGCGCCACGGCGGACGCCAACGACGCCGCCCAGTTCGCTGAACTCGACACGCTCGCCGAGCTGACCCAGCGGGCCTGGGAATTCGACGTCCAGGTCATGGTGGAAGGGCCGGGCCATGTCCCGTTCCACCTGGTCCGGGAAAACGTCGAGCGCCAGCAGGAGCTGTGCAAGGGAGCCCCGTTCTACACGCTCGGACCGCTGGTCACGGACGTGGCACCGGGCTACGACCACATCACGTCCGCCATCGGCGCTACGGAGATCGCCCGCTACGGCACGGCCATGCTCTGCTACGTGACGCCCAAGGAACACCTGGGGCTGCCCAACAAGGACGATGTGAAGACCGGCGTGATCACCTACAAGATCGCGGCCCACGCCGCGGACCTCGCCAAGGGACACCCCGGCGCCAACGAGAGGGACGACGCCCTGTCCAAGGCGCGCTTCGAGTTCCGCTGGCGCGACCAGTTCGCGCTGTCCCTTGACCCGGTCACGGCCGAGGCCTTCCACGACGAGACGCTGCCCGCGGAGCCGGCCAAGACCGCGCACTTCTGCTCCATGTGCGGTCCAAAGTTCTGCTCCATGCGGATCAGCCAGGACATCCGGAACGAATACGGCTCGGCGGAAGCGCAGGCGGCCCTGGCCGAGATGGCTGAAGGGATGCGCGAGAAGAGCCAGGAGTTCCTCGCCGCCGGCGGCAAGGTTTACCTGCCGGAGCTGCGGGTTCCCGAAACGGCGGTCCAGTAACCGCCGGTCCCGCCGGGGTCAGGACGCCCGCGGCTGCTGCCGCCTGCTGACCTCGGCAATAAACGACCGGATGAAACGGTCGCCCTCGGGCGAGTCCTGGGGCCGGTGCCCTCCCGCAGCAATGCGGTGCAGGGCGCCGGTCTCCCTCAGGTAGCCGGCGATTTCCTCGTACAGGGGCTCCCACCCGCCGGTGAGGACGAGGGTGGGGACGCCCGGCACGATCTGCAGCGGAGCCTGCCAGGGCGGCGCCTGCAAACGCAGCCGCCTGGCCGCGCGCCTTGCCTCGGGAGTGCTCGGGCCGGGGGCGTCCGCGGCAAAGGCCCGCCGGACGAACTCCCGCTCGTAGTCGTCGTCGCCCAGCTGGTGCCGGACGTCGAACAGGGGCTCCATCAGTGCCCGATGGGCAGCCGTGGCCGGCAGCTCGGCAGTCAGCGACAGGCAGGCGGGCTCCACCAGCGTCAGCGAAAACACCAGGTCGGGGCGTTCGACGGCGGCCATCATCGCGGCAATGGCACCCTGGGAGTGCGCCACGACGTGTCCGCCGGCGGCGCCGCGGCCGTCATCGGCGAGTGAGCGCATCACAATCTGGGCGTCAGCGGCGAAATCAGTTTCCAGGGGTTCGGCCTCGGCGTCGAAGCCGTGCCGGCGCAGGAACAGGGCGTCGTACTGGAGGGCCATGCCATGCTGGCGCGGCCAAGCGGCGGAGCCGAAGTTTCCGGCACCGTGGACGAACACTACCCGCTGCTTAAGCATGACCCAACCTTATGGCAGCGGTCTGACATCGGCGCCGGCCGACATGACCGTGCGCCTATTTGCCGCCCAGGAACTTGTCAAAGCCCTTGGGGAGGTTCAGCTGTGACGGGTCGAAGTCGCCGCCCTGCTGGCCGAAGGCAGCCCCGGTGGGGAGTGCCTTGGCGGCGCTGGCACGCCGGGCCTCCGCGTCACGGAGTTCCTGGGCCGCCTTGGCGGGGTTGCCTGAACGGGCCTTCTTCTTGGGCGCGCTCTTGGCACCCTTGCGAGCACCGCCGCCCGGCCCCATACCCGGCATGCCGGGCATTCCTGGCATTCCGCCGCCCTGGGCCATCTTCTTCATCATCTTCTGGGCCTGCGCGAAGCGCTCGAGCAGCCCGTTGACCTCGGACACGTGGACGCCCGAACCCTTGGCGATGCGGGCGCGCCGCGAGCCGTTGATGATCTTCGGTGCCAGCCGCTCGTGCGGAGTCATGGAGCGGACAATCGCCTCGACACGGTCGATCTCGCGCTCATCGAACTGCTCCAGCTGCTGGCGGATGTTCTGCGCGCCGGGCATCATCATGAGCATTTTCTTCATGGAACCCATGTTGCGGATCTGCTGCATCTGGGCCAGGAAGTCATCCAGCGTGAAGTCTTCCTGGTCGGCGAACTTCTTCGCCATCCGGGCAGCTTCGTCCTTGTCCCAGGACTTCTCCGCCTGCTCGATCAGGGTGAGGACGTCACCCATGTCGAGGATGCGGGACGCCATGCGGTCCGGGTGGAACAGCTCGAAGTCGTCCAGGCTTTCGCCGGTGGACGCGAACATCACGGGCTTGCCGGTGACCGACGCGACGGAAAGCGCGGCACCGCCACGGGCGTCGCCGTCGAGCTTTGACAGGACGATGCCGGTGAAGTTGACGCCTTCATCAAAGGCCATCGCCGTGTTGACGGCGTCCTGGCCGATCATGGAGTCGATCACGAAGAGCACTTCGTTGGGGACGATGGCCCGCCGGATCTGGCGCGCCTGTTCCATCATGTCGGCGTCGACGCCGAGACGCCCGGCGGTGTCCACGATGACGACGTCGTGCAGCTTCTGGCGGGCCTCCTCCACGCCGGCCCGGGAGACGGCGACGGGGTCGCCCGCCGGGTGCTCCAGTTCGGAGGTGGCGCCCGGGTGCGGGGCGAAGACCGGGACACCGGCGCGCTGGCCGACGACCTGCAGCTGGGTCACGGCGTTGGGGCGCTGGAGGTCGGCGGCAACCAGGATGGGGCTGTGGCCCTGCGCCTTGAGCCACTTGGCGAGCTTGCCGGCGAGGGTGGTCTTGCCGGCGCCCTGGAGGCCGGCGAGCATGATGATGGTGGGCCCGGTCTTTGCCAGCCGGATGCGGCGCGTTTCGCCGCCGAGGATCTCAACGAGCTCCTCGTTGACGATCTTCACGATCTGCTGGCTGGGGTTCAGTGCCCCGGAGACCTCGGCGCCGAGCGCGCGCTCACGGACCTGGCCGGTGAACTCCCGCACCACGGGCACGGCAACATCGGCGTCCAGCAGGGCCCGGCGGATCTCGCGGACTGTGGCGTCGACGTCGGCCTCGGTGAGGCGGCCCTTGCCACGGAGATTCTTGAAGGTTGCTGTCAACCGGTCAGAGAGTGAATTGAACACGCGCCGTGCACTTCTTTCAGTGGATGTACGGATGGCGGCCCTGCGGCACACCAGCGTCTCGGCTGTTGCTTCCAACGGCGTCGACGACGGGACTCGACTATCTAGGGTACCAAGACACGCCCTCAAGATGGCATGCTGGCAAGGTGACGAGCCAAACAGCTGTAAAAACCCTGCTCATCCTCGGCGCCACCGGCGACCTTACCGGCCGGCTGCTGTTGCCCGGCCTTGCCCGTCTTGTGGCCAAAGGCCGTGCGGGCGGCCTCAAACTCGTGGGGGCCGGATCAGACCCGTGGACGCAGGAACAGTGGCTGGAGCGGATCGACAACGCCTTCGCCGGGGCCCTGTCCGAGGCCGACGCCGGAGGCAAAAGCGAACTGGAACGCGTCCGTGAATCCTCGCGCTACGCCCAGGCTGACGTCACGGCAGAGGGCGACCTGGCAGCCCTGCTGGCAGCCCTGGAAGGGCCCGTGGCCGTCTACTTCGCCCTGCCGCCCCAGGTCAGCGAGAAGGCTTGCCAGATACTGGCCCCCGGCCAGGTCCCTGCCGGAACACGGTTCGTCATGGAAAAGCCCTTCGGCTCCGGCGAGGAGTCCGCGCGGGAACTCAACCGGACCTTGCTGACCCTGGTCCCCGAGGACCACATCCACCGCGTGGACCATTTCCTCGGCAAAGCGACGGTCCTGAACATCCTGGGGCTGCGCTTTGCCAATAACTTCCTCGAGCCGGTCTGGAACCGGGAGCACATCGCCAAGGTGGAGATCATTTTCGACGAGGATCTGGCCCTGGAAGGGCGGGCACGCTATTACGACAACGCCGGCGCCCTGCGGGACATGATCCAAAGCCATCTGCTGCAGATCTTGGCCCTGATGACGATCGAACCGCCGGCCACGATCGGCGAGCGCGATCTGCGGGACGCCGTGGCCGCAGTCCTGCGGGCCAGCAGCATCAAGCCGCCCTACGCGGCAAGCACACGGCGTGCGCGCTACCAGGCCGGCAGCATCGGCGGCAGGGCCGTTCCCGACTACGTCAACGAGGAGGGCGTGGATCCGGCGCTCAATACCGAGACGCTGGCCGAGGTCCAGGTAGACATCGACAACTGGCGATGGAAGGGCGTGCCCTTCATCCTGCGGTCCGGCAAGGCGCTCGGCGACAAGCGCAAGGAAGCGGTGGTCACCTTCCGCCCGGTTCCGCACCTGCCCGGCGGATTCACCGGGCAGGACTCCCCCAACCAGCTCCGGATCGGGTTCGGGCCGGACACACTGCGGCTCGACGTCGACGTCAACGGACCGGGAGACATCTTCAGCCTGGACCGCGCCGCGCTGGTCGCAGACCTGAATGCCTCCGAGCTGCTGCCGTACGGCGAAGTCCTGGAGGGCGTCCTGAACGGTGACCCCCTTCTTTCAGTCCGGGGTGACACCGCCGAAGAGTGCTGGCGGATCGTCGATCCTGTGCTCGAGGCCTGGTCCCGGGGCGACGTTCCGCTTGAGGAGTACGACGCCGGCACGTCAGGCCCGGAGGGCTGGTCCGCTTCCGCGCCGGTCACCGGATAGGTCAGGCAGGGTCCGGGTAGGCAGGCCCGGACAGTCAAGCCCGGGCATGCTAGTCCGGGCACGCAACAGGGCCGGTCACCGCGATGGTGACCGGCCGTGCTTGCATCCCGTTGGGCTGGGACTGTGCGTTTCAGATGGCTGCGGCTAGATGGCTGCTACGCCCCGTTCACCGGTCCGGACCCGCACTGCTTCAAACACGTCGATCGTCCAGACCTTGCCGTCGCCGGCCCGGCCCGTGTTGGAGCTGGAGATGATGACATCCAGGATGTCGTCAGCCTGTTCGTCCGTGGCCAGGACCTCAACGCGGATCTTGGG
Organism: Arthrobacter sp. ISL-5; assembly: GCF_018613835.1. GTDB lineage: Bacteria > Actinomycetota > Actinomycetes > Actinomycetales > Micrococcaceae > Arthrobacter. The sequence continues at coordinate 108,455 of NZ_JAGGPM010000043.1, read as the reverse complement.
CAGCAGGTCCACGTTGTACTCTGCGCCGCGGTAGACCTCGGTGTAGCCCCGCTGCCGCCCGTAACCACTGGCGGCACTGACCGTCAGGCCCTGGACCCCGTAGGCCTCCAGGCCTTCCCGGATGGCTTCGAGCTTCTCCGGACGGACGATTGCTGTAATCAGTTTCATGCCCCCACGCTTTCCTTGCCTGATGCTGCTTCTGCCTTCTCGCCTTCGCTGCCCGCGGGGACCGCGTCGGTGCCGCTCTTCGGGGCGTTGCCGGTGATCAGTTCGTGCAGCGGCTGGAAGCTGCCGCCGTGGCCGCCGATGCCAAACTCGTAGGCGGTCTCGGCGTGCAGGCTGAGGTCCACGCCCACAGCTTCCTGCTCCTGGGAGACGCGGAAGCCCATGGTCTTGTGGATGGCCAGTGCGATCACCGCGGTCAGGATTGCCGAGTATGCGATGGCGACGCCGGCCGCTGCGAGCTGGGCCCAGAGCTGGGTCAGGCCGCCGCCGTAGAAGAGGCCGCCGCCAACGCCGTCGGCGGGAAGGGCGATGAAGCCCAGGGCCACGGTGCCGATGATGCCGGACACGAGGTGGACGCCAACAACATCCAGGGAGTCATCGAAGCCCCAGCGGAACTTGAGCCCGACTGCCAGGGCGGAGGCGGCACCGGCCACGAGGCCGAGTCCGAGGGCGCCGACCGGGCTGACGTTTGCACAGGCCGGGGTGATGGCGACGAGGCCGGCAACTACGCCGGATGCTGCGCCGAGCGAGGTCGGGTGGCCGTCGCGGATGCGCTCGGTGATGAGCCAGCCCAGCATGGCCGCTGCCGGAGCCGCGAGGGTGTTGATCCAGATCAGGCCGCCCTGCTCTGCCGTGGTCGCCGCGCCGCCGTTGAAGCCGAACCAGCCGAACCAGAGGATGGCCGCGCCGAGCATCACAAACGGGATGTTGTGCGGGCGGTGGTTCGGGTCCTTGCCGAAGCCCTTGCGGTTGCCGATGATCAGGACCAGGACCAGTGCCGCGACACCGGCGTTGATGTGGACCACGGTGCCGCCGGCGAAGTCAATCGCGGGGCCGAGCGCCTTGCCGATTGCGCCTTCGGCGCCAAACAGCCCGCCGCCCCAGACCATGTAGGCAAGGGGGCAGTAGACGAGCGTGACCCAGACGGGCACGAAGACGCTCCAGGCGCCGAACTTGGCGCGGTCTGCGATGGCGCCGCTGATCAGTGCAACGGTGATGATTGCGAAGGTGGCTGCGTAGCCCACCTTGATGAGGCCGTCAGGGGTAGTGATGCCCTCGAGGCCGAAGGTTGCGAACGGGTTCCCGACAATCTGCAGGAATCCCTCGCCGGAGCTCATTGAAGCGCCCCAGAGTACCCACACCACACCAACCATGCCGATGGAGATGAAGCTCATCATCATCATGTTCAGTGCAGCCTTGGCGCGCGTCATGCCGCCGTAGAAAAATGCCAGACCTGGTGTCATGAACAGCACGAGTGCCGCCGAAACCATGAGCCATACGTGACCTGCGGTAAGTTCCATGGTGCACGTCCTCCCTTGATCGAATGCTGCGGAGTGATCCGCCTGCCCAACGCCTTTTGCGTCCTACATAAAGTTTTGCCGCGCTGTGTTTCGCTGGCGGAGGATTTAGATTGCCGGCCTGTTACAACAACCTCCCGGAAGTAAATGGTGCATATCTGGCTTGTTACGGTTATGTTTCACCACTCGCAATCCGCCCTTCCGGCCCTTTTCGCAAGGATCACCCGTATATGACGCCACGCCCCCGTCCCGCCGCCAGCAGACTGCGGTTTAGCGTCGGCCGGCGGACCGGCGACGCCCGGCTGCCCCGTGACATCAAGGTGATGCTCGTCGCGGCGTTCCTGATCGCCCTCGGATTCGGCCTCGTGGCGCCGGTACTGCCGCAGTTCGCGACCACTTTCGACGTCGGCGCCACGGCCGCCGCCGTGATTGTCAGCATCTTTGCCTTCATGCGGCTGGTGTTCGCTCCTGCCGGCGGGGCGCTGATCGGCAGGCTGGGTGAGCGCCCTGTCTATGTGGCGGGACTGCTGATTGTGGCGGCATCCACGGCGGCCTGCGCCTTTGCCCAGGACTACTGGCAGCTTCTGGTGTTCCGGGGGCTGGGCGGCGCCGGATCGGTGATGTTCACGGTCGCTTCCATGGCACTCGTCATCCGGCTTGCACCGCCCGAAAGCCGCGGCAGGGTTTCGGGCGCCTACGCTTCGGCGTTCCTGATCGGCAACGTGTGTGGGCCCATCGTGGGCGGCCTGCTGGCCGGGTTCGGGCTGCGAGTTCCCTTCCTCGCCTATGCGGGGGCGCTGGTCCTGGCCGCGCTCGTGGTGCAGACGCAGCTCAGCCATGTGCCCGGCAACGGACGCCGCGACGGTTCTGCGGCCCCGCCCATGAAACTCGGTGAGGCCCTCGGGGACAGCGCGTACCGGGCGGCGCTTTTTTCAAGCTTTGCCAACGGCTGGGCAACGTTCGGCGTGCGCATGGCCACGGTGCCCCTGTTTGCGGTCACGGCACTCGGCTCCGGTCCGGAGGCGGCCGGCTGGGCGCTGGCGGTCTTCGCTGCGGGCAACGCTGTTGCCCTTACTTTTTCGGGCAGGCTGGCGGACAGTCTGGGCCGCAAGCCGATGATGACCGCCGGGCTGGTGCTCACCGGCGCCGCGACCGGCGGGATCGGCCTGACAAACGGGCTGGGCTGGTTCCTGGCCGCGTCCGCGCTCGCCGGCGTCGGTGCGGGGCTGCTGGGGCCGGCCCAGCAGGCGGCTGTCGCGGACGTGATCGGCCGCGAGCGGTCCGGGGGTCGCGTGCTGGCCGCTTATCAGATGACGGCGGATATCGGCGCCATCCTCGGCCCGGTGTTCGCCGGGCTGCTGGCGGACCAGCTGGGCTACGGCTGGGCGTTCGCCGTGACCGGCGGCGTCCTGCTGCTCGCTGCGGCAGCCTGGCTGCTGGCCCGGGAGACGGTGCAGCGGCACATTGAGGACGCTGACCGGCCCAACTAGGTAGCAGCTCACGCCGTTCTCAGGGCTGAAAACGGCGCGAGCTGCTACCTAGTTGAGGGGGCGGGCGGCGGAGCTGGGTCGGAGCTGGGTGGGGCGCCTAGTTCAGCAGGGCGTCGACGAAGCCTTCTGCCTCGAACGGGGCGAGGTCGTCCGCGCCCTCGCCGAGTCCGATGAGCTTCACGGGCACGCCGAGGGACTTCTGGATGGCGACGACGATGCCGCCCTTGGCGGTCCCGTCCAGCTTGGTCAGGACGATGCCGGTGATGTTGACCACTTCGGAGAAGACGCGAGCCTGGTTCAGGCCGTTCTGGCCCGTCGTGGCGTCCAGGACGAGGAGGACCTCGTCAACCTCCGCCAGTTTTTCGATGACGCGCTTGACCTTGCTGAGCTCGTCCATGAGGCCAACCTTGTTCTGCAGGCGTCCGGCGGTGTCGATCATGACGACGTCGACTTCCTGGTCGATGCCCGCCTTGACCGCCTCATAGGCGACGGATGCCGGATCCGCGCCGTGGATGTCGGACTTCACAGTGGGGACCCCCACGCGCTGGCCCCATGTCGCCAGCTGTTCCGAGGCCGCGGCCCGGAAGGTGTCGGCGGCACCGAGCAGAACATCCTTGTCCTCGGCGACAAGTACCCGGGCCAGCTTGCCCACAGTGGTGGTCTTGCCCACTCCGTTGACGCCCACGATCATCATCACGGCCGGCTTGCCGTCGTGCCGTTCGATCCGCAGGCTCCGGTCCATGTCCGGGTCCACGAGCTTGATGAGTTCCTCGCGGAGCAGGGCCTTCACGTGCTCGGGATCGCGCGTGCCCAGCACCTTCACGCGCTCGCGCAGGGCATCAACCAGCTGCATGGTGGGTTCGGTGCCAAGGTCGGCGAGAAGCAGTGTCTCCTCCACCTCATCCCAGACGTTCTCGTCAATCTTGTCGCTGGAGAGCAGCGCCAGCAGCCCCTTGCCGAGCACGTTGTTCGACTTGACCAGGCGCTCCCGCAGCCGGGTGAGGCGCCCCGCCACGGGCAGCGGGGTCTCCACCGCAATGGTTTCCAGGCTGGCGGCGTCGTCGGGGACGTCGGCTTCGAAGCCTTCAAGGTCGACGGCGTCCGGCGCCTTGCGCTCGGCAGGCACCACGGGGCCGTCCTCAACAAGGGTCCCTCCGCCGCCGAGCGGCGACGCCGGATCGTTGGCGTCCCGGGTTCCGGAGTATTTGGTTCCGGACTTCCGGGCCTTCATCAGTACCGGAACTAGGCCGCCGATGACCGCCAGGACAGCAAGAATGGGCAGGAGAATAGGGAGGATGTCGTTCACTCCCCTAGCTTCTCACAACAGCCGCGGGCGGTGCGGACAACGCCTGCTGCCTAGACTTCGGCTCCTAGGCGCTGGCTGATGACGGTGGAGACGCCGTCGCCCCTCATGGTCACGCCGTAAAGGGCGTCCGCCACTTCCATGGTCCGCTTCTGGTGGGTGATCACGATCAGCTGGCTGGACTCGCGGAGTTCTTCAAAGATCGTAATGAGCCGGCCCAGGTTGGTGTCATCCAACGCGGCCTCGACCTCGTCCATGACATAGAACGGCGAGGGCCGAGCCTTGAAGATCGCCACAAGCAGGGCCACCGCGGTCAGGGACCGTTCGCCGCCGGAGAGCAGGGAGAGCCGCTTGATTTTCTTCCCGGCGGGTCTGGCTTCGACCTCGATGCCGGTGGTCAGCATGTCGCCGGGGTCGGTCAGGACGAGCCTGCCTTCGCCGCCGGGAAACAGCCTGGCGAAGACCCGCACGAACTGTGCTGACGTGTCGGCGAAGGCTTCCGCGAAGACCTTCTGCACGCGGTCGTCGACTTCCTTGATGATGTCCAGCAGGTCCTTGCGGCTGGCTTTGAGGTCCTCCAGCTGGGTATTAAGGAACTGGTGCCTCTCCTCCAGTGCCGCGAATTCCTCCAGCGCCAGCGGGTTGACCTTCCCCAGGGATGACAGGTCGCGTTCGGCCTTGCGGAGCCGCTTTTCCTGCTCCGCGCGGACAAAGGGCTTGCCCTCCGCGAGGGGCTTGCCGTCGTCATCAACCGGCGCCCTCGGGGCTGCCCACTTGTCCGCGGACGCCTCAGCCGGCACGGGTACCGGCTGGTCCGGCCCGTAGTCCGCCACCAGCTGGTCCGCAGTGAGCCCGAGCTCTTCCACCGACTTTGTCTCCAGCGCCTCGATCCGGAGCCGCTGCTGTGCCCGCGCCAGCTCATCGCGGTGCACGGAATCCGTCAGTTCAGCCAGTTCCCGGGCCAGGGCGTCGTTGGCGGTGCGGACGGCCGCCAGCTCACTGTCCCGCTGCTCCCTGTTCTGCTCGGCGAGGTCACGCTCGTGTCCGGCGAGTTCAACGGAGACATCGCTGAACCGGATGATCTGCTCCACCGCGGCGGATACGGCTGCCGCCCGTCCGGCCTGGATCCTTCGACGGCGGGCCCGCTCGGCTGCCTCTTGCCGGGCACGGCGTTCCGAGGCCGCCGCCCGCTCCAGGGACGACGCCCTGTTGCCGATTGCCGCCAGCTGCTCTTCGCCGGTTCGCAGCGACAGGCGGGCGTCCATCTCGGCAGACCGGGCCAGGGACGCGGCGAGTGCCAGTGCGTCACGGTTTTCAGTGGACGGTTCTTCCTCGGCCGGGGCGTCCTGGGCCGCCGCCAGCCGCGCGGCGATCCCGGCCAGGGCCTCCTGCTCCGTTCCGATGTTGGCCTCGGCCCGCGCCAGGGACGCGGCCAGCCGTTCGCTCTCTCCCACGGCGCTGCGCAGGACGGAGTTCAGGTGCCCCAGCCGTTCAGCCACCGCCGCGAGGCGCGCGTCGGATTCATGCAGCCTTTCCAGCGCGGCGTCCGCCCGGTCCTGCGCCTCAGCGCGCCGGGCCTCTGCGGCGGCGAGCGCAAAGCGGCTTTGCTCCAGTGTGGCCGTGACGGCCTCCAGCCGTGACCCGGCGTCGTCGACGGCGGCCTGCACCTCAAGCAGCGACGGCGCCTTGGCGGAACCGCCGGTGACGGTCAGTGACGTGAACACGTCACCCGCATGCGTGACGGCCGTGAGGTCCGGCCGCCCGGCGATCAGGCTCGCCGCCGCGTCCAGGTCCCCGACGACTGCCGTCGCCGAGAGCAAGTTTTGTACCGCCGCCGCGGCAGCACCGGCGGCGTCGACCAGGTCCGCGGCCCAGCGGGCACCTGCCGGCAACGTTCCGCGGTCCGCGGTCCGGTCAGCAGCAGCGGAGTGTGCGGCCGGCGGCGATTCGAGCAGGAGCGTGGCCCGGCCCGCGTCGTCGTCCTTTAGGAGCTGCACCAGTGCCGCAGCCGTTCCGCTGTCCTGCACGACGACGGCGTCCGAGGCGCTGCCGAGGGCGGCGGCAACGGCTGCCTCATACCCGGCTTCAACGGCCAGGGCGGAGGCCAGCGATCCGACGATGCCGGGCAGTCCGGCACCGAGGGCATGCTCGGAACCGTCCTTGCGGTTGAGGCCGAGCTGCAGGGCCTCGCGCCGGGCCTTGAGGGTGTCGCGTTCACGCACGGCTTCCCTTTCGGAACCCCTGAGCGATTCGATCTCGGCCAGGACGGCGTCCAGCGCGGCGCTGGCTTCCTCGTATTCCGCGTCGAGGGACTCCTCGCCGTCTTCGACGCCCGCGACCTGGGATTCAAGCGCCGTGAACTCGGTCTGTGCCCGCCGCCGCCGCTCATCACCGGCGGCGAGTGATTCGCGGAGCCTGCCGACTTCAGCCTGCGCCGATTCCACGCGTGACCTCGCCGCACCCACCTGGCCGGCCAGCCTGGCCAGGCCTTCACGACGGTCCGCCGCCGCGCGCAGCGCCGCCGTGAGGCGCTTCTCTTCGGCGGCTGCGGCGTTTTCCGCTTCGGTTTTTGCGCGGGTGGCTGCCTCGAGGGCACTGCGCCGGTTGACGATGTCCCGTTCGAGCTCAGCCTGTTCGCCCCGGACGCGGGCGGCCTGCTTTTCCAGCTGCTCCGGGTCGCGGCCGGGGTCCGGCGCTGCGTCCGCCGAGCCCAGCAGGCGGTGGCGCTCCCGGGCCAGCGATCCAAGCGATCGCAGCCGTTCGCGGCCTGCGGACAGCTGGTACCACGTGTCCCGGGCGGCATTGAGGCGGGGGGTCGCTTCCGCCGCGAGCCGTTCCAGGACGGCCTGGCGCTGGCGGCCGGCCTCGAGTTCCTGTTCCACGACGGCGCGGCGGGCCTTGAGGGCGGATTCGTCGGCGACGTCCTGGGCGAGGATGTTCCGCAGCTGGACGAGGTCATCGGCCAGCAGCCTGGCCCGGGCATCCCGGACCTCGAACTGGACGGTCTGGGCACGCCGGGCAACCTCCGCCTGCTTGCCGAGCGGCGTCAGCTGCCGCCTGATTTCTCCCGTGAGGTCGCTGAGCCGCTGGAGGTTGGCCTGCATGGCCTCCAGCTTGCGGACCGTCTTCTCCTTGCGGCGCCGGTGCTTGAGGATGCCGGCGGCTTCCTCAATGAAGCCGCGCCGGTCCTCGGGCGTGGCGTGCAGGACCTTGTCGAGCTGGCCCTGGCCCACAATGACATGCATCTCGCGTCCCAGGCCCGAATCGGAGAGCAGCTCCTGGATGTCCAGCAGCCGGCAGCCGGCCCCGTTGATGGCGTATTCCGAGCCGCCGGTACGGAACAGCGTGCGGGAGATCGTGACTTCGCTGTACTCGATGGGAAGTGCGCCGTCAGTGTTGTCGATGGTGAGCGAGACGTGCGCGCGGCCCAGCGGCGGCCGGCCGGAGGTACCGGCGAAAATGACGTCTTCCATCTTGCCGCCGCGCAGGGTTTTGGCACCTTGCTCCCCCATGACCCAGGCCAGGGCATCCACCACGTTCGACTTGCCCGAGCCGTTGGGGCCCACCACAGCGGTGACTCCGGGCTCAAAGTCGAAGGTCGTTGCGGATGCAAACGACTTGAAGCCACGGACGGTCAGACTTTTGAGGTGCAAGGTTTTTCGGATCTCCTGAGTGGCGGCAGCGGCTGCTTGTCCTGCCCTAAATCTACTGCCACGCGGCCGGGATCCCCGGATTTACGGCCCGGAACGGCCGGTGGCAATGGTCACCAGCGGCCGTTCCGGGGCCGCGGCTGGCACACGGGGCACGTGTAGGAGGACCGGTTCATGAACTGCTCGCGCTTCATCAGGCTGACAATCCCCGCTGCGGCGCAGCGTCGGCATTCCTCCCCCTCCCTGCCGTAGGCATTGAGGGACCGGTCGAAGTAGCCAGACTACACACGTTAGATACGTTGAACTTTAGATAGTGAGAAGGGGCGCGTTTCCGCAGGTCAGCGGTCGTTTCTCGCCCGGAGGACGTCACCACAACGCGCCCTGCCTACGGACCAGAGTACGACCTGTGGACTTCAACTTGGAAGGGACGCAGTCGAAGGGAGAGGCCGTCCGCCAGGCCGCCGAAGAGCGGTCGAGCGGCAAGGCCGCTCTGGAGAACCGGGACCGACCGTCGGTCCTCTACATCGACGGTCCAGCTCCGCCGGAGCTTCGTCGCTTGGCGTCACGCTCTTGGAGATGGTCCAGGAGCACCTTGCCAATGACGGTCACCTGCTCGGCTGTCAACGGAGGCGCAGCCTCACAGACCTTCCGGACATGGTCGTCGTGTGCAGTCCGTCCGAATGCGTCGTTCAGGTCGGCGACTCGGATCATCGTCTTGATGACCGGGCGACCGTCGCGGCCACTCATCTTCTCAGTGCGCGCCGGCAAACCACCCTGCTTGATACGTCGCCAAATGGTCTTGGTGCTGCAATGATGGCGCTCGGCCGCAGCGGCGACGCCGAGCCATTCGTCTTCGTGCATGTGGGCTCCTCCAGGTCTAATAAGCATCCAGAGAACGGATCGAACGTTTTCATGACCCCGAACGCTTCAATATGCTCATAGTCCGAGGACTCTTCGGCGACCTATCGAAATCGCTTCATCTATGAGCAGTTTGGTGCATCGCAACGCACGCGCGACCTGCGTCATCAACGCAGGTGATGATCCCAGGAAGCCTTCGCCAATCATGTCAAGATCGACCGCACCTACATCAGCGGGATGGAACGAGGACGCCGCGATCCGCCTCTTGTAGTCATTCTCAATGAGCCCTCATGAACTCGGAGTTCTTCGCAATCATCGAGTGAGCCCTTGAGACGGCCGGGAGTCCTTAGGAACGCGACGACTTTACGGCGAGAATGACCCGCGCTTTGTCCCCGGGCTTGAGGGCCTTTTACAAGGCGGGACTTAGTTCGGGCCTCCCCAGCTCTCATCGTAGCCAGGGGCTTCAAGAGTGCCTCTCGATGGCTGCGCCTACGCAGAAAGCTGTTTTGGGACCTTTGACAGCATGGTCTTCCCGGCTCCCGGCGGTCTATGCAAGGGCAGGTTTTGCGACCATAGATGAGGAGAAAAGATCCCTGCTAAATCAGCACAAAAAGGCTCACATCACTGCGATCACCACATGTTCACTAACTGTCGAGTTCCGACCCCGTGATGGAAAAGAGACGAGATGCCTGACACCTTGGCATCTCCCCTCTCACACATAGGGAGCCGATAGGGCACAGCCAGACTTACCGCACCGCGCCCACCTGCGGCGGCCGCACTCACGACCTAAACAGGGACACGCCGAAGAGTCCGCGTCGCACAGTCGATGACACGCTTCCATCGCCAGCGCCCGCCCGCAGGGGCTGCAATCGCATCCGTTTTCCACAGACACCAAGACACCACTACCGGCGGCCGGCCACTGGTGCTGCACTGGAGCGGTCGTCAGCTACGAAGACATCGAACTATATGCGCGGAACGTTCGGCACCCAGTCGTTATCCGTAGCTTCTTCTGCCAATGCTGATACTTGGTTTGAGGAGGAATACCAGCTTTCTGCTGCGCGAACCCAGGAGCCCGGGAATACGGCAGGATGCGGTCGGTAAGCCGTGGCTCCACAGCCAGGACTTCCATCTGGTCACGCCGGGCGGGGTTTCGATGACACGGGATCAGTATCTCGGTGCGATAGAGAGCGGCCGCATTGACTACGCAATATTCGAACCCGGAGAGATGTCGGTTCGCGTCAGCGGTGACTTGGCGATACTTCGATACCGGGCCGAACTTGAGGCCACCTATGATGGTCAGGCTGTCCCGCGCAGCGCGTACTGGCACACTCACTGCTATGAGAGGAAGGGGCCCATCTGGCAGGCGGTGTGGTCTCAGGCCACAGCGGCCCGATGAGTCTTCGGAACTGGAACGGTTAACGAAGTCCCAATGTGCGCGCCAACGCATGCAGCACTGGCACGGCCGCCCCGAGAATCGCCTTCTTCACGTCCGTGAGGGTGCTCATTCGATCGACCACATCGGCTACGCCGGAAGCGTGAAGGAACCCCTGGACGGATATGCCGGAATCCAAGTGCCCTGCCATGTGCATCGAAATCACTGCACCAAAGACCAGCGGCGTGCCGGCAGCCCGCATTCGTGAATGCACTTCACGCAGGCCCTGCACGGCCGCTGTACAGTCCGAACAGATATGGCGGTGAAGATTCACCTTCAGAATGTCTCGGCGCGAGGCGGTATCCATCACCATACGGGCCAGCAGCGGCAAATACTCCCGGCATCGTTCCCCGGCTGCACTCCCGACATATTCAACGAGATAGGCTTCGCGCAGTCCACGGCGCGCCCTTCGCACCAACGCGGAAACCGCGTTGGCCTCAATTTCCAGGATCGGCGCCAGTTGCCGTGGTCGCAGCCCAACCACATCAACATGCCAAAGAACCTGCTGCCATCGCCGGGGAAGCGCCGCGAAGGCCCGCGATGCCATGTCCCGTTCCCGCTTTCCGTCGACATATGCATATCCACCGTCTTCGGCAGAAGTTTCGGGAACGTGTTCCGTGGCGTATTCGTAGCTTCGCCTGCGCCAGTGATCCGCTGTGCTGGTACGGATCGCACGGAAAAAGTAGGGACGAAAGGGTCCTGAGGGGCCCTTCCCTGACCGCATAGCCGACAGGACTTTGAGGAAGGCATGTGCCGCCAGTTCTTCGGCGTCGTTATGGTCCCTGGTCAGGCTGTAGGCAAAAGCAACGCCGGCATCCCAATGTTCCAGGTGCAGCATCGTCATCGCATGAGGGTCCGCCGCGGCGCTGGCCCGGACAATTCCGGCCTCACCGTCCGGATCAGAGAGGGTCACAGAGGCGCTCTCCCGGGTCTCGGCCACGTCGTGAGCGTTCACATCAAGGCCGTCATCACACTAAGGCGGATCTTTTCCACATGTCCTCCACGTTGAGACTGTGTCTTTCCCCCAGGTAGTGATCCTACTCACATGTAGACAATCTCCCGAATTATCTTCATAAATGACGTGATACCAGCCGAACTGGAATCCTTATTCGTGTGGACAACAAGCCTCATCGCGGCTTGGATTCGGCGCCGGAACGGAACGGAGAGAGCAAGAAAGCCGCTGGAACCCTGCCTCTCCCCTGTCGTGCCAAAATATAAGCCAACTTGTCTTCGGCTACCTCGAAACGTTCGCATCCGGCCGGATGAAAGGAACAATGAACAACCCGCTGGCAGATCCAACAGAGCAGCTGCGCTCAGTCGAACGAACTCGGATTCAGGCTCTGGTCTCAGGAGATATGGCTGTCGCCCGGTTACTTCACAGTCCGGCCTTTCAGATCATCACGGCGATCGGCGAGAACATGAGTCGGGACGAGTACCTCTCTGCGGTGGAGTCCGGAACCGTCAAGTATGTGCGGTGGGAACCAGGAGACATCGCTGTGCGGTTTCACGGGGACGCCGCCGTTCTGCGCTGTCGGGCACGCCGGGAAGTGATCTTCGGAGGATCTCCGATGCCCCCAGCCAACTACTGGCACACGGACCTCTATGAGCTGACCGACGGTGCCTGGCGGGCGGTCTGGTCGCACATCACCGAGATCTATTAGCCGTTAGCCTCTCCCCGGAATCAGCCGTTATCGCCGTGTTTAGGGCAGTGCGGATCAGTGGGTTTTGGGTACACGGGATGGTAACGCCATCGCGGGCAGCTACAGCCGGGGTCGACGTTCGTGGCCCTCGTCCAAAAGGACTCCGATCCGGTACCAACTACATGTTCAGCCATGAGAAGCGTCAGGCATTGGCGACTGAACCCGTCAGATCCACGATGCGCCCGGCTACTGCGATTTCTTGCGCGGACCGGATGCCGGCGATGGCAGCGTCCTCATGGGGATAAGCCTCCGAGGTGAGCATCACCGAACCATCCACTGCGACCAAACGGAACCTGTGGTCCCCCTCCCCGTCCAGATACAGTTCAAAGCCAGCGGCCATGGTGTTCTCCTAACCTGACGCGGGGCCTTCATGCCCCGACTCCAACAAAACCGTCCTGGTTTAGTACCGGCCGCGCCGCATTTCGTGACGCCGAACGGACAGAGAACCCCGTCCTTCCAACGCAATAGCGTCACGAATCAGGCCCTGTCCGGTATAGACAGTGATGCTCCTGGTTCAGCGGATTCCCCGAACCGGCGGCGCATGGAATGAGAGGACAGACATGCCCAATGCACTGATCACGGCTCCTGTGGCGCCGGTCAACGGGAGCCACGGGGCTGCCCTGCACGCGCTGAACGCCATCCGTCGTGCACCCAGGATGGCGATCCTCAGAAGCATCAGAGCCGGGAATTGGCATACCGGCCAAGAGATCGAAGACCTGATCGGGATTTCAGCACAGGAAGCCTTGCCGCACCTGGCTGTGCTCCAGGAACTTGGCATCCTCCTGCACGACGAAGGTCACTTCAGTCTCAACACAGAAGTCCTGCATTCGCTGCTTCTCCAGACCCGGACCATCTCCAAGTAGAGGTAAGGTCAGTCCTGCTGCTCCGATCCGGGATCTGGAGCTGGCCGGCAGCTGAGGCGACGCTGCCGCCGGCCTGATCACTTGGAACGGTGGACTAAGCCGGAGATGCCTCGCTTGGCGAAGACCAGCCTGCCGTTCCGGTTCGATTGCTCAATACCGCTTCAGAGAGACTCAACGTGAGCCCAACAGACTTCGTCATTTTCCTCAACGGGACCTACGGTGCCGGGAAAACATCAGCCCTGGACCACATTGGTGACTTGCTTTCAGAAGCCCGGAAGCCTTTCAGCCTGATGGATGTCGATTGGTTCCATCGTTCATGGCCCCCAAGCGAAAACGACCCCACAAACACTGAGACTGAAGCCGCCAACATGGCTGCCGTCTGGCGCAACTACCAAAACACGGGTGCACGACAACTCGTCGTTAGCGGAGTCATCGCCGGCCTCCAGGACCGCACGCGCTACGAAGCCATATTCCAGTTACCCGTCCGGCCCATCCGTCTCATAGCCACCGAAGAGGAGACAGAAAAGCGGCTCCGCCGCCGCTACACGCCCGAGCAGGACTCCAGCCTTCAATGGCATCTCAAGCGCTATCGCCAGCTCAACTCCGCACTTACCGCAGCAGGCCTGGACGAAGCCATCATCGAAACAACACAACGCAAACCCGGCCAAGTGGCAAGAGATGTCCTCAAGCACTTCGCCTTATGAGGAGCAGGGCAGCGCCCAAACACGTCGCGCAATTGCTACGTGCCCGACCGCGTACCGCCAGTCATGGCTTGCAGGGCCCGGAACCGCAGCATTAGTAGAGTGGCGGCATGGCACAGGTCACTATTTACAGACACGAGAGCTCGATCGAGCACGGGCGACCCATGGCCGGCTATAAGGTGCTTCTCACAGCGTTCGGCGGCGGTCCCGCGAACGGCGTGGCAGCGATTATGCCAGGCCACGCATGGAGATATCGTGGCCCCAAACGTACTCCCACGAGGAATGAGGAACGATGAGCATCGAAAAATGGGCGACGCTGAGCTCACGACCAGTCATTTCAGATCGCTGGGTCAACCTCCGGGCCGACTCCTGTCTTCGCAGCGACGGCATCACGATCGATCCTTTCTACGTTCTGACGCAAAGCGAGTGGGTATCCGTTTTTGCTCTTACTACCGGAGGAGAGGTTGTCCTGGTGGAGGAGTACCACCATGGAGCAGGAACGGTCGGCATAGGGCTTCCAGGGGGTGTCGTTGAAGCCTCCGACGGGTCAGCGATTGAGGCAGCAGCCAGGGAACTACGCGAAGAGACGGGCTTCCGGGCCGAGCAGCTGACATCCCTGGGCGCAACATGGGCCAACTGGGGCAACCAAACGAACCGAGTACACCACGTCCTTGCGACTGGCTGCCACAGGGTCGGGGAGCCGACCCTTGACGAGTCAGAGCAAATACGCGTTCACGTGATTTCGCGGTCGGACTTCGACCCCATGAGCCTCCAGCAGTCGTATCACCAACTCACATCCCTCCTGGCAGAACGGCTCAGCCATGGAGGAGTTGAGCAAGCAGTTCGCGCTGACCTGCTAGCGCGCCCGCAGCATCAGTAGAGTGGCGGCATGGCACAGGTCACTATTTACGGACTCCGGAGCTCGATCGAGCAGCACCGCGCATCGCTTTCAAGCGCGATACACACCGCGATCGTCGCGACCCTTGATTACCCACCTGAGAAGAAATTCCAGCGCTTCGTTCCCCTTACCGAGGACAACTTCATTTATCCCGAGGACCGCGGCGGGGACTACACGATCATCGAAATCTCGATGTTCGAAGGGCGGACCGAGCAGGCGAAACGCAACCTCATTTCCGAACTCTTTGCGCGCATCGAAGCCGAGGCAGGCATTGACCCACACAGCCTTGAGATAACGATCCTCGAGAGTCCGCGAGTCAACTGGGGCATCCGCGGCGTCAACGCTGCTGACCTGGCACTCAACTATCACGTCAACATCTAAACTCGTCACTTCATCCGACCTGAGCCCTCGGCTGTCCCAATTCCCTTCGAAGAGGGACAGCTGCCGAGGCTGTTGAAGTTAACACGTCACCTAGACTCCTGGGATGGCCCCTCATCTTCAGAGCGTATTCCTCAATGGCACGGTTGGTTCCGGAAAGACGACAACGGGCGAAGCCCTGCACCGGATCCTCGCTGAGGACGGAATCAGCAATGCCATCATCGATCTGGATCAGCTGCGGCGAAGCTGGCCCGCACCGCCAACAGATCGGTTCAACCATGAACTCGAACTCCGGAACCTCCAAGCAGTTGCAACAAACTACAGCGAGGCCGGAGTACGACGTTTCATCCTGGCCGGGGTCATTGAGAGCCCTACCGAGGTTGAACGCTATCGCACGGCCCTGGGCGGAGGAGACCTGACCGTTGTCCGTCTGGATCCGCCTCTCGACACTGTTCAGAAGCGGCTTAGGAATCGGCACGAGCCCGATAGTCCGGAGTTGTCCTGGCACCTGCATCGCAGCGTGGAACTAAACCAGATCCTGAGCGAAGCTCGACTTGATGCGCATGTCATGGCCATCGGCAATGAAAGGCCCAAGGACACTGCGCTTGCTATTCGCGCGATCATCGGGTGGTAGCGGGTGGCCGCAGTGGAGTCTCATTTCCTTGGAGCCGGGACACCCCATGACGGGACACTCCCCTGCTCCGGATCTGTCAGTTTCTGAGGGCGTCTGCAAGGAATGTCGATGTCGGGTGCGCAGATCGTTTCTTCAAGAGTGGACGACACCCTTTCGGCATCTGACCGATGCGAGTTGCACTGGGATGGTTTGTTCGCACCATGTGGCTGTGAGGACCCTCTGTTCAGCCGTTTCTTGGACGAGATTTAGCACCCGGTTAACCGACAACTCCAGGTCCCCCGCAAGTATGGCTGTCACGCCGTCCACGGTGCCAGACACTGATGAGCAGATGATTGGAACGCTGGTGTCCGGCGTTCCCGAGCTCTGCAGGTGTACCGACTCAGGCATCATTTCCAGCCTTCCGTCGACCTCGAAAGATTGGTCGGCCTGTGGCTGGCCGGTCAAGATGGCGGCGGTCAGGGCGGATACATACACGGGGTCACCAGCAGCATCATAAATCCATCGTGTTCCGAGAAAAGAGTGCTCCAGGGTGCCAATCAGGAACAGGTCGGCCTCCGGGAGAGGGGAACCTCTATATGTCACTCGCCACGAGAAGTGTTTCGATGCCGACGTCCCCGTCAGGATCGTCAAAGCGGAAGGAGCCGATACGCCTAAGATGCGTTGCCCCGTTCCCCGCGAACCACGTTTGGTTGGGCAGCCACTGCTGGAGGAGCTCCACTTTCGAAGGAGTCAGCGTTGCTTTGTGAACGATAGCCATGGCACTCAGCCTAAAGGGCCGGGCATCCGCGGGGAGGCCGTCCGATTGCAAACGTGGGGCGTTTCAATTCCTTGGATTCGGCAGCCCTGTGTGGACACTCTCCGCTGATCCGGATCTGCGGAATGCCGCGTCAGGTGGTCCTGGCATCATGCCCACGTGTGGAATCACTTGCGAGAGCGCTGAGGAGGTCCACGTAGGCACCACTGACCATGGCGCCGGCCTCAATACCGAACGCAGCGACCAGACGATGCGCTTCAGACGTCGCGGCGTCGGGCTCTAGCCCGTCTTCTACCCCGACCTCAAGTTCGAGGAAGTCACCCAGGCCGTCAACGCGGTCAAGGTGGATCCGTGCCTGGCCGATCCGGAACACCATGCGGCGCTTCCGTACACGGCCGGACTCGCCGTAGGCCAGCGCCAGGACCGACCGCAGCCCGTCGGGGTCGGAGGTCTCCGAATGGACGTAGAACGAGGTTTTCGGGCCCAGTTCATCTGCCCTGCGGTAGTAGATCAGCACGCCGTGGTCATCGCGGAGAGCCCGGAGCTTGAGCCGGCCGCCCTCGCAGGAGAAGAACGTGTCGTCCTGCACGACGTGCTCCGGACCCGCATCAGCAAGCGCCGCGATCACCGGCAGCAGCGTTTCGAGACGGTCCACACGCGCTTTGATCTCAACATTTGTCGGCATGACCCCACTCAATCACGACCGACCATCGACATGACCCCAGCGCGCCGCAGGCACCACAGCCCGGACGTCCGTCGGGGTCCACCGCGGAAGCCTGAAGGCCGTGTGGAGTCCTTGTCTGCAGCACAATGACATGGCAGGCATCGTTGCCCGCCATCCCAAAGAAGTGCCGGTAGCCTGAGTCAATGTCTGTGGAATTGCGCACCTTTCGGCCCGGCGAACGGATCCTGATCCGGGAGGTGCTTGACAGCAAAGTATGGACGGCCCGGCCCGTCACCGTGATCGAGGACACCGATGATCAGTTGGTGTCCTATCTGGCCCCGGGCACGCTCATCGACTATCCCCTGGCCGTCGAGCACGGCGAGAAGACCTTCTCGATGTGGTTGTCCGGCGAATGGGGCTTGAGGAAGAAAGAATTCGTCGCCCCGGGGATGCTCCGTATCGCACCGCACGGCCAGCCCTTCGAAGTGTTCGCCTCAGTCCCCGAGAACGGAGGCGTCATATCCTGGTACGTAAACTTCCAACAACCGCTGAAGCGGACCGCTCTTGGGTTCGACACCATGGACGAAACACTGGACCTCATCGTCGCTGCCGACTTCTCCTCATGGGAGCGCCGCGACGAAGACGAGCTTGAACTCGCCGTGTCGATGGGCATCTATGACCCGGCCGACGCCCAGCGACTCATTGCGTCGTGCGCCGCCGTCGAGCAGAGCCTGAGTCAAGGCACTGTTCCGTGGGACATCCGGTGGCGAGGTTGGACCCCGCCAGCCACCGGCGCCGGATGGGGAGCGGTCTCGGTGTCCCGTTAGCCGGTGGCTGACCGGAGTGGGCTCAGACTGGCGTAGAGGGAAGGTTCTTGACACCGAACGCAGCCATCACGGGCTTGAGCAAGATCAACTCTCGGTGACAATCGGTCCCGCGTAGCGGCGCTTTTCACGCGCATAAACCGCCATCAGCTCCGACTCAGTCACATCGCTGCCGACGGCACCACCGCAGAGCACAAGCACCGAGGACCCTGAGGCTGGCGTTAGCGACCTGAGTCCTGCGCGCACACGCCACCGATTGATGAGGTTGACGCGTGCGCCACGGTTCCGAGAGCCGAGGACGACAACTACCTCGTCAGTCCCGTGACTGAGCTGGCCTCCGAGTCTGCGCCGAGACGACCGCCAATGGGCAAACTCTCCCCAGAGCAAGATTGCGAACACCAGCGCAATTGCTACGAACAACCAGATCATGATCGACTACACTATCTGGCTCGCGTGCCCGGATAGTCGGTCCGTCAGCGGGCTGTTCTCATGTAGCGGTCCGCTCGTGCAGGGCGAACTTCACCGTCGGCCACTCGTCGTCGATGATCGAGTACACGACGGTGTCGCGGATCGTACCGTTCTCGAACACCGTGTGTTTGCGGAGTACCCCGTCCTGTTTGGCTCCCAGGCGTTCAATTGCAGCTCGTGACTGTCTGTTGTGCCAGTGAGCTCGGAATTCGACCGCAAGACAGCCAAGCTCCTCGAACGCGCGCGTCAGCAGGAGTGTCTTGGCTCCCGTGTTGATCCCGGCCTGCTGGGCTCTTTTGCCTAGCCAGGTTGATCCGATTTCCAGGCGTCGATTCGCTGGGTCGAGGTTGCAGTATGTTGTCATGCCAACGGCTCGTCCGGATGAGGCCTCGATGATGGCCCACGGCGCCATGCGCTCCTCGTGTTGCAGCGCAAGCCGACGGTTGATTTCATCGCTCATCATTTCTGGCGTTGGGATGTGGGTGTACCAGGTGCGCCAGAGTTCTTGAGCCGCTACGGCTTCAGCGAGATCGTCTCGGTGTGCCGGGTGCAAAGGCTCGAGGATCACGTTGCTGTTCTTCAGTACCGGAGTCGCTGCGAAGTTCATTCGACCACAATATGCCACCGTTTCGTGCCGAAAGCCGGCAATCGGCATCGGCAAATCTGTGCCGCAAAGCGGATCCCCATCGAGCTGCTAAGGGCACAATGTCTTCGCCATGAGGAGGAGTTCGTGCAGGCTTCGAATCTCCAGGTTTGGTGCAGCGTTCGGGGCCGAGGCGCCCTCCCTGTTGAGCCAGACGCCGGTCCAACCTGCGGCTTGGGCTCCGGTGACGTCATTGGCCAGTGAGTCACCGACCATGATTCGCGGTTCCCCGGGCAACAGGTCTGAGGCGATGTCAAAAATCCGGTGATCTGGCTTTTCGATGCCGTGGTCCTGTGACAGGACGGCGGCCTGGAAGGAATCCTCCAGGCCCAGGTTCTTTGGATACGAGTTGCCGTTGGATAGGAGTCCGACCTGGTGGTTTCGTCTTAGCTCTGCCAGGACCGGCAGCACATCGTCGTAGAGCATCACGTCGGCAAAGCGATGCTGCAGGTAAAACTCGTTGAGGTGGGCTGCGAGATCGTCGTCCCGGAATCGAAGGCGCGCGAGGCTCTGCTTGAAGGCCTCGAGCCGCACCTGCTCGAGGTTGGTCACTTGGCCCCGCAACCGTTCCGCGGCAGCTTCCCGGTCGGTGACGAAGGCCTCGACGCTCAGGTCTCCTCCGGTCTGGGGCCGAAGCCTGCGGAGCTCTTCGATCGTGGCTGCCAGGGCACGCCTCATCATCGCCTGGAAATCCCACAGCGTCTGGTCACCGTCAAAGAAGAAGACTGCCACAGATGCCATCAAAACAGACGCGTGCTTCCGGCGGGAACTATGTCGTTGAGAGTCTCGTTGGTAGTTCGGCGGATTCAGGGGGCCATCGCAACAAGGACGCTTTGGAACGGTTGAAACTTGTCAGGAGCCCGAGCGTCTAGTTTCCGTAGTATCCGCGCCCGATGACCGCGTGCCGGACGCCGCCGCGAGGGTCGATCACGTCATTGGTATATCGCGGGATGACATGCAGGTGAGCGTGGAACACGGTCTGTCCCGCGGCTGCGCCATCATTGAAGCCCACGTTGTACCCATGCGGTTTGAAGCGTCGGCCCAGTTCACGCTTGACACTACCCAGGAGCGCGAGGGCGGCCGTCTGCTCGTCGGCCGACGCATCGAACCACGAGGCAATCGGACGCCTGGGCACGATCAGAGCGTGCCCAGGCGAGGTCGGATTCGTGTCGAAGAACGCAAACGTCAAGGCATTGCTGGCCAGCCAGACGTCCTCGGGAATGCTCAAGAAGGGGGAAACGGCATCCATGCTGTCATCCAAGCACACCGAGTGCCAGGAATCGCAAGGCCCCGCCGGTACGGCAGCGCACACATTATCCGGGAAGACGACTTCGGAAAATTGACAGTCAGAACCCGTGACGGGCTGAGAGGATTGGGGCATGGACGACATGTTGGGCCGCGAGGGAGTTCGTCGACTCTTGGGATTGGAGGACCCTGAACACTATGCGCCGAAGGCAGTCCGTCGTCGCGTGCTCGCCCCCGTTGGTTCGATAGCACGCGAACGGATCGAAGTGGACACCTGGGACGATGACACTATCCCTTGCCTGCTCCTGACGCCCCAGGCACCCGCCGGACCCACCGTGATTGCCGTCCACCAGCATGCCCGGGCTTTCTCACTGGGCAAGACCGAAGTGGCTGGCCTCTCCGGCGACCGAACAATGGCGTATGGCCTCCGGCTCGCCGAACGTGGAGTCCGAGTGCTCATCCCCGACCTGATCGGGTTCGAAGAACGTCAACGGAACTGGTCGGCCAGCGGCGGGGACGACGAACAATTCGATGCGCTGCTGCGCATCGCTGGGGGCAGCAGCCTGCAGGCGAAGCACGCCAGCGACATAGCGACCTTGACGACGTGGCTCACGGATCAACCTGAGATTACCGGGAGCCTCGGCATCATGGGACACTCCCTCGGCGGCCAAGTGGCATTCTTCAGTCTTGCGTTCGATCCGCGCCTTTCTGTTGGGGTGATCAACTGCGGTGTCGGCACGCTGGCCTCGTTCGCCAAGCACCGCCTTAAGCACAATTCTGCATGGTTCGTACCGGGCTTGGCAGCCGCGGGGGACGTGCCTGCGGTGGCTAGAACACTCCAAGGCCAGAGAGTGTTCCTCTCAGCCGCGACCTCGGACCCGTGGTTTCCCATGGACGGAGTGCGGTCGGTGCTTGCCAGCTTCGGTCCCAGAGTGTGCGACTCATACCTGTTCGATGGAGAGCACGAGTTCCCTGCCGAGGCGATGGAACTTGCCTGCTCGCATTTCGCAGACCGGCCCTCATGACGGCAGAAGCTGCAAGGCTCTCCCGGTGAGGGATCCCCTAGTGACAGATTCGGGGATGTCTTCGTTCTCAGGTATTGGCTGCGTCATCGATCCAGCAAAGGAACTCGGTTCGCTGTTGATGAGCGGACAGCACCGGTTCAATCAATAACTGCGGCGATTGCTTCGATCTCTACCAACTGGTCTTCATAGCCGAGCACCGTGACTCCCATCAGCGTGCTTGGCACATCGTGCTCGCCAAAGGCTGCCCGAACCACGTCCCACGCCGTTACCAGGTCGGCCCGCTCGGTCGATGCCACAAGGATGCGTGTGGAGATTACATCCCCGATGCCGGCACCGGCGGCTTCCAGGGCAAGGCACAAGTTCTCAATCGCTTTTGCAGCCTGTGCTGCGTAGTCCCCTGGCCCTGCGGTCGTACCGTCCTTATTCAAGGGGCATGATCCGGCCAGGAAAATGAGGCGTGCGGCGCCGGGAACGGTCGCCGCATACGCGTACTGCGCGGAGGCACTAAGGGTGCTCGAGCTAATGAGGGTAACTGCGCTGGGCATGGGCGTCCTCTTGTTGGAATGCGCTGGCAAATCCCACCCTATCGGCGCCGACAACGAGTCATGCAGCATGGACCGCAGACCGTTGCCCCAACGGGCACTCGGTGCCCGTTGGGGATCCTCTTGCGGACATCTGTATGCATCGCAAGGATGGCTTCGACCTCGCGGTGAACGCGGTCGTGATCGAAGGGTTGGAAGCGAAGCTTGTCCGCGATACGCGCGCCAAGGTCGGCGAACAGGATGATTGAAGCGCGCAGGGCATTGGCAGAATCCACGGCGTCGAATTGGCCCCAGCACTGTTCAAGCGCTTGCTGCACGTCGAGGTCCATCCATTCCCGCATTCGGGAACCGAGGAAGCGTACGTCGTAGTCAAGTCCGTAGCGGGCGTGGTGATCCCATTCGATCAGCATCAGCAGCGACGCTTTCAGGTCTCGGTCGCGGATCTTGCTTGACCACGGCTCGTCTCGGACGATCGCCTTCGCACACATCAGTGCAGCGGCATATCCCCAGTCCAGTCGCTCATGAAATGCCGTCTCGTCGGGCAACGAATTCCGCACCGCAGCCTGGCGAAGTGAGCCGGAATGACCGTCCTTGTCTACGAGGACGGCGAAGCGCCGTTCATAGCGCATCGTCGGTAGCGCGTCGGCCTTGATGACGGTCAGGTCGAGCTTGCCGCCGACGTAGTACACCAAGCGGGTGGGGTGCCAACCGGGGTTCGCCAGGCGCTCGACAACAAGGACCTCCCCGAGTTGATCCCACCAGGAATCGTCTGAAAGGAGCGGGGCCGGGTCGGTGGCGTACACCTCGATATCGCGATCCGATAGGGGATGCGTCTCGTTGGCGGCCGCGGAACCGGTCAGCACCATCGCGCGCACATTGACGTTGTCCTGAGCCCAAGCGGTCAGCCTGTCGATTACCTTGTTGTAGTCCATGCCTCTAGGTTTCCACGAGGTTCGGCGGCAAGCGCGTCGGCCGCCCGTTAGCCGGTCCTTGGGGGCACGTGAGATTTTGCTCACCGGCGCCTCGTTTCGGCCAACGGGGTGTCTATATCTCCAAGATGCGTTTCGTGAGCCACTTAGGTTGGCTGATGAAGGGTGAATGGCTCGAGTTTAAACTGACAGCCTTGGTACATCGGCCGGCCATTCGTTCCTGAAGGATAGGACTAAGCGCTTTGTCCTGTTCACAGTGAATATAGGTGCTCTCGGTGGTTTGCCAGGCAATGCGGCTGGGCACCCCGCGACCATGACCAGGTTGTTGAGGTACTAGGAGCGACGTGGCCCGTGCACTATCGGCGGCGGAACAATCTGCGTACAAAACCTCACGAGCCCGTTCCGGCTGAATGCTGGTTGACCCATCCTCGTTATGCCGGATGGCGTCGTTGACCAGCGCTGAGGGACCACCCAGAATGGCGCCACTTTCACCGGCTGCCGGAACGAACGCCGCAACGTACATGAGGTGCCGGACCCGTTCCAGGCCAGTGATGACAGATCCACCATATGAATGGCCAAGGACGACTGGCGGTGCCAAACATCCATCGACCGTCTCTTGGACGACTGCAGTATCCGCAGCTAGTGAACCCCTATGCAGACGAGGAACATGGACAGTGGCGCCGAGGCGGCGCAGATCGTCTGCCAACTGGTCGAAGTGGGCCGGCTGGTGCCACAAGCCATGGACGAGCACCACTTCAGTCTGCTGATTCATCCAGTCAGCCTACGTTTAGAGATGCAACCTGTGGGGAGCATGAGGGCGCAAGAGCCTCTAAGCAAGCCAACTGACAGCCGCAATGTCGCGCCCGTAAGCCGGTGGCTCAGCGGACGCCGCTGCGTCCGATTTGGGGATCCCTGTCGGACGGAATCGAGAGGGCCCGATCCTACGGACTATGCTTTGAACGTGGCCAAAATATTCGATTCCATCGACAAGAACCTCAAAGCGTGGATCGAGGAACAGCCCATGTGGTTCGTCGCAACTGCGCCCCTTGGAGCAGACGGACATGTGAATTTGTCCCCCCGCGGCCACGACTCATTCTCTGTCTTGGGCACCCACCGGGTCGGCTGGATTGACTACACCGGCAGCGGCGTCGAGACAATCGCACACATCCGAGAAAACGGCCGCGTGTGTATCATGTTCAATTCGTTCGGCAGCAGGCCCCGCATCGTTCGACTACACGGCCGAGGCTCGGTGTTCCTCCCGGGTGAGGCAACATTCGAAGAAGTACTGGCGCTTCACCCCGAGCACCCAAGCACCCGAGCGGTCATCACGGTAGACGTCACCCGCATCAGCGACTCGTGTGGCTGGGGCGTCCCCATCATGGAAATGACCGGCGAGCGTGACCTTCTTCGCTTACGGGCCGAGAACAAGGGCGCAGACGGCATGGCCGAATACCGCGCCGAGAGGAACGCGCGGAGCATAGACGGTCTGCCCGGGTTCCCCCAGATGCATAGTTGACACGCGGGAGGTGATTCTCTCGCGATCTGTCCCGGTCTCGAAATAGACATGTTCGCTGAGGGATCCTCATATGGGCTCATGGTGGCAGCACGGCTAGTTGCCGCGACACCGGCATCTGCAGTCCTGGCAGCGGTTACGGCCCGGGCGGCGGCGCCAAATGCCAGAGTTCGCAGATCAGGAAACAGGGCATGCAGCATAGGAGCGCGCTGGTCGAGGTCAGTCCTTCGGGTGGCCCGAGTGTGCAAAGGCCGTCGAGCAGCCGCGGGCGAGCGTTCCAGGGAAGCCGAAATCCATTGGCCGGACTGACGAAAATATTGCCCGCAAGGGGGAAACCCTTGTGGGACACTTTCAGGGCGCCACGGCACGGCTAACAGAATTTTGCACGAGGGTCGTAGATGAAAATGTGCTTGCTCGCGGTGACGACATGCGGGCTGGCCCAAGGCCATGCCACATGGTCAGAGTTGCCGGATCACTTTGGCTGGGTTTCCGGCCGCAAAGACTTGAGCCGGGATGTCCTTCAATACGACGCTACCGGCACCGATGACGGTATTCGCACCGATCGTCACGCCGGGACAAACGATGACGCCACCACCCAACCAAGCGTTGTCCTCAATCTCTATGGGCTCCGCCCGTTCCCAGCCATCTCGCCGTTTTTGGTGGTCGCTGATTGGATGAAGTGCGGTGAGCAATTGGACGCCTGGCCCAATCCGCACATCGGCCCCTATCGTAAAAATCCCCCCGGAGGCGATTCGCTCCCTGCAACCGCTCATGCCGGCAGCCGATTCCTCAGGAGTGGAGGCCCTGTTCCATGAATTGTGCAGATGAGCTGAACCCTGCGCGAACATAAGCGGTGACCGCCCGCTCACTGCTATGGACGGTGATCCGTTCGGCCCCCGAATCCCGGGCCGCGTTCAGGGCGGCATCGATCAGACGCGCGCCCACACCAGTGTTTCGTGCGAAGGGAACGACATAGAGGGACTGCAGCTCCGCGGACGTTCGTTCGAGCGCCTGAGCGGTGGGGACTCGGTCAAAGTAGGCGACGATGGCAAATCCGACCAAAACACCGTCCTGTTCGACGACGAGGCATCTGTGCGTGTCCGCGTGGCCGCGTAGCCACGAAGCGAACAGTCCGACGAACGTCTCCTTCGAGTCGGACCGTGCGGATCCTTTCCCTTCGACGAGCCATTGCCATCGAAGGGCAGCTACTGCGGGAAAGTCCTTATCTACAGCAGGCCGGATCGCCTCATCGTCCATGGCGCCATGCTCTCACACCGGCGAAGGAGACCATATCCAGGCTAAAAGATCCGTTCCTCAATTGGCCTGGGGCCTAGATGAACGACTGCGTCCAGGACCTCGGCGGCGGTTGTTGCCGTGACCGTGGGAACAGCCCGATCTGCTGGCCAATCCATCCCGCGAGAAACCCAGCCTGTTTCCAAGCCAGCTGACCTGCCGCCCGCAATGTCAGCAGTCGGGTGATCGCCGATCATCCAACCGCTGGGCAGGTCGGCGCCCAGTCGATCCGCAGCAATGCGGAAGATCTCGGGGTCCGGTTTTTTGACACGTTCCGTTTCGGAGATAACAACAGCATCGACATATCGTCCAAGCCCGACCGTTTCAATTTTGAGGGTCTGCTGCGCAGTCGTTCCGTTGGTGACGATACCTATTTTCCAGCCGGATTCCCGCGCGTTCCCGAGGGCGTCGATCGTGAGGGGATCCATCGTCAATAGATCCACGTGTTCGTAGAGAAGTGCGTTCACAAGAGCGTCGATCGACTTGTTCGTCTTGAACCGTTTCCTGATCGCGCGAGCCAAAGATTCTCGTGGTTCGTAGCCGTCACGGTCTGTGGCGATAAGCCACTCTGCCTCCGAATCGGGTCGCCCGAGCGACCGGACAAAATGCATTGCCCAGAGATTGAAGGCGGACGCCCTGTCGACCAAAGTGTTGTCCAAATCGACAAGTAGCAACATCCCTTCAGACTAAGGCCCGCTCAAGTCCTCGCGCCAAATGCGGTCCTTGCTGCTCGCGGTGAGTGGGTCTCGAATGAGAAGCGGCTCCTGGAGCGTGCTGGATTGCGTGACATCGATCAGCTAGTCGCAGGACTACGAGCCGACTCCCGTGTCCTTGATCAAGTGATCGACGAAGCCGAGAGCCGCTTCACTGAAGCCTGACCGAGCGATCCGCTAGAGGATTGCGAGCCTGGGCTCCCGGAATCAGACGGGCAGGCAGCCGCAACTCTCGCGCACGATCAACTGAACCGGCAGCTCCTGGCTCCGGGCAGGCTTTTCAGGGTGTTCGAACCTGTCGAGCAGTATTCCGACAGCTGTCCTGCCCATGAGTTCCATTGGCTGACGGATGGTGGTCAGCGGCGGACGGGAAATGAGACCTGCTGCGATTCCGTCGAATCCGGTAACGGCGATTTGTCCCGGGACGCTGATGCCACGGGCCGCGAGTTCACCCATGATGCCGAGGGCGATTTCATCCTGGGCGCATACCAGGGCTGCGGGCAAGGACTCCTGGGCCAGAAGTATGTCCGCCACTTTCTCCGACCAGCCGGGCTTGCCTTCGTCGGCCACCAGCGGCTCGCGAAGTTCCTTCAATCCCGAGGATCGAAGTTGGGACTGGTAGCCCTCGTACCGTGCCAGAGCGTCCGGGAATATGCGGGCCGGCCCAACGAACTGCAGGTCTTCGAACCCGTGGGTAGAGATCAGGTGCTCGGTCAAACGCCTCATTCCGCCCGCATTGTCGCAGGTGACGCCGCTGACCGTGTCACTGTGGGGCCGCTCGGAAAATTCGACAACGGGGATCATCCTGGAGATCCTCTCGAGGACGTCGTCGGACACAGACCTCGGGAACACAGCCAGTCCGTCTACCTGGCCCGCTATGTCTGCAAACGCCGTTTCGCTGTTTGCCTGGCTGCCGCCGCTGACGATCAGCGTGTACCCCCGCCGTCGGCATTCCAAGGCCACGCCGCGCTGGACCTCGTCAACGTACACGGGAAACAACCTGAGGTCTGCATTGGACGCATCAACGGCCGGCCCCCCGGCCCCGTCCGCCCCGGCTGCAGGACCGTCCTCCGGCCCGGTCCCTAGGGAATAGTAGTCATAGGAATAGATCCCCAGCGCGCCCGTCCTGCCGCGGGCCAGACCGCGTGCATTCCCGCTGGGAACATAGCCCAGCTCCTTAGCCGCCGTAAGTACGTTTTCCTTGGTTGACGGCTTGACGCGGTGGGGCTGCCGGAAGGTGAACGAAACGGTCGCGATCGATACACCCGCCCGCTCCGCCACGTCATAGACTGTCGGTCGCCTGACCATCGGCTCCCCCTTCACCTGAGTTGTTATGCGCTTAGCATATGGCAATTCAGGCTGGGCGCGTCATTCTGGCCCAATTCTCCAGAAACTTTCTCCAAACACTTGTGCTCCCGCATCAATGCGCATAAATTCTTTCCAAGCGAGATTACGTAAAGCGCATAGATTCGGTTTTGCAAGGACGCCTCCGAACAGGCGGCCGGATCCCCAAAGCCCGCCATCTCGCAACTTGAAGATCTCCGAAAGGATCAATGATGCTCTCTCATAAGGCCCGAAAAGTGGCTGTTCTTGGCGTGGCAGCCGCGCTTTTGATGACCGGCTGCGGCCGTGATGCCGGCTCACCTGCGGGAAGTGCAGCTTCCGCTGCCCCGATTGCCTCGGGGCAAGCGACGGGGACCATCACGGTGTGGGCGCAGGCCGACGAAGGGGCCGCACTCCCGCAGCTGGCCAAAGACTTCGAGGCTGCAAACCCGGGCGTGAAGGTCAACGTGACGGCGGTACCGTGGGATGCCGCCCACAACAAGTACCAAACCGCCATCGCCGGCGGCACCACGCCGGACGTCGCCCAGATGGGTACCACGTGGATGAGCGACTTCAGCGACGCCTTTGAGCCGGTCCCGGCCGAAGTGGATACCACCGGGATCTTTCCGGGCGCCCTGAAGGCAACGGAAGTGGCCGGTACCCATGTCGGCGTGCCGTGGTATGTGGACACGCGGGTGGTTTACTACCGCAGTGACCTGGCGGCCCAGGCCGGCTACGACAGCTTCCCCACCACG
Source organism: Arthrobacter sp. ISL-5 (assembly GCF_018613835.1). GTDB lineage: Bacteria > Actinomycetota > Actinomycetes > Actinomycetales > Micrococcaceae > Arthrobacter. The sequence continues at coordinate 80,334 of NZ_JAGGPM010000043.1, read as the reverse complement.
TGGGATGGGTTCAAATCCCTGGCCAAGGATCTGCAGACCAAGGCCGGCGCCAAGTACGGAGTGGCCCTGCCGACCGGCATCGCGGACGACTTCCAGTCCATGCTGCCTTTCCCCTGGTCCAACGGAGCCCAGCTTGTCAACGCCGACAGCACCAAATGGACGCTGGACACACCCGAAATGGTGGGTGCCCTGAAGTACTTCAACAGCTTCTTTCAGGAGGGCATCGCCAATAAGACGCCGGCAACCGGCGCCGGCGCGGCCGAGGCGGCCTTCGTCAATGGCTCAGTGCCCATGCTGATCGCGGGCCCGTCCGAAATCGGCCAGTTGGATAAGGCAGGCGGCCCGGGCTTCGCGGACAAGTACAAGGTAGGAATGATCCCCAAGGAAAAGTCCGCTACCTCCTTCGTCGGCGGCTCCGATCTGGTGGTCTTCAAAAAGACCCAGAACAGGGACACCGCGTGGAAGTTCATCCAGTACCTCTCCCAGCCCGAGGTTCAGCTTAAGTTCCACAAGCTCACCGGCGACCTGCCGGCCAAGCAGGCTGCCTGGACCGATACCTCCCTGTCCGGCGATGCCAAGCTCACCGTCTTCGGAAACCAGCTGAAGGACACAAACTCTCCTCCGGCGATCACCACCTGGACCCAGGTTTCCGCAGCCGCTGACACCCAGCTGGAGCAGATCGTCAAGGCCGGCAAGGACCCGGCCGCTGCGTTGACGGAACTGCAGTCCACGGCTGATTCAGCAGGAACAGGCCACTAACGTGACGGCGACATCCAGCCGTCCACGTTTTGGAACAACCAGCCGGGCCGGCGGACAGAGGACTGGATCCTCCTACCGCCGGCGCCGGCAGGCGTTCATTGCCTGGGGCTTCGCCCTCCCGTTCGTGGCGCTCTTCGGCGTGTTCATGCTGGTCCCGCTGATTTCGTCGTTCGCGATGTCATTCACGGACTTCACCAGCCGGGACGTCCAGAATCCATTTTCGGTCGGATTCGTCGGGCTGGAGCAATACGGCCGCTTGTTCGCCAACCCGCAGTTCCTGCATTCGATGCTGAACACCGGCTACTTCGTCATTGTCGGCATCCCCCTGACCATGGCGGTAGCCCTGGGCCTGGCAGTAGCCCTGAACAGCGGAATCAAGCGCTTCCGCACGGTCTTCCGGGTGGGCTTCTACACGCCGGTCGTCACCAGCATCGTGGCCATCGCCGTCGTCTGGCGCTTCATCCTGCAGCCTGACGGTCTGATGAACACCGTCCTGGGTGCCGTCGGCATCCAGGGACCGGACTGGCTCAACAGCACCACGTGGGCCATGCCGGCGATGATCCTCATGGCCGTCTGGCGCAACATGGGCACGTTGATGATCATCTTCCTGGCCGGCCTGCAGAACGTTTCGGCCGAGATGCTGGAAGCAGCCGAGGTGGACGGTGCCAATGCCTGGCAGCGCTTTACCCGGATCACCCTCCCTACCCTCCGTCCAACGCTGCTTTTGGGAGCCGTCCTGCTTTCGGTTGGCTACCTGCAGTTCTTCGAGGAGCCGTTCGTGATGACCAAGGGCGGACCGCTCGATTCCACGCTGTCCATCAGCTACTTCACGTTCAACCAGTTCGGGTTCGGACAGTACGGCCTGGCCTCCGCTGCCAGCTACGTCCTGTTTGTAGCCATCGCGCTGCTGAGCCTCGTCCAGTTCCGTGCCCTCCGGTCGAAGGACTAAGGATCGCCATGACAACTCCCACCGAAACCCTGAAAACCGAATCATCGAGAACAGCAATGGGCAGCCATCCCGGACGGACCCGCCCGGGCAAGCGCCGCCGTCGGGTCCGCCCTCAAAACCTGACGTATGTGCTGCTCATACTCGGGGTCGTCGCCACCCTCTTGCCGTTCGTGTGGATGCTGCTGGGCTCGTTCAAAACCCAGGGCGAACTCCTGCGCCGGCCCATCACCTGGTGGCCTGAAGCACCCACCCTGGAGAACTACAACCAATGGTTCACCACCCTGCACATCGACACTTTTTTCATCAACAGCCTCCTCGTGGCCGTGGTCACGGTGCTGGGAAACCTGGTGTTCTGTTCAATGGTCGGCTACGCCCTCGCCAAGATGGACTTCCCCGGCAAGCAGTTCCTGTTCCTGATCGTCATGGTGACCTTGATGGTTCCCGGCGTTGTCACTTTCGTGCCGCTCTTCGTCATGGTCAGCAAGCTTGGCCTGGTCAACACCTACCCGGCCCTGTTCCTGCCATTCCTTGCCGGGCCCCTTGGTGTCTTCCTCATGCGCCAGTTCATGATGGGCATTCCCGATTCAATCATCGAAGCCGCGCGGATCGACGGGGCCAGCGAACTCCGCATCTTCACCCGCGTCGTCATGCCCCTGTGCGGACCGCCACTGGCAACCCTCGGGATCCTCACCTTCCTGACGTCATGGAACAACTTCCTCTGGCCCCTGGTCGCGGCCCAAAGCCAGGAAAAGTACACCCTGCCGGTAGCACTGTCCCTGTTTTCCCAGGGACAGAACGCCACCAACTACGGACTGCTGCTGGCCGGTTCGGTCCTGGTCATCACACCCATCATCCTGCTGTTCATCATGCTGCAGCGCTACTTCATCCAAAGCGTCGCGGCCACCGGCATCAAGTAGCCGGCGTCCCGCTGCCCTTTCACACCGACCACCCAACGAGGTAAAGACATGCCCTATGCAGTCCAGCTCTACACCGTCCGCGACGCCGTCGAGCAAGACCTGCCCGGTACCATCAAGCGGCTGGCAGAGATCGGCTTCACCCAGGTGGAACCGTACAACTTCGCCGCCCGCGTCGAGGAATTCGCCCAGGCCTTCGCCGAGAACGGGATCACAGCCGCCACCGGCCACGCCCCGCTGCTGATGACCGAGGACAAGGACGAGATCTTCGCCGCCGCCAAACAACTGGGCATCGGCACCGTGATCGACCCCTATGTCCCGGCCGAACACTGGCAGGACGCCGAGTCCATCGGCAACATCGCCAGGCAGCTCAACGCCGCCGCCAGGAAAGGCTCGGAGTACGGGATCCGCGTGGGCTACCACAACCACCAGTGGGAACTGGAGTCCATCATCGAGGGCCGCACCGCACTGGAATATTTCGCGGACCTGCTGGACCCTGAACTGGTCCTGGAAGTGGACACCTACTGGGTGGCCGTGGGCAGCCAGGACCCCGTGGACATCCTCACCAAGCTCGGTAACCGCGTCATTGCCATCCACATCAAGGACGGGCCCGTGGACACCGACACCAAGGCCCAGCTCCCGGCAGGCCAGGGAAAGATCCCAGTGGCCGAAGTCATAGCGGCCGCGAAGCACCTCGAGGTCGGGGTCGTGGAATTCGACGACTACGCAGGTGACGTGTTCGACGGCGTCGCCCAGTCCCTCGCCTTCCTCAACTCCCTCGAGCCTGCCGGAGCCAAGGCATGAGCGGCGCAACGTATCGCGCCGAGCTGTCTCCCGGATTCTCCGCGTCTTCCCGCCGGGGGCCGGTCGGCGTCGGCGTCATAGGCGCCGGAAACATCAGCAAGCAGTACCTGGACAATCTGACTGTCTTCCCGGACCTGAAGGTGCACGTGATCGCGGACCTCTACGAGGACGCCGCGGAAGCCAGGGCCAAGGAATACGGCATTCCCGAATGGGGCGGCGTGAACGCCGCCCTGAACCACCCCGACGTCGAAATCATCGTCAACCTGACCATCCCCGCCGCGCATGTGGAGGTCGCCACCGCTGCAGTGAATGCCGGCAAGCACGTCTGGACCGAGAAGCCCTTCTCCCTGGACCGCGAATCCGGACTGGGCCTGCTGAAAACAGCCGACGCCGCCGGAATCCGACTGGGCTGCGCCCCTGACACCTTCCTCGGCGCCGGGCTGCAGACCGCCCGCAGGCTCATCGAACGCGGCGACATCGGCACCCCGCTGACCGCCATCACCATGTTCCAGACCCCCGGCCCGGAATCCTGGCATCCGAACCCGGCCTTCCTCTTCCAGCACGGCGCCGGGCCGCTGTTCGACATGGGCCCCTACTACCTCACCGCCCTGGTCCAGACCTTCGGCTCGGTCCGCCGGGTGGCCGCCGTCGGCTCTGCTTCCAAGAAAACCCGCGTGATCGGATCCGGGCCCAGGGCCGGCGAAGAATTCGCCGTCGAGGTCCCCACCCACGTCTCCGCCATGGCGGAGTTCGACGGCGGCGCCTCCTCGCACAGCGTGTTCAGCTTCGAATCACCGCGCGATCGAGCTGGCTTCGTGGAGATCACCGGCACGGAGGCCACCATTTCCCTGCCGGACCCGAACAACTTCGACGGCGACATCAGGCTCTGGCGTACCGGCGATGAAGACTGGACAGTTATCCCGGCCACGGGACCGTCCAACGGCCGCGGCATGGGTGTGCTGGACTTGGCCCGCTCCATCCGGGCCGGGGTTCCGCACCGTGCCACGGGCAACCTCGCCTACCACGTGCTGGACACCCTGGTTTCGATCACCGAGTCCGTGGAATCCGGCACCTTCGTCGATGTCGAAAGCGCCGCCCCCGTCTCCGCAGCCCTCCCCGAGGACTGGAATCCCACGACAGCCACACTCTAGGAATCACTCATGACTAGCTCCACCTCCAACAAAACTCTCGGCGTGGCGGCCATCGGCTACGCGTTCATGGGCAAGGCCCATTCCAATGCCTGGCGGAACGTGGCCAGCTACTTCGATGTTCCGGCCTTCGAGCAGAAAGTGCTCGTGGGCCGGGATCCGGTGCAGGTTGCCGAGGCTGCGGCCAAGTACGGGTGGAGCGAGTCCGCCACGGACTGGCGCACTGTCCTGCAACGCGATGACATCCATATCGTGGACATCTGCGCTCCGGGCTGGATGCACGCCGAAATCGCCACCGCGGCCCTGGAGGCGGGCAAGCACGTCCTCGTGGAAAAGCCTCTCGCCAACACCCTCGCCGAAGCCGAACTCATGACCGCCGCAGCAGCAAAGGCCAGGGCCAGGGGCATCCAGTCCATGATCGGCTTCAACTACCGCCGCGTCCCGGCCCTGGCGCTGGCCCAGGAACTGATCACCGAGGGCAAACTCGGGACCGTCCGGCACGTCAGGGCCTCCTACCTGCAGGACTGGCTCTCCAACGCCGATTCCCCGATGACGTGGCGCTTACGCAAAGAAACCGCCGGATCCGGGGCCCTGGGCGACATCGCCTCCCACGCGATCGACCAGATCCAGCACCTCACAGGACAGCGTGTCATGGAGGTGACCGGCACTCTTCGGACATTCGTGGCGGAACGTCAGGGACCGGATGGTCCCGAAGAGGTCACGGTCGACGACGCGGTTTGGGCGACCTTGGGAATGTCCGGCGAGATCAGCGCGTCCGTCGAGGCCTCACGTGTAGCCACGGGGCGGAAGAACAGCCTCAAACTCGAAATATACGGTTCCAAAGGCGCGCTGCTCTTTGATCTGGAGAACCTGAACGAGCTCGGTTTCCTGGACGCCACCGCCCCGGTGCGGGAACAGGGCTTCCGGAGGATCCTGGTCAACGAGCCCGTTCACCCCTACATTGGCGCGTGGTGGCCACAGGGCCACGTGATCGGCTGGGAACACACCTTCACCCACCAGATCCGCGACTTCCTGGCCGCCATCGACGCCGGGACCCCGCCGTCGCCGTCATTCGACGACGGGCTTCAGATCCAGCGCGTGCTGGCGGCCATCGAAGAATCAGCCAACAACAAGAGCACGCTGGCCGTCGTCGACCAGCCGGCGCCAGCCACCGAAGGACCCTGACCATGCCCCGCCCGTACACGCTGTTCACCGGCCAGTGGGCCGACCTGCCCTTCGAGGAAGTCGCGCGCCTGGCCTCCGGCTGGGGCTACGACGGCCTCGAAATCGCCGTCTCCGGGGACCACCTGGACGCCTGGCGCTGGGACGAACCCGGCTACGTCGAATCCAAACTCGCCATCCTGGAAAAATACAACCTCAAAGTCTGGGCGATCTCCAACCACCTCAAGGGCCAGGCCGTCTGCGATGACCCCATCGACTTCCGCCACAAAGCGATCGTCGGAGCCAAAGTCTGGGGCGACGGGGATCCCGAAGGCGTCCGCCAGCGCGCCGCCGAGGAAATGAAACACACCGCCCGGCTCGCCAAGGCACTCGGCGTGGACACCGTCGTCGGCTTCACCGGCTCCTCCATTTGGCAGTACGTGGCCATGTTCCCGCCCGTCCCGGAAAAAGTCATCGACGCCGGCTACCAGGACTTCGCCGACCGCTGGAACCCCATCCTGGACGTCTTCGACGAATGCGGCGTCCGCTTCGCCCACGAAGTCCACCCCAGCGAAATCGCCTACGACTACTGGACCACCGTGCGCACCCTCGAAGCGATCGGACACCGCCCCGCGTTCGGCCTGAACTGGGACCCGTCCCATTTCATGTGGCAGGGCATCGACCCCGTGTCCTTCATCTGGGACTTCAAGGACCGGATCTACCACGTGGACTGCAAGGACACCAAGCTCCGGTTTACGGGCCGGAATACCGTGATGGGCTCCCATCTGCCCTGGGGTGACCCGCGCCGCGGCTGGGACTTCGTCTCCGCCGGACGCGGCGACGTCCCCTGGGAATCCTCCTTCCGGGCCCTCACCGCGATCGGCTACACCGGCCCGATCAGCATCGAATGGGAAGACGCCGGCATGGACCGCCTTCACGGCGCGCCCGAAGCCCTCGCAGCACTCAAGAAGTTCGACTACCCCGCCTCCCAGACCAGCTTCGACGCCGCTTTTAGCAGCAAAGCTCGCCCGTGAACCCTAGGAACTATTAACTGGATCGTCTCCGGGAAACCCCACTCAACCATGGGATACCGCCGACAGTGAGCGCCGCCCGCAGCCGCCCCAAACCGCAAACCCAAACCCAATCCAAAGGAGCCGTTCCATGTCCGATTCCCCTTCCACGCCCGCACAATCCTCGTCCTCGCAGGGCTTCGGCCGTTTCAGCCGCCGGAGCTTCATGACCGTCGCCGCCGTCGCGGCAGCAGCAGCAGGATCTGTGCTCACGCAGCCCGGCGTGGCGAACGCCGCCCCAAAGCCTCCGCCCGCCTCTGGTGCGGCTAAAGTGACCTGGAGCTCCGAGTCCACAGCCGCAGGCTATGCGCCCAAGAGCAGCGCCTGGTTCGCTGATCCGGCAGTCGGCATGGCCTCGGTTCCCTACAAGCTCAGCCAGCGGAACGACATCGCCCTGTCCGCCTCGGGCAGAAACTCCGGGACCGTGATCACGGTCGACGCAGCGAAGTCGTACCAGAGCATGCTCGGCATCGGCTGCTCGATGGAAGACACCACCATCCACAACCTGTCGCTGATGAGCCCAAGCGTGCGGTCCCAGGTCCTGCGGTCACTCTTCGACCCCGCCAAGGGTGCCGGGTTCGACCTCGTCCGCATCTGCTTCGGCTCCTCCGACTTCAGCCATTCGGAGTTCTACACCTACGACGACGGTCCGGCCGATCCGACCCTGTCGCGGTTCTCCATCCAGAAGGACATCGACAACAACATCATCTCCACCCTCAAGGACTCGCTCCGGATCAACCCGAACCTGGCCATCTGCGGCACCGCCTGGAGCGCCCCGGCCTGGATGAAGGACAACAACAGCCTCATCGACGGCCACCTCCTCGACGAGCACGTCCCCACCCTCGCCCGCTACTACCGGATGATCATGCAGGCCTACGCCGCGCAGGGTATCACCATCCACGCGGTGACGCCCCAGAACGAGCCCGGCTGGCCTGCTGGCCACTACCCGAGCATGCTGGTATCGGGGCAGCAGCAGAAGCAGCTCATCAACGCCATGCGCGCGGAGTTCGACGCGCACGGCATCACCACGCAGGTCTGGGCCTGGGACTGGAACTTCGGCGACACCGGGAACTACATCACCGACGCGCTCGGCACCAGGGACTCCGGATACACCGACGCCTACCACAACACCAAAGGCATCGCTTGGCACGACTACTCCGGTGACCCCAGCACAATGTCCCTGGCGAAGACCACCTACCCCGACCTCGACATGGTCATGACCGAGCGGATGTGGTGGGGCACGGCAGGCGCAGACCGGATCGCACGGTACATGCGCTGCTGGTCAACGGGCTACATTTCATGGGTCACGATGCTCGACCAGAACCGGGACACCCAACAGTATGGTTCGCCGGACCCCTCGCCGCTCATCCAGAATCCCGACGACCGCAACAAGTACTGGGCCCTGCCCGAGTACTACCTGTTCGCCCAGTTCTCGAAGTTCGTCCAGCGCGGCGCCAAGCGGATCTGGAGCGACTACGGCAGCACCGACACCGTCACCACGGTGGCCTTCCTCAACCCTGACGGCACGGTGGCAACCATCGTTGTGAACGGAACCTCCACGCCCCAGGACTTCACGCTCCGTGGTGGGCAGCAGCAGCTCATCGACACCCTCCCGGCGAAGACGGTCGGCACGTACGTCTGGACACCCTCGGCAGCGCCCGCCGGCATTACCGACGCGTACAGCCCGATCCAGGCCGAGGCGTACACCGCTGCCTCCGGCGTCGGCGTCGAGGCCACCGGCGACAGCAGCGGCGGCGAGGACGTCAACTATATTGGCAACGGCGACTGGGTCGAGTACGGCAACGTGGCATTCGGCGCCCAGGCCCCCACCCAGTTCCTGGCCCGGGTCTCATCCGGGGCCGCCAGCGGCGTCAGCGGCCGGATCGAAGTCCGCATCGACTCACCCACCAGCACACCGATCGGCAGCATCACGGTAGGGAACACCGGCGGCTGGCAGACCTGGACCACGAAGATCGCCAACCTCGCCAGCGTCACCGGCACCCACAATGTCTACCTGACCTTCGCCAGCGACGGGGCAGACGACTTCGTCAACCTCAACTGGTTCACCTTCACCCACGACACCGGCACCGACGCGTACGGCCCGATCCAGGCCGAAAAGTACCTCAACGCATCCGGCGTCGTTATCGAGGGCACCGGCGACACCGGCGGCGGGCAGGACATCGCGTGGGTCTCCCCCGGCGACTGGGCCGAGTACCCCAACGTGGTGTTCGGCGCCCAGGCCGCCACCCAATTCCAGGCCCGGGTGGCATCTGGCGCCGGCGCCGGCGTCACCGGCCTGATCGAAGTCCGGCTCGACTCACCCTCGAGTGCCCCGGTCGGCAGCATTCCGGTATCCAACACCGGCGGCTGGCAGACCTGGACCACCAAGTCCACTGCCATCACCGGCATCACCGGCACCCATACCGTGTACATAACCTTCAGCAGCGATCAAACCTCCGACTTCACCAACCTCAACTGGTTCGCCTTCACGCACTGAGTCTCGTGACGATCATTGGTGTCTGAGGAAAGAAGGCAGAGCCTGGTGGTGTCAGTGGACCACTCGAACACGACCTCGATCACGTAGTATTCGGCCTTCAGCCTTCAGCGCTGTGATCCAAAACGGAGACCATGACGGGCCTCGTTCTTGAACAGGCCCGTCATGGTCTCCCGGCGTATTGTCGAAACCTCCTCCGGGCCCAGCCCAGGACGGGGCACCCTGGAACCGGAGTGATACCAGCGGACGCCAGGGTGCCTAGAGGACCATCTCCTCCGTTCTGGATAGTTTCGTTGGCCTTTCCCGCCAAACGGAAATGGCGTGGATCGAAGGCGGGTTGGCCTTTCATGGACTCACCCCATCGTGCACGCAATCAGCTTCCTCGACTTCCTGAAAACACGCGCAGCTATCGGCATCGGAGTGCTGTCCGCAGTCTGGGGTCCGGCGGTGTATTCGGTGGGGAGTCTACTGACCGGGGCGTCGGTGTTTTCCGGCTTACTCGTCGCGCTCTTGGTCAATGTGTTCAATTTCAGCGTTAAGATCCGACGCGATGAGAAGATTCGTCCCGAGCAGCAGCTTGCTCGGACTGTTGACGAACTGATGACCAACGCAGCTTGGACCGTGATCACGGGGCTGGTTCTCGTTGTTCTCTTAGCCTCAGCCGCCGCCACGCAGAAACCAAATACCGCGCTCGAGCCGCTTTGGGTGGGCATACTCGTGGGACTTGTCGTTCACCTGATCATGAACGTTCTCATGGTACTCAGCCGGATCTGGACTGCCCACGAGGACATCAAGGACCTCCCGCCCAAGCGCTGAGCTGGAAGGTATGAGGCTTTGACATTCCCAAATAGACAAGGCTACAAAAGGTTGGAACAGCAGTTGCCCGCGACGCGCATGCAAACTGCCGGCCCGATGGGGCACGCCTATGCCGAAGACGGCATAACGGGGGCCGCGCTCCGAGGAATCCATCTTGGATGCGGCGGACCGTTTCGAATTCAGCTCGCCGACACGGGGAACGAGAGCTAGGCCTTAATGCTCGCGACGAAAGACGATCGCCAACCCGCCCAGGTGTTCTTCCTGAAAGTTCCTCCACCGGTCAGCCAGTTCCCGATCAACTAGCCGGTATCCGGACTCGACCGGATGCTTCACCAGCTCCACCGACTCGTAGGTCAGTCCTTCCGACTCCAAGAACGTCTCGTGCAGCTGCCCTCTAGGTGGAGTGAGGTGGACGGCATCAGCCATGGTCATGTCTGGGATCATCTTCCCAGTGAGAGCACAATGAACGGGGCCGCCAGCAAAAGCTTCCGTCCGGAACCGTCGGGTGATATCCAAAGCCTCTTGCGTGAGGGCCTCAGCCACTAGTGCTCGTTGCTTCGGCGGCCTTAAGACGTCGGTGTAGCTGAAGCGAACAGGCTCGTCCCGGCCCAGTTGCTTAGCGCGAAATCCCTTCGACGTGTATCCGAGGTCCCTGTTCGAGGCGACAACCCACTGTTCAATCCCCGCGCCGACTTTATCCGTTGCCGCGGGGTGCTCTCTGGCCAAGGCTGTGAGGAGATCAGCCACGAAAGGATCCGTGACCAACGCACCGACTTCCAGCTCCTCCAGCACTGATCTAAGGAGTTGCTCGACCTCCCCCTTCTTTGCGAAGGAGAATTCGCCCACCACATACCTTGCCATTCCGCCCCATTTCTTTCTTCGGATCATTTGCCGTTCTAACCATCATCTCCGACAGTGGGCGCAAGACACCGCAAGCTGGACTGGCGACAATGAGTAACAAACATGACGAGAGATGTGACATCGAGCACCCGCTGGCCTTCATCGCCGCGTCGAGGTCCGCGCTCACCGCTGCACGTCGCCCACGGCGAGCCCGGGCACAGCTCGGCCGAGCTCGGGCTGGCGCTGCTTCCGCGATGAATGTCGCGCGCATGTTTGACGGCAAGTCGGCCACCGCTCGTATACCTTCACGCATACACGCTTAAGGACATAGACCCGGAGGTGAGCGCATGTGGGTTATAGACAATGCTTGCGAGCCGTAACGACACCGCGTAAATACGGGCCGCCACCACTCACGACGTCTACATCTATCCAGCATGATGGAGCAGGAAAGACGATGCGTAGGCTCGCGGCAGTCCCATCGGTCTTCATTCCACAGACACCACGACACCGCTACCGGCAGCCGCCGCTGATGCTGAACTGGACCCATGCTTAGCTGCGAAGACATCATCATGCTCGGAGAGGAACGAGTCCTCGTCCATCCAGGACGACAAGGAAGGCCGCTGCTGGTGCCGGCAGACCTGGGATTGACCAGAACCGGCAGAGCCGACGGCATGCTCGACGTTCTAGATGGACATCCGGAATAACCGTGACCGGGCCTGGACTCGTGAACCCCTCTGGACCCGTGATGCATAGGCGCGGCCTGAAGATCGTCAGAGTCGCACCAACTCTCAACCCCTGAACGGCCCCTGTGCTTAGGCTTGTGGCGCGGCAGGGCCGCGAAACCCACCACCAACTTTCGCCGGTGAGGGTGCGACTCTCAAGAGCCGCGGCCCCGGTGGTGGTGAGCAGGATTTCGCGTCGAGTGAAGTCTCAGCGGTGCGCGTGAAGCACATCTAAGCTCAACTTTGGTGGGCCACTAACTATTCTCCAGAGATGGGTACCAAGAACAGTTTGACCTGCAGAAATGTGCGAAATTGCCCAATTCGAACCCATGTAAATTTTCAGTCATTCGTGCCAGTGAATGTTAATACAGGAGATGGGTCGGATGGGTCGGCTCAGGCCCGTGTTTCCCCTGTTCAGGCAAGGTTCTCGGCCCCTGGCACGGCGATCAAGTCGACCGGGCCGAGCTTGACCGGAGGACGATAGCGCCCTTGCGAGAGACCATTTGAGAGGAGCCTGATTGACGAACGTTTAAGAACGAGGTGGGTCGGCATGGGCCCAGGTCGCACCGTGCTCGCTCAACCAACCAGCGGCCGACTGACGTAGGAGCAATCGGGCGCATGGATGATCCTCCCGTGAGACGCGGGCTCGAGTTCGGTCACGATTACCCGTGTCCGGAGGTGGCCGCCGTCAACAGGTGCGCCGCCAATTGTCTCCCGAAATGCTGTCACCCGGGAATCGGAGTGGACAGACTCGAATGGTCACCGCGGCGCGGCGTCGTCGCGATCGGGCGAAATTCGCCGTCCCACCGAACGTGCATCGTCTTGCCTACTCCCGGAGGAGTGTGTATCGGCCTCGTGATGTGCTCGTAAACGAGCGAAAAGCGAGCTTCAGATCCGTGCCAGCACGCCAATATCGCCCTCGCCACCACATGCTCATGTGTTGGCGATCTCCGGCACTGCGATGGAGTCGCCGCCTCCGCAATGTCGCGCTGAATCTGGCCGACCTGGAATGGATCCTCGCACCGTCTCCCCCGGCCTGGCCGAGCTCGGCCGCCGGGTCGGGGCGAGCGAGCGCACGCTCTCCCGGTTGTTCCGCGACGATGTCAGCATGGGCCACACCGTGTGGCACAGCCACCTCCGGCTGCACCTGGCGACTCTGATGCTCGCTGGGGGTATGTGAGCCAGACAGCCAGCGCTGCGGCTGGTGGTCTCTCCCAGCGCGTTCGTCACGGCATTCCGCGCGGTCTTTGGGCAGAACGCCAGGTCGCTGTACCGGTAGAGTCGGCGGCAAGCGCGACGTCGCAGATGGACACCCGGAATGGCCGCGACCGGGTGACCGGGTTGTCCTGGAGTCGTCTACCCGCCTCACCCCGCGATGCACACTGGTCGCGGCGGATTCCGCCTACTCGCTGACCGCCGTCGTTACTTCACAAGCCGAGCGGGCCAGGAACGCCCAAGCCAGCTATCCAGATACTCTCTTGATCCCAACAGCGGAAGAAATGTTTGCCCGAATTGACTCTAGAGAACTGGAGCTGGATCTCGTTGTCCTGGGAACGCCGCCGGGCACCCACAAGAATCTCGCGCTTGAAGCCTTTCGCCGTAAGTTGGCCGTCGTTGTTGACAAGCCCGTCGTGCCGGCTTCAACCGACGCTGAGGAACTGATTTCGACGGCGGCTGACGAGGGAGTCAGCCTCACTGTCTTCCAGAACAGAAGGTGGGACGGGGATTTCCTGACGCTCCGGCGGTTGATCGAGGATGGAGAGCTGGGAGACGTCCATACCTTCGAGTCCAGGTTCGAATGGTGGATGCCTGAAGGATTTGGGAACTGGCGCGGCGAAGCCAGTTTGAACGAGGGCGGTGGAATCCTGCACGATCTGGGCGCCCACCTCATCGATCAGGCGATAGAACTGTTCGGCCCCGTCGTCGATGTCTATGGTGAAATTTCGCGGTTCGATTCTGCGAGGTCGGATGCCGATCAGGCCGCGTTTGTGTCGCTACTCCACGAATCGGGCACCCGTTCCCGCCTGTGGATGAACAGCCACGCCCCACAGCAGGGCCCCGCTTCCAAGTCCTAGGCTCAAAAGCAGGCTACACAAAGTGGGGCCTTGACGGACAGGAAGCGATCTTGGCGGCAGGAGTCCTGCCGACGGACTCTGCATATGGAGTCGAAGGCCCCGACACCTGGGGGTCGCTTGGAACCGTTGGTTCCCTCACGCAGGTGCCCGCAGAGCGAGGCAGCTACCCGCTGTTCTATGCCAAACTCGCCCATTCCCTGCTGACAGGCGATCGTCCCCCTGTCGACCCTCAGAACAGCGTCGAGGTGTTGAGGGTTATCGAACGGGCCCGCAGGACTGGCTTGGAACATGTCTCTAGCCGCAATTAAGCATGCGGTGTCTTCGATCGCTTCCAACACGGCGTCTGCCAGGTCATTCGCCTTCGTTCTTGCCTGTGAGCGCTCCGGAAACGAGCACTTTGACATGTCGGTGGTTTTAATGGAAACTTGGAATAAGCGAACCTTTGTTCGCAATCCGATCAATCTGATCTGTGGGACGGACATTCCTCACACCCCTTGAGCATCCAGCGCCACGCGCCTTGGATCGCCCGTCAATGTCGATGGAGGAAAACAAGTGTCCGCAGATGTAAATGAAGTGACCACAGGTGACCTGTGGCGCGCAACGGCCGGAGCAGCGGTCGGCACGATTATCGAATGGTATGGCTTCGCGCTGTACGGAATTGTCGCAGGGCTGGTCCTGAACGACCTGTTCTTTCCCACTCTGGATCCCGCCGCAGGAACCCTGGCCGCGTTTGCCGCCTTCGCGGTTGGCTCCCTCGTACGGCCTTTGGGCGGAATTATCCTGGGCAACCTGGGCGACAGGTTCGGGCGCAAGCCGGTCATGATTTTCGCCCTGACCCTGATGGGTGTCTCGACTGTACTCATTGGCGTACTCCCGACATACGACATGGTCGGAGTCTGGGCCCCGATCCTGCTCGTCGTCCTTCTTATCGCACAAGGCTTCGGGGCCGGCGCCGAACTGGCCGGCGGCATCACCTTCATCGCCGAATTTGCTCCTGCGGCACGCCGCGGATTCTTCACGGCGATCGCCTGCGCCATGACTTCCGGCGGACTGCTCCTGGCGTCCGGAGCGTTCGCCGTCATTGCCGCATTCACCACAGATGCTGAATTTGCTGCGTGGGGCTGGAGGGTTCCCTTCCTGGCAAGCGCCGTCTTCCTTGCCGTGGCGCTGTACTTCCGCTACCGCCTCAGTGAAACTCCGGCATTCATTGCCGAGCTCGAGGCGAAGGAGATCCCGAAGGTACCGTTCCTGCAGGTCTTCCGCGAACGTCCCCGGGATCTTTTCATGGGCTTCCTCTCGATCTCTGGCCTCAACGCCACCGGTTCCATCGTCGATGTCTTCGCCGTGGGTTTCATCGTCACCACCCTGGGCCTGTCCCCGGACGTGGCAACTATTGGCCTCGTGGCGGCCGCCGTTGCCGGCATGATTTGCACGCCCATCTTCGGGGCACTGTCTGACCGGGTCGGTCGCCGGGCAGTGATGATCGGGGGCGGCATCTTCATGATTCTTTTCGCCTATCCGTTCTTCGCCCTCCTTGAGACGAAGGACACGGGGCTCATCATCCTGGCCATGTCCGTCGCCTACGGCATCGGACTCGGATCGACCTTTGGCCCCCAGGGCGCCTTCCTCGTGGAATTGTTCGAAACGCGGTTCCGGCTCACTGGTGTTGCCGTTGCACGTGAGTTCAACGGGGTAGCGGTCTCGGGGCTGACGCCGCTGATCGCTTCAGCGCTGATCCTCTTCGCCGGCGGCGGTGCCGGATTCGTCATCGCCTTCCTCGCCTTCTGGCAGGTCGTCTCCATCATCGGGACGGTATTCGCCAAGGGTGCCGTTGCACCGACCAAGCGAAAAGGTTTCCACACGCAGAACAAAGACGAACAGTGGAGTCTTTCGTATGACGACAGCCACGAGGCAGTAAGCCCCGCCCCGCAGCACGTCAAATAGCCACTCGCCGCATCCATCTCCCCGGACCGTGAAGGACACCAGAAGTGAAGAATGAATTTGCCGGACTGACCGTGCTGGTCACGGGAGGCGCATCAGGCATAGGCCATGCTGTTGCCGAAGCCTTCATCGAGGAGGGAGCGATCGTGGGGATCCTGGATAAGGATCTCGACGGCGCACCCGCCCGATGCCGGGGCTACGCCGTTGACGTGGCGGACCCTGCAGCGGTCGACGCCGCCGTCAATTCGTTCTGCGAAAGCGCCGGCCTCGACGTTCTGGTGAACAACGCAGGGGTCAGCTATCCGGCAGCTGTCGAACAGGGCCCTCTGGAAGATTGGGCCAAGGTCTTCGACGTGAACGTGCTGGGCTATGTCCGCGTGACACGCTCCGCGCTGCCCTACCTTCGACGCTCCAAGGCGGCGCGGATAGTGAACATGTCCTCGTGCACCGCGACTACCGGTCTGCGAAACCGCGTGCTCTATTCCGGTACCAAAGGTGCCATAGAGGGCATGACCCGGGCCATGGCCGCCGATCTCGTGTCCGAGGGCATCCTTGTCAACGCGGTTTCACCCGGCACCGTTGATACCCCGTTCATCACACGCCTCGTCGAGCAGGCCCCCGACCCGGAAGCACAGCTGGCGGTCTACAACGACCGCCAGCCCACCGGCTACATGGTCACCGCTGATGAAGTTGCCCACGCTGTCCTGTTTCTCGCCCGCCCAGGTAACCGTTCGAGCGTCGGCTCCGTGCTGACGCTCGACGGCGGCCTCTCCACGATTAAGCTCTTCGACTCATGACACAGACAAATACGAAGCATCTTCCCGAATCCGCCCGGCGGGCGCCGGGAAGCGACAATCCAAAGAATGTCGTGCACTCGGTTGCCAAAGCATTCGCCGTGCTGAAGGCCTTCCAACCCACCTCACCGGTCATGACCGTCAGCGAAGTCGCTGCGGCCACTGATCTGGACCGCGGAACGGCGTACCGTCTCCTAAACACTCTCCTGGGCCTCGGTTATCTCACCAGTGTTCCGAGCAAGCGTTTCAGGCTGAGCCTCAAATGCCTGGAACTCGGTTTCATCGCCCTGTCCTCCCAGGACCTCTGGGAGCACGCGGCCCCGCTGCTGGAAGACTGTGTGCCCGACGTTGCCGATGCCGCGTCGCTGGGCACCCTGGAGGGATCAGACATCCTCTACCTCCAGCGATTCGACAACGGGGTCGCCCGGCACAATGTAGACATCAGGCCCGGCCGGCGCGTCCAGGCCTACGCGGCCGCACTCGGACATGCCATCCTCGCGTTTCTGCCCGAGACTACGCAGATCCAGGTGCTCGAAGGAACAGAACGCCGGAAGCTTTCCGAACGAACCCTGACTGAACTCCCCGATCTCCTGGCCCGCCTGGTCGAGGTCCGCGAACGTGGCTATGCCGTCTCCGACGGTGAAAACGCCTACGGCCTCCGAACCGTTGCCGCGCCGATCTTCAACTCCGCCAAGGTGCCCGTCGCCGCCGTGAGTCTGACCGTAGACGCATCTCGGATGACCATCGACGAACTCGTCGCAACCAGCTCCCCCCGAGTGCTGCAGATCGCGGCGACGCTCTCCCGTGCCCTGGCCGACTCCGTCGACACCATCCCCCTGACCAACCATTCTTAGGACAACACCATGACGACGACAGAGAACCACTTTAAACGCCGCCTGCTGGCCCGTGAGCAGCAGATGGGCCTGTTCGCGACCCTCAACTGTGCCTCTCTCATCGAGCTTTTGGCCGGGTGGGGATTCGACTGGGTAATGATCGACACAGAGCACTCGCCCACCGAGATGGCCGACGTCATCTCCCAACTGCGTGTACTTGACAACAGCGGAGTCGGCGCTATCGTCCGCCCCGCCTGGTCTGACATGGTCCTCATCAAACGTCTGCTCGACGCCGGCGCCCGTAACCTCCTCATCCCTTCCGTGGACACAGCCGAAGCCGCCGCCGCCGCCGTCAGCTACACCCGCTACGCGCCCGAAGGCGTGCGAGGTGTCTCAGGCAGCTCCCGGGCAGCAGACTATGGCCAGAACACGGCCTACCTGAAAACCGCGGCAGCAGATATCTGCATCCTCGTCCAGATTGAAACCACAACCGGCCTCAAGAATCTGGAAAAGATTGCGGCCGTACCGGGCGTGGACGGCATCTTCATAGGCCCAGCGGACCTCGCCGCATCCCTCGGCCACCTCGGAGAGACCCAGCATCCCGAGGTCCAGGCAGCCATCGAGGACGCCTTCCGCCGGCTGCGCGCCATCAACAAACCCGCAGGCTACCTCACCCTCAACCAGCGCGAAGCCAAGTCAAGGCTCACCCAGGGCATCCACGTTGTCGGCGTCGCCACAGATACCTCCATCGTCAACAGCGGTGCAGCCCAGATCGTCGACGGACTGGGCGGGGGCGTCGCAGAGGAGGCCGCGTCGTGAACGACTGGCGCCCCGCGGACAGGTTCCCCGACCCCGCCGTCCGGGTCCTCGATGAACGCTTCCAGAAATACGTAGTAGTCCTGGCAAAGGTCGAACGACTCGCCACCGGATTCCGATGGGCCGAAGGGCCCGTCTGGTTCGGCGACGGGCGCCAGCTCCTCTGGAGCGACATCCCCAACGACAGGATCATGCGCTGGGACGAACAGACCGGTGAATCAACAGTGTTCAGGCAACCGGCCAACTACGCCAACGGCAACACCCGCGACCGCGGCGGCCGCCTCGTGACCTGCGAGCACGGCGGACGACGAGTGACACGCACCGAATACGACGGCAGCATCACGGTCCTCGCAGACTCCTGGGACGGCAAACCTCTGAACTCCCCCAACGACGTTGTCGCCACGTCGGACGGTTCCGTGTGGTTCACCGACCCTGCCTTCGGCATCTCAGGCGACTACGAAGGATACCGGGCGGAGGCAGAACTGCCCACCAACCTGTACCGGATCGACGGAGCCACCGGCGAGCTTTCCGTAGCGGCGTCCGGCATCCTCTCCCCCAACGGCCTCGCCTTCTCCCCGGACGAATCCACCCTGTATGTCGTGCAGTCACGCGCCGTCCCCCGCCGCAACATCATCGCTTTCGACGTTGCCAATAACCTCCTGACGAACCAGCGCGTCCTCATCGACGCCGAAGACGGCATCCCTGACGGGCTGCGGGTCGATGAAGACGGGAACCTCTGGTGCGGTTGGGGAATGGGAACGCCCGAACTCGACGGGGTACGCATTTTCGCCCCTGACGGCGACCCGATCGGCCACATCGCCCTTCCCGAACGCTGCGCCAATGTCACCTTCGGTGGAAGATCCAGGAACCGCGTGTTCATGGCAGCAGGAACCTCCCTCTACGCAATCAACGTCAACACCCGGGGTGCATTGTGAGACTAGCCTTCGTACACACCGTCAGCGCGGTGCTGGACCAGTTCCGGGACCGCGTCAGCTCGGAATTTCCCGACCTCGATGCATTTCATGTTCTCAATGAAAGCCTGCTCCAGGATCTGCTCCGCGAAGAACCTCCAGCCGCCGTGTTTGAGCGCCTCGCGACACAGCTGGAAATCGCCGAAGCCTCCGGCGCTGACCTCATCGTTGTGACTTGTTCGTCCACGTCCCCCGGTGTCGACATCGCCCGGAACTCGCTAAAAACTCCGGTCCTCAAGATCGATGACCCCATGGCATCGCTTGCTGTAACGTCGGCGACCCGGATCGGACTGGTCTGCACCGCCTCCAGCACTCTTCAGGCGAGCACCGCACTGCTCCTTCAGCACGCCCGGGACGCCTCGCGTCAGATCGTCATCCAGCCGGTCCTGCTGCCCCGGGCCTACGCCGCCCTCTTCGCCGGAGACCGGGCCGAACACGACCGGATCGTGCTATCTGCAGCGCGCGAGCTCGCCACGAACGTGGAGCTGCTGGTTCTGGCACAGGCTTCCCTTGCACCCCTGCAAGAGGAGCTAGCCTCGTCGGTCAAGGTGCCGGTGCTCGCCAGCCCTGACCTGCTGTTCGAAAAACTCCACACCCTGGTGGGCGTCTCATGACGCTGGCAGTAGGGGCAATCGCCGATGACTTCACAGGCGCCCTGGACCTTTCCAACAACCTCGTGCGGGCAGGGCTAAGGGTTCTACAGATCAACGGACTGCCCACCTCTTCCGACCTCCCCGGCGACGTCGACGCTGTCGTCATCGCCCTGAAGTCCCGGACGGCACCGGCCGAGGCAGCCGTGGGCGAGTCACGAGCGGCCCTGGACTGGCTCCGCGCCAGAGGCGCCGGCAAATACTTCATCAAATACTGCTCAACCTTTGACAGCACCCCAACGGGCAACATCGGACCCGTCATCGACGCGGCAATGGACGACCTGGGCGCGACGATGACAATCGCCGCCCCGGCATTTCCCGATGCCGGCCGCACCGTCCATGACGGCCGGCTATTCGTTGACGACGTGCCACTCAGTGAGTCGAGCATGCGTACCCATCCACTGACCCCAATGACCGACTCGGACGTCGTGCGGCTGCTGACCCCCCAAACCCGGCGGCGGGTAGGCCTCGTTGACTCCGATGACATTGCCTCCGGCAGCGGGCGGGTCCGGGAGCGCCTGGAGGAACTGAAGTCCATGGGCGTAGAGATCGCGGTGGTCGACACCACGATAAACACCGACCTGACCATCATCGCCCGGGCAGTCGCCGACTTCCCGCTCGTCACAGGCAGCTCAGGGCTCGGGCTGACGCTCCCGGCGGCCTGGAACCTTGACAACAGCGGTGCAGGCGAATTACCCACCGCCCGCGGGAAACGCGCCATAGTTGCCGGCAGCGTGTCCGCGGCAACAAACGAACAAGTAGCACTCTTTAACGGGCCGAAATTCGCAGTTGATCCGATACGTCTGATGGCAGGCGCCGACATCGTCACCGAAGCGCTGGATTGGGCCGCCGCCGCCCTACAGGAGGCGGAGCCCATACTCCTCTACTCCACAGCCTGCCCCGAGGCGGTTTCCGCCACACAGGCAATTGCCGGCGCGGCGTCCGTCGGAAACATTGTCGAAGGCGCGTTGTCAGCCATTTCCGTCGGGCTGGTCAACCTTGGAGTGGGGCAACTTGTTCTCGCCGGCGGCGAGACCTCGGGCGCATGCGTCCAGGCGCTGGGCATCCGCGAACTGCACATCGGCCGGCAGATAGACCCCGGGGTCCCCTGGGCCTATGGCGAGTCGTTCGCCGGACCCCTTCATGTCGCGCTTAAGTCAGGCAACTTTGGCGGGCCCAACTTCTTTACCTTCGCATTCGAGGAACTGACATGAACGAATTTGACGCACGAACTGAGATCTGCAGAATCGGCGCATCACTGTTTTCCCGCGGATATGTGCACGGCACGACCGGAAACATCAGCATCCGCCTCGATAACGGATACCTCGTCACCCCGACCGATGCCTCGCTCGGGCGGCTGGAACCGGAAGCCCTCAGCCTCCTCGATGCAGCAGGGAACCACGTGTCCGGTGAGCGCCCGAGTAAGACGATCGTCTTGCACCGCCGGATCTATGACGCTGATCCAGCCGCCAAGTGCGTCATCCACACGCACAGCCGCGAACTGGTAGCCGCGTCCCTGGCCCACACCGGCCCTGCCAGCGAGTTCCTTCCTCCCATCACGCCCTACTTCGTGATGAAAGTCGGCCGAGTACCGCTCATCCCGTACTTCACGCCCGGTTCGGCCGAGGCAGCCGATCTGGTGCACGACGCAATCATCGCTGCCAAGGAATCGGGCGCCCCCATCCGCAGCGTCATGCTCGATCGGCTCGGGCCAAACGTGTGGCACGCCTCCCCGGCGTCGGCCATGGCAACGCTGGAGGAACTGGAGGAAACAGCCTTCCTGTGGAACAGGACCCGACCCTCAGGGCTGGCAGAGTCTTCCATCAACGAACTGCGCGAGCGTTTCGGGGCGCATTGGTAGGGCGAAAACCGCCCGTTCCCACATCAGACTTCCCACTGCATCCCCCGAAAGAGAGCGGATGACAGCCACTCCATCGACCGTCCTCACAGAAGTTGGTCCCTAAGACGCCGGCAGCGTTCATGAACGGGATAACCGAGCCGTGGATGCGGTCCGCACGAAGGCCCTCGCCCAGGGCAAGCACGGCATTCTGGTCACCCAGCACCGTTTGAGGACCCGTCCCGGTGTCCCGCTCTTTGGAACGCTTTCCGTGAATCTGCGCTGGGATTGATGAGAATCATGGAAACAAGTTACGACGGCGACAGCCCGACATCAGTCGCACTCCTTAGGCGCATCGATGTCGTAATTGAACGGGGGGAGTGCAGCACGTTTTGGGCCCGCTGTCTCTTCGGAGGAGGTCCCAGGCCGGGACCCCCGTGCGCTACGGTCGCGTAGAGGCACTACATCAGACGCTGACATCCTTTGGTTGAGCTATGGTCGGGGAGAACTCCGCCGGTTGTTCCAGATAGTGGATGCCCTGGTTGATCATCACGCCGCCACCTTCGGTGTCCCAGCTGCGGCGGCACGGCTCGGCCCAGAAGTCGGCATCGCGTCCCAGCCGCACGTGCAGGTGCCTAGGATCGGGGTGCCTAGCGTCCCGTCGTCGAGTGCTTTTGCGGATGCGCTGGGCGGCGAGCCAGAAGCGCCGCTGGAAGAGGACACCGAGTTTCACGCCGGCGTTACGGCAGGCCTCGATCATGCGGTCGGTCTCTTCGAGGGTGATGGCTATGGGCTTCTCACACAGGACGTGCAGCCCATTCCTGGCGGCGGCCCACCAGCGCAACCTCGGGGATGCTCTGGAGGGCCTCGACGTGGTTGATCGCGTTCTTTCCGCAACCGATGATGCCCACGCGGAGTTTTCGCTGCGACGTGTCAGCTCTCCTGTGCGGTCGTGGTTTCCGAAGTGGACCTCGCGGCGTGCCGGGCGGCGATGATGTCGACCCCGAAGGCGTAGCCGCTGACGCCGGCGCCGGCGATGACAGCCTTGGCCACGGGCGAGACGAAGGAGTGGTGGCGGAAGGTTTCGCGTGTGTGGGGGTTGCTGATGTGGACTTCGACCACGTCCAGTTCTGAGGCCTTGATCGCGTCGTGCAGTGCCACGGACGTGTGGGTCAGTCCGGCTGGGTTGATGACGCAGCCGATGTTTTCGCTGCGGCCGCGGTGGAGGGCGTCGATGAGGTCACCTTCGTGGTTGCTCTGCAGGAAGTCCACTTCCAGGCCGTGGGTGGCTGCGCGGTCGCGGACCAGGCGTTCTACGTCGGCGATCGAGTCGCTGCCGTAGATTTCTGGCTCGCGGGTGCCGAGCATGTTCAGGTTGGGTCCGTTCAGGACCAGGACGCGATTGTTCATGGGCTGCTTTCTGGGTGGCTATGGGCGCGCAAAACCGGGCGTGAAGAAGGTTCAGTGCTTCAGGGAGGGCGCGAGGGCCGCTGCCATGAGCTTCCGGGCGGCGGCGATGCTGCTGCTGGCGGCGATGGCGGCATCCAGCTCACGGAACTCCGGATAGTTGACTTCGACGCACCAGGGCCCGGTGAAGCCGGCGGCGCGGACGGCCCGGATGAAGCCTTCGCCGTCGAGGTCGCCGTCCCCGGGCAGCCGGCGGGTTGAGCGCGCGTTGGCCAGGAAGTCTTCGTGGACGCGGTAGCCGCCGTTGAGCTGGACGGCTGTGATCAGGCCCATCTCTCCCCTGGCGATCCCGTCGGTGGTGCAGCCGGTGTTGAAGGCGTGCCACGTATCTGCCAGGGCGCCCCCCACGCCTGTAACGGTCTGGATGTCGCGGACCAGACCGTAGTCTGGGATCTTCGACCAAGCGAAGGCCTCGATGGCGGGAACGTAACCCGTGCCGGCCACGGCCTCGGCGAACTCGGCCAGTCCGCGGCCCGCGAGCTGCGGGTCTGCGGACGGTCCGGCCGTGAACTCCCCCACGCTGACGTGATGCCCGCCAACATTGTTGGCGGCCAGCCGCCCGGCGACCTCGCCGATGAGTTCAGCGGCCGTAGCAACGGCGGGGTTGCCGGGTCCGTCGCACCAGCCGCCCACGAATTCGATTTCGACGACGTCCAGCCCGGTCCCTTGCAGGACGCCGGCCATGTGGTCCAGCACCGCCGAGGGATCGGCCGTGCCGAGCTCGTTCCACGCCGGGTCGGTGAGTTCGTTCAGGTGCAGGCCGATGCCGTCGAAGCCTGCTTCGGCGGCGGCCCGGACCCGGTATGAGAACGCGTGTCTCGGCGGTTGTCCGAAGCCGCTGCCGGACAGGGTGAAGAAGCTCGCCACGTAGGAGCCGGCGTTGGTGTCGCTGTCAGCCTGCACTATTTCCACGTCTCAGGCCACCGGTGCTGCGGGCACGTAGGGCGGGGTGGCGTAGTCCTTGAAGCTGGGCGGAGTGGCCAGGCCCCAGGCCGTGCTTCGCCCGCCGGTCTCCGTGTCCCAGGTGACCGGTTCCCAGTCCGGCGAGAAGATATGGATGCCTCCGGAGAACACCTCGATCCGGTTCCCGCCGGGTTCGATGACGTAGAGGAAGAACCCCTGGGTGCGGGAGTGCTTGGCCGGCCCGAAATCGATGGGCACGCCGTTCTCCATGAAAATGTCCGCGGCGCGAAGCACATCCTCGCGGCTTTCCACGGCATACGCGAGGTGGTGCAGCCGGCCTTCGGTGGGATGCTGCTCCTGGGTCAGGGCAAGGTCATGGGCTTTGGTCATGACCGAAAGCCACGCCCCGACTTCCTGATCCGTGCCGGCCGGGACCAGACGCTCCCGCAACTTGAAGCCGAGTGATTCCTGTGCGAAGGCGCTGGCCTGGGCGACGTTGGGGACCAGCAGGTTGATGTGGTCCAGGTGGGCTGCCGCCACGCCACGCGGATCATACTTCTGGGGCTGGTTGGGCAGATAAGGCTTCTGTCCTTCCGGGGCGACGAACTTTTCCGTTTCGAAGTAGATCTCCTGCAGGTGCCCGCCCGGGCCGCGATACTGGTAGGCACGGCCGTGCCCGACGTCCCCGTCGATCCACTGCCCGTGGATTCCCTTGGCCTCCAGCGCCGCCACCCTGCGGCCCAGGGCCTGGGGACTGGTGCAGCGCCACGCTACATGGCCCGGGCCGGGCTGGCCCGCTGCCGTCACCTTCAAAGACGTCCGCACATCGTCGTTCCACGCCCTCAGGTACACGGAATCAACAGTTTCCTCCACCGTGTAGAGACCGTAGACGCGGGTGAAGAAGTCTGCCGTGGCCTGGAGATCCGGGCTGAGGATTTCCACGTGGCCCAACTGGGCGACGTCGTAAATGGGTTCCTTGTAAGTGTCTTCCGCAGGGTCAGCCAGCCGTTCGGCGTGGTGGGAGATGTCAGCCATGGTGCTCCTTTGCACGCGGCGGCCGGCGGGGCCGCCGAAATGTGTCGTCTTGGTAGGTCTGAGGGGCAGGTGGGGTCAGCGCGGTGCGGCCGACGCGCCGAGGCCCGCTTCGTTCTTCTGCTCCAGCTCGGCGATGCCGTCGAGAACGGCCGGGGCGTGGTTGGCCACGGACAGCCCGCCGAAGAGATAGGCGAGGTCGATCGTGGCCTGCAGCTCGTCCCAGCTGGCACCGGCGCGGCGTGCGGCCAGGCCGTGCAGCTTGGCGGCGTCGCGCAGGTTGACGGCCAGGACCGCGAACAGAATCAGCTGGACGGTTTTCTGGTCGAGCTTGTCCGTGTAGCAGATCAGGTTGCGGACACGCTCTTCTGCGAGCAGCAGTTCCGGGTTCGTGACCCGGAGCCGGTCGAAGCGGGCCTGGATGCGCGGGGGTACGAAACCCATCAGCTCGCGGTAGGTGTCCAGGAATTCGTCAATCTGCCAGTTCTGGCCTTCGGTGGCTGTCATGGCCGTCCTTCTTTCGTAATTGGCTTATGTGGTGAGGCGCGGACTGGTTCAGGCGCCGCAGACGGTCAGTGTTCCGAGGTTCGTGAACTCGGCGGTGATCTGCTCTCCGGGCCGGACGAACACGGCGTCGGTCATGCCGCCGGTGAGCACGACCGCACCGGCGTCGATGACCTCTCCGCGTTCGGCGAGGGCATTGGCGGCCAGGGCCAGGGCCTCACCGGGGTGTCCCTGGACGGCTGCGCCGGTGGCGGTCGCGACCACGGTGCCGTTGACGGACAGGACGACGGCCTCGAGGGCAAGGTCCAGTCCTGCCGGGTCGGTGCCGGAGGCGCCGATGAAGAGCCTAGAGGAGGAGGCGTTGTCTGCCACGACGTCGGGAAGGGTGAATTTGAAGTCGGTGAAGCGGCTGTCGATGACCTCGAACCCTGCGTGGACGCTGCCGACGGCGGCCATCGCGGTTGCCGCTGTCACGCCGGGGCCGGCGAGGCGTTCTTTCATGACAAAGACGATTTCCGGTTCGATCTTCGGGTGGATAAGTTCGTCCAATGGGATCGGAACACCGGCTTCGAGGACCATCTTGTCGGTGATGACGGCGGTGAGGGGAGAGTCGATGCCCATCTGCTGCTGCTTGGCGCGGGCGGTGAGGCCGAGCTTGACGCCGATCACGCGCTCTCCGCCGGCGACCTTCAGGTCGATGAGCTTCCGCTGGACGCGGTAGGCGGCATCCAGGTCCAGTTCGGGGTATTCGTCGGTGATTTTACCGCCGTCGGTCCGGTCGAGTTCGCGCTTGTACAGCACGTCCGCGACGCGCTCTTCGGTCCAGGCGCTGCCCTGGGCGGACGGTGTGTTGGTGGGTTCGTTGCTCATGCGGGGACTCTTTCGTTGTGTTCGGCTGCCTGGCGCTGCAAACCTGCCAGTTCGATGGCGACGTCGATGATCATGTCTTCCTGGCCTCCGACGTAGCCGGCTTCGCCGACCCTGCGGAGGATCTGGTGGGCCGGAACGCCGTAGCGCACCGCGGCCCGTTCCGCGTGGAGCAGGAACGAGTTGTAGACACCGTAACGCCCCTGAACGATCGAGGAACGGTCCATCACGGGCATGCGCGTCACGATGGGGGCCAGTACCTCTTCGGCGGCGGCGAGGGCTGCCTCGACGTTGACGCCGGTGGGGATCCCCAGGGCGTCGAAGACGCTGACGAGGACTTCGGTGGGGGTGTTTCCGGCGCCTGCACCCAGCGCGCGGAGGGTGCCGTCGATGCTGCGGGCGCCGGCGCGGTAGGCCTCTACCGAGTTCGCCACGCCCATGGAGAGGTTCTGGTGGCCGTGGAAGCCCACCAGTGCGTCGTCGCCGAGTTCCTGGACCAGGGCGTCAACGCGGGTCCGGACGCCCTCGGGCAGCAGTGCCCCGGCGGAGTCCACGACGTAGACGCACTGGCAGCCCGCGTCGGCCATGATCCGCGCTTGCTGGGCCAACTGGGCGGGCGCGGTGCGGTGCGAGAGCATGAGGAAGCCCGCGGTTTCCATGCCCAGGTCCCGGGCCGCGCGGAAGTGCTGGATGCTGACGTCGGCTTCGGTGGAGTGGGTGGCGACGCGTGCCATGCGGGCGCCGGCGGCGTGTGCTTCGCGGAGGTCCGCTACCGTTCCGAGGCCGGGCAGCAGCAGGACGGCGATCTTGGCCTTGGTGACAGATTCCGCGGCGGCCGCCACCAGGTCGATGTCGCGGACGGCTGAGAAGCCGTAGTTGAAGGAGGATCCGGCGAGGCCGTCACCGTGGGTCACCTCGATGATGGGCACACTGGCGCTGTCGAGTGCCCGCGAGATATCCGCGACCTGCTGGATAGTGAAGCTGTGGCTGACGGCGTGGCTGCCGTCGCGCAGGGTGGTGTCAATGATACGTACGGGCGGGTTGGTGCCGGCTGGTTCGATGGAGGTCATTTCGCTGCCACCTGCTCTTTCTGGGTCGTGGCGGCCGGTCTTGTAAGAGCCCAGGCCAGGGCCAGCTGTTCGCCGGCGCGCGCTGCGGCTGCCGTCATGATGTCGAGGTTGCCTGCCCATTCGGGGAGGTAGTCGCCGTTGCCGGTGACTTCAAGGAAGACGGCGACGCGTCCGTTGCCGTCCCAGTCCGGGCGCGGGTCCTCGAACTGGGGTTCGGACTTGAGCCGGTAGCCGGGGACGTACTGCTGGACCGCGGCGACCATTCGGTGGATCGATTCGGTGATGGCGTCTTGGTCGACGTCGGCTCCGATGGCGGCGAAGACGGTGTCCCGCATGACCATGGGAGGCTCCACGGGGTTTAGGATGATGATGGCCTTGCCCCGGGTGGCGCCGCCGACGGACTGGATGGCGTGGGCGGTGGTCTCGGTGAATTCGTCGATGTTCGCCCGGGTTCCCGGTCCGGCGGAGCGGGAGGAGATGGAGGCGACGATTTCCGCGTACGGCACCGGGGTGATTCTTGAGATGGCGGCAACGATGGGAATGGTGGCCTGCCCGCCGCAGGTGATCATGTTGATGTTCGGTGCGTTGCCGTCGTCCGCGGCCAGGTAGTTATCCAGGTTTACTGCCGGGCAGACGAAGGGGCCGACGGCGGCGGGTGTGAGGTCGACGGCGGCGATGCCGGCGTCGCGGTACCGCAGTGCGTTCGCCTCGTGGGCCTTGGCGCTGGTGGCTTCGAAGACGACGTCGGGAAGGACGTCCTGCTCGAGGAGCCAGTCGACTCCCCCGGCGCTGGTTTCGACCCCGAGGTCGCGTGCCCTGCGCAGGCCGTCGGAGGCGGGGTCGACGCCGATCATGTAGCGGACGTCGAGGGCTGCGCTGCGCTGGAGTTTGATGAGCAGGTCGGTGCCGATGTTTCCAGGGCCGACGATGGCCGCGATGGGACGTGGACTGTGGTCCATGGAGTTACTCCTGTGCCTTGGTTTACATAGTGTCAGTTGGCGAAGTTCGCGGTGACTGTGCCCAGTCCCCCGGCGAAGCTGGCCGAGATGGTGTCTCCGGGCACGGCGGCCACGGCGGCCGTCATGGAGCCGGGAAGAATGACGGAGCCTGCCTCGAGGGTGACGCCGAGCGGACCCAGGGTGTTCGCGAGCCAGACGAGCGCGTTCAGCGGTGAGCCGAGTACCGCACCGCCGGCACCGCTGGCGACGAGTTCGCCGTTCCGCGACAGGTTCACTCCGGTGGTCCGCAGGTCCAGGTCCGCCGGGTTCACCGGCCGTGAACCGAGCACCACTCCGCCGGAGGAGGCGTTGTCGGCGATGGTGTCCGCCAGCTTGATCTTCCAGTCGGTGATCCGGGAATCGATGATCTCGAGCGCCCCGACGACGTAGTCGATGGCACTGAGCGCTTCGGCGACGGTGACGCCCGGACCGGTCAGGGACTTTCCGAGGACGAACGCGAACTCCGGTTCCACCTTGGGGCTGATGAAGCGGCCGGCCTTGATCGGCTCCGTGTCGGCGAAGAACATGTCATCCATCAGGTGCCCGAAGTCCGGCTGGTCCACGCCCAGCTGTACCTGCATGGCGCGGGAGGTCAGGCCCACCTTGTGTCCCTTGACGATGCGGCCTTCGACTTTCCAGGCCTGTACCTGTGCAAGCTGGATCCCGTAGGCTCCTTCGACGCCCAGGTCCGGGATGTTTTCCGTCAGGGGCGCTACGCTCTGGCGGGTCCGGTAGGCCTCGAGGAGTGCCTGCGCGGCGTCGTTGTCGGGGGTGCTGCTGGTCATGCCTGTCTCCGTCAGTCGTGTTGCCCGGCCTATGACGGCCGGTGAATGGAACGAACACTTGGAATACTGCCGTTCATTGCCCCATACTCCAAGCATGTGTCCCACTGAACGAAACGTCCCCGAATCCATGATCGGACGGGTCTCGCTGGTCCTGGGTGCCTTCGGCCCGAATGATGAAGATCTTGGCATCTCAGAGATCGCCCGCCGGACAGGGCTGGCCAAGGCGACCGTCTCCCGGATTTCCCGTGAACTTATTGACTATGAGTTCCTAGAACGCCGCGGTACGTCGGTTCGGTTGGGGCTGCGGATTTTTGAAATGGGATCCCTCACCCGCAGGCCCAAGGATCTCCGCAGGCTGGCGCTGGCCACGATGGCTGACCTGCGGCAGGCAACCGGCCACACCGTCCATCTGGCTGTGCGCGAAGGCCGTGAGGTGGTCTACATCGAGATCCTCCGTGGTCGCGACGGCGTTCAATTGCCCTCAAGGGTCGGGGGCCGGATGCCCGCCCACGCAACCGGTGTGGGCAAGGCCCTGCTGGCCTATGCCAATTCCGCCGTCGTGGAGGAAATCCTTTCAAGCCCGCTGGAGCAGATGGGTCCGCGCACGTTCACTTCTGCTAGTGACCTGCGCGTGGAACTGGAATCTGTCCGCACCCACGGGGTGGCATTTGAGCAGGAGGAGTCGGCTGCAGGCGTGTGCTGTGCCGCCGGCGCCATTCTGCGTGAGAACGGTGAGCCGATGGCAGCCATCAGCGTCTCCGGGCCGCTCGGCGTCGTCCAGCTGGAAAGGGTGGGCCCCGCTGTCCAGGCGGCCACTATGGGGCTCAACCGGCTGATCCGGAACAACACGCAGCTGAGCAGGATCTGAGCACCTCCGTTCCGGCTGCCGTTGCCGGCAACGGGCTGAGGCCCCGCCCCGAAACCAGTGTTTCGGGCGGGGCCTCAGCTTGAGGTGTTGCCGGCGGGGCGCCGCAGATGCAGGTGGCGGGAGCGCCGCCGGGATCAGACCGTCTCTTTGACCCGCTCGGTCCGCGCGGCCTTCAGGTCCACCCGGCGGGGGTTCTTCCTGCCAAGGTCCTCCAGCGGGACGTTGTAGGTTTCGCGGCTGAACAGAACGGCCACGACGGTAATTGAGGATGCGACGGCGACGAAGATGGCGATCGGCAGCCATCCCATTTCGCCCTTGAGCACGATGGCGGCCGCGATGGACGGTGCGAAGCCGGTGAGGACCACCCCCAGCTGGGTGGAGACAGCCACACCCGAGTAGCGCACCCTGGCCGCGAACTGCTCCGGGTAGAAGGACGGCCAGATGGCGTTGTAGCAGCTATAGAAGAGGGAGGTGATGGTGAACTGGCCCAGGAAGATCAGCCAGCCGTTGCCCGAGGTCAGCGTGCTCAGCCAGAAGAAGGAGCTAAGCGTGCAGCCGACCGCAGCCGTGATCAGAACCGGCTTGCGGCCAATCCTGTCCGCAAGCATCGCCGCGAGGGGCTGAACGATCAGGGCGCCGAGGTTCGCGCCAATGACTACCCACAGCATGGTGCTGGAAGAGACCACATTGGCGTGCCCGTATTCGGGCTTGGAGGCGTAGGCCACACCGAAGGTTGCCGTGACGGAGCTGACCACACCAACGCTTGTGCAACCGATGACGCGGATGATGTCGCGCCACTGGTCGCGGAACAGTGCCTTGATGGGCATTTTCTCGACCTTGTGGTCTTCTTCAAGGTCGGTGAAGATCGGGGCGTCATCCAGGGTACGGCGGACGACGAAGGCGATGATCACGAGCACGGCGCTGAGCAGGAACGGTACCCGCCAGCCCCAGGTGTACAGCTGTTCCGGCGGGAGGGCGGCGAAGGGAAGGAACACGAGGTTCGCCAGGATCAGGCCGGCCTGGGTCCCGTTCAGGGTCCAGCTGGCGAAGAACGCGCGCCTGCCCATGGGGGCGTGCTCGATGGTCAGCGAGCTTGCACCGCTCTGCTCGCCGGCTGCGGAGAGTCCCTGGCACAGGCGAAGGAAGACGAGGAGCGCCGGCGCCCACACGCCGATGGCGTTATAGTCCGGCAGGACACCGATGAGGAACGTGGACAGGCCCATGAGCAGGAGGCAGAACACCATGACCTTCTTGCGGCCCAGCTTGTCGCCGTAGTGGCCGAGGAAGAACGCGCCGACGGGGCGGGCCACGTAGGCCACGCCAAATGTTGCCAGGGCGAGCAGTGTTCCGGTGGCCGGATCAGCGGCGGTGAAGAACACCTTGTTCAGCACAAGCGTCGCCATAACGCCGTAGATGAAGAAGTCGTAGTACTCCACCATGGAGCCAAGGAATGCGGCGAGGGCGGCCTTGACGGGTGTGGGCGCGTGGCCGGGCGACGGTGCCGGGCCCTTTACGGAGATGGACATGTTGGAGCTCATTTCTCGAGTTCGGAACTGCGGTGTTCGGAGTCAATAAGGGAAAGAAAAATGCGGCGCATGCGCTGTGGATCCGGTTCCAGGCCGGTGAACAGCCGGAATGCCTCGGCGCCTTGGTGGACGCACATGCGTCCTCCGTCCAGCGTCCGGCAGTCGATGGCTTCGGCTCTGGCCAGCAGCTCGGTGCGGAGCGGCCGGTAGACAACGTCGCTGACCCACTGGCTGCTATTGAGAAGACTGACGTCAAATGACGTGCCGGGGTGGGCGTCCATGCCCATGGGTGTGGCGTTGACGACGCCGTCTGCGACACGGATGGCGTCCTGCAGCTGCCCCGCATCTGCCACCTGCACCACCTCCCGCCCCGCTGTCGTGTTTAGAGTTACAGCCAGCAGGTGGGCTCGTTCCGGAAACAGGTCGCTGACTGTCAGCTGTCCTACGCCCGAGCGGACGAGCGCCAACGCCACGGCCGATCCCGCGCCACCGATCCCCACCTGCACCACACGATCGCGGGCTGCATCCCCGAGGCCCTCTTCGAGGCCTTTTTGGAAGCCCCGGTGGTCGGTGTTGTGGCCGGTCATCCGCCCGTCGTCCTCGAAGACTACGGTGTTCACCGAGCGCAGGATCCGGGCGTCATCCGAAACCTCATCCAGCAGCCCGAGGACTGTTTGCTTGTACGGGTGAGTGATGTTCATCCCGTTGAAGCCGAGCAAACGGGCGTGTCGGAGCAAACCCTGCAGGTCCGCCTGGCCGAGTCCCAGGCTGGGCATGTCGATGGGACGGTAGACCAGGCGTAGGCCGTGGAACTCCGCCTCGCGCTCGTGCATCGGTGGACTCAGGGACGGCAGAACCCCGTCTCCGATGAGTCCGATCAGATAAGCCGGTCTGCGCAGATCGCTTATTTGCTGGTCTGCTGCAGCAAGATCGGTCGTCGCTTCCCCCGCGATATCGCGGGCCAGCAGCTCAGACTGCATCAGTGACTCGAACGCCTTGGGTTTGTGTGCTGTTCAGCGATAGCTGTAGGTTTTTTGTTCGCATCCTCGCGACTCCTTC
Organism: Arthrobacter sp. ISL-5; assembly: GCF_018613835.1. Classification (GTDB taxonomy): domain Bacteria; phylum Actinomycetota; class Actinomycetes; order Actinomycetales; family Micrococcaceae; genus Arthrobacter. Next base: position 47,661 of record NZ_JAGGPM010000043.1, on the reverse strand, counting down.
CGTCTGCCGCTGCATGCCTACGCCGCAACGGCCTAAGAGATAGTGACAGGCTTCACAGCGAAACAAGAACCTATCGTTCCAATGAGCGGTACGAAGTCGCAGGGTTCATGGAAAAGGCGTCTGAAAGGCGAGTTGCCGGCGCCGTCCCTCCGGGAAGCAGCTCTATCGGCGTGAAGCCTGCACCCGTAGACAGTGCCTGCCCCACGCGGACCGCGCCCTGGACTGGATCCGGGACTACGGCGACCGTGACGGCGACGGGTTCGTCGAGTACGAGCTGCGCCTCAACGGCCAAAAAAGCCTCTTGACCTGCACTTCCTCTCAACTACAGGTGAATCTGCGTAGCCAACACCCGCCCTTTCTGCCAAAGAGTTCGTACCAGATACCGTTAAAGAGGGAGGTGGGTACACGCTAAGCAGATCTTCAAGGACTGCCAAGGCAGAATTTCCGACGCTGCTGAGTCGCCGCTTGTCCGGGTTTGAGGGCCTTTGGCTAGGAGAAACTTCGGCTCAGATCTCCCCCCGGTGCCCTCACTGAAGAAGTAGCAGTCAGCCGAGAGCGATCGCACTTGAATAGGCACGAGGTCCTTCCTGCGCCGCCAGGACCGCACAACGACCGGGTGTCCGGCTCAGCGATGACTGCTTCGGTCGTCTGCGCCGGTCGACACGGCGGCTCTGATGGTGAATGACTGACCACAATCTTCAGACGCTTACGGCAGGATTACCTTCGTGGAGACTTTCAAGCGAACGCCCCTTCAGCTGTTCAACTTGCCTCAGCACTTCGTGATTCCGCTGTTCCAGCGGCCCTACGTCTGGAAGGAGGATGAGCAGTGGGAGCCGTTGTGGAAAGACATTCGTCGGGTTGCGGAGCTGCGCATCAGTAAGCCGCACCTCGCGCCACAGCACTTTCTGGGAGCAGTCGTGCTCCAGGCGCATGAAGCCGAGAGCGCACGACTTACCACTTGGAATGTCATCGATGGTCAGCAGCGTCTGACAACCCTACAGCTGCTTGCCGACGCGACGTGCGCGATCTTTGCGCAGGCCGGGCTTTCGAAGTATGCCAGTCAGCTCGAAGGCCTGACACACAACTCCGAGAGCTTCATCGAGGAAGATGAAAGCCCGCTCAAGGTTCGGCACCTCAACAATGATCACGATGCCTTTCTCGAAGTGATGACGGTCGAACCACCTGTCGACCACTCTGACCTCAAACACCACGAGTCGCGGATCGTCCATGCACATCGGTATTTCACCACCGCTGTCACCCAATGGCTTGGGAACCCTGGCACAGACGACTTCGCGACGAGGGCCAAAGAACTCGCCCGCGTCCTGCTCGACGATCTGCAGCTCGTTACCATCGAGCTCAAGGCCTCGGAGAACTCACAGGAGATCTTCGAGACGCTCAACGCCCGCGGGACTCCTCTGACGGCGGCGGATCTGATCCGGAACTTTGTGTTCCAGCGGCTTGAAGCTGAAGGCGGAGACACCAAGAAGGCCTACCGCGAGGACTGGCCCTTCGAGGCCAGGTTCTGGACGAAGGAGGTCAGCGTCGGTCGCTACTTCGTGACTCGAAGCTCGCTCTTCTTCAACCAGTGGTTGATCTCTCGCACAGGTGAGGAGATCAGCCCGCAGTCGACGTTCACCAGATTCAAGTCGTACGTCGAGCTCACATCCGGGCACAAGATGGTTGACCTGCTCGCCGTGATCAAGCAGCAAGCTGCGCTATATGAGATGTGGACTGAAGCTTCGCTGAGGCCTGACGGAAACCTCGGAGCTGTAGAGATGGCGTTCCACCGCATGAATGCCGCCGGCATTGAACTTCTCAAGCCGCTCATGCTCTGGCTGTACGAACCCGGCAGGGATCGTCCGCAGCAAGTGATCGATGCCGTGATCGGTGCCGCGGAGAGCTGGGTGATCCGTCGGCAGTTGCTTCGTCTCACGGGCTCCGATCTCGGCCGCATCGTAGCCGAACTCATCCACGCCAACTCCGATGTCGAAGCCAGCGAACTGGTCGAGCGCGTCACCGGGTACCTCGCCCGTCTCAATGTCTCCAGCACGTATTGGCCTGGGGACGACGAGATCAGGGTGGCGCTCAAGGATGAGCCCGCCTACCGCCGCTACCCGCGCCCTCGCCTGCGCATGTTCCTTGAGGCGATCGAGAATCACTACCGCGCCGAAACCAAGCAGGCCCAGGTCGTGCGAGCCGGGCTTCCGATCGAGCACATCCTTCCTCAGATGTGGCAGGAGAACTGGCCGGTTGAGACTCCCGAGGAACAGCAGGATCGTCAAGCTCATGTGCACCGCCTCGGCAACCTGACGCTCCTGACCGGCCCCCTGAATTCGAAGGTCTCCAACGGCCCGTGGTCGGCCAAACGCGACGCGATGCTCAAGCACAACACAATCAGTCTGACCGGGCGCGTGGTCGCGGACACCGAAGGAGAGGCGTGGCGTGAATCGCTCATTGACCACCGGACAGAGGTCCTGGTCGAAGCGCTTCTCAGGGTGTGGCCTGTCCCCAACGGACACAAAGGTCAGGTAGTCGACCCCCAGGCCAAGGCGGAAGATTGGGTCCAGCTAAAGCACCTGATTGCTGCTGGCCTCCTTGCCCCGGGCGACAAGCTCATCGCCACGCACCGCGACTTCAAGGGCGTCGAAGCATTGGTCACGGCGGACGGATCGATCGAGCTTGGTGGCAAGCGTTTCACCGCCCCGTCATCGGCTGGTCACCACCTGCGCAAGAAGGCCACGAACGGCTGGTATTTCTGGGCTGTCGCGGACGGGCGTCGCCTCCGGGACCTTCGTGCACAATTGCAGAGCACGGCAGCTTCAATACCGGCCGACGCAGAGCCCTGAATCGGATGATGAAAATGGTCTTCACCAACTGTGTCAGCGCCGATCCTGCCGAGCAGCCGCCGTCTACGGCCGACCGCAGATGCAAAAAGCCTCAAGAGGCTCCCGGAGGCCGCCTCACTGTTGATTCACGTGGATTCGTTCACCACTCAGGCATGTTTATCGTCCACGGGTGCTCCGGAGGCAGGCCTACTCCCTCTTCAGCGGCCCAATCTTGGTAGTGCTCCGGGAGCAGCACCGGCACTTCGTCCGTCGGCATGTCGAGCAGCTCCCATTTGTCCCTGTAACCCTCGAATGTCTCGACCCAGACAGTGGCCTGATCCGTTGGGGCATTGCGCCTCCCTGGAGGAACGCTCTTGTCGGTGCGCCAATGCATGTGTCCGATCCATGCTGCCGCCGCCACGTGGTCCCTCGGGACGATGAAGGACCGGGGCGCATTGGCCATCGGATCGCGATCGACTAGGATCAGCGCGTACCACTCGTACGTCGACAGCGCTGGCAACTGGTCTTTGTCGCCGAGGTGCCAGCACCCGTTTTCTTTCCTTGTGGCAGTACTCGTCCGGATGACCATCCTGCTTGTCTTGACCTGCACCTCGATGCACGGCCGCTGTCCTTCGGTCTTGACCGCGAGGATGTCGGTCCTCGCGGTCCCGGGCCGGGGGTGAGCGTCACGGCCCAGCCGTACCGAGACAACACCGAGCACACCCAGTGCTCCCCCGCACTCGTGATCTGCATCGTGTCGGCCATGATCTGGAGCGTAGCAGCACGGCCAGCAAGTCAATACCGCAACATCGTCGTCGAGCGCGGATTCAACCAGCTCAAAACTGGCGGGGCCTCGCTATGAGATCCGATAAGACCGCACGCAACTACATGGCTGCCATTCAGCTTGCCGCCTCACGCGCCTGGCTAAGAGCCAGGTTTACGCCTAGGGCGAGAGTCACCGCGACGGGGAACAAACGAACGGCAGCGGAGCGTTGCGTGCCTCATACGTGCGGCCTTCATGTTTGTCCTTCTTGAGAATCACGGCTCGTAAACACAACTCTGCGATCGGCATGCAAACTCCAACGCTCACCTTGACCGACCCCGGTACTCCCCGTGGCGGGTTCCCCGGAAGGCACGAAGGGCGGACGCTCACAGACTAGCCGGAAGATACCGGACCGCCCCCGTTCGGAACAGTGGCCGTCGAACCGTCCGTAATTCGAACGCATTAACGGCCTGACCTCCTAAGGGGTGTTTCCCACAATTCGACGCCAGCCGACGGGGCCGTTGAGCTGAACATAACCGACGGGGCTCACCTTCTGCGCGGTGCATGGACCACCGGAAGGCGGACCGGTGGCAGAATTGCACTGCCTGCTGAGTCGCCGCTTGTCCTTATTTGGCGGCACTTCCAGTTCAGCATCCTGCGGGTCTTCTCGCCCAGCACGCCCTCGGCCATGGTGGACGCTGCCGAAACCCACGTCAAGAAGGCTCGGTTATCGCGCGGGTTTGGTCAAAACTTTGAACTAGCAGCCGCGTCAAGAGCAATGTCAGTTGATGCCCGCGGTGTTCGCCCGCGCGGTGTGCCGAGTCGTATGCGACAGGCGGCAAGGCTGTGTCTGATTCATCGGATGAGGATTCTTGGGCGTGCCGATGGTTCGTCACGTTTCCGGGGAACTTTCCTCACCGCCTGGGAACACTGGCGGAAGCACGCCCGGGCCCCACCACCTACAAAGAGTGATGAAGGTAAAACCAAAAAGTTGAGAGATACCGCGGTCATGAAGTTAAAGTTGCTAGAAATGGCCGCTGACCATCCCCCTGTGATGACGCAGAGAATAGCTCGTCCAACAACCAACCTAAAGGCCGGCCGCGGCTTCCTGTTCACTTGCCAACCCCAAAAGTAGAACCAGATTCTTGGAACACAGTTGCCAAAAGAAACCCCCAGAAAGATAAACTCAGGCGTTGGTTTATGTCAGCAGCTTTGATCATAAGATCCTGCGCCGATTACCCTGTGGAGAGCGGCATATGCGCGTCTCCTGCTAAAAGACCACAGAAACGATAAACATTATTAGCATCGTGGCTTCGATAAGAATATCCGAAGGGATTAGCATAACCCCGAGGGTAAGGATTGGGCTATAGGTATTGGCTTTGCTGGTACGTGAAACGACTACAGCCACTAATCCTGAAATTATGGTATCAGAGGCATAAAGAATACATCGGAATATCTAATCACTCGGGACGTTCCCGGACTCCAAGTTCTATCAGCATGTCGATGTACTGCTTTACGGCCTGTACTCGCTCAGGGCTTTCTAGCGTAATAGTCGTCACGCCCTCTTTTGTAAGTCCGGTAATACTTCCGTTTTCCTGACCATCCACTTCTGAATAGAATGCGTTCACAGCCTCCTGTGGAAGATCATCAAGAAAGCACTTCTCTTCCTGAGTGAGAAGCTGGTTAATACGCTTGGGCTGGTTGCTGCTAAAGTTTAGTGCCATAATATTTCCTAACTGTTTTTCTGTTACGCGCATCCATGTTAGACGCCCGTATATTCTCTTACATACTGTAACCACAGACGGTCAATAACTGCCCGGTCTCTATGGGAGTGTTGACGGATCCACGGGCACCTGGGACGCCTTGGCCGCCGCGAGCCAGACCCACCAGCATGACGCCGAGCAAGGTACAGTCGGGATTTTCACAGTTCCTCCGGGATCACGGGTGTACCAAAGAACAATGTCAGGTCGTTGTTGAGGCAGCCGCACGAAGCGCGCGGTCCCCCATCATGATCACAGAGTCGGCAGGCTGGATGGAAGGTACCGGGGGAATCCTTGAGCAACCCTGCGCAGCCAAGGGAAAAACTCGCGCAATCTTTGGCCGGAACGCGCGGGATGTGACCCTGTTGGTTGGGAACGGTAGAGATCGCCTCGTGCCCGTTAGTGCTAACGGGACGCTCCAGGCCAACGGTCACCTGTCTGACGATCACAGGAACGATTCCTGAGCCGGCCCCCGGGTTCTACCGTGCCGGGCGGGGCATTCTACGAACCCAAATGGGATGCGCATGACAACCTCCAGGCGGCAACAATCGACACGGGCCGTGAACTGCCGGCATGCGTCGCCGCCTTCGACGTCCTCTGATCTTTGCGGGGGATGTGCAGGTGAGCGGCCAGCGCTTTGGACGACGTGCCCGATAGGACACTGGAACGTCCGACAATCCGGAGCCGGTCGTTGACCGGATGGTGACGGTCTGGACGAACTCGTGGTCCTGACGCATTCCGGAACGACGAATCGCCGCAACGCTGCATGGGTCCTTGACCGTGACGCTGCCGGGGTATGGAGCCACCTGAGTCCTATCCCCGGACACCCCCTGGAAGCGGATCTGGAATGGACGCCCGGCGGGCGAGTGCCGGCGTTCTCCGTAACCGCGGCGGATGTGGACGGCGACGGGCGGGATGAGCTGGTCTTCTCCAAGGGTGAAGCCAACGGTATCTGGGTTCTCGATTACGACCCGGATGATCGGTCTTGGCGGCATCTGGGTCCGGTGGTTCCGCCGGCCGCCGGCCGGGACATCGTCCTGGCCGCTTATCAGGCGCTGCTACTGCATGCCGGAACCTCCTATGCCCAGTTACGTCAGGCAAGATCCGCGGCAGCAGCGGACCGCCGATCCCTGGCTGACCGACTCGGCATGAGCATCGACGGTGGCCGCCCGGATGCCTGGATGAGCTGCTGATTGACCCGGCCGCTGCGGACATGGAACAGCTTGAGTACCAGTTCGGATTTGCGTCCACCCGCCGCGACCCCCTCAGCCAGGGGACAGTCAGCGGCATCGACAGCAACCGGGTCCGACGCTGGAAACTCGGTGGTGCCCGCCGGTCAGCGGACCCCGTCTGTGCGAACACGAATGCGGACGGGCCGGTTCACCTGCGCGTCTACAACTCGCCCAACCAGGCCCCAGTGGGGCTTACCGTGGATGGAGAGTCAGAGCAGGCGGTTGCAAAGGCCTTTGAAACAGGGATTGTCCCGCCTCTGCTCCAGATCGGCTCCGGTTCAAAACGCTCCTGACAAGGCGATTTCGCGATGAGCAACACAAGGGGCCAGTCTGGCCGCTAAGCATCCTCACCCTCGGTTTCGATCACTGGGGGCGGGATCAGGCAGACCTCCCAGCGCCTGTATGGGTGCACGGGGTTGACTTCTCCCACCGGAAGCCACTTCAGCGGGATGGTCGGTGGAAAGGTGACACCTTGAATGAGAGCGGAAACAGGCATGGTTTGCTGGCTGGGCCTTCACCTTGGCAACCTGTTGCGCCATTCTCGGCTCCAGCGCTGGCTCCGGGATCTGTGCAGCCAGCCCACTGTCGTTGTCCTGGACGAACCAACGATGAACGCCGTTGGGATAGCAGACGAGGACGATCTCCGCGTTCTCCGCATTTCCGATGAGTCTCCCCACTCTAATACGGTCAATTTCTTTGTTCCAGCGTCGGAAATAGATGCCGGGGTCAGGAGGCAGGTATGCCTCGTCCGCCCTGAGGATAGCCCGGAATGCATTCGCCTTTCCGCGGCGATCGAGGCCCCGCGGACCGAGGAAGATCTGAGTGGTCGCTGGGTAACGCCGCATATTGGCTACAAGCCGGTCGCCAAGGTGCACCTCAAACTCGATCAATGCTCTGAAGGCCGATTGAATCTTTTGTCATCAGGGATGTATCCACCGTGTACGGCAGCGTTACGCAGATCCGCTAGGTTGATTCGCCAGTTTCGCACCGGCCCCGGCCTGTCAAGATTCCACTGGCCTCCGAGTCGACCTGAGAATTGGGATGTCACCTTTTTTGTGACGGTGTCCTTCGTGTCCAAGACTCTCGCGACAGCCGCGCAGCTCAAGTCCTCTTCCCACATCATCAGGAGCATAACCTCAACCAGGAGCGCTTCGGCGGCTGCACCCGCCAAGATAATTGCGTGAGGTTTTCACCTCGTCCATAAGCAAGATTCGCTTCACGTCGCATGTCGCTAAATGCCGTGAAAATGTTGGGTGAGTAGTCGTTGAACGCTCGGCCGAGTGCTCGTTGCTGATCCTGGGGTAGATCAGGGCCGCGCAAATAACTTGCATCGCTCTCGCCCACATTCGCCATGAAGATTTGCACGGATGGTTTGGCGAAGATCTCGCCTGAGGATAGCAGGATGGGGAGTGCAGCCGGGAGGCCCTTTCTGGTGACGAGCCGCAGAGGTCTTTCAGTGACCAAATGGTGCGCCCTCCGGAGAGAACGCAGCACCTTCAGAGCGTCGTCAAAGATGTCCGTAATGCCATCCTGGCTTGCCGAGACAGTCATCGGGCCCCAGACCTCCGCTACCGTGACAACCCTGGGCCGGCGAATGGGCTGCTCACCACCAGCCGCCTTCTGCCCTAGGGCATCCTCTAGGGCACCCATCACGGCCGCTCCGCTGGGATCAGACACCTCTTGCTCGGACGGCCCATAACTCCATAGTCGCAGCCGAAGCCGGCGGTCTCCCCTACTCCAGGTCTCTCCACTGGAACGTCGTGCCCTGGTGGGTTGCAAACCCAGCCTTTCCACCACGGACGCTGGCTGCTGAAGCACGCCGGGCCGCTCCCCTGCTGGCCGAGCTGCTGGACTTGCTGGAGTCCCGTCCCAAGGTGGTTCTCCTTCTAGGCAAACAAGCACAGGCAGCCTGGTCGCAGCTGCTGCTCAGTGCATCTCTTGAGCTCAAGAGCCTGCCTGTTGTCACCGCTCCCCACCCGAGTCCGCTTGCTTACAACAAGACAGACACAGTCACGGGCAGGCCCAATAAGGAATTGCTAGGAGAAGCCTTCTCGCGGGCGTCAGAGTTGTCCCAAGTCAACACCGTGTGATGACCACCGTGGTCTGTTCGAGCGGCCTGTCTGACCATTGCCACAATGGGCCCGCAACCTACCACTCCGGAAGTTTCTGCTTCCAGGGGTGCTGCTCAGGGAGGCCGACTCTCGGGTCCGTGGCGAGTGCGCGGTAATGCTTCGGCAGCATCACGGGCACTTCGTCCGTCGGCGTGCCGAGCAGGTCCCATCGATCCTCGTAGGCCTGGATTGGAGCGCCTGCGGGACCTGGCCGACGAATGGCTGTCCGTTCCCACGGACAAGGGTGCAAATGCCGGGCTGAAAGTCGCCTCGCTGGTCGCCGGCATGGTTGCCGGCGCGGACTCCATCGATGACATGGCCCTGCTGCGCCACGGCGGCATGGGCAGGATTTTCAAGGCCTGCTACGCGCCCTCAACGCTGGGATCGTTCCTGCGTTCCTTCACCTTCGGACACGTGCGCCAGCTCGACGCTACCGCCTCCCGGTTCCTGGTGAACCTGGCGGGCAGGGCCCCGCTGATTCCGACCAGCGCGGGCGGATATACCTTCGTGGATGTCGATGACACGATCATCGAGGTCCACGGCTACGCCAAGCAGGGCTCCGGTTACGGCTACTCCGGCGTCCGTGGCCTGAACGCGTTGCTGGCCACTGTTTCCACCCCGGATTCGGCCCCGGTGATCGTCGCCCAGCGGCTGCGCAAGGGCTCCGCCGGCTCGCCCCGCGGCGCCAAACGGCTGGTCGCCGATGCCATGGCCACCGTGGTGAGGGTCCGCGGCGCCGGCCCCTCTGGCCCGGTGCTGGTGCGCGCGGACTCGGCGTTCTACGGGTACTCCACCGTGGCCGCCGCGGCGAAGGCCGGCGCCGCCGTATCCGTCACCGTTCGCATGGACCCGGCCGTCAAGAAGGCCATCGCCGGCATCGCCCAAGACGCATGGACACCGATCAAGTACACAGATGCCGTCTACGACGAGACGTCCAAGCGGTGGATCTCCTCGGCTGAGGTCGCCGAAACCGAGTTCACCGCGTTCAGTTCCCGGAAACAGTCCGAACGCGTCACCGGACGCCTGGTCGTGCGCCGGATCCCGGAACTGAATCCGCAGGCCGGCGCGGGCCAGAGAACCCTGTTTGACACCCACCGTCACCACGCGTTCTTCACCACCGGCACGATGGATACCGTCGCCGCGGACAAAACCCACCGCGGTCACGCCGTCATCGAGCAGGTCAATGCCGACCTCAAAGACAGCGCTCTGGCGCACCTGCCCTCAGGTGTTTTCACCGCGAATGCGGCCTGGCTGGTTCTGGCCGTCATGGCGTTCAACCTCACCCGCGCCGCAGCAACCGCGGCAGGCAACGCTCTGGCGAAGGCACGGACCGGAACGATCCGCAGGAAACTGATCAGCGTCCCGGCCAGGATCGCTTCCAGTGCCCGTAAAATCCGTCTCCACCTCCCCGCAGGCTGGCCCTGGGAAACCGCATGGACCGACCTGTCCGCCCTGGCCCTGAAACCGCCGGCCAAAGCACCGGCCTGACCGCCGCCCAACGACAAACCCTACCGAAAGACAGTGGAACACCCCGGCAGCGAGGCCGGCAGCTTCACGCTGCCCGCACTCCGGTCCCGCACCCGAAAATCGATCCCGGGCACCGGCCGACCGCCCATCGGTGGATCAAGGCTTAGCTAGTCCGGGGCGCAACCCAGAGACGTCAGCCCTGGCCAGATCCCGGTAGAGGTCCACGGCTTCGGTGCACGCGCCCAGTGCCTCGTCCAAGCGCCCCACGTTTGAGAGGTGAGTGGTGAGACTGTTCAGTGCCTGGGCGAGGTCCTGCTGGCTCCATCCGCTGTCCGCCTGCGCGAGGTCCCGGACTGCGTCAGCGATTTGGCTAGTGAGTGTCAGAGCGAGACCGTTGAGGATGACATCAGGCCGGGACGGCAAGGCTTTCAGGGCGGGGGGCAGCACTTCGGGCTCAGGGACAATTACTGAGACTGCCCTCTCAAGTGCCCCCGCCACGGTGCTGCCAGCCAGCATCAGGACCAAATCAGTCCCGGCAGCGACTTGATCTGCAGCAGTACGACACAGCCGAGCAAGGTTGGTGCTGAGAACAGGGCGGAGGGCATTTCCGAGTTTCTTGTCGTACGATGCTGCCCGTGCGAAAGCGTCCAAAGGCTGTATGAGGCTAGCGGGATGCTCGCGGTTCAGGACGGCTTCGAGAATGTTTGGGTATCCGCCCAGCTCCCCGCTTAGCAGATATTCGCCGAGCGGGCCCGGTTCGAGCGGGTTCCACCAATGGGGTCCAGGGTATAAAGCATGAGCCCAGCGTGCGAGTTCATAGCGTCGTTCCCCGCTGGCATCTGACAGTTCCGGAATGTGGCGCAGCATACGGGCCGCTTCGTCTTCCGCCTCGGCGTCGGACTCCGCCCCTGCTCCCGCTCCGGCTAGTGTGGCCAAGGCGACGAGGCGGCGTCGAAGAACCGGCGAGATGTGTAGTCCGTTAGCGAGGCTGGCCCAATATCGGTCTTCGTGCCGGATAAGTCCCTCAAAAAGTCCTGCACGAGTGGAGGGAAGGTCGTCGTGGCGGTTGTAAACGGAAAGATACGCGGCGGTGACGATGAGCAAGGGATTGGCAAACGTCTCTCCGGACAGATCCGGTGCCATACCTTCAATCGAAGCAATGGAGGAATCCGCCCTTGCAGCGAACGCCTTGACCGCGGCGTCGAATAGGATGGCGCGTTCTCCGAGCGTCGGCACGGTCTCATCGAGGACCCGAGCAGTGGCATCGTCGAGCACAGACTCGAGCCAATCGTCCCCGCTGCGCAGCACACTTATCCAGTCGCCACTCTTTTCGGGCGATTTACGGACCAGCAGCAGCACTCGTACAGGGTAATCGGTTCGGGCCTTCCGCTGGAGGGCCGGCAGCACTGCTTCGAGCTGCTCGATGCGGGTCTCTGCGTAGTCGATGACAATAAGCCTAGGGTTGGGCGTGTCCGCCAGATCCTTGAGGCCCGACGGGTCGGCGCTGCGCTGCAATAGCCCGGAAAGCCAGCCAGCTTGGGCTGCCGTTCTTTCGGAGAGTTCGACGCCCAAACGAGTTTTCCGCTCCCGCCTCGGCCCCCGATGACGCAGACCGCGAAGGGATCAGGTGTGCCGACCCACGCCGACAAGGCGGCCAAATGCCCGCCGCGGTCGATATAGGGAAGAACACCGGAACGGGCCAACACTAGACGGGCAGGAGACGATATGTGCAGCCCAACGGGGACGGTCGCCGGTTCCAATGGGACGTGCCACGATCGCTCATTGAAGGTGATTTGGATTGTGGACCCGGAGACGTTGCTGATTTGTACGTTCTGGTTACCGTCCGCCCACTGAGCCGCGTGCGGCTCCATCCGCCTCAGAAATCCTTTATGTTTTGACGTGGCGGAGAAGGTGGATATGCAGGACCGCCCTGGCTGACTGTGATGTTCGAGTGTTCTGTATTAGCCGCCTGCACGTTTCTGTCGCCCACTGCGCTTTGTGTGACGGATGGAATAGCTACCCCAGCTCTCTTAGCATCTTCGACAAGGGCTTCGAGTTCCACCTTGAACGTCGAGTCCGCGTCGGCATGCTGCTTAATCGCCTCGGCTAGTGACTGTTGAAGTTTCGCGCTGTCCGAAACGCGCGCCACGTCTTCAAGGACCGTTGCCGCGCCGGTTCCAACTTCTGAGAACCGGCTCCTGAGCCAGCGAACCAGCTTTTCGAGGGAATCGGCACCTCTCGTTGCCGTTTCCTCGCCGGCCTTCTCGGCAAACTTTTCGAAGTACTTGGCCACCAGCGTGGCGGCCACTACGCCCAAAGTCACTGGATCCACGTCCACGCCCCGTTTCACAGTCTCAATTACCTCCAATCAGAGTAGATCCAGTCAGCTCACGCGTACAGCTGGTATGAGGGGCCAAAATATGAGCTGGGCGAAACCGATTCTCGGAAGGATGGAGGACTGTCAGCGGAAGGCTCTCATGGTTACAGGTTCGTGAGCCACGTCGAGCTTAGGGGGCGGCCTCTGGCCGGCGGCGGTAAGTATGGATCCCCTCGAGCAGCGTTCGCCGCCTCACCGCGTCAGAGTGGGACATCATCGAATACCACCAGTGCCAGCCCGCGCTCCGCTCCATCCAGTGGAACGCCTGCCAGGCTTCCTACCCGAAAACCTGCATCTGCCCAGCGGTGCCCCGCTCCGTCCCCCATTTATTTCGGAGCGGACCACCTACCGTCGCCGTAGATCCCCCAATGGGCCGTTCCGGCAACAGTAAAGGGAGCATATGCCATGCAAGTAAACGGCACGTAACCTGCCCCCAGGCTTATGAAGTTGGATGACTCACCTACGTCCCAGTAGTAACCTTGTAGGTGGCAACCCCCGCGTGTCCCCCCATGTGCGGGGGTTGCTCCGTTAAAGAGGCACCCTGCGCTAACGGCTTCCGCGTCGGTCAAGGGTGAGGCCCATTAGAGGGCACTGTTCCCTTCTACAGTGCCTATTCGGGCGCCCCGTTCACTGCAATTTCGTTGAGCGCCACCCACAGTGCGCGGAGGAAACCCTCACTGTCTGGACGGAGAACGGCAGACCTCACACTCCGCCCATCCCATCGCTCGGCCAGCAGGATCCCGCCAGTAAAACGAGTCACGAACACGTCATCAGCCACCCACGCCACACCATTCTTGAAGCCGAACATTGCCGCTGGCAGCAGCATCCCTCGACAGCCCATCACAACATCCACAGGGATGTTGGCGCTTCCTTGATCCTCTTCGTCTCCACCCATAGCACGAACCTAAGCGACGGGCGGAGACAAGACATCAGTACTCAGTACCCGTCTTTCCCCGGCACGAGCACCCGCCTACTCAGGCGGACCCGACCGTCCAATCGACACGTTGAATGTCACCAGGAAACCCCGCCAGTCATCGCGTCTGGCGGGGTTTCCTTGTTGTGGGAAGAAACCTATATCGAATCGTTTTCCCCACTGAGATCTATGTGGGCTGGAACGGGGAGTCCGAACTGACGTCGCTCAGCCTCACTGACCAGCAGGTCCGCGACCTGGTGGAGCGCATGCTGAAAAGTTCCTGCCGGCGCCTGGACATGTCCTCGCCTTTCGTGGATGCCGCGCTGCCCGACGGGTCACGGCTCCATGTGGTCATACCGGACGTCACCAGGCGCCATTTGGGCCATCAACATCCGCAAGTTCGCCGTCAAGGCCAGCCGCCTGGAACACCTCGTAGAGCTGGGCACCCTGACTCCCCAGTCGGCACGGTTTCTCGGAGCCGCGGTGGCCAGCGGGCTCAACATCCTGGTATCCGGAGCCACCCAGGCGGGCAAGACCACAATGCTCAACTGCCTGGCGGCCAGCATCGGCAGCCGCGAGCGCGTGATCACGGTTGAGGAAATCTTTGAGCTCCAGTTTCCGCTGCGCGACGTCGTCGGGCTGCAGTGCAGGCAGCCCAACCTGGAAGGAGAGGGTGAAATCCCGCTGCGGCGCTTGGTCAAGGAAGCCTCCGGATGCGGCCCGACCGCCTCGTAGTGGGGGAAGTACGGGAGGTCGAAAGCCTCGACATTCTCATCGCCCTGAATTCCGGGCTTCCCGACTTTGCTCAAGCACATGTCGGGATCTAGTTGTCTCGCATACGCTGTGATCTCCAGCGACAGGCGTTGAGGCAAGGGCATTAAAACACCGACGGCCCTGTCATGTCCGCCTACGTTACGACCGTACCGGTCCCCGAATCAGGCGTTACTCTTTCCCGCGGAAGTCCCTGTGCTGGTGGGAGGGCCAACTTGGGGTTCCAGTTGAAAATACTCGGTGTAAAGGGTCCGTCGGTGATGCCCTCAGCCCGGGTCCTTCGGGCAATAAACGGTTACGGATGCGTGCAATCATCGGACAATGAATGACAGCCGGGGGCCGGCCCATGCAAGGGCACAACGGCGTCCCCTCCCAAGCGGTGTCGGCTCACCGACTAAACAAGCGGACCAGCCTGCTGCGTTCAACGGCGCCGTCTCCCCAACAGCTCCGGCAACGAAAGCCACGGTGCTGCGGCTGCAAAGCATTGTCGGCAACACCGCGACCAGGCGGTTGGTCTCACAAGCACCTTCAACCGGAGAGCGGGCCGTGCAGCGGGCGCCGGGAAGTCCGGCACCGGCGGCCAGCGTGACGTTGCCGTCGCCCCCAGTGCCATCCGCGCCGCCCTCGGCCGGCAATCGCGTCGCTTTCGTCCGAGAAGAGGGGCTCAACCTGCGCGCCGGCCCGGACCAGGCGTCGAACTCGCTGGCCCAGTTGCCCTTCGGCGCCCGTGTGCACGTGCTCGAGGATGAGGCGATACATCCAGGTTGGCAGAAGGTGACTACACCGGCTGCGGCGGTTGGGTTCCTCTCCGCCCATAGAGTGCACTTCGCACCGACCGACCTGGTTGCCCGCGACCCGGGGATGAGCATGATCCGGATCCGCAGCGGACAGACGTTTTGGGGGTTGGTCAAGGAGCAGTACGGCATCCAGGGCAATGAAAGCACGGCCGACCAAAACATCAACCACTTCATCAATGCGATCAGGTCGGTGAACAAGGGCGACGCTTTCATCGTCAACACCGACTGGCTCGACGACATCGGCAACTGGGTGATCGGTGGGCGCGATGCCTCGGACACTTCGCTGAAGGCCGGGTACGACCTGTGGATACCCAGCTTCGGCGTGGCGGTGGCCATGGACGTGGGCAGCGGTACAGTAACGGGAGAAGTAGCGAGGATCGTCAAGAAGATCGAACAGAAGATCCAGGACTTCGGCACCGCCTGCTCGGCGACAGTCAAGTACGTTCCCGGGGCCGTCTCCCGGCACGCCGGCGAAACCGCGATGGGGCTTCTCACCGGCCTGATCGACTTCGCGATTGACGCAGCCAAGATCCTGGCCGTGAGCACAGCGGTAGGCGCCCTGATCGGTGCGCTATTCGGCGGAGTGGGCGCAGTACCGGGCGCCGAAATTGGCTTCGAGATAGGCTTGCTGATCCTCGAGTACTACGGCCTGGCGATGCTGATCGAGGCGATCCTGAGCATGGCCGGTAGCCTGGTCGGGCAGCTCGGCAGCTTCGTCAGCCAGGTCTGGAACGCCAACGGCGACGCCAAGCAGCTTGACACGGCAGGCAAGACGCTGGCCGATGCCCTGGGAATCCTGGTAAGCGCCCTGTTGGTAGCCCTGGCCGCGTACCTTATGAAGAAGGGCGGCGATGCCCTCGCCAAGACCAAGTTCGCCGGCAAGGTCGGACAGAGCCAACTCGCCCGCTGGCTGACGGACCGGCAGAAAATGAAAACGACTGCCGAAACAATCTCTCCGCCTGCGAGCATGCTGCCGCCCCGCGAGTCCGGAGCGATTGACCGCGAATCAGGCAAAGCCGGTTCCACGAGGAATAAAGCCAGCGCTGGCGCCAAGACCGGCTCCGACCCGACCCCCGAAACCATACGGGCGGGCACGGTCAGGATGGATGAGCACCCAAACTACGGCACCGAGGTCGCGGCGCTTCAGGAACGCGGGTTCACTATTGTGAGAACTACTGGTGACCCGCACGTGGTGATCAGGCGAGTAGTGGGCTCCGACGGCTCGGTCCTGCGGGTGGAGAAAGAAGTGCATGTGCGTACGGACATGCGACACCTGGACTTCGAGCACGAGGTGGGTCATGTGCGGCAGGTGACTGACCCGGCCAGGTTCCCGGATGGCCCACCACCCACAGAGATCAGGATCGAGGACAGCCGTGGGATGAGGAAAGCCCCCAATCAGGGCGGCGTATTGAACACGCGTCAGAATGCGATCATGGAGTATCATAATCGGTTGCAGGAGCTGGTGTGGCTGGAGAAACGCGGGACCTCGTCGTCGGTCATGCGCGAACATCTGGAGGGCATCGACGGCAGCATCTCGGACAAGGGCTGGCGTCGTCGATACTTGGACGCTACCCGCGGTGGCGAGAAGAGCAGCATCACCCAATGGGCGAAGGAACGGTTCCCCGACATCCCCGAGTTCGAAGGCCGGGTCGCCGACATCCGGCGCAAGCTACTGAATGAGAAGTAAGGAGGAGCCGGCGATGCAGATCAGTCCCCGCAGTGACTACCCGATCCGGGTTCGTCCGCGCGGCTGGGACGAGGATCCCGCGGTCGCGAGGTTCTACGACGGCATCTTCGATGTCACTCTCAATAACACGGTCACGATCACCTTCGTGCCCGAGCGCGGGCCCCGCTCGAGCGCGTTGAACCGCGCCAACTTACCAGCCGATCTCGATTCCATCGGCAGCTCCGATGAGGCGCGGCTGGAGGCGGTGCTGTTCGCGGACCGGGCCGTCACACCGGACGCAGACCGCGCTGGGACGGCTGAGCCGCTGCAGATCCCGGTCTGGCGCGACGGGCCGGATGCGGTGCCGGGCACCGTGTTCTATATATCGCGCGACGAGTTTGCCGCCGTCGTGAAGGATCTTGAAGCGTTGACGGCCGAACACGGTGACCTCTATTCGGACTCGCCGGTCTCGTCGTTGCGCGGGCACCCTGCCGTCGACTTCGTCCAGCGGTTGCTCTCCGACCCCGCGTTCGGTGAGCAGGATCTACAGTCCCTGCGCGATCCCGACTGAGGGGTCGCCGTTCGGTGTGGCCAGTGAATAACCGCACTCTCACTGAACACGTGTTCCAGCCATCAACGTAGTAACGGACCAAGATTGGCTGGCAGGAAAGACAGCCGTCTAGGGACGGGGTTTGCGTAAAGCAGTCCCATAGTCCAGAAACCGGGCCTCCCTGATATTGCTGAGAACTCACCGGCTATCTGGCCAACAGGATCGAACCCTGGGGACTGTTCGCTGTCCCGGTGAACCTGGCAGTGTTGAACCCGGACCACACGCCGTATTGCGTCAGCAGCCCCAACGAGGAGCTGAACGACGTGCTCAAAGAGTGGTCACACGATGTCCTTCCTGCGTTGCCCTAATGCAGCAGCAGCAGCCCGCCCGCCGACCGTGGACGTTCGCCTCGGTGTGCGTTATGGTTCCCGCTCTGACGCTCCTGGTGTTCGGTCTGACCCAGGTGCCTGTGATCGAGCTGCTGCCCTGGTACACGGCCGCCTACCTGCTGATCGGCGCCTGCATCTTCGGCCCGGTGGGCAAGCTGCCGTCGCTGCGTCAGGCCGTGGCGTTCCTGCTTCCCGGCGCCCTGCTCGTCCCTCTGGCGCTCTTAAACGTCGGACTCTGGGGCGGCGGCTGGCTGCTCGGGCTCCCGGCATGGGGTCTGCTGCTGAGCCGGTGGACGCCGGGGAACCGGCTCCCTGTGGGTCGGGTCCTGACGTTCCTGGGGCTTCTGGTGCTGGGCATGGCGATCTTTACGTTCAACATGATCTGGGTGATCTTCAGCTTCACTGTGTTCCTGTTGCCAGCCATCCCACTGATCCGGCTTTCCTACCCCGAATACAGGGCGAGGCGCCTGCAGGCGGGGATGGAAATCCTCCTCGCTGCGACCGCCGTCGTGGTGGCCGTAGCGATTCCCACCCCGGAAGGAGCGTGGGCTGCGCCGTGGATGTACGCGGGCGGGGCCGCCACTGCGGGACTGATGATCACCTACTGGGCCACACGGGTTCCCCGCCGCTTTCCCAGGCTGCAGCTCGGCGATGGGGCGATCGTCTAGGCTCGGCGCAGCACCCTGTGATGTTCGTCCGGCGTCTGAACCCGATGCTGCAAGAGCATCCCCGTTACTGGACCGAAAGAGCGGCCGCGCTAGCTAATCCCTGATTGGTAGAGTCAGCACCGGCGGGTCGAAGCCGCTCAGGACTATGAGGGGGACTCCAGTGGGACTTGGCAGTTGGCTGCGAAAGACGATCGGCGGGAATGCGTTCACACCGGCGGTGCATCCAGAGGAGCACACTGACGACCAGCCTCACGCAGTGCTCACCATCTCGATGCACCTGAACCAATGTCTGGAAGTGGCCGGGACCACGACCTTTGCCAAGGACGCCGTCGCCGCCCTGACCGACCGAAAAGGCCTCGGTGAGCGCGGCTATTACGAGGGTCAGGCACAGCTGCAGCGGGAGCCCGAGAACCCAGTGGATCCGCAGGCCGTGGCCGTCCTCGTGGATGGTGAGAAGGTCGGATGCCTCCCGTCTTATGCTGCCAAGGACCTCCCACTGCCGGCCGGTGCAAGCGCATCCGTCAGCTACCAGCTGCACGTCCTGCGTGAGCAAAAGATGCTTGCCAAGGCTTACGTGTGGCTGGGCGACGGCGAGCCGGAATGGGCCCACACCCGAGAGAACCCGCCTGCGCTGACCTCGCGGGAACGAATCAACAGCTCCCACACAGAGAAGTCCACTATGGTCCGGGAAGCGGTGCAGGGTGGCGGTGAACGCGCACAACAGTTCAAACGGGGCATAGTTGACGGCGCCCACTACCTGGAGCTCGTCGAGCCAATCAAGCAGTTGAAACGCGAAGTCCGGCTGGAAGAAGCTCTGGTCCTTTGCTACAAAGCCATCGAGGCCGCTGAAGGGGACGCTAAGGGTGACATGCCGGCGCCCTGGTACACGGAGCAGGCCGCCATCGTGCACCGGAAGCTCGGCCAGAAGGATGAGGAGATCGCGGTCCTGAAAAGGTGGCTGGCACACTGCCCGAAGCAGTATCGGAATGGGAGCGGGATCGCCGAACGGCTAGCGAAGCTGGAGGCGAAATGATGCCCGGCGGCTCACAGCGGAGCACGGGCATGCGGTCCGTGAGGCCGGATGGATGGCCTCCCGCCGTCCCGAAGGCCGAGCAAGGCTGGGGCGGCTGGCCGCCTTACGAAGAGCACCTCACCGTCGAACAGCCGGTCGATTCGTGGCGATTCGTCGCCGGCCAGCTGCATCGCTGGGATGAGGTGGACGCCCGAGTGAATCCGCGCAGCGATGGAGATCCGGAACCGAGAGGCCTGGAGCTGGCCCGAAAGCTGGAAGAACGGATCAACTAAGGCCCAGCTTGTCCCGTCTCTCACGCCGATGATGCACTCTGCTTGCTTAGGCTGCCGCCCTCGGTCACCGGTTCATCGTATGTGTGGCCGACCCAGGGCGGTCGTAGACTCGAGCCATGAAGACGGGTTGGGGGATCCTGGGAATCGCTGCGCTGGTCACGCTGCCTGCCTCTGGCTGCAGCACTGCCTGTCCTGCCATCGGATACGTCAGCACCATCGAGGTGATCATGGAGGGGGACACGAAGGCAGTCAATGAGGTCCAGCTGTGTACGGACGAAGGTTGTTCTGCGCCTGAACCCACCGCTGGGCCTGCCCCGTCGGTCATCGTTTCCGAGCACTGGGTACCGCTGCCCAACGGGGGCTTCTCCCCCGCGGCCGGGCCAAGCATTCCACCGCCCACCTACCCGGACGCGCCCTTCCTCAGCTACAAGCGCGACGCCGGCAAATGGGCCTTCTACCCGGCGGCGACGCGCAACGGCACACCGGACCGGGTCACCCTGCGGGCCCTCGCCGACGACGGCTCCGTGCTGGCCGAGCAGGTGAACGACCTGGAATGGACGAAGGACGACCCGTTCAACCCCTGTGGCAGCCCGGTTACGACACCGCCGATCGTCTTCATAGTGAGGTGAACGATGAGTACCGATGTCGAGCGCCGCTTTCGGCTCGGAACTGCCTCCCTCGTCGTGTTGGCGGCTGCGTTGACTGCCTGTGCAGGGCAAGCGGACCCTGCCCTTGGTTCCAACCCACCAATAGACAAGCCAGTGCTGCCCATCGAAACAATCACGCCGCAGTACAGCGAACTCATCATTGACCAGACAACACACCCCGCCCCGACCGTGCCCTGGTAGCTGATCAAGGTGGACCCTTAGGAGAACCGAATCTACCTCTCGGCGTCCAGCACCGGCTGCAGTCATCCCAGAAAAGTCAGAGTCACCGAAAGCGACTCCTCCATCCAGATCACGGTGACCGGCACAAGCGACAGCGAACCGGGCAGCATCGACAGCGAACCGGGCAGCATGCAGTACGTCACCTTGATCGGCTACGTCCAGCTCAGCTCCATAGGTGACCGGGAGGTCATCGGCAACGCCAGCTGAAAACGAAGGCGCCGTGCCGTGCTGGGTGAGCAGGAGAACTTGGACCAGGTAGACCCGTTCAAACAACCAACGTGGTGGTTGGATGGAAATTCGCAGGATCTAGCGGGTTGTCTGGGATGAAGTTGATCCATGGGTCAGCGGAACCGACTCCGCGCCCGGCGAAGGTAGCCGTGACATCGACGTACTCGGACCCCGTTGCTGCTGCGACGCCGGCGAACACCTGGTTTAGTGCATCAGCCAAGAGATGTGCCACGGCAGCAAACGGGTGACCCGGATCGAAGTACGCCAACCCGCGGATGGCACCGATCAGGGCCAGTCTCACGACTGCCCCACCGTGTCTGCACTTACCGCATCTAGTCGGGCGACGCCCCGATCACCGCGCCAGAGGATCCAGCCGAGGAGACCAAAGAGCAGCACCCAGATGCCGATGCCAATCCGGCCGGCGACGTGGGGCCCCATGATGGCCGGAATCAGCGGCACGAAGACGTAGATCCCCAATACCAGCGGCAGGAACTGCTTCGCACCCCTCCATGCACGAGCCCGAAGGACACCGATGCCGCCCAGGACCAGTCCGATCCCTGTGAGCATCGTCGGGATCGCAAAGAGCGATTGGATCAGGCTGTACAGCGGGTCCCCGGAAACGGAGTGCGCGGCCGTGATGGCAGCCAGCTCCAGGAGAGACAGCGAAGCAAGACCGATGATTCCGATGAAAAGGCCTGCACGCGCAAGCCGTGATGATCCGACAGCGGGGGTCCGCAGCAGCGCTACGATCGCTGCGACCATCGTGACGTGTTGCACTGCAAAGAACACCTGCGCGATGGTGAATCCGGTTGCGTTGAACGGGTAGCTGAAGTGCTCCGGGACAACCACTGGCGGATAAACGCTCACCACGACCGCAGACAGCGCGCCCGCGATTCCTCCCCAGAATCCGATCGCGCCGAGCCGCCGGACAGTTTCAGCTGCTTTGAGTGCCATTGGGATGCTCCCTGGTGTTGTGGGGGTTGCTGAGCGGTGCCCAGTTCGTTCATGATGCTCGCCACTTCCAGCCGGGGCATCCGTGGAACCACCTGTCTTAGTACCTAGGACGGACATAGCATGGGCACATGACGGCGTGGGCAGGCAGATCAGCGGGGCATATGCAGGCCGCAATCCGGGCAGCCCGCGTGGCCAGTGCCCGCCGCGAATATGCAGAGGCAAGCGCCCTCCTCTGCACCGCCATCGATCTCGTAGACGAAACCCCACCTTCCCCCATCCGCAAGGTTGACCTCCTGCTCGAACTCGCCCGGAGCCGATTTCACGCCGGCAACGTCGCCCTGGCCTGGGAAGCCTGCAACGCTGCCGCTGACATCGCACGGGAGACCGGTGACGGGCCCGCCATGGCAGATGCCGCGGTAGTGATCCGCGGCATCACGAATTCTCCGGTCAAGGCCCAGGTGCACGCGCTGTGCCTCGAGGCACTCGCGTTGCTCGACGACTCCGATCCGGTGCGCTGTGCACGCGTTCGCGCGCAGCTGGCCGCCACCGGCAGCGTCTGGGTCAGCGAACGCTATTTTGATCTCGACAGCGAAGCAGACACCGCCGCTATGACCGCCGAAGACCCCGATACAGCGTTCCTCGGTTTCCATGCCCGTCATGCCCGATTCCTCGGCGCCGAGCATGTCAGCCACCGCTTGGCGGTCGCCGACCGTGCCGTAGAGCTCGGGAGGCGGAAGGGGACGGACGAATACCTTGCCTGGGGTCTCCTCTGGCGCATCGACGCGCTCCTCCAACTCGGGCGGATCGTGGAAGTATCGGCGGAGCTTGAGGTCCTCACGAGCATCGCCAACCGGATGCGGGAGGAACTGTGGACATGCAGGCTGGAACTGATCCGGGCCGTTCTGCTGCACCTCGAAGGCCGGTATTCCGAGGCGCTCCTGCATGCAGACACTGCACTGCGGCTCAGCGCGAAGGCGGAGGACGAAACGGTTCCATTCCTGCATCTGGTGATGACCTCGAACATCGCGGTCCTGACTGGGATCGGACTTCAGGAGGCGGAAAGGACCGTACGGGCCAGGCTCGAGAACACGCCGTACTTTGCCAAGGGCTGGCTGGCGCAGATCCTTGCCGCAATGGACAGGAAAGAGGAAGTACAAGCCCTGTGGAAGGCCATGGTCCCCCACCTCCAGGATTTCCCCCGGCGTGCCCCGGAGTGGCTCATCGCAGCGACAGGCAATGCCACGCTCTGCGTATATCTCAAGGACCGCGCCACAGCGTCGGCTCTCTACAGCGATCTCCTGCCGTTCGAGAATTTCCAGTCGATCGCTGACTCACAGACCCCGTCCTCAGGGCCGGTGGCCTACTACCTGGGTCAGTTGGCGGCCCTGCTCGGTCACCCCGAGGCAGCCCGCGAGCATTTCCTCACCGCGATCCGGCTGGCCGAGGGCATCAACGCTGCGCCCTTCGCAGCGATGGCACGCCTGGAGCTGGGGCGGCTCCGCCGCTCCGGCGAGCTCCTCACCGTACGGGAGTCCGAGGTGGCGGCGCTTGTGGCCGAG
This sequence comes from Arthrobacter sp. ISL-5, assembly GCF_018613835.1. GTDB lineage: Bacteria > Actinomycetota > Actinomycetes > Actinomycetales > Micrococcaceae > Arthrobacter. The sequence continues at coordinate 24,439 of NZ_JAGGPM010000043.1, read as the reverse complement.
GGCCATAGCAATAGGGTCATAGCTCAGACGTTGTTTCTCTCCGAACGTACCGTGGAAAACCATGTGAGCAACATCTTGAGGAAGCTGGGCGTAGTCTCGCGGTCCGCTATTGCCGTATGGCATGTGGGACGGCAGAGCTAAAGCCGGACGATATCTGAACAATGCTTCAGGGCTGCCACTGGCATCGGTGGACCCAGATGGATATGCGGACGAGCTGCTGACGACAGAAATTTTACGGTGAACGGCTGCCTGAGGTCGTGGAGTAATTTGTGGCCACCGACAACTGTTCAGAAGTGCATCCCAATCCTCTACTGTGATCACCCACCCAATCGTTTTGAACAGGTGGCTCAGTTTTCAACCGTCACCGTGGCTCTCAGTTTTCGACCGTCACCGACACATCTCGACCTCCGCGCCGACGTTTACTCGGCCAGTCAACGGCAGTAGCCACCGCCACCATTACAACGCGCCAAAGCCTTGAGGAGCAGAACCACACACTGCAGAGCGAGATCCAAGAACTACAAGCCAGGCTCCAAGACCAAGAGGAAGAACTAGGTGCCGCCCGGGAGGCGAACCGCCAACTCATGGGTCAACTCAACAAGACAACGGCAAGCGTTGGTTGGTCCGGGCAGCCTCAGAGGTGTGCGCCAACTGAAGGGTCCTGAAGGAGAGACCATTTAGGCCCTGGAGGCAAATCAACAACGACCCGTTTCAAGAACTTGACGACCGCACACTGTTGTTGGTTTAAAGGCCGAACAGTTGAGCTGCCAGCGAATATATCCCCCACAACCCAGCCGCTAACAGGATGCCCAGGTAGGCCAAGACCAGCCTCGTATCGCGGAGGTAGCACTTCGATTTCGTCAGGCCCCTCCGTCGTGCTTTCCAATAGCCTGCGAATCCGACTGCGGCGAACACGGCCAGTGCCACCGGACCGGCTGCCCAGCCGAGCAGGGCAATGGTCGCGAAGATGCAGAGCCGCAGCGGGTCGAAGGTCGGCGGGGACTGCGGATCCGTTTCAGGGTCAGGGCTGTGTCCGTGCCGGCCTGCGTGCTTGGAGCGCACCAGCTGCGACGGCAATGGCCCGGCTGCAATACGCCGGGCATCAGATGCGGAACTCATCATTGCTTCCTATCGCTGACTCAGACCTGGCGGACTGGGAGAAGCCGTGTGCCCGTGGCTGTGCTCATGCGTTGCCTGGCCAGGGCCGGCCACGCCTGGACAGCACAGAACGGAGCACACTGATGATCGCCGGCGTCACTCTTCGTGCCCACATGAACGCAGCATTGCGTGAGCCGTTCCTCGATCATGGTCGAGATGTCCATGAAGGGCTTGACCATGATTCGGGTGATCCGTTCGGCGAGGAGCCGACGCAGCCGCTGTTGCTGTCCTGGAAGCTTGCCGGCAGCCAGCGCTATCTGCTTGGGCGGGGAGCTCTTTCCGCCGGGAAGCCGAAGACCAGGGTCTTTAGGCCCTAGTTCTGGATGCTCCAGACGCGCCGGACGCGTATACTTTAAGTGGCCTGCGGGACGGGCGAGGGAGCCGAAAGGCTGAGAGGCCAGAAGGTCGAAAGGTTGACTGGCGACCCCAATTACCTGATCCGGACAATACCGGCGAAGGAAAATCGCCTCGCAGGTCCTGTCATGTCTGCGGAAACGCCTTCAGGCCCGGAGCGCATGGGGCAGCACCCGCTCCCTCTCAACCCCGCGCCCCGGACAGGCAGCTCCCTTTGCCGACAGCGCCGCCAAGGGTGACGCGCATGGGCGTCGGATTCTGCTCAATCATTCGAATGGGCAAACTCCAGCCCCTTGTAATCACACGGTAGGCAACTTCTGGTGGGACATGATCCAGCAAAATCCGCTCCCGGCCCGGGGCTCTTGCAATTGCCGAGCCGATGGACGTCAGATGGACTCAAACCGCGCATCTGAGGAGGTCACCATGACGGTCTCTTTCAACCACACCATCGTCTACGCAACGGACAAGCGCCGTTCGGCGGAGTCCTGGCCAAGGTGCTCGGACTGCCAGAACCCCAACCCATGTGGTCCTTCATGACCGTGTCACTTGACCACGGAGTGGCCCTCGATTTCGCCACGGCGGACCGGCCCATCTCCCCGCAGCACTACGCCTTCCTGGTCAGCGAGAGTCTCACCTATGCAGATTGACGCGACGAACCGTAGGCAGGATCGGCTGATCAACGCCGTAAGAGCTGGAACCGCACACTCCAGTTGGGACACTCCCTGTTCGAGATGTGCGGCCTACAGAGGATGGGCTGGCCGATGAGCGATTCTGTGATGTCGATCAGACGCCGACGGGCAATGCTGTCGTATGCCTGGGCGTTGGCACGGACACGTCGGGCCCGGCTGATCAACGCCATAAGAGACCGTCGCAGTTTTCGCTACAGTCTCTCGCCGTCCGTGAGCCCTCCGGACCCTTGCCCTGATCCACGGCTTGGACAACATGAACAAAGATCCGCACGGTGATCTGCACGACCAACGCGATTGAGAGCATAAACGCCCGGATCCGCCGCGCTGTGAACGCCCGCGGCCACTTCCGCACCGAACAGGCCGCGCTGAAGTTCGTCTATCTGGCGATCATGAGCCTGGACCCCACCGGCAAGGGCCGAAAACGCTGGAGTAACCGTTGGAAGGCCGCTTTGAACGCCTTCGAGATCACTTTCGACGGACGCCTGTCGGCCGCTTGGAGCTAGAAAAGACAACCCAGTTACACCGAATAATTGACAGACCCGCTTGTCCCGACGACTTAGGAAAGTGACAAGGACGAGACCCTGTTGCCTCATTGCAATACCTCCGGGTGAATCCCCCTGCGCCACGCAACGCGCCATGCGCCCCGTGGTTCCTGTGGCCGCGGCCCCTGGCCCGCCCGGTAGTTGTGTGTGTCGTTCCGGCTGAAAGACCTCTGGCCACAGCGCTTGGTGCGCCGGGCCTGTCCGAGTTCCCCGAGGGCTACTGTTCCGGGCTCGGTTGCAGGTCTGGTCGGGTTGTTGTGGTTTTGGGGCTGTTGGTTCCACCGGCTGCGGGTAGACTCCGTGCCAGTTCGATGGGTGAAGGAGTGACAGGGATGTCAGTGCTGGTTCATGAGAGCAGCGGGCGGGTGGAGCGTTTTGATGATGATGAGAGTGGGCGTTATTCCTATCAGGTGGGCCCCTCCGGGGTGCTGATTGTCCTGCGTTCTGTTGATTCGGAGGAGTGGAGCGTTCTGTGGGAGTACGCTCTCAGCGCGTGGGCGAAGGTTCAGGGAATGCGTTTTTCCTCGGAAGCGGACCATCTTGGCGGAGCCGATGGAAAGGCTCACCAGCGGGCAGCCGGTTTGTAGACGTGCCGGGGCCATTCCTGGTGCCGCTTAACAGGCGGTTCGCTCTGGTTTGGCACCGCGGGGCGTCTTTACCATGAGCCATGGATAGCAGGGATCCTTTGGGAGGTTCTTCGGCAGAGTGAGCAGCGCCGCAGCGAGGCGCCGCTCGACTTCGTCGTATGTGGTTTTTCTTGGCATAAGGCGGGGTATCCCCGCAGGCAAGTCCTGTTGGCCGATGCACAAGGCCGCCCTGACTTGATACCTTGTGCCTCTAAGCATCTCCGCGGGGCACTTGTGTGGGACACGGAAGGGCGTCACCGATGAGCATTCCTCAATATCAAGTACCAGGACCGTCGCAGCGGGGCGAGGGATCCGTGCCTGCTAGGGTCAACACTCTGGCCATCGCCGCATTTGTCTCATCGTTTTTTATCGGGCCGACCGGCATCGTCTTGGGGCTCATCGCCCTGAACCAGATCAAGACCACGGATGAACGCGGCCGCGGGTTGGCTATCATCGCTCTCGTCGTCGGCTGCGCGTACATGGCAATCTTCGCGTACATCACCATTGCCCTCTTTTCGTCAGAGGGCCGCAACGCCCTGACACTGGTGAGGTGCCCCCTCTATCAGATTCGGCGGTAACCGCGGTGCACCATTCCGCCGATGATTCCCGCGATCGCTCCTGGCAGGGCACCGACGGCTACGATATGCCGCAACAAGCTGTAAGGCCACACGAGGGCGACTCCACCGATTAGGATGGCGGGCGCTGCCACGCAGGCCGTTACCCAGTGCGGCTGGCCTCGCAAGAACGACCAGAGTGCAGCTGTGAGTGAGGTGGCCGAGCCGGCTAGCAGGTAGAGACTGCCGACTCGTGCGTCCTCTACAAATTCCGGTATCGCCGTGTAACCGAAGAACGTTGACCTCAGCAAACCGATAACCATCAGGACGATGGACGAGACGACCAGGATCGACCAGAGGATAACCCCAGGCCAGCCTCGACGGCGGATTGAAGCCGGTTCCTGACTCATGGCCGGCGCACCTTTCCAAATCACCGGACGAACTTGAACATCGCTTGGTGTGAGCTGCCGCCGTTCAGCGTCATGTTGAATATCCGACACGTCCCGGCCCAGCTGTCCTCAGTCTTCCACGCGTAGTTGTACGTCTGGCTGGCGGATTCGTAGTTCAGGGTGCCAGCGCCGGCCGTTGACGTCGGCGCCACTGCACTGCTGGGAGTGTTTGCCGGACATTCGACCCGAACGGATGTGGGGGATCCTGCCTGGATGATGCTGAGGCCGTAGTCTCCGCCAAAACTGAACTTCATTGGCATGGCCCGGCCCGCCTTGACCTCGCTGATGGCAGGTGCCGCCGCTACCGGTTGGAAGAAACCGGTGAAGTCGTAGCTGGAGATGGTTACCGCCTGCTCTGCCGATGCGAAGGCTTCCCCGCCGGCATTGTCCCGGATGGCGAGAGTCGTCAGATACGTGTCCGCGGTCGTATAGGTGTGGGTCGCAGTGGTTCCCGTGGCTGTGGTGCCGTCACCGAACTCCCACAGATAGTCGATAACGTTACCGTCGGAGTCCGTGCTTGCGCCCGCGTCAACGGTGACCGTTCGGCCGTCCTGATTGAGGCTGAAGCGGGCAACCGGGTCCTGGTTGACAGCAGGTGTGTGCCAGACGGACAGCCGGGTCGGCTCCCCCTGAGGCGCGACCTGCGCTCCGAACAAGGTGGCCGTCCATGTCCCTGGCTCGCTGGCGCTGAGGTGGTAGCTTTCGAACGTGGGGCCGACTTCGTGCTGGACATCAGCACTGTGGACGCCGCGGTCGATGACACGCCCCGATGGCGATGTCAGGGACAGTACAACGTCGCTGCCGCGCATCGATGCGAGTGCCGGCGCGATGTTCTTTAGCCACGTCGTTTGCTGTGCCGCGAACTGCTCTGCGACCCGGGCTGCGCCCGCAAAGACGCTGAAATCGATGTTCTTCGTCAGCTGGGAAGCAACTAGGTCCAGGTTGGGCTGAACGAGTGAATAGGCGCCCAGGGCGACTGATGAAAACCAACCACGGGGGGCCAGAACTGAACCGGCCGCGCCGATGGCACCGGTGACGATCAGCTGCGGTGGCCCGCAACACAACAGCCGCAGCGGTATGAGACGAAGAGTGGACACCACGCCATTCCTGCCTTGATCCCCTGGGTGCGTTGACACGCCCCTTCCTTCCATCCATGCGCGGACGGCCGGGCACGCCCCCTCGGAAGGAGGCGCAGATTCCTCCTATGACTAAAGTCTGCACCTTCCACAGGGGTGGAAGGTGCAGGCGAAGCGCTGGTGGTTAGTCCACCCTTCCAGTGGCGACACCGCTGACCAGCCTGGCCTCCTGCGTCATCTCGTGCCTTGCAGCAATTTGCCGAAACCCGGGCGTCGCTTCGAGGCTGGGCATCACCTCCATCCCGGCCATCCTGCTGTTCGACGCCGGCAGGCTGCGGGCCGCCGTCATCGGTGCCAGGCCCAAACAGTTCCTGGAGAGGGAGTTTGCCGACTACCTGGGCTAACGCCGAAGGCATCCGAAGACAACAAAGTCACCGACGTCGGGAATTAGTTCACGATTCGGCCGCCTCCCGTGTTTGCCGGGGTGTTCCTGACCGTGGGTCTGTGCCTCAGGCAACCTTGTGCAGATCGGACCCAACACGAACCCGGCGTGGAGCTGCCGGCCTGTAGGATCCCGTGGCGGTGGTACGCTGCGGCGCCCCGGTGCCGGGATTCGGCGCCTCGGTGGGACGGTCAGCCGAGGGCCGCAGGGCTTGCCGGGCACCGGTAGCCTTAGGCGCTGATGATCCGTGGACGGGGATTTCCGGGCACAGATCGGTGATCAGGCCCATTCCGGCATACTCGCGCGCGTCACGGATGCCGGACACCGCAGCGGGCTTGTCGGTAAAGGATCGGGAGACGGCCACCACGGTTCCGTCGGGGGCTTTGAGTCTGAATCTGAAGCTCGTGTCCTCGTCGATGAAGAGTTCAAACGTACCGGTCATGGGTGTCCTCCTGAACGCCGGGCGGCGACGCCCGGCAGGTCTCGTCGGGTCCGGGACGCGGCGTTGCGTTCCGGTCGTTCTGTTCCGGCAAAAGGATCATCTGGTTCACTGAGTGTGAAGCGCGCCACATGGCGTCTTATCCAACTTACGGGGAAGAACCGTCTACTGGCTAGTACACGGTGGCCGCAGGACAGCACGACGCTCCCCCGAGGTGCCCGGTATTCCTTTGGCCGTCAGCCGACAAGTCAATGATGAGTAACTTGTACTGGAGGATTGTGGGAGCCGTTAGCCTTGGGCGCTGATCCAGTGTTGCGCTTCCTGGCGATGCGCCGGTACAGAGTCGCCCTGGACATGCCCAGATCACGTGCCACCTGTATTGCCGGTTCGCCGCCTGCGATGAGGCGACGGGCATTTTCGATCTGAGCCGCTGGGCGAGGATGACCGGGGCGGTGTCCTTCGTGCTGACGGTGGCCAGCAGCGCGTTCAGGCCCCGCACCCCGGAGTAGTCGCCGCCACCGGAAGGGTAGGCGTGGACGTCCAAAAGGGGACCTACTCATCATTCGACTGAGAAATCTAGTCGGGGATCTCCATTTGGAAGCCACAGGCGCATCGGAGGACGCGGGTTTGGAGGTAGATATCGAAGGCCAGGTCGGCAGGGTCGGAATTGGTGGACATCGGCGTCCGGATGCTGCGCAACTCGGCGCCGGCCGCTGCTTGTGCGGCCAGATCTGGCAGTGACGAGCAGTGGGCTAGGAACGTTGCCACGTTCAATCGCGTTGGTGACGGGCTGGGTTATGAGTCGCGAACCCCTCTCCCCCGGGCTGCATAGGCACAGGCTGAAGATCGTCACAATCCCCACCAGCTCTTGACTCCGGGTTGGTTCCTCTCTGGGCACCGGGCATGCGGCGCGCAGGGCTGCGACACCCATCCCCAACCCATGCCGACACGGCCAAACAGCCGCGACCCGAAGGTGGTCAGCAGAATTTCGAGCCGAGTGAAGTCTCAGAGGGCGTATCGAAGACATCTAACTCAACTTTCGTGGGCCACTAACTATTTTCCAGAGATGGGTAATAGGAACAGCTTTGACCTGCGGAAATGTGCGAAATTGCCTGATTTAGAACCCATGTAAATTTTCAAACAGTCTTGCCAGACATAGTTCAGAGCAGGGGTGGGTCTGACCTATGCAGATTGGGCGACGGACCGTAGGCAGAATCGGCTGATCACGCCGTAAGAGCTGGAACCGCACACTCCCGTTGTGACACTCCCTCGAGTGCTCGCGATATGCGGCCTTCAGACGATGGGCTGACCGATGAGCGATTCTGTGATGTCGATCAGACGCCGACGGGCAATGCTGTCGTATGCCTGGGCGTTGGCACGGACACGTCGGGTGATGTTGAAGTACGCCCCGGTCGTGTCGGACAGGCCTGGATCAGCGACCAGCCGTGCGGTGGCCACGACCCCTGTTTCCAAGCTGTCGATGCTATGGCCGACGGATTCCAACACCATCTTGGTTGGCATGTAGGTCCCAGGGTGGAGGCTGTTGATCGTCACCTGACGTGCCGGGATGCGGTCCGCCAGGATGAACCCGAGGGTGATGAGCGCGAGCTTGCTTTGGCAGTAAGCTCGAGTCCCGCTGTACCCGTGTGTGAGCATAACGTCGTCGAAGTCGATGGGTTGCTGTCCCGCGGACGCGACGTTCACGATCCTGGATCCCGGCCGATGTTGCATGGCCGGGAGGAGCCGGGACATCAGGAGTGCGGGCGCGAGGTAGTTCACGGCGAATCGCAGCTCGTTGCCGTCCACCGTGGTGGCCCGTGTGGTCGTATCAGGCTGCCCTATGCCGACACCGGCGTTATTAACCAGCACATCGATGCCGATTCCGTCAGCCGTGAGTTCATCGGCCATGGCACGTACCTGGTCGAGTTCGGCAAAGTCGGCCAGCACACAAGATACCTCGACGCCGGGACGGCGGATATCGTTGGCGACGCGTTCAAGGGCGTCGGGTCGTCGGCCATGCAGGACGAGTGCGGCGCCGTCCTTTGCCAGCCGGCGGGCAAGCGCGTAGCCCAGCCCATCAGTCGCTCCTGTGATCAGGAGGGTTTGGTCGGTCAGTGTGGTCATGCTTGGGCTCCCGTGATGATGAAATTGCTCAGTTCGTCGATCAACGCGTCATCACAATCGGTTGGCAGAATCAGCTGGCGGTAGAAGACTATGCCCCGCCGCCGGCCGTCCAGACAGGCTTCAGTCCGGTTTGTCCGGTCAAAGGGTCCCCTATGCCCGACACGCTTTTTCAGTAACCGGCAGTCTCTCACTTCCTTGGTTCTGGGACACCCATGGTGGAACCCTCCCCCCGATCCTCATGTCGTTGTCCGAACCATTGCAGGAAATGCCCGGAGCCGTCTGCACTGTTGGAACGAGTGGTTTAGACAAAATTGGGTCCGACCACGTACAAGAGGACCGTGATCACGGGCCACGGGCCACCCCAATCTGGCAGGTGGCTTTTCCGTAAAAGAGCCCCTGCATCAATGACATAAACGCAGGGGCTCTGTGGGCGCCTGCAGCTCTTTGGGGAAAGCTGGGTGCCCGGCCAGCTAACTTACCGAGTGTCGCACCCCGCCCATTACCCCTACGTCGTTCCTGATCATTCTTGAGCCAATCTTGATCTTGAGCTCAGGCTCTCGATGCCGCTTCATCGCGTCGCCCAGCAAGGCCCATGGCCACAGCAGCGGTACATCAACGCCCCATCGCAAGGGTCCGGAACTACAGCCTGTCAGTCGAGCGTTCCGACGCATTCAGACCCCGAAGTGGCGGCAGCGCGCTAGAGGGTGGTGTCATTTGCGGAGGTCCGGGCCGGCACGGTTTCTGCTCGGATGGTCCATGCTGACCAGTCCAGCGGGTGGACCGAGGGACGGCCGAGCATATAGCCTTGGGCGGCGGTCATCCCTGCTTGCATGACGGCTGATAGTTCGGCCTCGGTTTCGATGCCTTCGGCGGCCAGGACTGCCCCGACTTCCCAGGCCAGTTCGATCACGGCAGGATCACCCGAGCTGCGGGAGCTGAGGATGCTCTCGATGAAGGTGCGATCGACTTTGATGATGTCGGGTCGGAGCCTGCGGACGTGTTCTGTCGGGGTGAAGCCCGGACCGGAGCCGTCGACAGCTACACGCAGCCCATTATGGCGCAGCGGTGTCAGGATCCGGATGAGGTCGTCCCAGACGCTATCGCCGGCGCGGCCGGTCAGCTCGATGATGATCCGTTCCAGCGGCAGGTGTGCGGTCTCCAGCAACTCCTGGACCCGGGTGTGGGTGAGTGTTTCGGGGGTGAGGTTGAACGCCACGAACAGCTGCTGGGGGATCTCCAGTGCAGCGGACAGGGCGCATTGCAGCGCCGCTATTTCCAGCTCAGTCCCGAGCCCTATGGCGGCTGCTTCCCGGAACCACGTGTCCGCGCTGGCGCCATCCTTGCTGACGAACCGGGTCAACGCCTCGAAACCGGTGACATGTCCGTCCGGCAATTCCCGGATGGGCTGGAAGGCGGTCAGCAACATCCTGTTCCCGAGAAATGCTTCAATCCGTTTCCTGCTGCGTCTCGCGAAGGGAACCCTCAATGTCCGGGGCTCCTCCGGCGCCGACGAACCCGACAAGAACTGCCCGAGTGCCGACGGGGCTTCGTCTTCGACCGCTTCTGTGAGCTTCCTTGTGATGATCAAGTGCTCCAGGAGGGCTCGTTCGGGATCGTCCGGGTGCGCAGCCAACAGCTCCCGCAACTGGTTCTTGGCCCATTCCCGCTCTGGACAAGTATCGTCCAGGACATCGTTGATCACATCGAACACTTGCTCGCGCAGGGTCATGTCCCCTCGCGGTGCCGCCGGTCCCCCCGGATCCGGTGACGGCTCTGCGCCGGTGTGTGCTGGCAGAAAGGACTCTGGTTCGTCCTTGGTCATCCGATATTCCTTTTTATAGGTACGCGTATCGGCTGAGCCCGGTACCGTGTGCCTTGGCCGTGCCGTTCTCAACGGCCACAACGAGAAGGATACAACGCTGCATAAATAAAATCTGCTGCGGTTTATGGATACCAATTTTTTTGCGGCGGGAAATGATCTTCTGGTCCGCGACCGTCGCCCAACCACTTGGTCGGCTTGGTCATGATTCAGTCAATCAGCACGCCGATCACAACGGATAGCACCTCTTTGCCGGATTCCCCAACATATGTTCACTTGTCACGACACGCTGTGGTCTACGGCTCCGCTGACGATTTCGGCGCCGGGGTCAGAGACCACGAGTCCATCAAGCACCTTGTGCAGTCCCCAAATGAATTGCTCCGTGGAGATGTAGCCGGCCATGGTGCCTGTCGCGGCTGCGGACAGCGGGTAGCTCTCGGCCGATATTGCTGAAAAACCGGCATGCCGGGCGGCTATTCGCTCAGCCTCCGAAGGCACTTGGCCTGCCTCACCGATCCTTGTCCATTCGAGCGTGTTGAAGCCATCCGGGCAGCCCAAGCCCGAACGGCGCCACGTAGCTGGCAATTGGCGGCGCACAAGGACAAGGCCTCCAGACATGATCGATCCGCCCGTGACGGGGTAGTGAGCCCTGCCTCACCCCGTCGGGGGTTCATGCGATGGGCTCGCCTGCCCGTCCTCTAGCGGAGCGTGGCCGCCCATGAAAGGCCTTCCGAAGCTGATTGCTGCCGAAGACCCTCCCACGATGGTGGCGCAGATTCCACAACCACCAGGTCTCTGTCCAAGAAGGCCAGGGCTGTCTGGACTACGTCGGATGTCAGGGTTGCTTCATTCCTTTCCAGGGACTCGCCAACCTTCTGGACATATAGTTCGACTTGCTCGAGGTCGGGCTGGGAGATGGCGTAGTCTGCGGCCTCATACAGCTGTCTTGCAGCCCACGCCGCCTCTTGAGGGTCATCACTTAGGCAGGTTCTGATGGCGTAAGCCACGGCGGCCGCTGCGTTCTGTGCGTAACCCATTTCAAAGACCCATTCAGCGTCATCCGAAGGGCCGAAAGAGGCGGCCATGGAGTCAAGCCCCCGCACGTCAACAGGACCACCTGATGCGGCCTCCCAGGCAGTCGATAGGATCTCCCCGAGCCGCTGGGCTTGGGCATCTGTACCAGTCTTCTTCGCATATCTTACGAACAAGGGCATCAAGCGTTGGGCGCACGCCGCCGAAAAGGCAATCTTTGCCGGGTGGTCCAGTTGCCCGAGCCTCGCCGTCAAGGCGGGCTCATCATAGATTCGCAGTGCTTGCATCTTGATCACCACCAGGCCGTTGTTGGACTTGTAATGGTGGCCCCCTTGCTTTTTAGAAAATTCTGGCACGCACCGCAAATGGGATGGGACGTTCCGATACCCTGCGGAGTAAGGCCCGCGCTTAAGGCGCCGTTGACAGCCGTAACTTCCGCATGCGTCTTGGGTGATAAAGCAATCATATCGTCAGCCCCGGCCATTGCCCTTTGAGCGCCAGTCAGATCCCGACCACCAGACGCCAGGACGTTCACTCCCTCCTTCGTGCTCAGAACGGCCGTGACTCTCATGTTCTGGGCGATGGGATCCAAGACGCTATGAATGGACGTAGCGCGGGCGGCCAGTGCCTTTCCTCCGACACCAAACTTGCCTGCGCCTGCAGCTACCGCGGCGCCCACAATCGCTTCCGGGCAGGATGAGCGGCCAGACAGGCAGGAGGTTGTCTGGTCGCTTGTGGAGACGGCGACTGCGGAGGCAACCCAGGAGAGTGCGCCTGCCACGGGGGCTATCTCTCCACAGATCACAAAGGCGATCGCGCAGGCGATGGCTACGGTTCCGGAAACGCTGGCGATGCCGGTCTGCGAGCCGATTGACCATTTCGCGCCAGGCCAGAACTATTACGAGCCTGCTGGCCCGGATCGGCCACATCATGATGCCCCGGGGAGGCCGGTAGGAACTGCCAACCGGACCGGTGAAGTCATTACATTAGCGGAGGCGCGGCCCCGCAAGCGTGTTCAGATCCTGCTTCGACGCCCGCTGAAGGCACCGAATATCGCCAGCACGATGATGGCCCCCAGAATAGACAGCAGCCAGGTCCGCAGGCCGAAGAAGTCCCCGAGGCCGCCGCCGAAGATCAGAGAACCGATCGGCCGAGGATCGGGCCTGGGAGAACCCTTGGATGCAGGTCACATATGACGGCCCTGTGGGCTCCGACGCGGAGCCTGCACTGTGGGACGTCGACGCATGGCCATTGGTTCATTTCGAAGGTCGTATGGCGCTCCTGGGCCAGCTCCAGCCATGGCTCTACCAAGAGACCATGCGCATTTTCCTATTCGTCACGTCCGGCGAGTGGCCCGAGTCAAGCAATTCCGTGCCCGAACCGGAATGGGTCGTACTACCGCCCTGGCGCATGCAGCCTTACGCCAAACGTCCCCGAGGTACATAACCTGAGCGGTTTTGGAGTCGCCATTCGAATTGCGAAACGGACAGAGCCGCACCTGACATTCGCCGGTGAAGGACCTTTACCGGGCACCTGAACTCTCGTTCGGAGCTCCTACTTCGGGTCGCGTAGGAGGGTGGTCAGCACAGCATCCGCCCCAGTCGGCCGAGCCCTCGTGTACGCCTTGCGGATCCATTGCAATACCCCCGAACCGACAGTGGCGGCCGCTCCCCAAAGCGGCTCGTGGGTCGCGAAGGCAACGGAGAACCCGAGAGCGCCATCGATGATCACGTCCGTGCCGTCAGTTCGTACGTGTTCCTTGAGCGATGAGCTCTCGAGGTCGCGGCGCACTTTATTCACTCGGGGCCGCAACTCGTCTTCGACGCGCTGACGCAGCTCGTCAGGTGAATCAGCTGACGCTCCGCGCTGGATGCTACGCAACGCACTCCGCCAGTCCTCGAAGTCGCTCGACGATTTGCGGATAGCCGCCGCCTGCCGGACCGATACATCGATCGATGGCACGGCGACGCGAGACACCTCTCGGAGCACCGCCTCGGGGTGCATGTGGTGCGCTCCAACGGTGACCTTCTTCCTCAATAAGGTCAACTCGGCTTCGGACGACGGCACGTACTGCGCGTGGGCATACAGGTTGTGGACGATTCCGGCGAACCGGGCGGCGGCCGACGCGGGGTCCTCCCGGAGCGACTCGTAGGAACCATCTCGGCTCCAGATCTGTGCTCCGGCATGCACAACATTGTCGGCCCCGTCGCCACGCCGATAGCGGATACCCCTGGTGTCGGGCAACGCGGATCGATCATCGAAGAAGTTGGCGAGCGGGTCGAGTAACAGCAGCCTCGGGTAGTACAGCAGCGAGTCACTCAAATCCTCGCGAAAAGATGGCTCACTTCCGTAGGCGCTCCTCCATCCGCTAATAAGCGAGGCTCCATCTGAGATCGCCTCGTCTGCTTGAACCAGCCAAAACTCACCTAACACACCCGCGAGTTGGTCCAACTCGGCGAGACTCAGCATGGCCAGCTCTGGATGCGTCGGCTTAGCGCCGAGTGAGTTCTCAAGGGCGTCAAGCACCGTATCTGGTTGGGGCGACATTCGTGTTCTCGCAGCCATGACCCCATCGTGCCTCACAATCGCGGACTATGCGTCCGTGAGCCGGTCCTCGAACGTACACTGCTGCAACACGCCTGCCCCTCTGGAGCCCCCACCGCCTGCTGCCCATCTCGCACCCCGAGGAGTTGGAACGCCGCATCGGAGGAGTTCACGAAGAGCGACGAATGGGAGAGCCCGGAGTCGTGACCATTCTCTGAGCCGCGATACCCAGCCACGGTGGCGAACGCGGCAGAGCAGCACCAACTCTCAACAGAGCGGTGGGCAGGGAAAATGCCGGTTCATAGCCGCTTGTGCCTAGGCAAGGTCGAGGCGTTTTGCCTAGGCACATTCACCCCAGTTTGCGCCAGTCATGGATGAGAACAGAGATGGGTGCACCTAGGCAGAATCTCCCCAATCTGCCAAGTCTCTTCGCACCATGGCACTCCGCGGCACCACCACTGGGTTCCCTGTCCGCGATGCCGAGCACTTCGATGCCACGGCGGCCCAGTCGCTCGACGTAGAGCTCATGGCCGCAGCCCGGTTCGAGCACGCGCGAGTCTGCCCGAAGGCCGAGGGCCGGGCTGAGCCCCCTATGCATACTCGATCATGCTCCGACTCGCCACCGGAGCCAACCGGCCCGGCTCGATAGAATGCAACGCATGGCCATCAGACTCGACAACGTCGGCATCGCCGTCCGCGATCTCGAAGCCGCGATCGCGTTCTTCACCGACCTCGGCCTCACGGTCCTCGGCCGCGACACGGTCAGCGGCGAGTGGACCGACACCGCCGTCGGCCTCGACGGCAACCACGCCAGGATCGCGCTGCTCCAGACGCCGGACGGCCACGGCCGCCTCGAGCTCTTCGAGTACATCCACCCCGAAGCGATCGAGACCAAGCCCACGCTTCCCAACGAGATCGGCATGCACCGCGTCGCCTTCTCGGTCGACGACATCGACGAAGCCCTCGAGACAGCCGCGAGGCACGGCTGCCATCCGCTTCGCGGCGTAGCGACCTATCAGGACATCTACAAGCTCACGTACGTCCGCGGTCCCAGCGGCATCCTCGTGATGCTCGCCGAGGAACTGAAGAAGAGCTGACGGCCGATCGGCCCAATTGGCCTGTGTTGCTAGGCCTAAGGGTCAAGAGACTGTCCGGTAAAGGATCCTTCATCGGGTCCCTGCACGGCAGCAGCAATCTAGGTCAGGACCTGTTTCCAGGCGTCTTGATTACGTAGGACATAGTCAGCCGCAGCGTGCGAGTGCTCGCCGCTTCCCGTAGGACCTCGTCAGCCCCATAACCGTCAATAACAGCGCGCAGCCTCGCAGCTGCCTCTGGAACCGGTTGGCCTTCAAAGAGCACTCCAAAGGACTGCGCTGCATATGCAAGGGGGCGAACGGTGGGTGTTCATCGATTGGGACGCGGCGGGCCCGAGTACGCGCCTCTGGGAACGTGGCACTTGGCGATTAATAAATTAACTGGATTAACCCGTTGACTTTGCAGGTGTATCTTTTCTACCCTTTTCTTGGGGGATTCGAGAAGCGTTTGTTTCTGAGGGGAAACCCGTCAAGCAGCCGCCCGCTGAGTACTCCGCAGATTGGCCACATTGTTCCATCGCGCCTGTCGTATAACTCAAGCATCGATGGCAAGTGGCTCAGTGCCCGCATGCTGCCTCCGGACCTCTTATCAGACGATTTCGTTCGACTGCCCAGCATGCATTCGAAGACGGCACTGGCTGATTAACAAATTAACTGGATCAACCCATCGACTTGACGGTCTTTCTTTTCCTGCGCCCTAACGGGCGGAATTGAACCGCGTTTGTTTCTGGGCGAAATCCGCAATGCCATTTGGCAATTCATCAACAAATCGAAAGGAATAAGTGAATGCTTGCACTCACAGATTATGCAATTGGGGCGCACATATCCGCCCAGAACGCCATCGCCCGAGCCGTGGATTCGGCCCTGGAGAAGTCCAGCGAATTTCGCTGGGTCTGGCTGGTCCTAATCGGCATTCTGGTGGTCGCCGCTGCAGCCGCATGGGTATACTGCCGCAAATCAGGCTACGACGGCTTCACCGGCGACATTAGTGCCGTTAGGGGTCCTTGGGGAGTCAAGATCGGCATCAAACTCGGCTGCTACTAGGCCGATGGCCCTAGGAGAGGATTAAAACAATGGCGAACTTGCCTGACCCGTTGCAAGTGACGGGTTTGACCAAAACCTACGGAACCCGGCACGGAGTCCAGGATCTCTCCTTCGCTGTCCCTCAGGGTGCGATTACGGGACTTCTGGGACCCAACGGGTCGGGCAAGTCCACCACCCTGCATTGCATCACCGGGTTCATCAAACTGTCTTTCGGCAGCATCCTCATCGGCGGCGCCCCGCACGAATCAGTGGAGGCGAAGGACCATTTTGGTTTCTTCCCGGACGATCTGCCGATGCCGGAGTCCCTCACGGCCTCCGAGACCATTTCCTTCTACCGCCGCCTGAGGCCGCTGTTCTCCAACGAAACCGCTTCCGGTCTCACCGAGCTACTCGGCTTGTCCTCGCATCTGGATAAATACGTCGGGGACTATTCCCACGGCATGAAGCGCAAACTTCAGCTGGTTCTGGCCCTGGCCCATCGGCCGGAACTGCTCATCCTGGATGAACCTATGCGCGGTCTTGACCCGGAAGCCGGCCTGCTGATGAATGCGCTGCTGAAAACATTCACACAAGAAGGCGGCGCCATTCTCCTGGCCACCCATGACCTCGTGGCGGCTGAACGATTCTGCGATTCAGTTGTCATCCTCGCTGAAGGAACAATGGTCGCCTCCGGAACGCCACGGGATCTGATGTTAGAGAACGGCGCCCGATCCCTGGAGGAATTGTTTGTCCACGCCACCGGGTTGCACGCCACGATGATCGGCAAGGAAAAGGAACTGCAGCGACTGCTGCGGTCACCGTAACCAGAGTCACTTCACACACGGGAGAGAATGTGAACTTCGCTAAGTCCCTCGGTATCGGAATCGTGGTGGCGCTGCTGACGTTGCTCGTCATATTCATCGTCACCTTTCTCACCAACGGCAGCCTGTCGATTCCGGCGTTCGTCGTGGTGGAATCAACCACCAATGAGGTCGGAGCCCCGGAAACAAGCATGTTTTTCAACCCGTTGGGCCCGATTGGCCTCGCCTTGGTGGCCGGTACGCTGATCTGGCTGGCCGGCAAGGGGTCCAAGCGCGCCGGCCGGAAGCAATGAGCATCACCGGGTTCCGCCGGCCTTCGCCTCCTCCGCCGGCACTGACCGTGATGGCTGCAGTCCATGGCATCACCTGGCGTATCTGGTTCAACGATCTCGCCCGGTCGCTGGGGTCGAAGAACAGGGCAAGAGCATTTGTGTCCGGGATCCTCACCGCGATGGTGGCCTGGACTGCGTGGTCCAGCGTCGAGCTGGGTCATCAACTGGGGCTGGACGCGGATATGGGATGGCAGATCGCTGCCCCCGTAGCCGGTGTGGTGTTTACAATGCCTGCACTGGCCACGCTGATGGCAGTACTGTATGCCCCGAGCCGGACGCTTCTCACCGAGATGCTCTCGGTACTCCCCGTCCGACAGGCCCATATCCGGGCGGCCGTGCGGTGGCTCACCGTCTCTGTGGGTTACTTCGGCGGGCTTCTCGTCGCAGGCCCCCTCGCCCTTCAGTTCGTCTTCACTGGGAGCGTACGCGTCGCAGTGGCCGGACTTGGCTATGCCTTATTCGCAGCCCTCTTCGGATGTCTTACGACCCAGGTTCTTATCGAACTGGGGCAGGTGATCATAGGAAGGTCGCTGGGTCGGAACGGAGTCATCGTTCAGGGAATCAGCGGACTGCTGACCGCGGGCCTTCTCCTGTTCGCGTTCATCGGCACACTGCCTATGAACGGCAGGGAAAGCGGAGGCGTTCTGCTGCCGCTGGGAGAGGTATTCGCGTGGCTACTCGGCGGCCCAGCCCCGGCATGGTGGACCGTGACGCTGGTCGCAGCCGCTCCATTGGTCATGCTGGGCGTCCTGCAATTGCTGGAATGGGTGCCCCGGCCGGAATTCACAGCCTGGCATCCAATACTCCGATGGAGGCGGAAACGCCGGAAGGCCAACGACGAATCCTTCTTCCGCCTCGAGCTTCGACAGTGGCTATGCTTCCCCTCGAACGCCGTGCTGCTGTTGTTCGTCAACGGACTGTGCGTGGCAGCTGTCATTTCTGCTGCGATTGCCGGCTCTGATGACCTGGGCCTGTTCTACATCTCGCTGGGCGTCGCCAGTGCCCTAGGCATCGGATGTTACGGCCCAACCCGCCGTCACCACTGGATATACCGGGTCGCAGGACAACCGACATCATGGGTCATGCCGAAATTCATGGCAGTATTCGTAGTTTGGGCGGCCATGATGGGTTTCTACGGGACAGCCCTGATCCTATTCACGGACGCCCAGCCCGTGGATCTAATGATGGCATTGCCGATGCTTTTCGTGGAAATGTGCGCCAGCTGCATCCTGGGGCTTTTGCTGCCGGTGTCCCGGGACCAGTCAATTGGCGGGGCCGTGTCCGAAGCAGTCGCCGTGATTGGCCTGATCGGCCTGACCTTCGGCCTACAGTCAACGCTTGCAGCATCCGGCAGTCTGTTCGCAATTGTCCTGGTACAGCTAATGATGATGATCGCAGTCGTCGCGGCGTACTTCCTGACAGGACGGTGGATGGGACTGCACCGCTCGGAAATGGCGGGTCAGTGATCAGCTCAGGACACCCACATCTGCCCACCGACCCGGAACCTTTTCATCCACAAGTATCCAGATCCGGCGGCGTGGACGGATGCCAGGGAACCTTCGCCATGGTTCGGGAAGCAGCGGTGCGCTCCTCTCTGTGCTCCGCGCAGCCCTCCTGCCCGCCATGACAATGGCATCCGTCTTCCTCGCGGCGGGAACCATAGCCGCTCTCGCCACAGGAACGCTCAATGACCCCCTCACGGCAGCACTGATCGGGTTCGCAGTATGCTTGAGCTCCCTCATCCTCCATGAGACCGCTCATCTGACAGTCCTTCGATGGCTCCTCCAGGATTCCTGCGCCGGGACAACGAAAAATTCCTTGACCGGTGTATGGATAGCCGCACCCCGCATGCAGGGAATACACAACATCCTCACGGCAACCTCGGGCCCGTTAGCCGGGGTTCTGTGCTGCACACTGACCATCCCTGCCGGCGTCCCGGCCTGGATAGCGATTCCTGTGGCGCTCGGACATGCCGTCAATCTACTGCCGTTTTTCGCCGACGGGAGAATGGTCTTGATAGGAGTCGGTCAGCTCGTCCTGAAGGCCACCAGGCATCCAAGAAACCAGGGATCCTCACCGGTGAACGAGCGGAAACGCTGAACGACCTGGCCCACGGCGGGCGATGGTGGTACAGGCAAGGTTCCGGCTCAGCTGCTGATTGCGCCACCTTGCTCGGGATCGCCGTAGTACTTGGGAAAAATCAGGCGGATATGGCTGACCAGCGATGACCCGGGCCGGTCTTGGCCAACGTCAGGTGCTCGGCTGGAGCGCGGCTAAGTCGGCGTGAGCCTGGTCAACGGCGTCGGGGTAGGCCTGGCGTTTCTCGTGCTCCGTGGCCGGCTCCTCTTTAACGTCCTGGCCATGGTCGCCGAATTCGAAGCGGACCTGATCCGGGCACGAACCCGGGAGGGCATGGCCGTCGCCAAGGCGAAGGGCCGCCTCCGGGGGAAGCAGCCCAAGCTCTCCAAAACACAGGAGGCGCACCTGGTCTCCGTTCACCCGGCGGGGACGCACACGACAGTCAAACTTGCAGAACTGTTCGCGGTCGTGCGCTCAACCGTCTACCGCGCCATCAAACGTGCAGGCGACACCACCGCGTAGATCCGAAAGAGTTCCGCCATCCAAGGCCGGAATTCGCACCATAACCTCCTAAACGTGAATTTCCGTACCGATCCTCCTCAGACCCCGACATCGCGGCGCGCCCAGTCCTCGCGGAAGTACGGGCTGATCGTGGACAACTCGCCGATCAGCGCCGTCAGCTCCTCGTTCAGCGGGTTGCGTCCCGCCTCCAGGCGGAGGATGGCCGCGCCGGCCGCCGCGCCAGCAGCCAGTCGACGTAGAAGTCCCGGGCGGGCGGATCGAGGTAGTTGAACCGCGCGAAGTTCGCCCCGCGCGGGTCCTCGAAGACCGGGGAGAACAGCGCCAGGCTGAGGTCGTTCGCCGCAACCAGGTCCAGGCGCGGCGTCTGCACGATCGCGGGCACGCTGATGCTGTCGACAAGGCGTCGGAGCGAGGCGCGCACTACTGAGGGCTCGTTCCCCTCCAAGGGAGCAGCCCTCAGTAGTGCGCGCCTCCGTCAGCCGAAGCGCTGTGGCGATCGCGCCCAGCACGCTCTCCGACGCGCCGCCGACGTCGCCTCGCTCCAGGCGCGTGTAGTAACCGAGGCTCACCCCGGCGAGCGACGCGACCTCCTCGCGCCGCAGCCCGGGCACGCGCCGCTCCTCGCCGTAGTCGGGCAGGCCGACCTGGGCCGGCGTGATCTGCGCGCGGCGGGACATCAGGAACTCCTGTGCTTCGTCCTTCGAATTCATTCCTCAAAGGTACGAGCAGGGACGCCAATCCCGGGAGTCCCTGTCGGGTACCCCCGGCGGGGCTAGTGGGTCGCTCAGTGCGTCGAGATCAGGGCTCCGAGGGCTCGCGTGGAGCACCGGTCAGTCGCCGAAATGAATGCGGGAAGCAGTCGGCCGCCCCGTGCACGTTGATGGATTGCTTGCCGCAGTCGCCCGGCCAACTCAGTAATGGAGCTGGGGCGCTTCCGTTGCCGCTCCAGTTGGAATGCCAGAGGTGCATGGCAACGAGAGACTGCCATCACCGAACTGCCCCCGAGCACTGACACCGGCAGAGGACCACCTCTGCAGATAGTTTGTTGGCGAGGCGCACAAACTCTCAGTGCAGAGGTGGGTAGCCCAAATGCCCGCTGACCAGCACTTTTGCTGGTCAATCGAGCCTGTCTGGGTTGTAAGACTCACCTGACCATTGTTGCCAGTGATTGTTCAATTGGGAGGTGGGTCCTCCTAGGCAGAATCTCGACTACTTGCCGAGCCCCAGCCGTACATGGCTCAAGGTAGCGTTCCGATGAAGTAGAGTTCCCCGGTCATGTGCCGCGTGCATGACGACCTTAAACCGTCTTCTTACGCCCGGCATGCGAGTGGATACGTCTGTCGACATCATCAATGGACAGCGAAATGGTCCACTTTCCACCCATAGACGTCTACGCCGAGGCAAATTGGGCCTAGGCATGACCCACCCTGTTCGGCATAGGCAAACGAAGCATGGCGCCGCCCCAGACCGGCGAGGGGCGATGGGAGATACCCGGGCAACGTGTGGTTGGATGATGCATGTGATCAACAGTGCCTCGCCACGGCTCGTGGCTGCCAGCGACGAGTTGCTGGAGCGCCAAGATGAACGTGGAGCCCTAGAACTACTGCTTGCCCAGCGTCGCATCTTTGGAATTGCGAAGTGGATCAGGAGAGTCCGAATCGGCGGGGCCCTTACTATTACCCTTTTAGGACCGGTGGTCACCACCCTTGACGTTTTGACCGACAATCTTGTAGGCTCCTTGGCCGGCATCTGGGTCGTTCTGTCATTGCTACTTTCCCCGTGGGAGTCCTTGTTGATCGTTCGGGCTGCCAGGATCCTGGAACAGTTTGAATGTATTGTCTTTGGGTTGCCCTGGAATCAGGCGTTGGGCCAGAAGGTTGCCCCGGAACATATCTCAGACCGCCTTGGCGGGTTCGAGAAAGCAATAAAAAGGCACAAACTACAGGGCTGGTATGAGATCAGACCCGGACTGCCCGGCCCGATGGCGGTTCTCCTGGCCCAACGCATAGCGTGCGTTTACAGTCAGAGGATTCATACCGTCTACTACATCGTCACAGCCATGCTGGGGGCCATTTCTCTTTCGGCAATCCTGCTCATAGCGGTGCTCAAAGGTATGTCCTTGGGGGACTTTCTGGCTGGCATCGCATTACCGATTATTCCCGGCGTCATCGCCCTGAACGAAGTAATACGCGGCAACGCTACAGCAGCGAGACAGCGGCAGGTCCTGGGGGACGCCTTGGACGAGCAAGCTCAGTCCCGCGCGGTCACAGAAACACGGTTGCGTACGAACCAGGACGCACAGTACCAGATCAGGTCCAGCGCCCCGCCTCTACCGGAACCAATCTACAAGCTGGTCTATGGCTGGAATGAGAGAGCGATGAAGTATTCATCCGCCAGATTCCTGGAAAATATCAGCGGAGAGCGAGCGTAATGTGGCGATAACTACCGCTGCAGCATTTAGTGAATATGTCACGGCCATCGCTCCCACGGTCAATCAGTGGAACTCTGTGAATTCTCGCTTCAACAGTTCCCGAAATATTCTGTCTACCGAGTTCGACGGCACAGACATGCCCCTGCACAGGATGGCACTTATGGGATCGGCCGCAAAGGGAACCATCATTCGGCCCATTGATGACGTCGATGCCATGGCCGTGTTTGCAAATGCTCCCGCTTTGTATGAAAAGTACAAGTCAAATAGCCAAGGCTTCCTTTACAGAGTCAGAGATGCCTTGGCTGGGAAAAGGGTTGAAACTGTCGGTTCGCGGGGCCAGGCTGTGAGGCTCTTCTACGTTGATGGCGGCCACGTCGATATAGCCCCGGTCCTCACCGCTTCGAAGGGATACTTGCTGCCAGCAGGCGACGGCACTTGGATCACGACGGATCCAGAAGCCTGCACTTCATGGCTAAATACTCAAGACGGCCAGCACGCATCGAACCTAAAACCACTGGTTCAGCTGCTCAAAAAGTGGAATCGGGCCCACTCTAGCCGGATGCGCTCGTTTCACCTTGAGACTGTTGCAGCAAGCATGTTTACAACGCTGGGAAACAACCAGCGCGCTAATCTGCGAGTCTTTTTCGAACATGCTTCAAAGTGGCTTCCGGTTAAGGATCCGTCTGGGCACTCCGGACGACTGGACTTGTACCTGTCAGAACGCTCCCGGTCGGACGTGGTGTCGAGCTTCAGCACTGCACACAAGCGGGCTGTTGCTGCAGGTGAAGCGGAGGCGTCGGGGAACCACGAAGAATCCCTCCGCCTCTGGAAAATCATCCTAGGCGCCGACTTTCCGTCCTACAGCTAGTCCTTACCTGCCCGTGTTCTGGAAGGGGAGCTAGCCGTAGGTAGGGAACTTCTGGCCAAACAGGGATCGCCACTGGCTTATCGCCTGCCCCCTTTGCTGTCTCAAGCCACTGAAGGATCGCCCAGCTATGATCCTGGCAACTTGTGGTCATTTTTAAAGCTATGACCTCAATGTGGTAACTCTGCATGCGCACGTCCTGGCGGCGATTCCACTCCTTGATCATTTTGACCACGTGCCTAAAGTTTGGCCCGTACTGCCCTACAGCGGCGGTAATCGCTACTGAATGGCTCGGTGGGTTCGTTCGAATCCATTCGCCACGATTCATATCTGGAATTTCGTAGCCTGTTACAGCCTTCGCTTTGTCTACCAGCCTCGAGGCGGGCACCACGTCCACGCTCGGCCACGACAGGAATTTCATGGTCACAGCTTGACCGTTGCGTCTCACGTTCCCCGCTCCGGACCCCAGGGAAGTTTTGACACTGGACAGCACCTGAGCCGGAGTTCTGCCCTTTATGTGCTCCGCAAAATGAAGGACGACCATAACGTCCAAATCTGCGTGATCACGCAGCGCGGTGTATCTGGGAATCGACCCCATTGTGAAGGCGTCTAGGATATTGAGGCCACCGCTACGCAGTCGTACGATCCAGTCCTTACGAATGTTGGCGATCGTCCGGTGATCACCGGGGAGATTTATTGTCGACAAGAACTCCTGGAATGCGCCTGCAGTGGTCCAAACCAAGTTCTCCTCGCGTTCTTCCGTTTGGCTTTGCGTCCGTCTTGAAGCAATCCTACAGACGGTGCACATCCCCGGCGCCAATGAATCGGCTGTTTCTTGCTCATTGGCCGCTGACTTGCATAGTCTTCAATGCCAGTCATGATTTGAGTACGGCAGGGGCGGCGTGAACCCGGTCCTCCTTAGTTTCCTCAGCATTCGATTATGCTCCTCACCAGGTAAGGCAAGGGTCGATTCACTACAAGCTGAAGCGTGTCGAGGCCGTTCCTCACGATCTGGGGACAGCGGCAGCCGGGCTAAGCCGGCTTCGCAACGAGGCCGCCCACGCGGAGGACTCTCCATCCCGTCCGAAACTGTTCGAGAGTACGCGGTTACAGCCCTGGACGTCGCGTACGGCCTGGATGAGATCCTGGTCCCGAAGCCGAAAATCATCCAAAGATCTGCCGGACTGTCTGATAAACGTTAAGGGGTCATCGAGGCCTTATAGGGCGTGGCACCTAGTAGTACTTTGTTAGATGTGGCGTGTCGGCTGTTAATCCGTTCCCCGTTCTGTTAATTTTTCGGGCATGGATCAGGACGAGCTGGCGGCGATACGGGCCGGGCTGGAGGAGTACGTCAGGCAGGTTTTCGCGTCGTTCCCGCGCAAGGACCAGCGGACCAAGGGCCGGCTGGCTCGTCAGGGGCCTAGTGT
>NZ_JAGGPM010000042.1:59267-59847 GCF_018613835.1 Arthrobacter sp. ISL-5 | reverse complement strand
GGTGCGGCCGATGTCGAGGATGCGGCCTTCGCTGCCGAGCAGGACGGGGATGATGTCGGCGTCGCAGGCGATTTTGCGGATGGTGGCGGGGGTGACGGGGCCGGTGAAGGTGAACGTTCCGGTGCCGGTCGCGGTGCCGGGAGGCCCGTCCGCGGCGGTGGCCGGGAGGTGGCCTGCCGGGGATGCGGGGTGGCCGGCGGTGAACGCAGGCCCGTCCGCCGGGGACCACGGATGGTTGCCGCGGGTGGGGCTGGGGTTTCCGGTGGTGGTGTGGCGGGGTCCGTTGGTTGCGGTGGTTTCGAGGCGGTTGAGGAGGTCCTGGTAGCTGATGGTGACCATGACCTGGGGTCGGAGGCCGCCGGTGGCGGGCAGGGTTGCGGTGGCGAGGGCGGTTTTGCAGGCGCCGATGAGGCCGTCGAGGAGTTGCTGGGGCCGGGTGCGGCGTTCCAGGGGCGCGTCTGCGGCGGCGGTTTCCGCGGCGGCGCCGAACCCGGGCCCCGGTAGTGCGCCGTCCGCGTTGTCGGTTCCGCTGTCTCCGCCGTCTCCGCCGTCTCCGCTTGTGCCTGCATCGGGGCTGGGT
>NZ_JAGGPM010000042.1:0-59068 GCF_018613835.1 Arthrobacter sp. ISL-5 | reverse complement strand
CGGCGGTTTCTTCGTAGGCCGGTGGCATGGGCTGGCCGGTGATGCCGGTGCGGGGGAGTATGGCGGAGGCGAGGGCGAGGCGGCGGCGGGCTTCTCCGGCGCCGATCCTTAGCCGGGTCCTGAGGAACTCGGCGGTGTTGCGGGATCCGTCATCGGCCGGCGACACCGCCGGGACCGCGGCGGAGGCGGACGCGGAAGTGGCAGCGGAGCTTGAGGCAGCAGTCCCGACGGCAGCTTCGTCAGCGCAGAAAGGTGCCGCGGCGGGGGAGGCGGAAGTAGTGGAGGTAGCGGCGGCTTCGGTGCCGTCGTCCGTGCCTGTGCCCCAGCCGGTGGTCCAGCCTGCGGCTTTGCTCGCGGGTCCGGCGGCGTTGATCGCCTCGGTGTGGGTCCGGTCCACCGCGGCTGCGCCCAGCAGCTGCAGGTACTCGGCCCCGCGGGAGATCTCCTCGGCCAGCCCGGCGAACTCCGCGGCGGCCGGGAAACCGGCCAGGGCCAGCTCACCGGGCGCGGACCCGACCGCTGCCCCCAGCAGGTCCAGGCAGCGTTTGAGGCTGTCGGTTGCCCCCGTAGTCATGGCATCCCCGCCGGCGGTACCAACGCCGGCGGCACCAAGGCCGGCAGCACCCAAGCTCGCGGCACCAAAGCCGGCGGCAGCACCGCCGTCGGACGCAGAAGTGTCCGCCACGGCGGGTGCGCCGGCCAGGGAAGCGGGGGTAAGAGCCCCTGAATCAGGGACGCTGCGTGGCGGCGAAGTACGGCGGCCGGGCATTGCTGCCCGTGCCGCCGTACTGCTTGCGCCTTCCCCAATGGCTTCCATATGGACACTCTGCCAGAGGGGTCTGACAATAATGTTGCGGACTAAATCATTGCCCCGCGACCCGAGTGGGGACGGGGGCCAGATTGGACGGGGGCCAGAACTGGATCAAGTCCAGGACCGAATCCGCAATCCAGGGTCTGGACTTTGGTTATTGCCTCTTGGGGTCCACGTTGGTTGCGGCTCCTGCGGGCGTGGCGCCACCTTCGTCGGACCAGTCCTGGCCCGACGAATCGTTCCGCGCCGGATCGGAATCGACGTCGGACGTGCCGAGGTTGACCGTCTCCGGGTGTGTGCTGTGGGCGGGAATGTGTCCGCTGTCTGAGTCGGCACTCGACGCGCCGGCACTCGACGCGCCGGCTGCAGCTGAGACGCCACCTGACGCTGCAGGCGCAGTGGTGCCACCCGCTTTTGAAGCGTCGCGGTGCATCGCGGAGCTGAGCACCGTGCCGGCCCGCCGCGCGGCTTCAGAGAGCTGGTCGCCGACTTCCGGCGCCTTTTCCTTGACTGCCTCAGTGGCTGCGGCGACCTTGTCCTGCACTGGTTTGCTGTCCCAGATGCCGGCGGCGCGGGCTTTGAGTTTGTCGTACGCTGCCCGGCCGGACCTGGATCCGAGCACGTAACCAGCGGCAATTCCTACGCCGAAGAGAAGTTTGGATTTCATGGCGAACTCCTGCTCTTTTGGGGGATCAGTACGGTGTGAAAGTTCATCGTGCTAGGGGCCCTAGCTAAGAAGCCGGCCCCGGGAAGTGTCCCGGGGGCCGGCTTCGGCCGCGCTCCGTCTAGCGGGCTGTGCGCTTGGTGATCATGCCGTACACCAGCAGCACGATGATCGCACCGCCGATGGCCAGCAGCCACGTCTGAAGTGAGAAGAATTCCTGGAGCCCGGTTCCGAAGATCAGGCCGCCAAGCCAGCCGCCCAGGAATGCTCCGACGACGCCGAGCAGCAGCGTGATGAAGATGCCGCCGCCCTGCCGGCCGGGGAGGATTGCCTTAGCAATAGCGCCGGCGATAAGGCCCAGAATCAGAAATGCGAAAAAACCCATTTTATCGTTCCTTCTTCTTTCATAGAGGAGGCACCCGGTGTGCCGGGTACGCTTCGTCCTTCTCCCTAATACTAAACATGCTTACTATTTTTCTGCCAGTCGGTGTGTGCGGAAAAACTCCCGGTAGGCGGCCTTTCGCTGCCCCTAGTGACCCTGGACATCGGAGTTCACGCCTGCCTCCGGCCCTTCATCCAGCGTGTTGATGGCGTCCAGGTCCTCGTCGTCCAGGGCGAAGTCAAAGACATCGATATTTTCTTTCATGCGCTGTGGATCGGCAGACTTCGGGATGGCGACGAGCCCCTGTTGAACATGCCAGCGGAGCACTACCTGGCTTTCGGTTTTGCCATGTTTCCTGGCGATGCGATTCAATACCGGTGCGAACAGCAAGCCGGAACCTGCCCCGAGCGGGCTGTACGATTCGGTGACAATCCCGTGGTGCTCGTGGTAGGCGCAGTCAGCGGAACGGTTGACCGAAGGGTTCAGCTGGATCTGGTTGACGGCGGGCACCACGTCACTGCTCCACATGAGCTGTTCCAGGTGGGACGGCTTGAAATTCGACACCCCGATCGAGCGGGCTTTACCTTGGGCCTGAAGCCGCTCGAAGGTCTTCCAGGTAGAGATGAACTCCCCTCGCCGGGGCAGCGGCCAATGGATCAGCAACAGGTCGACGTAGTCCATATTCAGCCGCTTCAGCGATCCCTCGAGTCCGGCCACGGCCCTGTCCTCGCCCTGGAATTCGCCGTCGAGTTTGGTGGTGACGAAGAACTCCTCGCGGTCCAGGCCGCTTGCCCGGATTCCTTCGCCCACGCCCGCTTCGTTGCCGTATTTCACGGCAGTATCGATATGCCGGTACCCGGCTTCCACTGCATTTACGACGGCGTCCGCCACCTCCCGGTCGTTCAGGGGCCAGGTGCCGAGCCCGATCTGCGGGATCCGGTGGCCGTCATTCAATTCGACGAGCGGTGAGAGAGACATGCCAAAAGTCTTTCCTATGGACAGCTGTTTGCACAGGGCCAATCGCCTGCGCCTTCAGACTGGCCGGAATTGCTACGATGAGCGCGAGGTGGCTTATGGAGAGCTCGACGGGACGCATTGCCCTGACGGATGCGGCAGTTGCGGTGGTTGGATTTCTCGCGGCCGGGAGCTGGCTTGTGGCGGTCCCGCTTCGGGGTTTCGCGGTCCCGTACTTGGCGCTGGCGGCCGGAATCGCGGTGGTGGGAAGCGCCGGTGCCTCGATCCTCCGGCGCAGGCCGCGCCTCACCACTCCCGCCGATCGCGTGACGCTTGTCCGCGTCGTTCTCGTCGCGTGCTGCGCAACCATGGCCGTTCCCGGGCTGCTGGGTGGCAGCCCGCCGGGCCCATCTCTTGTCGTGCTGGGCGGCCTGGCGTTCGTGCTCGATGCCGTGGACGGAGCTGTGGCGCGAAGGACGGGCAGTTCTTCCCCGGCGGGTGCACGCCTGGATGTTCAGACCGACGCCGCCCTCGTCCTGGTCCTGTCGTGTGCCGCGGCGCGCAGCTTTGGTCCGTGGGTCCATGCCAGCGGGCTGATGTGGTGCGCGTTCGTGGCCGCCGGGCAGGTCCGCCCGGCCCTGCGGGGTGTGCTCAGGCCGAGCAGGCTGCGGAAGATTATCGGCGCCTATCAGCCGTTTGCCTTCCTGCTGGCGCTCACACCAGGTGTTCCGGAGGGACTCGGCACAGGAGCTGTGGCCTTGGCAGTGCTGGCGCTAGTGGCATCCTTCGGACGGGACGTCATTGAGTTGGAGCGGAGCCACCCGAGGCCGGTTGGATACGAGTCCGGGGCCGAGCTGGTGAACTGACGGAGTTGCCGGGTGCGAGGACAGGATGCGAGGGCGGGGCGCGATGCCAGGGCTATGGACTAACCGGACCAGCGCTGATATCCCTTGGAGGTGGCCGGTGCAAGAGCGGGAATGGCCGGGCGCACACCTTGGCCGTACCTGATGCCAGGCGCTCCCAACCAGCAAAGGATCCTGATCATGAGCGAAGAACCCGACGATTCAACCACGAACCGAACGGGCAAATTTCCCTTCGATCCCGAGCAAAACCCGCCCTCGGAAGACCCCGCGAACCCTCCGCAGTCTCCGCCGGACGCGCCTGCGGGGCAGTCCGACGAACCAGCGGATCCCGCCCTAGAAGACCCGCAGCATCCGCCAGGTCCCAGCGGCTCAACCGTCCAGCCCTAGCCGGCGACCGCCGCCGTGCCGTTGACGGCCCGACGGCGGCTGCCGTTCTACCAAGGGGGGCGGTCACCAGGCGTAGTCCTCCGGTGCCGTTCGGTGTCCCGGGAAGATGCCGTCCAGCCGCTTGAGTGCGTCGTCGTTCAGCGAGACGTCCAAGGCCCGGACGGCGGCGTCGAGCTGCTCCTGGGTCCGGGGCCCTACGATCGGCGCAGTCACCGCCGGCTGGTGGAGGAGCCAGGCGAGGGCGATGTCGCCGGGCTCGTGGCCCAGATCGTCGGCAAAGTCCTCGTACTCCCGGATCTGGTCGTGGTGTTTTTTCAGCGTTTCGTGCGCACGCCCCTCAAGCCGCCGGACGCCGTCGCGCTCTTTCTTCAGAACCCCGCCGAGAAGT
Source organism: Arthrobacter sp. ISL-5 (assembly GCF_018613835.1). Taxonomy (GTDB): domain Bacteria; phylum Actinomycetota; class Actinomycetes; order Actinomycetales; family Micrococcaceae; genus Arthrobacter. The sequence goes on along the minus strand of NZ_JAGGPM010000042.1, from coordinate 54,619 downwards.
CCGCCGTGCAGCGGGGACCACGGGATGATTCCGAGTCCGTATTGCTGTGCGGCGGGAATGACTTCAAGCTCCACATTCCTGGTCAGCAGGTTGTAGATGGACTGCTCACTGACCAGGCCGCAGTAGTTGCGCCGGGCGGCGGCTTCCTGGGCCTGCGCAATGTGCCAGCCCGCGAAATTGCTGCTGCCTGAGTAGAGGATCTTTCCCTGCTGCACGGCCACCTCGGTGGCCTGCCAGATCTCGTCCCAGGGAGTGTTCCGGTCCACGTGGTGGAACTGGTAGACATCGATGTAGTCGGTCTGGAGCCGCTTCAGGCTCGCATCGAGCGCACGGCGGATGTTCAGCGCCGAGAGCTTGGACTCGTTGGGGCGGTCCGTCATGGTGCCGTAGAGCTTGGTCGCCAGGACCGTGCGTTCACGGCGCTCGCCGCCCTTGGCGAACCAGCGGCCGATGATCTCCTCGGTCCAGCCGCGGTGCTCCGCGCCGCCGTAAACATTGGCTGTGTCGAAGAAATTGATGCCTGAGTCCTGCGCCGAATCCATGATGGAGTGCGCTGCGGACTCCTCCGTCTGCGGGCCGAAATTCATCGTGCCGAGGCAAAGGCGGGAGACTTTCAGGCCGGAGCGGCCCAGATGGGTGTACTGCATTGGTCTTTTCTCGATTCCTGTTTGGCTTATTCGAAGCTAAAACTGGCTGTGCGCTGCGACGGCCGGATCTCCGCCAACGCGGGAGCCGGCCTCCAGGGCGCTGATGGCCTCAAGATCCGCCGCGCCCAGGGAGAGGCTCGCGGCAGCGAGGTTCTCCCGCATGCGCGCCGGCGTGGAGGACTTCGGGATCACGATGGTGCCGGCGGCCAGGTGCCAGGCCAGGATGATCTGCGCCGGCGTGGCGCCCTTGTCCTCGGCCAAGGCCGTGACGGCCCTGGCGTTCAGGTCGGCACCCTGCCCCAGGGGACTGTAAGCCTCGACGGCGATCCCGTGGGAGCGGCTCTTGAGGGCCAGTGCAGACTGCTGGAACGTCGGGTGGAGTTCGATCTGGTTCACGGCGGGCACAACGCCACCCTCAGCCAGGAGCGTGTCCAGGTGGTCTTCCAGGAAGTTGGACACACCGATGGCGCGGATCTGGCCGTCGGCGTACAGCTTTTCCATGACCTTCCAAGCTTGGGTGAACAAGCCCTGGGACGGCACCGGCCAATGAATGAGGTAGAGGTCAATGACGTCCAGGCCAAGAGCCTTGCGGCTGTTTTCGAAGGCTTCGGCGGCGGAGCCCTGCTCACCGTTGCGCAGCTTGGTAGTGATGAAGAGTTCCTCGCGGGGGATGCCGGAGGCCGCGATTGCCGCGCCGACGCCGGCCTCGTTCCGGTATGCGGCGGCGGTGTCAATGTGCCGGTAGCCGGCTTCAAGGGCTTCCTCAACGATCCGCTGGGTCTCTTCCGCCGGGACCTGGAAAACGCCGAAACCGACCTGGGGAATGGCGACGCCGTTGTTGAGGGCGAACTGGCGGACGCCGGTTTCAGGAGTCTGGGACATGGGGTTCTCCTCGATAGGGGATTTGTCTGGCTCTTCAATGAGCCTATTCGTGTGCACCCCCCGAGTCAGCAGTTATGCCTGTCCCTGCTTTTCCTAGGACTGCCAGTCCTACCTTCGTTGTAGAAAGGCGTCCCCAGGGCGGGGCAGAATGGAAGGCATGGGTCAGAGCGCCGAATTCGGCAAATTCCTCAAAGCAATGCGGTCGCGGCTGAAGCCGGAGGATGCCGGCGTGGCCGGCGGCGGCAGCGCCAGACGCGTGCCGGGGCTGCGCCGGGAGGAAATTGCCCGGCTGGCAGACGTCAGCACCGACTACTACACACGGCTTGAGCAGGGCCGGAACATCCACCCGTCGCGGGCGGTGCTTGATTCGGTGGCCCGGGCACTCAAGCTTGATGCCGGCGAGCAGGCCCACATGATGAATCTCCTTGCGCATTGTGCCGAATCTGCGCGGTCGCCCGTGCCGATCCAGGACGTGCGTCCGGCGCTGCGCCAGCTCCTCGAAGCCGTGGGAGATGTCCCGGCCCTTGTGCTGGGGCGGCGTACGGACGTCCTGGCGGGCAACCGTATGGCGTTCCTGCTGTTCGCGGACTTCCCGGAACTGCCGCCGGGGGAGCGAAACCTAACCCGCTGGCTGATCCTGGATCCGCGGGCGCGCGAGCTCTTCCGGGACTGGAAGACAGTGGCGGCCGAGGCCGCCGGCGCGCTTCGCGTGGACGTCGGGCGCCACCCCAACGACGCGCAGGCCAATCAGCTGGTGGGCGAGCTCGCGGTGCACAGCGAGTATTTCCGCCAGTGGTGGGCCGGTCACCGGGTGGCTACGCGTTCCTCAGGCAGCGTGCGGCTCCATCATCCCGCCGTCGGAGACCTGGAACTGAACTTTGAAAACCTCGTCCTGCCGGATGACCCCGACCAGGTGCTCCGGGTGTTTTCCCCGAAGCCGGGATCGCCGTCGGCCGATGCGCTGGCGTTGCTTGGCAGCCTGGGCGCCGGTACCGCCCGGGAAAGCACGACGGCGGGGGAGACTCCCGATCGCGCCGGCGCGGAACCGCCGGAAACCCGGTCTGCCGGCGTTCGGGGAGCACAGCGCCCCTGAAAGCTGAGCGCTGTTGTGCTGCTGCCCAGCCCGCGGGCGGGATTCTATCCATTCGCCCATTGGGCTGCGTAGACCGCCTTCCTAGCCTTGGAGGAGAACTTCTTCGATCACCAAGGATGGCATTCAACGATGAAACGCATCGCATTGCTCAGGGAGCGTAACGCGCCTTCGGCCTCGACCGGAGCCCACTGCCCGGCGTCGGGCCTGTGGACCCCGGATCAGTCACCGGACGAGGCTCACACGTTCTTTGAGGGGCAGGTCTTTCCGGCGTTCCAGGGCATGCCCACCGTGTGGCGCCGCCGGGCCGCGGGCCAGGACTGATGGGCCAGAAATGTTGAGCCAAGAATTGGGCCAGGAGCACCGGCCACCCACTGCCGGGACCCGGCTCGCGCCTGCGCGTTGGGCCGAACTGGCTCCCGGCGAAGCGGTGTGGGTGGAGAGTGAAGGCTCCGGATTCGTTGCCGGACACGTCGACGAAGTCTCTACGCACCAGGAAATGCTCTGGGTGGATTTTTCAGTCCGTGGCCGCCGCCTCCTGTGCGGCGGCGACCCCGTCCAGGTGTGGACCCGGGACTGAACTGACTCCGGCGGTCAGCGCTCCAGCCGGAAGCCGAGCTTGATGGTCACCTGCCAGTCGGCCACCTGGCCGTTGTCGAGGTGGCCGCGGATTTCCTTGACCTCGAACCAGTCTAGGTTTCGCAGGGTCTTTGCTGCCTCGGCTATTCCGTTGCGGACGGCCGCGTCCACGCCTTCGGTCGAGGTTCCGACAATTTCAGAAATGCTGTAGGTGTGATTAGACAACTTCGCTCCTCGTGATCGCCATTGATACCCGGCTGCGTGGCCGTTCCTGCAGAGTATCGGACGAGGCGCCGCTGGACTAGGCTTCCAAGACGTAGCTTCTGAGGTCGTCCAGGGTTTGCTGCATGTGGGCGTCCATTGCGTCCCGTGCCCGCCGGGGATCGCGGGCAGCAAGGGCGTCGAAAATGTTCTGGTGGTGACCGATGGCGTGCTCCTGGATCTGCGGCACTTTTGATGTTTCCGTGCGCCTCTTCTCCAGGACGCGGTGCAGCGGTTCGAACAGGACGGCCACAAACACGTTCTCGGAAGCGTGGAGTATCTCGTCGTGGAACGCGAGGTCGGCCGCGACGAACCGGGCCAGGTCGTGGGCGCGGTGGGCTTCGCGCATCTCCTCGACCCGGACGTTCAGGGACTCGAGTTCCGCGTCAGTGATGCGTTGGGCCGCGAGCTCGCAGGCCCCTGTTTCCAGCATCCTGCGCAGTTCAATGAGCTGGATTGCGGCGGCGGGCCCGTTCTGCCCCTCGGAAGCGGCCCGGAGCACGGCCTCCAGCGACGACCAGCGGTTCAATGGATTCACGAACGTTCCGCGGCCGCGCTCCACGCTGAGGATGCGCTGCGCTTCGAGTGTTTTCATGGCCTCGCGAACGGTCATCCTGCTGACCTCGTGCCGTGCGCTGAGCTCAAGCTCGCCCGGTACGCTGGCGCCCGGCGGGAACTCGCCTGAAATGATGCGGTCTAGGAGTTCGTCAGCGACGACGCCCACCAGTGATTTGCGTGCCATTTTCCCCGTTCACCCTGTCAGGCCCGTGTGTCAGACAAGTCTACTTGCGCACGTGCTGTGCGTTATGCCACACTAGCATCAAACGCCAGATGTCTGACATCTGACAATGATCTTTCCGCAATATAGTTTCGACACAACGGAGTGCACAGTGCCCCTTGAAGCAGACATCCTGGCCGCTTTTCCCGCGGAGCTCAGCATCCCGGCCGAGCAGGTCGCCAGCGCGGTCGCAGCCTCTGCCGCGACGTCTCCCCGCGTACTGGTGGTGCTCGACGACGACCCCACCGGAACCCAGTCCGTTGCCGACTTGCCCGTGCTCACCCGCTGGGAAGTCGAAGACTTCACCTGGGCTCTCCATCAGGGTAAGCCCGCTGTCTATGTGCTGACCAACACCCGCAGCCTGGACCCGGCCGAAGCGGCCGCCCGCAACGAAGAAATCGTGCGCAACGCCCTGGCCGCCGCCCGCGACGGCGAGGGTGAAATCCACCTCAGCTTCGTCAGCCGCAGCGATTCGACGCTTCGCGGACACTTCCCGCTCGAGCCCGATGTCATCGCCGCCACCGTGGCCGCCGAGAGCGGCGCCGCAACGGACGGCGTCGTGATCGTCCCCGCGTTTCCCGACGCCGGCCGTGTGACCATCGGCGGCGTGCACTACATGCGGGGAACGGGGTCCGACGCCGGGAACCTCACCCCCGTTGCGGAGACGGAATTCGCCAAGGACGCGACGTTCGGATTCGCCAACTCCGAGATGGCCAAGTACGTCGAGGAAAAGTCGCAGGGCAAGTTCCCCGCGGACTCCGTGATCGTGCTTGACCTCAACATCATCCGCGCCGGCGCGGGCACCGGGGATGCGGACGTTTCCGCGAAGGCCATCGCCGACGCGATCGAACCTGCCACCGCCTCCACCCCGATCGTGGCGGACATCGTCACGGAGAACGACCTCCGCGCCCTCGCACTCGGGCTCGAAGAGGCGGAACGCCGCGGCAAGAACCTGCTCTACCGCGTTGGCCCGCCGTTCGTCCGTGCCAGGATCGGCCAGGACATCCGGACCGAGCTCAGCGGCGAGGAAGCCTATGCCGGCCACACCCCGTCCGAGGCCGGCGGCCTGATCGTGGTGGGCTCGCACGTCGGCGTGACCACGCGGCAGCTCAAGGTGCTCACGGACCAGCACAGCGCTGCCCGCATTGTGGAGATCGACGTCGAAAAGCTGCTGGGGGATGAAGCGGACGCCTACCTCGACCAGACGGTGGATGCCGTGGTGGAGGCGCTCCGCGGCGGCGACGTCATCGTCCACACGAGCCGCCTGCTCATCAAGACGGATGACCCGGCCGAAAGCCTGCGGATCGCGCGCACCGTGTCCGCCGCCGTCGTCGCGGTGGTAAACCGGACGCTCAAGACCTTCCCGCCGCGGTTCGTCATCGCCAAGGGCGGCATCACGTCCTCGGACGTGGCCGCACACGGACTGGAGATCCGGCACGCGATCGTTCGCGGGCCCATGCTGCCCGGCATTGTCAGCCTGTGGGATCCGGTTGACGGCCCGGCCAAGGGCATCCCGTACATCGTGTTCGCCGGCAACGTGGGCGACGACGAGTCCCTCGCCCAGGTCACCCGCAAGCTCAGCAACACCTTCTAATTTCGCTCAATCACGCATTCAACGGAGAACACCATGACCGCGAATTACAAAGTCACCGTCCTCGGCCTCGGGGCAATGGGCCTGCCGATGGCCACACGCCTGGCGAGCCAGCTCACCGTCCATGGCTTCGACATCGCCGAACCGCGCCTGCAGCTCGCCGAAGAGGCCGGCGTGCGCACCTTTTCCTCCGCCCGCGAAGCCGCGGAGGGCACCGACGCGCTCCTGCTGGCCGTACGCAACAGCGAACAGCTCAACGACGTCCTCTTCGGCGAGAACGGCGTGGCCTCGGTGCTGAAGCCGGGCGCCGTCGTCATCCTGACCAGCACCGTGGGCACCGAAGCGATTCCGGCCACCGTCGGCCGCCTGGCCGAGTTCGGCGTCGGGCTTGTTGACGCACCGCTCTCGGGCGGGCCCAAGCGCGCCGGCGAAGGCGACCTGCTGATTGTCGTGGGTGCCGAGCCCTCGGCGCTCGAGGCAGCCCGTCCGGTCCTGGAACTGCTGGCCTCCACCCTGACAGTGGTCGGCGACAAGCCCGGCGACGGGCAGGCGCTGAAGACCGTCAACCAGCTGCTCTGCGGAATCCACATCGCCGCCGCTGCCGAGGCCATGGCACTTGCCGACGCCCTGGGCCTGGACCAGGCGAAGACGCTCGCCGCCCTCGAAGCGGGTGCTGCCGGCTCCTTCATGCTCTCCAACCGCGGCCCGCGCATCCTGGAGGCGTACAGCGAGGAGGGCGCGGAGGTGCTCAGCCGCCTCGATATCTTCGTCAAGGACATGGGCATCGTCGGCAAGGCAACCCGCAGCGCCGGCCTGGCCACGCCCGTTGCCGCCGCCGCCGAGCAGCTCTACCTGCTGGGCCAGGCCCATGGCCTTGCCGCCGCGGACGACTCCGCCGTTATCAAGGTTGTGGCTCCCACCAAGCGCACCGCAAAGGCGGGCTGATGCGCGCGCAACTCGACGAGATCGTGGGCTCGGCGCTGCAGCGGGGCTCGGCTGTGCCTGCCTTCACGTGCTACGACTTCACCACGGCCCTGGCCGTGGTCGGTGCCGCCGAGGAAGCCGGCCGCGGCGTCATCCTGCTCGTGGCTCCCAAAACCGCAGCCACCACCAACGGATTGCGGCTCATCTCCGCGTTGCGAGGCCTGGCGGACGAGGCCTCCGTGCCCGTTGCCGTGCAGCTGGACCACGCGTCAGACCTCGAAGTCATCACCGCGGCCGTTGCTGCCGGGGCGGATTCCGTCCTCGCGGACGGCTCGTCCCTGCCCTACGAGGAGAACATCGCGCTCGTTCGCGAAGTCCGGAAGGCTTTGGACGCCCGAGGCAGTGCCGACGTCGTCCTGGAAGCCGAGCTGGGCGGGCTCGCCGGCGATGAGGACAAGGCGTTCGGCGCCGACTCGGGCGGGGAACCGTCCGGTAACGACGTTGCCGGCCTCACCGATTCCGCGCAGGTGGAGGACTTTGTGGCGAGGACGGGAGCGCAGCTGCTGGCCGTGGCCGTGGGCAACGTCCATGGAAAGTACAAGGGCGAGCCGGAACTGCGGTGGGACGTTCTGCAGGACATTGCCGTGCGCACCCGCATCCCGCTGGTTCTCCATGGTGCGTCCGGGATCCCGGCGGACGAGCTGGCCAAGGCGCCGGCCATGAACGTGGGTAAGGTCAACTTCAACACCGAACTCCGCACGGGCGTCCTGGCCACGCTCGAGGCGCAGACGGCGGCGCACCGGGCCGACGGCGAGAACCTGCAGGGGCTGCTGGCCCACTGGAACGCCTCCGCCAAGGACTTTGCCGCCGCCACGCTGGGCATGCTCAGCCGCTGACGTTCCGGGCGGAGGGTCCGCCGCGGGGGAGGCTAGGATCGAGCCATGATCCCGGCCTCCCTCGCCTTTGCGGTCCTTGCGGCCCTCCTCCATGTCTACATCTTCATCATGGAGTCCCTGACCTGGACCCGGCCGGGCACGTGGAAGGCTTCGGTGTGGCATCCCAGGCCGACGCCGAGACGACGAAGCAACTCGCCTTTAACCAGGGCTTCTACAACCTCTTCCTGGCAGCCGGTGCGCTCGCCGGGGTCGCCGCCGTCTTGTCCGGGCATCCGGCGGTGGGCTGGACCCTCATTGTCGGCAGCTGCGGTTCAATGTTTCTGGCATCCGTTGTGCTCGCCCTGAGCGGCAGGAAGTACCTCCGCGCGGCCGCCATGCAAGGCACGACGCCGTTGCTCGCCGTCGTCTTCTGCCTCCTGGCGGTGCTGGCCGGCTAGGATCCTGCGCAGATCTGCCGAGGGATGCCCCGCTGCTCACGCGCCCAAGGCACCCCACAATGCTTTTCGCAGCAGCGCCTTCAGCTGCGCCGCCTCTTCGCCCGAAAGTCCGTCCAGCACGTCCGCCTCGGCCCGGCCGGCGGCCCCGGCGGCCTGCGCCAGGAGGCGGCTCCCTTTCGCCGTGGCAGTGACGATCTTGGCACGCCTGTCCTGTTTGCCGGCGGCCCGCGCCACCAGTCCGCGCTTTTCGAGCTCGTCCACGAGTGCCACGATCTGGCTGGGGTCGAGGCTAAGGAAGTCCGCCATCTCGCGCTGCGTCGGCTCCAGCCCGCTGTTGGCGAGGATCAGCACTGAGTACGAGCGTTCCTTGAGGTCAAACTCGGACAGTGCGCGGTTGTTCAGAACCGATCCGGCGGCATGCAGCTTTGCCAGAAGAAAACCCAGATCCTGGCTGATCGACGCGGCGACGAGCTTGTGGCCCTGCCCGTTTCGCTGCTCGCCTTGTGTCTCGATCGTCATGCCCAACTCCAATAATCCTCAAAACAAATCGTTGACATTTTCAACTATCCATATTTTCATGGATACAGAACAGCATCCCACGCCGCAGGGCAGGATGCACAAGGTCAGCTAGCAAAGGAGCAGCGATGAGCTTGTCAGGGAAAGTAGCAATCGTCACGGGAAGCGGTCGGGGCTTGGGCCTGGGCTACGCCCGGGAACTGGCACGGCAGGGTGCTGCCGTCGTCATCAACGACGTCGACGCGGCGGTCGCCGAAGAAGCAGTGGCGCTGATCCAGGCCGACGGCGGCCGCGCGGCGGCAGTCGTCGCCCCCGTCGGCAGCACGGAGGTTGCCAAGCAGCTGGTGCAGGCGGCCGTCACGGACTTCGGGCGCCTGGACATCCTGGTCACCAACGCCGGCATCCTGCGGGACAAGAGCCTGCTGAAAATGACCGACGAGGACTTTGACGCCGTCATCAACGTCCACCTCCGCGGCACTTTCACGTGCGTCCGGGAAGCGTTCGCGTACTTCAAGGAGAACGGCATCGCAGGCCGGATCATCACCATCGGCTCGCCCACCGGACAGCGCGGAACCTTCGGCCAGACCAACTACGCCGCCGCCAAGGCCGGCATCGTGGGCATGGTCCGCACCTGGGCGCTGGAAATGAAGAAGGCGGGCGTGACCGCCAATGCCGTCATCCCGGTCGCCGCCACGGCCATGACCAAGACCGTCCCGTACTTCCAAAAAGCGGTGGAAGCGGACGAACGCGGCGAGGCGATGCCGGCATTCTTCCGCCACGAGCTCGGTTTCGGAACGGCCGACGACGTCTCCGGACTGGTCGCGTTCCTCGCCTCCGATGCGGCGGCCGGCATTACCGGCCAGGCCATCGGCGCGGGCGGCGACCGGCTGCAGCTCTGGACCCACCCCGAGGCCGCTGCCACGGAATACCGCGAGGGCGGCTGGCGCTACCAGGACCTCGTGGAGAACTTCGGCCCGCTCTTCGGCGGCAAGCTGCAGCCCGTTGGCGAGGAATTCCTCCCGCTGCCCGAGGAACTGCAGCCGGAGGCACAGCCCGCCGCCGTGCCTGCGAAGGTCGGCTAGCCATGGCTGCTACCCGCTATGAGCTCGGCATCGACGCCTCGGCGCTCGACGCGATCGACATGCACGTCCACCTCGAAGTGGACGGCCACGGCCATGAATCACTGCCGCCGGCCCTGACCGAGGCCTCGGCCAAGTACTTCAAGTCCGAGGACCGCACTCCGTCGCTGGACCGGATCGCGGAGGTGTACCGGGAACTGAACATGGCCGCCGTCGTGTTCACCGTGGACGCCCGCACCCAGCTCAAGCACGAGCCCAACAGCATCGAGGACCTGATCGCCGGCGCGGCCAGGAACAACGACGTGCTGATCCCCTTCGGCAGCGTGGATCCGCGCACCGGCGCCGAGGCCATCCAGGGCGCCAAACGCCAGGCCACCGACCTGGGCGCCCGCGGCTTCAAGTTCCACCCCAGCCTGCAGGGCTTCGACCCCTCCAACGAGCAGTTCTACCCCCTCTGGGAGACCCTGCAGGAACTGGGCCTGCCGGCCATCTTCCACACCGGCCAGAACGGCATGGGCGCCGGTCTTCCCGGCGGCTACGGCATCAAGCTGGCCTACTCCAACCCGCTGCTGCTCGACGCCGTGGCCGCGGACTTCCCCGGCCTGCAGATCATCATGGCGCACCCTTCCGTGCCGTGGCAGGACGAGGCCAACTCCATCGCCACGCACAAGGCCAACGTGTTCATCGACCTCTCCGGCTGGTCACCCAAGTACTTCCCCGAGTCGCTGGTCAGGATGTCCAACTCCGTGCTGCAGGACAAGGTCCTGTTCGGCACCGACTTCCCGCTCATCACACCGCAGAAATGGCTGGGCGCCTTCGCGGACCTGCCGCTGAAGGACGAGGTCCGGTCCAAGATCCTCAAGCACAACGCCGTGCGACTGCTCGGACTGGACGGCTGAGATGAGCGCCGCCACAGCTGAGCAGACCCCTACTGCCGAAAAGACCCGGCTCTACGGCGTCTGCGACTACTACGACGCCGAGTCCCTCCTCACGGAGGACGAGCGCCGCGTGCTGGGACGGCTGCGGGAGTTCCTGGACCGGGAAGCGCAGCCGCTGCTGGCCGAGTACTGGGAGCGCGGGGAGTTTCCGCAGCAGCTCGCACAGCCGCTGGTCGACCTGGACCTGATGGAACCCGCCGAGCTCAGTGGCCCGCGTGCGGATGGGAGTCCGGCCCGGGGCATCTACCAGGGCTTCCGGATTTTCGAGCTGGCCCGCACGGACGCTTCGCTGGCCACCTGGTACACCGCGCAGGCCGGGCTGTTCCGCACCGCCATCCGCGTGGGCGCATCGGCAGATCAGCAGACCGAGTGGATGCCGAAGGTCATCGACTTCTCGCTCAAGGGCGTCTTCTCGCTCACCGAACCTGACTCCGGATCGGACATCGCCGGCGGGCTCTCCACCACCGCCCGCAGGGAAGGCGACACCTTGGTCCTGGACGGCGCCAAGCGCTGGATCGGCGGCGCGGCCACCGCGGACGTGCTGGCCGTGTTCGCCCGCGACGTTACCGACGGGCAGGTCAAGGCCTTCCTGGTGGACCGAGAGGCGGACGGCGTGACGCTGGAGAAGATCCACGGCAAGACAGCACTGCGGATGATGCAGAACGCCCACATCACCCTCGACGGCGTCCGCGTTCACGAGTCCATGCGGCTGCACAACGTGAACTCCTTCAGGGATGTGGCCGCGATGCTCCGGGCCATGCGCTCGGACGTCGCCTGGATCGCCACCGGCATTCAGGCCGGCGCGTTCGAAGCAGCACTGCGGTACGTGACGGAACGCCGGCAGTTCGGCCGCCCGCTCGGATCCTTCCAGCTGGTCCAGGAAAAGCTGGCCCGGATGCTCGGCAACGTGACGTCCTCACTGTCCCTGGTGGTCCGGCTGACCGAACAGCAGGCCAAGGGCATCTACCGCGACCAGGACTCGGCCCTGGCCAAGATGCAGACGTCCCTACTGATGCGGGAAACCGTGGCCCTGGCACGGGAAGTGGCGGGCGGCAACGGCATCACGCTCGAATCCGACGTCGCGCGGTTCCACGCCGACGCCGAGGCCGTCTATTCCTACGAAGGCACCCACGAAATCAACGCGCTCATCGTCGGCCGCGCACTCACCGGCGAAAGCGCCTTCACCCGCTGACGCCGCGCAACTGAACTGCACAAACCGAACTGCGCAACTGAACCGCGCTAACTGAACCCAAACAACAACTGAAACCCGACGGCGGCAGCACCGCACCGCCGTCGTACTTCCGCAACTCCAAAAATCCACATCAGGAGGCAAAGATGCCCAATCTCGTCGTCGACTTCGACAAACTGCTCACCCTCGCCGGAACCGACCTCGGCGTGACGGAATACCGCGAAATCACCCAGGAACAGATCAATAAATTTGCCGATGCCACCGGCGATGACCAGTGGATCCACGTCGATCCCGAACGTGCCAAGGACGGCCCGTTCGGCGCTCCGATCGCCCACGGTTTCCTCACACTCTCGCTCATTATCCCGTTCTGGGGCGAACTGTTCGACGTCGACGGCGTCACCACCAAGGTGAACTACGGCCTGGACAAGGTCCGCTTCACCTCGCCCGTGAAGGTGGGGTCGCGCATCCGCATGCGGGCCACCATCGCCGAGGTCACCGAGGTCAAGGGCGGCGCCCAGATCAAGGTCTCCAACACCATCGAGATCGAGGGCCAGGAGCGGCCCGCCGTCGTGGCCGAATTCCTCGCGCGCTTCTACAAGTAGGCCGCCTTCACGCGCAGTCCTGCAGCACCACATCCCACTGCTTTGCCAATACCCCTCTGCTTTAAGGAACAACGATGTCCCAAATATCGCAGCTCCAGGCCATGGACGTGGCCGGCCGGCGCCAGGAAGCACGCACCGTCATTGCCTCCAGCTACCTCGGCAGCACCATCGAGTTCTACGACTTCCTCCTCTACGCGACGGCAGCAGCCGTCGTCTTTCCCAAGGTCTTCTTCTCCGGCATGGACGACTGGGTGGGCGTGGTGGCAGCGTACGGCACATTCGCCGCCGGGTACGTGGCACGCCCGCTCGGGGGCGTGATCTTCGGACACTTCGGTGACAGGATCGGACGCAAGGGAATGCTGATCATTTCCATGCTTGTCATGGGCGTGGCGTCCACCCTGATCGGCCTGGTTCCCGGTGCCTCGGTGGTCGGACCGTGGGGAGCCGTGATGCTGGTGATCCTCCGCGTTGCGCAGGGCATCGCAGTGGGCGGCGAATGGGGCGGGGCAGCGCTGATGGCGCTGGAGCACTCGGAACCGGGACGGCGCGGCTTTGCCGCCTCCTTCGTGAACGCCGGCGCTCCGACTGGTGCCGTGCTCGGCACGTTCATCATGGGTGCATTCTCATCGCTGCCGAATGACCAGTTCCTCGCCTGGGGCTGGCGGGTGCCGTTCCTGCTCTCCTTCGTGCTGCTGGGCGTGGGCATGTTCGTCCGGCTCAGGGTGTCGGAGAGCCCCATCTTTAAGGCGGCCCTGGAACAGGAGAAGTTGGAACAGGAGAAGGCGTCCCGGGCAGGAGGGGCCGGTCCGGAGGCCTCGGCGAAGCGGGAAATTCCGCTGCTGCAGGTGCTCCGCAGGCCCAGGACCCTGATTTTCACCATGCTCGCCGGCGCCGCAGGGTTTGGCCTTCAGGTGGTCCTGGCCACGTTCGCCGTGACCTTTGCAGTCGCCAGGGGTGCTGACCGGCAGGGCGTGCTCTATGCGTACGCGGCTGCCTCGCTTATCTCCATCATGTTTGTCGTTTTGGGTGGCAGGCTCTCCGACAAGCTCGGCCGGCGCCCGGTCATGATCGGCGGACTGGTGCTGTTCATCGTGTACCTCACGCCGATGTTCCAGCTGCTGTCCTCCAACAACATCCTGCTGATCTTCGTGGCGTTCACCGTAGGCCTGATGATCCATTCCATCCTCTTCGGACCGCTGGCGGCTTTCGTGTCCGAACAGTTCGGCACGTCGTCCCGCTACACCGGTGCTTCCCTGGGGTATCAGCTCGCCACGCTCCTCGGCGCCGGCTTCACGCCGGGGATCGTGGCGCAGATCTTCAAGGATTCGGGCCAGGACACGGCGTCCGTGGTCTGGTATCTCGCCATCATGTCGCTGGTGTCAATCATTTTCATCCTGCTGACCCGCGAACCGAAGAACAACGATCTCCGTACTGTGCGGCTCTGACCCTCACCAGTAGGACTAACTTGAGATAAGAAGGGACCAACGATGGACAATTCAGGCATCGGTTCGTGGCTGCAACGGCGCCGCCCGAAGTCCGGCACCAAAACGGCACTCATCTCCGGGAACCGCGAACTCAGTTATGAGCAATTCGCGGAACGGACAGACAGGCTCGCCAACGCACTCCGTGACCGCGGCGTGGCAAAGGGCGACAGGGTGGCCTACCTCGGCGAGAACCATCCTGCCTTCCTGGAAACGCTGTTCGCTTGCGGCCTGCTGGGTGCCATCTTCGTCCCGCTCAACACGCGGCTGGCGCCCCCGGAAATCCAGTACCAGCTTCAGGACTGCGCCGCCGTGGTACTCATCCACGCCGGGAGCCTCAGCGGGCTCGCCTCCAGCGGCGCCGCGGGGACGGCCGTAAGGCGGCTGATCGCCGTCGACGCTTCCGCCGGCGTTCAGGGGGCGGCGCCGGACAGCGCCGCCGCCCAGTCCGCCGTGGAGGATTTCGACGACGTCGTGGCCTCCGGCGCCGCGCAGGCACTGGACGAGGCCGTGGGCCTGGACGACGGCGCCATGATTCTCTATACGTCCGGTACCACCGGGCGTCCCAAGGGCGCGCTGCTCACCCACGGGAATATCACCTGGAACTGCATCAACGTCATCGTGGACTTCGACTTTTCGTCCGCCGACGTGGCCCTGATGATTTCGCCGATGTTCCACGTGGCCTCACTGAACATGGGAGTGCTCCCGACCCTTCTCAAGGGCGGGACCGTCGTTCTGGAACCCAAGTTCGATCCGTCGCGGACCCTGCAGCTCATTGAGCAGCACCGCGTCACCACCATCAGCGGAGTTCCAACCACCTACCAGCTGCTCTGCGAGCACCCGGCCTGGGCGACGGCGGACATCAGCTCGCTGAACAAGCTGACTTGCGGCGGCTCGGCAGTTCCCACGCGGGTGCTGGAGGCGTACGAGGCCCGGGGCCTCCGGTTTTCCAACGGCTACGGCATGACGGAGACGGCGCCGGGTGCCACGACGCTCCCGGCCTCACGATCACGGGACAAGGCGGGCTCGTCCGGGCTGCCGCACTTCTTCACGGACGTCCGGATCGCGGACCCCCTCGGCGACCCGACGCCCGCCGGAACCGTGGGAGAAGTCCAGATCAAGGGCCCGAACGTCATCCAGGGGTACTGGGGGCGCCCCGAGGAATCCGCGGCGTCGTATGCCGACGGCGGCTGGTTCAGGTCCGGCGACATGGGCTACAGGGACCCGGACGGCTTCGTCTTCGTGTCTGACCGGCTCAAGGACATGATCATCTCCGGCGGGGAGAACATCTACCCGGCGGAAGTGGAGCAGGCCATCATCGAACTCGAGACTGTCGGCAGCGTCGCCGTCATCGGGGTGCCTGACGAGAAGTGGGGTGAAGTGCCCCAGGCCGTCCTGGTCCTGCGCGAAGGTGCGCAGCTCAGCGAGGAACAACTCAGGGAGCACCTGGACGGGAAGCTCGCCCGGTACAAGATCCCCAAATCCGTTGTCTTCGTCAATGAAATGCCCAGGACGGCCAGCGGCAAGATCCGGAAATCGGAACTGCGCCAGAAGTCCGGCCAGCCCTGACGCCGGCTGCCGGGTCCTCTGGCCCTCGCCGCCGTCCCGGCGGACAATGGACCCTACAAAATGGTTGGCCAGTTCCGCGTCGGGGAGGGGGCTCCATGGATGGTGCAGCGCAGCGGGCAGGACCCGGCGTGGGCACGGATTCCTCCGGCTTGGGCTCGGCATCGCCGCCCCGCGACCTGGCCATCGACCTTGCCCGCTTCTTCTGCCTGGCCTTGGTGGTGATCAGCCACTGCATGATGGCCAGCCCGGTCCTGCATGCGGACGGCACGGTGACCACCGAAAACACCCTCGCTGAGCAGGACTGGTTCGAGCCCGTCATCTGGATTTTCATGGTGATGCCGCTGTTCTTCGTGGCCGGCGGAATCACCGGCCTGCAGTCCTGGCGCAGGTTGCGGGACCGTGGAGGCAACGGCTACGGGTTCGCCCAGGCGCGGCTGCTGCGCCTCATCCGCCCGGCGGCCGCGCTGCTGGCGGTGATGTTCGTTGGCCTGTGGGGCGCCCTGCTCCTGGGCGTGGACCCTCAGGTGGTGCAGCTCTTGGCGAGCGGGGCCGGCATGCCGCTGTGGTTCCTGGCCGCCTACCTCGCCGCACAGCTGAACATCCCGCTCCTGGAGCGGTTACACCGGCGGGCGCCCTGGCTGACACTGGCCGGCCTCGCGGCGCTCGTGGTGGCGGTCGACTGTTTCCGCGGCGCCATGCCGCTCATCGCCTACGTCAACATGATCTTCCTGTGGTGTGCCGTGCAGCAGCTCGGCTTTTTCATGGCAGACGGCCACCTCGCCCGGCTTAGTACCTCGCGGCTGGTGGGTCTGGTCGCTGCCAGTAACCTGCTGCTGGGCGTCCTTACCGGGCTGGGCCTGTACCGGGACAACATGCTGGTAAATCTGAACCCGCCGAATTTCTGCCTCTTCCTGCTGGGCGTTTCGCAGGCGGCCACCCTACAGCTTGCCAAGCCGGCGTTGGACAGGATCGGCACCGTGCGCTGGGTCCGGGCCATGGTGGCGCTCGCGGGCCGCCGGTCCATGACGGTCTACCTCTGGCACCTGCCGTTGCTGGGCGCCATGGCGGGGCTGCTGCTTCTCACGGACTTCCCCAAGCCGGCCTCCGGCACTGCCGAATGGTGGTGGTCCCGTCCGCTCGTGCTGCTGGGCGTTGTGCTCCTGCTGCTCCCTGCAATTGCCCTGTTCGGGCGGTTGGAGGATCGGCCGACGGCGTCTGTCCACTCACGCGGCCGGCCTCGTGCCGCCGTGGTGACGGCCGCCGTCGTCGTCTTTGTTCCGGTGGCGGATGCAGCGTTCAACGGACTGTCGCTGCCGCACCTGGGCGGCGGATCTGCCTGCTTTACGCTTGCTGCCCTGCTGCTGGGGCGGGTCCCGGCCCTTGCGCCAGAGCCATTGCCAGCACAGGCATTAAGTGCCAATGTCGAACCATGACGGAGAACACGGTATCCACCGAGGACCAATTCACCCCGGATGTCACCACCTTCCGGAACGATGCGCTCCACCGCTACGAGCTGCACGTGGGCGGGAAGCTGGCGGTGCATATCCGGTTCATGGACAAACCGGGACACGTTGACTTCATCCACACCGAAACGGCCGAGGAGTTCGCGGGGCAGGGCCTCGCCAATGTCCTCGTGCACTTCGCCCTGGACGACGTCGTGGCCGCGGGGAAGCGCATCATTCCCCATTGCCCCTTCACCGCACGCTACCTGCGCAAGCACGAGATCTACACGCAGTGCATCGACTGGCCTGAGGAGGCTGCGCCCAAGCTCATGGGCACGTGATGCTGCCAGGTGATGCTGCTGGCGGTCCCTGCTATGAGTAGCCGAACCCTGCTACGAGTCGAAGTGCGTGGTAACCGGAACGCCGTCGAAGGAGCTCACCAGTCCGGCGGCCACATCCCGGAGCTTCTTGTTGCGCCCGCTGGAGGCCTTGGTAAGGATGGCCATGGCCTCGTGCTGGGAGCATCGGTTCTGTCCCATGATGATCCCCGCTGCGAGGTCGATGGTGGTCCTCGATTCCATTGCCGCGCGAAGGTCGTCGGCCAACTGCTGACGGACGCCGATGCGGACCGCAAGGCGCAGGGCCCGCTGCGCCTGGGAAGCAAAAAGCTCCGCCGATGTTATGGTGCCAGGGTCGAACACATCAGGCACGGTGGCGAAGATGTTGAGCGCCGCAGTGGCCCCCTCGTCCAGGGCCAGGGGAACACCAAGGACACTTAGCTGCCCCAGGGCTGCCATCGCCTGGCAGTAGTCCGGCCACCGCGGATCCGTGCGCGTATCCCGCACCAACACCGTGGTCTGGGTTTCCATGGCGTGGAGGCACGGCCCCTCGCCGAACCCTTGCTGGATTTCGTCGAACTTACGCGCGTCCGGGGTGCTCCAGGCTGCCGTGTTCAGGCGCCGGTGCCGGTGCAGCGTGACGGCACACACAACCTCCATTCCCATGGAGGCGGAGAAGGACTTGGCTGAGAACTCGCACAGCTCTGACAGGAAGCCGCTGACGTCCTTGCTGTCGATCACCAGATCCTGCAACTGTTCCGCCGCCGCGGCAAAGCCCTGGTCCGAGCTATCCAGTGCAGTGTGGTCCATACCTTTCAGTTTAGGTCCGCCGGGCGGATAAGTATCGGCGCTTGGACCGGACTTGTGACCCCCGCGACAATTACATACGATTCAGGCTGGCTATGCAGTTGGCTGACGGACTCTCTCTTTGGGGAATTCTTTGAATCACAAACTGCGTGTGCTGGTACGGGTGGACCTGGATCCCGGGCATGTCACCCTGGAAGTCAGCGGGTGCCTGACCCCGGCGAACTTCCCCTTACTCCTTCACCTGCTGCTGCGGGCCCAGAAGCTGGCCACCAGCCCGAGCGTCACGCTGGACTTCCGCGACGCCTCGCACGTTGACGAGTCAGTACTGTCCTACCTGCGACAAGCCGCATTGCCCGGGGAGCATGCCCGCGGAGAGCACGTGGAGGTGCACCACGAACTCGGGGTTGCGGCCGCTTCCGCGCTCGAGGATGCAAACGATTTTCAGCTGACACTCGCGGAGCCAGGCGAACTTCCGGTCTGCCCCATCCACTGCGGTGCAACCGACGCAGAGTCAGCGCTGGCCGGCGTGCCGCTTGCCGGCAACACCAGTCCTCTGTCCCGTCCCGGCGGGAGGCCTGCCGGGCTAGTTGAGGCGGGGAGCGCGCGATGAATGAGAAAGATCTGACCCGGTACCTCGACGAGACCGTGGACCCGGCTGTGGCGGTGGCGGCGCTGCCTGAATCGGCGCTGGCGGAACTTGCGGATGCCCTGTACCGGCACTTGGATACGCCCAGCCCGGCCTTCGGGGCCCACTCCTGGTACGCCCAGGTCACGGACGAACTCCGGACGCGTCGGTTGACCGGCACGGCGGACACGCCGGCGGCCTCGGATGACCCGGGCCCGGGCGAAACCGCCGGGCGCGAAGTCCCGGCCGGATAGGTTCAGCGCGAACGGACATTTGTGGCCCAGAAAATGCACGGTTGGGGGGATCACAAGTGTTCGTTCGCGCTGTAGTTTGGGCCGCAAGTGTTCGTTCGCGCTGTGGCTTTGGCGAGCAGCTTACGACGGCGGGGGCTGCTTTTCGCGGTTCCGGCGCCATTGCGCTGCGTGCCAGAAGAGCAGGCCGATCATGCCGAGGAGTCCGGCGAACATCACGTACGGGGCGAAGCTGATCAGGATGTAGCTCAGGGGCATGGCCGGACCCGTCGGGCCCGAGTTGACGGTCTCCTGGGCAATGGTGAACGCCCCGAACGAGGCGACGATCAGCCCTGAAACGACTACCCACAGGGCCACGATAAACGGGTTGACCATGAGGCGGCCCGGCTGGCCGGAATCTGCCGAGTCCAACGGGGCCACGCCAAATCCGGTGCCGCTAAAGTCCGCCGCTCCCGCCTGCGCTCCGCCGCTTCGCCCGGTACCGGCAGGGTCCGGCATGCGCCCGTAGCCGGTGGGCCGTCCCTGGGAATCCATTTCCCTGAAATTGATCGGATCATGCTCAGTTCCGGACACGTCCCCCTGCTTCCTGCCGCCTGTGAGGCCGCGTGGTAGGAACTCTACTCCGCAGGACTTTCCGGCGCCCGGCTTTGAGGCAATTCGTGTCCCATCCCTGCCGGGACCACGCGCGCGCCCTCCGTGCAGGGGACATTCTGGGGCATTTCACTCCGTGGAGGAAAGTCAATGACCTCGGATATCAGCAAAATACGCCCATTTTCCGGGGATTTCTTGAATTACATCACTGAAGTTTGACTAAAAGGGTGTCCTAAGTAAGGCTTGCCTTGCTTGGGGGCGGTCGCCGCAACTGAGCGGACCCGATCCCGAAAAAAGGATGACTGCCATGACCCTGCTGCCCGATGTGGACGAAACACGCGTGGACCAAGAAACCGATGCCGGATATCCCGCTGGAGTGGCAACGGCCGGTTCCCGCCTTCGCGGCAACCTTTCGCCGGACGTTGACTTCGGGGCCGGGGTGGAGCTGGCCCTCGCCGCCAGCAACCATCTGTTCAACGCCCGCAATGCCCCTCGGTACGTGGCGCAGGTGCTGCAGGGAGTCAACGCCGTGGCCACCAAACTTGAGCGGACCTCACAGCCGTTCACCGGCGTCGGCCCTGCCGAGATGAAGAGCCGGGTGGACGCCGTCGACCTGGACCGGCCCCTGCCGGACACGGCGGCCGCCCTCGACGAGCTGCAGGACACGTATCTCCGCGACGCCGTCTATTTCCACGATGCCAAGTACGCCGCGCACCTGAACTGCCCGGTGGTCATTCCGGCGCTCGTGGGGGAGGCCGTCCTGTCCGCCGTGAACTCGTCCATGGACACCTGGGACCAGAGCGCGGGCGCCACGATGATCGAGCGGCGCCTCATCGACTGGACCGCGGATCGCCTGCAGCTCGGAAGCGAGGCAGACGGCGTGTTCACGTCCGGCGGCAGCCAGTCCAACTTCCAGGCGCTCCTGATCGCGCGGAACCACGCCGTGGCGGAGCTGCGGCTCGATCCGGCGAACGCCGGGCTCCGGCTCCCGGCACTGCTGGACAAGCTGCGGATCTTCACCTCGGAGGACAGCCACTTCAGCATCCGGAAATCGGCGTCCATGCTCGGGCTGGGCTTCGACGCCGTCGTGTCCGTTGGCTGCGCCGCCGACCACCGGATGGATCCTGCCGCGCTGGCCGAGGCCATCGCGGCGGCCCACGCCGCCGGCCTGGTGCCGATGGCGGTTGTTGCCACGGCCGGGACCACCGACTTCGGCGCCGTGGACCCGTTCACCGAGCTCGCCGCCCTGGCCCGCGGCTACGGTGCCTGGTTCCACGTGGATGCTGCCTACGGCGGCGGGCTCATCGTGTCCAACCGCTACCGGCACCTCCTGGACGGAATCCGGCTGGCCGACTCCGTCACCGTTGACTTCCACAAGACGTTCTTCCAGCCGGTCAGCTCCAGCGCCATCCTGGTCCGGGACGGCGGCATGCTCCGGCACGTGACGTATTACGCCGACTACCTGAACCCGGAAGCCGCCGCACGGGCCGAGATCCCCAACCAAGTGGATAAGAGCATCCAGACCACGCGCCGGTTCGACGCCCTCAAGCTCTGGCTCACGCTCCGCATCATGGGTGCGGATGCCATCGGTGCGCTCCTCGACGAGGCGATCGACCTTGCCGCCCGTGTGGGAACAGTACTCTCGGCGGATCCCGACTTCGAACTGGCGGCTGAGCCGCAATTGAGCACCCTGGTCTTCCGCTACCGGCCGGTGCTCGCGGACGGGACGCGGCTGTCCGAGGACCTCGCGGACAGCCTGAATCCGGCCATCCGCGCGGCGATCTTTGCCTCGGGCGAAGCGGTGATGGCCGGAACGAAGGTCGCGGACCGGCACTTCCTGAAGTTCACGCTGCTCAATGCCGAGGCCACGCTGGAGGACATCCGGGAGATCATCGAGCTCGTGCGTCGGGCAGGGGAGAGCCTGGCCGGCACAGCAACTGCCGGCGAATCCGCCGCTGCAGCCCGGGAGGCACACGCATGAGCACGTCCGCATTGAGCACGTCCGCAGTGAGCACCTCTGGCGCAGGCCGCATTTACGACTTCGCCGGAATCGGCGTCGGGCCTTTCAACCTGGGACTGGCCGCCCTGAGCGAACCGGTCGACGGCCTGGACGGCGTGTTCCTGGAGCGCCGGGACTCCTTCGACTGGCACCCCGGCATGATGCTCGAGCAGGCCCACCTGCAGGTCCCCCTCCTGGCTGACCTGGTGACGCTCGCCGACCCCACGTCGCCCTTTTCCTTCCTGAACTTCCTCAAGCAGACCGGGAGGCTCTACCGCTTCTACATCAGGGAAAATTTCTACCCGCTGCGGGCGGAGTACAACCAGTACTGCCAGTGGGTGGCGGGCCAGCTGGCCTCGGTCCGGTTCGGCACGGACGTCACGGAAGTCACTTACGACGACGGCGTGTACACGATTGCGGTGAACGGCCCGGACGGGCGGGAGGTGCTCCGCGCGCGGAGGCTGGTGCTTGGCACCGGCACCTCGCCCTACATTCCAGACGCGTGTGCCGGGATAGCCAAGGCCGGCGGCCTTGTCCTCCACAACGCCGACTACATGGCGAGGAAGAGCGAGCTCCAGCAGCGGCGCAGCGTCACCATCGTGGGCAGCGGCCAGAGCGCGGCCGAGATCTATTACGAGCTGCTGCAGGACATCGACGTCCACGGGTACCAGCTCAACTGGGTCACCCGGTCCGGGCGTTTCTTCCCGCTGGAATACACCAAGCTCACCCTGGAAATGACCTCTCCGGACTACGTGGACTACTTCCACGCCCTGCCGCAGGAGCAGCGGGACAGGCTGGTCGGCGCCCAGAAGAATCTCTACAAGGGCATTAACTCCGAGCTCATAGACGCCATCTACGACCTGCTCTACACCAAGAGCCTTTCCGGCATGGTGGACACCCGGCTGCTGACGCATTCGGCGCTCACCGGGGCTTCGTGGGACCCGTCCATGGGTTCCCACACCCTGCAGCTGCGGCACGGGGAACAGGGCGCGGACTACTCGCTGGACACCGAAGCCGTGGTGCTGGCCACGGGCTACGGCTACCGCGAGCCGGAATTCCTCGCCGGCGTGCAGGACCGGATCGCACGGGACAGCACCGGCAGGTTCGCCGTCGAGCGGAACTACAGCACCGGCGTCGAAACCGGCGAGATCTTCGTCCAGAACGCCGAACTCCACACCCACGGCTTCGTCACGCCGGACCTGGGGATGGCGGCCTACCGGAACTCGTGCATCCTGCGCGAAATCACCGGCCGGGAGGTCTATCCCGTGGAGCGGAGCATCGCCTTCCAGGAGTTCGGGGTGCAGGAGCAGCCGGATTTCCCGGCCGGCGTCCACGAAACCGCGGTTGCTGAATCGGAAGAGGTGCACGCATGAGTTTCACCTTCCGCTGCTTCGACCCGGAGGCCGATGCACAACTCCTCCACAGCTGGGTGATCCGGCCGTACGCCGCCTTCTGGGGGATGCAGTCCGCCACAGTGGAGGACGTTGTTGAGGAATACTCCAAAATCCAGTCCAGCGGGCATCACCACGCCCTGCTGGGGCTCGACGACGGCGTCCCCGCCTTCCTGATGGAGGAGTACCTTCCGGTCCTGTCGCCGCTGGCGGGCCTGTACGCCGTCCAGCCGGGGGACATCGGGATGCACCTCCTCGTCGCCCCGCCCGCCGGGCCGCCACGGACCGGGTACACCGCCGCCGTGATGGAAGCAGTCCTGGACAGGCTCTTCGCCAAGGACAAGGTGGAGCGCGTAGTGGTTGAACCCGACGCCCGGAACCACAAAATCCATGTCCTCAACGCGCGGCTTGGCTTCCAACCCGCCGGAGAAGTGACCCTTTCGGACAAGCAGGCCCTCCTCAGCTTCTGCACCCGTGAAGCCTTCCATTCGGCCCGCGCAGCCCTCCACTCATCCCCGATCCGCCAGGGAGCATCACTATGACCACCGCTGAACTTGAATCCGTCCTGACCGCAGGCAACGCCGCAACCCACCTCACGCCGGAACGCTGGGCTGCCGCCAACCGGCACCTCGTCCGCAAGGCGCTCGCCGAGTTCTCCCACGAGCGGATCCTCAGCCCCGAACGGACCAGCACCGGGGACCAGACCGGGAGCACGGGCCATTCCAGCGAATACCGGGTGCTGAGCGATGACGACTCGGTTGAATACCGGTTCTCCGCCAGGGTCCTGCACCTTGACCACTGGGCCGTCGATGCCGCCTCGATCAGGTGCAGCCGCGACGGACAGGACGCACCCCTGGATGCGCTCCGGTTCATCACTGAGTTCCGCCACGCCCTGGGAATCCGGCAGGAGATGCTCCCGGTCTACCTCGAGGAGATCAGCAGCACGCTCTCCAGCCATGCGTACAAGCAGTGGATGGGGCAGCCGTCGTCCGTTGAGCTGGCGGCCGGCGTGACCGGCGGAGCGGACGTCGCCACCGACTTCCAGACCATTGAACGCAGCATGACCGAGGGCCACCCCTGCTTTGTGGCCAACAACGGCAGGCTGGGATTCGGCATCAGCGATTACCGTGCCTTCGCTCCGGAAACCGGCGCCCCCGTGCAGCTGGAATGGATCGCGGTCCACCGGACCAAGGCCGTGTTCACCTCCAGCTCGGGGCTGGACTACGCCGCCCACCTTGACGCCGAACTGGGTGCGGGGGCGCTGGCCTACTTCGACGCTGAACTCGGCGCGCTGGGCCTGGACCCGGCCCAGTATTTCCTGATGCCGGTGCACCCGTGGCAGTGGGAGAACAAGCTGACGGTGACTTTTGCAGCGGAAATTGCCCAGCAGCACATCGTCCACCTCGGCATCGGGGCAGACAGCTACCAGGCCCAGCAGTCTATCCGGACCTTTTTTAACACGGCCGCACCAGAAAAGGCCTACGTGAAGACGGCCATGTCCGTCCTGAACATGGGCTTCATGCGCGGCCTGTCACCGCAGTACATGAAGGCCACGCCAGCGATCAATGACTGGCTCCAGGAACTGATTGCCAGCGACGAGGCCCTGCAAAGCCGCGGGCTCGCCATGATCCGCGAAGTGGCTGCCATTGGGTACCACAACGGCTATTACGAGGCAGCGTCCGCGAAGGATTCGCCTTACCGCAAGATGCTGTCCGCCCTGTGGAGGGAAAGTCCCCTGCCGCTGCTTGAGGACGGACAGCAGCTGGCCACCATGGCCTCGCTCCTGCACATCGACGCTGCGGGCAAACCCATGGTGTCGGCGCTGATCGAACAGTCCGGGCTGGAAGCCGGGGCATGGCTGCGGCGCTACTTCGAGGCCTACCTCGTCCCGCTGGTGCACTGCCTGTACCGCTACGAGCTGGCGTTCATGCCGCACGGCGAGAACGTGATCCTGGTCCTGGAAAACGGCGTGCCGGTCCGGGCGGTCATGAAGGACATTGCCGAGGAGATCGTCGTGATGGGGGACAGGATTGACTTGCCCGAAGCCGTGTCCCGGATCAAGGTCGAAATCCCCGACGGCGAGAAGGTCCTGGCCATCTTCACCGACGTGTTCGACTGCGTCTTCCGGTTCCTCGGCGCCCTCCTCGAGGAAGACGGTGTGCTCAGCGGCGACGAATTCTGGCGCATCGCGGCCGCAGCCATTCACGGCTACCAGGCAGAGCACCCGGAGCTCCAAGACCAGTTTGCCCGCCACGATCTGTTCGCGTCGGATTTCCAGTTTTCCTGCCTCAACAGGCTGCAGCTGCGCAACAACCAGCAGATGCTGGACCTCACCGACCCGTCCGGGGGCCTGCAGATGGCTGGCCGGCTGGAGAATCCGCTGGCAAGGTTCGCATGATCACGGCGTGATCCCCGGCCCTGCCCGGCGTCATGCCACCAGCCCTGCCGATAGCCCTGCCTCCCGCGCGGCCGCGAGGCTAGGCTGTTGGCATGACGCCGAACACCAACCCCACGGCCCTTGTCACCGGTGCCACCGCCGGCTTGGGCGCTGAATTCGCCCGCCAGCTCGCCGAGCAGGGCCACAACCTCGTGCTGGTGGCACGCGACGAGGCACGCCTTCAGAAAACTGCAGAGGCGCTGCAGCAGCGGTACGGGACCACGGCCGAGGTGCTGTCCGCGGACCTGACGGACGACGCCGGCGTGGCCTCCGTCGTCGCGCGTCTGTCCGACGCATCGCGTCCGGTGGACGTGTTGGTGAACAATGCCGGGATCGGGCTGTTGCTCAACTTTGACGAAAACAGCATCGAGGACGAGAAGAAGCACCTGAAACTGCACGTGGAAACCGCCATGGTGCTCAGCCACGCCGCCCTGCAGGGGATGCTGAAGCGCGGCTCCGGGCGGATCATCAATGTGGCCAGCGTGGCGGCGTTCCTTCCGCGGGGCTCGTACTCCGCGGCGAAAGCCTGGCTGCTGAGCTTCAGCCGGTGGGCCAATCTCGCTTACGCTGCCCGGGGCGTCAGGGTGACGGCGGTCTGCCCCGGTTTTGTCCACACCGAGTTCCATGACCGGATGGGGATGGACAAATCCGTCGCCCCCGGCTGGACCTGGCTGGGTCCGGGCCGCGTGGTCAGGGAAGGGCTGGCGGACAACGCACGGGGGAAGGCGGTCTCGATTCCCACCAAACGCTACAAAGTGCTTACCGCGGCCGCCCGGATCCTGCCGGACAGGATCATGGCGGGCCCGCCGCGGAGGCCGAAGGAACAGGACTCAGGCGCGAACGGATGAACAACACCACCAGGATGCCCGTCACCGCACCCACGACAGTCTCAATGCCGCGTTCGGCAATGAGCACGTGGGGATCGGCGGGCGCAGCCAGCTGCGTCATCAGGAGAATGACGGGCGTGAAGGAAACCATCGCCAGCCCGTAGTGCCGGGTCATGAACAGCTCTGTGGTGAATTGGAAGACCATCACCAGTACGGCGAGGACGGCGGCTTCGGCTCCGGGGAAAAAGTTCAGCGGGGCCCACGGGCCCGGCAGAAGCACGACGGCGACGACCACCAGCCCCAGGAGCGTCCCCATGATGCGGTGGATGCCGCGGTGGACGCTGCTGGGCAGGTCCGCGCCGGCAAGGGGAACAGCGGCGGCGGCCATAGCCCAGTGCGGGTGGCCGCTGCCTGTGATGACGCCGATGGTCCCGGCGGCGCCAACCGCCACCACGTAGCGCGCGGCGTGGATCATGGCCTGCCGCCGCAACCGTCCACGCAGCCGGACGGTCTCCCGCACCGCCCCGGTGTTCCAGGCGCGGCGCCGCACCCAGCCGCCAAAGCCCACAAGCAGGGAAAAGGCGGCCGATCCGGCGCCGATGAGCAGGGCAACGTACCACGGAACAACCGTGGGGACGGAGGCGCAGGCACCGAGAGCCAAGATGCCGAAGAAGGGGCCGTTGGGCTTGAGCCGCACCTTGTCGGAGTAGACCGAGCCCGCTCCGGCCAGCAAAGCCTCGATGCCCACCAGCCACCACGAATGGAGCTGGTTGACGGAGAGGAACACTCCCGCTCCCACTCCGGAGAGCAGGACCAGCGTGGCCTGCAGCTGGTGCCTCAGCCGCAGCTGGTGCGGCTCGGACCGCCCGTACATGCCGGTCAGCGCGCCGAAGACGGCGTAGATGATCAGCTCGGGCCGCCCGCTCAGAAGCAGCAGGAGCGACGGGACCGCCACACTGATGGCCACGCGAAGGGCGGAGAGATGGTCGTTGTTGGCCGGTCCCAGGCTGTGCAGGATCCTGACATGGCGCAGAACGGACCGCACGGGAAACCACCTATCACTCAGTCGGCCGCTCTCCGGGAGAACCGCCATGGGAAAAATAGCACAGCACCGCGCAGCACAGCACAGAGCAGAGCAGCGCAGGGCAGAGCGAAGGCCTGCCCTGCGCGCTTCCCCCAAGGGAGCGCGCCGGACAGGCCTTCGTCGTCAGTGCGGACGCGGGGCTGTTATCGCATTAGGCCTTGGCCGGGACCTTTTCGAGTTCAGCGTCCAGTTCGGCGTCGAGTTCAGCGTCCAGTCCAGCCTTCGGCTCTGCGTCCAGGGCCTCGAACGGCAGTTCGTCGAGATCAATCAGCGGGTTCTCATCCTGGGTAGCCACGAGCTCGCGGGCCTCCGCCTGGGTGTCCACGCTGGGCATTGAGCCCGGCAGCGGGCGGTTGGCCGATTCCTTCAGGAAGTAGATCGCGACGGCGCCGATGGCAGAGGTAGCCATCAGGTAATACGCAGGCATCATGTCGTTGCCCGTCGCCGTGATCAGTGCTGCCACGATGAATGGCGTGGTTCCGCCGAAGATCGCCACCGAGAAGTTATAGGCGATGCCCATGGCACCGTAACGGCTGGAAGTCGGGAACTGTGCCGGCAGGGCCGAGGCCAGGTTCGCCACGTAGAACGTGACGGGGAAGGCCACGAGGGCAAGTCCCGCCAGCGTCGACCAGACGCTGCCCATGCCGATCAGGAGGAACGCAGGAGTAGCCAGCACGATGGTGCTCAGGGCACCGATCCACAGGACCGGGCGGCGGCCGATGCGGTCGGAGAGCTTTCCGGTCAGCGGAATACACAGGCTCATGATTACCAGCACGGGGATGGTGAGCAGCGTGCCGTGAACCGGATCGTAGCCCTTGGACTCGGTGAGGTACGTCGGCATGTAGGACGTCAGGGCGTAGCCGGCGGTGTTCGCGGCGGCAACCAGGATCATGGCGACGATGAGCGAACGCCAGTAGGCCTTCACAATGCCCACCGGGCCCTTGGACGCAGCGGCATCTGAGGCAGTGGCATCCTTGCCGAGTTCTTCCTGGGCATCCAGGGTGGCCTGGAACTGCGGGGATTCCTCAATCTTGCTACGGAAGTAGACCGCGATCAGGCCGAGCGGACCGGCAATCAGGAACGGGATCCTCCAGCCCCACTCCTCCATGGCACCCTGACCCAAGGTCAGCTGGAGCACGGAGACGAGGGCGGCGCCGAGGGCGAAGCCGAGGTAGCTGCCCATGTCCAGGAAGCTGGCGAAGAAGCCGCGGCGCTTATCCGGGGCGTATTCGCTCACAAAGGTGGTGGCACCGGCGTACTCGCCGCCGGTGGAGAAACCCTGGACCAGCTTGAGCAGCACCAGCAGAGCCGCGGCCCACATTCCGATCTGCGCATATCCGGGCAGCAGGCCGACTGCGAAAGTACTCGCGGCCATCAGCATCAGCGTGGCGGCGAGGACCTTCTGGCGGCCGATCTTGTCGCCGAGCCAGCCGAAGATGACTCCGCCCAGAGGTCGGGCGATAAAGGTGGCGGCGAAGGTTCCGAGGAGGAACAGGGTCTGCACGGACTTGTCGGCCTCAGGCAGGAACACCGGTCCCATGGTGGTGATCAGGTAGCCGAACACGCCGACGTCGTACCACTCCATGGTGTTGCCGACGATCGTGCCGCCGAGGGCCTTCTTCAGCATGGGCTGGTCTACGACATTTACGTCGGACTCCTTGAGCCGGCGACGTGCGAGTAGCTTTGGTTTCTTGACACCCTGGGGTGCCACTTGGTTGGTTCCGCTGGCGTTCCTCACGCCTGCTGAAGAGTCGGTCGTGCTTCGGTCTATGGGCATTTGGGCGACTCCTGTGGAGGTCATTTGCTTGCGACTTGTAGCTGCCCCGCTCCGGGCAGGCCTTCAATTTTACGCGATTTCCATGGAAATCGAGAGTTTCGTGCCGTACGATCACCCGTTCAGCGCCCCTGAGCAGCAAGAAATCTTATTTATTTTTGACCGATTTGACCGCGTAATCCCGCGGAAAGCGGGGGTGGAGGGCGCCGTTACCAAACCTTTTTCTGGAAGGAACCGTTTGGGGCCCGTTTTTCGGGGTAATCGGCCTGTTCTGCGGCTGCTGTAGGCCTCAAGGGACGCGGCTCGGACCCCGCGATTGACCGTTCGATCGGAGCGGTCGATTGAACCGTTCGACGCCGGCGCTCGTCTGAGTGGGTATGTCCGGTATTCGGGTGCCGCGGGACATGGATTTCAGGGTTCGATAATTCCAGACAGGGGTGTTCGGCATGGACTACGAGGTCACCGGCCTGCCAATGCACGTGTTGATCGTCCACGCCACCGTGGTCTTTGTTCCGCTGGCGGCCTTTTGCGTGGTGCTGGGCATCGTCTGGCCCGCCGCCAGGCGGCGCTTGGGGATCATCACACCGCTGGTGGCGCTCGTGGCGCTTGTCCTGGTGCCCGTGACCGTTGCGGCGGGTGCCTGGCTGCTGGAGCGCGTCGATTCCACGCCAAGGATCATCGCGCACATGCAACTGGGCGGGACGCTGTTGCCCTGGGTCGTGGGCGTATTCCTCGTGGCACTGGCGCAGTGGCTCTGGTTCCGGTACGGCGCAACGCAGGCCGACGGGCTGCGGAGAAGGCTCGGAACAGCGGGCTCCCGCGTAGTGGGCGCGATCGCCGTCGTGCTGGCTCTTGTATTGTGCGGCGGAACGGTGTTCACCGTGGTGCAGATCGGGGAGTCCGGATCCAGGGCTGTCTGGGAGGGATCCTTCCGCAGCAGCGCCGAAGATTGAGTGGCCGCCGTGGGGTTCCCGGCCGGCCTGTTTCTGCCTATGGTGGAGCCATGGGAACACTGATCTTCGAGTAGTGGGCCGGCATGGCAGCCATCGGTTCCCGCCGGGTTTTGCCGTGCCCCGCCTTCCGCATCCGACCACAAATACCGCGCCTGTTGAGGCTATGCCTCCGCGTTGCGCCGTGTTGCTGGACGCAGCTTCCGGCCAAGTTGAAGCAGCCTGAGAACGGGCGCGAGACCGCTTCTGATTCCGGCAGACAGACCGGAATCACTGCCCATATGGGTGAACACTTCATTTCATCGCGGAAAGGAAGAACAAATGGCTGACAAGAACAAGGGAAGCACCATCAAGCCGGACGTGGCCGCACACCTGGCGGAGTCCATGGACAGGCCGCCGCTGCCCACCCCGGAAACCATGGCCGTCACCGCCGCTATGGGCGGAAACCGGCAGTGGCCCGACGGCAACGGTAAGCGCCGGCACCCCAAGGATCGCGGTTCAAGCCACGGCCGCGCGGGCCAGGAGGCAGCCGTGACGGCGATCCACCGGACCGGCCGCCCGCAGATGCCGCACTCGTCGTAGTCCGGCCTGAGGATGCTCAGATGGCCTGGGGACACCCGAATTCGGGAGTCCCCAGGCCATTTGCCTGTCGCCGGGCGTTTTGGGCGCCGTCATCGTGGCAGCGGGTGCTCGGGGAGGGGGCTCAGCGATGTGACTCGGCGACGACGTCCTCCGGCTCCTTGTCCAGCCGCCAGCCGCGCCACACGGGATGCCTGAGTTTTCCGCTGCCGGTCCACTCGCCGAAGGTCACCTCGCCTACCAGTGCGGGACTGACCCAGTGGGCATCGGCAGCGTCGGCGGCCGGCACGTCATCGAACGGCGAGGTCTTGCGCGCCAGCCCGTCCATGGTTTGCCGCAGTTCCGTGAGTTCGCGCATGCTGAAGCCGCTGCCCACGCGGCCCACGTAGCGCAGCGTCTCGCCGTCCGGTATGCCCAGCAGCAGCGAGCCCACCGTGTTGCCCCGTTCGCCCTTGCCGGGACGCCAGCCGCCCACCACCACCTCCTGGGTCTGCTCGATCTTGAGCTTGATCCAGGACCGGCTCCGCTGGCCGCTGACGTAGCGGCTGTCCGTGCGCTTGGCCATCACGCCCTCAAGGCCAAGTTCGCGCGCGCTGTCGAGAATGTGGTCCACGCGCTCATCCAACGCCTCGGACAACTCAACCGGGCAGTCCGACGGGCGGTAGAACTCCGCGAGGCGTTCCCGCCGTTGCGCGAGGGGGAGCCTGCGCAAGTCACGCCCGTCGTCGGCCAGCAGGTCAAAGAGCATGAGCCGGACTGGGATGGCGGCGCGGGCCCTCCTGACGTCGCCCGGTTTGGTCAGTTTCATCCTCCCCTGCAGGACGCCGAAATCGGGCCTGCCGGTTGGCCCGACGGCGATGATCTCACCGTCGGCGATAAAGTCCTGCGGCGGCCAGCAGCTCCTGTCGGTCAGTTCGGGGTAGCTGGCGGACATGTCGTTGCCGTTGCGGCTGAGCAGCCGGATCTTCCCGCCGTCCGCCACCACCAGGGCCCGGATCCCGTCCCACTTGAGTTCGAAGAGCCAGTCGCTGCCGTGGAGATCCGCCGGCGTCCCGGCCGTTGCCAGCATCGGGACCGGGTCCTCGACGACGCCGCCACCTCCGCCGGTGGACGCGGGCTCGTCCTGGTGTGGCTCGTCGTGCGGTTCCCCAGCGCCGGCCGCCCCAGCCTGAGCAGCCGGGGGCAGGGCGCTGCGCTTGCCGCGGATTCCGTGAGCCTTGTCCATGAGGTGGATGAGCCACTGCGACTGCTCGCCCTGGCCCTGCCCGGTATGGATCAGGGCGAACTTCTTGGTCCCTCCCAGTCCGCCGCCTTCCCGGCCCGTCAGCGTGGCAATGACTTCCCTGCCGTTGACCCACTTTTCCAGTTCATAGGTGCCCTTGTCCCAGATGCTTACGTCGCCGGCTCCGTACTGTCCTTTGGGGATGGTTCCCTCGAAATCGGCGTAGTCCATGGGGTGGTCCTCTGTCTGGACCGCCAGGTGGTTCTTGGATCCCGTCTCCGGCACACCCTTGGGCAGCGCCCAGGACACCAGGACGCCCTCGTGCTCGAGCCGGAAGTCGAAGTGGAGGCGGCTGGCATGGTGCTCCTGGATGACGAAGATCTCCTTATCATCCTGGTTCCCCGCCCGGGCTTGCTGCTCGGCCCTGTCCCCGCCGGCACTGTCCTCACCGGCCCTGTCCTCACCGGCGCCCCTGGCACCGCGGTGCTTCTCGGCGGTAAACGGCTCCGGCGTCTCGCCCTGGTCGCGAAGGGACCGGTACTTGTCCAGCCGCGGATCCTCATGGCCGCCGCTCCGGTGAGCGCCGCCGTCGGACTTTTCGCTGGGGCTGCCGGCCGCGGAGGTGCCGGCACCGCGTGTGCCGGTGCTGCGGCTTCCGCCGCTGCCGGCCGCGCCGTGCGGGGCGGCGCCTGTGTGTCCGCTGCCCTCGTCAACGACGGCGAAGGGGTCCTTGCCGGACTCGACCCGGCGCATCACCTCCCCGTAGTCCAGTTGCCGGAGGGACGCGGAACTCAGCTCCCGCCAGGTCCGCGGTGCAGCCACGGTGGGGGTCAGCCTTCCGCGGAGCGAATACGGGACGATGGTGGTCTTGGCGGCGTTGTTCTGGCTCCAGTCCACCAGGACCTTGCCCGTTCGCAGCGACTTCTTCATGTCGCTGACGGCAAGGTCCGGGTGGTCGGCCTCAAGGGCCCGGGCCAGTTCGTGGGCGAAATCGGAAATCTGGTCCGAGGTCTGCGTGCCCTCCAATGCGGCGTAGAGGTGGATGCCCTTGCTGCCGCTCGTGACCGGAACCGGATCCAGTCCCACGTCCTTCAGGATGGCCCGCGCCAGCCTGGCCACCTCCGCGCATTCCGGCAGTCCGGCGCCCTCGCCGGGATCCAGGTCCAGCACGATCCGGTCCGGCGGCAGGGCGTTGCCGTGTGAGTCCACCCGCCACTGGGGGACATGGATCTCCAGCGAGGCGATCTGCGCCAGCCAAGTCAGCGTGGCGGGGTCATTAACCAGCGGATAGTAGATGGTGCTGGTCTTGTGGGTGATGGCGGCCCGGGGAACCCAGCCCGGGGTGGAATGGTCCAGGTTCTTCTGGAAGAACACCTGGCCGGGCTCTTCAGCCGTCCCCACGCCATGGACCCACCGCTTGCGCGTCGCCGGCCTGTTGGCGGCCGCGGGAATCAGCACCGGCGCCACGGCGGCGTAGTAGGCGAGGACATCCGCCTTGGTGGTGCCCGTGGCCGGGTAGAGCACCTTGTCCAGATTGGTCAGCGCCAATTCCCGGCCGCCCACTCGGACGCGCTGCTTACCGCCGGCCACGGGTCTTCACCTCCGGCGCAGTGTGATGTTCACTTGTCTCATGAGAGCCATCTGGAAAGGCGCCATCGCGTTCGGGCTGGTCAACGTCCCGGTAAAGGTCTACAGCGCCACCGAGGACCACGACATCAGCCTCCATCAGGTCCACAACGCCGACGGCGGCCGGATCCGCTACCAGCGCCGCTGCGAGGTCTGCAGCACGATTGTGGACTATGCGGACATCGACAAGGCCTACGAGGATGACGGCCGGACCGTGATCCTTTCCCGCGACGAGCTCAAGTCCATACCGGCGGAAAACAGCCACGAGATCGAAGTGGTGCAGTTCGTGCCGGCCGAACATCTCGATCCCATCATGTTCGAGAAGAGCTACTACTTGGAGCCGGATTCCAAGTCGCCCAAGGCCTACATGCTGCTGCGCCGGGCGCTCGAGGACACGGACCGCGTGGCGATCGTGCAGTTTGCGCTGCGCGACAAGACCCGCCTGGGGGCGTTGCGGATCCGCGACGACGTCCTGATGCTGCAGGCCCTGCTGTGGGCGGACGAGGTGCGTGAGGCAGGTTTTCCCGCCTTGGAAACCTCGGTCCGCATCTCTGCCCAGGAACGTGAAATGTCCGCCGCGCTGGTGGAGTCCATGGCTTCCGACTTCGAGCCGGAGCAGTTCACTGACGACTACCAGGCTCAGCTCCGCCAGCTCATCGAGGCCAAACTGGAAAAGGGCGATTCCCTGGACACCGAAGAAACCTTCGGGGCTGCGGCCGCCGAGTCCGGCACCGGCGAGGTGATCGACCTCATGGAGGCCCTCAAACGCAGCCTGGACCGGAAACGGGGAGCAGCCGGGGGAGAGGCCTCCGACGAGCAGGCCGAGCCCGCGGCCAAGGCCGCCGGCAGGAGTGCAGCCGGCAGGAGCGGCGCGGCGAAAACCGGCGCGGCGAAAACCGGCGCAGCCAAGGCGGGAAGCGCAGCCAAGGCCGGAGACGCGGCCAAGGCTCCGGCCAAGACCGCTACGCGCTCCGCCTCCAAACCTGCGAGTGCAGCAACCAAGACGAGTGCGGCCAAGACCAGTGCGGCGAAGGCCGGGACGGCATCCAAGGCCGGCAGCGCCACGAAGTCGGCTGCCGCCGGCAAGACTACGGCCGCGAAGACGGTGCGGAAGGGTGCCTGAGGAGGCGGCCACCCTGCCCCGCGGTCTCATGGGAACTCCGCTCAGGAGTTTCTGAGCGCTGAGATGAGTTCGCTCTTTTTCTTGCCCGAGTAGCCCTTGAGGCCGATTTCCTTGGCCCGTGCCTTCAGCTGGGGCACGGTCCAGTCGTCGTAGTCACCGGACTTGCCGCCCTTGCGGCCAACTTCGGACCGGCCCTTCTTGGCTGCCGCGTTGGAAATCCGTGCGGCCTTCTGCTTCGAGGCCCCGTCTTCACGGAGTTCTTCGTACAGTTCGGGATCCTTCAGGCTGGGGTTCTTTTTCCCAGGCATGGCTACCTCCGGTTTCTGGGTGGGTTAGTGGGCGTCAGGGGCATCGACCTCGCCGTGGTCGACGGCGGAGCGCCAGGCGCCCGTCTCGAAGCCCCGCGACTCGATGAATTCCTTGAAGCGCAGCAGGTCGGAGGCGACCTGCTGTTCATCCACATGGGCGGCGGCGCCGGTCCTCTCCAGCAGCCCTTCCGGCTCCCATTCGAGCTCCACGGAGACCCGGCAAAGGTCCCGGCCCAGTTTTTCGAACGTGACCCTGCCGGCATGGCGGGGTTTGTCCTTGCTCACCCACGCAATGCAGTAGTCAGGCGATTGCTCCAGGATCTGGGCGTCGAATTCGCGCTTGATCCCCGCCACGCTGGTGCGGAAATGGAGGGAGGTCTCGTCGATCTGCTCGACGGATTCCACGCCCTTCATGAAGTGCGGGAACGATTCGAACTGCGTCCACTGGTTGTAGGCGGTGCTGACGGGAACTTCGACTTCGATGCTTTCCTGCAAGGTTGCCACTCTGTCATCCTCCTTCAGCCCGGGTCTCCGGGGGTGTGTCGAACGGCGGGGCCGCAATTCCAACTATCCAAATCCAAGCTAGTTGTGCTCAGGAACAAACACAAGAAACTACTAAGTTTGCTTACTTAGACAGCAGTGGCCGGTTTCCTTCGCAACTCCCTGACGGGTGCTGCGGAGGAAACCGGCCACTGAACTGGCGGGGCCTATTCGGCGTCGTGGTCCGTTTCCAGGATCTGGACCAGGCGTTCGAGGGCGACGTCGGCGCCTGCACCGTCCGCGCGGAGCACCACAACGTCGCCGTGCGATGCGCCAAGGCTCATGAGGGACAGGATGCTGGCGGCGTCCATGGCTTCGTCGGCAGGCTCGCCTTCGCGGGCGATGGTGATGTCGAGGTCAAACTCGCCGGCTGCCTCGGCGAAGATGGCTGCCGGGCGGGCGTGCAGGCCTACTCGGCTGGCGACGGTTGCGGTACGTTCGGACATTTCTGCTCCTTGCAATTGCAGTTTGGGGTTGGTGCTGAAGGACAGCGGGGGTCAGACAGTCACGGGGACGCTCTCCACCGTATCAACGGCCTTGCGGGCCGCCCAGCGCTTGAGGGTGAGCACCACGAGCGCCGTGACCACCGTGCCGGCCAGGATGGAGACGATGAACATCAGCACATTGCCGATGGCGAAGAACACGAAGATTCCGCCGTGCGGCGCCTGCGACGTGACGCCGAAGGCCATGGTGAGCGCACCGGTGACGGCCCCGCCCACCATGCTGGCGGGGATAACGCGGAGCGGATCGGCAGCGGCGAACGGAATGGCACCCTCGGAGATGAAGGAGGCACCCAGCAGCCAGGCTGCCTTGCCGTTTTCGCGCTCGGCCAGGCTGAAGAGCTTCTTGTCCAGCACGGTGGCCAGGGCCATCGCGAGCGGCGGCACCATGCCGGCGGCCATGACGGTCGCCATGATCTGCCAGGGCGCCTGGTTGGTGGCACTGCCGGCGCTCAGACCGGCAACAGCGAAGGCGTAGGCAACCTTGTTAACCGGACCACCGAGGTCGAAGCACATCATGAGGCCAAGGATGATGCCCAGGACCACGGCCGAGGCGCCGGTCATGCCGGAGAGCCAGCTGTTCAGGGCGGCGGTGAGGCCGGCGATCGGTCCTCCGAGGACCATGAACATCAGGCCGGAGGCGACGATGGACGCCAGCAACGGAATGATGACGACGGGCATCAGGCCGCGCAGCCAGCGCGGTACCGCCCAGGTGCCGATCACGTGGGCGATGTAGCCCGCGAGCAGGCCGCCGACGATGCCGCCGAGGAAGCCCGCACCCATGAAGCCGGCCACGGCACCGGAAACGAAGCCGGGGGCAATGCCCGGCCTGTCCGCTATCGCGTAGGCGATATAGCCTGCCAGTGCCGGTACCAGGAAGCCCATGGACAGGGCGCCGATCTTGAACATCACGGCACCCAGGTAGATGGCGAGGCCACCTTCGGGGAGGTTGCCGAAGTTGTTCTCAACAACAACCTTGTCGGCGACACCGGTGATGTCATACCCGCCCAGCAGGAAGCCCAGGGCGATCAGCAGGCCGCCGCCGGCAACGAAGGGAATCATGTAGCTGACGCCGGTCAGCAGTGCCCTCTTCAGCTTCTGGCCGATG
Organism: Arthrobacter sp. ISL-5; assembly: GCF_018613835.1. GTDB lineage: Bacteria > Actinomycetota > Actinomycetes > Actinomycetales > Micrococcaceae > Arthrobacter. The sequence continues at coordinate 17,638 of NZ_JAGGPM010000042.1, read as the reverse complement.
TGCTCGCCCTTTTCGGCGGCTTCCTGCTCGGCCTGCTCCTCGGCGCCGAAGTGCGGAACGCGGCGGGCATGCGGGTTGTCCGCTGCGTCCAGCGCTTCCTGGACCATCTTGGCGGGCTCGTCGATGCCGCGCTTGACGGGGGCGTTGATAACGGGTTTGCCGGCGAAGCGCTCCTTGCCGCGCACATCCACGTCCACTGCGAAGATCACGGCGTCGGCGGCAGCGATCACGGCAGGGTCCAGCGGCTTGGCGCCGGAGGATCCCTGGGTTTCCACCTGCAGGTCGACGCCCACTTCCTTGGCCGCTGCCACGAGGGAGTCGGCGGCCATGTAGGTGTGCGCGATGCCCGTGGGGCAGGCCGTGACGGCAACCAGGCGCTTGGGGCCGCCCTTTGCCGGGGTGGCGCCTGCGGCTGCGCCGGCCGCTGCGGCAGCCTCCATGCTGTCCGCGGGAGCGGCCGCCGCGGCGGCGGGTGCCGGCTTGTCCGCGAGGGCGTTGTCCACGAGTTCGACGATTTCTTCCCTGGACGTGGCGGCGCGCAGGGCTCCGGTGAAGTCCTTCTTGATCAGGGACCGGGCCAGCTTGGACAGGAGCTTGAGGTGCTCCTGGTCCGCACCCGTCGGCGCTGCGATGAAGAAGATGAGGTCGGCGGGGCCGTCCTTCGCGCCGAAGTCGACCGGCTGGGACAGCCGTGCCATGGCGAGGGTCGGTTCGTTCACCGCAGCCGAGCGGCAGTGCGGGATGGCGATGCCGCCGGGTACGCCGGTGGCGGTCTTCTGCTCGCGGGCGAAGGCATCGGTAAAGAGGCCTTCGACTTCGCTCGCGCGTCCGGTGGCGGCAACCCTGCCAGCCAGATGCCGGATCACGTCCTCGGGCGAACTGCCCAGGTTCTGGTCGAGCTCGACCAGGTCGGTGGTGATGAGCTGAGTCACTGTCAATCCTTCCGGAGGGCCGTGATGGTAACGGCGTCGGGGGTGGTTTGGTGGACTGCCGGGACTGTGGAGCCCGGCAGGGAAGCGGCTGCGGCACCGTGGGCCACAGCTTGGCGGAGGCAGTCAGCCGGGGCGGCGCCCTGGCTGGCGGCGAGCAGATATCCGGCCAGCGACGAATCGCCTGCACCGACCGTGCTGACCGCGGTGACCGGCGGATGCGTGGCCAGCCACGCGCCGTCGGCCGTCACAAGGACAGCGCCCTTCGATCCGAGCGTTGCCAACACGGCCCCCACACCGGAACGCACGACGGCGGCAGCGGCCGCCGCGGCGGCCTCCGGATCCGCTTCGAGTTCCTCAGCCGTGCTCACCGAGGCGAAACCTGCTGCGGCGGCGAGTTCCGCGAGCTCCTCGGCATTGGGTTTGAGCAGATCCGGTTTCCCGGACACTGTTCCTGACGCCTCGCCGGCGATGGCCGCGGCGAGCGGCGCCCCCGAGGAGTCGAGGGCGACCTGCGGAACGCCGGCACCGGAGGCGGCGGAACGGAGCCTCCGGGTGACGGTGGCGTAGAAGTCGGCCGGAACTCCGGGCGGCAGGGAACCCGCCAGGACCACCCAACTGGCGCCTTGCGAGCGTTCCAGGAGGAGGTCGATGAGGGCCTCCTGCGTCTCTTCGCTGAGGACCGGTCCCGGCTCGTTGATCTTGGTGGTGACGCCCCCGGGCTCGGTGAGCGCCACATTGGTGCGCAGCGGTTCATGGATCGGCAGCGCCGCGAAAGGCACCTTGGCGTCCCGCAGGCCCGCAAGGACGGGATCGGAGTCTGCTCCCGGAAGCACCGCCAGGGTCTCCAGCCCGGACGCTACGAGGGCGCGGGAGACATTGACGCCTTTGCCGCCGGATTCCTGGCGGACAGAGACAGCGCGCTGCACCTCACCCCGTTCAAGTGGGGCAGGCAGAGCCACGGTCCGGTCAAGGCTGGGGTTTGCAGTGAGGGTGACAATCATGCGATCACCACCTCGACCCCGGCCTCGGCCAGGGCGGCCGCTAGTTCGGAACTGGGTTTGCGGTCAGTGATCACGGTGTCCAGATCTTTCAACGAGGCGAACTGGACGAGCGTTTCCGCGTCCAGCTTGGACGAATCGGCCAGCACCACGATGCGGCGGGCCGATTGGACGAAGGCAGCCTTGACGGCGGCCTCTTCAGGATCGGGAGTGCTGAGGCCGAAGCTTGCGTGGATGCCGTTGGTTCCTACGAATGCGATGTCCGGCCGGAGCTTGTGCGCTGCATCCACGGTGGCCTGCCCGACGGCCGCCTGGGTGAGTCCGCGGACCCGGCCGCCGAGGATCTGCAGGGCTATTCCTGGCGTGCTGGCAAGTTTCGCGGCGATGGGAATGGCGTGCGTGATGACCACCAGTTCCCTTTCGCCGTCCGCGCCTTGGGAGCCGGCTCCTCCGGCACTGCGGCGGGCGAGGATGTCGGCCAGGACCTCGGTGGTGGAGCCGGCGTCCAGGAGGATGCTGCCGGACGGGCCCTGGGGAAGGAAATTCAGTGCGGCCTCGGCGATGCGGAGTTTCTGGGCCTGGCGCTGGATGGTCCGCTCGAGGATGCTTTCCTCGGTGGTGCTGAAGCGGTCAGCGGAGACTGCCCCGCCGTGCACGCGGCGCACGGTGCCCGCGGATTCGAGGGCGGCAAGGTCGCGCCGGACGGTTTCGGTGGTGATCCGGAAACGCTCGGCGAGATCGGTGACGCTGGCGCGGCCGCTGGCTGCCACGAGCCCGGCGATCTGCTGCTGACGCTCCTCAGCGAACACATACCCTCCATTGCGTAAGTACTGCACTGCGTAACTACTGCAAAACCGCTCCGTCACTGCTGATCAGTGACCTGCCCGATCAGTGACTGTAATCACATGATCTGCAATTACTTGACTTTATCTTCGTTCATGTTGGTTTGTCAATGAAAAAACAACATGAAACCAAAATGCCGGGCCGGACCCGGAGGTCTGGCCCGGCAGTCCGGTGTTTGATGGCGGGTTCACGGCCGGCCATTCCGCGGCGCGGCGATCCGCCTGCGCAACGTCAGATTCCGCCGTCACGGCTTTCGTTGCGGGTGATCCGCTCGCCGGTATTGGGGTCCACCACCGAGCGCGTTTCGCTGATGCGGCGGCTCCGTCCGGGGGACGCCAGGACGAGGGAGGCGATCAGCCCGATCACGCCCACCGCCATGAGGATGTAGCCGATCAGCGTCTGGTCGACGTTCGGGATGAGTCCCGGCGTGATGGCCCAAGCCAGGATGGCGCCGATGGCGATCAGGAAGATTGCGGAACCGATTCTCATGACTTGCTCCTTGCGTTCGCGGACTTCCCGCAACTTGGTAGCTATGGCCTGTCCTGCGTCAATTGCTAAGCATGCTGTCAAACGTCAGGCTACATCGCGGTAACCCCTGTTTCAATCATCCGCGCAGGTCAGCCCGGGATCGATCCGTTTCGACTCGCTAGGCTGTTCCGATGGAGACAGTCGTTTGGTCAAAGCCGGAAAATGAGCGCGCCGGCACGCCGCTGCTGGTGATGATGCACGGCTACGGCACGGACGAGTCCCGGATGGTGAATCTGTTCGGCCACCTCCCGTCCGAATTCACGTGCGCCGCGCTGCGCGCGCCCATGCCGATCGCTGACGGCTACGGGTGGTTCCTGCTGGACTACTTCCTGGCGAACGATTTTGCCGACGTCATCGCGGCCGCCAACTCGGTCTTTTCCTGGATCGACTTGGTCAAAGGCGCGCACAGCAGCGTGAGCCTGCTGGGGTATTCGCAGGGCATGGCGATGGCGAGCACGCTGCTGCGGCTGCGGCCGCGGGACTTTCCCGCCGTCGTCGGGCTTTCCGGTTTTGTCCTGAATAATGATCTGCTGGCGCTCAGCGAATCCTTTGACGTCCCGCCGCCGTTCTTCTGGGGCAGGGACAAGGCCGATCTGGTCATCAACGACGAAGCCACCGACTACACCGCGGAGTGGCTGGATACCCATACCCGGCTGACGGCGCGGACGTATCCCGGCATGGGCCATGCGATGTCCAAGACAGAGATGGTGGACGTCAGCGCGTTCCTCCGCCACTACGTCCTGAACTGAGCCGTGGCCGTAAAACTTCAGCCGGTTTCTAAAAACAGTTGCCGGGCAAATTTGCAAGCGCTTACACTCGACTTCGGCCGAGACCACCGGCCCTGACTGGAGCGTTGAAAGGGCTGGACCGCGCATGCACGCTGCAGGGACCCCGGCGGTGAACCGCGTGGCGTTTGCCCTGATCGGGCAACGGCCTCATCATGGAAGTAGACGTTTCTCAGAGCGCCTGCGCATGTAGTCACCTGAACGCGCCCTCCGGGCGCTCCCCAGTCGAGGCACTGCGCCGTACGACGCTCCACCCGCGGTCGCCGACGCCGCACCTCCTCGCCCCATGGTCCCCAACCAATGCTGTCCGCAATCCGAAAGGACACCGCACCAGGCATGACCGATCTTCTTAGCACCAGCCCACGCAGTACCCCCAACAGCTGGACGGATGCTTCCGCCATCCTCTTCGACCTTGACGGTGTGCTCACGCCCACCGCGGTTGTCCATGAGCGTGCCTGGCAGGAGCTCTTTGACGGCTACCTCGAGTCCCAGCCCGGCAAGGCCGGCTACCGCGAGAGCGACTACTTCGACCACATTGACGGCAAGCCGAGGTTCGACGGCGTCCGGGACTTCCTGACATCGCGGGGCATCACGCTTCCCGAGGGTCCCACCGACGACCATCCGGACCACGCCACGGTCCAGGGCCTGGGCAACCGGAAAAACAAGATCTTCAACGACATCGTCAGTTCCGGCGTGGAGCCGTATACGGGATCGGTCCGCTTCCTCGAAGCCGCGCTGGCGCGCGGACTGAAGGTCGCCGTCGTGTCCTCCTCGCGCAACGCCCCGTCGGTGCTGCGCGCAGCAGGGCTGGACGTCCACTTCCCGGTGGTGGTTGACGGCGTCGTGGCCGCTGCCGAGGGCCTGCCCGGCAAGCCCAGCCCGGCGACCTACGACTATGCCGCCCGGCTCCTGGACCTGCCGAGCGAAGAATGTGTCGTCGTCGAGGATGCCGTTTCCGGCGTGCAGGCCGGGAACGCCGGCAGCTTCCATTCGGTGATCGGCGTGGACCGGGGCGCGGGACGCCAGACGCTGCTGGACGCCGGCGCCACACTCGTGGTTAACGACCTTGAAGAGCTCCTTTAGCCCGGCTGACCCAGCCCGGCACAGAACACCCTGCCAGGTCCCCAACCCTGGCCGCACCTCCGACCGCCTAAGGAACGCCACTCATGGCACTCATTACTGCTGACCGCGTCCGCTTCCCCAACGATCCCTGGAAGCTCGTGGAGACCAGCCACGCCCCCGGCAACGCCGGCACGCTTGAAACGCTCTTTGCCCTGGGCAACGGGCATCTTGGCATCAGGGGCTCCCATTGGGCCGCGGCGGATGCCGAGCTTCCGGGCAGCTTCATCAACGGATTCCACGAGATCTGGGACATCAAGCACGCGGAAAATGCCTTCGGCTTCGCCCGCACCGGCCAGCGGATCCTCTACATCCCGGACGCCAACAACTTCACGGTGATCGTCGACGGCGAAACGCTCAGCCTCGCTGAATCGACCGTGCTGGACTACCGCCGAACCACGGATTTCGCCACCGGAATCTACGAGTGCCGCATCGTGTGGCAGTGCCGTTCAGGTGCCACAGTCACCACGGTGGAGCGCCGCGCCGTAGGGTTCGAGTCCCGCGGCAGCCTGGGCATTTCGCTGGAGCTTTCCACGGACCGTGCCGTCTCCGCAGACGTCACGTCCTCCGTGATCAACCGGCAGGACCAGCCGGTGGAGGACCACTCCGCACATGATCCCCGCCGGGCAGGCCGGCACGCCGGCCGCGTCCTGCTTCCCCTCAGGATCGACGGCGGCGACGGCTCGCTCCGGCTGTCCTGGGAGGCCGCGGAGTCCAAGCAGCGCGTGGGCGTTGCCGTGGATCACTGGACCTCGGCCGGGCACCAGCCGTTCGATACCCTCGTGGACCAGGACGACAGCAGCGTCCGCTATGTGCTGGCCGTGGGCGCGGATGAGCCGTTCCGGCTCGAGAAGAGCGTCAGCTACGCCGTAGCACGGGGTGCCCTTGCCGGCGTGCCCGGAGCCATCGATGCCCAAGCCGGGCTGGATCCTGCCGAGGTGGCCGAGGCCGGCCTGAAGCCGGTGAGCGAAGTCTTTGCCGAAAGCGAAGCCCATTACCGCAATTACTGGTCCACCGCCGACATCCAGGTGGGCGGCCAGCCGGAGCTGCAGCAGGCCATCCGCTGGAACCTGTTCCAGCTGGCGCAGGCCACGGCCCGCGCCGGAGTTGCGGGCATCCCGGCCAAGGGCGTGAGCGGCTCGGGCTACGAGGGCCACTACTTCTGGGACCAGGAGGTCTACCTCCTGCCGTACTTGACGTACACCAACCCCGACGGCGCCCGCCAGGTCCTGGAATTCCGCCATGAGATGCTGCCTGACGCCAAGATTCGGGCCAAGGAACTCAGCGTGGACGGCGCGCTGTTCCCCTGGCGTACCATCAACGGGCTGGAGGCCAGTGCCTACTACGCCGCCGGTACGGCGCAGTTCCACATTGCCGCCGCCATCGCCTTTGCCGCCAACCGGTACGTCTGGGCGAGCGGCGACTCCGAGTTCCGTGGCGGCATGGGCGCGGACCTGCTCATCGAGACCGCCCGCATGTGGGTGTCCCTGGGCTTCTTCGGCAAGGATGGCCTCTTCCACATCCACGGCGTGACCGGCCCGGATGAGTACACGGCCGTGGTGAACGACAACCTTTACACCAACGTCATGGCCCGGTTTAACCTGCGGGCCGCGGCCGCGCTGGACCACCCGGAAATCGACGACGCCGAGCGGCAGCTTTGGGAGGCCGCTGCGGCCCGGATCCAGCTGCCGTTCGATGAGCGCTTCCAGGTGTACTCGCAGGACAACGACTTCATGACCCTGGAGCCGTGGGACTGGACGACGCCCCGCTCCAAGTACCCGCTCCTGCTGAACTTCCACCCGCTGGTGATCTACCGGCACCAGGTGCTCAAGCAGGCCGACACGGTGCTGGCCATGTTCCTGCAGTGGCAGGAATTTACCGCCGAGGAGAAGCGCCGCGCCTTCGATTTCTACGATCCCATCACCACCGGCGACTCGACGCTGTCCGCGTGCGTCCAGGGGATCATGGCCGCCGAAGTGGGCTACCGCAAGGCGGCCCTGGAACACTTCACCAACGCAGTATTCATCGACCTGGACGACTCCCACGGCAACACGATCGACGGCGTGCACATCGCGTCGACCGGCGGCGTGTGGAGCTCACTGGTATGCGGCTTTGCCGGGCTTAGGGACCAGGGCGCCGTGCCTTACTTCGACCCGCGGCTTCCCGAGGAATGGGACAGCCTGTCCTTCCACCTGAAGCTCCAGGGGCGGCTGCTCGTCGTGGAACTGGATCCGGCTGCCATCACGCTGAGCGTCCTCGACGGCGAACGGCTGGACGTCGATGTGCGGGGCGAAGTCTGGTCCGTTGGCGCCGAACCCGTCCGCGTGACCCTGGAACCCGTCGAGGTGCCCGAACCGTCGATCTTCCCGAGCGGGCCGCCGACGGCGAGCCTCCCCGTGGTGCGCGCCCGCGCCTAGCAGTTGACGCAGCGAAGCTGATGGCCGGTTACCCGTTGGGGTAACCGGCCATCAGTTTGTCGGCGCGAGGCGTAACGAGCGTCCTCAGATTTGATTCCATTGATGCGTTTGGCGCGGTCAGCGATTGGCTTCCGCGTCGGCGTCCGCGGAGAGGCTGGGACGGCGGTCCAGCGGATGCGCGATTTCGTCCGCGGGCATCCTGGCGACGGCCATCGCCAGGACCGCCATGACGGGGCAGACGCCTCCGGCCACCAGAAAGATGAGCCAGATGGGGAGAGCTGCGGCCGCGGGGCCGGCCAGGGCCATCGACACCGGCATGAGGGCCAGCGACACAAAGAAGTCCAGGCTTGAGACGCGGCCCAGCAGGTGCGCGGGCACGCGCCGCTGAAGCAGCGTCCCCCAGATGACCATGCCCACGCTGCCCGTGGCGCCGAAAATGAAAAGCGCCAGGGCAAGCATCCAGAAACTGTCCATCATCCCCACGGCTGCCAGGGGCAGGGTGCCGGCGCCCCAGGACACCATCATCACGGTCAGGTACCGCCGTGGGAGCCTGAAGGACGCGGTGACCAGCGAGGCTGCGGCGCTGCCGATTCCCATCACGGCGAGCAGGAAGCCGAACATCCTGGAGTCCCCGCCCAGCTGGTCGCGGACCGCGAAAGGCAGGAGCACCTCGATCGGACCGATCAGGAACAGCACAGAGATGCAGGCCCACAGCAGCGTCCAGAGCAGCCACGGCGTGCGGAGCGTGTAGCTGACTCCCTCCCGGAGGTCGTGGAAGAAGGACGTCCGGGCAGGCGGTTTCACCGTGTGGCCGTCCGCGGGCGCAGCCGGCGATCCATGATCGGCATCGTTCGCCGGGGCGTCCAGCGCGTGCTGGCCGAGGAAATTCAGGATGATGAAGGCCAGCAGGTGGCATCCGGCCACCCCCGTCACGGCGTGCGACGGCGACAGCGCCGCCACGACGATGCCTGCCACCGCGGGGCCGGCTGCCTGCTGCAGGATGGGCCGCATGGTCCCCTCCATGCCGTTGGCCGCCAGCAGGTCCTCCGCGGGCAGGATCCTGGGCAGGATCGCGGAGTACGCGGGGAAGAAGAATGCCGCGCCCAGGCCCAGCACGAACGCCCCGGCCGCCAGGTGCCAGAGTTGCAGCCAGCCCGCCATCGCCAGCCCGCTGACGGCGGCGATCACGGCGAGATTGGTGCCTTCCACTGCGATGATCAGCAGACGCTGCGGAACACGGTCCGCCGCGATCCCGCCGGCAAGGACGAACGCCACGAGCCCGACGCTGCCTGCCGCCGCCACAAGCGAAAGTTCAAGCGGCCCGCCGCCGATGTGGATGACCTCGTAGACCATGGCCACGGCCCACATGCCCGAACCGAAGATGGACACGGCAAGCGCGCCGATCAGCACCCGGTATTCGCGGTGGGCAAAGGGACGCAGGGCTCGGGGAAGGGGCACACGGCAATCTTAAGCCGAGCCTGTACCCGGGGGAACGTGCGGGCCGGGATAGGCTCGTTGGCATGGGGAACATACCCGCCGTACCGCGGCGGCGCAGCGTAGCGCTGATCGGTGCCAATTGCGGCCTTGCCCTGCACCCGGTGGACCGGAAAGGAGCGCACGTTCCCGGCGAGCCGGCCAGCTGCTTCGCATCGTTCTGGATGGCAGACTGGTCCAAGTGGGGGACCGGGACGGCCTTGCTCGTGGCCACGCTCCAAGGCTGGCGCAGTTACGGCTCCAACGAGTTCTTCGCCGCAACCCTTGCCTCCGAACTGACCCGCTTCTTCCCGGAAGCCGCGCGCTTTCCTCTGAGCGCCATCAGCCACACCGACGACGCCTTCGACGTCAAACTGGACCTTGAGCGCGGATTCACCGCCACCGGGCGCCGCGCGTCGCTCGAGATCTCCGGGGTGCTGGACCGGCGGCAGTTTTCCGCGCCCGACTTCCAGCTCGGGCCCGCCAGCGCCGTGCTGAGCAATGTCTACCTGCCATGCAGCACGGGCCGGCTGTCCGAATTCGGGGTGGAGTGGCCGGGGTCTCCCACGGTGTATCCGGGGCCGCGCGGACCGTCCTCCTCCGCGTACATGGCCGTGGCCGAGTCCTGGGTGATCTAGCCGCTGCCCCCGTGGCCTGCTGCCGTGGCCCACCCCCGTGGCCTGCTCCCTGGCCATCGCGTCAGGGGCGTGGCCTAGTGTTAAGGCTGGACGACAGCAACCGGCTGTTGGCCGTATCGACGTAGCTGTATCGAGGTAGAGGTGACGATGGCCAGGCGACGCAATCCGGCGGTGAGAATCGCGCAGGAAACAGCACACAATGCGGTGTTCGATGCCCACGGCAACCCCAAACCAGGGGTCCACAATCTGCTGCTGCGCGCGGTAGATATCCAGCGGCCGCTCGTACTGGCGTACATCCGCCGTCTCCAGCGGCGCTTCCCGCGAGCTTCCGCCGCCCAGCTGGCGGACAGGATGGAACGAGACTACCTCGCCGCCGTCACGGGCGGCGGCGCCCTGGTGGGCGCCACAGCTGTGGTCCCGGGGGTCGGAACCATCGCCTCGCTCGGCCTCTCCGCCGCAGCCACCGTGGCCTTCCTCGAAGCGACGGCGCTCTACGCAACGTCGCTGGCCGAGCTTCACGGCATCCGGATGACGGATCCGGACAAAGCCAGCACCATGGTCATGGCCGTGATGCTGGGTGAAGAGGGGACCGCGCTGCTCGGGTCGCTGAGCGGGCAGGCCCTGGGGAAGGGGAAGGGCGCCACCCAGGCCTGGGGAAATGTCCTGGCCCGCAAAATGCCCTCGTCGGGATTCGGCTCCATTCGCGAGCACGTCCAGAAAGTCTTCCTGCGGAGCCTGCTGAAGCGGCAGGGCACGGCCCTGTTCGGGCGGGCGCTGCCGTTCGGCATCGGCGCCGTGGTGGGCGGCGCCGGCAACCTCATGATGGGCCGTGCGGTCGTGGCCAATGCCAAGGAGGCGTTCGGCCCGCTGCCGGACACCATTCCCGGGGAACTGAAGGCAACGGCGGAAACATCAGCAGAATCAACAGCAGGCGCGCCGCTGAACCGGGCGCCGGAAGGCGGCAACGGTGGATCTGAACGCTGATCTGGGCGAGTCCTTCGGCTCGTGGACCATGGGCGATGACGCCGCGATGTTCCAGCTCGTCACCAGCGCCAACGTGGCGTGCGGTTTCCACGCCGGGGACCCGGTCACCATGCTGGACAGCTGCCGTGCCGCCTTCGAACTGGACGTCACGGTCGGTGCGCACGTCGGCTACCGTGACCTCGCGGGATTCGGACGGCGCTCCCTGGACATGTCCTTTGACGAGCTGTTCGGCGATGTCCTATATCAGCTGGGCGCGCTCGACGGAGTGGCACATGCCGTGGGCGCATCCGTGGACTACGTCAAGCCGCACGGCGCCCTGTACAACCGGGCGTTCCACGACGCCGAACAGGCCTCGGCAATCGTGGCCGCCATCCACGCGTACGATCCGGGCCTGCCGGTCCTGGGCCTGCCGGGCTCGGAGCTGCTGAAGCACGCCCAGGACGCGGGCCACCCTGTGTTCCGCGAGGCGTTTGTGGACCGCGCCTACCTGCCCGACGGCACCCTGGTGCCGCGCTCGCAGGACGGTGCCGTGCTGCACGACGTCGGACCGATCGTGGAACGGGCCGTCCGCCTCGCGCTCAAGGGCGAGGTGGTGGCCGTGGACGGTTCGGTGGTGCGGGTGGACCCTGACTCGCTGTGCATCCATGGCGATACGCCCGGGGCCGTGGGCATGGCGGCCGCCGTCAGGGCGGGCCTTCAAGAAGCTGGTGTGGAGCTTGAGCCCTTCGCCTGAGCTGCCCGCCATGGTGCCCTATGGTGACAGCGCCTTCCTCGTGGAGCTGCCGGACCTGGCTGCCGTCATCGCGTTCTACCGCGGTCTCCTCGGCGCCGGAATGACGGGCCGCCCGCAGGGCGTCGTGGACGTCGTGCCGGCTGCCCGGACCGTGCTGGTGACCTTCGACCCCGACCTGCTGGCGCCGTCGGACGTCCTGGCCTGGCTGTCCGCCGCAGAGCCGGACCACAGCGCCGCTGAGTCCGGGCGAAGCGTGGAAATTCCCGTGGCGTACGGAGGCCCGGACCTGGCCGAGGTTGCGCGACTTCTCCGGACCACCGAGGCCGACGTCGTGAGGCGCCACACCGGAGCGCACTGGACGGCGGCGTTCGCGGGATTCGCGCCCGGCTTCGTCTACCTCGTCACGGACGGCGATCAGCTGACCGTGCCCCGCCGCAGCACGCCGCGGACCGCGGTGCCGGCCGGTGCCGTGGGGCTCGCCGGCGAGTTCAGCGGCGTGTATCCGCGGTCCTCCCCGGGCGGCTGGCAGCTGATCGGAACCACGACGGCGGTGCTTTGGGACTCGGCCCGGCCCGAACCTGCGCTGATCCGGCCGGGAGACACCGTGCGGTTTCGGGAGGTCTGATGGGCATCGTGGTGATGGCCCCGGGGCCGCTGACGCTCATCGAGGATCTGGGCCGGCGGGGGTCGGCCGACCTGGGACTGAGCCCCTCCGGTGCGCTGGACAGAAAATCACTGATGCTGGCCAATGCACTGCTGGGCAACGCGCCCGGAGCGCCGGGACTCGAGGTGCTGCTGGGCGGACTCCGCCTGCGGTTCGTCACGGGAGCCAGCGTCGCCGTGACGGGGGCCGAGGGCAGAGTCACCGTCAACGGCACCGACATTGACCTCAACCAGGCCGTCCGGGTTCCGCCGGGAGCGGTTATGGCATTCGGTCCGCCGGCTTTCGGAATCCGCTACTACCTGGCCGTGTCCGGCGGCATCGCCGCCCCGGCACTTCTGGGTTCGTGCAGCGCCGACCTGCTCTCCGGCGAGGGGCCGCCGCCGTTGAAGGCGGGGGATACCCTCGCCCTGACGCGCGGTAACGGCGCAGCTGTAACGGCCGCGGCTCCGGTGCACGTTCCGGCGCCCGACGTCGTCCGCCATGTTTTCCGCCGCGCGCCGGACCCCGACAGTCCCATCACCCTGCGGGTGGACCGGGGCCCCAGAGCCGACTGGTTCGACGACGGGTCCCTCCGCCGGCTCACCGGCCAGTTCTGGACCATGTCGCCGGAATCCAACCGGATCGGGGCGCGGCTGCTGGGCAGGCCCCTCCGCCAGAACCGGACGGAAGAACTGCCCAGCGAAGGTGCCGTGCTCGGCGCGCTGCAAGTGCCGCCGTCGGGCCTTCCCACGGTGTTCCTGGCAGACCATCCGGTGACAGGCGGCTACCCCGTCATCGCCGTCGTGCGGCGGGCTGACCTGGATCTCCTGGGCCAGGCCCGGCCCGGCCAGCGGATCCGTTTCCTCGGCGCTATCGGGGCCTGAGGCCGGCCTGGACCCGCTGTTCCAGGAACCGTGCAGTCTCCGGCGGATCCATGGCCAGGGACGCGGACCTTCGAGCAACGGCGTCCAGTCCTGCGGGCTTGGACGCCGTGAAAAGCCAGGTGTTGAAGAAGCCCGCCAGGTCCTGGCCGGAAAGCTCCTCGGCCAGTTCCATGAAGTCAGCGCTGGCAACGTTGCCGCCGGCGTGGGAGTCCGTCCACTCCTTGAGGATGCCGAAGAACACCTCGTCGCCCACCCGGGTGCGAAGCGCGTGCAGCGTCATGGCACCGCGCGCGTAGACGGCAAAGTCGAGCAGGGCCGCCGTTCCGGGATCGCCGATCCTGACGGACCAGAACGGTGCTTCCGCGGGTATCGCGGCGGCATAGAAGTCGAACAGCTGCTGCGGGGTTTCCCGTCCTTCCTGTTCGCTCCACAGCCACTCCGCGTAGGTGGCGAATCCTTCATTGAGCCAGATGTCCCGCCACTCCTTCACTGACAGGTCATCGCCCACCCACTGGTGTGCCAGCTCGTGGACCACCACCGAGTCGCCGCCCTTCGGCGTGGCGAAGAAGAGCCTGGAATAGATGGGCCTGGTCTGGTTCTCCAGGGCAAAACCGAGGTTCCTCACGTCATCCACGATGCCTCCGGCGGCCTTGAACGGGTACGGACCGAGGAACCCGGCCAGGAACCTGATGATCTCCGGCTGCCTTTTGAAGGACGCCTGGACCTTGTCGCCGAGCGACGGCGGACCCTGCGTTCCGGCGCTCCAGCCGCTTGCGCCGGGAGGACTGCCGGCAGGCGGTCCCGAGGCGGTCCAGCCGTCCATCGTGTTGCCGTCGTCTTCGAAGGACGTGGAGCCTTGCCCCGTCGAGACGGTGATGTCATCCACGGACACGCCGTCGAAGGGGATGGCGTCATCGCTGACATAGGTGAGCGAGACTTCCACGGTTTTCGCCGCGAAGCCGGCAAGGTTGACGGCCCACGGCTCCCAACCGGTGCCCTGCCCCGTGGCGGCCCACCATTTACCCGAGCTGCCTGTGGGCGCACATACGCCTTTGGCGCCGGGCGTTTGATAGTGCTTCAGGAACGGGTGGAGCGCCAGCAAACCGGTGCAGGACCGGCCCGTATCGGCGGACGTGTGGCCGTTGGCATCCGGCAGCGTGGTCCAGTCGGCGGCCCCCGCTGTGCGCGCTTCCACGAACGCGAAGTCGCGCCCCGCCTCGATGTTCCGCGTGAGCCAGAAGGAGAGCCGGGCCCCGGCCTGGGGAACGCGGATGGTCCTGGTCAGGCGCGTGTATGAACCCGTGCCGGCGTGCGACCATGCGAAGTTCGCGCCGGTCCGCGGCGTCACCACCGGCGTGAAGAGGCCGGGATCGATGGCATCCACGTAGCTGATCCGGCCGTTCCGGTAGGCGTTGAGCCGGAACTGGCCGACGCTCGCGGTGGCAAGGTAGGTGGCCATCGGCTCTTCCGCGTGCCAGACCCAGGTTGCCGTGCTGTGTCCCCGGCCCTGCACGGACTCCGGCTCCGATTCCTGTTCGCTGAGCACTCCGTTTGCCACTGCCTGCAGCCCCTGCGGAACGGTGATCCGGAACGTGAAGGAGGCCTTGTCCAGCGGGTGGTCGTTGGCGGGAAACCACGTTGCGGCCACATGGGGCTGCCCGATCACCAGTGAGCCGTCGTCGGTGTGGAAGAACCCGGACGTGCCGAACTGGGCGGTGAGCGTCTTCGGCACGCCGTCGTACGCCACAACGGCCTCGAATTCCCGTCCGTCCTTGAGGCCCTTGCGCGGCGTCACCGTGAGCTCCGTGCCCCTGCGGGTGAATGCGGCGGCCTCGCCGTCAACCTTGACGGAGCGGACCGTGAGGCCGTCAAGATCCAGGTTGAAAGCGGAAAGGTTCTGCGTTGCCTCTGCGCTGATCGTGGCGGAACCGGCCAGGACGTTCGTTGCGGGGTCGTAGCTGAGGTCCAGCAGGTAATGCCCTACGTCGTAACCGCCGTTGCCGTCCAGCGGATAGTACGGATCACCCAGGCCGGGACTGCCGGGCCGGTAGCCGCCGTCGGGATCGGAACCGGCGCCGGCCGCCGGGAGGAACTGGGCAGAAAATGCCGCGGACAGCAACAGGAGGCACAACAGCCGGCCCGTTTTCCGGGCCGCGGATCTCCGCCGGTTGCGGCGGAACGCCGTTGGTTCGTCAGTGGTGGGACAAGGATTGCGGCTCATGGCACCTCATTCCGAACGCTGCGGAACCAATGCCGCGGTGCCGGATCGTGTCCTCGCGAGACGGTCCGGCGGGAGACCAGGCGGCGTTGTAGACACCAACGTGGCCCTGGCGGTCCGCCCTGTCAAGGGCATTCCGCCGGAGCGTTCCTAGCCGAACGTCAGATGCGCCACCGTGAAGATCGCGAGCCCGGCCAGCGACCCCACCACCGTGCCGTTGATCCGGATGAACTGCAGGTCCTTGCCCACCTGGAGCTCGATCTTCTGCGACGTCTCCTCGGCATCCCAGCGCGCCACGGTGTCCGTGATCACCGCGGCGATGTCGGACCGGTACGTGCGGACCAGGTAGCCGGCGGCATCGCCGATCCACGCATTGACCTTGCCGGCCAGTTCGTCGTCGTTGACCAGCCGCGCGCCGAAGTCGCGGACGGCGGCCTTGAATTTCACGGTCAGCTCGCTGTCCGGATCGTCGACGGCGGTGAGCAGCGCGTTCTTGATGGTCGCCCAGGTCCGGGAGGCCAGTTCGCGGACCTCCGGGTCGCCGAGGACCTGGGCCTTGATGCCTTCCGCGCGGGCGATCATGGCCGGATCGTGCTGCAGGTCCTGGGCCAGGTCGGTGAGGTATTTGTCGATGTGCAGGCGGACCTGGTGCTGGGGGTCCGTCTGGACCGCGCGGGCGAACTTCAGCAGCTCGAGGTAGACCTTGTCTCCCACGAGGCCGTCCACGAAGCTGGGAACCCACTGCGGTGAGCGGTCCGTTACCAGCCGGTTGACGGTTTCGTGGTTGGCCGCCACCCAGTCCGCGGCGCGGTCCACCAGCAGGTCAATGAGCGTGTGGTGGTGCCCCTCGGCGAAGATCCGCTCTGCCATCCTGCCCACCGGCGGCCCCCACGGCGGCGCGAGCAGATGCTTCCGGACCATGCCCTCGATTACTGCCTGGACGTCGTCGTCGTTCAACACTTTGAACGCGCCGCGGATGACCGCGGCACCTTCCTTGGCCACCCGCTCGGCGCCGCCCGGACCGGACAGCCACTGGCCAGCCCTGCCGGAAATGTTCAGGCTGGCCAGCTTCTCTTGGACCACCTGCTCCGAGAGGAAGTTGGTCTCCACGAACTCTCCAAGCGACGCGCCGATCTGGTCCTTGCGGCGCGGAATGATGGCGGTGTGCGGGATTTTCAGGCCCATGGGGTACTTGAACAGGGCCGTCACCGCGAACCAGTCGGCCAAGGCGCCCACCATCCCGCCTTCGGCCGCGGCCCGGACGTATTCCAGCCAGGGGTACTGCTTCTGCAGGGCGAAGGCGAAGATGAACACAACGGCCATGGCGATGAGCAGGCTGAGCGCCAGGAGCTTCATTCTCCGGAGGGCAGCCGCCTTTTCGGCGTCGCCGGCGCTGAGCTGCCGTTTCGCGACGGCGGGACGGACCTGCGCCGGGCGGGAGGGTGCCCGCGGTGCTGCGGGAGGCGCTTCGGGCTGGGTGGTTGGCTCAGAGTTCACCTGCATGTGCCCAGCCTAGTCCCGCTTCCGTAGCGGCTGTCCGCTAACGTGTCAGCATGACGATCGAGGATGCAGCCCCGGCCCGCCCCCTGGTCTATGCCCACCGGGGCGCCAGCGCGGACTTTGCGGAGCATACGCGCGCAGCCTATCTCCGGGCCCTGGCCGACGGAGCCGACGGCGTGGAATGTGATGTGCACCTGACCCGCGACCAGCACGTGGTTCTGTTGCACGATGCCAACCTGGACCGCACCTCCGATGGCACGGGGCCGGTGGCCGAACGGACCATCGACGAACTGCGCCTGCTGGACTTCTCCTCGTGGAAGGGAGTCCGCATTCCCGAGGCGTACGGCGCCCGGTCCGAGCAGTTCCTGACGCTGCCCGACCTGCTCGACCTACTCCGGGACTTCGGGCGTGACATCGGGCTTGCCATCGAACTGAAACATCCCAGCCCGTACCAGCTGAAACTGGAGGACCGGGTGCTGGAGGTTCTCCGCAGGGAAGGCTGGGACCCCTTGACGTCCCGGCTGGCCAACATCCGGATCACCTTCATGAGCTTCAGCCCGGACTCGGTGCGGCATCTTCGCAAGACCGTACCCGGGGAGTTCATCTGCCAGCTGCTGGATGACATCAACGTCGCCGAAATCCGGGAAGAGCTGGGCCTTGGACCGCTCACGGGCGGGGCCGTGGCCAACGTGATGAAAGCCGCCCAGCTGGAGGGTGAGCGGATCCTCAACGACTGCGAAGTGGGCATGGCCGGGCCGGGCATCGACTACGTGCGCCAGCCCGCACCGTCCAGCGCTGGCTGGCCTCGGGCCGCAGGTTCCGCGTGTGGACAGTGGATGCCGAGAACGACGTGGCCTTGTGCCAGGGGCTCGGTATTCACGAGATCACCACCAACAAACCGGCCCAGGTTCTGGCCCAGCTTTAGCCTTGATCCACCGATGTT
>NZ_JAGGPM010000041.1 GCF_018613835.1 Arthrobacter sp. ISL-5 | reverse complement strand
GAGCGCTCAGAAGGGCCGTATTGCAGCACTCGATGGGTGTTAGGCGCCGATGAGCGGGGAGAGCGCGAGTTCAAGGACGAAGGCAGCCGCTGCGGTGGCGACCGGCGTCAGGACCCAGAGCCCCAGGATCCGGACCACCAGCTTCCGGTGGATTGTGGCGAAATTCTGGTTTTCACCCGCGCCGAGCACGGACGACGTGACGGTGTGCGTGGTGGAGAGCGGCCAGTGGAGGCCGATCGCGCCGATGAACAGCAGGATGGCGCTGAAGCCCTGCGCCACCACGCCGCGGAGCGGGTCGATCCGGATGAGTCGGTAGCCCACTGTGTGCGAGATGCGCCAGCCGCCGAACAGCGTGCCAACGGTGATCATGACCGCCGACACCATGGCCACCCAGAGCGGGATGGAGCCGCCGCCACTGTACCCCGCGGCCAGGAGGGCCAGGAGAAGCACGGCGCTAATGCGCTGCCCGTCCTGGAGCCCGTGGCCAAAGGCGACCGCCCCCGCGGCGACCGACTGTGCGGTCCTGAAACGCTTGTTAATGACGCTCGGCTGCGCATAGCGGGCAGCCCAGGTGACCGGGAAGACCAGCAGGTACGCGCCGATGAAGGCGATGACCGGCGAGAGGGCCAGCGGCAGGACCACCTGGAACAGCAGTGACTGGTCCACGCCGCCCACGGAGTTGCCGCCCACCACCACACTCGCGGTGCCGGCGCCCGCCAGGCCGCCCACCAGGGCATGCGTGGAGGATGACGGGATGCCGCGCCACCAGAGCAACAGGCCCCAGGTGCAGGCGCTGGCCAGGCCGGCCGCCAGGATGGTCAGGCCGCTGTCGCCGCGGGGGAGGGTGACCCAGGTCTGGCTGACGGCCACGGCAGGGCCGGCGCTGAGCAGGGCGCCGATGAAGTTGAAGGCGGCTGCCAGCAGGACGGCCACCGTAGGCGTCAGCGCCCGGGTGCGCACTGCCAGGGCCACCGACGTCGACACGTCCCTAAAGCCGTTGATGAACGCAAACGCCGCGGCCAGGACCACCACCATGGCGAAGATGAACAGCGTCACGTCAGGATTCCTTGACGATGATGCTGCCTACCTGGGTGGCGATGCGCCGCATGTCCTTGGTGACGTCCACCAGCTGGTTGGCGATGTCCCTGTTCCGGGCGTACTGCGTGGACTTCATGTCCTTGAGCATGTCCGCCACCCAGATCCGGTGCGTCCGCTCGGCACGCTTGGCCAGGCGCAGGACCTCGATCCAGTAGTCCTCAAGGTCATCGAGGTTGTTCAGCCGCCGCATGGCATCAGCGGTGAGTTCGGCCTGGCGGCTGATGATCTCAAGCTGGTCGGCGGCCCGTTTCGGAAGCCGGTCCAGCTTGTAGAGCGCCACGAGCTCGGCCGCGGCGTCCAGCTTCTCGATTGCTTCGTTGAGGCACAGGGACAGGCCGTACATGTCCTCGCGGGGCAGCGGGTTCACGAAGCTGGTGCGCATGTGGGTCAGCAGGGCGAAGTGCAGCTCAGCGGATTTGGCCTCGTGGTTGTGCATGTCCTCGACAAGCCGGTCATGCTCAGTGGCCGGTGCTCCCAGGATCTCCGCCATGGTGGCGCTGGCCAGGACGATCTGCTGTGCCAGCTGCGAGAGAAGGTTCAGCCCCGCGGGCTCCTGCGGAAAAAGGCGCAGCTTCATTAGTACCGGTCTCCGGAGGATCGTCAGGGCTGGGCACTGCGGATTGTGTGACTTGACGTCCTGCCCCGCAGCTAGTCAGTACTTTACCGGCAGCGGCAACCGGGCATGAAAATGGTGCCGAACCGGATACGCCTCTCGGCGGTAGGCCGCTCTAGGCGGCTAAATGTTGAAGCCCGGGGGTTTCGCGGCTCGGCACCAGTTTCAGTGTTCTACTTTGGCCCTTCCAAGTCAACATTGACAGATCGGGCCCAATGGGTCAGTCGAGCTCGCCCAGCCGCCAGGCGTTGGCGGCGTGTTCGAGGTCTTCGGCGGTTTTCACCAGGAGGTGCGAGTTGCGCGTCAGCTTGCGGGCGTGGACCTCGTTGCTGTGGTCGGCACCGTCCGCGAGGGTGGCCTGTCCCAGCGCAACCACGCGGCAAAACGCGGCCGAACGCTCCAGCGCAACGTCGAAGTCGCCGTCGAACGCTCCGGACAGAATGGCGTCAGCCATGGTCTTCATTTCGTCGGCGCCCGGCGGTTCGGCCGCTCCGGCAACCACGTTGGACACCTGCGCCGTGTCCTTGCCCGCCTTGAAGTAGACGGAAATGCGCTCCGGGTCCTGGACGGTCGCTGCGCGGAGGGCATACAGCCTCCACAGCGCACCGGGAAGTGAGCGCGCCGGGCTTTCGGCCCACATTTCGGCGATGGCCTCGAGGCCCTGTTCGTCGGCGAGCTTCACCAGGCGTTTGGTGATGACGGGATCGTCGCTGTCCCGCCCGTGGCGCACCAGCGCCTGGGCGGCAAGGTGTGCCGCTTCGGACACGCGTGCCGGATCCGCACCGCCTGCGAATGGCTCGAAATCAATGGGCGCAAAAGGCTTTGGTTTGTGGTGCCGCTCCGCCCCGCCCGGGCCGCTGGTTCCTGCTTTCTCGCTCATGGTCCCACGCTACTCCTGGTCCGTGCGGGAATCGAGCGCGCCTTCGGAGCCTTCGCTCCGCGGGGCCGCGCGGTTTGCGCCGTGGCCAGGCCGGGAAACGAGCGGAACGACGGCGGCGGGAGGCCGCGTGCGAAAGACAACCCCCGGACTGGGGTACAGTATTAACGTCCAGAAATGGACTGGAACTGACACCCGCTGTGCAGGCCGCTGAGGCAGGCATTTCGACGGTCAGTTTGGGCCTTTAGCTCAGTTGGTAGAGCATCGGACTTTTAATCCGTGGGTCGTGGGTTCGATCCCCACAGGGCCCACTCTTTTAGCGAAGAGTGGAAAGTCCCCGGTTCCTGGCAACAGGAACCGGGGACTTTTTTGCGTGCCTGCTGCCCCCGGGCCAGTGCGGCATTCGTGTTGCGGCGCGGCGTCGCGCACAATAGCCCCATGACTAAAAGCAACGCGCGGCTGCCGCGGCTTGAGGACGTGGCGGAGCGCGCCGGAGTCTCGCACCAGACCGTCTCCAGGGTGATCAACAACCACCCCAATGTCAGCAAGGCCACGCGCGAACGCGTGGAGGCAGCCATCGCCGAGTTGGGGTACCGGCGCAACACTGCGGCGCGGAGCCTGGTCACCCGGCGCTCCCAGACCATCGGCGTCCTGGCCAGCGAGCTCTCGCAGTACGGACCCTCCAACACGCTGCTGGGGGTTGAACAGGCGGCCCGGAACGCCGGCTATTTTGTCAGTATCGCGGCGCTGAAGTCCGTCAGCCGTGAGTCGATTTTCGATGCCGTCAGGCACTTCATGGACCAGTCCGTCGACGGCATCGTGGTGAGCGTGCCGCACTCCGACACGCTGCTGGCCCTCGCGGACCTGAAGCTCGGGGTCCCGGTGGTGGCGGTGGGGTCGCTGGGAAATGACGCGGTGAGCGGCGCCATGGTGGACCAGGCGCGGGGAGCCGAACTCGCCGTCGGGCATCTGATTGAACTGGGCCACCGGCGGATAGGGCACATCGCCGGGCCGCAGGACTGGATCGACGGCGTGGCGAGGGCCGAGGCCTGGAGCGCCGCCCTGCGTTCCGCAGGCCTTGACGACGATCTCCTGATGACGGGGGACTGGAGCGCCGGCAGCGGCTACGAGATTGGCAGGAAGCTGGCCGCAGAACGCTCGGCCACGGCCGTTTTCGTGGGAAACGACCAGATGGCGCTGGGCCTGCTGCGCGCGTTCAATGAGGCCGGCGTCCGCGTGCCCGACGACGTCTCCGTGGTCGGGTTCGATGACCAGCCGGAATCGGGCTACTTCAACCCGCCGCTCACCACCGTCCGCCAGGACTTCGAGGAACTCGGCCGGCGCTGCATAGACATCATGCTGACCGCCATCGGGGACGGCGAAAGCGTAAGCAGTACCGTGGTGGCGCCCGAACTGGTGGTGCGGCAGAGCACCTCCGCCCCTGCCTGAGACCCCGGTTTTCCCGCAGCCTGATTTCGGCATAGCTGGTAAACTAATTGTTAGCGCTAACTTAGGGGGAGGAATGTCAGTAGGATCAGAGACCAGGCGTCCCCCCGTAATGGAGGACGTGGCCAGGCTGGCCGGCGTTTCACACCAGACGGTCTCGCGGGTCCTCAACGCCCATCCGAACGTCAGCCCGCAAACCCGCGAACGCGTCGAAAAGGCCATCGGAGAATTGGGCTACCGCCGGAACACCGCAGCGCGCAGCCTGGTCACCCGGCGGTCCCAGACCATAGGCGTCCTGGGAAGCGACATGTCCCATTACGGTCCGGCCAATACGCTGCTTGGAGTGCAGCAGGCAGCCCGCGACAAGGGCTATTTCGTCAGCGTGGCCAGCCTCAGTGAAGTCACGCCCGCCGCGATCAAGGACGCCCTCGAATACTTCATGATGCAGTCGGTGGACGGCATCGTCGTGATCGTGCCGCACGAGGCCATGTTCGAATCGCTCAGCACCATCAGCATGGCCGTCCCGCTGGTAGCGGTGGGCTTCGGCGTCGACGAGCGGCTGAGTGTCGCCGCGGTGAACCAGCGGATGGGAGCCAGCCTTGCCGTGCAGCATCTGGTGGACCTTGGCCATACAGCCATCGCCCATGTTTCCGGGCCGCCGGACTGGATTGACGCCGCCGCCCGCATCGACGGCTGGCGTCGTACCCTCGCCCAGGCGGAACTTTCCGACTCCGTGCTGATCCGAGGCAACTGGAGCGCCGAAAGCGGTTACCGCGCCGGGCTTGAACTTGCGGCCGTAGGAAATGTCACCGCGCTGTTCGCGGCCAACGACCAGATGGCACTGGGAGCCCTGCGTGCCTTTAGCGAAGCCGGGCTGCGCGTCCCGCAGGACATCAGCCTCGTTGGCTACGATGACCAGCCCGAGGCCGCTTATCTTGTGCCGCCCCTGACCACTGTCAACCAGGGTTTCAAGGAACTCGGAGCCCGGTGCATGCAGATGCT
Source organism: Arthrobacter sp. ISL-5 (assembly GCF_018613835.1). Taxonomy (GTDB): domain Bacteria; phylum Actinomycetota; class Actinomycetes; order Actinomycetales; family Micrococcaceae; genus Arthrobacter. Next base: position 54,085 of record NZ_JAGGPM010000041.1, on the reverse strand, counting down.
CCTCTTCGATATGGCCAACGGCCATTCAGGTGCGTCGTCGGTGGTCAACCCGAGGCTTGTGGTTCGTTCGACGACGGCGCCGCCACGCGCCGCACGCTGAACACGCCGCACGCTGAGCCCGTGGCTGAGGCCCGTGCACACCTCTCAAGTGGCACACGCAAGGGCCCGGCAGCCGGGAGGCTTACCGGGCCCTGCAGGAGATGCTGACGACGGCCGTACCGTGCGGCTATGAGTCCAGGAAGAAGGTGGCCGTGGCCCTGTCGTTCTTGCCTGCCGTGGCTACGGTCAGGACGCCCTGCCGGAGCAGCAGATAGGAACCGGGAAGGTCGACTGACTCGAAGGAGACTCCTGCCGGATCCGAAAGTCCCCCCCGCTGGATGAATGCCGACGACGATCCGGCGGTGGACGCGATGGCGACGGTTGAGCTTTGGATCCGAAGGTAACGTCCCTTGGTCAGGACCGGTTCGATGACCACGGAGTTCTTCTTGGCATAGCCGGGGGCAATGCGGAACTGGGACGCCCCCAGCGACGGCGCCGACGAGGCTGTGACGATTGTCCCGTCGTGAACGAGATAGGCGCCGGGGGCGGCGGCTGATTCCAATCGCACGGGGAGCTCCCCGTCCCCGACCGGAACGCCAAAATCGGGTGTTCCGTCTGCCTTCCAGTGCAGCCGCTGAACGCGGGCATGCCTGTTGGGATCAAAGAGCGGGTTGCCGATCGGGTCGCGGTAGGACCTGGCGTGGTACACGAGAACGTCATTGCCCGCTTCGTCGACCGTGAAGGAGTTGTGCCCCGGCCCGTACTGCTTTGACCCCTCCGAGGTGCTGAATACCGGCGTCGGGGTCTTCGTCCAGGACGCCGCATTGAGCAGGTCCGCGTTTTCGTCCGCGGTCAGGAGGCCCACGCAGTAGTTGGCGTCTGTCGCACTGGCTGAGAAGGACACAAAGATCCGGCCGTTCCGCTTGATCACGGCGGGCCCTTCGTTGACTTTGTACCCCCTGGTTTCCCAGTCCAGCGTGGGGACAGCGATGCGGACCGGAGCGCTGGACAAGGTGGAGGGAGATGACATGGAGGCGACGAACAGGCTCGAATTCACGCCTGTATCGCTCTGCGCCCAGAGCAGGTACCGCGTGCCGGCGTGCTCGAAGGTGGTGGCGTCCAGGGAAAAAGTGTCGGCGTGCGTGTACACGCGGACCGGCGGTTCCCACACCGCGGTCGTCGGGTCAGCCGCGGCCGTGGATATCACGTAGATCCGCACCCGGAAAACGTCGGTGCTGTCCCCGGCGGCGAAGTAGATGTGCCACTTCCCGTCAAAGTGATGCAGCTCCGGTGCCCAGATGTAGCCTCCCATGGTCCCGGTGGCGGGCCGCGTCCACACCACGGCCTCCGAGGAGCTGCCCAGCCCGGAGATGGTGGATGAGGAGCGGAGGATGATCCGGTCGTATTCAGGCACGGAGCCGGTGAAGTAGTACCTGCCGTCGGTGTGCTTCATGAGCCAGGGGTCAGCCCGCTGCGGAACGATCGGGTTGATGACCGGCGTCGTAAGGGCGGGAGCGGCGGCGGCCGCCGGGGCCGTCACCAGGGTTCCCGCACCCGCGCCGGCCAGTATCACGGTAGCGGCTGCGGCGGTTCCCGAGCCGAGGAACGAGCGGCGCGAAAACTGCCGGTTGAGGGGAGCATTCATAGTAAGAGCGTCCTTCCTGGATTCCCTTCTACGCGTGGGCGCGGACGGCCTCGTGCGAGGCCGCGCGGCAGCGGAGAAGGGGTCATTGATGAAGCACCGGAGTGGGGCTGCGGCACAAGGCGTGCAGGGTCCCGGGCCGGGCGTCGCGATTTGTGAAATGGTTTTGGCGCTGATGAATCGGGTGTGACGAGTTGGGAAGCCGGCGGCGCCGGGCCGCTTAGGCCGTCTTCCTTGCGAAGAGCCGCTGCAGCAGGATGAAGACGAGGAGCAGTCCGCCGATGACGATCTTTGTCCACCAGGAACTGAGGGTTCCGTCGTAGGCGATGAAGGTCTGGACGATTCCCAGCACCAGGACTCCCACGACGGATCCCAGGACGTAGCCCGTTCCGCCCGTCAGCAGGGTGCCGCCAATGACGACGGCGGCGATGGCATCAAGTTCCATTCCCTGCGCTGCGAGGCTGTAGCCGGAGAGGCTGTAGAACGAGAACAGGACTCCGGCGATGGCGGAGCAGAGGCCGCTGAGTGCGTAGACCAGGACTTTTGTCCTCGTTACCGGCAGCCCCATGAGCATCGCTGAGTGCTCATTGCCGCCGATGGCGTAGACGGTCCGGCCAAAGCGGGTGTGGTGGAGGATGAAGAAGGCTGCGGCGACGATGGCCAGCGCCAGGAGGACGCCGGGCGAGACGAAGAGGTCCCCGGGAAGCGGGATCTGGGCCTGGGCCACGCTGGTGAAGAATCCCTCGGTGACGGGGATCGAGTCGAGGCTGATGACGTAGCAGAGGCCGCGGGCGAGAAACATGCCGGCGAGGGTGACGATGAAGGGCTGGATGTCAAAGTACTGGATGATCAGTCCCATGAGGAGGCCCAGCCCGCCACCGATGACCAGGACAAGGAAGATGACGGCGGCCGGATTCCAGCCCTGCTGGAGAAGTGTGGCGCTGACCATCATCGACAGTGCGACGACGGCTCCGACCGACAGGTCGATGCCCCCTGTCAGAATCACAAACGTCATGCCGACGGCGAGCACGATCAGGAAGGTGTTGTCGATGAAGAGGTTCAGGAACACCTGGCCGGAGAGGAAGCTCGGGTACATGCCCGCACCGACGGCGAACATGGCGATGAAGAGCCCCAGGGTCGCGAGGGTCGGCGCGTAGCGGGCACCTCCGCGCATGCGGCTGCGGAGGGGCGACGGTTCCTTGACTGTCAGTGGCGTCAGGGTGGACAGGGAGGACATCAGATTGCGACCTTTTCCTTTGTGCCGGGCTTGGGTGCGGCTTTGAGGCTCCGCAGCAGATTCCGTGCCTTGGGCGCCTGCAGGAGACATACGGTAATGACGACGAGGGCCTTGAACACCAGCGTCACTTCCGGCGGGATTCCGAGCGTGTAGACGGTGGTGGTCAGGGTCTGGATGATGAAGGCCCCGATCACGGTCCCGGCCAGGGTGTACCGCCCGCCGGCGAGTGAAGTGCCGCCGATGACGACGGCAAGGATCGCGTCCATTTCAATGTAGAGGCCGGCATTGTTCGCGTCAGCTGCGGTGACATTGGAGCTGATCATCAGGCCGGCGATGGCGGCGCACACCGCGCTGAAGACGTAAACGATCCAGATGATGTTCCGCGAGCGCAGCCCGGCCAGGCGGCTGGCCACCGGGTTGATGCCCACGGCTTCGATGAGGATTCCCAGCGCCGTGCGCCGGGTGAGGACGGCTGCCAGGACGAAGACTGCCGCGGTGATCAGGATGGAGACGGGAAGGGTGAACAGGTACCCGGCACCGATTGACTTGTAATGGTCATTCGATACGGAGACGATCTGGCCGCCCGTGATGAGCTGGGCGATGCCCCGTCCGGCGGTCATCAGCACCAGAGTCGCAATGATGGGCTGCACGCCGACCGTTGAGACCAGGAACCCGTTCCACACGCCCAGGAGAAGGCCCGCCAACACGGCGATGAGTACGGCCATGGCTGCCGTTACCGGCGAGGCAGGTTCCGGGGAAGCGGCGATGTAGGCGCACGATGCCGCTCCGGCGATGGCTACCACCGCGCCGACCGAGAGGTCAATGCCCCGGGTGGCGATGACCAGGGTCATCCCCAGGGCAATGAGGATCGTCGGGGCGCCGTTGCGCATGATGTCGATGATGCTGCCGTAGAGGTGTCCGTCCTGCATCCTCAGACTCAGGAAGTCGGGCCGGAAAATCTGGTTCAGCAGCAGCAGCGCTGCCAGCGCGATCACCGGCCAGGCAAGGCGGTTCTTCATAAGGGATTTCACTGCGTTCCTCCGGCGATGACCGTCATGACGTCTTCCACTGAGACGTCGTCATTCTTGATTTCGGCGACCATTTCCCTGTCCTTGATGACGGCGACGCGGTCGCTCAGGCGCAGGACCTCTTCGAGCTCCGAGGAGATGAAGAGGATGGACATCCCTTCGGTCGCGAGTTTGTTGACGAGCTTTTGGATCTGGGTCTTCGCCCCGATGTCGATTCCCCTGGTTGGCTCATCGAGGATCAGCAGTTCGGGGGAAGTGATCAGCCAGCGGGCGAGCAGGACCTTCTGCTGGTTCCCGCCGCTGAGGTTGCGGATCAGGGCGTCGGGATTTGCCGGGCGGATATCGAGGGTGGCGATGTACTCAGCCACCAGCTCGTCCTGGACCCGGCGTGGGATCCGGCGCGCCCAGCCTTTGCTGGCCTGCATGGCCAGCATGAGATTGTCGCGGACGGACAGGTCTCCGATGAGGCCTTCCTCCTTGCGGTCCTCGGAACAGAACCCGATGCGCTTATCGATCGCGGCCCGCGGGGAGCGGATCCTTTGGCTGACGCCCTTAACCCTTATGGAACCTTCATCGGCCTTGTCGGCACCGAAAAAGAGCCTGGCGATCTCGGTCCGGCCTGCTCCCAGCAGGCCCGCGAGGCCAACGACCTCTCCGGGGTAGATGGACAGGTCCACGTTCGACACCGATCCCTTCCTCCCGAGCCCGCGGGCCTCAACGAACGGCGTCACCTCGGAGCCTGTCCTGGCACGTGTCCGGGCAGGGGCCTGGTCCAGCTCGGCGAGTGCCTCCATTTCCTTGCCGATCATCTTGGAAATCAGGCCCATGCGGGAGAGGTCGCGGGTCAGGTATTCGCCCACGAGCTTTCCGTTGCGGAGCACCGTCATGCGGTCGGAGATCTCGTAGACCTGCTCGAGGAAGTGGGAGACGAACAGGATGGCTACGCCGCGGTCGCGGAGGTCCCGGATGACGCGGAAGAGCTGGTTGACTTCATCGGCATCGAGGCTCGACGTTGGTTCATCCAGGATGAGGACCTTGGCGTTGATCTCCACCGACCTGGCAATGGCGATGAGTTGCTGGACCGCGATGGAATGCGAGGACAGCAGGGATCCGGGATCAACATGGTTCAGGTGCAGCTCTGCGAGGACCTCCCGGGTCCGGGACCGGACGCCCTTCCAGTCAATGGAGCCGCGGCGGCGCGGTTCCCGTCCCAGCAGCACGTTTTCTTCAACGGTCAGGTTGGGGCAGAGGTTGACCTCCTGGTAGACAGTGCTGATGCCGGCGGCCTGGGATGCTGCCGGCGTTGAGAACTGCTTGTGCTCGCCGAGTACGGTTATCGTGCCGGAATCAATGGTGTACACGCCTGTCAGGGCCTTGATCAGCGTGGACTTGCCGGCGCCGTTCTCTCCCATGAGGGCGTGGACTTCACCTTGGAAGAGGCGGAAGTTGACTCCGTCGAGCGCCTTAACTCCTGGAAATCCAATAGCTATGTCGGTCATCTCGACGACCGGAACGATTTCGTTCATCCTCGTATCTTTTCTGTGCTAGGTCTGCCGTGCGGCGGGCGGCCGAGCGGCGGCGGTGATCCGCCGCCGCACGGGCGTTCAGGGCGCCGGGACTCAGTAGGGGCGGCTGGCAAGGACCTGCTTTGCCTGCTCCTGGGTGAAGGTGGTTTCCTCGGTGACCACCCGTTCCGGGACGGTCTCGCCGGCGATAACCTTCTTGGCAAGGTCCATGAGCTGGTCGCCGAGCATCGGGCTGCATTCGACGATGTAGTTGATCTTGCCGTTGCTCAGGGCGGTCATGCCGTCCTTCACCGCGTCGATGGTGACGATCTTGATGTCCTTGCCGGGAACTTTGCCGGCCGCTTCGATGGCCTCGATGGCACCCAGGCCCTCGTCGTCATTGTGCGCGAAGACAACGTCGATGTCCGGGTTGTTCTTGAGGAAGGCCTCCATGACCTGCTTGCCGCCGCTGCGGGTGAAGTCCCCACTCTGCGAGGCGATGATCTTCAGCTTCGGATTGGCCTTGATGGCTTCCTCGAACCCTTCTTTCCTGTCGTTCGCCGGAGCGGATCCGGTGGTGCCCTGAATTTCGACGATGTTGACGGTGTCGGCGGCTGCCTTCGAATCCTCCACGAGCCAGGCTCCCGCCTTCTTGCCCTCCTCAACGAAGTCAGAACCGAGGAACGTCTTGTACAGGGTCTTGTCAGAGGAGTCGACCGCCCGGTCGGTGAGGATGACGGGAATCTTCGCCGTCTTGGCCTCCTTCAGTACCGTGTCCCAGCCGGACTCCACCACGGGGGAGAACGCAATGACGTCGACTTTCTGCTGGATGTAGGAACGGATCGCCTTGATCTGGTTCTCTTGCTTTTGCTGGGCATCTGAGAACTTCAGATCGACCCCCGCTTTCTTGGCGGATTCCTGTACGGACTTGGTGTTTGCGGTGCGCCACCCGCTTTCGGCGCCGACCTGGGCAAAGCCCATGGTGATCTTGTCACTGCCCGCGTTGCCGGCAGCACTGCCGGTTCCGCCGCAGGCTGTCAGCGTGAGCATTGATGCGGCGGCAACCGCAATTAGGGATTTCTTAAACACAACATCCTCCCGGAAGCGTAGTTACATGCAGGCGGGAGAATTCGAACACCGCCATTGCTGCAAGTGAGCTGATGCGCTCTGCGACTCATTGTGAACGCTAACAAAGAATGTCGTCAAGTAGCCAGGGTCACAAATTGGCGACTTGGCTGACTGGCCGGCCGGCCGCGCCGACGGAGGGCGGGCCAATTGGAATCCCGGAAGGGTGCCCCGGGCGTGATCCACTCGGCTGCCGCTGTTGTCAAGGCCCTTTACAACACTGCAAAGATGTCGAATACTTTTCCCGACGCGCACTTTGTTAGCGTTAACAGCTTTTGTTTACCCATTCACCGGCGGCCACGCCCGGGGACGGTTTTGCATCCTGCGAAACTGTCGGCGGCCGCCTTGCCTGAGCTGCGCCGGCGAGCCGGCGGACCGTTCAATGGAGAAAGGCCATCTCTTCCATGCCATCGAAATCCCCAAGTCCCGCAAAGCGGGCCTGCACCATGGCGCTTGCCGGATCACTGGCAGCAGCGATGCTGTCACTGGCCCCGGCGCTGGGCGCCAATGCAGAGACAGCAACCAACCGAACCATCAACATCAATGCCGCCGAGACCGGGCCTTCGATCGATCCCACCATGTACGGGGCCTTCTACGAGGACATCAACCAGGGCGCCGACGGCGGCATTTACGCCGAACTCGTCCAGAACCGGTCGTTTGAATTCAACTCCGGGGACAACCGCACCTACACGCCCATGACCGCCTGGGAAACTCTCAGGCGGGGCAGCGACGGAACAGTCGCCGTCGTCAATGACGGCAATCGCCTGAACGAGAACAACCGGAACTACCTGCAGATCGACGCCGTCAGCGCCGGCGCAGGCGGCGCCGCCGGTGTCGGCGTCCGCAACAGCGGCTGGAACGCCGGGCAGAAGCTCGAGGCGCACAAGAAATACAACTACTCAGTCTGGGCACGCACGTCCAACCCCGCCGGTACAAGCCTTGCCGTAACGCTGGAGACACCGGAAGGCACCCGTCTGGCCACCGCCACGATCAAAATCAAGGGTGACAACTGGGCCAAGTACCATCTGACGTTGTCGCCCAAGTCCTCCACCGGAGCGGGCCGGCTGGCGACAGTCGTTCAGGGAACCGGAACGGTCCGGCTCGACATGATTTCGCTGTTTCCCCAGGACACGTGGAACGGCAGGGCAAACGGCCTTCGTAAGGACCTCGCCGAAAAGATCGCAGACCTGAAGCCCGGATTCCTGCGCTTCCCGGGCGGCTGCATCGTCAACACCGGAAGCTATGACACCTATTCAGCCCCCAACTACACGCGCGCCCGCACGTACCAGTGGAAGGACACCATCGGGCCGGTGGAGCAGCGCCCGGCGAACCGGAACTTCTGGGGCTACAACCAGACGTACGGCCTCGGCTACATGGAGTACTTCCAGTGGGCAGAGGACATGGGCGCAGTCCCTGTGCCGGTGGTTCCCGTGGGTGTCACGGGCTGTGGAGACAACAAGTCCGCTCCCGACCAGGCCACCCTTGACCGCTACATCCAGGACACGCTCGACCTCATCGAATTCGCCAACGGCGACGCCAGCACCGAGTGGGGCGCAAAGCGCATCGCATACGGCCACCCTGAGCCCTACAACCTGGACCGCATCGGCCTGGGCAACGAGGAGTACAAGCCCGAGTTCAAGCAATACTTCACCCAGTTCTACAACGCCGTCAGGGCCGCCCACCCCGAGATCAAGATCATCGGAAACACGGGGCCGTTCAGCCAGGGTCCCGAATTCGACGACCTCGCCAAGTTCAACGCTGACACGGGCGTCGACCTCGTCGACGAGCACTATTACAACGAACCGTCCTGGTTCCTGAACAACAACCACCGCTACGACTCCTACGACCGCAACAGCTACAAGGTCTTCCTTGGCGAGTACGCCTCCCGTGGAAACAAACCCTTCAACGCCCTCGCGGAAGCTTCGTACATGACCGGCCTCGAGCGGAACGCAGATGTGGTCAAGATGGCGTCCTACGCGCCGCTGATCGCGAATGAGGCCAACACGCAGTGGAGCCCGGACATGATGTTCTTCAACGGAACGTCCGTCCGGACCACCCCCAACTACGAGGTCCAGAAGCTGTTCATGAACAACGTCGGCACGCAGGTGGTGCCGAGCACCCAGGAAAACCCGGCCTCGACCGTGGCTCCGATTGCAGGCAAGATCGGGCTGTCCACCTGGGCCACGTCCGCCCGCTATGACGACGTCCAGGTGACCGGCAACGACGGCGCAACACTGTTCAGCGATGACTTCTCCGGAACGGCTGCGGCGTGGACCGGCAACGGCACCGGATCCTGGTCCATCCAGGACGGCGCCTACGTGCAGTCAAGCACCACCGCCCAGAACACCATGGTGACGGCCGGAAATGCCGACTGGAGCAACTACACGCTCAACACCAAGGCAACAAAGCTGGCGGGCTCGGAAGGGTTCCTCGTCTCCTTCGGAGTCAAGGACACCGGAAACTACTTCTGGTGGAACCTGGGCGGCTGGAACAACTCGAAGTCCGTCGTCGAGAAAGCCGTCAACGGCGGCAAGACGAATGTCCTGGAAAAGAACACTGTGATCCAAACCGGACACGAATACGACATCCGCATCGAGGTCACCGGGCGCACCGCCAAGCTGTACCTGGACAACGTCCTGTGGGGCACGGTGGACGATACGCCGGCCGATCCCATCTACTCCGTGGTCACCAAGGACGCAAAATCAGGCGACACCATCGTCAAGGTGGTCAACACCTCGGCTGAGCGGACTCCCGTGGACGTCAGCGTCACAGGCGCAGCCAACATTGCCGCCACCGCTGCCGTGACGACGCTCACCGAGACTGCGGACGGGCAGAACCTCGCCTCCGCGGCGAGCGCTTTCAACGGGGCAGGGCCGAAGTTCACCTACACCTTCGAGCCCAATTCGGTGACCTTCATCCGGCTTACCGACGGCAGCACACGCAAATAGGAACGTAACCCGGGCTTGACCACAGGTGGCCCGGCTGGCGAGCCGGCCGGGCCACCTGTCTTGCCCTACTTCCGCGGCAGCCCGCGACAACGTATCGGAGATCCAATGACGAATCCAGTATCCAGGCGCAATATCCTCAGGCTTGGAGCGGCCGCAGCGGCGCTTCCATGGCTCCCCTCGCTTGCAACCGCGGCCACGGCAGCCGCCGCACAGGGGCCCCTGCCAGCCACCGGCGGCGTTACCGCCGCGCTTGCCCTTCGCCCCTTCAAACTTTCAGACGTCGCGCTGGGCCCCGGAGTCTTCGCCCGGAAGCGCGACTTGATCCTCAACTTCGCCCGGGGCTACGACGAACGCCGCTACATCAATGTTTTCCGGGCCAACGCCGGCCTCCGGCCGATTGCCGGCGTAACGCCCCTGCCGGCCGGCGGGTGGGAAGGCCTCGACGGCGAAGCGAACGGGAACCTGAGGGGTCATTTCACCGGGCACCATATGTCCATGCTGGCCCAGGCCTATGCCAGCACCGGGGAGGAGGTGTTCGGGACGAAGCTGCAGAACCTGGTCTCCTCGCTCCACGAATGCCGGCAGTCGCTCTCGCAGGATCCCTCCGTCCAGGCAACAACCGGCCGGGTTTCCGCTTCCGCCGTCGAGCTGGCCCGGGGGTCCTATCTCTACGGTCAGCTGCCTCCGGGATCGGTCGACGGGCTTCACAGTATGACGTTCGCAGCATGGGTGCGCCCCACAGCGGCAGCGAAACCGGGCGCGGATATTCGACTTCGGAAATGACACCAGGACCTACGCCTTCCTGACGCCGCGCGACGGCAGCGGGCTTCCCCGGTTCGCCATCACGCGGAACTTCGCGGGCGGCGAACAGACGATCGTGGGTTCCTCGCCGTTGCCGGTCAACGAATGGAGCCATGTTGCGGTCACGCTCGACGGCGGGACGGGCACACTGTACGTCAATGGCCAGCGCGTCGGCCAAAACTCCGCCATGACCTTGACCCCCGCGATGCTGGGGAGCCTGGGCAACGTGTGGCTGGGCCGTTCCCAGTACAACGACCCGACTTACGCGGGCGGGTACCAGGACGTCAACATCTGGTCAGCGGCGCTGACCGCGGGGCAGATCGGAGAGCTGGCCGGGACGCGCGCGTCCGCCACCTCGGCAGGCGGCGGGGACGTCATTTCCATCGCCTGCAGCGAGACCAGCGGGTCGACACTGGCCGACGCGTCCGGAAAGGGCCGTCACGCCACCCTGCGGCGCACCTGGGGCCTGCCCAGCCACCCCGGGTTCCTCGCGGCCTACCCCGAAACGCAGTTCATCGAACTCGAGAGCAGGACCACCCCTGACTACTACCGTGTCTGGGCCCCGTACTACACCGCGCACAAGATCCTCAAAGGCCTGCTGGATGCGTACACGGCCACGAAGGAACCGAAGGCCCTTGACCTGGCGGTCGGCCTCTGTGACTGGATGCACTCGCGGCTCAGCAGGCTCACCCCGGCCGTCCGCCAGCGCATGTGGGGGATCTTCTCCAGCGGCGAGTTCGGCGGCATCGTGGAAGCCATCCTTGAGACCCACGGGCACTCCCGCAAACCGGAGCACCTGGAACTCGCCAAATACTTCGATCTCGACTCCCTCATCGACGCGTGTGCCGCCAACAAGGACGTCCTCACCGGCCTCCACGCCAACCAGCACATCCCGATCTTCACCGGGCTGATGCTCATGTACAACAAGACCGCCGATGAGAGGTACCTCAGGTCCGCCCGCAACTTCTGGGGCATGATCGCAGGCACGCGAACCTACAGCATCGGCGGAACAAGCCAGACCGAATTCTGGAAGGCGCCCAACCAGATTGCGAGCACGCTGCATGACACGGACGCCGAAACCTGCTGCGCCTACAACATGCTCAAGCTCTCCCGCGAACTGTTCTTCAAGGAGCAGAACCCCGCATACATGGACTACTACGAACGCGCGCTCCTGAACCAGGTGCTTGGCTCGAAGCAGGACCAGGACAGCGCGGAGCTGCCGCTTGCGACCTACTTCATCGGCCTTCAGCCTGGCGCAGTCCGCGACTTCACCCCGAAGAACGGGACCACCTGCTGCGAAGGCACCGGCATGGAGTCGGCCACGAAGTACCAGGATTCGGTGTACTTCACTGCCGAGGACAACAGCGCACTGTACGTGAACCTCTATATTCCCTCCGAGCTCAACTGGGCGGACAAGAACCTAACAGTGACGCAGGAGACCACATATCCGCTCGAGCAGCGGTCGAAACTTACGGTCGCCGGCGACGGCCAGTTCGAACTGCGGCTGAGAGTTCCGGCATGGGCGACGGCAGGCTTCACCGTCCGCGTCAACGGAACCCCAGTCGACGGACAGGCGGTACCCGGCACCTACCTCAACATTCCCAGGGCGTGGAAGAGCGGCGACTCTGTAGAGATTGACATGCCGTTCACGCTCCGTGCCGAAAGGGCCCTGGACGACCCGAGAGTCCAGACGTTGATGTACGGACCTGTGCACCTGGTGGCACGGGACAGCCGCACTACCTTCCTGCCGTTCAGTCTGTACGCTACGGCCAAGCTCAACGGAGACCTCGCCCCGGCCGTGCAGCCGGTTGCCGGCAAGCCACTGCACTTCACCCTGTCCGGCGTTGAGCTGGCGCCCTTCCTCGAAGGAACGGCGGACGCATTCCACTCATACTTCCGGCGCAATGAGCCGAAAGTCGTGTTTGGCGGCGTGGATTCCGGCGTGACCAACCCCGCACGGGCCAACAAGACCACCCTGCTCGACGACGTCTGGGACGCCGCTTCCTTCGTGAACAAGCCTGAACTGCTGAAGCGCGTCGCCCAGGTGAACAGCACGTGGATCATCGAGGGCGCCCTTTCCCAAGCTGACGCCGACCGCATCTACCGGTGTGCCCAGCGCGCAGCCTTCACGACTCCGGCCGGCGAGATCGATGACCTCCAGGCCGTTGCGGATGCAGCCCGCACCGCCGGCACCATGACAGCCGAGGCGCACGCGATGCTCGGCGCCCGGCTGGAAGCCGCCCGGAAAGCACTCGCGGAGAAATCCACTGCAAAGGCTGTGCGGTACCTGAAGCAGTACCTCGACTTCGCCGGGCGCAGCCTGGACAACCAGGCCCTCCAGGACATCCTGGTGAGCGGTGCGCAGGCCCTCATCGTCAGGCTGACCTCCTGACTACTGATCTCATAATCTCCTGAACCGGGCCGCGCAGCTGCGGCTTCCCAAGGCCCCAGGGCCTGCCCCCAAGACCCGTCAACCGCGGCGCCGTTGCCGCCCTAACGAAAGCATCATCCATGCCCCTAATTCCACTTAGATCCCGCACCGGGCCGGCAGTCCTTACAGCGGCTGCCCTTGTTCTTGGTGGCCTCGCCGCCGGCGCCCCCGCCCAGGCCGCCATTGACGACGGCCTGGTCCTCAAATACAACCTGACCGAACCGACCGGAACCGTTGCCGAAGACACCTCCGGAAACGGACGCAACGGCGCGATCAGCGGCGACGCCAGCCGCCTGGGTGATGAAGGCCTGCAGCTCGGCGGCACCAACGCCCATGTCCGCCTTCCCAACGACGTCATGCGGGGCCTCGACTCCATCACCGTCTCGACGGACGTGAAGCTCGCTTCGGATCAGGCCACCCCCTATTTCATTTGGGGACTCGGCAATACCAGCAACGGCACCGGAAACGGCTATCTGTTCACCACCGGCAACTCGTACCGCACCTCGATCGCCAGCGGTAACTGGTCAACGGAGCAGACTGCCAATGCCGGCAGGGACCTGGCGCGAGGCGCCTGGAAGACCATCACCTACACCCTCGCCGGCGGCACCGCCGTCCTGTACGAGGACGGCGTCGAAGTGGCCCGCAGGAGCGGAGTCACCATCACCCCCGGCAGCATCGGCGGCGGAAGCACAACGGCCAACTACCTGGGACGATCGGTCTACAGCGGAGACAAGTACCTGAAGGGGCAGGTCCGCGACTTCCGCATCTACAACCGTGCCCTCTCGGCGGCTGAAGTGCGCGAGCTCGGCTACGTCTCCCCGGAAGAGAAGGTGGCCCTCGATCTGCAGGATCTCTCGCTCGGGGACACCAGCGCCGTTACCGCCGACCTGGCCCTGCCCCTCACCGGGCCCAACGGGTCGGCCTACACCTGGTCGTCCTCGAACGAAGGGACAGTCTCGTCCAAGGGCGCCGTCACGCGTCCCGCTTACGGGACGGGAAACGCGGCCGTGACGCTGACGGCCACGGCCACTTCCGGTGAGGCATCGGCTTCGAAGACCTTCACCGTAACCGTCCTCGAAGACATCAGCGGCGAGCAGAAAGTCAGCGAGGCCGCAGCCGCCCTGAACGTGTGGGATGCCGGGGGAATCCGCGGCAACATCACCCTGCCCACGAACGGCCGGCACGGGACCAGCGTGGTTTGGGCATCGGGAGACGAGTCCGTCATCACCGCCACCGGCGAGGTCACGCGGCCGGCCTACGGCAGCGAGCCTGCCCGGCTCAACCTCCACGCGTTCGTCAGCTACGGCAAGGCCAAGACGAAGAGGACTTTTCGCGTCGCCGTCCTTCCGCTGCCCAAGGCGGAGGCCAAGGAAGGATACGCCTTCGCGTATTTCACCGGCAACGACATCGCCGGAGAGAACATCTTCATGGCCGCCAGCCGGGGCAATGACGCGCTCAAGTGGGACGAACTCAACGGCGGACAGCCCGTGGTGAAATCCGGTCTTGGCACAAAGGGCCTGCGGGACCCCTTCGTCATCCGCTCTCCGGAAGGCGACAAGTTCTACATGATCGCCACCGACCTCTCCATCGGCAGCGGAACCTCGTGGGACGCCTCCCAGCGCCAAGGCAGCCGGTACCTGGAAGTCTGGGAGTCAACGGACCTTGTGAACTGGTCCGGGCAGCGGCACGTGAAGGTCTCTCCGGACACGGCAGGGAACACCTGGGCGCCGGAAGCCCACTACGACGAGAAAATCGGGGCCTACGTCGTCTACTGGGCTTCCAAGATCTACGCCGACAACGACCCCAACCACTCCGGCGGCACCCACAACAAGATGATGTACTCCACCACGCGCGACTTCCGGACGTTCAGCGAAGCCAAGGTCTGGAACGACCCGGGTGATTCGGTCATCGACTCCACAGTTATCAAGGAGGGCAACACCTATTACCGGTTCACCAAGGACGAGGCCCGGGTCTCCGGTTGCCTCGACATCATGCAGGAGAAGTCCACCGATCTGCTGGCCGTCGATCTGCCGGCCACGAACCCGCGCAACTGGTCCCTGATGGCCAACTGCATCGGCAAGAACGCCGGGACCGGCGGCGTGGAGGGGCCGACCGTCTTCAAATCAAACACCGAAGAGAAGTATTACCTCTTCGTGGATGAGTTTGGCGGCCGCGGCTACATCCCCCTGGAAAGTACCAGTCTCGAGAACCCCGACTGGAAGCTCGCGAGCAACTACGAACTGCCTCGTGCGCCGCGCCACGGCACTGTCCTGCCCGTTACCAAGACGGAGCTGGAGCGCCTTCACAGCCAGCTCGGCTAAGGCGGCACGGGGAAGTACCTGACGCAAGAAGGACCCAGATGCCTGGAAGGGCAGGGGCTCCGCCCAGCAGGGCGGGGCCCCTGCCCCATTGGTGCGACGGGGTGGGCGGAGGGAACAGCGCGGCCTGAGCGCCTTAAAATTGGGCGCCGCCAATGCTTGACGCGTAGATATGTTAGCGTTCACAATCTAAGAGAATCTTTTACGTTTTCGATACCGGGCATAGGGGCCAGCACCTCCCGGATGGAGGTTTTTAGCATGCAATCCAGTGATGACACCGGTTTCAACCCCGGCAGCGAAAACTACGTCATCGGGGTGGACTACGGCACCCTGTCGGGCCGCGCCGTGGTGGTCCGGGTCCGCGACGGCAAGGAACTCGGCAGCGGGGTGTTCGACTATCCGCATGCGGTGGTCACCGAGGCGCTTCCGGCCGATGTTGCGGCCGACGGCGGCACCCGCCTTCCCGGCGACTGGGCACTTCAGGTGCCGAACGACTACCGGGACGTGCTCCGGAACGCTGTGCCGGCGGCGATCGCGGACGCCGGGATCGACCCGTCAGCCGTGGTCGGGATCGCCACTGACTTCACCGCGTGCACCATGGTGCCGGTGAAGGCTGACGGCACGCCGCTGAATGAAGTGCCCGGCTTCGCCAACCGGCCGCACGCCTACGTCAAGCTGTGGCGCCACCACGCCGCGCAGGGGCAGGCGGACCGGATCAACGCCCTGGCCGCGGAACTGGGCGAGACCTGGCTGCCGCGCTACGGCGGGCTGATCTCCTCCGAATGGGAGTTCGCCAAGGGGCTCCAGCTGCTGGAGGAAGACCCGGAAGCCTATACGGAAATGGACCATTGGGTGGAGGCCGCGGACTGGATTGTCTGGCAGCTATGCGGCAACTACGTCCGCAACGCCTGCACGGCCGGGTACAAGGGCATCTACCAGGACGGGAAGTATCCCTCCGAGGACTTCCTGGCCGCGCTGAACCCGCAGTTCAAGGACTTCGTGAGCGCCAAGCTGGACCACACCATCGGCCGGCTCGGCGACGCCGCGGGCTTCCTGACCGCCGAGGCCGCTGCCTGGACCGGGCTGCCGGAAGGGATCGCTGTGGCCGTGGGCAACGTGGACGCCCACGTCACCGCACCGGCGGCCAAGGCGGTGGAACCGGGCCAGCTCGTGGCCATCATGGGCACGTCCACCTGCCACGTCATGAACGGGACGGAACTGCGCGAAGTGCCCGGCATGTGCGGAGTGGTCGACGGCGGAATCGTCGACGGACTCTGGGGCTACGAAGCCGGCCAGTCCGGCGTGGGGGACATCTTCGGCTGGTTCACGAAGTACGGCGTTCCGCCGGAATACCACCAGGCCGCGGCCGCTGCGGGGCTGGGCATCCACGAATACCTCACCGAGCTGGCTTCCGGCCAGGCGATCGGTGAGCACGGCCTGATCGCCCTGGACTGGCACTCCGGCAACCGCTCGGTGCTGGTGGACCACGAGCTGTCCGGTGTGGTGGTGGGCCAGACCCTGGCCACCCGCCCCGAAGACACGTACCGGGCACTCCTGGAGGCCACGGCCTTCGGCACCCGCACCATCGTGGACGCCTTCCGCGACTCCGGCGTGCCGGTGAAGGAGTTCATCGTCGCCGGCGGGCTGCTGAAGAACAAGCTCCTGATGCAGATCTACGCCGACATCACCGGGCTGCAGCTCTCCACCATCGGCTCCACCCAGGGACCGGCGCTGGGCTCGGCCATCCACGCCGCCGTCGCCGCCGGCAGGTACCCGGACATCCGGGCAGCCGCGGACGCCATGGGCTCCGCCCCGGGCGCCGTGTACACCCCGGTCCCGGAGAACGCTGCCGCGTACGACGAGCTTTTCCGGGAGTACCGCACACTGCACGATTACTTCGGCAGAGGAACCAACGACGTCATGCACCGGCTCAAGGCCATCCAGCGCCAGGCGGCCACGTCCCTGCTCGCAGAGGAGGTCTCCGCATGAGTGCGCTCCTGGAAACCATTTCCCGCATCCGGGCCGAGGTCTGCGCCCTGCACGCCGAGCTGACCCGCTACGAACTGGTGGTCTGGACCGCCGGGAACGTCTCAGCCCGTGTCCCCGGCCACGATCTGATGGTGATCAAGCCCTCGGGTGTCTCCTATGCGGACCTCACCCCGGAAAGCATGGTGGTGACCGACCTCTACGGCGTCCCCGCGGACGGTGAGTGGGAGAACCCGGCCCTCACGCCGTCGTCGGACACCGCCGCGCACGCCTACGTCTACCGGCACATGCCCGACGTCGGGGGAGTGGTGCATACTCACTCGACCTACGCCACGGCGTGGGCGGCCCGCGGCGAGGCGATCCCGTGCGTGCTGACCATGATGGGCGACGAATTCGGCGGCACCATCCCGGTGGGCCCGTTCGCGCTGATCGGGGACGACTCGATCGGCCGCGGCATCGTGGAGACCCTGCAGGCCTCTAACTCCCCGGCGGTCCTGATGCAGAACCACGGCCCGTTCACCATCGGCAAGGACGCCCGTTCGGCGGTCAAGGCTGCCGTGATGTGCGAGGAAGTGGCCCGGACCGTGCACATTGCCCGGCAGCTCGGCGAGCCACTGCCCATCGACCAGAGCCAGATCGAGTCGCTCTACGACCGCTACCAGAACGTGTACGGCCGCTAAACCCAGCCCCGGCCGCTCGGCCCAACAACCGGCCGCTAAACCCAACGCCGGGCCCCGCCGCTTCCCTTTCATCCCAGAGTTTCCCAGGAGAACCACCATGCCCCACGCCAACAACACCTCCCTTGAGCACTACGAGGTCTGGTTCCTCACCGGCAGCCAGCACCTCTACGGCGAGGACGTCCTGAAGCAGGTCGCCGCGCAGTCCCAGGAGATCGCCGCCGCCCTTAACGCCTCCTCCGACGTGCCCGTGAAGCTCGTCTGGAAGCCCGTGCTGACCGACTCGGACGCCATCCGGCGCACCGCGCTCGAAGCCAACTCGGACGACGCCGTGATCGGCGTGACCGCGTGGATGCACACCTTCAGCCCGGCGAAGATGTGGATCCAGGGCCTGGACCTGCTCCGCAAGCCGCTGCTGCACCTGCACACCCAGGCCAACGTGGAACTGCCCTGGGCGGACATCGACTTCGACTTCATGAACCTCAACCAGGCCGCGCACGGCGACCGCGAATTCGGCTACATCCAGTCCCGCCTCGGCATCCCGCGCAAGACCGTCGTGGGGCACGCCTCCAACCCCGAGGTGGCCCGCCAGGTGGGTGCCTGGCAGCGCGCCTCCGCCGGCTGGGCCGCCGTCCGGACCCTGAAACTGACCCGCTTCGGGGACAACATGCGCAACGTCGCGGTCACCGAAGGCGACAAGACCGAAGCCGAGCTCCGCTTCGGCGTCTCCGTGAACACCTGGTCCGTCAACGAACTCGCCGACGCCGTGCACGGCGCCGCCGAGTCCGACGTCGACGCTCTGGTGGCGGAATACGAGCGCCTTTATGAGGTGGTCCCGGAACTGAAGGCGGGCGGTGCCCGGCACGAATCGCTGCGCTACAGCGCCCGCATCGAACTGGGGCTGCGCAGCTTCCTCGACGCCAACGGCTCGGCCGCGTTCACCACCTCCTTCGAGGACCTCGGCGAACTGCGCCAGCTGCCCGGCATGGCCGTCCAGCGGCTCATGGCCGACGGCTACGGTTTCGGCGCCGAAGGCGACTGGAAGACCGCCATCCTGGTCCGCGCCGCCAAGGTCATGGGCGCCGGCCTGCCCGGCGGCGCCTCCCTCATGGAGGACTACACCTACCACCTCACCCCCGGCCAGGAGAAGATCCTGGGTGCGCACATGCTGGAGGTCTGCCCCTCCCTGACCGCCACGAAGCCGCGCGTCGAAATCCACCCGCTGGGCATCGGCGGCAAGGAAGACCCCGTCCGGATGGTGTTCGACGCCGACGCCGGCGCCGGCGTCGTCGTGGCGCTGTCCGACATGCGCGACCGCTTCCGCCTCGTGGCCAACGCCGTGGACGTCGTGGACCTCGACGAACCGCTGCCCAACCTGCCCGTCGCCCGCGCCCTCTGGTCGCCCAAACCGGACTTCGCCACCTCCGCCGCAGCCTGGCTCACTGCCGGCGCCGCGCACCACACCGTCCTCTCGACCGCCGTCGGAATGGACGTGTTCGAAGACTTCGCCGAGATCGCCCAAACCGAGCTGCTCACCATCGACGAAGGCACCACCATCAAGCAGTTCAAGAAGGAACTGAACTGGAATGCCGCGTACTACAAGCTGGCAGGCGGGCTGTAGCGGCATCTGGCTCGCGGGCATTTGGCACTGGGGGCGGTCCGTTTCGCGCTCAGCCCGCCTGGGAAGCGCGCGAAACGAGCTCGACCTTGACCTCCTGGGTTTCCGTTCCCCGGCGGAACTCGACGGTCACGGTCTGTCCCGGACTCCTGCTCCGCAGGGCGGCGAGCAGGTCCTCGGGCGAGGCGAGCTCTTCGCCGTCGAGCTTCACGAGGACATCGCCGGGCCGGATGCCGGCCTTGGCGGCCGGCCCGCCGTCCGGGACCGAGAGGGCCAGAGCGCCGCGCGTGTCAGGCAGGCCCAGCCGCTCAGCGATCTGCGGGGTGATGTCCCCCAGCGTCAGGCCAATGAAGGAGTGGTCGGCCGTGCCGTCCGCGCGGAGCTGGTCCGCCACCTTGACGGCGGTGGCGGCCGGGATGGCAAAGCCAAGGGCCACCGCACCCGCCTGCGGCGGAATATAGGCCTCGCTGATTCCGATCACCTCACCCCTACTGTTCACCAGCGCGCCGCCGGAGTTTCCGGGGCTGATGGCGGCATCAGTCTGGATCAGGTCCACGAGGGACTGGCTGCTGGCGGCCGAACCAGGGATCTCCCGGTGGAGGCCCGAGATGATTCCCGCCGTCGCTGTGTTTTCGAATCCCAGCGGCGAACCGATCACGACGGCGAGTTCGCCGATCCGGGGCAGCTCGGTTTGGAACTTGGCGACCGGAAGGCCGGTCCGCTTCGCCTCCACGAGGGCGAGGTCGGAGATGGCATCCGTGGCCCGCACGGTGCCGGCCACGCGGCGGCCGTCGGCGAAGGCCACTTCAACGTCAGTGTTGCCCCGCACCACGTGCTCGTTGGTCAGGATGAGCCCGTCTTCCGCGTACACCACGCCGCTCCCCAGCCCGCCGTTGGTGAAGACCGTGACCACTGACGGCTGAACGTTGCTGACGATCGAGGGAATGTCCGCGGGTCCCTGCGGTATGCCCGGTGCCGCCTTCCCCGCCGTGGGCTGCGCCGTGGTGGGTTTCGCCGCTGTGGCGCCGCCCGTGGGGCTGCCGGGCGTGTTGCCTGGGGAGGCGGTGGCGGCGCTGTCGGGGGAGGCGGGGGCGGAGGTGCTGGAGGGCGGCGACGGCGGCGGGGCCGGACTCCCGGTGCATCCGGACACCGCGCCTGCAAGGACGGCGGCCACTCCGAGTATGCGGAGCGTGCGGTACAAGCGATGAGCGGTCGCTGGCCGGGGGCTCATTGGACTTCCTCTCATTTCCGGGCGGGCGTGGAGCCTGTGCGTAAGGCTGATCAAAGACGTGAGGCTGATTAAAAATTAGCCCCGTATGTGCCCGGGTTGCCAGAGGCCTTGACGGGCGCGAGTGTCGGCCGTCAAACTAGCTTCTATAACGTTGTAGAAAAAAGGAAGAGGACATACCGATGGGCACTCCAGCCGCCAAATCCGCGAAAATCACCATTGACCCGGCCTTCACCGTGGGGCCGGTCCGGCGAAGGACTTTCGGCGCCTTCGTCGAGCACCTGGGCCGCTGCGTCTACACGGGCATCTTCGAGCCCGACCACCCGCAGGCGGACGCGGACGGCTTCCGTACCGACGTCCTGGAACTGACACGGGAACTGGGCGTCTCCACGGTCCGCTACCCGGGCGGCAACTTCGTGTCCGGCTACCGCTGGGAGGACGGCGTAGGCCCTTCGGAGGAGCGCCCCGCGAGGCTGGACCTCGCCTGGCACTCCACGGACCCCAACCTCGTCGGTGTGGACGAGTTCGCCAAATGGTCGGCCAAGGCCGGGGTGGAGCCGATGATGGCCGTGAACCTTGGCACGCGGGGCACGCAGGAAGCCGTGGACCTGCTGGAATACTGCAACATCGACGGCGGCACGGCGTTCTCGGACAGGCGCAGGGCCAACGGCGCCGAGCAGGGCTACGGCATCAGGATGTGGTGCCTGGGCAACGAGATGGACGGCCCCTGGCAGATCGGCCACAAGAACGCCCTGGAGTACGGCCGCATTGCAGCCGACGCCGCCCGGGCCATGCGCATGGTTGACCCCGACCTCGAACTCGTGGCCTGCGGCAGTTCCGCGCCCGGCATGGACACCTTCGGCGAGTGGGAGCGGGTGGTACTGACCGAAACGTACGAACTCGTGGACCTCGTCTCCGCGCACCAGTACTTCGAAGACCTCGGCGATTTGCAGGAACACCTGTCGGCCGGCCACCGGATGGATTCCTTCATCCGGGACATCATTTCCCACATCGACCACGTGAAGTCGGTGAAGAAGTCCGCGAAGCAGGTCAACATCTCCTTTGACGAGTGGAACGTCTGGCACGCCAGCCGTGACGAATCCAAGGTTCCCTCGGGCAAGGACTGGCCGGTTGCTCCTGCTTTGCTCGAGGACCGCTACTCGGTGGCGGACGCCGTCGTCGTCGGCGACCTGCTGGTCACCCTGCTGCGGCACACCGACCGTGTCCACTCGGCAAGCCTTGCCCAGCTGGTCAACGTCATCGCCCCGATCATGACGGAACCGGGCGGACGCGCCTGGAAGCAGACCACCTTCCACCCGTTCGCACTGACCTCCCGGCACGCAGCGGGCACCGTGCTGCAGCTCGCGGTGGAGTCCCCGCTGCTCAGCGGCGGCAAGACCGGGGATTTTGCCGCACTCTCCGCCGTCGCAACCCTCGATGCCGAGGCCGGCGAGGCAGTGGTGTTCGCCGTCAACCGATCAGCAGCCGAGGCGTTGTCGCTGGACGCGGCCGTGGCCGGGCTCGGCAACGCGCGGCTGGTCGAGGCCGTTACCTTCGCCAACAAGGATCCGTACTGGCACGCGACGGCGGATGACTCCACTTCAGTGCTGCCCGCGGAGAACGTGAGCGTGAAGCTCGACGCCGGCCGCATTACCGCGGTTCTCCCGGCGGTTTCGTGGACCATGATCCGGCTGGCCGTGGAGTCCTGACCTCCACCGCCCGGTCGGGACCCGCGTTTGTGCCCGTGACTAGCTCGCGGCGGACAGGGTGAGGTAAGGCTTTTGCCGGCCCTCACCCTGCCTTGCGTGCTGGAGGGGATCTGCTTCCAGGCTCAGCCCGTAAAGGGTCCCCAGGCGGTCCCCTAGAAACACCCCCCGGCATTGCCCAGGGGACCCGCCCCGTGGGTCTCCCCCCGATATCCCCGTGGCCAGGCGCCGTTGCCCGGCCACGGAGCTTAGAGACCTTGGACAAAGAGTGGGCCAGGCACCTTGGGAATTTCTTGCGGGCGGGGCGGTCCGCTTTCTGCAACGATGTACCCAGACGAACCGCCGCGAGAAGGAGCCTTGGATGGCCGTGACCATGAATGATGTTGCCCGTGCCGCGGGGGTGTCCCTTAAAACGGTGTCCAACGTGCTCAACGACTATGAGTTCATCAGGCCGGCCACCAAGCAGAAGGTGCTGGATGCGATCGCCGAGCTTGGCTACGAGGCCAACCTGACGGCGCGGAGCCTCCGGTCCGGGAAGTCCCGGATGCTGGGGCTTGTCCTGTCGGACCTTTCCGTGCCGTACTACGCGGAGCTCGCCTCACGGCTCATGACCGTTGCCTCGGCCCGGGGCTACCGCGTGCTCGTGGAGCAGTCTGCAGCAGAGGAGGCAAACGAGCTCAGCGCGCTGCAGGGTACTTTCCGCCAGCTCACGGACGGGCTGCTTTTCACGCCTCTGGCGCTCGGAGCCGACGCCGTGGCCCACCGGCGCGGAAGCAAGCCGCTGGTGATCCTCGGGGAGCACATCGAAGATCCCCGGTTCGACCTCGTCACCATGAAGAATGTCGGAGCTGCCACGGCGCTCACCGCCCATCTCCTGGCGGGAGGCCGCCGTCGGATAGCAGTGATTGGAGCGTCGGCGGAGGATTCCGCCGGAAGCCCGGGCCTGCGCCTGAACGGTTATCGGGAGGCGCTCGCCGCCGCAGGAGTGGATTTTGACCCGTCGCTCATTGTGCCGGCGGAGTGGCGGCGTGATGGCGGCGCATCCGCCGTCGGGAAGCTGCTGGACAGCGGAGCGGAATTCGATGCCGTCTTCGGACTGAACGACGCCCTGGCGCTGGGTGCTATGCACGAGCTGCAGATCCGCGGCGTCAACGTGCCGGCGGACGTCGCCGTGGCCGGTTTTGACGACATCGACGAGGCACGGTTCGCGTCGCCGTCGCTCACCACTGTTGCGCCTGGCATGGGCGAGATTGCCGAACGGTCCATTGAGCTGTTGATCGATCGGATCGAGGGTGCGGAGACAGCGGACGAAGGCGTGCACGTCGAAGTGGAGTTTGAGCTGAGGATCCGCGCCTCGGCACCCTGAGCAGCTCTCCGAAATCTCGCGGAAACGTCCGCCGCCTACGCTGGGGACACACCGCAGCTCCTGCATGCCGCCGCGGTGCCCGCCGTAGAAAGGGATTCCTGGAATGCATCTGCTGCCCCGCGAGCAGGAAAAGCTCATGATCGTGGTCGCCGCCGACCTCGCACGCCGCCGCCAGTCGCGCGGGCTCAAGCTGAACTTTCCGGAGGCGGTGGCCATCATCAGCTACGAACTGATCGAAGGGGCGCGGGACGGACGGAGCGTGGCCGACCTGATGAGCTACGGCACCACCCTGCTGAGCCGCGATGACGTCATGGAAGGCGTGCCGGAAATGATCCACGACGTCCAGGTCGAGGCCACCTTCCCCGACGGCACCAAGCTCGTCACCGTCCACGATCCCATCCGATAGGGGAATGCCATGATTCCGGGAGAGTACGTCCTGCGGGCTGAGCCCGTGGTGGTCAACGCGGGCCGCGAGGCGATCGACGTCGTCGTCGTTAACACCGGTGACCGCCCCGTGCAGGTGGGTTCGCACTACCACTTCGCCGAAGCCAACCGCGCGCTCGAGTTCGACCGACGGGCCGCCTACGGGTGCCGCCTGGACATCCCAGCGGGCACCGCCGCCCGCTTCGAACCCGGCGACAGCAAGACCGTCCGGCTGATCGCACTCGCCGGAAGCCGGGAGGTCTTCGGGCTGAGCAACGCGGTGAACGGAAGCCTTGGGGCGGCGCAGTCCGCACCGGAAAACGCAGGGGGAACACAGTGAGTTTCGAATTGTCCCGCAGGCAGTATGCGGACCTGTACGGCCCGACGACGGGTGACGCCATCCGCCTGGCGGACACCGACCTGTTCCTCGAGATTGAAAAGGACCTCACCGTGTACGGCGAGGAAGTGGTGTTCGGCGGCGGCAAGGTCATCCGCGACGGCATGGGCCAGAACGGCCAGGTCACCCGCGACGAGGACGTCCCCGACACCGTGATCACCAATGTGGTGGTGCTGGACTACACCGGCATCTACAAGGCGGACGTCGCCCTGAAGGACGGCCACATTTTCAGGATCGGGAAGGCCGGCAATCCGCAGATCGCCGACGGCGTGGACATTGTGATCGGTGCCAGCACCGAAATCATCGCGGGGGAGCGCAAGATCCTCACCGCCGGCGGCGTGGACACCCACATCCATTTCATCTCCGCGGACCAGGTGCCGGCGGCGCTGTGCAGCGGCGTGACCACCATGGTGGGCGGCGGCACAGGCCCGGCGGAAGGCACCAAGGCCACCACCGTCACTCCCGGAAAGTGGCACATCCAGCGCATGCTGCAGGCCGCCGAAGGGCTCCCCATCAACATCGGCCTGTTGGGCAAGGGGCACGCGTCCGCCGTCGAGCCGCTGGCCGAGCAGATCCGGGCCGGGGCGGTGGGGCTGAAGGTCCACGAGGACTGGGGCTCCACGACGGCCTCGATCGACACCTCCCTGAAGGTTGCCGACGAATACGACGTCCAGGTGGCCATCCATACCGACACCCTGAACGAGTGCGGTTTCGTGGAGGACACCATCCGGGCCATCGGCGGCCGGGTCATCCACACCTTCCACACCGAGGGTGCCGGCGGCGGCCACGCGCCGGACATCATCAAGATCGCCGGGCTGCCCAACGTCCTGCCCGCCTCCACGAATCCCACGCTGCCGTACACGCGCAACACCATCGAAGAGCACCTGGACATGCTCATGGTGTGCCACCACCTGAACCCGGATATCCCGGAGGACGTGGCCTTCGCCGACTCCCGCATCAGGGCCGAAACCATCGCCGCAGAGGACGTGCTGCAGGATATGGGCATCTTCGCCATCACCTCCTCCGATTCGCAGGCCATGGGCCGCGTGGGCGAGGTGATCACCCGCACCTGGCAGGTGGCGGACAAGATGAAGAAGCAGCGCGGCCTGCTGAAGGACCCCCGGGGGGACAGTGCAGCCGGCACGCACGGATCTGCTCTTGGCGCCGGTGCTGAGAGCGACAACTTCCGCCTCAAGCGGTACGTGGCGAAGTACACCATCAACCCGGCCATCGCGCAGGGCATGGCCGAAACCATCGGCTCCGTCGAGGAGGGCAAGTTCGCGGACCTGGTGCTGTGGGATCCGGCGTTCTTTGGCGTGAAGCCCGAACTGGTGCTCAAGGGCGGCCAGATCGCCTACGCGCTGATGGGCGACGCCAACGCTTCCATCCCCACGCCGCAGCCGCGCACCATGCGTCCCATGTTCGCCACGTTCGGCAAGGCCCTGCAGCAGTCCTCCATCACCTTCCTGTCCCAGGCCGCGATTGACGCCGGCGTGCCGGCGGAGCTTGGGCTGGAGAAGGTCATCCGGCCGGTCTCGGGGATCCGCTCGCTCACGAAGGCCGACTTGAAGTACAACGATGCCACCCCGGACATCCAGGTGGATCCGGAGACATACAAGGTGACAGTGGACGGCGAGGACGTCACCTGCGAACCTTCGGATGTGCTGCCGATGGCCCAGCGCTACTTCCTCTTCTAGGAGAACCACATGATCATCGAGAAGATCCTGGGCAACCTGCACGATCAGCCCGCCGGCCAGGACCCCTACTTCGGGCTCCACAAGGAGAAAGTGGTGCTGCCCAGCGCCCAGCTGGTCAAACGGATCCAGCGCGTCACCACAGACCACGGCAAGGAACTGGGCATCCGGCTCCCCGCGGGGTCGGCGGACCTTCGGGACGGCGACGTCCTCCATCTGGCCGAGACCAACGTGATCGTGGTGTCCGTGCTGCCCACCGACGTCCTGGTGATCGCACCGCGGACCATCCACGAGATGGGAACCGTGGCGCACTCGCTGGGCAACCGTCACCTGCAGGCCCAGTTCTTCGACGCGTCCTCCCAATATGGGGCCGAGGTCATGGTGTGCCAGTACGACCACACCGTAGAGGACTACCTCAAACACGTCGGAGTGCCGTACGACCGCCAGGAACGCGTCATGCCAGTCCCCTTCCGCCATGCTGAACACAGCCACTAACTCCGCGGCGCCTTTGGCTTCAGCTGCGCCTGGCTATCAGCTCGCCCTGCAGCAGCTCACTGACTCCGCGCTTCCTACCGGGGCGTTTGCGCACTCGCTGGGGTTTGAGACCTACATTGAGCGCGGGCTGGTCCATGATGAGGGGTCTTTTGGGGTGTGGCTGGGTGCTTTTATTTCTCAGCAGCTGACGTACTCTGACGGACTGGCCATCCGCTTCCTTTATGAGGGTGTTCCCGTGGCCGAGCTGGATTCGATGCTGACGGCGCAGCTCCTGCCGCGGCAGTTGCGGGAGGCCAGCATCAAGATGGGCACGCGGCTGCTGGAAATCGGTGACGAGGTCTTCCCGTCTCCGGAGCTCGCGGCGTACCGGGAACTGGTGACCGCGGGCCGTTCCGCCGGCCATCAGCCGCTGGCGTTCGCCGTCGTCGCCCGTTCACTGGGGGTGCCTCTGCCGGAGGCGCTCGCCGCGTACCTTTTTGCCGCCGTCACGTCGCTGACGCAGAACGCGGTCCGCGCCATCCCGCTGGGGCAGAACGCCGGCCAGCGGCTGTTGCGGAAAGCGTCCGACGGCGTTGCTGCCGCCGTCGAGAGGGTCGGTCACCTCACGCCGGACGACTTCGGCGCCGTCAGCCCCGGGCTGGAAATTTCGCAGATGCGGCACGAGCGTCAACGTGCCCGCATGTTCATGAGTTAGCAGGAGGAAAGTATGTCTGAACCCATCAAGATCGGCGTCGGCGGACCGGTTGGCGCCGGAAAGACCCAGCTCGTGGAACGGCTCACCCGCCACATGAGCGGCGAAATTTCCATGGCCGCCATCACCAACGACATCTACACCATCGAGGACGCCAAGATCCTGGCTGCCAACGGAATCCTGCCCGAGGACCGGATCATCGGCGTCGAAACCGGCGGCTGCCCGCACACGGCCATCCGCGAGGACACCTCCATGAACACCGCGGCCATCGAGGAGCTCAAGAAACGCCACCCGGATCTGCAGGTGATCTTCGTGGAGTCCGGCGGCGACAACCTCTCCGCCACGTTCAGCCCCGAGCTGGTCGACTTTTCGATCTACATCATCGACGTCGCCCAGGGTGAGAAGATCCCCCGGAAAGCCGGGCAGGGCATGATCAAGTCCGATCTCTTCATCATCAACAAGACCGACCTCGCACCGCACGTGGGCGCGGACCTCGCCGTCATGGAGCGCGACTCCCGTGAGTTCAGGGGCACCAAGCTCTTCTGCTTCACCAACCTGAAAACGGACGAAGGGCTCGACGCTGTCATCGAATGGGTGCGGCGGGACGTCCTGATGCTCGATCTGGCGCGATGAGCACGACGGCGGCACCTCAAGTCGTCACCCCACCGGCCTCCGGGCTGGGTCCGGCGGCTTCGCCGGATTTGGGGCCGTGCCCGTCCCCAGCCGCTCCCAACTCTCGCAAGCTCGAGTCGGGGCCCTCGCAGCAGGGGGCCCATCGCGGTGCCCACCACGCCGCGGCCCACAAACCCGGCCTCGCCGCCTCAGCGGCTAAGTCACCGATGGGGGAGCTTGCCTTGCGCATCGAGCAGCGCGCGGGTAGGTCAGTGGCCGCGCATCAGTACCACCGTGGCGCCTTGAGGATCCTTCGGCCGCATTACTTGGATGATTCGGGGCAGGTCTGTTATGTCCTTGTAAATCCTGGCGGAGCTTATCTTGGGGCTGACCTTTATGTGATCGACGTTGAGGTGGGGGGCGGGGCGAAGCTGCTGCTGACGACTCAGTCGGCGACGAAAATCTACCGGACTCCGGGGTCCTTTGCCGAGCAGCGAATGACCCTGCGGCTGGGGGAGGGGGCGCAGCTCGAACTCGCCCCTGACCAGCTCATCGCCTACCGCGAGGCCAGCTACCGGCAGGACACGCGCATCACGGTGCGGCCGTCGTCGAGCCTCATCATTGCCGAGGTCGTGACCCCCGGCTGGTCGCCGGACGGATCATCCTTCCGGTACGAGGAACTGCGGCTGCGGACCGAAATCCGTGTCGAATCCGGCTCCGGGGCCGATTCAGGGCTGCTGGCACTCGATAACGTGCTGATCCGCCCGTCGGGCCACGACGTCACGGGCATGGCATTCATGGAGGGCTTCAGCCATCTGGGGTCGCTGATTGTCGTGGATCCGCGCGTTGACCAGGCGCTTGCTGATGAACTCCATGCCGTCACCGAAGGCCACGACGCCTATGCCGGTGTTTCGCTCACTTCGACCCTAGCCGGAACCACCGGGTTGGTCCTAAGATCGCTTTCCAACAGCACCGAGGAGCTCAACCGCCTGCTGAGTGCCTGCGCGGCGTTGCTGCGGAAGCGCTGGCACGGGCAGGATCCCCTGAACCTGAGGAAGTACTGATGTCCGCCCTGGGCCAAGTAACCGGCCAGATGGCCGCACTGTACCGGGAGCGTGAGCGGTTGCCGCTGCGGACCCGCCTGCTGGTCACCTTCGGTGCGGTTGCCGCACTGCACGCCGCCGCCGTCGTACTTTTGCTGGCAGGTGCCGCGGGCGGAGGGCAGCCGCTGGCTTTTGGACTCGTGCTGACCGCCTATCTCGCCGGCGTGAAACACAGCTATGACTGGGACCACATCGCTGCGATCGACAATTCCACGCGAAAGTTCGTAGCCCAGCGGCGGGACCCTGTCAGCGTTGGTTTCGCGTTCAGCCTGGGGCACAGCTCGGTGGTGGTCCTGGCAGGCGTCCTCGTGGTTTCCGGGGCAGCTGCCGTCGGGCGCCTCATGGAGGAGGGCACAACCGGGAACCTCGTACTGGGGCTCATCGGGAGCGCGGTTTCCGGGCTGTTCCTGCTGTTGATGGGCATCTTCAACGGCTCCGCGTTCGTGCGGACGGCACAGCTGTACCGCAGTTCCAGGACGGGTGCGAGCATCTCCATCGAAGACCTCGAGGCGAAGGGCTTCATTGCACGGCTGTTGGCCAAGCCGCTATCCCGGGTCCAGCACCCGCGCAACATCTATGCAATCGGCTTCCTGTTCGGGCTGGGGTTCGACACTGCCACCACCATCGGCCTTCTGGTCATGACGACGGCGGCCTCCCTCGCCGGAGTGTCGCCGCTGGCCCTGATGGCGTTGCCGTTCGCTTTCGCGGCGTCCATGACGTTCTGCGATTCATTGAACGGCGTGGCCATGATGCGGATGTACAAGTCCGCTATTCACAACCCCAGCCGAAAGCTTGGCTTCAACGCCGTGGTTACGGGCATTTCGTCGTTGTCGGCGCTCTTCATCTCCGTCATCACCCTCGGAGGCCTTTTCGATGCGGCGTTCGGCCTAGACGATCCCGTGACGGGGTGGCTGGCGTCCATCGATCTGGGTGACGCCGGGCTGCTACTCGTGGCTGTCTTCCTGGCGCTGTGGGGAGCCGCGTCCTTGCGGGGTCGGCTGAGGGGCAACCCCTGACCCGGGCCGGAGCGGGTGGGAGGATAGGACGCATGGAACTGCACATCACAGGGGACCCCGCTGCCGATAGATTGCTCAGCGATGACGCGTTTGCGCTGCTCACCGGAATGCTGCTTGACCAGCAGGTGACCATGGAGTCGGCATTTGCCGGTCCGGAAAAAATCCGGACGCGCATCGGATCCATGGAACCCGCCGCCATCGCCGGCTACGACCCCCAGGGCTTCGTGGAGGTGTTCAAGGAGCGGCCCGCCGTGCACCGTTTCCCGGGATCCATGGCCGGACGTGTCCAGGCCCTCGCCGAAACCGTGCACCAGGACTGGAACGGGGACGCCACCGCCATCTGGACCCAGGGTGACCCCGACGGCCAGGAGGTGCTGCGCCGGCTCAAGGCATTACCTGGATTCGGCGAGCAGAAAGCGAAGATCTTCCTAGCGCTCCTTGGCAAGCAGTGCGGACTCCAGGCAGAAGGCTGGCGCGAGGCAGCCGGCCACTACGGCCAGGAGGACTCGTTCCTGTCTGTTGCCGACATCGTGGATCCGGAGTCGCTGAGCAAGGTGCGCGCCAGCAAGCAGGCCGCCAAGGCCGCCGCCAAAGCTGCGAAGGACGCCGGGCAGTGAAGCTGCGTTAGCTAAGCCAGCTTCGCCCGCAGTCCGCCGATAATCACGTCCAGGCCGAAGTCGAAGGCGTGCCCGCCCCGTTCCTCCGGCGGTCCGGCATTGCCGAGCGCGCGCTTGAGCGTGGGATAGCCCTCCGCCGGCGGGTCCCAGACAACTTCCGGTGCCGCCAGGTCCAGTGCCGCTCCGAGGGCAAAGCTGTCGATCGTGGAGATGGCCGCCACCACGTCCCGTCCCCGGAATCCCGCGCCCTCGAGGGCCAACGCGAGGTCCTCATAGAGGCCGATGACGTCCGGATCGGTGATGGACTGCAGCACCAGCAGCGGTGCCAGCCGCGGATGGCGGGCAAACGCGTCACGGTAGGCGCGGATTAGGACCCGCAGGGCAGCTTCCCAGTCGCTGTGGTCCACCGGCGGATACGGCTCTTCGGTGATGATCCGGTGGCGCAGGAGCTCCAGGATCTCGTCCCTGCCGCTGACGTGGTTGTAGATGGAGGACTGGCTGACGCCGATCTTCTTCGCCAGTTTCGGGAAGCTGAAGTCCCCGCTCTCATCAACCAGCTCCAGGGCGGCCGTGGTGAGGGCCTCCACGGATATCAGCGGGAGGAGCGGGCGCCCCATGGGTTCTCCTGACTGCAGCTCTTGTACGTCTTGCCCAGCCTAGTCGGCGGGACTCCGCGACGCCGTTTTGCGAAAACTATTGTGCTCTGCGCCACACGCCTCCATAATAAACGAAAGCCTTTCGTTTAGCGGGGCTCCCAAGAAAGGACGGACTAGTGCCGGATACCCAAACCAGACCACCGACGTCGTCCGCGGACGGCGCCCTCAAACGCAATGCGCTGGGAACGGGCGGCATCGCCTTCCTCGTCATCTCGGCAGCAGCGCCGCTCACCGTCATGGCGGGCGTGGCGCCCGTAGCCATCGGCGTGGGCGGGATCGGCGCCCCGGCCGGCTACCTCCTGGCCGGCATCGTGCTCACCCTCTTCGCCATCGGCTTCATGGCCATGACCCGCCACGTCAAGGCATCCGGCGGCTTCTACACGTACATTTCACTGGCCATGGGCAAGACCGTGGGGCTGGCCTCCGCCATCCTGGCGATCGTCTCCTACAACTGCCTCCAGATCGGCGTCTACGGTCTCTTCGCGGTCCAGACGCACGACATGTTCAAGGTGCTGTTCGGGCTCGAGGTGCCCTGGCCGGCCATCGCGCTCGCCGCCGTCGCAGCGGTGTGGTTCCTCGGCTACCGGGGGATCGACGTCGGCGCGAAGGTGCTCGGCGTGCTCCTGGTCGCCGAAACCGGAATACTGGCCGTGATGGGAGTGGGCATCCTTGGCAGCGGCGGAGCCCACGGGATCAGCGTGGGTTCCTTCAGCCCGGAGCATGCGTTCGGGCCGGGCGTCCTGGCGATCCTTGGCATCTGCTTCGCCGCCTTCATGGGGTTCGAGTCCACCGTGCTGTACCGCTCCGAGGCCCGCAACCCGGACAGATCCGTGCCGCGGGCCATGTACATCGCCGTCGGCTTCATGTCCGTTTTCTACGCCTTCATCGTCTGGACCGTGGTCCAGGCCTACGGCGAAGACCGCGCCGTGGAAGCCGCGGATGACCTGGCCGGCGGGATGTTCTTCCAGACCATCAACCACTATGTTGGCCCGTGGGCCGAAGTGGTGATGTATGTCCTGATCGTCACCAGCGTCTACGCCTCGCAGCTGGCCTTCCACAACGCGATCAACCGCTACGTCTACATGCTGGCCCGCGACGGCGTGCTGCCAGCATTCCTCGGCCGTACCCACGCCAGGTTCCAGTCCCCGCACCGGGCCGGCCAGCTGCAGACGATCCTGGCCGCCGTTGTCATCACCATCTGCGCCCTGCTCAACGCCGACCCCTACCAGCAGCTGCTGATCTGGGTGAACACGCCGGGGATCTTCGGCATCGTCGGGCTGCAGGGCCTGGTTTCAGTCGCGGCGTTCATCTACCTGCGCCGCAATCCGGCTGCAGCCACGCACAAACTGCTGGTGCCGCTGAGCCTGGCATCGGCCATCCTGCTCTTCGGCGTGGTGCTGCTGATCGGCCTGAACATCGAGCTGCTCACGTTCGCCGATGCGCTGACCAACACCATCCTCATCCTGGTGACGCCCCTTGTCTTCATTGCCGGTCTCCTGGCCGCCCGCTGGGTGCGCCGCCACCGTCCCGACACCTTCGCGCAGATTGGCAGCTTCGAAACCCATGAATCCTGATTTGATCATCCTCGCCGACACCGTCCACACGATGGACGGCCGGTCGCCCGGGAGCCCCGCGCCCCAGGCCGTGGCGGTCCAGGGCGGCGTGATTGCCGCCGTCGGAAGCCGTTCGGATGCCGAAAACTGGCCGGCCGCGGAGGTCATCGACTTCGGTGCCGCCGTGCTGACTCCCGGCCTGGTGGACTGCCACATCCACCCGGTCCTTGGCCTGGAGCTGACACGCGGCTGCGACCTGTCCGGCGCAAACGGCCTTGCTCAGGTGCGCGCACTGTTGCGCGCCGAAGCGGCAGCAACTCCCTCCGGGGGCTGGGTGCGTGGCTGGGGCCTGGACCCCAATGTGTTCGGATCCGCCGCCGCCCACCGAGAGCTGATTGACGACGTCGTCTCCGGACGGCCGTGCCTGATCCGCCTGTTTGACGGGCATTCTGCGCTGGCCAGTTCCCGCGCCCTCGAAATCGCGGGGGTCACCGGTCCGCGGAAGTTCGACCAGGCGTCGGAGGTGGTGTGCGACGGCAGCGGCAGGCCCACGGGGCTCCTGCTGGAGGCCGCCGCCGTCGAGCTCGTTGCGCAGGTGATGCCGGAGGAGTCCTTCGCCGAGCGGAAGGCGAGGCTGGCGGAACTCTTCACGCAGTTTTCCCGGTCCGGGCTGACGGGGGCGCATGTGATGGACTGCGGGGAGGGCTCGCTGGAGCTCTACCGTGCCCTCGAAGATGACATGGTAGGCGGCCTGCCGCTGCGCCTGCGGATCTCACCGTGGTGCATGCCCGGCAGCGACGAGGAAGACTGGCACCGGCTCGCGGAGCAGATCGGACTAAGTGGAAAGCGCTGGGAGGTGGCCGGCATCAAGTTGTTCGTTGACGGCACGGTGGACAACGGCACGGCGTGGCTGTTTGAACCCGATGCCTACGGGGAGTCGATGGCCCCGTTCTGGCCCCGCCCGGAGGAGTACGCGGCGGCGGTGCGCTTCTTCGCCGGCCGCGGGATTCCCACGGCCACGCATGCTATCGGCGACGCTGGAGTGGCCGCAGTCCTGGACGCCTTCGAGGCCGTGCCTCCCGGCGGGCCAACCGTGGTGCACCGGATCGAACACCTCGAAACCGTCCCGGACGCCCTCATCGAGAGGTTCTCCCGCTCGGGACTGGCGGCCAGCATGCAACCGACGCACTGCACCCACTACTCCCGCGCCGACCACAGCGACAACTGGTCCACGCGGCTGGGACCGGAACGCGCGAACAACGCCTGGCGCTGCGCGGACCTCCGCGCCGCGGGAACCACCCTGGGGCTCGGCTCCGACTGGCCGATCGCACCGTTCGAACCGCTGCCCATCCTGGCGGACGCGCAATTACGACGGCGGTCCGGCCGCCCGGGCGAACAGCCGGTGGTTCCGGGCCAGGCCCTCACGGCACTGCAGGCGCTCGAAGGCTACACCTCGCACGCTGCCAGGGCGGCAGGGGAGTGGGCCGTCTCCGGTTCCGTCACCGTGGGCAAGCGCGCGGATTTCACGGTGTTCGACGTCGATCCGCTGTCGGTTGCCCCGGATGACCTGGCTGCCGCGCATGTACTGGCCACGTTCGTGGACGGACGGGTGCAGCACCTGGCGGTGGGGGCTGCCCGGTAGGACGCGGCCAAAGTCACCGGGGGTGCGTCGCCCGGTGCGGAATCGACGAGGCGAGAGCAAGCACCATGATGAACGACGCAGCCAGCACGGCAACCCAGGCGCCGCGCGGCTCGGTGATGGCAAGCGCGGGGCCGGCTATTCCCGGCCCCGCCAGTGCCAGTGCCGCGGCGAGAGCTGCACCGACGAGTCCACAGAGGAGCCTTGCCCAGGGCGGCCCCCGGCGGGACAAGGCGTAGCCCCCGCCGATCGCCATCAGGGCGACCGCGATTGCGCCTCCACCGAGGCCTTGCGTGAGTAGGGCGCCAACCGCGCCGGGCATGAGCAACGGCGCGATGGCAAACACGAGTGGCGCAAGGGCGAGCCAGCGCCACCCTGGCCGGCCGCCTGCACGCCGGAGTGCTTCCGCCCAGCCCAGGAGCCCGCCGACAGCGGCCCCGGGCAGGAGGATCGCACCGAACGTCCCCCACCACCCGAATGTGGATGCCGGGCCGGCGAGTTCGACCATATAGCCGCGGAATCCTGCGGCCCAGGCAATCCCGCACGTTAAGCCGATCGCTACCAGAGGCGCAGTGTGATGGAGGGCGGGACCGGCGTCGGGCGATTCTTGTGCAGATTCTTTCTCGGGCATGATCGGCTCCCCGGTGGCGCAGGATCGTCGCGAGCCGCCGCCCAGCCGCGCAGCGTCACACCAGCCGGGCCGCGTCACCGAATGGTGATCGCTTGGATTCCTTGGTAGCTGGGGACACTAGGGCACTGCGGCGGAAAGATCAAGAAGCAGGTGCTGGTGCCTGGATCACGCGACGACGGCGGCAGGAGCGGCCGCGCCTTCCGGCAGGTCCGCGAGCAGCTCCTCAGCCGTGGGCGGGTTGGCGCCCGGCCGGCGCACCGTGATGGCCGCGGCCTTGGACGCCATGCGTCCGAGGGTTTCCAGCACGGCGGGAGCCAACCCGTCGGTCCCGCGTGCGAGCAGACCGTAGATCAGCGCCGCCATGTAGGAGTCGCCGGCGCCGATGGTGTCAGCCACCACCGATCTGATGGCCGGGATGTGCAGCTGCGTGGCGGGGGTGGCCAGCAGCGACCCCTCGGAACCGCGGGTGACCACGGCAAGCCCGGCGCCCAGGTCGAGAATCCTCGCGGCGGCGTCCTCGAGCTGCAGGCCCGGGTACAGCCACTGTGCGTCCTCGTCGCTGAGCTTGACCACGTCCGTCAGGGGAATCAGCTCCTCGAAGATGGCCCTGGCCTCGGCCTGGCTGCCCAGCAGCGCAGGACGGACGTTGGGATCGTAGGTGACCATGCATTCCCGGTGCGACTGCTCCAGGAGTGCCTTGACCGCGGCGGCACCGGGCGCCAGGAACGTGGCGATCGAGCCGGTGTGGAGCACCTTGGGAAGGAACGCCGGGGCCACCGGAGGGAGTTCCCAACTGATGTCGAAGTCGTACCGGGCGGAGCCGTCGGCGGCGAGAGTGGCAGTGGCGGACGCCGTCCGGCCCGGTGTCCTGGAGCCCGGCAGGAGCACGACGCCGGCGCTGCTCAGGTGCGCCTCGATCGCTGCGCCGCGGTCGTCGTCGCCGATTGATGTCAGGAGGGCGGCACGGACGCCGAGTCGTCCAAGCCCGTACGCGACGTTCGCCGGCGACCCTCCGGGATGTTCGACGGTGCCTTCGGGGGAGGTGACGACGTCGACCAGCGCTTCGCCGATGACGATGACCTCGGGGGTTGCCTGGGGAACTGCGCTGGAATGGGTCTTGAGCATGGCAGGGCCTTTCACGGAGCCGTCCGCGGACCTTTCTAAGGCCCGCGGACGGAGCTGGGGAGGGTAAAACGGTGGTGCGGTAAAACGGTGGTGCGTTAATACAGCGGCCGGCTAGGCGGTGGCGGCACCTGTCATGATCGCCACCGCATCGGTCATGCTGTGCGATTCGGGCGTGATGGTGGCCGCGCACTTGCCGAGGCGCTGGATGTGGATCCGGTCCGCCACGTCAAACACGTGCGGCATGTTGTGGCTGATCAGGATGACGGGCAGGCCCCTGTCCCGGAGGTCCCGGACCAGCTGCAGGACCTGGTTTGATTCCCGCACGCCGAGGGCCGCCGTCGGCTCGTCGAGCACAACCACCTTGGAACCGAATGCTGCGGCGCGGGCCACGGCCACAGCCTGACGCTGGCCGCCGGACAGGTTTTCCACCGGCACCGTCACGTCCTGGAGCGTGGAGATGCCGAGCCGGGTCAGCTCCTCCTTGGCCTTGCGGCGCATGCCCTTGGTGTCAAGGACGCGGAAAATTTTTCCGAGCGGGCCGGGAAGCCGCTCTTCCCGCCCCAGGAACAGATTGGAGGCGACGTCGAGTGCCGGCGACACTGCAAGGTTCTGATAGACCGTTTCGATGCCGTGGACGCGGGCGTCCTGCGGGCGTTTGAAGTGGACCGGCTGGCCGGAGACCTTCAGCTCACCGGAGTCAGGGATCTCGGCCCCCGTGAGGCACTTGATGAGTGTGGATTTTCCGGCGCCGTTGTCGCCGATGATCGCCAGGACTTCGCCCGGGTACAGGTCGAGGCTGACACCGTCCAGACCCACGACGCGGCCGAAAGTCTTGACGAGGTTCCTGGCCTGCAGGATCGGCTGGCGGACCTCGGTCTTGGCCGGCTGGAATTCTGTGGCGGTCATGATTTCACCTTTCGGATCCACTGGTCGATGGACACAGCGAGGATGATGAGGACGCCCACGGCGAGGGTCTGGTAGAGCACATCCAGACCGGCCAGGGACAGGCCGTTGCGGAACACCCCGACAATCAGCGCCCCGAGGAGGGAGCCCCAGATGGAGCCGCGTCCGCCAAAGAGGCTGGTTCCGCCGATGACGACGGCGGTGATGGAGTCGAGGTTCAGGTCCACGCCGGCGTTGGGGCTGGCTGCGTTCGTGCGGCCGATCTGGATCCACGCGCCAACGGCCAGCACGGCCCCCGCTGCGAGGTAAACGCTCATCAGGACACGGTTCACCGGGATGCCGGCCAGGCGGGCCGCTTCCTTGTCATCGCCCACCGCGTAGACGTGTCGGCCCCAGGCGGTCTTTCCGAGGATGAACGCGACGGCGATGTAGAGCAGGAGCATCATGACCACGCCGGTGGAGATCCGCACGGGGCCGACCGGGAACGTGCTGCCCATCCATGTCAGCAGGCCGGGCATGCTGGAGCCACGGACTGTGGAGCCGCCGGAGTAGAGAAGCGTCAGGGCGATAAAGATGTTCAGCGTTCCGAGCGTGACGATGAACGGGGGGAGCCGGAACCTAGTGACCAGGAAACCGTTCAGCGCCCCCGCTGCCAGACCCACGACGAGGCCGAGGAGGAGAGCGAGCGGAGCGGGCGCGCCGCTGCCGACGGCCAACTGTGCCACCACCATGGACGCGAGGATCATGACGGCGCCCACTGAGAGATCGATGCCGGCGGTGAGGATGATGAGGGTCTGAGCGATTGCGAGGGTTCCTACCACCGAGACCTGTTGGGTGATCAGGGACAGGTTCTCGACCCGCAGGAACCTCTCATTGAGGAGCCCGAAGACCACCACCGCAACAAGCAGGACAATGGCCGGGCTGAGTGCGGGATAGCGGTGGAGGATATTGCGGATTCGGCTGAGCGGGGTCTGGCGGTCGAGGAATTCCTCGGCCGGGTCTGCATGCCCTGCGGCGGGCGGGCCTGCGGTCTGTTGCTGGGTCACTGTTGCTCCTGAACTTCAAGGTCCTGCTGGGGCTGGTTCGGCTGGGGGTGCGGCTGCTGCTATTTCTGCCGCGGATTCTCCTGCTGTGAACCGCGGGAAGGTACTGCATATTCAGCGCCTTCCCGCGGTGCGAGGTCAACGGTGGCTACTTGCCCCAGCAGATCTTGGAGGCCTCGGTCGTGGTGATGCTCTTGACGCCATCGGCGGCCTTATCCGTGACGAGCTCGACGCCGGTGTTGTAGAAGTCCAGTCCTGGTGAGTTGGCCGGCTTCTTGCCGGTCTTGGCCAGCTCAACGATGGCCTTGACGCCCAGTTCCGCCATCTTCACCGGGTACTGCTGGGCAGTGGCGCCGATCACGCCGGCCTTGACGTTGTTGACGCCCGAGCAGCCGCCGTCCACCGAGACCACCAGCACGTCCTTTTCCTTGCCGGCAGACTTCAGCGCCTCGAAGGCGCCGGCCGCAGCTGGCTCGTTGATGGTGTAGACCACATTGACGTTCGGGTTCTTGGCAAGGAGGGTCTCCATCGCGGTGCGGCCGCCGTCCTCAGCACCCTGGCTTGCCTGGCTGCCCACGATTTCGTAGTCGCCGCCCTTGCCGCCGGTGTACTTGCCGGTCTTGGCTTCGTCGCCGTTCTTCTTCTTGTCCGCGGTGTCGATGCCCAATCCGGTGAGGAAGCCCTGGTCCCGGTTGTAGTCCACGGAGACGACCTTGTCGTCGAACAGGTCCAGCAGCGCGATGGTGGCCTTTTTCCCACCGAGCTGGGCGGCGGTCCACTTGCCGATCAGTTCACCAGCGGCGAAGTTGTCGGTGGCGAACGTGATATCGGCGGCGTCTGCGGGGTCCGGGGGAGTGTCGAGGGCGATGACGAACAGGCCGGCGTCCTTCGCCTTCTTCAGGGCATCAACCACAGAGGGGCCGTTGGGCGTGATGAGGATGCCCTTGTCGCCCTTGGAGATGGCGTTCTCGATTGCCTGGATCTGGGTTTCTTCATCGCCGTCAGCCTTTCCGGCTGCGAGCTTGAGGTCCACACCGTCTGTTTCGGCGGCCTTCTTTGCGCCGTCCTGCATGGAAACGAAGAACGGGTTTGAAGTGGTCTTGACAATCAGGGACACGCCGACCTTCTCGGCCGAAGAGCTTCCGGCTGACGAGGTGGTTGGGGAACTCCCGCCGCAAGCGGTGAGGCTGAGCGTGCCGAGGGTCAGGACTGCACCGATGGCAAGCAGTCGGTGGGTGACTGTCCGCGGGGCTTTGGAACTCA
This sequence comes from Arthrobacter sp. ISL-5, assembly GCF_018613835.1. Lineage (GTDB taxonomy): Bacteria > Actinomycetota > Actinomycetes > Actinomycetales > Micrococcaceae > Arthrobacter. The sequence goes on along the minus strand of NZ_JAGGPM010000041.1, from coordinate 14,569 downwards.
ACATTGAATCTCCTGGTTTCGTGGCACTTCTGGTGCCTGACAACGATGTCATGCATCATGTAATCAAGATCACAAGGTACAGTCAAGAGAAATTCGATGATGAAGGACCAAATAATGACAACGATGTCTAATCGTTACCAGCCTGACGGAGCGAAGAATCGGCCCACTATGCGCCACGTCGCCGCCCTCGCCGGAGTTGGCATCAAGACCGTCTCACGGGTGATGAACGATGAGGCCGGCGTTTCGGAGGCTACCCGCCAGCGGGTCCTCAGCGCCTCCCAGCAGCTCAGTTACCAGCTGGACATGGCGGCGGGAAGCCTTCGCCGGGCAGGGCGTCAGACCCTCTCCATCGGTCTCCTGCTGCCCAGCGTTGCCAACCCGTTCAGCGGTGAGATCCACCGGGCGCTTGAGGACACCTTGGCGGTCCGCGGCATAGCGGTCTTTGCCGCCAGCCTCGACGACGACCCCGAACGCGAGAAGGCCCTGGTTGCCGCGTTCCTTGGCCGCCGCGTTGACGGTCTGGTCCTGACTCCGATTGCCAAGAGCCAGTCCTACGTTATTCCGGAGCACTCACGGGACCTGCCCATGGTCTTTATCGATCGTGAACCGGTGGGTATCGAGGCAGATGCCGTGGTGACGGACAACGCCATCGGAGCCGCCAGGGCCGCCGCCCATCTGATGGCGCAAGGGCACACAAAGCTTGCCTATCTCGGTGATCGGACGGACATTCAGACAGCCCGCGAACGCCGGCGGGGCTTTATCGAGGAACTTGGGAGGGCAGGCATCGCGACGTCCGCCGTTCCCGTGCTCGAGGGCCTGCACGACGAGGAGTCTGCACACCGGGCGGCCGTTGAGCTGCTCAGCTCCGAGAATCCGCCCACGGCCATCTTCTCCAGCCAGAACCTCGTTACATTCGGGGTCATGCGAGCACTGAAGGAGCTCGGCGCCAGCAGGAAGGTGGCGCTCGTGGGATTCGATGACTTCACCCTTGCGGACATGATGGACCCTGGCATCACCGTTATCGCCCAGCACCCCGAGCGAATCGGAAAGCTCGCGGCCGAGCGGCTTCTGGCCAGGATCGACGGCGATGACCGCGCCCCGCAGACGTACGTCGTTCCCACCGAACTCATTCAGCGCGGATCCGGCGAGATCCGGCCGCTGCACTGAGCCGCATCCCGGCCAGACACTAACTGTTCAACCTGCCCATATCGAACCACAAGAGGGGAATCCCATGACCAAAACGCTGTACGCCGAATTCACCGTGAAACCCGGCAGCGAAGCCCGCGTAGCGGAAATGATGCGCGAACTGACCGAGCAGGTGCGCAGGGAGCCCGGCAACAAGCTGTTCCTGCCCTACACGCGGGAAAACAATCCTCGGGAGTACTTCGTGTTCGAGGTATATGAAGATGCCGCGGCATTCCAAGAACACATCAGTGCGGATTACGGAGCCACCTTCAACGAGGAGCTGGCGAATCACATCGAGGAGGACGGCTCGGTGCTGACCTGGCTCCAGCCGGTTCACTGACCCGCACCTCAGGCTGCGCCCGACAACGATGAGGGCCGGTGCCCGCATGATTCATGTGGGCACCGGCCCTTTCGCTGGGGTCCCAGGAACCGGTGCTTCCGGTGACCTGCCGGGGACCTAGCCTCGGTTCTTAGTAGGTTTTTCCGCCGTCCCGAACATGGAATCGTTCAGCGGTGTGACGGTCAGCGACTTCAGCTGTGCGGTGCCGCCCTCGGCGAAGAGCGCCACCTGGTTTGCCCCCTGCGCGGGAAAAACCTGGTCTGTGATGGTCTGGAGCCCGTTCTGGGCGAAGACCTCCACGGACGACCTGTCAACGTAGATGCGCAGGGTCACGTTGCCGTTTGCGTCCACCGTGACGGGTGCCGAGTCCACCGAGGCGAAGAGCGGGTGGAAGCCGGTGTTCCCGGAGTTGCTCCGGTCCACGTACAGCTCTCCCGTTGCCTTGTCATAGCCGATGACGGTTGAGGTGCTGCCGTTCCCCAGGACCGTGATTCCCGCCTTCGACGCCGTGCCGGGAGCCAGGGTCACGTCGATCCGTTGCACCTGCCCGAAGGCGGCCGACGGCAGCGCATGGGTGCCCGGGGCAATGTTCCGTGCCCGCTTTTCTGCATAGCTCACGCCTTTGCCGAGGCCGTCCACCTGCTGGGTGGCCTTCTGCGTCAGTTGCGGACCGCTTGCCGTCTGGGTCAGCGCAACCTCTCTGGGCAGGGACATGGCGCTGCGCCACGGTGTTGTCGGAATGCTGTTGGCGTAGTCCCAGTTGTTCATCCAGCCGAGCATGATGCGCTTGTCCTGGGGCATGTTGCCGAACGAAACCGAGGCGTAATAGTCCCTGCCGTAGTCCAGCCAGTCGTAGGTCTGAACCCGGGGCGTTGCCGGCCGGGGTGATGCCACGAACTCATCGGCAAGAATGTGGCCCCAGCCGAACCGGTTGTTGTCCACCACCCTGATGCTGGCCCGCTGCCCTTTGAACTCCGCGACATTCCAGGATGCCCAGTCCAGGACTTCGCTGTTCGCACCGGTGGCCGTCCGGACCACCTGGCCGTCGACCACGAGGTTCACCGTGGTCTCGTCCGAGCGGGGAACGGCGTCCTGGTCCGTGAGCATGACGTGGTCCAGGGTGAGGTGTCCCCAGCCTCCGGTTGCCTGGTCCGCGATCCGCAGTTGTGCCTCCTCCCCGGCAAATTCCGACACATCCCAGCCCTTCCAGTTGAGGGCGCCGGCATCGTCGCCCGCGAGGCTGCGCACCACATTGCCGTTCACCAGCAGCTGGACCTCGAGGACCTGGCCGGAGTCCGCGGAGCGGTGCCCTCCGCCCACCAGCATGCTCATGAAGTTCCGGGAAAGGAGGAACGACGGCGACGTCATGGTTCCCTGCCTGTCGTCGCCGGGAGCTCCACCCGATTCGAACGTGTTGAGGCGCTTGGCGCCGATGAAGAAGTCACCGCCGGCGGTGGCGGGCTGGAACGCGGGGGCGAGGTCGCCGGTGCCTGTCCAGCCGGCGTCGGCCATCGTGGAACCGTCGGGGACTTCGAAGCCGTTGAACAGCAGATCCCCTGGCGGCGGCGTGTTGTCCAGCTTGTCCGAGACGCGCGGATGCTGGCCGCCGCCCACCAGGAAGTTGAGGTAGTCGCTGTCCACCGTGAATTCCGGGGAGTTCATGGAGCCGAGCGGCCAGTCGCCGTCGTTAAAGGAGTTGATCAGGCCGCTGCCGGCGAAACCGGTGACGGCGTTCTGCCCTGCCAGGGTTCCGGCCGCGGGGACCTCCCCGAACGGCCCGTTCTTCCCGTTGCCGGGTTCGTTTTTGACGGTCCAGCCGTTGTAGGTGCCGTCGTTGAAGCCCGCAAGGGGAGTGCCGGCGGGCAGCGCGTCGCTGGCCTTCGTGCTCTCGGAAGTGAAGGTGGTGCCGTCGAACTTGCCCACGAAATACTGGCCTGCCGACCCTCCGGCCACGCCGCCGGGGTTGATGTTCACCACCATGACCCATTTGATGTTCGATGGATCGCCGTCGACCGCGAGGGGGAAAAGATCGGGGCATTCCCACAGCCCGCCCGTGGCGTTGGCCGGACCGAATTCGCTGAGCGGCGTCCAGTCCTTGAGGTTGCTGGACTTGTAGAGCAGCACCTTGTGCTCCGTAGCCTCGACGGCGGTCATCACCCAGTAGCCGCCACCTCCGGGGGAGTCGTACCAGAACACCTTGGGGTCGCGGAAGTTCGCCGAATTGCGGTTGAGTACCGGATTGGCGCCGTACTTGGTCCAGGTCTGCCCGTCGTCCAGGCTGTACGCCAGCGACTGCGCCTGCAGCCCCCGGTACGGTGAGGCGTCCTTGTAGGCGCTGGTGAAGATTGCCACCATGGGAGGTTTCTCGGCCGTTCCGAATCCGGACGAGTTATGCTTGTCCACCACCACGCTCCCGGAGAAGATGTCCTGCTGGTCATCCGTGGGGATGGCCAGCGGCTGCTCCTTCCAGTGCACCAGGTCCGTGGACGTGGCGTGGCCCCAGGACATGTTTCCCCACGTGTTTCCCGACGGATTGTGCTGGTAGTACAGGTGGTAGATGCCCTTGTAGTAGACCATCCCGTTGGGATCGTTCATCCAGTTCTGTTTCGGCGTGTAGTGGATCGCCGGACGGTACTGCTCGTCTCCTAGAGTTCCGGTTGCCGGAGCCGGTGCTGCTCCTGCCAGCGCCGCGGCCAGGCTGAGACCCGCCATGGCCAGCGCAGTACATGCCTGCATTGTTCGTGAATTTCTTGTGAGCATATCGCTGAAATCGCCCTTCATCGCGCGTGTCTTCCGCAGACAACGTTGTCAGTGAGTGGAACGCTAGGTGATGTCCACGAGACAAGTCAACGGTCCAATTCCGTGGTGCCATCTGGCGGCGTCGGAGCCTTTCCGCGGCCCCATGACGGCAAGTGGCACCTCGATACCGTTGTCAGCTTAGGCATGCGTCCCCGCCGGCCCCGTGGTCGGCCTGCGAAGCGTGCCGTCAGCCGGTTGTTAGGGTGGAAGCATGAAACGAATCTTCCTCGCACTGTCCTTGCTCCCCGCGCTGGTACTTCTGGCGGGCTGCGGCCAGGCCCAGGAAGCCGTACAGAATGCGGCCAGCTCGGCGGCAACCGGGGTAGCCAACGCCGCGGCCGAGCAGGTGAAGGGCCAGATCTGCGCCTTGCTGGAGGACGGACTGGTCAGCGCGTCGGACAAGGCAGCACTGACCGGACTCGTGGCAGGCGCCGAAACCGCCGGCGTTCCGGCCGAGATCACGAGCCCGCTCAAGGAGATTGCCCAGGCCGGAGACCAGGTTCCCAGCGAGTCCGTCGCCGAGCTCCGGAAGGCCTGCACGGCATCTTGAGCCGCGCCGGCTTGTTGAGGCCGCGCCGAATCGTTTAGCGCGTGATGCTGAGTGACTCCACGGGCATTGCACATGATGCCGCTCTAGATTTCACCGTTTCTCCGGCGGCCCGGTTATTCCTTCCGGTGTCGTCGCACCAGTCGATGTTGTACGGCATGGCGGTCACTGCCGCGTCTCCAGCTGCCATGTGATCAGGGACGTCGAATGTGTAGGTGAATCCGCCGGCGTCGGTCATTGGGGTCGTTGTGTTGATAACCTCGATCCCTTTGCCGTCGGTAACGATGACTTGGATGCGGGCATTCGCACCGTAGCGGGGATTGCAGTCCGCATCAGGCGCTGTGACTGTCACCGTCTCTCCTGGTTTGGCGCTCGATGGGTTCACCGAATAAACGGGCGGTAAACATGGCGGCTCCCAGCTGGAGGAGGAAGTGCAACCGCCGGCAGTGGCTATCAAAGCGGCACCGACCACGACAAACATGGAGAATCGCCGGTTGCTGCTTCTCTCGCGATACCTGGAAGGGAACGCCATGTCCCTATTGTTGTTCCGCTGGCACGAACGCTCACGCAATACTGAAATTCGTACCCGTATCGTTGCGCTTCCTGCGACGTAGCTGATGGTGATAAATGTGCCCAAGCAGCCGGGTGCCAGTTCAGGCAGACATAAGTGCCAAATTTAGAACTGCGGATGTGACATGTGCCGCTCGAGATCTTTGGGCCGGCCCGCAGAGGCGAACGAATAACCAGGTAGCCCTCCCCACCTGACAGAGATGCGGAGGTATTCCACGAGGGTAATCCCTGATCGTCCGGCAACTCCGACAAGTCGACGGCGGGCAGGCATAAAGGATCAGGGTAGTCCGCGCCTGGAGGCATGGAGGCAGCTCGTGACGGAGGGCCACCGTGATAGTGGAGGGCAAGCGGCGGGCAGTCGCCCAACAGGCACACGCCTCCAATTTCGCACATGCTCGCTTTGAGGGCTTCGGGAAGCGGCCCCAGTGAGTCTTCCAATTTCCCGATCCGGTCGAACACGTCGCACGGCGGCGGGGCGATCACGGGAACATCTGAGGAGGCAGGCTCGAATCCGAGGCGGATGAGACCCTCCACGATGTGTTCGATGTGTGTACGGGCCCTCCTCATGGTCGAATGAGCTACTTCCTGAACTTCGGCCCGACGCGATGTTGGCAAGGGCCCCAGACGTCGTATCTCCGCCCACACCTCGGTCCACTCGCCAGCCTCGTATCGTGCCGCCAGAGACGTCATGCCCACAGATTACGCTGAACGGCAGCAGCGGCCCGCAATGGCTCCCCCAAACGCATTCCTGCTAACGAGGCGTGACGACTATCTGGACGTCGTCTTCGTACAGGAGGATTCCTGGATCATCCGAATAAAGCACCTGCCATTCAACGTCATAGCGGCGCAGAAGATCGGTGTAAAAATCCAGGCCGACCAAGAGATGAGTGGCTGTGCTCTTGAACCATGACTGCGCTAAAGGGTTGATTGCACGGTCGTAGATTGATTCATCTACAGTCGATGGGTCCACATATGCGGCGTCGTAATGATTGTTTGCGCACCGCCAGGAAGCCCAGTCTTCGCTGCTGAGCTTGCCGCTGTTTTCTAAACCATTAGCCAGGGCGAAGATGCCCGGGTAGCTGCCACGGCCATTGGGCGCGGTTGCCTGGTAACGGACAAATGTTGATTCCATGCGTCCTAGCTAATCATCTGCCCAAGTTTGCTTGGCGGCCATGCGCGCGTCATGGCCCGTAGCTCTGGACCCCGCCCGGCGTCGCCCTGCAATAATCGGAACCAACAGTTGCGCCCCACGCTGAGAGGCGGCCGGCCGCAACGGGCAGCACTGTAATTTCGGGCCGATCACAGCAGACGAGGCGGACATTAATGAAGGCTCCCAGCCAGCACGAGGCATCCTCCGGAACACCCGCCGATCCAGCCGCGAACCAGAAGGTTCCAGGCGCCGCACCTGGACAAGTGGAACCTGCACACCCTGGTGCCGGGCCGGCCGAATCCGTCAGCACCGAGTTGCTGCATTGGCTCTCGGAAGTCCACGGCGTGGAGACGTCGTACCAGGGCTGGGACGGACTTCCGCATGAAGTTGCGCCTGCCACGCTGGTCCGCGTACTGGCCGCCCTGGGCGTGCAGGCCCACACCGACCAGTTCATCGAGGCGGCACTGGCCGAAGCAGAGCTGGCGCCCTGGCGGCGGATGCTGCCTCCCGCCGTCGTGGTCCAGGAAGGCTCCCCGGCGCTGGTGCCGGTCCATGTCCGGCACGGTTCCCCTGTCCGGGTGACTGTCTCCACGGAGGACGGGCGGGAGCTCGTCGCCCCGCAGGAGGACATCCTGGTGGAGCCGCGCGTCGTGGATGGCGTGACCATCGGCAGGGCAACGTTCGATATGCCGGACAACACCGGTCTGGGGTGGCACACGCTGCGGGCTGAGTCGGATGGCAAGGTTGCGGAGGCCACGCTGGTGGTGGTTCCGGCACGGCTGTCCACGGCCGCTGCGTTGGAGGAGCGCCGCGGCTGGGGTCTGGCCACCCAGCTTTACTCCGTGCGCTCCAAGAGGTCCTGGGGCATCGGCGACTTCGCGGACCTCGCCGAACTGGCCGCGCTCGCAGGTGCCCACGGCGCCGACTACGTGCTGGTGAACCCCCTGCATGCGGCGGAACCTGTGCCGCCGATGGAGCCCTCCCCGTACTCGCCGTCCACGCGGCGCTTCTTCAACCCGCTCTACCTGAGGATCGAGGCGATTCCGGAGCTGGCCTACCTGAAACCGAAGGTGCAGGGAGTCATCCACAGCCTCAGGAAACAGGCGCGACAGCTGAACAAGGACACCTCTCGGCTGGACCGGGACAGGGTGTACGCCGCCAAGCTGGCAGCGCTGGAACTGCTCTATAAAGCACGCCGTTCGCCGTCGCGCCAGCAGGCGTTTGAGGACTTTTGCCGCACTGCCGGTGCGGGCCTGGACGACTTCGCCCTCTGGTGCGCCGTCCGGGAGGACCTCGACGCCGATGACCCGTTTTGGGCCGACCCTGCGGCGGCCCTGGGCTCGCCGCTGCTCGAGAGGCTGAGGAACGAACTCTCGGAACGGATCGACTTCCACCGGTGGCTGCAGTGGCTGTGCGACGAGCAGCTCGAATCCGCCCAGGCGACGGCCACTCGTGCAGGGATGCGTCTCGGCGTCGTCCATGACCTGGCCGTCGGGGCGGACCTCCAAAGCTCCGACGCCTGGACGCTGCGCGGGGTCCTCGCATCGGGCGTCAGCGTGGGGGCGCCGCCGGACATGTACAACCAGCTGGGGCAGGACTGGCACCAGCCGCCCTGGCATCCCACCCGCCTGGCCGAAGCGGGCTACAAGCCGTTCCGGGAGATGCTGGCAACCGTGCTGCAGCATTCGGGCGGCATCCGGGTGGACCACATCCTGGGTTTCTTCCGGCTCTGGTGGGTACCTGCGGGCAACTCGCCTACGGACGGTGCCTACGTCCGCCTGGACCACGACGCCATGATTGGCATCCTCGCGCTGGAGGCCCAGCGCGCCGGAGCCGTGGTGATCGGGGAGGATCTGGGCACTTTCGAGCCGTGGGTCCGCGATTACCTCGCTGCACGGGGCATTCTGGGCACCTCCATTCTGTGGTTTGAGAACGACGGCGATGCCCCGCTTCCGCCGGAACGGTACCGTGTGCAGGCGCTCTCCAGCGTCAACACGCATGACCTCCCGCCGACGGCGGGCTATCTCGCCGGGGATCACGTCACCCTGCGAAACGGGCTGGGCCTGCTGGAACGGTCCGCGGAGGAAGAACGGCGGGAACACAACGCCAAGCTGGAGAAAATGATGGCCCTGCTCCGGCACCGCGGCCTCCTCCCCGCCGACGAACCGGGCACCGAGCAAGAACGGATCGAGGCACTGCACCGCTTGCTCGCGCAGTCCCCGTCCGTCCTGCTCGGTGTGGCGCTTGTGGACGCCGTGGGTGAGCGCCGGGTGCAGAACCAGCCCGGAACCACGTCGGCCCAGTACCCCAACTGGCAGGTGCCGCTGGCAGATTCCGACGGTGAGTCCGTTCTGATCGACAGCCTGGAGGAAAACGAGCGGTTCAACTCGCTCCTGGCCGCGGTGGACAAGTCGCTCCGCGGCTAGGCCTCAGCTCTCTGCAGTAATCACGTGAGTGGTGTGGTCGTACCGGAAGGTGACCGGACCGCCGTCGTGATTCAACTGGATGTTGGGCCCGTTGGGCGCGCCGTCCTGGCCGTAGTTCTCGTCCCAGGAACCGTTGATGGCCGCCTTGAATTCGTATTGGCCCGCGGGAAGATCCGCGGTCAGATTCCAGGTGCGGCTGACCGGGTCCAGCGTCATGAATGCGGACTCGCACGCGGGCTGCCAGTCTTCCGGGCAACCCATTTCGGTGTTGAGGCTGCCCGCCACTGTGACGGATTCAGGCTGCGGTGCGGCTCCGACCAGCACGGTCCGCACGCCGCTAACCACGTTGAATCCGGGGCCGGCCGTCGTTGCCCGGTAGCGCACCTCTGTGCCGTCGGCCAGGTTCAACGGGGCGAGATCGTCCGTCACTGTGTAGGCGGGCGAGGAGTCATCGCCCTCACGGACGGCCGTCCAGGGACCCCCGGCCACGCTCCGTTCAAAGCCCACCACATGGCTGGCCTTTTCCGGATCCGCCGTGGCAACCACTTCCACGTTCCTTTGGACGGTGCTGCCTTCTTCCGGTTGCTGGATGGTGAGCACGGGTGCCGGAACCGTTGCGGCCCGTGCGCTGCTGACCGATGTGTGGCCCGCGTTATCCAGTGCCACGGCACGGTACTCCACCGTGGCACCCGGATTGAGTCCTGCAACATCGTGGAAGACGCGGTACGGGGCGGTGTCATCCGTGCCGATAGGCTCCCACTGCCCGCCAGCCTTCTTCGCCTCGAACGTCACCTCGTAGAACGAAGTACCGCCGACGTCGGCCGTCACCTGCATCCTGCCGTTATCACCCTGGGAGGTGGCGCTGGCCGCCGCGGAGACAGGGGCCTGAAGTGAGACCGCGGGCGCCGCTTTGGCTTTCGGAATCCGGCCCGATGACTGGTAGACAACCGCTGACAGCGGCGGAACCGTAACGGTCAGCTTGCCGTCCGCTGAGGTCTTGGATTCGGCAGCTGCGTCGCCATAGACGAGGCTGTAGTTGCGTTTCGCGATGTACGTGGGGACGGTCGCCGTCCGGGGCTGTTCGCTGTTGTTCAGTGCCACCACGTACTCCCGTTGGTCCTTCGCATCAGTTCGGGAAAACGCGTAGATGCCGGGGCCGTCGGCCGCGTACCGGTGCTGGTGGGCGCCGTCGCGAAGGGCCGGATGGTCCTTGGTCAGCTGCGCCAGTTCACTGATCTTGCCGTACAGCGGGTGCCCGGTGTTGAAGTTGTCGGTGCCATGCGTGGCGTCGGTGCCGAGCAGGTTGTCGTCGAGATATTCCGGCACCTTGCTGGCGAAGAGCGTTTGGCGCGCATCCTGATCCCCGCCGGGGCCGGTGAAGCCCTGCTCGTCGCCGTAGTAGACCACCGGGTTGCCGCGGGAGAAGTACATCAGCTCGTGTGCCAGTTCGTCGCGGGCCACGCGTTCGGCGTCATTCGCGTCCGGGTTGTCCGAGCTGATGAAGCTGCCGATCCTGCCCATGTCGTGGTTGCCCAGGAAGGTGGGCAGTTGGTACACGTTGGAGTCGGCATCGGTGTACCAGTCGTCCCCGGCGAAGAAGGCCTCGAGCTGCCTGGCGTCCTGGCTTCGGGACGCGAAATTGCGGGAGGCGTCCTGGAACGGGAAGTCCAGCACGGCCTGCATGCTGTTGCGCGTCGTGAACTGCGAAGTGAAGCTCTTGGATGTGTCGAAGACTTCGCCGAACATGAAGAATTCGTCCTTGCCCTGCTCCTTCGCGTAGCTGAGGACGTCGGGGCCGAACTCCTGCCAGAACTCGTCATTCACGTGCTTCATCGTGTCGATCCGGAAGCCGTCAACGCCGAAGTCCCGGATCCACGTCTGATAGACGTCCTTCATGCCGTCCACCACCTTGGGGTGTTCGGTGAACAGGTCGTCCAGGCCGAAGAAATCGCCGTAGTAGGAGTTCTCACCCGTAAAGGTGGTGTCCCCGCGGTTGTGGTACAGCGTGGGATCGTTCAACCAGGCGGGAACCTTCAGGTTCTTCTCCGCCTCATCAAGCACCGGCGTGTAGGGGAAGGATTGCTCTGCGTCCAGTTCCGGGAAGTCCGCCTGGCCGGCGTGGTCGCGGTCATCGAAGACATCCCCGGCGGCTGTGCGGTAGGGCTCCTTGTCCTTGGACACGTAGCCGGTGCGGGCGCCTTCCTTGTACCCGATGACGTCCGCCGTGTGGTTGGTGATGATGTCGAAGTACACCTTCATCCCGCGCGAATGGGCCTCGTCGATGAGCGCCTTCAGCTCCGCGTTGGTGCCCAGGTGGGGGTCGATCTGGGTGAAGTCCGTGACCCAGTACCCGTGGTAGCCGGCCGAGTTGTCCTCCGGTTGAACGGCCTTGTTCTTGAAGCTGGGCGTCAGCCAGATGGACGTGGTCCCGAGGCCCTGGATGTAGTCGATCTTGTCCAGCAGCCCGTTCAGGTCGCCGCCGTTGTAGAAACCCTTGCGCTGCGGATCGAACCCGGACACCATCGGATCCGGGCCGAGGCCGCCGTCGTCATTGGCCGTGTTCCCGTTGCTGAACCGGTCCGCCATGACGAAGTAGAAGTTCTCGTCAGTCACCGGCGCACGCAGGGAATGAGCGCCCGACGGCGACCCGGCCTTGGACGGGGAATACGTGCCCGACGGCGACCCGGGGCTTTGCGTTCCGGCCACGGCTTGGGCGGGAAGAGCGGCGCCAGCCAGAAGGACGAGAGCAGACGCCGCCGCGGCCGTGCGAAAGGAGGCTGTTTGGGCGGCTTTGCCGCTGGAGGGATTTTGGCGGCCGCGGCTTAGTCTGCGGCTGGGGTCGCTTTCGGCGCAGGCACCGGCGCCGCGGCGCAAGGACTTCCAGAGGGGATTAGGGAACATGGCTGGGGCCTTCCGCGAAGCGACGCTGCTCATCCGGGCTGATGTGTCCCGGAGTGCCTAGTCTGGTTGTCGGGTCTGACAGTCTTGCCGGTCGACATGTCCAGGCAGCGGAAACGCGGCAATACGCCTGCGGTCAAGCAGGTGTATTGCGAATGACGAATCCTGTATTGGGCTTGTCGATTTCTGGCTTAGCTTGCCACAACCAAGGCCGTGGGGGAACCCGCAACGAGCCGGTGGCGCACGTCCCCTGGCAGCCCGGTATCAGGATCCAGGCGGAATGTGGTCACATCGTGGGAGCGCTCGTGGGCCACGTGAAGCCAGCCATTGCGGACCAGGTGGTGCCGCGGCCAATCTCCGCCGCTGGCGAAGTCCCCGAGCGGCCGGAGCTGCCCGGTTGTGCCGTCGGTTGTGCCGTCCTCCACTTGGAGCACGCTGATCCGGTTGGAGCCGCGCACACCCACGTAGGCGTGCCTGCCGTCGGGAGCGAGTGCAATTTCGGCCGCGGAGTCACCCTCCTGCGCGCCGCCGGTCGTTGCCGGTCCCCGTCCGACCAGTTCGAACCCCCCGGTATCGGATGCCGCCCGTACAGCGAAGACCTCGATCGAATACTCGGACACCACGAACACCGTTCCGCCGGGATGCTGCACCAGGTGCCGAGGGCCGCTGCCCTTCGGAAGCATCACCTCGTGGTCCGCAGCAAGTCCGGCCCCGGGAACGTAGTTCCACACACGCAGCAGGTCATGGCCCAGATCCGTGGTCATGATCCTGCCGTCGGCCAGCATCAGGCTGGCGTGGGCGCGGCTCGGACGGCCGCCGTCGTCGGTCTCTGCGTCACCGCGCGGGTCCACAGACGGCTCCGCCGAATAGCGGGCCGTCATGCCGCCGTCGGCGTCCAGTTCGTAGAGCAACACCTGGCCATCGCCCCAACAGGCAACTATCAGGAACCTGCCCCCTGGATCGACGGCAACGTGGCATGCAGCCTCGCCGGCGGCCCACGGCTCCCCAGCCGCTTCGAGCCCGAATTCTCCCCGTCGGCGATAGGCCTGGACGGTTTTGGCGGTCTCGCCTACGGCGTAGACCACGGGAAGCGACGGGTGCACCGCAATGAACGACGGCGAGTCCGCCTTTGCAGCCGTGCCCAGCCAGGTGAGTGTCGCATCAGGATTAGCCGAGACGGCTCCGATGCCGGCCCCGTGGCCCCCACTGTCCGCGGTGTACGAGCCGGTCCAGATGAGCGTGTGATTGTCGCTGCGGGTCATCGTCCCATCCTGCCAAGAATTGCCGGGATTGGCGTCAGATAACATGGACTTTCGACGGGCTTACTTGAGGCCCTGAACTGTTCTGAAGACGCCGTTTTGAGGACTCCGGGAGGTGAGAACGATTCACGCAATGCCAGCCTGGGTTCTCCCTGCCCGCTGCCGGCCGGACCGCCGGGGCTAGTCGATGCACGGAGCGCCCATCGTTCAACCGAAGGACGCATCCATGCCCGTTCACCCCTCCCTGACCCGTTCCGCTGTTATCGCCCGGCTCCGCGCCGCGGGCTGTGTCTTCGCCGAAGACGAGGCCGATCTCCTCTTAGCCGCCCCCTTTGCCCCAGGTGAGTTGGCCGCGGCGGTCGACCGCCGGGTTGGCGGATTTCCCCTCGAACATATCCTTGGCTGGGCCGAGTTCTGCGGACTGCGGATCGCGGTGGATGCGGGGGTCTTCGTACCGCGCCGGCGCACGGAATTCCTTGTTAGCGAGGCGGCAGCGCTGCTTGCGGCGTTCGACGCCGGGCCGGATGGCGCCGTCCAACATTCAGCCGTCCATCAGCCAAGGGCGCACGATGTGGCGCCAGTAGAGCAGCCCGGCCCGTCGACTGCGTTTCAGGCCGTCCCCTCGGTCAATGCGGGAGCCGCCTCCCCAGCCGACGCGGCAGGAACGACCGGGGCGGCGGGAGTCGGGGCTAGGTCCACGCTATACACGGCGCGACAGGAGCGGATTGTCGTCGATCTCTGCTGTGGCTCGGGCGCGGTGGGTACCGCGTTGGCCGCGGCAGTCACGGGAATTGAGTTGCATGCCGCAGACGTCGATCCCTCCGCGGTGCGCTGCGCCCGCGGGAACGTTGTCCCGGCAGGCGGCCACGTCCATGAAGGCGACCTTTACTCGGCGCTGCCGGCCAGGCTGAGAAGCCGCGTTGACATTCTGGCAGTCAACGCGCCATACGTGCCCACTACATCCATCAGCAGCATGCCCCACGAGGCCCGGGTGCACGAGCCGCGAGTCTCGCTCGATGGAGGGACCGATGGGCTCGACGTCCAGCGAAGGGTAATCGCGCAGGCCCCTGCATGGCTCCGGACGGGCGGGCACCTGCTCATTGAAACGAGCCGCCGTCAGGCCCGGCAGACCGCGGCGGCCATGGCCCAGGGCGGCCTGACGCCCCGCATCGTCCGTTCGGAGGAACTGGACGCGACCGTGGTCATCGGGCGGCGGTAGCCTGGCGCGGCAGCCGACTGTGGGTTCCGGGGTTCATGTTCGGTGGTGGTGGTTGCGGCGGGGTGTTTGTTTGGGGTCGATGTGGGGTGGCGGGATGAACCAGGGGATGCCTGATCGTATGTGGATGGTCCATTGTTCTTTGTGGATGAGGTGGTGGTGGTGGGTGCAGAGGAGGG
>NZ_JAGGPM010000040.1 GCF_018613835.1 Arthrobacter sp. ISL-5 | reverse complement strand
GGTGAGGGGCCCCCGGCCTTTTGTTGTGGCGGGAGCGCCTTAGGCGGCGAAGCCGTCGGCGATGTCCAGTACCTCGTCCAGGATTGCAAGGCCAGCTTCGGTGTCGGCCACGCTGGTGTTGCAGGGAGGCACCACATGGATGCGGTTGAAGTTGGCGAACGGGAGCAGCCCACGCGATTTGCACGCCGCCACGAGTTCGTTCATCTCGGGGCTGGAGGCGCCGTAGGGAGCCAGAGGTTCACGCGTCGTGCGGTCCCTGACCAGCTCGATCGCCCAGAACACGCCCGTTCCACGAACCTCTCCGACGGAGCGGTGCCGTTCGGCAAAGCCGCGGAGGGCGGGCCCGATCACTGTCTCGCCCAGCAACGCGGCGTGCTGGACGATTCCTTCCTTCTCCATCGCGTTGATGGTGGCCACGGCGGCGGCGGTGGCCAGAGGGTGGCCCGAGTACGTCAGCCCTCCGGGGTAGGCGCGCTTCCCGAACGTGGCCGCGATCTGGGGGCTGATGGCCACGCCGCCCAGCGGAACGTAGCCGGAGTTGACGCCCTTCGCGAAGGTCAGCAGGTCCGGCACGACATCAAAATGCTCGACGGCGAACCACTTGCCCGTGCGCCCGAACCCGGCCATGACCTCGTCCGCGATGAAGACGATGCCGTGCTTGGTGCACAGCTCGCGGACGCCCTGGAGATACCCGGGCGGAGGCATGTAGATGCCGGCCGTTCCGGGCACGGATTCGAGGATGAGCGCGGCGATGGTGGACGGTCCCTCGAGGCTGATCAGCTGCTCCAGGTGTTCGAGGGCGCGCTGGCTTTCCTCCTCCTCCGTGGCGGAGTGGAACGCCGTGCGGTACAGGTACGGCGGGAAGAAGTGGACCGTGCCGGTGCTCGCCGTGTCGCTGGGCCAACGGCGGGGATCGCCCGTGATGTTGATGGCCAGCTGGGTGCCGCCGTGGTAAGAGCGGTAGGCCGAGAGGACCTTCTGGCGGCCGGTGTGCAGCCTGGCCATGCGCACGGCATGCTCGTTGGCGTCGGCTCCGCCGTTGGTGAAGAAGATCCGGTCCAGCTCGCCGGGCGTACGCTCGGCGATGAGCCGGGCCGCCTCCGAGCGGGCGCCGTTGACGTAGCTCGGGGCGATGGTGCACAGCTTCGCGGCCTGGGCAGCGATCGCGGCGACGACGGCGGGGTGCTGGTGGCCGATGTTGGTGTTGACCAGCTGCGAGGAGAAGTCGAGGTACTTGTTGCCCTCCCCGTCCCACACGTGGGAGCCCTCCGCGGCGGTGATGACCATCGGGTCGAGCAGGTCCTGCGCGGACCAGGAGTGGAAGACGTGTTTGCGGTCCAGCTCGTAGGCGCGGCGGGCGGCGTCGGCGTCGTCCTGCAGGGACAGGATGCCGCTTTCAATCGTGGAAGTCATGCTGGGTCCTTTCGAACGAACGCCGGTCAGGCGTTCTGCGGGAAGCCGAGGTTGATGCCGCCGTGGCTGGGATCGAGCCAGCGGGAGGTTACGGCCTTGCCGCGGGTGAAGAAGCCGACACCTTCGGTGCCGTGGGCATGGGTGTCGCCGAACAGGGAGTTCTTCCAGCCGCCGAACGAGTAGTAGGCCATCGGGACGGGGACCGGGACGTTGATGCCCACCATGCCAACCTCCACTTCATTCTCGAAGCGGCGGGCCGCTCCGCCGTCGTTAGTGAAGATCGCGGTGCCGTTGCCGTACGGATTGTTGTTGATCAGTTCCAGGGCCTGGTCGTAGGTGTCCACGCGGACCACTGACAGGACCGGGCCGAAGATCTCGTCCGTGTAGATGGAAATATCCGGCGTGACATTGTCGAAGAGGGTGGGACCGACGAAGAAGCCTTCGCCCTCGGCGTCCGGGGAGATGTTGCGGCCGTCGACGACGATCGTGGCACCGGCCGCTTCGCCGGCGTCCACATAGCCTGCCACCTTGTCGCGGTGCTGGGCGGTGACGAGCGGGCCCATGTCGCAGCCACGCAGGCCGTCGCCGGTGCGGAGCGAGTTGGCGCGCTGGGCGATCTTCGCCACGAGTTCGTCGGCGATGTCGCCAACGGCCAGGAGGGCGGAGATCGCCATGCAGCGTTCGCCGGCCGATCCGAAGCCGGCGTTGACGGCGGCGTCCGCGGCGAGGTCGAGGTCGGCGTCGGGCAGGACGATCATGTGGTTCTTCGCGCCGCCGAGCGCCTGGACGCGCTTCCCGTTGGCCGTGGCGGTCTGGTAGACGTACTTGGCGATCGGCGTGGAGCCGACGAAGGAAACGGCCTTGACGTCCGGGTGGGTGAGGAGGGCGTCCACGGCCACTTTGTCGCCGTGCAGGACGTTGAAGACGCCGTCCGGCAGTCCCGCTTCCTTCCAGAGCTCGGCCATCCAGTTGACGGCCGTGGGATCCTTTTCGCTCGGCTTGATGATCACCGTGTTGCCGGCGGCGATGGCGAGCGGGAAGAACCACATGGGCACCATCGCCGGGAAGTTGAACGGGCTGATGATGGCAACGGGGCCGAGGGCCTGGCGGATGGAATGGACGTCCACCTGGGTGGAGGCGTTTTCGGTGTAGCTGCCCTTGAGCAGGTGCGGGATGCCGCACGCGAACTCGACCACTTCCTGGCCGCGGGTCACTTCGCCCAGTGCATCGTCCAGGACCTTGCCGTGCTCGGAGGTGATGATGGCGGCGAGCTCGTCCTTGCGGGAGTTGAGCAGCTCGCGGAACGCGAAGAGGACCTGCGTGCGGCGGGCGAGGGACGTGTCCCGCCAGGCCGGGAAGGCGGCCTTGGCGGCGGCGATGGCGGCGTTGCTGTCCTCGGTGCTGGCCAGGGCCACCCGGGCGGTGACCTTGCCGGTGGCCGGATTGGTGACGGGGGCCGTGCGCTCTCCAGCCGGAACGTAGGTGCCGTTAATCCAGTGCTCGACGGTGTTCAAGGAATCTCCTCAGGGGTGGTGGCTTGTGGTCGCTTCTTGCGCTGCGTCCAGTCTGTCCGTGCGGGACGGGGGCCATAAGGGGCGATATGTAAAGAAAAACGTGATCGCCGTTACACTGTGTAAATGCTGCCGACCCTCCGCACCATCCTGGGCCTTCCCGTAATCCGCGACGCCTCGCCGCAGATCCTGGGCGGCGCGGACGCTTCTGATGCCGCTGACGGCGCAGGGCCGGACGCACGCGCCGCACGGCTGGACACCCCTGTGCGCTGGGTGCACGTCAGCGAATTGCTGGACATCTCCGGCCTGCTGTCCGGCGGCGAACTGGTGCTGACCACCGGACTGCAGCTGGAAAAGGAACCGGAAGTCACGGCGTCGTTTGTCAGGTCCCTAGAGGAAGCATCAGCTGCCGGACTGATCGTGGAACTGGTCGGGGAACGGGGCCGCAGCCTGGCCGCGCTGCAGGCGGCGGCGAAGTCATGCACGCTGCCGGTGATCGTGGTGGAGCGCAGGGTTCGCTTCGTCGAGGTCACCGAGGTGGTGCACCGGATGATCGTGGCGGAACAGCTCGAACGCGTGGAACGCGCCCGCGACGTCCACGAGGCCTTCACGGTGCTGAGCCTGGAAAGTGCCGGCACCGAGCGCGTGGTGGAGCAGGCTGCCGGGATGATCGGCGCGCCCGTGGTGCTGGAGGACCTGTCCCACCTGGTCCTTGCCTACTCGGCGCAGGGCCTTGCCACCACCGAGCTGCTAGACGACTGGGAGCGCCGGTCCCGGACCACACCTTCCCCCGCCCGGACAGCGCGCACCGGCCCGGAGAACTGGCTGCAGGTTGCCGTGGGTGTCCGTGAGCAGGTGTGGGGGCGGCTGGTCCTTCCGGTGATGTCCGGCGACGACGAAACGGCAGCCATGGTGCTGGAGCGCGCGGCGCAGACCCTCGCCATCAACCGCCTCGCCGAGCGGGACAGGAGCGAACTCAGCCAGCAGGCGCAGGCCGGGCTGCTCAACGCGCTGCGCCAGCCGCGGGGGCTCAGCGAGGCGGAGGCCCTGGCGCGTGCCGGAGCCCTGGGGCTGAAGCGATCGCCCGTCTACGTGCCGGTGGTGTACCGCACCGGTGCTTCCTCGCCGGCGGCGGCACCCGATGCGGCTCAGTCCCGTGATCCGCTCGCCGGCCAGCAGGAGGAACGCGCCCTGCTGGAAGTGCTTGCCAAGGTGGTCAAGTCCACGGCCGGCAGCGCGCTGACGGCCAGCATCCACTCCGGTTCGGTGGGGATGATCCTCGCCCTTCCGGCCAAGCAGCTTGAGGACGCAACACTGCAGCGGCTGGCTGACGCCCTGACCGTGCAGGCGGGCGGTCCTATGCAGGCGAACGACGGCGGCACGCAAGTGAAGAACGACGGCGTGACCCGGCTGGCGGGGGCAGCGGTCCCGGCCTGGACCATCGGCGTCGGACGCCCGCGGACCTCCCTGTTGGAGGCGGCGGCGGGCATCGATGAGGCCGCCCACGTCGCGGAGACAGCGGCGACGCTGCGGGGGGCCCGTAAGCCGTTCTACCGTGCCACCGACGTCCGTCTCCGGGGACTGCTGGCCCTCCTGCGCAACGATCCGCGCGTACAGCAGTTCGTGGAGTCCGAGCTGGAAGGCATCCTGCAGGCCGAGGCCCAGGGCAGGGGCGGGCACCTGGACCTGCTCGGCCAGTACCTCGAATCCGGCGGCAACAAGGCGGCCCTGGCGCGGAGCGGCTACTTGAGCCGGCCCACGCTGTACGCCCGGCTGGCGCGGCTCGAGGAACTCCTGGCCGTGGACCTTGACGACGCCGAGTCCCGGACCTCCCTGCATGTGGCCCTCCTGCTGCACCGGCTTCGGACGCTCTGAACCGACCCGGACGCTCTAAGCCGACCAACCTGGAAAGACCAACCGCGGCTACTGCCGCAGAATGCGAACACTGACGGATGGCTAAGCCCTTTACCCTGACCCAGCTGCGGTATTTTGCGGTGGTAGCGGAGCTCGAGAACATGACGGCGGCCGCCGACCGGCTGCTCGTCACCCAGTCCACCCTGTCCACCGCCATGGCCCAGCTTGAGGCCAGCCTGTCCACCCAGCTGTTCGTGCGGCTCAGGACCCGCGGCCTGCGCCTCACACCGTCCGGCCGGCAGCTTGCCCAGGACATCAAGGTGCTGCTGGAACACGCCGACTCGCTCTACGAGTCAGCCCGCGGCCTGGCGGCCAGCCTGGTGGGTGAGCTCAAAGTGGGCGTGTTCGCGCCGCTGGCGCCCTTCAGGCTTCCGGCGATCCTCCAGACGTTCGAGGTGCAGCACCCGGGCGTCGAGGTCTCCTTCCTCGAAGCCGACCTCGCCAGCCTCCAGACGGCACTGCTGGAAGGCCAGTGCGACGTAGCGCTGACGTACGGCCTCGGCCTGGGGCGCGGCTTCACGTACCAGGTGCTGGAACGCGTCCCGCCGCACGTGCTGGTCCATGCCGAGCATCCCGCCGCGGCGCGGCCCGAGAAGACCATTTCACTCAGGGAGCTCGACGGCGAACCGTCAGTGGTGCTGGACCTGCCGCACAGCCGGGAGTACTTCGAGCAGCTCTATGTCATTGCGGGGGTGGTGCCCAACGTCCGGCACCGTTTCGCCGGATACGAGACCGTCCGGTCATTTGTGGCGAAGGGCCACGGATACGCACTGCTGAACCAGCGGCTCCACAGCGACATGACCTACTCCGGGGGCAAGGTTGTGGCGCTGACCCTGACGGATAACTTCCCGCCCATCGAGGTGATGCTGGTCCGGCCCGAGGGCGTGCAGCCGACGCGGCGAGCCTTGGCGTTTGAGGAGACCTGCATCCGCCTCTACGGGGCGTCGCGTAACTGACCGCCGCGGCCGGATACTGACGCTGCCCAGATAATTGGCATCGACAAAATCAATCGGTTCCTCAAAAACAATCAATTGGACAGATGTGAACGGGATCACACACAGTTGATGCAACCGGGTGGATCCGGGGATCCTCCAGCGGCGAATACCCCGCAAACACGGCTCCGGCCGTAACCCCCAAAGCGAGCTGACCATGTTGATCAAAGGAGATTCAATGGTTCCGAATCACACACAATGTGTCCGAAGCATGTCCGGGCAGGTGCATCGCAGCAACAGCGCGGCAATGTCCGTCGAAATTTCTTCAACCGGCCGTAACGCGGCATCGGGCACCGGAAACACGGCGAACCTAGCGTGGCTGTCATGACCATCAACGACATCAAGAACCAGCCACAGCCGGCCGCGGAGCCGGGCATCAACACTTCAACCACTGCCGGCGCGGGCACTGCGACCCTCGAGAAGGGCACCGTCCGCCCCGGCACCACCAGGATGCAGAAGCGGGTCCTCGTCGGCGGAAGCATCGGCCAGTTCATCGAGTTCTACGACTTCACCCTCTACGGCCTCACGGCCGTGATCTTCTCGCAACTGTTCTTCCCCGGCAGCAACCCGGTCGCCGCCATGCTGGCCACCTTCGCCACGTTCGGCGTCGCGTTCGTGGTCCGCCCCATCGGAGGACTGTTCTTCGGCGCGCTCGGAGACAGGATCGGCCGCCGCCGCGTCCTGACCATCACCCTGATTGCCATCGGCGGCGCGACCGCCCTGATGGGGCTCCTCCCCACCTACGGCCAGATCGGCGCCTGGGCCCCTGCGCTCCTGGTGCTCTGCCGCCTCATCCAGGGCTTCTCGGCAGGCGGTGAGTCCGTGGGTGCGCCGTCATTCGTCTTCGAGCACGCCCCGGTCAGCCGACGCGGTTTCTGGCTCAACATCACCATCGCCGCCACCGCCCTGCCCTCAGTGGTTGCCGGGACCATGATCCTGGTCCTCAGCCAGTCGATGCCCAACGAAGCCTTCATGGCGTGGGGCTGGCGCCTGCCGTTCCTGCTCGCGCTGCCGCTGGCACTCTTCGGCGTCTGGATCCGCAGCCGCACGGTGGAAAGCGATGCGTTCAACGAGGCCAAGGCCGCACGGACCAAGGAGTTCAGCCCCGTCCGCGAGGCCTTCCGGGAGAACCGGCTCCGCATGGTGCAGGTCATCTTCGTCATGGGCCTCACGGCCATGGGCTTCTACTTCCTCTCGGCCTACTTCGTCTCCTACGTGCAGACCACCGGCCATCTCAGCCGCGAGCAGTCGCTCCTGGTGAACGCCGCAGCACTGGCCCTCTACGCCATCCTCCTTCCGATCGGCGGCCGCCTCGGGGACCGCTTCGGCCGCAAGCCCATGCTCATCGCCGGCTCCCTCGCCCTCGCGGTGCTGTCCGTCCCCAGCTTCATGCTGGTCACCAGCGGCAGCCTGCCCCTGGCCCTGCTGGGACAGTCCCTGTTCGTGGTGGCGCTCTGCATCTACGGCGGCGGCTGCTACACCTTCTTCGTCGAGATCTTCACCACCCGCACCCGCTTCACGTCTGCGGCCATCAGCTACAACGGCGCCTACGCGCTCTTCGGCGGCACCGCCCCGTTCATCGGCACCGCCCTCGTCGGAGGAACCGGAGTAGCGCATGCGCCGGGCTTCTACATGGCGGCCGCTGCCGCCGTCGTGCTTCTCCTGGTGCTGTTCACCAAGGTGCCCGAGACCCGCGGGCGCATGGGCTAAGCCCCGCCCGCCCCTCTTTACCGCAAGACACAAAGGACTTCCCATGAATTCAGCAGCTTTCCTCTCCGACTTCCACCACGTGGCCACCATCGGCGCCACGCCCAACAACGGCGTTGACCGCCAGGCGGCCACGGCCGAGGACGCGCAGACGCGCGACTGGTTCGCCGCCTGGGTGCACGACGCCGGGTGGGAACTCCGCGTGGACGGCATCGGCAACATGTTCGGGCTGCTGGAGTGGACTCCCGGCGCGCCCTACGTGCTGATCGGATCGCACCTGGACAGCCAGCCGCTGGGCGGCCGCTTCGACGGCGCCTACGGCGTGATCGCCGCGATGCACGCGGCGCGCCGGCTGGCTGCCGACGTTGCGGAGGGCGGCGAAGTGCCCCGCTTCAACCTTGCGGTGGTGAACTGGTTCAACGAGGAGGGCGGCAGGTTCGCGCCGAGCATCATGGGAAGTTCGGTCTTCGCCGGCCTGCTGGAGCGGGAGCGGATGCTCGACGTCCGGGACCTGCAGGGGGTCACCGTCCGCGAAGCCCTGGACGGCATCGGATACCTGGGCACCGCCGCGGGCCCGGACGTGGCGGGCTACGCGGAGATCCACATTGAGCAGGGCCGGATCCTGGAGCGGGAAGGCATCAACATCGGCCTGGTGGACAGCAGCTGGTACACGCAGAAGCTGGACATCGAGGTGCTGGGGGAACAGTCGCACACGGGCGCCACCGCCATGGCGGACAGGCATGACGCCCTGGTGGCGGCGTCCAAGATCATCCTGATGGTGCACGACGTCACCGGCGACTTCGAGGACGAGGCACTGGTTTCCTCCGTGGGCCAGCTGACCCTGGAACCGAACTCCCCGATCGTGGTGGCGCGCCGGGTGCACCTCGTGGCGGACCTGCGTTCGGGCGATCCGGAGATCGTCAAAGCCGCCCGGGCCACCCTGCTGGAGCAGATCGACGTGCTGGCGCGCGAGCACGACATCAAGGTCAACGTGAAGGACTTCGACATCCGGCCCATCCGCCGCTTCCCCGAGGCCGGCCTGGAACTCGCGGACAAGGTGGCGGCCAACCTCGGCCTCTCCGCCCGCAGAATACAGACCATGGCAGGGCACGACTCCGTCGCGATGAACACGGTGGCACCGTCCGTCATGCTGTTCATCCCCAGCGTGGACGGCGTATCGCACTGCGAGCGTGAATTCACCACCGACGCCGACATGGTGGCGGGCGTGGACATGCTGACCGGTGTGGCGAGGGAGCTGGTTGCCGGAGCCCTGGCATGACCGAGCTGCACTACCTCGACGCCGCCACGGCGCTGCGGCTCTTCCGCACCCGCGAGCTTTCCCCGGTGGAGCTCATGGACGCCGTGATTGCGCGCACGGAGGCGGTCAACGGGGAAATCAACGCCCTGACGGAGACACTCTTCGAAGAAGCGCTGCCCGCAGCCCGGCTGGCGGCGGCCAAATACGCCCGAGGCCGGGACATTACACCGCTGCTTGGCCTGCCCGTGGCTGCCAAGGAAAAGCACGGGCTCAAAGGCCGGTCCCTCTCGCAGGGACTCGTGGCCAGGAAGGACGAGCTGGCGTCCGCCGATCACCCGGTGATCGAGCGGATCAGGCGCGCAGGCGGCATCATCCACGCCCGCACCACCACCCCCGAATACAGCTGCGCGACCGTCACCCACAGTCCGCTCTGGGGAGTGACCCGGAACCCGTGGAACCCGGAGCTTTCCCCCGGGGGCTCCTCCGGCGGGTCCGGGGCCGCCCTGGCCGCCGGTCTGGCGCCGTTGGCCACCGCGTCTGACATCGCCGGATCAACCCGGCTGCCGGCGTCGTTCACGGGAACTGTCGGCTTCAAGGCGCCCTACGGGAGGATCCCCGGACTGGCACCGCTCTCCGCCGACCACTACCGCGGGGACGGGCCGATGGCCCGAACGGTCGCTGACACTGCCCTGCTGGCGGACGTCATGGCGGGCCGGCACCCGGGCGACCACACCTCGCTCGCGGATTCGCCCGGGCTTGCGGTCCCCGGACTGGAAACGCCCGACGGCGGGGCTTCCGTCGCGGGGATGAGCATCGCCCTGTGCATCCGGCTGGGGAACTATCCGGTAGCGCCCGACATCGAGGCCAACACGCGCGCCGCGGCGTCAGCGTTGCGGGACGCCGGAGCCGTGGTGGAGGAAATCGAGCTGCCGTGGACCACGGAGTCCATCAGCCGCACCATCTTCACGCACTTCGGCTACCTGCTGGGCCCGGCCATGGAGGATGAGACCGCCGGTTCGGCCGAACTCCTTGCCCCGTACACGCGCCGGTTCATGGCGGACGCCCGGCGGGCCGCGGAGGAGAACCGCTACCTGGATGGTGTCCGGGCCGAGACCCGCCTGCAGGCCGAGCTGGCCGCCGCCATGGAGGGCTTCGATGCCCTGGTATGTCCCGCGTCGGCCGTCCCGGCGCTGGACGCAGAGGGCACGTACCTGGACGGGATCGGCGCCGGCGCGAACCACCTGGAGCACTACTGGCAGGGGCACATGACGGCGCCGTTCAACATCGCCAACCGCTGCCCGGTGCTGGCCGTGCCCAGCGGAATGGCCGATTGCGGCATCCCCACGGGTGTCCAGATTGTGGGCCACCCGTTTGACGATCCCACGGTGTTCCGAGTGGGGGCGGCCCTGGAGACTGTCCTGCCCTGGGCCGCACGGCGGCCGGAAATCCTGGCCATGGCCTAAGGGCCCTGCCCCTTGCCGGGGCAGGGCCCGGCCGGCCGCCGTGGGAAGATGGACGGCGTGGCCCATATTGACGTTTCCGGCATCGACTACTTCCTCTCCGACGGCACCCAGTTGCTGAACGGGGTGACGTTCAAGGTCCCGGACGGCACCAAAACGGCGCTCATCGGGCCGAACGGCACCGGCAAGACCACCCTGTTTCGCATCATCGCCGGCGACCTCACCCCCGACGAGGGCGTCATCGGCCGCTCCGGGAACATGGGCATCATGCGCCAGTTCGTCGGGCAGGTGCGGGACGAGTCCACCGTCAAGGACCTCCTGGTGTCGGCCGCGCCTCCCGCTTTGGCGGCCGCTGCCCGCGCCGTCGACGACGCGGAACTCGCCATGATGGAGCACGACGACGAACCCACCCAGATGCGGTACGCCCAGGCGATCGTGGACTGGGGAGATGCCGGCGGCTACGACGTCGAGACCGTCTGGGACGAAGTCTGCATGGCCGCGCTGGGACTGCCGTTTGACCGCGCGCAGCACCGCCCGGCGTCGAGCCTTTCCGGCGGCGAGCAGAAGCGGCTGGTGCTGGAGGCGCTGTTCGCCGGCCCCGACGAGCTGCTGCTGCTGGACGAACCGGACAACTATCTCGACGTGCCGGGCAAGCGCTGGCTGGAAGGCAAGCTCAACGACTCAAAGAAGACCGTGTTCTTCATCAGCCACGACCGCGAGCTGCTGAACAATGCCGCGGGCCGCATCGTCACCCTTGAACCGGGCATCAACGGGGCCGGTGCCTGGATCCACGGCGGCGGCTTCGGCTCCTACGTGGAGGCCCGGGCCGACCGCAACGCCCGCTTCGAGGAGCTGCGCAAACGCTGGGACGAGGAGCACGTGAAGCTCAAGGAACTCGTCAACATGTACAAGAACAAGGCGGCGTTCCGGTCTGACATGGCCAACCGGTACCACGCCGCCCAGACCCGGCTGGCCAAGTTCCTGGAAATCGGGCCCCCGGAGGCGCTGCCCATCGAGCAGAACGTGCGGATGCGGCTCAAGGGCGGGCGGACGGCCAAGCGCGCCATCGTGGCTGAGAAGCTGGAACTCACCGGGCTCATGAAGCCGTTCTCCACCGAGGTGTGGTTCGGGGACCGCGTGGGCGTGCTGGGTTCCAACGGCTCCGGAAAATCCCACTTCCTGCGCCTGCTCGCCACCGGGGGCACCGATCCGGAACGCGAGCACCTGCCGGTGTCCGACGTCGAAATCGCCGAAGTGCCGCACGAGGGGACCGTGAAACTCGGCGCCCGCATCCGCCCCGGATTCTTTGCGCAGACGCACGTCCGCCCCGACCTGCTGAACCGCACTCTCCTGGACATCCTGCACCGCGGCGACGAGCACCGCTCCGGCCTGGGCCGCGAGGCCGCCGCCGGCGCACTGGACGGCTACGGGCTGGCGGGACAGTCGGAGCAGAAGTACGAATCCCTGTCCGGCGGCCAGCAGGCCCGCTTCCAGATCCTGCTGCTGCAGCTGTCCGGGGCCACGCTGCTGCTGCTCGACGAGCCCACCGACAACCTGGACCTGCATTCCGCCGAGGCGCTGGAGCGGGCGATCGACCACTTCGAGGGAACCGTCCTGGCCGTCACGCACGACCGCTGGTTTGCCCGGACCTTCGACCGCTTCCTGGTGTTCGGCTCCGACGGCAGGGTGTACGAGTCCGCCGAGCCCGTGTGGGACGAGAAACGCGTCGAACGCGCCCGCTAACCAGGACGCTCTCTCACTTCCTGCACGTTCTGCGCCAACGCTCTCTCACTTCCTGCACCTTCTGCGCCAACGCTCGCTCACCCGGTGAGAGAGCGTTGGGGTTTCGGCAGACCAACCTGCGAGGCATCGATAGAGTTGTCGGATGACGACCACCCAGCAGCTAGCCAACCGCCAGGTTTCCGCCGCAGCGGTGGCAACCTTCATCATTTTCGGCGCCAACGGCCTGGTGTTTGCCAGCTGGGCCGCCCGGATTCCGGCCGTCACGGAGATCCTGCACATATCGTCCGGCCAGATGGGGACGCTTCTGCTGTGCACGGCAGTCGGTTCGCTGATCGCCCTGCCCACCGCTGGGCTGGTGATCAACCGGATCGGCACGGCCAACAGCGTCCGCGCCAGCGGATTCCTGGCCGCGCTGGCGGGCGTGGGCATCGCGGTTGCGCTGCTTGCGGAGTCCGTCCCGGCCACGGCGGCGGCGCTCTTCTTCTTCGGGATGGGCATCGGGCTATGGGACGTGTCCCAGAACGTCGAAGGGGCCGACGTCGAGCACCGGCTCCGCCGGACCGTCATGCCCAAGTTCCACGCGGCGTTCAGCGGCGGGGCATTTGTCGGCGCCCTCATCGGCGCCGGGCTGTCCGGCATTAGCGTGGGGCTGCCCCAGCACCTGCTCGTCATCGCCGCCGTCGTGGCCGTGCTGACCTTCGTCACGCCGCGCTACTTCCTGCCGCATGCCGTCCCCCAGCAGCCTGCCGCCGGCGAGCCCACGCCCGACCGCGGCCCGTCCGCCTGGCGCGACGGCCGCACGCTCCTGATCGGCGTAGTGGTGCTTGGCGCCACGCTGACCGAAGGCGCAGGCAATGACTGGATCGCCAAGGCGGCGGTGGACGGCCTCGGAACCTCTGAATCCACCGGTGCCCTGCTCTTCGCACTGTTCGTCCTGGCCATGACCGGGATGCGCTTCTTTGGCGGCGCTTCCATTGACAGGTACGGACGGGTGGCCGTGCTGCGCGCGAGCATGGCCGCAGCAGCCGCCGGCCTGGGGCTGTTCGTCTTCGCGGGCAACATCTGGCTTGCGGCCGTCGGAGCCGCGCTGTGGGGAGTCGGGGCGGCCCTCGCATTCCCCATGGGAATGTCGGCTGCGGCAGACGACCCCAAGCACGCGGCCGCGAGGGTCTCGGTGGTCTCCACCATCGGCTATGTGGCCTTCCTTGCCGGGCCCCCGCTGCTCGGCTATCTGGGTGACCTGACGGGGATCCACCTGGCGCTCCTCGCGATCGTGGTGCCGATCCTGGTTGCCCTGGTGCTCGCCGGCGCCGCCAAGCCGCTGCCCGGCTGGAAATAACCCGTCAGTAGGGATTCAGGGCTGCACACGGCCCCCTCGCGGTACACGGAATCTCCGTGTCCCGCGGGCTACCCGGCGGTAGTGTGGGGAAATGCGAAGAATGCTGCGGAGGGGGCCCGGCTGGGTGGCGGGGCTGGACCGAACGCTGATGCGCGCCATCTCTGCCTTTCCGGGCGGGCACCATGACACCTTCTTCCGCCGGCTCTCGGCCGCCGCCAACAAGGGCAAACTCTGGTTCGGAGTGGCCGCCCTGGCGGCGGCCGTTCCCGGCCGCACCAGGCGCGCTGCGGTTCACGGACTGCTTGCCCAAGGCGTTGCTTCCGCCGTGACCAACCTTGTTTTCAAAACCCTGCTTCCCCGCACCAGGCCCCTGCCGGAACACCTGCCCGTGTTCCGCTTCGTGAACCCGCAGCCGACCAGCTCGTCGATGCCGTCCGGCCATTCCGCGTCGGCCGTTGCCTTCGCCCTCGGGGCTGGCTTTGTCCAGCCCGTCCTGGGCGTGGCCGTAGCGCCGGTTGCTGCCGGCGTTGCATACTCCAGAGTGCATACAGGGGCGCACTGGCCAACCGACGTGCTCTTCGGCTCGGCGATAGGGGCCGCGGCAGCCCTCGTGACGAGGAAATGGTGGCCGGTCCGGCCGCCCTTTCCGCCTATCACGCGGTGCCGGGTCGGGGCGGCAGAAGTCCCCCGCGGTGACGGTCTCAGCATCGCCGTGAACACCCTGGGCGGGTCCTTCACGGAGGAAACCTCGGCCGCGCTGCTGGAGGTATTCCCGCTCGCGCATATAACGGCCATTGCGCCGGATCAGGACGTTGCCTCGCTGGTGGAGGCCGCCGCCACGAGGCCCGGCACGCGGGCGCTGGGCGTGTGGGGCGGTGACGGAACTGTGGGCACCGCCGCTGCAGCCGCCGTCGCACATGACCTTCCGTTGCTGGTGCTCGCTGGCGGAACCCTGAACCATTTCGCCCGGGATGCCGGGACACCCTCCATCATCGAGGCGGTAGCGGCCGCGGCGAAGGGCGAGGCGGCACTGGCGGACGTGGGTGTGGTCGCGGTGGAGCGCGGGCTCGCCGATGATCCGGAAAGAGTGGAGCGCATCATGCTCAACACCGCCAGCATTGGGCTGTACCCCAATCTCGTGCGGCGCCGCGATCACCTGCAGCCCGCACTCGGCAAACCGCTGGCCGGCGTGGTGGCGATGTTCCGGACGTTCGCGGTGGAGAAACCCATCACCCTGACTGTGGACGGCGTGCGCCACAAGCTGTGGATCATGTACCTCGGCCGGGGCCGCCACTACCCCCGTGACCACGCCCCGCTGATCCGTCCGGTGCTGGACGACGGCGTGCTGGACGTCCGGATGATCACCGCGGACGAATCCTTCGCCCGCCTCCGCATGCTCTGGTCA
Source organism: Arthrobacter sp. ISL-5 (assembly GCF_018613835.1). GTDB lineage: Bacteria > Actinomycetota > Actinomycetes > Actinomycetales > Micrococcaceae > Arthrobacter. The sequence continues at coordinate 9,401 of NZ_JAGGPM010000040.1, read as the reverse complement.
GTGCTGACCGGCACCGTGGCAACGTCCAAAATCACCCACCTGAACGAGGCCACGCGCGTGCGGGTTGAGTCCGATGCGGGGCCGCTGGTGCTCGCCGTGGACGGTGAAGCCATGCCGGGAGTGCGGGCCGCGGAATTCACGCTGAAGCGCGGCGCGCTCCGGTACTACTCCCCGCACAGCGAAGGCTGACCTCAGGTGTCTCATCCGATGGGATGACGGGGGCTACCCTGATTCGCCCCTGAATCATCCCTGAGACCGGCGAATTCGGGAGTCCGCATCGGTAGCGTGGAACGTGCACACGAGACAGCATCCCGCAGCTACGCAAAGGAACGCTTCCATGATCGAGGCACAAGGCCTGACGAAGGTCTACGGCGACAAAACCGCCGTCGGCGGCGTCAACTTCACTGTCCAAGCCGGCCAGGTCACTGGCTTCCTGGGCCCCAACGGGGCCGGCAAATCAACCACCATGCGCATGATCATGGGACTGGATACGCCGACGGCGGGAACGGTCACCGTGAACGGCGAACCGTTCGCCCGCCACGTGGCGCCGCTCCGTGAGATCGGGGCGCTGCTGGACGCGAAAGCCGTCCACACGAGCCGCTCCGCCTACAACCACCTGCTGGCCATGGCAGCCACGCACAGCATCCCTAAGAAGCGCGTCCACGAGGTCATTGAGATGACCGGCCTGGCGGACGTCGCCCGGAAGAAGGTCAAGGGCTTCTCCCTCGGCATGGGGCAGCGGCTGGGCATTGCCGCCGCGCTCCTGGGCGATCCGCAGACCATCATCCTTGACGAGCCCGTCAACGGACTGGATCCGGAAGGCGTCGTCTGGGTGCGCAACCTGGTCAAATTCCTGGCCTCGGAGGGCCGCACCGTTTTCCTGTCCAGCCACCTCATGAGCGAGATGGCACTGACCGCGGACCACCTGATCGTGATCGGCCGCGGCAAGATCATCGCCGATGCCCCCATCAAGGACATCATCACCGGCAAGGGGCAGAGCCGCACGCGCGTCCGCACGGACCGGCCCGACCAGCTCATGCATGCCCTCGCCGGAGCCGGTGTTTCCGTTGAAGTGCAGGACTACGAATTGCTGGAGGTCAAGGGCCTCGATCCGCGCCAGATTGCGCGGACGGCCCTCGACCACCAGGTCATGGTCTACGAGCTCACCCCGCTCCAGGCCAGCCTTGAAGAGGCGTACATGGAGCTCACCAAGGATGAGGTCGAATACCACTCGCTGATCACCACGGGAGCCCCTGTTCCCGCCCAGTCCGGAGGCAACCAGTCATGAGCTCAACAACATTGGATTCCACCCCTTCCCGCCGCGGTGCGCACACCGCAAACGGTGCGGACTCCGGCGGCGCCGGCCGCCCTGCCGGCGCGGGCATCGGCCCAGGACCCACTTTCCTCCGGGTCCTGAACTCCGAATTCATCAAGTTCCGCACGCTGCTGTCCACCCTGATCCTCCTCGCCTCCACGGCCGTGGTCATGGTGGGGTTCGGCGCGCTGTCAGCCTGGGGAACGGGGCAGTTCGCGGACGCGGCAGCCTCCGACCCGCAGGCGGCTGAAGCCATGGCCGCCCAAGGCGGTGACCTCGCGGTGACAGTTCCCACGTCCGGCATTGCCTTCGCGCAGCTGATCCTGGGGTCCCTGGGCGTGCTGCTGATGAGCTCGGAGTTCACCACCGGAATGGCCCGTTCCACGTTTGCTGCGGTCCCGAAGCGGATCCCGGCTTTCATCGCCAAGCTCGTCGTGGTCATGGTCAGCGCCTTTGTCCTGACGGCCGTGTCCACCTATGTGGCCGGACTGGTGTCGGTGCCGATCCTGGACAACTACGGCCTCAAACTGGACCTGGGCAGCTCGCAGTCGGTCAAGCTGCTGCTCGTCAACAGCGCCTACGTGGCCGCCGTGGCAGCGATCGGCATGGCGCTCGGGACCCTCATCCGCAACTCGGCCGGGGGCATCATGAGCCTCGTGGGCATGTTCTTCGTGGCGCCCATTGCCTTCCAGCTGATCCCGGGCGATTTCTTCGTGGAAGCCCGCAAGTACCTGCCCGGCAACACCATCAACCCCCTGACTGCCGTGGAACACGTCCCGGACACCCTCGAAGTCTGGCAGGCCGCCCTGGTGCTGGGCGCCTGGGTGCTGGTGCCGGTGGTCCTGGCCATGGTGCTGCTCAAGAAGCGCGACGTGTAGTCCGGAACATCCGTTTAGGCTCAACCCATGAGTGAAGCTGTTTCCGTGAAGGACGCGCCAGCCGGCCCGGCTGACGCGTCCTTCGCCGAGATCGCCGCCCGGCGGCGCGGCCGTGTCCGCCGGTATCTGCATGGGCACCCACGGGTGATGGATGCGGTGGTGGTGGCCTGCTATGCCCTGCTGGTGACGCCCACGACAGTGGACGCCGTGACGGCCGGGGGCTGGGCGGCACCCGCGCTGCTCGCAGGCGCCGCGCTTGCCCTGATTTTCCGGCGGCGGTATCCCGTCCCCGTGGTGGGCGTCATTGCGGCGGTGGAGGTGGCGGTCACCCTGCTGCATCCGTGGGGCTCCAACGTTTCGGCGGGGCTGTGGTTCTCGCTGTACGCAGTTGCCGTGGTGCATACCCGGCGCTTCGCCCTGGTCACGCTGGCCCTCGCGACGGCGCCGCTGGCGCTGCTGTACTTCTTCGCGGCGGTGGGCCCCCTGGAGCGGGAACTTCCGGCCTCCGCGGCGTCTCCGGAGGAATTCCAGCTCCTCTCGAGCATTGCGGCGGGCGTCAGCATCGCGCTCTCCAACGTCATTGCCACCGGAATCGGGATCTCGGTGCGTCAGCGCAGGGAGCACGAGCAGGAGATCGCGGCCTGGGCGGCCCAGGCCGCGCGGCTCGGCTCCGTCAACGAACGGAACCGGATAGCGCGGGAGATGCACGACGTCGTGGCGCATTCCCTGACCGTGATGGTCACGCTGTCGGACGGGGCCGCCGTCGTGGTCCGGAAGGATCCGGAACGAGCCGCGGAAGTGCTGGCGGAGCTGTCCCGGACCGGGCGGACGGCCTTGGCGGACATGCGCCGCGTGCTGGGCGTCCTTCGTGATGACACGGCCGCCGGACAGGCGCCCCGCGAGCCGCTGGCGGCCGGGGACAGTCTCGCCAAGCTCCTCGACGGCTTCCGCACGGCGGGCCTGCCGGTCCACTACTCGCACACGGGACCGGCGCTGCCGGAGGACGCCGCCTTCCAGCTCACCGTGTACCGGATCGTGCAGGAGTCACTCACCAATGTCCTGCGCTACGGCCGGGCGCTGAGCCGGGTGGACGTCCTGGTGGTCCGGGACGATTCCACCGTCACGATTGAAGTGATCGACGACGGCAGAGGCACCGCCGAGGGCGCCGTTGGCGCCGGACCGCCCGGCACCGCCACGCTCGGCACTGGGCAGGGCCTGCCGGGGATGAAGGAGCGCGCCGGAATCTACGGCGGTACCGTGGAGGCAGGCCGTGCCGTCAACGGCGGTTGGCGTGTGCGGGCTGTGCTGCAACTGAACGGCAACAAGGGGGACGAATGAACGATGCAGGACGAATCCGTGTGCTGCTGGTGGATGACCAGCCGCTGCTTCGAATGGGCTTCCGGCTGATCCTGGAGGGCGAAGACGACCTTGAAGTGGTCGGCGAGGCGTCCGACGGGGCCGAGGCGGTTGGCAGGGTGCGCGAGCTCACCCCGGACGTGGTCCTCATGGACGTCCGGATGCCGGTCCTCGACGGCATCGAGGCGACCCGCGCCATCACCGCCTCGGGCTCCGGCTCGCGGATCATCATCCTGACCACCTTCGACCTCGACGAGTACGCCTTCGCCGGGCTGCAGGCAGGGGCGTCGGCCTTCCTGCTCAAGGATGTGGCCCCCGCCGACCTGGTCCGGGCCGTCAGGGTGGTGGCCAGCGGCGACGCCGTCGTGGCCCCCCGCATCACCCGGCGCCTGCTGGAAACGTACGTCCGGGGCAACGGCTCGCCCGCGCCTGGTGCGCCGTCCGCTTCGCCGGCCCACCGTGATCCGCTGCTGGAGGACCTCACCCCGCGGGAGACCGAAATGCTGGAGGCGATGTCCGAGGGACTGTCCAACGCGGAGATTGCGCACAGGTACTTCCTCTCGGAGGCCACGGTGAAGACCCACGTCCGGCGGATCCTCACCAAGCTGCATCTCCGGGACCGGGTCCAGGCCGTGGTGTACGCCTACGAGACCGGCCTGGTGACGCCCAGCAACCCCGACTACTGACCCCGATTACTGGACCGGATTACTGACCGGCCCGTGCACAGGCTACGCACAGGATTGCCCTATGCAGGCCATAGCTGGCTGGAGTTTCATGGATCCATGACTCCTTCACCCCGCACCCCCGGCCGGCAGCAGGCCCCGCAGGAACCGCACCCCAACCACGACCGCGGCCTTGAGTTCGACCTCTCGACGCTCATGACCCGCCGCTCCCTGGGCATGTTCCTTGGGGCCGGCACGGCGGCTGCCGCCCTGGCGGCATGCACGCCGGGCGGTACCTCCGGTTCCGCCGCCACCACCGGAACGCCGTCGTCCGCGTCGGCAGGATCGACGGCGACGGCCGCGACGACGGCGCCCGCGGCGTCCGCCACCGCGTCCCCCACCGTGACCCGGGCGATCGCCGAGTGCGGCGTGGAGATCCCGCAGGAAACGGCCGGGCCCTACCCGGGCGACGGGTCCAACGGTCCGAACGTCCTCGAGGCGTCCGGCGTGGTGCGGCAGGACATCACGTCCAGCTTCGGCACATCAACCACGAAGGTCGACGGCGTGCCGCTGACCGTCACGCTGACCCTGCTCGACAACGCCAACGGCTGTGTTCCGCTGGCCGGCGCCGCCGTCTACGCCTGGCACTGTGACCGGGACGGAAAATACTCGCTGTACGATTCCGGGCTGGAAAACGAGAACTACCTCCGCGGCGTGCAGGAGGCGGACGCCAACGGCCAGGTCACCTTCAAGACCATCTACCCGGGTGCCTACAACGGCCGCTGGCCGCACATCCACTTCGAAGTCTTCGAATCCATGAACAACGCCACCGCGGCCGGGCAGGTCCTGGCGGTCTCGCAGATCGCACTGACCGACGCCGCCTGCAAGGAGGTCTATGCCTCCTCCGGGTACGAGACCAGCGCCCGGAACTTCCCCAACACCACCCTGAAGTCGGACAACGTCTTCGGCGACGACGGCGGCATCTACCAGCTGGCCACCATGTCCGGTTCCGTAGCTGGCGGCTACACGGCAGGCCTCAACGTCACCGTCTAGGGCAGCGCTAGACTCGGAGCCATGCCTCTCCACACCTCTGCCGCAGACCACATCCGGGACCTGGGCGACTATGTCAGCGCCTCGCCGTCGAGCTTTCACGCCGCTCACGAAGGCGCCCGGAGGTTGGAGGAGGCCGGTTTCACCGGCCTGGACGAGCTGCAGCCCTGGGATGCCGCCGCGGGCAAGTACTACGTGATCCGCGACGGCGCGCTGATCGCTTGGGTGACGCCGGAAGGCGCGGGCCCCACCACGGGCTTCAACATCCTGGGCGCCCACACGGATTCGCCGTCCTTCAAACTCAAACCCAAGCCGACGACGGGCAAGTTCGGCTGGCTGCAGGCCGGCGTGGAAGTCTACGGCGGGCCCCTGCTGAACTCCTGGCTGGACCGCGAACTGCAGCTCGCGGGGCGCCTCGTCATGCTCGACGGCACCCAGCACCTCACGGCCACCGGCCCGCTCCTGCGCTTTCCGCAGCTGGCCATCCACCTGGACCGTGCGGTGAACGAGGGCCTCACCCTGGATAAGCAACAGCACATGAACCCCGTGTTCGGGCTCGGTGATCCCGCCGGTGAGGACCTCCTTGGACTGCTGGCCGAGCGGGTGTCCGGCAACGGCGACGGTCCGGGACGCGGCGCCGCCGCGGGCGCAGAGCCGGTAGATCCGGAACAGATCGGCGGGTACGACGTCGTCATTGCGGACACGCAGCGGCCTGCGGTTTTCGGGGCGAAGAGCGAGTTTTTCGCGTCCGGGCGGCTGGACAACCTTTCGGCCACGCACGCCGGACTGGCGGCCCTGGTCGCGCACGCGGGTGCGGCAGGCTCAACCAGCGGGGCGGGCCACAGCACAGGGCCGGCGCCGATCGCCGTGCTGGCAGCGTTCGACCATGAGGAAATCGGTTCGGCGTCGCGCTCGGGGGCCTGCGGGCCCGTGCTCGAAGACGTCCTGGTCCGCATTTCTGACGGGCTGGGCGCGTCGGCGAGCCAGCGGCGCCAGGCGTTTGCGGCGTCGTTCTGTGTCTCTGCCGATGCCGGTCACGCCGTCCACCCCAACTACGCGGAGCGGCACGACCCCGTCAACCGTCCCGTTCTCAACGGCGGTCCGCTGCTGAAAATCAATGCCAACCAGCGCTATGCCACGGATGCCGCGGGGGCGGCGCTCTGGGCCCGGCTGTGCGGCGAGGCCGGAGTCCCCTATCAGGAGTTCGTGTCCAACAATGTGATGCCCTGCGGCTCCACCATCGGACCGCTGACCGCTACCCGGCTGGGCATCCGGACCGTGGACGTGGGCGTGCCCCTGCTGTCCATGCACTCCGCCAGGGAGCTGTGCGGCGTGGAGGACCCGCACCGCCTTGCCCGGGTCACGGAGCTGTTCTTCGGGACGCCCGCGGGGCTGTAACCGGCGCGAACGAACATTTCAGCCCCGTTACAGAATTGCCTTCCGAACAACATTTGATGCCTCAAAGTGTTGTCAGCTGGGAGGATGCCTGTTTTCGCGGCCGGTAAACTGTGTCATTGCACAGCCCGGTCCGACCGGTGGCTCCCTTAGTGTGAAACGCACATGTGGTCCGCGGCACACGCACCCCAATGCCGGCCCGCCCCCATGCCAAGACCTGAAATCAACAAGAGGACGGCGCATCCATGCCCGCTGACCAGCAACTCTCGAAATCCCTGAAACCCCGGCACCTGTCCATGATCGCCATCGCGGGCGTCATCGGCGCAGGGCTGTTTGTGGGCTCCGGCGCCGCAATCCAGCAGGCAGGCCCGGGCATCCTGCTGGCGTACATGGCCGCGGGAATCGTGGTCATCCTGGTGATGCGGATGCTGGGCGAAATGGCCGCCGCCAATCCCGAGACCGGATCCTTCTCCACGTACGCCGACAAGGCACTGGGACGCTGGGCGGGCTTCAGCATCGGCTGGCTCTACGCGTGGTTCTGGATCATCGTGCTGGGCATCGAGGCGACCGCCGGCGCGGCCATCATGCACCGCTGGGTGCCGGGCATCGACCAGTGGATCTGGGCCCTGGTGCTCATGGTGCTGCTCACGCTGACCAACCTCGGCTCGGTGAAGTCCTACGGTGAGTTCGAGTTCTGGTTCGCCTCCATCAAGGTCGCCGCGATCGTCCTGTTCCTCATTTTCGGCGTGGCGGCGATCCTGGGCCTGGTCCCGGGTGTTCCGGCCCCGGGCATCAGCAACCTGATCGAGAACGGCGGCTTCCTGCCGAACGGCCCGGGAGCCGTGCTGGCGGGCATCCTCGTGGTGGTCTTTTCCTTCTTCGGCGCCGAAATCGCCACCATCGCCGCAGGCGAATCCGAAAACCCCGTGGACGCCGTGAAGAAGGCCGTGAAGTCCACGGTCTGGCGCATCCTCGTCTTCTACATCGGTTCCATCGCCATCGTGGTCACTCTCCTGCCGTGGAACTCCGCCAACGTCGCCAAGAGCCCGTATGTTGCCGTCATCGAACTGTTCGGCATTCCGGGCGCCGGCACCATCATGGACATCGTGGTGCTCACCTCGGTGCTGTCCTGCCTGAACTCCGGCCTCTACACGGCCAGCCGCATGCTCTTCTCACTCTCCCGCCGCGGTGACGCGCCCAAGTCCTGGACGAAGATTTCCAAGCGCGGCGTTCCGGCTTCGGCCGTGCTGGCCTCCACGGTGGTCGGCTTCATCACCGTCGGGCTGAACTACATTGCCCCGGACACGGTCTTCCTGTTCCTGGTGAACACGTCCGGCGCCATCGCCCTGTTCGTCTGGCTGGTGATCGCCGCGTCACAGCTGATCCTGCGCCGCCGCATGGGTGCTGCCGCCAAGGACCTTGCGCTGAAGATGTGGCTGTTCCCCTACCTGACCTGGCTGTCGATCGGCAGCATCGTCGCCCTCATCATCGGCATGATGATCCTGGAATCCACCCGTGAATCGCTGTTGCTGTCCGTCGCGCTGGCCGCCATCGTGGTGGGTATCGGCCTGTGGCGCTACCGCAAGGGCGGCGCGGAGCCGGTCCCGGCCGGCACTGCCGTTCCCGAAGCTGAAGGCGTCGGCGCGGGGATCGGACCGGCGTCGTAAATTCGTCGCCGCTGTCTGCCCCACAATGAAACCGCCGGTCCGGCGGGCCGCCTTGGCCCGCCCGACCGGCGGTTGTCGTAGCCGGGGACAGTCTGCGACTGCTGAGTCCGGCGCGGCTCAGCCCTGGCGCGGGGCGAACATGATCACGGCCACGCCGATCAGGCACACGGCGGCACCGACGAGGTCCCAGCGGTCCGGCCGGAAGCCGTCCAGGACCATGCCCCACGCCAGTGAGCCCGCGATGAAGACCCCGCCGTAGGCGGCCAGCACGCGGCCGAAATTCGCGTCGGGCTGAAAGGCGGCCACAAAGCCGTAGATCCCCAGGGCCACCACGCCCAGCCCGGCCCACCACCAGGCCCGGTCCTCGCGCACCGACTGCCAGATCAGCCAGGCGCCGCCAATTTCTGCGGCGGCGGCCAGTGCGAAAAGCACTACCGATTTCAGAATCGTCATGACTCCAGTATTTCGTCCGGCCGGAGTTATCCACAGCGCCGCGTCACATGACTGGATCCGCGGCTGTTTTCCCCCTAGATTCGCCGCGTCACTCAGAGTCCGACAGACAATCCACGGAGCTGGAGCCCGAGGGCTGCCCCTTCTACATGTTTGCCTTCGGTGACGTCAGGAACGTGAAGTGGTCAGTTGACTCCGAACCGGACTAGTACTACAGTCGCGTTTATTTCAGCTTCGAGCGTTTTCTGTAGTGGTGCCGACGGGCGTTGTGCTGGTGTTTTCGGCGCCAGCTTGAGCGGTCCAGGACGTGGCCTGGGTCCGGGATGCATGACCAGGCCAGACGCGTGATGAGGTGCCGGATCTCGGGCAGGGAGAGCGCTACGAGGCCGTCCGGTCCGGTTCCTGGGCCCCTTTTTTGGCCTTGACGGCGGTGAGGAAGGCGTGGGCGAGCATGGCCAGGGTGACATGGCGGTACCAGCCGGTGTACTGGCGGACTTGGTAGTGGTCGAGCCCGGCCTCGCCCTTGGCGGTCTGGAAGGTTTCTTCGATCGACCAGCGCACCCCGGCGATCGAAGCGAGGTGGCCAATTGGACGCGCTTGGGGGTGTGGGAGATGAAATATGCGATCT
>NZ_JAGGPM010000039.1 GCF_018613835.1 Arthrobacter sp. ISL-5 | reverse complement strand
AAACCCACCCAAACACGCCCCCGGCAGTCCCTGAAATCCCCGGATTTACAGGGATTTCAGCGGTTCCCCGGATCGCCGTCAGCTGGATGCAGGGTCATTTGCCCACTATGGAGCGCGTCACATTTCTGCAGGCACCCTGTCCGGCCGTGCCGGCAAAGGCAAGCCGGCGGCCAGCGGCCAGCCGCCGGCGGCAACCTGCCGGTGGCCAGTGGCCAGCCCGGTGCCCGGCGGCTGGCCCACTTCCAAGCCACCCCCAGGCCGACGCGAGGGGTCAGCCGTTGGCTTCGAAGACCAGGGTGAAGTCTGCCTCCCGTTGAGCGATCCGGTACGCCTCCAGCACTCCGGGCCCGCAGGCGCCGGTCCCCACTCCGCGTTGGACGTGGTCGAGATAAACATAGGTGCGTCCGTCCGGCACCAGGTCCGGCTGGTGAGTGGCGTCATCCAGTGCTGCCTGGCTATACGGCCTGACAGTCAGGGCGAAGGGGTGCCCGCTGATTGCCAGGTTCCCGGCGTCCAGCTGCAGCGTTGCGCTGTGCACGGCCGCGCGGGCACCGGACTCCTGCGGGCGGACGTAGTCCACGGCCATATCGGCGGCAGCCTGTGAATACCAGCCCTTGCGCGTGCCTTGGCCGGTGTCCGGGTACGCCTGGTGGCGACCCTGCCCAAACCAGTCCACGTGCCGGGCGCCGGTGCCCAGCACGAGCTCCAGTCCGATCCGCGCCCAGGGTACGTCGCGGCCCCTGTCGCGCCAGTCCCCGTCCTGCTGCACCCGCGTCCGCAGGCTGAGCCTTTCACCGTCGCTGGTCCACGTGTAGTCCACGAACACCCCGTACTGCTTGTCCGCGATACCGACGCGCGTCCGGATCTCCACCGCCTCGCCGCCGTCCGGGTCCGGGACGGCCCTGATGCCGATAAGCCGGGAGTGCAGCCGGTTGAGACCGGCCGCGACCCATCGCTGCGCGAGGGTCGGGGCTTCCGGGTTCCCCCACCAGTCGACTCCGTGGTCGTTGTCCGTCGGGGCGCGCCACAGCACCAGCCGGAGATCGTCCACCGGCAGTCCGCCAAGGCGGGTCAGCGCTCCGGTGGCCCGGGAGAAGGCGGCCGGTCCCAGCAAGAGCTCATCGGTGCCGGCACCGGTTTCGGCACCGGCGGCGCCGGCGGCACCTCCCGCAGGATCCGGCGCACCTGCCACCACAGCTTCAGTGGCACGGACCTGCGGCGCCCCGGGTGGGTTGAGGAAGGCCTGGCCCCACGCGACCTCATGGCCGGCGTCGGCCCACTCGGTCTCCTCCGCCAGCTCGGCAAGGACGGTCAGCACCGCGGCCGCTGCGCCTGCCCGTGCGGCCAGCCCGGCCGGCAGCTGAATCGTGGTTTCGCTGCGGGGCGCCAACGGCGCAACCGCCACCAGGCCGCCGTCGAGAGTGCCGCCGTCGGCCTCCACGGAGTAGCGGAACCGGAGTCCGGAGGTGTCCGCGAAGTCGAATTTGCTGGCGACCGTGAAGCTGGCCCCGTCTTCCGCGACGGTGATGGCCAGCGGCTCAATGACCTTCTTGAAGTCCAGCAGCCCGGGCCTCGGATTGCGGTCGGCGTCCACGAGGCCGTCGGTGACAAAGTTGCCGTCGTGAATTTCCTCACCGAAGTCGCCGCCGTAGACGAAGTACTGCTGGCCGTCCTCGGCAGTACGGGCGATCCCGTGCTCCAGCCACTCCCAGACGAAGCCGCCCATAAGCCGCGGATACCGGTCGAAGAGTTCCTGGTACTCGGTCATTCCACCCGGGCCGTTGCCCATCGCGTGCACGTATTCGCAGAGGACAAAGGGCATGGCGCGGCGGCGGGCGTCCAGCTCGGGATCGTCCAGGGCCGGCTCAATTCCCTGACCAATCAGCGCCGTTTCGGCCTGGTCCGCGTACATCCGTGAATAGACGTCCACGTAGGGCGAGCTCCAGTCACCCTCGTAGTGGATGGGCCGGGAGGGGTCGCGGTGTTTGGTCCAGCGGGACATGGCCGCCAGGTTCCGCCCGGTGCCGGACTCATTCCCCAGCGACCACATGACCACGCAGGCGTGGTTCTTGTCCCGCTCAACAGTGCGCCGCATCCTGTCCAGCAGAGCCGGCTCCCACCGGGGATCATGACTGGGATTCTGCTGCCAGCCCGCGCTTTCGAACCCGTGGGTCTCCAGATCGCATTCCAGCACCACGTAGAAACCGAGCCGGTCCGCGAGGGCCAGGAATTCCGGGTGCGGCGGGTAATGGGACGTGCGGATGGCGTTGATGTTGTGCTGCTTCATCAGCCGCAGCTCGCTCTCCATGACCTCCCGCGGCACCGCTCGGCCGAGACGCGGATCGTGTTCATGCCGGTTCACGCCGCGCAGCAGGATCCGTTGGCCGTTGACCTTGAAGTGCGCCTCCTCGATGGCGATGCTGCGGAACCCGAGCTGGAGTTCCACGGCCTCGCCGTCCGTGCTGACGGTCGCCGCGTACAGCCGGGGCACCTCCGCCGACCACGGCTCCACGGCCGGGATGCGCTGCTCGCTCCCCGCGGGCAGCTCCAGTTCCAGCTCGGCAACGCGTACGACGGCGTCAATCGCCTCGCCGGCCCGGGTTACCTCCACCGCGAGGATTCCTTCGCCGGTGAGATGGTCGTATCCGGCGTGGACGAAGACGTCGTCGATGCCGTTGTCCGGCCGAGACTGCAGGGTGACGTCCCGGAAGATGCCCGGCAGCCACCACATGTCCTGGTCCTCCAGGTAACTGGCCGCCGAGAACTGGGCGACACGCACGGCCAGGATGTTCCGGCCCGGGACCAGGACGTTGGTGACGTCGAACTCGTGGGCCAGGCGGCTGCCGCGCGTCGTGCCGAGCCTGGTTCCGTTAAGCCACACGGTGCCGGCGGACTCGATGCCGTCGAAGCGAAGAACCGAGCGCGGAAAGAACTCGGGACCGGCTTCGAACTCCACGACGTGGTCGCCGATGGGGTTGGTGTCCGGCACGTGGGGCGGTTCCACGGCAAACGGATACTGGACGTTTGTGTACCAGGGCGTGCCGTGGCCGTGCATGGGCCAGCTGGACGGCACCGGCAGGTCCCCGAAGCCGGCCAGGTCCCGACCGAGCTGCCACCCGTCCTCAGGGGCCAGTCTCGCCCCGCCGTGAAGCCGGAACTTCCAAGTGCCGTTCAGGACTTTCCGGGGGGCATTGCTGTGCAGGTATGCGCGCGCCGGAAGCGCACCGTCTGCGGGCGCCATTGATTCGAGGTCCCGGACGCCGTCTGCACCCATGTCGAGGGATCGGTTGGCTGGCGTCGCTGGCCGCGAATCGGCGGGCACAGTGGATGAATCGACTGACATGTTTGTTCCCCTGGGTGGGTCTTGGCTGGGCCTTGAGTGATTCCCGTGAACGTTCACGAATGTGTCCAAGAGTACTGTGATCCAGATGGTTTGGGTAGGGCCGGCGTCCGGTCAGGCGGATTGGCGCAGCACCAGATGGTGACGGAGCAGCAGCTCCGTGCCCGGGCCGCCCGGGTCAAGGGACCCGGTAAGCAAGCCGTCCAGAAGTTCGACGGCGGCCCTCCCCACCTCCCGCAGGTCGAGGGCAAGCGTGGTCAGCTCAGGTGTCAGCAGCTCGCCGAGCGGGATGCCGTCCATGCCGATCACGGCGCAGTCAGCAGGGACCGCCCGGCCCGAGTCCGCCAGAGCTTTCAGTGCGCCCGCCGCCATGACGTCGTTGAACACCACGATCCCGTCCGTGCCGGGGCGGTCTTCGAGAAGCCGCCGGGTCACCTGCCGGGCCGCGGCCGCAGACTCCGGGGAAACAACCACCGTCAGGGCCATTCCGGAGGCAGCCGCGCTGCGGGCGAACGCCTGGCCGCGCACGGTCATGACGCCCCGGACAGGGTCGGTTCCAGGCGTTGGCCCTCCGGCGCGCACAGATCCTGGCGCGCCAAGGTCCGCCCCGGCCCACGCGCGGTCGATGTAGGCCAGTTGGCGGCAACCCCTCGCCTGTAGGTGCTCGAGGGCGGTTTGCGCGGCGTGGTCGTAGTCAAAGGTGATCCCGCCGGACGCCGATCCCGCCGGCTGGTCGAGAACCACCAGGGGCCGACGTCCAAGGATGGCCTGCGCTTCGTCCGCGGCCCCGCCCAGGTATCCGATCACGGCGTCCACCTGTGGGGCGAGGTGCTGCACCGACTCGACGCCGGTGGCCCCGCCGTGTCCGTAGTCATCCATGACGACGTGCCAGCCGCGTTGCGTGGCCAGTTCAACGACGCTGGAGGCAAAGGCCGGATAGTACGGGTTGGTGAGGTCGGGAATGGCCAGCCCCACGGAGGTGCGCGCGCCCTGGACCAGCCCCTTGGCAAAACGGCTGGGCGTGTACCCCAGTTGGCGCGCTGCCTCCTGGACACGCGCACGCGTTTCCGGCCGAATGCCCGGCATAGCGTTCATGGCGCGGGTAACGGTCTGCCGCGAGACGCCGGCCGCGGCTGCCACGTCAAGGATGGTTGCACGCTTGGAGGCTCCGGTAGATGCGCCTTGGCCGAGGCCGGAGGAAGTCTCGCCGGAAGAGGTGGTCATAGTTGGTAAGTCTAGATGCGGGCACCGACTCTGCTGGTTGGGCCGGCGACGCTCTCTCAGTTCCTGCGGGATTACGGCGGACGCTCTCTCACGTCCTGCCGGATTGGCGCGGACGCTCTCTCACTTCCTGCGGGCTCATCACGGACGCTCTCTCAGTCCCTGCGGGATTATCGCGGACGCTCTCTCGGTTTNNGGCGCCGGGGGAGGTGAGAGAGCGTGCCGTCCTGCGCGACGGGTGGTGAGAGAGCGTCCGGTCCTACGCGGCAGGATGTGAGAGGGCGTCACGTAAAAAGTTGCGGGTGGTGAGAGAGCGTGCCGTCCTGCGCGACGGGTGGTGAGAGAGCGTCCGGTCCTGCGCGGCGGGTAGTGAGAGAGCGTCACGCCAGAACCCGCGGGTGGTGAGAGAGCGTCCGGAAAGTAGTCGCCTGACTTGGCTCATGTGTCGTGGTCTCGTGGTGGGCCGATGCTGTGACCTGCGGTGATGTGTTCTGATTGGTCGCTTTTCACGCACTAATGGTTTGTTCTAGTGTCACCGGTGTGGCGTTCATCAGGAGGGTTCGGACTGCCTCGGGAGCGACGGCAGTGCAGATCGCCGAGTATGTGGGCGGTCGTCAGCGGATCGTGGAGCACGTCGGTTCGGCGCATACGGAGGCCGAGCTCGGCATGCTGCTCCAGCGCGCCCGTGAGCTGTCCTTGAGCTCGGTGTCGAGCCCATGCCGCCGGTGCAGGGCCTGGTCGCCCCTGCCGGTGATCCGGGCCTGTTCGACATTCCCGGCACGCTGACGCCAGCCGGCCGTGACGGCTCGGGACGCGTGGTCGGCACGGACTCGCGGATCCTGTTCGCTGCGTTGGCCGGCGTGTTCACGGCGCTGGGGTTCGATGGCCTTGGTGACGAGGTGTTCCGCGACTTGGTGATCGCCAGGGTCGTCGAACCGACATCGCTTCTTGATGCCGGCAGAGTCCTGCGGGACCTGGGCCAGTCCCCGGCCAGCTACGCGACGATGAAACGCACCTTGGGCCGGGCCGCTGCGGGCAAGTACCGCGACCGGATTGCGACCTGGTGCTTCGAGCACGCCAGCACGAGCGGGGACGTTTCCCTGGTGCTCTACGACGTCACCACGCTCTACTTCGAGGCCGAGAAGGAAGACGAACTGCGCAAGGTCGGGTACTCCAAGGAACGCCGCGTCGATCCCCAGATCGTCGTCGGTCTGCTGGTCGACCGCGGCGGGTTCCCGTTGGAGATCGGCTGCTTCGAAGGCAACAAGGCCGAGACCGCGACCATCGTGCCGATCATCAAGCAATTCCAGGCCCGCCACAACCTGACCGACATGGTCGTCGTGGCCGACGCCGGCATGCTCTCAGCGGGCAACCTGCGCGAGTTGGACGATGCGAACCTGCGGTTCATCGTGGGCTCCCGGATGACGAAGGCCCCGACCGACCTGGCCTCGCATTTCCGTTGGCACGGCGATGCGTTCACCGACGGGCAGCTGATTGACACGATCACCCCCAGAACCGGTCACACGAAGGAGAACAACACCGATCTGCGCGCCGAACCCGTTTGGGACCCCGCGACGCACCCCGGCTCATGGCGGGCCTTGTGGGCTTACTCCCGCAAGAGAGCGGTCCGCGATGCCACCACCCTCACGGCCCAGGAGAACCGGGCCCGCGAGGTCATCGAGGGACAGAAGGCGGCCCGGACCCCCCGCTTCGTCAAGACCAGCGGCGGGAAACGCAGCCTCGATGACGCGTCGCTGACACGTGCCCGGCAACTGGCCGGACTCAAGGGCTACGTCACGAACATCCCGGCGACGGTCATGGCCGCAACGGAGGTCATCGGTTCCTACCACGACCTATGGCACGTCGAGCAGTCCTTCCGGATGAGCAAGACAGACCTACGGGCCAGGCCCATGTTCCACCGCACGCGCGACGCGATCGAGGCGCACCTAACGATCGTGTTCACCGCTCTTGCCGTTTCCAGAACCGTCCAGAACAGGACAGGGCTAGCGGTGGGCAACGTCATCAAACAGCTCCGGCCCCTGCGCTCAGCGACGATCGCCATCAACGGCACAAGACAGAGATTCGACCCCGACATCTCCATCGAACAGCAAGCCATCCTCGATGCCATCCACAGCCCAAAACTCACGCACTAAGCAAATGAGCCAAGTCAGGTTGGAGGCTCCGGCAGATGCGCCTTGGCCGAGGCCGGAGGAAGTCTCGCCGGAAGAGGTGGTCATAGTTGGTAAGTCTAGATGCGGGCACCGACTCTGCTGGTTGGGCCGGCGACGCTCTCTCAGTCCCTGCCGGATTATCGCGGTCGCTCTCTCACTTCCTGCCGGATTGGCGCGGACGCTCTCTCACTTCCTGCGGGATAATCGCGGACGCTCTCTCACTCCCTGCGGGATGATCGCGGACGCTCTCTCGGTTTGGCCGGTGACGACGGCGGCGCGTTGGCGTGGGGTGCCCGGCCGGCCGGAATTTTTCAAGCTGAACGGTACCAACGGGAGTTAGGCGGCTAACTGTTCGGTGATTTCCTTGGGTTGGTTGATCCACGCTGGTCCGGGGAGCGCGAGGATTTTGGGGTCGGTGGTTTTGTTGAAGCGTTCGGGGTGTTTCGCGCGGGCTGCAGCGAGGGTTGCCGAGCGTTCTTTGGCGACGCCGGCGGCGTGGCCGTAGTGGACGTTTGCGGGGGTGTGGAAGC
>NZ_JAGGPM010000003.1 GCF_018613835.1 Arthrobacter sp. ISL-5 | reverse complement strand
ACGCCGAACTCGGCGCCAAACTCCGCGCCAACCTCGGCGCAGCCCCGGCCGGCACCAGCTCCGACGCTGAGGCAGCCAACAAGCTCTGATTTTTCGACGGCGGATGCGATGGCGCCCGTGAACGGCGCCTGACCGCCTGTGATAAGAACGCCCCGCCGCGGATTGTCCGCGGCGGGGCGTTCTGCGTTCTTGGATGTAGGGGCCCCACACATCCGGGACAGCAAAATGACGGTGAACTGCCATCTCGGTCTAGGATCATTCCTGTGAAGCAAACAGGACTGTACGGACGACTCGGGTCACCGCTCGTCACGGCAACGGCACGGGGGCACCAGCCATGGCTGCAAAAGACGGCCTAGAAGCTGACACCGAGGGGCAGGGTGGAGGTGTTCAGTCCGTAGACCGCGCCTTCCAAGTGCTGGACATCCTGGCCAGAACCGGCCATGCCGGCGTCAGCGAAATCGCCGAAGAACTCGGCGTTCACAAATCCACGGTCTCACGGCTGCTCGGATCGCTGGTTGCCAGGGAGATCGTGCGACAGAACAACGACCGGGGAAAGTATCAGCTGGGCTTTGGAATCCTACGCCTCGCCAGCGCGATTCCCGGCCGGCTCAGCCTGGTGCACGAGGCCCGTTCCATCCTGGAAAACCTTGCGGACGAATACAAGGAGACGGTGAACCTTGCCGTCCTGCGCTCCAACTACGCCGTCAACGTAGACCAGGCCATGGGCCCTTCAACACTGGCCACGTATGACTGGGTGGGCAGTCTCACGCCCCTCCACGCCACCTCCAGCGGCAAGATCCTTTTGGCGGCATTGCCCGTTGACGAACGGAACCAGATTTACAAAAAAGTCGGACTGACGAGCCGCACATCCCGCACCGTCACCGACCGGGTCGCCTTGGAGAAGGAGCTGCTCTCCATAGCCCGCGATGGGTACGCAGTTGTTCACGAGGAGTTTGAGATTGGGCTAACCGCGGTTGCTGCGCCGGTGTACAACCACATCGGAACGGTCATCGCGGCGGTCAGCATCTCCGGGCCGTCCTTCCGTTTCGACCCGGAAAATACACCCGGCCTCATCCAGGGCCTTCGGGAGGCGGGGCTGAAGATCAGCGCAAAGATGGGCTACACCGGGCGTTAAACGGGTTGAGCCCGCCGGGGTCGGCGGGCTCAACCATGTTTCGCTACGTCGGATCCGGCTCAGCCAGCGGGCTTGACGTCGCCGATCATTTCCTGGACCCAGTCGTGGAAGGCGCCGATGTGGTGCTCGCTGGGCACCAGCACGCCGCCCTTGGCGTAGATCTTCGAGCCCATGGCCGGCTGGCACCGCTCGCAGGCGTCGAAGTCCTGCTGGTTCACGCGGTGGAACAGCTCCACCGAGGCGCTGACATCCTTGCCGCTCTCCACCACGCTGGGCAGGTACAGCCAGTCGCATTCCACGATGGTGTGATCCGCTGCCATCGGGAACATGCGGTGGATGATCACGTGGTCCGGGACCAGGTTCACGAACACCGTGGGCTTGATCGTGATGGCGTAGTAGCGGCGGTCCTGGTCCTCGCTCACGCCCGGGATCAGGTCCAGGCCCTCGGAACCGTCCACCGTGAAGCCCTTGACGTCCTCGCCGAACTCGGCCCCGTGGCCCACGAAGTACTGCGCGGCCAAACCGTCTGCGAACTCCGGCAGGACCTCGGTCAGTTCCGGGTGGATCGTGGCGCAGTGGTAGCACTCCATGAAGTTCTCAATGATGAGCTTCCAGTTCGCCTTCACGTCATACCGGATCCGCCGGCCCAGGCTCAGGTTCGCCACGTCATAACCGTCGATGGCATGCACATCACCGAGGCGCTCCTCGATGGCGCCCATGACGTCCTCTTCGAACGACGGCGGCTCATCGGCCAGGCACACCCAGACATAGCCCAGGTACTCCCGGATATGGACCTTCACCAGGCCGTACTCGTCCCGGTCGATGTCCGGCATCTTGGTCAGGTTCGGCGCCGCGATGAGCTTGCCCTCGAAGTCATACGTCCAGGCGTGATACGGACACTGGAACGAACGGGCCGCTTCGCCCTTTTCCTCCATGCACAGCTTCACGCCGCGGTGCCGGCAGATGTTATAGAAACCCCGGATCTGGCCCTTGCGCGTGCGGCTGATCAACACACTCTCCCGCCCGATCTGCACGGTCTGCCAGGCACCGGCCTTATCCAGATCCGCCGAACGGATAGCGCAGAACCACATCTGCTCAAAAATCCGCTCCTGCTCAGCCCGGAACACGGCCTCATCCACATAAGTCGACCCCGGAAGGGTAGGAATCAGACTCGGGGTACTTACCTCAACAGACAATTTGTCCTCCTAACGAACAATGATCAACAAACAACGAAAGCCGGAAGCTATGTAGGGACACGGGGTTTTCACGTACAGGGATTTTCGAAAAACGGTTCTTCACGACAATGCGGCGGCCGCAGCCGGCGCCGGGAGGCTCCGGCGCCACTTGGTGAACAGCCGGGGCTGATTCATGCCCAGGACCGCCACGGGGACATCCTCGCGGTAGTACACGGCAAGGCAGCTGTTTGTGACGACGTCGCCAACCTCGATCTCCAGCCGGTCGTAGCCGGCGGAGTGGCCGGCGAACTGCAGCTTGACGCCGTGCTGGTCGGACCAGAAATAGTGTGGCTTGGCCGGCTTCGGCGCGGCGTCAGCGTCCAGGAGCGCCTCGACGGCCAGCGCAGCGCGCTCCAGGGCGCCGGTCCAGTGCTCGATCCTGCGGTGAGTGCCCGAGGCGTGGTCGAACCACGCGGCGCAGTCGCCCACGGCAACGATTCCCGGCAGACCGGTGCGGCCCATCGAGTCACACACGACGCCACCGCGCAGCTCCAGGCCGGAACCCGCCAGCCACCCCGTGTTCGGCTCGGCTCCAATGCCAACCACTACGACGTCGGCAGGTACGTAGCGTCCTCCGGCCAGCCGGAGTCCTGTGACGTTGCCTTCGCCGCTGTAGAAGTCCTCAATGACGGCGGATGAAATGAGCTCCACCCCGTTGGCTGTGTGGAGTCCGGCCACCACGCTGCCCATCTCCGTACCGAGCTGAGCGGCGAACGGCACCGGCTTGGTGTCGATCATGGTGACTTCCATGCCCCGCGACGCAGCGGCAGATGCCACTTCCGCCCCGATGAAGCCGGCACCAATCACAGCCATCCTGCTCCCGGGCACCAGCTCGGGCGCCAGGCTTTGTGCATCAGCCAGGGTGCGCAGGGTGAAGACGTTGCTCAGCCCGGCAAGGGTGGGTAGCTGCCGTGCCCTCGCGCCTGTGGCGATGACAATGCCGTCCGCCTGCACGGTGCGGCCGTCCTTCAGGGTGATGGTCCGCGAAGACGCATTCAGGGAAGCGGCCTCTGCGCCCAGCATCCATTCAGCATCCAGATCGTCGGTGTCGCACTCCAGGGATAGGTCCTCCACCGTGACCGTACCGAGGAGGAAGTCCTTGGACAGAGGCGGACGGTCGTACGGCCGGTGCGGCTCATCGCCAATGATGACCAGTCGTCCGGTAAAGCCTTGGGCGCGGGCTGCCCGGCCAGCGGAAAGTCCCGCCAGGGAGGCTCCTACGATCGCAAGCGTCTTCATTTCGACGTCCTCTTTCAATTGCTTCCTACGCAACAACAAGCGCTATATGCAACAGCGTGATCTATCCCACAGCCGCTGTCAAGGCCCGCTTTATCGGGAAGCCGTTGGCGAGCAACAGAGAAGAAATACCTTGACAAGCCGCGTGACTTGTCGCACGCTGTTGCTTATCGCGATTGCTGTTGTTGATTACGGAACTACCCCCGGCGGCCGTTGCGAGTCAAGGCTCCACGAACGAAGAAGAGGTCCCTCGATGCACAAGGCATGCCCGCTCAGCGAACTGGCACCCGGCGAAGCGCTGCGGCTTAATACGTCACCGCCCATCGCCGTCTTCCATACCGAGGAGGGCGAGCTCTTCGCCATTGACGACACCTGCACCCACCAGGACGCATCCCTGGCGGACGGCTGGGTGGAGGACTGCTGGGTCGAGTGCCCGCTCCACGCATCCAGGTTCAACTTACGCACGGGAAGCGTCGACGCCCCGCCAGCCAAGCTGCCGGTCCGCTCCCACGAAGTGACAGTGATCGATGGCGACATCATGATCACCGAATCCGAAGAGGCCCCCAACCTCCCCCCTGGCCTGACAGTCGACGGCCACATCTAGGACCAGCCCATGAATCCAAGCAAAGGACTATCTCATGGCATTGAACAGTGACATTGGCTTAAAGGATGATGAACGAAGCAGCGGAGACACCCCTCCCGAAAGCTCCGAGGAGCTGAACGGTCAGCAGGCCTCGCTCGTGATCGACCTCCCGGATCGCCTGCCGTCCGCTCCCGTCCTTGACACAGAGGACTGCGATCAACTCCTGCTGGAACTGCGGCAGACAAAAACCGAACAGGCCGTGACGGAACGGCGCAACCGAAAGCTCACCCTCGACAAGGTCACCTTCGGAATCACGGGCGCCATCGCCGTCGCCTTTGTTGCCTGGGGCTTTGTTGGCCGGGACAGCCTCTCCGTCACCTCCACAAGCGTCCTGAACTGGGTCATGGAATACACCGGCTGGCTCTTCATGGTCACCGCCTCGCTCTTTGTGATCTTCGTCCTCTGGCTGGCCCTGGGCAAGTTCGGCAACATCCCGCTGGGCAAGGACGGCGAAAAGCCCGAATTCCGGACCGTCTCCTGGGTCGCGATGATGTTCGCCGCCGGCATGGGCATCGGCCTCATGTTCTACGGTGTGGCCGAACCGCTCTACCACTACATCTCTCCCCCGCCCGGCACCGTGGACGGCCGCACCCCCGCAGCCATCCAGACCGCCATGGCCACCTCGATCTTCCACTGGACCCTGCACCCCTGGGCCATGTACGCCGTGGTCGGCATCGCCATGGCCTACGGCACCTACCGCCTCGGCCGCCGGCAACTGATCTCCGTCGCCTTCACCTCACTGTTCGGCGTCAGGACGGTGGAAGGGCCGATCGGGAAGTTCATCAACATCCT
>NZ_JAGGPM010000038.1 GCF_018613835.1 Arthrobacter sp. ISL-5 | reverse complement strand
CAAGGGGCACAACGGCTACTTAGCTGCTGCTACTTCCCTGCGGGAATCACCGGCGGAACGAAGTCGAACGTCATTCCCAGCAACCACACGAGCAGGAGCACGACGGGCAGGTGGAACACGAACTGCAGGAACGTGAAGCCCACCAGGTCCCGGGCCCGCAGTCTGAGCACCGCCAGCAGCGGCAGCATGAAGAACGGGTTGATCAGGTTGGGCAGGGCCTCGGCGATGTTGTAGATCTGGACGGTCCAGCCCAGGTTCATGTTCACATCCGTGGCCGCCTGCATCACGTACGGCGCCTCCACCAGCCATTTCCCGCCGCCCGAGGGAACAAACAGGCCCAGCACGGCGGTATACAGGGCAATCACGACGGCGAACCCACCGCCGCCGCCGATGTCCGAGAAGAATTCGGCCAGGTGTGCCGAGAGGGACATGCCGCCGTGGCCGGTGGCCTTCGTGAGGATGGCGGCCATGGCCGCGTAGAGCGGAAACTGCACGAGGATGCCGGCAGTCGCCGGCACGGCCTTGGTCACGGCCTGCAGGAAGTTCCGCGGTGTCCGGTGCAGCACCAGGCCCATGATAAGGAACACCAGCAGGTAGCCGTTGAGGCTGCTCACCACTGTCAGGAAGGGCTTGGTCAGGAACTGCGACACCAGCCAGCCCAAGGTCAGGACGCCGGCGAGGACCGGCAGGATCATGCTGTATTCCAGCCATTCGCCGGGGCGGGACCGGGGCGCCGGTTCGCTGGGTTCATCGTCGAGGTCCACTCCTAGGTCCTCGGCCGTGCGCACTGCGGCACCGCGCGGCGCCGAGAAATGCGCGATGACGGTGGTGAGCGCCATGAGGATGGCCAGGGTGAGCAGCGACTGCCACGTGAAGATGGTGGTGCCGAAGTCCAGGACCCCGGTGATCTTCAGCAGGGCAGGCGGCAGCGACGCAGCCGTGGCCTGCAGCTGCGCGGCCGATGATGACAGCCCCAGTGCCCACACTGCGCCGAGACCCATGAAAGCGGCCGCACCGAGCGCTCGGTAGTCCACTGACAGGTCCTTGCGGCGCGCGATGGCACGCGCCAGAAGGCCGCCGAAGATGAGGCTGAGGCCCCAGTTCAGGAAGGACACGGACATGGAGAGCAGCGCCACGAAGCTCACGGCGGTCTGTGCGGTCGAAGGGACCAGCGCCAGCCGGTTGATGAGCTTTGCCACCGGCGGGGACGTTGCCACCACGTAGCCGGTCAGGACAACCATGGCCATCTGCAGGGTGAACGCGGTGAGGTCCCAGAAGCCGTTGCCGAACGAATCGGCGATGGACTGCGGCGAGGCGCCGATGGCGAGGGCGGCCGCGGCAATGAGGACCACACCGGCCAGCGCGAAGATGTAGGCGTCCGGGAACCACTTTTCCGTCCACGCTGCCAGCCGCTGGGCCAGGCGGGCCAGGCCGCGTTCGTCGATCTCGCTTCTTGTCAGGACTGTGTCTGCCACAGGAAGGATCCCTCTCCATTGAGTTCGTGCGAATGTGTGCGTGCGTACCCAAGGAGCCTAGCCACACCGTGCGCAAGCCGGCCGAAGCGCGCCGTCCGCCCGCGCGCCGCAGTTCGGCGCCGCAGTTCGGCGCCGCAGGTCGGCGCCGCGAGTCAGTGGCGCCGGGGCGGCCAGGGGAAGAAACCGCTCGTGGACACCACATATTCGCGGTACGCCGGGCGGCCGGACATGGCTTTTTCGGTGAGCGGCTTTCCGGTCTTGCCTGCCAGGGTCCAGATCATCAGCGCGGGGGAGAGGACCGTGAGGACCCCGGGCCAGGACTCGGCCACGATGAGGAACAGCCCGGCCCAGACGGCGGCGTCGCCGAAGTAGTTCGGGTGGCGGGTGTAGCGCCACAGCCCGGTGTCCAGCACCGTTCCGCGCCGGGACGGGTCCGCCTTAGAAACGCGCGAGCTGCCAGTCGCCCACGGCCTCAAAGAAGAACCCGAGCAGCCAGCACAGCGCGCCGGCGACGGCCAGCGCCCCCACCGGTCCCGTGCCGAACATGCCCACCTGGACGGTCAGGGACACGAAGAACATCACCACGCCCTGGGGCAGATAGACCCGGCGGAGCGCGTAAACGTTCCGCGACCCGGGCGCGCCTTCCAGCAGTGCGGCATACCGCGGGTCCTCATGCCCGCCACGCGCGCGCCGGCCGATGTGCGTGCCGAGCCGGATCCCCCAGATCCCCGTCAGGACCAGCAGCAGCAGCCGCCTCGCGTCATCTCCGGCGCCGGCCGACATCACGAAGGAGACGGCCGCGACGGCGACGAATCCCGGCCCCCACGCCACGTCCATGACTGAGTGCCGGCGCTGGGCCACGGCCACCGCGAAAGTCACGCCAAGCACCATGAGAACGGCAAGCGCCGTCCACCGCAGGCTAGCCAGGAACGCGTCCAGCGGGAACGGGCTCACAGCACAACCGGGATGGTTCCGGCGGAGGACGTCACCAGCCGGTCCACCGCAGCAGCAGGAGCCGATGGCTTGGCCCCGGCCGTGCCGGTCCTGTCGCTGAAGGCATTCATCAAGAATCCCGTGGCCAGCGTGTGCCAGAGCCGCACGCGCCGGAACATGAAGTGGCCGGCACCCCGGAGCGAGACGTACCGCACCACATCGGCCGCCTGCGCAGCGCGCCGGGCGAAACGCAGCGATGCCGCCGGGCTCGTCCACCGGTCCCGGTCGCCGTGCACGATCAGGAGCTTCCGCCCGGTCACCGGCGCGGCCGGCGTTGCGTCGTCGAGCCACGGTGCCAGTGCCACCACGGCGTCCACCTGGGGATCGTCCGCCGCGCAGATGGCGGTGAGGCCGCCCATGGAGTGCCCCAGCAGGTACACCGGGAGGCCGGGATGCTCTGCGCGGATCTTCGCCAGCGCCCAGCGGGCGTCCTTCAACGGGGACATCTCGTCGCCGTTCCAGCCGCGCACCCGGTTCCGCAGGATCCACACGGCCAGGCCGCGGTCCTTCCCCGCCCGATGCAAATGCCGCGCAAACGGCACCATCCGGGCCGGGCTCAAATGCCGGGCCTCGACCGGCTCGAAACTGTGCGAGCGGCCGCCGTGAAGGACCAGCGCCACGCCGTGCGTGGTTCCGGCCGGGCGGAGTATGGTCAGGGCAGCTTCCGACGGCGTCGCTTCCGACGGCGCTCCCTCCGGCAGCGCTCCTTCCGACGGCGGTGTGGGTGCCGTTTCGTGCCGGTCAGTCCTGCGCTGGCTCACTCCTGCGTCCTCCGACTTCCTGTGGTCTATTTATCAACATTATGGTGACCGCCGTAGAGTTCAAGCATGAGGTCTAACTGCTGATGGGTTCCGGTCACTCCCACGGCCACACAGGGCATTCGGAGCCAACCGCCCAAGCGATTGCCGCCCGCAGGAAAGCAAACAGGATTCTTGCCGCGGTGCTGATTCCGCTGACCCTGCTGACGCTCGCGGCCATGGCGGCGCTGTGGCCGTCCGGCAGCCGCGAGGGCCTGACGCTGGCCAACCCCTACGCCGCGGCGCCGGGTGTCACCTTTGATACGGGGCGGATCCAGCGAGTCGTCACTGAGAGCTGCAGTCCGGCGACAGGGCAGGACCCGCCACAGGGTTCCCAGGGCGGTGCCCAGGACGGCGGCGGCTCACAGTGCACGTTCGCATTCACCGAGCCGGACAAGGGCGGGAACCCGGTCAAGGTGGTGATCAACCCGGACGTCGCCAAATCGCATGGCGTGCAGGTCGGCGACAACATCCGCTACCTCAACCTCTCCAACGCCCAGGGCGCGGCCGCTGCCCAGGGTTCCCCGTCCTATATCTTCGTTGACTTCGTCCGGACCATGCCCATCATCCTGCTGGCCGTCCTCTACGCCCTGGTGGTGGTGGCCGTGGCGCGCTGGCGCGGACTCCGCGCCCTGATCGGCCTCGTCGGCGCGTACTTTGTGCTGGTGAGCTTCATGCTTCCCGGGCTCGTGGAGGGGAAGCCGCCGCTGCTGCTGGCGCTCGTGGGATCCACGGTGATCATGATCGGGGTGCTGTACTTCGCGCACGGCTTCTCGGCGCGGACGTCCACCGCGCTGCTGGGAACCATGTTCGGGCTGGGCATCACGGCGCTGCTTGCCGCCTGGGCAACGGATGCGGCGAACCTCGCCGGAGTGGGCAGCCACGATGCCGCCACCCTGGTCAATATCTCGGGCAGCATCTCCATCTCCGGCATTATCCTGTGCGGGCTCATCATTTCCGGGCTCGGGGTGCTGAACGACGTCACCATCACCCAATCTTCGGCGGTATGGGAACTGTACGAACTGGCGCCGGCCACCAGCGCCCGCAAGCTGTTCACGTCGGCGATGAGGATCGGCCGGGACCACATCGCCTCCACTGTGTACACCATTGCCTTCGCGTACGCCGGAGCGGCCCTGCCCATCCTCATCATCGTGATGCTCTATGACCGCCCGCTCGGCGAGGCGCTCACCAGCGCCGAACTGTCCGAAGAGGTCATCCGCACCCTGGTGGGGTCCATCGGCCTGGTTCTGGCCATTCCCGTCACCACGCTCATCGCCGTCCTTGTGGTCAAGGCCACCGGCATCCGCACCGGCGGCCGGACCGCCGTAACGCCCGACGACGTCGATGACACCGGAGCCCTCGCGGCGGCGGCAGCAGTAGTCGGGGAAACCCCGGCCGCGGAAACCCTGACGCCGGCCGAAACCCGGCGGGGCAGGCGGGCCGCCCAGGGCGGCTGAACGCCGTCGTCGGCGGTTTCTGCCCGATTTGCCCGGCTTTGAGACAATGGACGGGTGACTGTTGTAGCTACGCCTCCCGCCCCCAAGCTGGAACTTCCGCCGCTGAAACTCGGCCCCATCACCGTGGACACCCCGGTGGTGCTGGCACCCATGGCCGGAATCACCAACACCGCCTTCCGCAGGCTCTGCCGTGAATACGGCGGCGGCATGTACGTGGCGGAGATGGTCACCTCCCGCGCACTGGTGGAACGCACGCCGGAGTCGCTGCGCATCATTTCGCACGACGACGACGAGAAAGTCCGTTCCGTGCAGCTCTACGGCGTGGACCCCGTCACGGTGGGCCAGGCGGTCCGCATGCTCGTTGACGAGGACCGTGCGGACCACATCGACCTCAACTTCGGCTGCCCCGTGCCCAAAGTCACCAGGCGCGGCGGCGGCTCGGCCCTGCCCTGGAAGATCGACCTCTTCACCGCCAT
Organism: Arthrobacter sp. ISL-5; assembly: GCF_018613835.1. Classification (GTDB taxonomy): domain Bacteria; phylum Actinomycetota; class Actinomycetes; order Actinomycetales; family Micrococcaceae; genus Arthrobacter. The sequence goes on along the minus strand of NZ_JAGGPM010000038.1, from coordinate 40,424 downwards.
CGTGCAGACCGCGGTCAAGGAAGCGTCCAAAGGTGGCATCCCGCTGACCATCAAGATGCGCAAGGGCATCGACGACGACCACCTGACGTACCTCGACGCCGGCCGCATCGCCCGCGATGCCGGCGTTGCCGCCGTCGCGCTCCACGGCCGCACGGCCGCGCAGTTCTACTCCGGCCAGGCCGACTGGTCAGCGATCGCCCGCCTGCGCGAGGCTCTCCCCGACATCCCCGTGCTGGGCAACGGCGACATCTGGTCCGCGGAGGACGCCGTGCGCATGGTCCGCGAAACCGGCGTCGACGGCGTGGTGGTGGGCCGCGGCTGCCAGGGCCGCCCCTGGCTGTTCGGTGACCTGCAGGCCGCCTTCGAAGGAAGCGACGAGCGGCACCGCCCGGGCCTGCGCCAGGTGGCCGAAGGCGTCTACCGCCATGCCGAGCTCATGGTCGAGACCTTCGGCAACGACGAATACAAGGCCCTGCGCGAGATCCGCAAGCACATGGCCTGGTACTTCAAGGGCTACGTCGTGGGCGGTGAACTGCGCGCCAAACTGGCCACCGTGCCCACCCTTGAGGTCCTGCGCGAACTGTTGGACCAGCTGGACATGGACCTGCCCTACCCGGGCGTCGATTCGGAAGGCCCGCGCGGCCGGGCCGGTTCGCCTAAGAAACCGGCACTGCCCAAGGACTGGCTGCTGAGCCGGCAGATGGACGCGGACCAGACCCGCGACATCTCCGCCGCGGAACTGGATGTGTCCGGTGGGTGAAAGCCAGCTCGCCGAGAGCCAGCTAGTCCCCGCCCGGGGGCCGTCCCAGTCCCTGCCGGGCTACGGGCCGCACGACTCCGCCCGCTGGGTGGAGGAACCGCCCAAAAACACGTACCGGTCCGATTTTGAGCGTGACCGCGCGCGCGTGCTGCACTCCTCGGCCCTGCGCCGGCTCGGTGCCAAGACCCAGGTGGTGGCGCCGGACACGGACGACTTCGTCCGCACCCGGCTGACGCACAGCCTTGAGGTGGCGCAGGTGGGCCGTGAGCTCGGACGTGCCCTGGGCTGCGACCCCGATGTAGTGGACACCGCCTGCCTCAGCCACGACCTCGGGCACCCGCCGTTCGGCCATAACGGCGAGTCGGCGCTGAACGAGATGGCGCACGCAATCGGCGGCTTCGAAGGCAACGCGCAGACGCTCAGGCTGCTCACGCGGCTCGAGCCGAAGGTCCTGGACACGGAGGGCAGGCCGGCCGGCCTGAACCTGACGCGCGCGAGCCTCGATGCGGCGGCAAAGTACCCCTGGTCCGCCCTCGACGCCCCGGTGATCCACGGCCAGCGCACCAGCAAGTTCGGTGCCTACGAGGACGATCTGCCCATCTTCAACTGGATCAGGCAGGGGGCGCCGGAGCGGCGGTCGTGCCTGGAGGCCCAGGTCATGGACCTTGCGGACGACATTTCCTACTCTGTCCACGACGTCGAGGACGCCATTGTCGCCGGCCATTTCCAGCTGCGCTGGATGGACAACCCGGACCACCGGGCCCGCGTGGTGGGCTACGCCAAGCAGTGGTACTTGCCCCACAACGATCCCGCGGCCATCGACGCCGCCCTCGCCCGGCTGGAGGCCACGGACGTCTGGGTGCGCGAGGCCGACGGCAGCCGCAAGTCCATGGCGGCCCTGAAGGACATGACCAGCCAGCTGATCGGCCGGTTCTGCCAGAGTGCGCTGGAGACCACACGCGCCGTCTACGGTCCAGAAAACCTGACACGCTACCGGGCCGAACTCATGGTCCCGGACGAGACCGTGATGGAAATCGCCGTGATGAAGGGCCTGGCCACCACGTTCGTGATGACCACGGACCACCGCCAGCCCATCTACGAGCGCCAGCGTGAGGTCCTGCACGCGCTCGTGACGTCCCTGAACGCCTCCGGCGACCGCCACCTGGAACCGATGTTCGCCGCCGACTGGAGGGATGCCGCCGACGACGGCGCCCGGCTCCGCGTGGTCATCGACCAGGTGGCCTCGCTGACGGACGGCTCAGCGCTGGCCATGTACGAACGGCTGGTCGGCAGCCTGCCGTCCCTGTGGTGATGGAGGCCATAGTCTGCTCTTCGTTGTCCGCCCCCGGGACTAGGATGGCTTCGTGGCCGGCCTGATCAAACGCGAAGATATTGACGAAGTACGCCAGCGCACGGACATCAAGGAAGTAGTCGACGGGTACGTCACGCTCAAGAGTGCCGGGCTGGGTTCATTCAAGGGCCTGTGCCCCTTCCACGACGAGCGCTCGCCGTCGTTCACCGTCCGCCCCCAGGTGGGGCGCTACCACTGCTTCGGCTGCGGCGAGGACGGCGATGTCATCGCATTCGTGCAGAAGCTGGACCACACCTCCTTCCACGAAGCCGTGGAGAAGCTCGCCGCCCGGATCGGCTACGAACTGCGCTACGAGGACGGCGGCACCGGGCCCAACCGGGAGGAAGTGGGCAAGCGCCAGCGGCTCCTGGACGCCCACAAGGTGGCCGATGAATTCTTCCGTGCGCAGTTGCTGACCCAGGGCGCCGCGGAAGGCCGGAAGTTCCTGCAGCTCCGGGGATTCGACCGTGCAGCGGCGGAGCAGTTCGGCGTCGGCTACGCGCCGCAGGGCTGGGACGCGCTGCTCAAGCACCTCCGCGGCCGCGGCTTTACCGATCAGGAGCTCAAACTGACCGGGATGTTTTCCGAGGGCAACAGGGGGATCTACGACCGGTTCCGCGGCCGCCTCATCTGGCCCATCCGCGACATCGCCGGGGACACCATCGGCTTCGGCGCGCGCAAGCTGTACGAGGACGACCAAGGCCCCAAGTACCTCAACACCCCGGAAACCACCCTCTACAAGAAGTCCCAGGTGCTCTACGGCATCGACCTCGCCAAGCGAAGCATCGCCAAGGAGCGCCAGCTGGTGGTGGTGGAGGGCTACACCGACGTCATGGCCTGCCACCTCGCGGGAATCCCGACGGCGGTGGCCACCTGCGGCACCGCGTTCGGCGCCGACCACATCAAGATCGCCCGCCGGCTGCTGTCCGACGACGGCACCGGGGGAGAGGTCATCTTCACATTCGACGGCGACGCCGCCGGCCAGAAGGCGGCCCTGCGGGCCTTCGAAGAGGACCAGCGATTCGTCGCCCAGACGTACGTTGCCGTGGAGCCGAGCGGCGCGGACCCCTGCGATCTGCGCCAGACGCGGGGAGACGCCGCTGTGCGCGAGCTGATCGGGACGCGCCGGCCGCTCTTTGAATTCGCTATCCGGGCGGCCCTGAAGCGGCACAACCTGGACACCGTGGAGGGCCGCGTGGCCGCGCTGCGGGAATCCGCGCCGGTGGTGGCCCAGATCCGCGACGCCGGCATCCGGCCGGCGTACACGCGGGAACTGGCCGGATGGCTGGGCATGTCCATCGAGGAAGTGGGCGGCGCTGTTGCCGCCGCCGCCAAGCGCGGCGCGCAGGGCCCTGCGCAGAACTCTGCCCAGAACTCTGCCGTTGGCGTGGCCGCGCTCCCGGCGTCGGGCGTCCTCCCGTCCTTCAACCGTCCCGACCCGCGGGACCCGGTCGCGTCCATGGAGCGCCAGGCGCTGGAGGTGGCCCTCCAGGAGCCGGCGATGCTGGGCGGCGGCATCTGGGAGCGGTTTGCGGCCGTCCGGTTCGCCACCCCCGCCTATCAGGCCATCCACGATGCCATCCGTGCCACGGGGCACGGCTTCATCGGCGACCCCGTGCAGTGGGTGGAGAAGCTGCGCCAGGAGGTTCCGGAACCGCTGCAGTCGCTGGTGTCCGAGCTTGCCGTGGTTCCGCTGCCGGCCAACACGGCCGAGGGCGTGCAGAAGTACTGCCGGGACATCCTGGCCAGGCTCTTCGAGCTGCAGATCACCCGCGTGAAGGCGGAGAAGATGGGGCAGCTGCAGCGGCTGGATGCCTCCGCCCATCCGGAGGAGTTCCAGCGGCTGAACCGCGAACTGATGATGCTGGAAATGGAACGCAGATCGCTGCGTTCCGACGCCTGAACCCCCTGGCGGTTCAGCGCGTGGTGGCCCGTCCAAGCGCCGATTTCGTTTCCCGGCAGGGTCTTTGCTAGGCTTATATCCGCTTCATTCCTCCTTAGCTCAATTGGCAGAGCATTCGACTGTTAATCGAAGGGTTGCTGGTTCAAGTCCAGCAGGAGGAGCGCTCAGTCCCCGTTCCGGGCTTCCGGAACGGGGACTTTTTTATACCCTGGCGGGGTATTTCGTGCCGCCGTGCCGCCGATTTCCCATAGCGGCAAAACCTTTGCTAATGTCATACCTGCTTCATTCCTCCTTAGCTCAATTGGCAGAGCATTCGACTGTTAATCGAAGGGTTGCTGGTTCAAGTCCAGCAGGAGGAGCAAGTAACAGCCCCCGGCCTCTTAGAGGCCGGGGGCTGTTGTCTTTGCAGCAGTGATTGCAGGCTCGGAACGTTCGTGCCGAGCGGGCTCAGACGAAGTCCATCTCCACCTGGAGGAACCTCTCGGCCTCGGCCACGGCCCCGTCGAAGGCCTCCCGTTCGGTGGGCGACTTCCGGGGCTCCCGGGGATGCCATTCGTGCGGTGAGGAATGGACGCGGGTGAACCCGCCGTCGGGCGGGGCATAGAAGATGCCGAAGCGCTGCACCGGCCATTCCGGGGACGTTTCGGGCGCCACCAGGAGTGCCGCATTGAACGCCGGGTTGTACCACTGGGCTATGGGCCGCCGTCGGTCTTCAGTGAAAAGTCCCGCCGCATAGAGAGCTGCCGACTGCGCACTGGTCTGTGTGCACAGCCGGTCCCACCACAACGGCAGTATGCCGGTGTCGCACCGCTGCCACGTGGCCGGAAGTGGAGGATGATCCTGCCAGTGGGGCACGTATCAACTTTATCGTGTACGGGGCCGCGGCGAACAGATGGGGGCAGCCGTTCTCAGGGCCGGTTCCACGGTCCCGGATTGAGGCGGTACAGCAGGGCCGAACCCGCCACGGCACCGAGGATGATGCCCATCGCAGGGTTCCCCAGTGACCTGCCTGCGAAGTATCCTGCCACCGCTCCGAGGACCGCTCCAACGAACAGCCCGCGGCGGTTGCGGTGGGGTTTGCGACTCATGCTGCCAGCCTACTGGCTGGGTGCAACCAGGGGCTTAGTGGATGGACGGGACGGTCCGGGGCCTGACCACGAGCCACAGGGCTGCGGCGGCGAGGAAGATGCAGCAGGCCTGGACGGCGCCCATGGGAGTGGCGGAGCTGCCGCCCAGCCAGCCCACCACGGGCGAGATGAGTCCGGCCATCATGAAGGTGGAGGCGCCCAGCAGAGACGCCGCAGTGCCGGCCTGCGCGCCGTGGCTGGACAGTGCCAGGACCTGCACGCTCGGGAAGGTGAAGCCCGTGCCGAGGATGTAGAACCACAGCGGCACCATCACGCCCCAGAGCCCGAATCCCAGCTGGTCGAAGATGACGATCAGGGCAGCCATCAGGAACATCCAGGCGGTGGAGCCGGCAAGGATCCATTGCGGAGGCACCCGCCGGATGAGCCTGGAGCTGGTCTGGACTCCGGCCACGATGCCCAGTGAGTTGATACCGAACAGCAGGCCGTACTGCTGCGGAGTGAATCCGTAGATGTCCTGGAACAGGAACGGCGACGCGGAGAGGTACGTGAACAGCCCGGCGAAGTTCATGCCGCCGAGCATCAGGAGGCCAACGAAGATCCGGTCGGAGAAGAGCGCACGGTACCGCTGCCGGGCGGTCAGGCCCGACTGGCCGCGCTTCTCACGCGGCAGTGTCTCGCGGACCAGGAACATCGCGGCAACGATGACCAGCGTGCCGTAGCACGCCAGGAACACGAAGATGCCGGGCCACGGCATGACCAGGAGCAGCTGCGAGCCGATGACGGGCGCCAGGATGGGGGCAAGGCCGTTGACGAGTGCCATGCGTGAGAACATCCGGACCATGGCGTAGCCGCTGAACAGGTCGCGCACCATGGCCATCGCCACGACGCCGCCGCCGGCTGCGCCAATGCCCATCAGGACACGGAACAGGCCCAGCGTGGCAATGTCCGTGGAGAGCGCGGCACCAACCGAGGCGGCGATGTGCACGGCAGTCGCCAGGATGAGGGGCATCCTCCGGCCGAACTTGTCGCTGAACGGCCCGACCACCAGCTGCCCCAGCGCAAAGCCGAGCGTTGTGCCGGTCAGGGTCAGCTGGACGGCGGCCTCCGAGACGCCCAGGCTCGCCTCCAGCGCGGGGAAGGCAGGCAGATAGAGGTCCACGGTGAACGGACCCAGGGCCGTGAGGGCGCCCAGAAGGAGGATGTAGAGGAACTTCTGGCGGCGGCTCAGGGCATCGCCCGGGTTGGTGGTGGTCACAGAGACCAATCCTAGGGCGCAAAGATCATACTTTTACAGCGTTGGAGGGCTCGCCGGTAAGTATTTCCAGAAGTTGTAGCTGACCCTGAATGGTAGTTTTGTCAACGGGGACGCGCTGAGCCACAGTCCGCCCCGGAGAAGCCGAGGAAGAATCGACTATGGAACCAGTTAGGCGGAACCTATGAGCGGGCGTCACAGCGGGCGGGCCAACCAGGGATTGCGTATTACTGCGCTGCCAAAAACGTTGAAGCTCATCTTCCAACTGGCCCCGCGCCAGCTCAACGACGAGATCGCCCTGGCCAAGGTCGAGGTCAAGCGCAAGGGCAAGCAGCTTGGCGTTGCCGGAGCGTTCTTCGGGGTAGCCGCCGTGTTCGCCGCGTTCCTGCTGACCGGGCTGATCGTCGCCGCCATCATGGGACTGGCCACCATCATGCCGGCCTGGCTCGCGGCACTGCTCGTATGCGCCGTGTTCCTGCTCATTGCCCTCATCGGCGGGCTCGTCGGCCTCCGGAAGTTCAAGAAGGCCATGCCCCTCGTCCCGGAGGACACTATCCGCGGCCTCAAGCACGATCTTGGAATCGCCAAGGAAGGCTCGGACTTCGACGCCGCCGTGCTGGACCCGAACTCGCCGCAAGCCAAGGCGGCCAAGGAAGCCAAGGAGGCGGCCAAGGCCAAGGAGAAGGCAGACAAGGAAGCCAAGGCAAAAGCCGAGGCGATTGAACTGCCTGCCCCCACCGAGCCCGAACTGCGCCGCCGCCTGCACCAGCGCCGTGAGCACCTCAAGGGCGTCCGTGACGAACTCGGCGAGGAACTCGACGTCAAGCCCCAGGCCGAGGCCCTGCTCGTCGTTGCCCGGCACCGCCTGGACAACGGCAAGGACAGGCTGCGGGAAGGCACGGACCGGGCAGCCGAAAAGCTTGCGTCCTTCTCGTCATCGGCCCGCTCCGGAGAAGCCTCAGGTTCCCTGCCGGGGCAGCTGGAAGCCCGGTGGAAGCCGCTGCTCGCCCTCGCCGCATCCACCGCCGTCCTGCTCGCCCTGCTCCGCAAACTGTTCAAGAGCTGAGCGCCGCCCTGGACTTTGACAGGAAGACGCCGCCCGCCATGGAGAGGGGGACCGGATGAGGTTCATCGGCGCTGGTTCCCGCCCCGGCCAGCCGCACGTCGACCGCGATCTGGTCTGCACTGTCCCTAACCTCCTCACCGTGCTGCGCTTCATGGGCGTGCCGCTCTTCGTCTGGCTCGTGCTCTCCCAGAAGGAGTACGGACTGGCCGTGCTGGTGCTGGCCATCATGGGCAGCACCGACTGGGTGGACGGGTACGTCGCCCGCCGGTTCAACCAGGCCTCCAAGCTGGGCCGCGTCATGGACCCCATCGCCGATCGGCTGGCCCTGATATCGGTGGCGGTCACGCTGGTGATAGCCGGCGTGGTCCAGTGGTGGTACCTGGCCGCCCTGGTGGTGCCGGATGCCGTGCTGCTCGCCATGTCGCTGTTCTATTTCCACGGCCATCCGGATCTGCCGGTCAGCATGGTCGGCAAGGCCCGCACCGGGCTGCTGCTGCTGGGAACTCCGCTCCTGGTGCTCTCGAAACTTCCCATCCCCTTTGCCGATGCCTACTTCGTTGCGGCCTGGATCGTGCTCGGCCTGGGGCTGATCGGCCACTGGGTGGCCGCCTACAACTATTTCTGGGCTATCCGCCGGAAGGGCAAAACGCTAAAAGCCGACGACGGCGGGCACGGCTGATGGTATGGATTGCGGTTTTCCTTGCGGTGCTGGGCGCATTTTGCCTGGCCTTCGGGGCCCAGCGCCAGGGGAGTGCCGTCAAAGCCGATACCGGCGGGCTGGCGCTCAGCTCCAACGGATTCCTGCGCCTGCTGCGGAATCCCCGGTGGGTCTTCGGGCTCCTGCTCTTGTGCATGGGCATGGCGATGAACGCCGTCGCCCTCGTCTCGGCCCCGCTGACGGTCGTGCAGCCGATCGGTGCAATCGCCCTGGTGATCACCACTGTGGTGAACGCCAAGGACCAGGGGTTGAGCATCAACCGGGCCACGGTGGTGGCGATCACCGCGTGCGTCACGGGCTCCGCGCTGTTCGTCCTCCTTGCCGTGAACGTTACGCAGGAAAACCACCACGTCACTTCCGACGACGAACTCACCATTGTTCTGCTGCTTGCCCTGGCCGTGAGTATCTTCGGCACCCTGGCGGCCATGTTCAAGCACCGCATGAGCGCCTTCATCTACATTCTTGGCGCCGGCGTTCTGTTCGGTTTCGTGGCCGTGCTGACCCGGATCATTGGCAAGCACCTCCTCGATCCGAACGGCCTGGGCTTACTGAACGTGCAGTGGTACTCGGTGCTTGCCATCGCAGCGGCCGGCGGCCTGGGATCCTGGTTTGTGCAGAGCGCCTACTCCACCGGTCCGCCGGACCTCGTGATTGCCGGGCTGACGGTGATCGATCCAATTGTGGGCATCGCGATCGGCATCGCCATCCTCGGCGAGCTGCGTCCGGATGTCCACGCCGTCCTGGCGATTGCCATGGGTACGGCCGCATCCCTTGCTATCGTGGGAGTGATAGCCCTCTCCAGACACCATCCTGAGGTCACCAAGCGGAAGAAAGACGCTCGGAAGGCCGCGGGCAGGGCACCCCACTAGCCGATTTTTCACTGCGGGCCAGGCGCCAACGCGCCAGCGGCCACCAGGTGCGGTCAGCCGAAGCAGACCGCACCGTGACCACCAGGAGCTCTCCACGTGACCATGCCCGATGCCCAGCGTCCACTGACCATCCTCATTGCGGCGGACACCTATCCGCCCCACGTCAACGGCGCCGCACAGTTCGGCTACAGGCTCGCCAACGGAATGACGGGCCGCGGACACAACGTCCACGTCCTCGCCCCCCGCGCGGACACGGGCAGGAGCTTCACCGAATTCCGCAAGGAAGGCACCGTCCACCGGCTTCGCTCGCACGGTGTCTTCACGCACGAGTATTTCCGGATCTGCTTCCCCTGGGAGATCAAGAAGGAGATCAGCCTGCTGTTCGACAAGGTCCAGCCGGACGTGGTGCACATCCAGAGCCACTACATGATCGGCGAGCACGTGCTGTACGAAGCCGAGAAGCGCGGCATCCGGATCGTTGCCACCAACCACTTCATGCCTGAGAACCTCAACCCTTTCCTGCCGTTCCCGCAGTGGTTCAAGGACATCATCGGGAAGATCTCCTGGAAGGACATGGGCAAGGTGATGGGCAAGGCGGACGTCGTGACCACTCCAACGCCGCTGGCTGCCAAGGCCATGCACCAGCACGCGTTCCTGCGCAAGGTCCTGCCGCTGTCCAACGGCATCGACTCGGCCGCCTACGAGCTCACGCCGGGCGAGGTCATTGAGCCGCATGCCCACCCGACCGTGCTTTTTGCCGGCCGGCTGGCGGAGGAGAAGCACGTTGATGTGCTGATCAAGGCCGTCGCGGCCAGCCCTGCGGATCTGAACGTGCACCTGGAGATCGTGGGCGGCGGCGAGATGCGTCCCGCCCTGGAGTCGCTGGTGGAGCGGCTTGGGCTGCGGGACCGGGTGAAGTTCCTGGGAATGGCCAGCGACGAGGACCTGCGTGAGGCCTACATCAAAGCGGACATCTTCTGCATGCCGGGAACCGCCGAGTTGCAGTCGCTCGTGACCCTGGAGGCTATGTCCGCCTCCACTCCCGTGCTGCTGGCCGACGCCATGGCCCTTCCCCACCTCGTGCGGGACGGTGAGAACGGCTACCTGTTCACGCCCAATGACAGCGCCGACCTGGCAGGGAAGCTGACGCGGATCCTGCGCCTGCCGGCCGAGGATCTGAAGGCCATGGGGCACGCCAGCCGCTGCATGGTGGAGCCCCACAGCATCCAGGGGACCCTTCAGACTTTCGAGGACCTGTACCGCGGCGCGAGCTACGACGACAAAGTGGTCTAAGGCGAAGGTGGTCTAAAGCCGGCCGCCAGTTTGCTAGAGTGTTTCTGCCCTGCAGATGGCGGCCCTGGTAATGCACTTCGACAGTGGTGCGCAATTCCAGGGCTGCAATATCAAGGGCGTGGGGCTATAGCTCAGCTGGTTAGAGCGCGGGACTCATAATCCTAAGGTCCTCGGTTCAAGTCCGAGTAGCCCTACTATTCTCCACGGAAGCCGTGGCCCGCGTTTCGACGCTGGCCGCGGCTTCTTTGTTTTCCGGCTTTGACTTCCTGTTTTCACTTTGTTTCTCTTCGAATCTGCGGTAAGTTACTCACCAGTAACATACTGCTGACGCAAGGCGCGCGGCCCTCCGGCCGCTGCTGATCACCCGCGAAGGAACAACATGTCCACAGCTACGACCGACATCAACAACCTGCCCTACGCCGACGGCGACTTCTTCGCCTTCGAACAGATACTCAGCCGCAAGGAGCAGGACAGGCTGGCCGAGATCCGCGCCTTCCTCGCCCGTGAAGTGAAGCCGATTGCGGTGGACTGCTGGAACCGGGGCGAGTTTCCGATGGAGCTGATCCCGAAGCTCGCCGAGATCGACCTGGTCAGCCCGGTGCGCCGGCAGGGCCACTCCAACCTCTTCGCGGGCATCGTGCACGCCGAGGTCACGCGCGCGGACACGTCGATTGCCACGTTCATGGGTGTCCATGACGGCCTCTTCACCGGGTCAATCGAGGCGCTCGCCTCCCGCGAGCAGCAGGACGCCTGGCTGCCGGACATCTACTCGCTCAAAAAGATCGGCGCCTTCGGCCTCACGGAGCCCCTGGGCGGCTCCGACGTCGCCGGCGGAACGCGCACTACGGCCAGGCGCGAGGGAGATCACTGGATCCTCAATGGCGCCAAGCGCTGGATCGGGAATGCGACCTTTTCCGACTGGGTGGTCATCTACGCAAAAGACGTGGCCGACAACCAGGTGAAGGCTTTCCTCGTGGACACCACACTGCCCGGGTTCAGCTCCGCCAAGATCGAGAACAAGATATCGCTGCGGACGGTGCAGAACGCGGACATCACGCTCAAGGATGTGGCAGTTCCGGAGTTCTTCAAACTCGCCCACGCCAACAGCTTCCGCGACACCAACAAGGTCCTGAAGGTCACCCGCCTCGCGGTCGCATGGCAGGCCGTGGGCCAGCAGCTTGCGGCCTTCGATGTCGCCCGGCGCTACGCCGTGGAGCGCCACCAGTTTGGACGCCCCCTCGCATCGTTCCAATTGGTGCAGAGCCAGCTGGTCCAGATCCTGGGCAACGCCGTCAGCTCCATGGGCATGATGGTCCGGCTGTCCCAGCTCGAAGACGCGGGCCAGGCCAAGGATGAGCAGTCCGCCCTGGCCAAGGCGTTCACCACCGCCCGGATGCGCGAGAGCGTGTCCATTGGCCGCAGCCTGCTGGGCGGAAACGGCATCGTGACGGACTTTGAGATGGCCAAGATCTTCGCCGACGCGGAGGCCGTCTACTCCTACGAGGGCACCCATGAGATAAACACGCTAGTGACCGGACGGGCCATCACCGGCATCTCGGCCATCGTCTAGTTCCGCGCGCACTCCCGCTCGATCGCCGGGTCAGCCGGGCGGCCGTCCGTTCAGGGGCAGCAGGACTGACGGCCGCAGGTCCATGACGAATTCCAGCGGGTTGACGTACTCGCCTCCCCGGCGCACGCCCCAGTGAACGCAGGGCGTCGGGCCGCAGTGCCCGGCGAGCAGCGTGCCCAGGACCTCCCCTTTGGCCACCGCGTCGCCTTTCGCCAGGGTGCTCGATACGGGTTCGAAGCTGCTGCGCAGGCCGTTGCCGTGGTCCACGGTGATGACGGGCCGGTCCACCACGATGCCCACAAAGCTCACGGTACCGGACTCCGGCGCGGTGACCGGTCCGCCGTCGGACGCGGACTTCAGGTCCACGCCCCGGTGGCCGCTTAGCCACGGTTTGTCCGGCGGGTCGAAGGCGCGCAGCACCGCCGGCCGGGGAGTCAGCGGCCAGCTCCACGAAGCTGCCGCCGGAGACGGAGCGGCGCTGAAGCGGGCGGGGGCGGCGGGAGCGCCCGCGGCAGGGGAGGTTGAGGGTGCCGTCGAGGCAACCGCCAGCAGGAGGAGTGCCACGAGCACGGGAGCTTTCATTTCCCCAGCTTCGCCGCCCGGCCCGGCGGCCGGAACCGCCTCTTCGGCGTATGTGGAAAACGCAGCCGCCGACCCCGCAGCTGGTGCTTTTGCCGCGTGCCCCTGTAGTACACTTGGTGGAGCAGTTTGCTGTGCCCTCAACGTATTCCAGTCTCTTGGGTAGCGTCAGCACGCCCCATTCAGGAGTGCGGGGGAGCAGCAGCTGACTACGCGTATCCAGCCCTCCAAAACCGGAAGCCTATGCTTCCCGCCGAGGAGGATTGTGCCTCTTGCGGTCAGGTCCGGCAACGGTCCTGATGAGAAGCGCAATGGATGCCAGGAGCTTGGCCCGCCTGGGCGAAGCTAAATAACCGTCAACTATTGGCAGGGTAAGAGCGGCCCATGGGCTCTCTCATGAATGACCTGCCGGAAGGAGCGTCGGCATGCCCGTCGTAACTATGCGCCAGCTGCTTGACAGCGGCGTCCACTTTGGACACCAGACCCGTCGTTGGAACCCGAAGATGAAGCGGTTCATCTTCACGGAGCGCAACGGCATCTACATCATTGACCTTCAGCAGTCGCTGTCCTACATCGACCGCGCCTACGAGTTCGTGAAGGCCACCGTCGCGCACGGCGGAACCGTACTCTTCGTCGGCACCAAGAAGCAGGCCCAGGAAGCAATTGCCGAGCAGGCCACCCGTGTTGGCCAGCCGTACGTCAACCAGCGTTGGCTCGGCGGTATGCTGACCAACTTCCAGACGGTTGCCAAGCGTATCCAGCGCATGAAGGAACTCGAAGAGATCGACTTCGACGACGTCGCCGGTTCCGCTTACACCAAGAAGGAACTGCTGCTCCTTCGCCGCGAACTCACCAAGCTTGAGTCCAACCTCGGCGGTATCCGCAACCTGACCAAGGCACCCTCCGTGCTCTGGATCGTGGACACCAAGAAGGAACACCTCGCTGTTGACGAAGCCAAGAAGCTCAACATCCCCGTTGTTGCCATCCTGGACACCAACTGCGACCCGGATGAGGTCGACTTCCCGATCCCGGGCAACGACGACGCCATCCGCTCCGTGAACCTCCTGACCCGCGTTGTTGCTGACGCTGTTGCAGAGGGCCTCATCGCCCGCAACCAGCGTGCAACCGGCACTGCCGAGACCCCCGAAGAGCCGCTGGCCGAGTGGGAGCGCGAACTCCTCGAGGGCAGCAAGTCCGAAGAAGCTCCGGCAGCCGCCGAAGCACCGGCCGCTGAAGCTGCTCCCGTTGCAGAGGAAGCCCCGGCAGCTGCCGAGGCTACCGACGCCGACGCCGAGAAGTAAACAACTCCACCGGGATTTCCCGGCTCTGTCCGCAGCGCCGGGGTAACTGACAGGATGGCGGCTCACCAGGTGAGCTGCCGTCCTGTCGGTCCGTACACCACATAAATTTTCTAGACAGAGGGGTTCACATGGCGAACTACACTGCCGCTGATATCAAAGCTCTGCGTGAGCGCACCGGCGCCGGCATGATGGATGTCAAGAAGGCTCTCGACGAAGCCAACGGCGACGCCGAGAAGGCGATCGAGATCATCCGCATCAAGGGCCTGAAGGGCGCTACCAAGCGCGAAGGCCGCTCCACTGCTGAAGGCCTGGTTGCTGCCAAGGTCGACGGCGGCGTCGGCGTAATGATCGAGGTCAACTGCGAGACCGACTTCGTCGCCAAGGCTGACAAGTTCATCCAGCTGGCCGACCGGGTCCTCGCCATCGCCGTCGAGTCCGGCGCAGCCGACCTCGAGACCCTGCTCGCCACCGACGTGGACGGCAAGCCGCTGTCCGAGGTTGTTGTCGAAGAGGGCGCTGTCCTCGGCGAGAAGGTAGTGGTCCGCCGCATCTCCCGCATCGAGGGCGCCACGGTCGACGCCTACCTGCACAAGACCTCCAAGGACCTCCCGGCCCAAGTCGGCGTGCTGTTCGCTGTTGACGGCGAAGGCGAAGCGGCCACCACCGCAGCCCACGACGTTGCAGTCCACATCGCAGCCATGGCTCCGAACTACCTCTCCCGCGAGGACGTTCCGGCTGAACTCGTTGAGTCCGAACGCCGCATCGCCGAGGAGACCGCCAAGGCCGAAGGCAAACCCGAAGCCGCCATGACCAAGATCGTGGAAGGCCGAGTTACGGGCTTCTACAAGGGTGAAGTCCTGGTTGACCAGGCTTTCGCCAAGGATGCCAAGAAGTCCGTTGCGCAGGTCCTCGAAGAGGCCGGCGTCAAGGGAACCGCCTTCACGCGTTTCCGCGTCGGCTCCTAGTCAGACACGCAAGGGGGTGGTCACTTCGGTGGCCGCCCCTTTTGCATGCACCGGCCAAGCGGGAATATGAGCTTTGGCCGCGCAGCACGATAATCTAGCTCAGAGTTCACCTACGGGAAGGCACCATGGAAGCCGTCAAAACTTCAGTCCAGTCAGAGAAGAACAGGCGCCGGGTCCTCCTGAAGCTGTCCGGTGAGGTCTTCGGAGGAGGCAAGCTGGGCGTTGACCCGGACACCGTCCGGGGAGTTGCCAAGCAGATCGCCGCAGCCGTTCCCGACGTCGAGGTTGCCATTGTGGTGGGTGGCGGCAACTTCTTCCGCGGAGCCGAACTGTCCCAGAGCGGCATGGACCGCTCGCGCGCCGACTACATGGGCATGCTGGGAACCGTCATGAACTGCCTCGCCCTGCAGGACTTCCTGGAGCAGGCCGGCGTCGAGACCCGGGTCCAGAGCGCCATCACCATGGGCCAGGTTGCCGAGGCCTACATTCCCCGCCGCGCCATCCGGCACATGGAGAAGAACCGCGTCGTGATCTTCGGCGCCGGGGCCGGCCTGCCCTACTTCTCGACCGACACGGTGGCCGCCCAGCGCGCCCTCGAGGTCCACGCGGACGTGGTGCTGATGGCCAAGAGCGGCGTGGACGGCGTATACACCGCCGATCCGAAGAAGGACCCGGCCGCCGAGAAGCTGGAAAAGCTCAGCTACGACGACGCCCTCCGCCGCGACATCCGGGTCATGGACCAGACCGCGATGACCATGTGCAAGGACAACAACCTGTCCATGGTGGTCTTCGGCATGGAAGGCGAAGGCAACGTCACGCGCGCCATCCGCGGCGAACAGATGGGAACCCTGGTCACCCCCTAGTTACAGCTAGGATATTTCTAGAAGGTTCCGTCCATCGGGCGGAACCCCGATTGTGAAATGCCCCCGGTCCGCCCGGGAACCAATTTCTGAGGAGAGATCGTGATCGAAGAAACCTTGCTCGAAGCCGGGGACAAGATGGACAAGGCGGTTGAGGTAGCCAAGGAAGACTTCGCCTCGATCCGGACCGGCCGGGCAACCCCGGGCCTGTACAACAAGGTGATGGTGGAGTACTACGGCACCCCCACGCCCCTCCAGCAGCTGGCCTCCTTCGCGGTTCCCGATGCCCGCACCATCCTCATCACCCCGTACGACAAGACGGCCCTGCGCGACATCGAACGGGCCCTCAGCGACTCCGAGGTCGGCGCCAACCCGTCCAACGACGGCAATGTCATCCGCATCACCATCCCGGAGCTCACGCAGGAACGCCGCAAGGAATACGTCAAGATCGTGAAGTCCAAGGGTGAAGACGCCAAGATCTCGATCCGCAACATCCGGCGCAAGGCCAAGGAAACCCTGGACAGGCTCGTCAAGGACGGCGAGGCAGGGGAAGACGAAGGCAGCCGCGGCGAAAAGGAACTCGACGCCATGACCAAGCAGCACGTCGACGGAATCGACGAGCTGCTCAAGCGCAAGGAAGCAGAGCTGCTCGAAGTCTGATGGGCCAGGCACAGCAGGCCCCCGGAGCGCGGGCCCGGGCCCAGACCCGCCAGCCCCGCCACCCGAGGCCCAACCCGACCCCCGGAGCCGGGCGCAACCTGCCGGCGGCAACCGCCGTCGGATTGGCCATGCTCTTTGCCGTGCTGGGCGGCCTGCTGTTCCTGCCGCTGGGCTTCGTCGCCGTCACCACCACCTTTGCCGTGTTCGGCGTGTGGGAAATCTTCCGTGCCCTCGAGGCCAACGGCACACGCCTGCCGATCGTCCCCGTCATGGTCGGCACCGTGGCCATGCCCTTCTCCGCCTACTTCGGCGGGCCGGAAAGCCTGTTGTTCGCGATGCTGATCAGCAGCGTCGCCGTGTTGCTGTGGCGGTCTGTCGAGAGCGCCACCGGCTCGGCCCGGAGCATCTTCGCCGGCGTCTTCACACTGGCCTGGGTTCCGTTCCTGATCAGTTTCGCGGCGCTGCCGCTCCATGTGGCGGGCGGCGTGACCCCGATCGGCCCCTGGCCCGGCGGGGTGGTGCCGGAGGGTGCGTGGCAGATTGTCATCCTGCTGCTCCTCGTGGTCTCCAATGACACTTTCGGCTACCTGGTGGGCGCCTCCCTGGGCAAGCACCCCATGGCTCCCAAGATCAGCCCCAAGAAAACTTGGGAAGGCTTTGCCGGGTCCATCGCCGGCGCCATGCTGATCGGTGTCCTGGCCAGCGTCTTCCTCCTGGGCAAGCCGTGGTGGGTCGGTGTGGTCCTGGCAGTCGGCATGGTTGCGTCCGCAACCGCCGGCGACCTTGCAGAGTCCATGGTGAAACGCGAACTGGGAATCAAGGACATGAGCAGCATCCTGCCCGGACACGGCGGGGTCATGGACAGGCTGGACTCGATCGTGTTCGCCTCCCCGGTGGCCTTCATGCTGTTCGTCCTGGTGTCAGGGGCCTGAGACTCCCAGCCTGAGACTCCGGCCCGGCTGCGTCCGCGGCGGCCAACGCGGCGCCCTACAATATTGCGGTTACTACTGAGCTGAAAAGCATTGAAGGAAACATGGTGAGAGTGGACAGCAAGCGGCAGATCCCGGCGTCTTTCGAGCGTGTGGCACGGACCGACTACGGGTACAACGCCAAGCAGGTAGACCAGTTCCTGCAGAGGGCCCGCGTGTCCCTGGAGACGCCGGCGGCCGCCGTCCACCCCATCAGGAGCGCCGATGTCCGATCGGTGTCTTTCGACCCCGTCAAGGGCGGATACTCCGCCACGGCCGTTGACGCGGCCCTCGACCGGCTCGAAGACGCCTTCGCCCGCCGCGAACGCGACGAACTCATCGCGGAACATGGCGAGGAGGCCTGGCTGAGGCAGATCGGGCAGCTTTCCGGAACGCTTCGGGGCCGCCTGCACCGGCCCGACGGCGACAGGTTCCGCCGCCCGGTCAAGAAGAAGGCACGGAGCTACAACACCAGGGACGTGGACAGGCTGTGCAAGGACCTGATCGGCTACCTCGAGGAGGACAAGCCGCTCAGCGTCGACAACGTCCGGCGGGCCGTCTTCCGCCCGGCCGTGGGCAAGGACGGCTACGAGGAGACCCAGGTGGACGCTTTCCTGGACCGCGTCGTCGAACTGATGGCCGCCATCGACTGATCGGCGTTACCCGCCACCGCGACACCCGCCTCCGCCCAGCGGCACCCGCGACTGCTCAGCGTTCCGTGGCGAGCGGCCTTTCGGGCGTGTGCAGCCTGGTCATGACCCTGGTGATGGTCCGCGGCACGCGTGCACTGGTTGCCCGGGACGTCAGGACCATGACCGCAAAGGCGGCCGGCACCGTCCAGGCCGCAGGCTGGGCCAGCCAGAACGGCGTCCCGGCCGCCCCGAGCACTGTCCCGGCCACCATGGCCCCGCCGCACAGCACGCCTCCGGTCACCATGCCCGCGATGGCGCCGGCGTCGGTCAGGCCCCGCCACCAGATTCCGAGCAGCAGCACGGGGCAGATCGTGGAGGCTGTGAAGGCGAAGACCAGGCCCACGCTGCCGGCGAGGGCCAGCGAGTCCGTCATGAACGCCAGGCCCAGCGGGACCGTCGCTGAAACCAGCGCGGCAAGCCTGAAGCCGCGGACGCTGCCTCCCAGCACATCCTGGCTGATCACGCCGGCCAGGGAAACCACCAGCCCGGACGTCGTGGACAGGAATGCGGCGAAGGCCCCCGCCACGACGAGGGCGGAAAGCAGTTCGCCGGCCGGCCCTCCGATGAGGCGTCCCGGCAACAACAGGACCACGGCGTCGGCCTGCCCCGTGTGGGCGAGCCCCGGTGTGAAGACGCGCCCCAGCAGTCCGAAGGCCGTCGGGAACAGGTAGAACACGGACAGCAGGCCCAGCACAATCAAAGTGGTGCGCCGGGCGGAGTTCCCGTCCGGATTGGTGTAGAAGCGGACCAGGACATGCGGCAGGCCCAGGGTTCCGAACAGCAGTGCCACCAAAAGGGAGATGTTCTGGTACGGGCCGGCCGGAGCCAGGCCAGTGGGGTTGGTGGCAGGGGCGGCCTCAGCGGGGAAGTCGTTTCCACCCAGGACGAGGACCATGAAGATGACGGGGACGGCCAGCGCGGTGAGCTTGAGCCAGTACTGGAACGCCTGCACAAAAGTGATCGAACGCATTCCGCCGGCCACCACCGTCAGGCACACCACCACAACCACCGCGGTAGACCCGACCCAGGGCGGAAGGCCGGTGGTGGTCCGGATCGTCAGCGCGGCGCCGTGCAGCTGGGGGACAATGTACAGCCATCCCACGATCACCACGGCCAGGCTCGTCACCCGGCGCACGGCGAGGGAATCCAGCCGGGCCTCCGTGAAGTCTGGAATCGTGTACGCCCCCGAGCGCCGGAGCGGGGCCGCCACGAACAGCAGGAGCATCAGGTAGCCGGCCGTGTAACCCACGGGGTACCACAGGGCATCCGTGCCGGACAGCAGAATCAGGCCGGCCACGCCGAGGAAGCTCGCGGCAGACAGGTACTCGCCGCCGATCGCGGAGGCATTCCACCAGGGCCGCACGGTGCGGGAGGCCACGTAGAAGTCTCCGGTGGTCCGGGAAATCCGGAGCCCGTAGAAGCCGATCACCGCGGTGGCCACTGACACTGCGGCAATGGCGGCGATTCCCACGGCCGGGCTCACCGGCTCACCACCTGTCCTCGGCGAGGTCCCGGTAGCGGGCCTCGTTGCGCGTGGCGCTGCGGATGTACAGCCAGGCGCTGATCCCGGTCACGGGATAGATTCCGGCGCCGAGCAGGAGCCAGTCAAAAGGGATTCCCGCGATCCGGGTTTCCGCCAGCCCGGGGATGGCACCGAGCAGCAACGGAAATGCGCCGAGGATCAGCAGGAAACCGCCCGCCACCACCAGGGCGAGCCGGAGCTGGGAACGGATCAGGGACCGGACAAACACCTGCCCCATTGCCGATTCCTCGGCGGCCTCCCGCGGCTCGGAGGCCGGCCTGGCCGCCGAACGGGGAGCCGTCACCCTGACGCGTGTCATGCCTGCGGCCGGATCCGGGTCGCCTCGAGCTTCTCCCGGACGGCGGGCAGATGACGGCGGCTGATCGGCAGCTCGGCGTCCTCCACGGTGACGCTGGGACGGACCGCGGCGAGCTTGAGGTGCGTGACGTGCGAGAGGGCAATGAGATACGAACGGTGGGTGCGGATGAAACCGGCGTCCGCCCACTGCTGTTCAAGGTCCGCCAGCGGAACGCGGATCAGGTAGCTGGCATCGGCTGTGTGCAGCCGCGCGTAGTCTCCCTGCGCCTGGACGTAGGTGACGTCGTCGCGCCGGATCATTTTGGTGGTGCCGCCCTGGTCCACGGTGATCATCTCCGGCGCGGCGCCGCCGCCGTCGCGGATCAGCTCACTGATCCGGCCCACCGAGCGGGCCAGCCGCTCCGCCCGGACGGGCTTCAGCAGGTAGTCCACCGCCGCCAGCTCGAATGCCTCCAGGGCGCAGTCCTCGTCAGCGGTGACAAATACGACGGCGGGCGGCCTGCTGCTGCGGGAAATGACCCTCGCGATGTCCAGCCCGGACACCGCCGGCATGTGGATGTCGAGGAAGACGGCGTCCACCGATTCGGTTTCCAGCGCCCGCAGCGCCTCAGCGCCGGAGGACGCGCGAAGAATGGTGCCGATCCTCTCATCCCTGCCCAGGAGGAAGGCGAGTTCTTCGATGGCGGGCAGCTCGTCGTCGGCGACGAGTACGTTAATCATGGTCCTAGGTTATCTTCCGGCCGGGCCCGTCGGGCCCGTCGGGCCCGTCGGGCCCCGCCGTGCTCAGGCGTTGTGCCCCGGCTGGGACTTGGGGACCCGCATGGTGATCAGCGTCCCCTCGCCGGGGGCCGTCTCTATCACCAGGCCGTGGTCGTCGCCGTACACCTGGCGAAGCCGTGCGTCGACGTTCCGCAGCCCAACGTGTTCACCGTCCGTATGTCCGGCCAGCATGGACTGCAGCTGTACCGGATCCATCCCCACGCCGTCGTCCTCTATGGTGACCTCCGCGAACGCGCCGGAATCGTTGGCGGAGATGGTGATGTGGCCGGGCCCTTCCTTCGCCTCCAGGCCGTGCCGGACGGCGTTTTCCACGAGCGGCTGCAGGCTCAGGAACGGTATCACCGTGCTCAATACCTCGGGCGCGATCCGCAGGCTCACCTGCACCCGCTCACCGAACCGGGCCCGTTCCAGCAGGAGGTACCGGTCGATGCACCGCAGCTCTTCGGCGAGCGTGGTGAAATCCCCGTGCCGCCGGAACGAATAGCGGGTGAAGTCCGCAAACTCCACCACGAGTTCGCGGGCCCGCGCCGGGTCCGTGTTGATGAACGAGGCAATGGCGTTGAGCGAGTTGTAGATGAAGTGCGGGCTGATCTGTGCCCGCAGCGCCCGCACCTCCGCCTCCATCAGAAGGGTCCGGGAGGCATCCAGCTCGGCGAGCTCCACCTGGGCGGCCACCCAGTCCGCTACTTCGGTGGTGGCACGCACCAGGCCGGCGCCGGCCGAGGGGGCAAAAGCCGCCACAACCCCCACCACGCGGGAGCCTGCCCGGATGGGCGCAATGACGGCGGACGCTATGGATCCGGATTTCCGCGCTGAGAGCTGCAGGTCGGCGGCATTGAACACCTGCGTCCTCCCGCCGGAAAGCACGTCGGCAGCGAGCTCCATGAGCCTGGGCCGGAGCTCTTCGCCGGGACCGTCCCACGCCAGCACACCGGACACGTCGGTGATGGCAAGGGCGTCGCACCCCAGCAGGGCCCGGAGCTGCCGGCTGGCCTTCGCAGCACCGGCCGGGTTCAGTCCCGTCCGGAGGTGCCGGCCGGCCTTCGACGCCGCATGAAGGGTGTTGTAGGTGGCACGCTCGGCGTCGGTCCCCAGCTCGCGGAAGGAGCGGAGCACCTTGAGGCCAACCCCGACGACGACGGCAATCGCCAGGGCGATCACGGCCACGGCGGCTACGGCGTAGAGAGGGGAGTCGGGCATGTTGCCCAGCGTAGCGCGTGCCGTTTGTCGCAGCATCGTGACCGCTAGGCGACCGGTTTCCGCAACTACTGGAACCTTGCCCGAGACGGGAGCACAGTGATAGGAGTCACACTGGCCCCGGAGCGTGCGAGCCCGTGTGGGAGTCAGTCTCAATGAGGAGGAACGATGGGTAACAGTACCCCAACTCCGGACGTCGCGGCGTCCGCGGACTTCGAGGAAGTCCAAGCCACCGAACAGTTCCAGAAACTGCGCAAGCGCCACCGCGGCTTTGTTTTCCCCATGGCCGTGGCATTCCTGCTGTGGTACTTCGCCTACGTCCTGCTGGCTGACTATGCGGTCGACTTCATGTCCACCAAGGTGTGGGGCAACATCAACGTGGGGCTGATTATGGGCCTGTTCCAGTTCGTCACCACTTTTGCCATTACGGGCTGGTACGTCAGCTACTGCAACAGGAAGCTGGATCCCATCGCTGCGGAGATCCGCCACGGCATTGAGGGCCACGAATTCGACAAAGCGGGCAAGCGCGTGGGTGGAGGATCCAAGTGATCAGCATTCCTACAGCGGTCGACGTCGCCGCGCTCAAGGACACGACGCTCCTGAATATGGGTATCTTCGCCCTGTTCGTCGCTGTCACCATGGTGATCGTCCTGCGGGCGAGCCGGAACAACAAGACCGCGGCCGACTACTACGCGGCCGGCCGCTCCTTCACCGGGTCCCAGAACGGCACCGCCATCGCCGGCGACTACCTGTCCGCGGCATCCTTCCTGGGGATCACTGGTGCCATCGCCATCAACGGCTACGACGGCTTCATGTACTCCATCGGGTTCCTCGTCGCCTGGCTCGTGGCGCTCCTGCTCGTGGCCGAACTGCTGCGCAACACCGGCAAGTTCACCATGGCCGATGTCCTTTCTTTCCGCCTCAAGCAGCGTCCGGTCCGCATCGCCGCCGCCATCTCCACGCTTGCCGTCTGCTTCTTCTACCTGCTGGCCCAGATGGCCGGTGCGGGCAGCCTGATCTCGCTTCTGCTGGGCATCAGCGACTGGGGCGGCCAGGCCCTCGTGATCATGGTCGTGGGCGCGCTCATGATCATGTACGTCCTGATCGGCGGCATGAAGGGCACCACCTGGGTACAGATCATCAAGGCCATCCTGCTCATAGCCGGGGCTGCAGTGATGACGCTCTGGGTCCTGGCCATCTACGGCTTCAACCTGTCCAGCCTGCTGGGCGCGGCCGTTGAGACGTCCAACAACCCGAACGTCCTGAACCCGGGCCTGCAGTACGGCAAGACGGAAACGTCCAAGCTGGACTTCATGTCCCTCGGCCTCGCCCTGGTCCTCGGCACGGCCGCCCTGCCGCACGTGCTGATGCGCTTCTACACGGTGCCCACCGCCAAGGAAGCCCGGAAGTCGGTGGTGTGGTCCATCTGGCTGATCGGACTGTTCTACCTGTTCACCCTGGTCCTCGGCTACGGCGCCGCTGCCCTCGTCGGTGCGGACACCATCAAGGCTGCTCCCGGCGGCGTCAACTCGGCCGCCCCGCTGCTGGCCTTCTACCTGGGCGGACCGCTGCTCCTGGGCTTCATCTCGGCGGTGGCCTTCGCCACGATCCTCGCCGTGGTGGCCGGACTTACCATCACCGCCGCGGCGTCCTTCGCGCATGACATTTACGCCAGCGTCATCGCCAAGGGAAAGGCCGACGCCGACACTGAAGTCAAGGTGGCCCGCCGCACCGTGGTGGTCATCGGAGTCATGGCCATCCTGGGCGGCATCTTCGCCAACGGGCAGAACGTCGCCTTCCTGGTGGCGCTCGCGTTCGCCGTTGCCGCCTCCGCCAACCTGCCCACCATCATCTACTCGCTGTTCTGGCGTAGGTTCACCACCCAGGGCGCAGTGTGGAGCATGTACGGCGGGCTGGCATCGGCGATCATCCTGATTGTGCTGTCGCCGGTGGTGTCGGGGGCCAAGACCTCGATGATTCCGGGAGCGAGCTTCGCGATCTTCCCGCTCAGCAACCCGGGCATCGTGTCCATCCCGCTGGCCTTCCTCCTGGGCTGGCTGGGCACGGTCCTGGACAAGAACCTCGAGGACCGCAGCAAGCAGGCCGAGATGGAGGTCCGCTCCCTGACCGGCGTCGGTGCCGAGAAGGCCGTTGACCACTGACGCTGGACATACGCTGTCTGTGACTTGCGCTCCGGGCCGCTGACCCGGCGGCACGGCAGAAGCCCCCGCGACGCGGGGGCTTCTGTGTGCCCGGCTGCTACTGTTCTGATCCTGATGCCAGATGCCCGAGTCAGGTGCCCTTGTCAGATGCCCTTTGACGGCGACCCGTTGTCAGGGACCGTGGTGTCCGGCCGCGCCGCCGGAATGGCTGCCGTGCGGGACGGCGAACTGTCCGGCCGTGGATGCCGCGAGTCCCGGCGTCGTGATGGCCGCGACGGCCAGCGCGCCGGCGAAGGCGGCGGCGAGGAGCCGTGCCGCACCTGTTCCGCCGGGGGCGGGACGGCCGCCGTCGTCACTGCCACCGCCGCCGCCAGCCGTGCCACCGCCAGCACTGCCGCCGTCGTTATCACTGCTGGGCTGCCGGCCAAGCCAGGCTTTGGCGGCGATGATCATGAGGGTCAGCAGCAGGGCAGCGAGGTGGCTGAGGCCGAGGCCGGGCGAGTCGCCTCGTGCGCCGGTGACGATGTCCAGCACGTGGACGGCTGCGGCCGCCGGGAGTGCGGTGGCCGACGTGCGGGGCATCGGAAAGTTGCCGTTCCGCAGCGCCGCCACTGTCCAGGCGAGCAGGGTTGCTCCCCACAAGGCGGCAGCGAGGGCAAGGGGCGTCAGCCGCGGGTGGCCGGTACCTGCCGCGGCGAACAGGCTGGAGGAAACGGCGAGATTGACGGAAGCGGCGCCGAAACCCGCGAATCCTGCGAACAGGCGCACGGCTGTCGTCCCGGTCGCCTCCGGCGGCGGAGCTTCCGCCGCCGGTGCCTGGCTTTTCATGGCCGCTCCCTGCCGTTGCGTGGCCGCTGACTCCGCAGCACTAGGCGTGGGCGGTCGCGGGGGACTTGTCCATGGACAGGCCGACGCCCAGCAGCAGAACGGCGCTGGCCAGGTGCAGCACGTTGTCCGCCCCGTTGAGGGCAATGATGTTCAGCGGCGAGCTGAGCAGGAACAGGCCGAGGATGCCCACCAGGAGGTACACGGCACCCACGCCGGCATTGACGGTGCGGGCCAGCTGGACGTTCTTCAGGCCCGCGTAGAGCAGGGCGGCGCCGATGGCGAGGTGAATCACGTTGTGCAGCGGGTTGACTTCGAAGATGATCAGGTTCGCGCCTTCGGTGGAGAAGAAGCCGATTCCCGCTGTCACGGCGAATCCGACGAGTCCCACAAGCAGATAGACCGCTCCGAAGACGGTGGCGATAAGGCGGTTCGGTGAGTTGCGCATGGCCCGAATCCTTCCGGTTGGGCCGGGCTCCTGCCCGGCCGGACTGCGGAGCCCCGGGCGGGGCTCTCGGAAGCAATTCGGACCGCCGCGGCCCGTGGATGGGTCGGTGTTCAGTCCTTCGGCTTGAGCCGGATGCTGACCATCTTCAGCTCATCCTTGCCGGCGAAGCGGTAGACGAGTTCAATGTCCTTGCCCTCGCATTTGATCAGCCCGGCCACGTCAGCGATGTTGGTTTCATTTTCGGTGCTGACTTTGAGGTCGTCGTACGCCGTGGTGCAGGACGGGTCCAGCTTGAGGCTCTCGACGCCGGAAGCGAAATCGTCCTTTGTCAGCTGCTCCTTGAGCGCCGGGTCCATGAAGTCGTCGTAGGCCTTGTCCGTCTCCCCGGCGATGACCAGCCTGGTGAAGTCGTCCGCAAGGTCAGAGGCCTTCCGCGTAGCTCCGCCCACGAGGTTCAGAATCAGCAGCACTCCGACCACCACTAGCAGCAGGACGCCTCCAACGATCCCCACGACGATCCACATGCCCTTGCGGCTCCGGGCCGGAGGCTGGCCCGGCAGCCCGAAAGGGGCGGGAGGGAGCGGCTGGCGGCTGCGGGACTGCTGGCCGTATGGCTGCCGGCCGTACGGAGTCCCGGAAGGGGACTCGCCCGAGGGCTGACCGGGCTGCGGCTGACCGGGCTGATGCGGATCCTGAGGGGTGCTCAAGTAGAGCCTTTCCGGCAACCGCCACAGTGGCGCGCCTGAGTACTGGTGTCGCTGTTGGCGCCCGGTATTTCACGAGTCATTTCACGTGGCAATATCCTATAGCGCGGGCGCCATCCGACAGGGCGGTTTCTAACGAATGACGCAACGGCCCGTTTTTCCGACCCTAGCAGCATGGCTTCACTGAGAGCCGATGCTTGCCAGGGATGTTTAAGGCAGACTGGTGGCGTGAGCGGAATCCGGTGGGTGCTGCACGTCGATCTCGACCAGTTCATCGCGGCGGTCGAAGTGCTCCGGCGGCCGGAGCTTGCGGGCAAGCCGATCATTGTCGGCGGTCGGGGTGACCCCACGGAGCGAGCTGTGGTGTCGACCGCATCATACGAAGCCAGGGCGTTCGGCGTGGGTTCCGGAATGCCCTTACGCATTGCGGCCCGGAAAGTGCCCGACGCTGTGATCCTGCCTGTCGATCATGAGGCTTACCTCGCGGCGTCTGAAACTGTGATGGCTACCCTGCGCGCGCAGCCCGGCGCCACCGTGCAGGTGCTGGGTTGGGATGAAGCCTTTGTCGGCACTGAGACAGATAATCCGGAAGCCTACGCCCGGCAGGTGCAGGCCGCCGTCCTGGAGCGAACGCAGCTGCATTGCAGCGTGGGCATCGGCGACACCTTGGTCCGAGCCAAGGTCGCCACCGGTTTCGGCAAGCCGGCCGGCGTCTTCCGTCTCACTGCCGGGAACTGGCTCGACGTCATGGGCAGCCGGCCCACCAAGGATCTGTGGGGCGTCGGAACCAAAGTGTCGGGCCGGCTGGCCAAACTCGGCATCAACACAGTCGCCGAGCTCGCCGCGTCCGACCCCCAGGACCTGGTCCCGGAGTTCGGCCCCAGGATGGGTCCTTGGTACGCGGAGCTCGGACGCGGGGACGGCGCCAGCGTTGTGGACGACACCCCGTGGGTTGCCCGCGGGCATAGCCGGGAGACCACCTTCCAGCGGGACCTGACCGAGCCCGCCCAGGTGGACGACGCCGTGAGGGAGCTGACAGCGCGTGTCCTTGAGGATGTTGTGGCCGAAGGGCGGCCCGTGGTTGGGCTGACCCTCAAGGTTCGGTACGCGCCGTTCTTCACCAAGACCCACGCGAGGAAGATTCCCGAGACATTCGACCGGAACGAAATCCTCGCGCGGGCCTTGGACCTCGCAGCCGCAATCGAAGCGGGCCGTCCGATCCGGCTCCTGGGCCTGCGGGCCGAAATGGCGATGCCCGACGATGCCCGAAAGGGGCATACGCCTACGCGCGGCGGTTGGTGACGGCGCCGCTGCCTTCCTTACCAGCGCGGATGAATCGCTTCGCGCGCCGCCCGTCATTCGGCCGCGGAACCACGGTCCAGGAGGGGCTGGATCCGGAACGGAATCAGTTCGCCCATGGCCAAGGCGGTATCCGTCCTGTCCACGCCGTCGCACGCGAGGATCTTTCCGTTGATCCGGAAGAGGTCTTCGGCGTCCAGCGCCACCACGCGGAGGAGAAGGTCCGCCGAGCCTGTCAGGCCATAGCCCTCCAGGATCTCGGGCACGCTCGCCAGCTCTTCGGCGAGCGTGCCCAGTTTCTGCTGCTGGACGTGCACAGAGATGAAGGCCATCAGGGGGTAGCCCAGCGACACCGGGTTGATGCGGCGTTCGAATGAGAGGAAGACGTGTTTCTTCTCGAGTTGGGCCATCCGCGCCTGGACTGTGTTCCGGGACAGTCCCAGCTTCTGCGCCAGTGCCACCACCGTCCTGCGCGGATCGCGGGCCAAGGCTGAAAGCAGCCGTGTGTCAGTGCCATCCAAAGCTTGCATAATGCGCAAGGCTAGCACGGTCAAGACGTGCGGAATGGTGCATTGTGCTCAGTTTCCACGGCGGTGGTTGTACCCCTTGAGCATTGTGAGTATGGTCACAATTATCCGGGGCAACGGTGCCCCGCGGGCCGTAACGGGGCGGGATCACGAGTCCTTGCACGGGACGGTCACACGACGTCAGAAGGTTGCGCAACGGTGTTGACAGACGAAGTGGGCCAGGGCGGTACACCCGCCAGCGGCCCGGGCAACAATGCAGGACATCGAGGAGGGGCCAGCCAGAACCTGGTCCAGCTGATTACGCCCCAGGGGGAGCGCGTCAGCCATCCGGAGTACGACCCCTGGGTCCGGGACATCTCGGACGAACAGCTCGGCTCGCTCTATGAGGACATGGTGGTCATCCGCCGGATTGACACCGAAGCCACGGCGCTCCAGCGCCAGGGCGAGTTGGCACTCTGGCCACCCCTGCTGGGTCAGGAAGCGTCGCAGATTGGCTCGGCACGGACGCTGCGTGAGGACGACTTCGTTTTTTCCAGCTACCGGGACAACGGCGTTGCCTATTGCCGCGGCGTAGACCTCACGGACATCGTGCGCGTCTGGCGGGGCAACGCGTCCAGCGGGTGGGACCCGTACACGGTTAACTTGGCCGTGCCCCAGATCATCATCG
This sequence comes from Arthrobacter sp. ISL-5, assembly GCF_018613835.1. GTDB lineage: Bacteria > Actinomycetota > Actinomycetes > Actinomycetales > Micrococcaceae > Arthrobacter. The sequence continues at coordinate 12,080 of NZ_JAGGPM010000038.1, read as the reverse complement.
GGTCACAGACCCTCCACGCCACCGGCTATGCCATGGGCATCCAGAATGACGGCGCGGATTCGGTGGCCGTTGCGTACTTCGGCGACGGCGCAACAAGTGAAGGCGATGTCAACGAGGCCATGGTGTTTGCGGCCAGCTTCCAGGCTCCCGTGGTGTTCTTCTGCCAGAACAACCACTGGGCCATCTCCGAGCCTGTGCGGCTCCAGTCCCATATCCAAATCGCCGACCGGCCCGCGGGCTTTGGCATCCCCAGCATGCGCGTGGACGGCAATGACGTCCTGGCCGTGATGGCCGCCACCCGGGTCGCCCTCGACCGCGCCCGGCGCGGCGGCGGCCCCACTTTCATTGAGGCCGTCACTTACCGCATGGGACCGCACACGACGGCGGATGATCCCACCCGGTACCGGGACGCCAACGAACTCGAAGACTGGGCCGCCAAGGATCCGATCCGTCGGGTCAAAGCCCTGCTGGAGCGCAAGGGCCTGATGACCGAGGAGTTTGAAGCCGCAGTGCAGCGCAAGGCCGACGCCGTGGCCCGCGAGATGCGTGCCGGCTGCATCGGCATGCCGGAGCCGGAGCCACTTGACATCTTCAAGCACGTGTACAGCACGCCGAACTCCTGGCTGGACCGCCAGCAGGACCACTACTCCCGTTACCTGGCATCCTTCGGCGATCACGCAGGAGCCGACTCGGAAGAAGGTGGATACTCCCGTTACGTGGCATCCTTCGGCGATCCCGCAGGAGCCGACTCAGAAGAAGGTGCACGCTGATGACGCAGATGACCTTTGCCCGGGCAATAAATTCCGGCCTCCGCAAGTCTCTCGAACACGATCCCAAGGTAATCCTCATGGGAGAGGACATCGGAACCCTGGGCGGTGTTTTCAGGGTGACCGACGGCCTGCAAAAGGACTTCGGCATGCACCGCGTGGTGGACACGCCCCTTGCCGAGTCCGGAATCATGGGCACGGCGGTAGGGCTTGCCTACCGCGGCTACCGTCCCGTGGTGGAAATCCAGTTCGACGGCTTCATCTACCCTGCCTTCGACCAGATCGTGTGCCAGGTGGCCAAGCTTCACTACCGCACCCAGGGCCACGTCAAAATGCCGATCACCATCCGCGTCCCGTTCGGCGGCGGAATCGGTTCGCCCGAGCACCACTCCGAGTCTCCCGAGGCCTACTTCACGCACACGTCCGGCCTGCGGGTGGTCAGCCCGTCCAGTCCGCAGGACGCGTACACCATGATCCAGCAGGCCATCTCCTGCGATGATCCTGTGCTGTACTTCGAACCCAAACGCCGCTACCACGACAAAGGCGACGTCGATGAGACCCTGGACCTGGGCAGCGCGCTGCCCCTGGAAAAGGCCCGCGTCATCACCGAGGGGCGGGATGTCACGCTGGTGGCATACGGTCCGTTGGTCAAGACCGCCCGGGACGCCGCCATTGCCGCAGCGGATGAGGGAGTTTCCATCGAAGTGATTGATCTTCGCTCCCTCGCGCCGGTGGACTACGCGGCGGTGGAGGCCTCGGTCCGCAAGACGGGCAGGCTTGTCATCACCCACGAGGCGGGGCAGTCAGGAGGCGTGGGCGCCGAAGTCGCCGCCAGTATCACCGAGCGCTGCTTCTACTACCTGGAGGCTGCTCCCGTGCGTGTCACCGGATTCGATGTGCCGTACCCGTATTCCAAGCTGGAGATGCACCACCTTCCGAGCCTGGACAGGATCCTCGACGGCGTTGACCGTGCGCTCGGCCGGCCGAACTCGCTGAGCGGGCTGGAAGGATGACCGCCACCATGATCAAGGAATTCCGGCTGCCCGATCTCGGCGAAGGCCTGACCGAATCCGAAATCGTCAGCTGGAAGGTGAACGTTGGCGACACCGTGAGCCTCAACCAGATCATCGCCGAAGTGGAAACGGCGAAGGCCGTCGTGGAGCTGCCCTCCCCGTTTGCCGGCGTGGTCACTGCGCTGCACGAGCAGCCGGGCACCGTGGTGGAGGTGGGCAAGCCGATCGTCTCCTTCGAAGTGGAGGGCGACGCCGGCGCGCAGGTCGCCGCCGGCGGTGCGGCTGAGGCGCCCGCCGCCAAGCGGGAACCAAACCTTGTGGGGTATGGCGCCGTCGTCGAAGCAACCGGCCGCCCTGCCCGCCGTCCGCGGAACTTTGCCGCCGCGCCGCCGGTGGCTGAGCCTGTCGAAACCAAGCCTGTCGAAACCAAGCCTTTCGAAACCAAGCCTGTCGAAACGGCCGTTCCGGTGGTTGAGCCTGTCGAAACCAGGCCTGTCGAACCCAAACCCGCGGAAACCGTAACCGGCGAGCGCCCCCGCTCCACACCGCCCGTGCGGAAGCTGGCCAAGGACCTCGGCGTGGACCTGGAGCAGGTCACCGGCAGCGGCCCCGGCGGGCTGATTACCCGCGATGATGTGCGGAACTTCGTGGGCGGCGGCGACCTTCCGGCTGCGGCCCAGGAGCTGGCGGGCGAGGCAGTCCCGACGCAGGAACGCGTTCCGTCAGCACAGCCGGGTGAACGCGAAGTGCGCACGCCCATCAAGGGGGTACGCAAGTTCACGGCGGCGGCCATGGTCTCCAGCGCGTTCACGGCGCCGCACGTCACGGAGTTCCTGACCGTGGATGTCACGCCGGCGATGGAGCTCCTGGCCAGGCTGAAGGCGAGCAAGGCTTTTGCCGGGCTGAAGCTGACGCCGCTGACCCTCGTGGCCAAGGCTGCGCTGATCGCCCTGCGACGCAATCCCACCCTCAACTCCAGGTGGGATGAAGCCAACCAGGAGATCGTGCAGTTCAACTACGTGAACCTGGGGATTGCGGCGGCCACCCCGCGTGGCCTGACAGTTCCCAACATCAAGGACGCGGACCGGATGACGCTGGCGGAGCTGTCCACGGCGCTGTCGGGGCTGACCGAGACGGCCAGGGCCGGTAAGACCAGCCCGGCGGAGCTCTCCGGCGGCACCATCTCCATCACCAACATCGGTGTCTTCGGGATCGACGCCGGCACGCCCATCCTCAATCCGGGCGAGGCCGCCATCCTGGCCATGGGCGCGGTGCGGAAGATGCCGTGGGAGTACCAGGACCAGATTGCACTGCGGCAGGTCATGACCCTGAGCCTGTCCTTCGATCACCGGCTGGTGGACGGCGAGCAGGGGTCCCGGTTCCTGGCGGACCTCGGCGCCCTGCTGGCCGACCCCGGCATGGCGCTCGCGATGGTCTAAAGCACTAAAAACCGGCCCTGGCCCTCATGACCGTTGTTGTCCAGCGACGGTTTTGAGGGCCAGGGCCGTTCGCGCGGCTTAGCCGGGCGCCGTGCGGTTTAGCCGGGCGCCGTCAGGGCTGCCATCGCCATGTTCTCCAGCAGCGGCCTGGCCGACTTGATGGCCATTCTCCGGCCGTGGTTGCGGACCGAGTGCGGCGTGGAGTTGATCAGTCCGAAGGTTGCATGGGCGCGCATCCGCAGGTCGGCCGTGTCCGTTGCGTCGTGAATCCCCGCCAGAACGTCCACCCAGAGCTCCACATAGCTGCGCTGCAGCGCCCGGACGTGGGCCTGGTCGTCGTCCGTGAGGTTGCTGAAGTCCCTGTCCTGGACCCGGATCACGTCCGGATTGCTGAGCGCAAAGTCCACGTGGAACTGAACCAGCCGGCCGAGCGCCGCTAGGGGGTCGGCGGCGTCGGCAACAACCCGCCGGCCGCCGTCGAGCAGGTCCTGGCTGACAGTCAGGAGCAGGGCGCCCAGCACGGCCTGCTTCCCCGGGAAGTGGCGGTAGACGGCGGGGCCACTCACCCCCGCGGCGGCACCAAGGTCCTCAAGGGAGACACGGTTGAAACCGTTCGCGGCGAAGAGGGCGGCGGCCGCGGACAGCAGGGCCTGCCTGCGGGTCTCCTTGGCCCGGCTGCGCTGCGTCGCACGGTTGGGCGCGGCTCCCTGGTCCGGCGGGGCGGCCAGGGCGGCCTCGCTGCTTTCGGCAGGCTGGCCATGCTCCGTGATCTGCACATTTCCTCCTCGAAACTGCAAACTCTAGCAACTCATCCGTGTGTTGGACATCACAGTTAATAGAGACTAACCTAAATCTCAGTTACACGGCACTAACCGAAAGTGGCCGGGCCCGGCAGGAATCGGGCGGGCCAAGGAAATGGAAGCGGTCAATGGAGACACTCGCCAGCAAGCTGGACGCCACCAGCGAGGCCTTTGCGGCCAACAGCCTCGCTCAGGAGGCGCTCGCCAGCGAACTGCGGAAGCGGCTCGCCACGGCGGCCCTGGGCGGGCCGGAAAAGTCCCGCGAGCGCCATGTGGCACGGGGCAAGCTCCTTCCCAGGGAGCGGATCAACCAGCTCCTCGATGACGGCAGCCCCTTCCTCGAGATTGCCCCGCTGGCAGCCAACGGCATGTACAACGATGACTCGCCGGGCGCCGGCGTGATCGCGGGCATCGGGCTGGTCCACGGGCGCCAGGTCCTGGTCATCTCCAACGACGCCACGGTCAAGGGCGGCACCTACTATCCCATGACCGTGAAGAAGCACCTGCGGGCCCAGGAGATCGCGCTGGAAAACCGGCTGCCGTGCATCTACCTCGTGGATTCCGGCGGAGCCTTCCTCCCGAAGCAGGATGAGGTCTTCCCGGACAAGGAGCACTTCGGCCGGATCTTCTACAACCAGGCCAAAATGTCCGCGGCCAAGATTCCCCAGATCGCCTCCGTGATGGGCTCCTGCACCGCCGGCGGCGCCTACGTTCCGGCGATGAGCGACGAAACGGTCATAGTCCGCAACCAGGGAACGATCTTCCTGGGCGGGCCGCCGCTGGTGAAAGCCGCCATCGGCGAGATCGTCACGGCCGAGGAGCTCGGCGGCGGCGACGTCCATTCCAGGATCTCCGGCGTCACGGACCACCTGGCGGAAAACGACGAACACGCCCTGCAGATCGTCCGGGACATCGTCTCCACCCTGCCCCGGCGCGCCGCCCCCGCCTGGGACGTGGACACCGCCGTCGAGCCTGTAGTTGATCCCGCCGACCTCTACGGTGCCGTCCCCACGGACGTCAACGCGCAGTACGATGTCCGCGAAGTCATCGCCCGCCTTGTGGACGGCAGCCGCTTCCACGAATTCAAGAAGAATTACGGCACCACCCTGGTGACCGGTTTTGCGAAGCTGCACGGGCATCCCGTGGGCATCGTGGCCAACAACGGCGTGCTGTTCAGCGAGTCCTCGCTCAAGGGCGCCCACTTCATCGAGCTCTGCGACCAGCGTGGCATCCCGCTGATCTTCCTGCAGAACCTCTCCGGCTTCATGGTGGGCAAGGACTACGAACAGGGCGGCATCGCCAAGAACGGCGCCAAGATGGTGACCGCCGTCGCCACCGCCCGCGTGCCCAAGCTGACGGTGGTGATCGGCGGATCCTTCGGCGCCGGCAACTACTCGATGTGCGGCCGTGCCTATTCGCCGCGGTTCCTGTGGACGTGGCCCGCGAGCCGCATCTCCGTCATGGGCGGCAACCAGGCCTCGAGCGTGCTGGCCACGGTGAAGCGCGACCAGTACGAGGCCGCCGGGCAGGAATGGTCCGCCGAAGACGAGGAGGCCTTCAAGGCTCCCATCAAGCAGCAGTACGAGGACCAGGGAAGCCCCTACTATTCCACCGCGCGCATCTGGGACGACGGCGTCATCGACCCCGCGGACACCCGCACCGTCCTGGGGCTGGCGCTCGACGTCGTCTCCCGCACCCCGCTGCCGGAGACCTCCTTCGGCCTCTTCCGAATGTGAGCCGGCAATGACAAATCCAGCCGTTTCCAGTCTGTTCCGCACCGTCCTCGTGGCCAACCGCGGCGAGATCGCCTGCCGGGTGATCAGGACGCTGCACGCCATGGGCATCCGTTCGGTCGCTGTTTACAGCGACGCCGACGCCGACGCCCGCCACGTGCGGGAAGCGGACGTCGCGGTGCGGATCGGTCCCGCCTCCGCGGCCGAAAGCTACCTGAAGATCGAGGCGATCATCAGGGCCTGCAAGGACACCGGCGCCCAGGCGGTGCATCCCGGCTACGGTTTCCTGAGCGAGAATGTCGAATTCGCCCGTGCGCTGGAGGCCGCCGGCATCGCCTTCATCGGCCCCGGCGTCGAATCCCTGGAGGTCATGGGGGACAAGATCCGCTCCAAGAACCACGTGGCCGGATACGGAGTTCCGGTGGTCCCCGGCATCGCCGAACCGGGGCTGACGGACGAGGAGCTGATCGAGGCAGCTGCCGGCGTCGGCTTCCCGCTGCTGATCAAGCCCTCCGCCGGCGGCGGCGGCAAAGGCATGCACATCGTCGAACGCCCCGAGGACCTGCCCGCAACGCTGGCCACCGCCCGGCGCGTCGCGGCCAGCGCCTTCGGCGACGACACCCTCTTCCTGGAACGCCTGGTAATGGCCCCGCGGCACATCGAAGTGCAGGTGCTCGCCGATACGCACGGAAACGTCATCCACCTGGGGGAGCGCGAGTGCTCCCTGCAGCGCAGGCACCAGAAGGTGATCGAGGAAGCGCCGTCGCCGCTCCTGGAATCACTGGCCGACGGCGGAGCCACCCGGGCGCGGATCGGCGAGGCGGCATGCCAGGCCGCCCGCAGCGTCCACTACACGGGCGCCGGCACCGTGGAGTTCCTCGTCTCGGACAACGCCCCGGACGAATTCTTCTTCATGGAGATGAACACGCGCCTGCAGGTGGAGCATCCGGTCACTGAAATGGTCACAGGGGTGGACCTCGTGGAGTGGCAGGTGCGCATCGCTGCCGGCGAGGTGCTCACCGTGGCGCAGGATGACGTCGTGCTTAACGGGCACGCCGCGGAGGCGCGCGTCTACGCGGAGGTCCCGGAGCGGAACTTCCTGCCGTCCTCCGGCGAGGTGGTCCTGCTCGACGAACGGGGCACCACCTTCACGGCCCTGGCTGACCTGGATTTCTTCGCCCCTGCCGCCGCGGACCCGCACATCCGCATCGACTCCTCGCTGCAGCCCGGCCTGGAAATTTCCAGCGACTACGATCCCATGCTCTCCAAGGTCATCGCCTGGGGCCCGGACCGCAAAGCGGCGCTCGACACGCTGGACACGGCGCTGGAGCGGTACACCGTGCTGGGGGTGGGAACCAACGTGGAATACCTGCGGCTCCTGATCAACGACGACGACGTCCGCGCCGGCCGCCTCGACACCACCCTGATTGACCGCAAGATGCCGGAACTCACGTTCCGGAGCGTCGGCGACACCGAGCTCATCGCGGCCGCCCTCCCGTTCTGGGTAAATGACGAGCCGCCTGCCGGAGTCGCGTCGCCCTGGAACACCGGCCGCGGCTGGCGGCTGGGCACTCCCGCTCCCTGGCGGATGAGCTTCGGCCTTCCCGGCGGGGCCATGGCCACCGTGGCCGTCACGTGGTTGAGCGACCTGGACCTCGGCCACGCGCTGGTCCGCGTCAACGACGGACCGGACCACAAGGTCCTGGTCCTGGGACTGGCCAGCGAGTCCATCGAAGTTGAAGTCGACGGGCAGGAACACACCTTCGCGCTGGGCTCCTACTGGGAGCACTACCCCCGGGAAGGGCGCCCGCAGCAGGTTTACGTGGGGAACGGCGGCTGGTCCTGCGGGCTCGACGTCCTCACCCGGGAAACCCGCCTCGCTCGCGTACTGGCCGCCATTGAGCGGGAAGAGGGCGTGGCCGATCCGGAAGTCCGTTCACCCATGCCTGGAACCGTCGTGTCAGTCTCCGTGCACAACGGCGACACCGTGGACGCCGGTCAGGTGCTGCTCGCCGTGGAAGCGATGAAGATGGAGCACCAGCTCGTGGCCGAAGTGGCCGGAACGGTGCACATCAGCGTGAAGACCGGAGACCTGGTGAAGGCGGACCAGGTGCTCGCCACGATCCACGCCGAACCGCCCGCCGGCACGGCAGAAACCCCAATCCAAGATCCAACCAATGAACGTAAGGAACCCTAGCTATGGCCGATTTTGAGCTCAGCGAGGAATACCAGGACCTCAGCAACACCGTCCGGGAGTTTGCCGACGAGGTCGTCGCGCCCGTCTCGGCCAAGCACGACGAAGAGCACAGCTTCCCCTACGAAGTCGTCTCCCAGATGGCGGACATGGGCCTGTTCGGCCTGCCGTTCCCCGAAGAATCCGGCGGCATGGGCGGGGACTACTTCGCCCTGGCCCTCGCGCTGGAACAGCTGGGCAGGGTGGACCAGTCCGTGGCCATCACGCTGGAGGCGGGCGTTTCCCTGGGCGCCATGCCCGTCCACCGCTTCGGAACCGAGGCCCAGAAGGAGGAATGGCTGCCGCTGCTCGCGTCCGGAAAGGCGCTCGCAGGTTTCGGCCTGACCGAACCGGAGGCGGGTTCGGACGCCGGCGGCACCAAGACCACCGCCAGGCTGGAAGACGGGCACTGGGTCATCAACGGCAACAAGGAATTCATCACCAACTCCGGGACGGACATCACCCGGCTGGTGACCGTGACCGCCGTGACCGGCCAGCACGAGCGCAAGGACGGCAGCGTCAAGAAGGAAATCTCCACCATCCTGGTGCCCACCGACACGCCCGGCTTCAAGGCCGAGAAGGCGTACAACAAGGTGGGCTGGAATGCCTCTGACACGCACCCCCTGACGCTGAAGGACGTCCGCGTTCCCGAGGCCAACCTCCTGGGTGAACGGGGACGGGGCTACGCCAACTTCCTGTCCATCCTTGACGAAGGCCGCATCGCCATCGCGGCGCTGGCCACCGGCGCGGCCCAGGGCTGCGTGGATCTTTCGGTCCGCTACGCCAAGGACCGGCGCGCCTTCGGCCACAACATCGGCAAGTACCAGGCCATCTCCTTCAAGATTGCGCGCATGCAGGCACGCGCCCACACGGCCCGGCTGGCCTACTACGATGCGGCCGCCAGGATGCTCGCCGGCAAGCCGTTCAAGACCCAGGCGGCCATCGCTAAGATGGTCGCAGGCGAGGCAGCCATGGACAACGCGCGGGACGCCACCCAGGTGTTCGGCGGCTATGGCTTCATCAACGAATTCACCGTGGCACGCCATTACCGCGACTCCAAGATCCTTGAAGTCGGGGAGGGCACCACGGAGGTCCAGCTGATGCTGATCGCCCGGGAACTCGGACTGTAGCCGGCCTGAAAGGATCAACGATGATTGACAAGGTTGTTGCCAGCGCTGCTGAAGCGGTCGCGGACATTCACGACGGCGCGTCGCTCGCCGTCGGGGGGTTCGGCCTGTGCGGGATCCCGGTGGCCCTCATTGACGCCCTGCACGACCGCGGCGCCAAGGACCTGGAAACCGTGAGCAACAACTGCGGCGTGGACGACTGGGGGCTCGGCATCCTGCTGAAGGACGGCCGGATCCGCCGCACCGTCAGCTCGTACGTCGGGGAGAACAAGGAGTTCGCCCGGCAGTACCTCTCCGGCGAACTCGAAGTGGTCCTTACCCCGCAGGGCACGCTGGCGGAGAAGCTGCGGGCCGGCGGTGCCGGCATCCCGGCGTTCTACACGAAGGCGGGCGTGGGCACCCAGGTGTCCGACGGCGGCCTGCCGCAGAAGTACGACGCCGACGGCGGCATCGCGATCGCCTCCCCTCCCAAGGAAGTGCGGAGCTTCGGCGGCGTGGACTACGTCCTCGAAGAGTCCCTGACGCCCGACTTCGGCCTGGTCCACGCCTGGAAGGGTGACCGCCACGGCAACCTGGTCTTCCACGCCACGGCAATGAACTTCAACCCGCTCTGTGCCATGGCGGGCAGGATCACCATCGCCGAGGTCGAGGAGCTGGTGGAGCCGGGGGAGCTGGATCCCGAACACGTCCATGTGCCCGGAATCTTCGTCCAGCGTGTCGTCCTCGCGCCCGAGATCGAGAAGCGCATCGAAAAGCGGACGGTGGCACTCTCGGCACAGTCCGCAGCCGGCACCACCGAACAGGCAGGAGCGTAGCCATGGAGTCGAACAGCTCGCAGGGGGCGCCGCCCCGCCCCGAAGCCGTCCGTCACGAGTACCGGCGTGCCGCCACGTCCCACCCGGACGGCAAGGGATGGACGCGCAACGAACTCGCGGCGCGGGTGGCCCAGGAACTCAGCAACGGCCAGTACGTCAATCTGGGCATCGGGATGCCCACGCTGATCCCGAACTACATCCCCGCCAATGTGGAGGTGGTCCTGCATTCCGAGAACGGAATCCTGGGCGTCGGCCCCTACCCCGGCGAAGACGAAGTGGACCCGGACCTGATCAATGCGGGCAAGGAAACCGTCACGGTGAACAAGGGCGCGGCCTTCTTCGACTCGTCGCTGTCCTTCGGCATGATCCGGGGCGGCCATGTGGACGTGGCCGTGCTCGGCGCCATGGAGGTCGCCGCCAACGGGGACCTGGCCAACTGGATGATCCCGGGCAAGATGGTCAAGGGCATGGGCGGCGCCATGGACCTGGTCTTCGGCGCCAAGAAGGTGATCGTGATGATGGAGCACGTGGACCGGAACGGCCGGCCCAAGATCGTGGACCGGTGCACGCTGCCGCTGACAGGCAAGGCCTGTGTGGACCGCATCATCACGGACCTCGCCGTGATCGACGTGACGCCGGACGGGCTGGTGCTGCGCGAGCTCGCGCCGAACGTCTCGGTGGAGGACGTGGCCGCGGCCACCGGCGCCGAGCTTCTCGAGGAAGACCAGGAACTGACCGTATGACGGCGACCCCTGACCAGGATGCTGACGGGGTTTCGACCAGCTCAGCCACCGGCAGCCCGCGCGTGATCGAACAGCGCGGGCTGTACTTCGACGAGCTCGAGGAGGGCGTGGTGTATGCGCACCGTCCAGGCAGGACGGTTACCGAAACCGACAACGTCCTGTTCACTACCATGACCATGAACACGCAGGGGCTGCACCTTGACGCGGCGTGGAGTGCGGGGCAGCCGTTCGGCCAGCGGCTGGTGAACTCCATGTTCACGCTGGCCACCGTCGTCGGGCAGTCCGTTCCGCAGCTGACGCAGGGCACCATCATCGCCCAGCTGGGGCTGACCGACGTGTCCTTCCCCGGTCCGCTGTACCACGGCGACACCCTGTACACCGAGACCGTCATCACCGGCAAGCGGCTCTCGGGGTCCAGACCCGGCCAGGGGATCGTCACCATGAAGCACACCGGCCGCAACCAGGACGGCGCCGTGGTGGCCCTGGCGACGCGCAGCTGCCTGATGTGGACGCGGGAGGCGCACATGCAGGCGCAGACGGAAAAATAATCGGACAATGGCTGTATGACATTCGTGATGGGCCCGGCCCTGCTCTTCTGCCCTGCTGACCGCCCCGAGCGTTTCCAAAAGGCCGCCGAGCGCTCGGACGCCGTGATCATTGACCTCGAGGACGCGGTGGCGGCCCCGGACAAGAAACGGGCCCGCGGCGCCATCCTTGCCCAGCTCGGCAGCTCCGGCGAGGGGCCGGAGCTCGATCCCAGCCGGACCATCATCCGGATCAACCCGGCGGGCACGGAGGACTTCGAAAAGGACCTGCACTGCCTGGCCCACACGCCCTACCGCACCGTGATGCTCGCGAAGACGGAAAGCGCTGAGCAGCTCCGGCCGCTGGACGGCTTCCACGTCATCGCCCTGTGCGAAACGGCGGCCGGCATCGTCAACGCGCCGGCCATCGCCGCCGCACCGAACGTCGTGGCGCTCATGTGGGGCGCCGAGGACCTGCTCGCGTCCCTCGGCGGGACCTCGAGCCGCAAGGACGACGGCGGCTACCGCGCCGTGGCGCTGCACGCCCGTTCCTCGGTGCTCCTGGCTGCAGGCACCTTCGGCAAGGAGGCGGTGGACGCCGTTTACGTCAACATCCCCGACCTTGAAGGGCTTGCCGAGGAAGCACGGGACGCCGCGGCGTCCGGCTTCAGCTCGAAAGCCTGCATCCATCCCAGCCAGGTGGCTGCGGTCCGCGCCGCCTATGCGCCGTCGGGGGAAGAAGTGGCTGCGGCCAGGGAACTCCTGGAGGCCGCCCGCGCCGCCGGGACCGGTGTGTTCCAGTTCAACGGCAAGATGATTGACGGACCCATCCTCAAGCACGCCGAAGCGACCCTCCGCAAGGCCCGCTAAGCCTTGATCCACCGAT
>NZ_JAGGPM010000037.1 GCF_018613835.1 Arthrobacter sp. ISL-5 | reverse complement strand
CAGGGGGTACTTAAGAGATACAGGCCCTCAAAGAGCTCCGGAAGGAGTGCCCCGGTGGGGCCATAGGCGATAGCGAAGATCACCACGGTGACCGTCAGCCCGAGACCGAAAGCCAAAACGGTGTTGGCACTGAGGATCGGGAACAACATAAGGGACCAGGGCACTGCGAGGATGCAGGAGGTGGCGATGACCCTCTTGCGGCCGAAGCGGTCCGAGAGAACGCCGGACGCCAGGGTGGCGGCGGCGACGAACAGCGAGGCAACGATGCCGGTGCTCAGTACTTCCACGCGGCTCAGCTGCATACCCGTGGGGCTGGTGGCATAGCTGGTGAGGTAGGCGGTGCCAATGTAGAAGAAGGCGAAAAGGAGCGTCAGGGAGCCGCCGACGAGGAGAATTTCGCGCGGAAAATGTTCCGCATGGTCTTGTGGATTCGCTAGCCTAGACCGTCCTGCAGACCGCTGCGTCAGAGTGGGTCGCGGAGCACCGCCGGTTAGTGAACGGCCATGCTCGGGTCCAGCCGCTCGATGCCGTCCGGAGTCACCAGGACAACGCGGGCCGTGCGGATGTCGTAGAACAGCCCGATGGCTTGTACCTGTCCGGAAGCCAAGGCGGGACCGGTGACCGGGTGCTCTTCGAGCTTTCTGAGTTGGACGGCGACGTTGACCATGCTGAGTTGGTCGAGGTGGCTGTACCCTTCCGCTTCAGCGGCCAAAGCCACGGGGTGACCGGCCACGAGTTCGCAGTAGCTCGGCCGGGCGTGTTCCAACCAAGCATCGAGCCCGCTCCCAGTGCGGCATTCGAAGCACCTTCGGCATCAGCCAGCACGGCCTTCATGGCGCCGCAGTTGGAGTGGCCGCAGACCACGATAGAGTCCACGGACAATCCCTTGACCGCGAAAGACAGCGTCGAATCAATCGAGGCATCGTGGCCGTCGCTGCACACGACGTTGCCGATGTTCCGGAGCGTCAGCAGGTCACCGGGGCCGCTGCTGGTGATGAGGTTCGGGTTAACCCGGGAGTCGACGCAGGCGACGAACAGTGTGTCCGGATTCTGTCCCTCGGTGAGATCCTGTACCAGCGGCCGAACCTTGTGCGCGTAGCGCCGGTGGTATTTGTCGATGCCCAGGAGGATTGACCGCAGCGGCAGCCGCCCGCCGTCGTCGTCCTCTGCCTGGTTGGCGCTGTCCAGAGGTGACGGCTGCCAGGATGTGCGGGGCGGCAGCGGGAATTCGCGGGGGTCCTGGCGCTGGGGTGTGTTGTCCGCGGCATCGCGGAAGGCCGTGGTGCCGTGCTCCTCGAGAGTCACGGTCGCGCCTGTGTTCCGGTGCTGCTGCTGCCAGGCGAGCAGAGCCTCGCGGAAAGCGTGATCGAGGTAGTCGGCGTTGAGGTCGACTACGACGTCCTGGCCCTCGGGCACGGAATGGAGGATACGGTTGAGCCGTGGCAGGGCGAAAAAGCTGCAGGAACCGGCGATGGTGACGCGCCAGGGCAGCGAATCAGCAGACGGCGTCTGTGCATGGATCTGCGCCCGCAGCACGCGCCACAAAACGCACATGGCAGCCAGTGCGAGGCCGATGATCACGCCTTCGAGCAGGTTAAGGAACACAAGGCAGGCCAGGGTGACAACGTAGACAAGGAGATCGCCGGTGCGCAGGCTCGTCCTGATGTCGGCGACGTTGATGAGCCTTGCCCCGATAACCAACAGCAGCCCCGCCAGCACGGCCAGCGGAATCAGCTGGATGAGGCCGGCGAACAGGGCGGAGAACACCAAGACCCAGACGCCGTGCAGGATGGCGGACACCCGGCTGACGGCGCCGGCTTCAACGTTGGTGGCGCTGCGCACGATCACGCCAGTCACCGGGAGGCCGCCGAGCATGCCAGAGACCATGTTGGCCGATCCTTGCCCGACGAGCTCGCGGTTGAGGTCGGTGCGGGCACCGGCATGCATCTTGTCCACGGCAACAGCGGACAGCAGGACTCGATACTCGCGATCAGGGCCACCGTGATGACTGCCATTGCCGCGGCACGCCAGTTGCCGTCGGGCAGGCTGGGGAGGGCAACGGCATCGAACAGTGAACCGCTGAAGCTGATGCGCTCTACGCCAGGGGCTACCGCCACGGACAGTGCGGTGACCGCGACGACGGCAGCAAGCGGGCCCGGAATCTTCCGCACCGTACTCGGGACGTACCTCCAGCCAAGAAGAATGGCCACGACAGCCAGGCCTAGCAGGGCGGAATGCAGCTCCACGTTGGTGATGGCCGCTGGAAGGGCAGCTAGATTCTCAACCGCGGACCCGGCTGCGTGGCTGCCCAGCAGAACGTGCAACTGCTGCAGGATGATCGTGATGCCAATGCCGGCCAGCATGGCCTTGACCACCACGGGCGACACGGCCAGCGCGGCGCGCCCTACGCGGCTGACCCCCAGTAGCAGTTGCATGACGCCGGCAGCAGCGGTGATCGCACACGTCACCTGCCAGCCGAACTCGTCCACCAGACCGGCAACGACGACGGTCAGGCCGGCCGCTGGGCCGCTCACCTGCAATGGGGAGCCGCCCAAGCTGCCCGCGACAATGCCTCCGGCGGCCGCCGCGATAAGGCCAGCCATGACTTGTGCTCCCGACGCTGCGGCGATGCCCAGTGAGAGCGGGAGGGCGACGAGGAAGACCACGAGTGATGCGGGAAGGTCGGCGCCGAGGGAGCTGAGGAAACTTGGTTTCTTCATTCTCTGGGGTCTTCGGCCCGGCGGGCTGTGGGCGTCGTTGGGGACGGTGGCGGAACCTGATGAATGAGGCATGGAGTTTTTCCTTGGCTCGGGAACGCTGAACCCCTTAAGCCTAGGAAAGGTGTCATGTACGGTGACAAGCAAATGTGACACGCGTGACAAATGTGTCGAGTATGGACCGTCTCTGGGGACCAAAGGGAACTTTTGCAGGGGCAGTGCGCGTTGGGGAGACTTTCGTACTCCGACTCCACACGCAGGGCAGTTCGTAGCATTGTCCGGTGACCGTTCGTCGGGCCATCGGGCTATGGAACCCCGCAGTATCCGACAGCCGCGCATTTGATTTTGCAGCTTGAGCCATTGGCCGCACTAGGGTTATCTACGTCTTCTCTCCGTGGCGTGGGCGTCGGAGGAACGTCTATAGAAAAGTACGACCGCCTATAAAAGATTTTTTATTAACGGATACTTCTGTGGAGCTCCCAATCCGGCCTCGCCAGCGACTACGGCATCAGCCGGGAAGCGGTGTAGCAGCACTCCGATCAATGCGATGCCACCACCGACGGCCGTGATCGCGTCCGGCTGCTCGCCAGCAACAGCGCAAAGAGATAACCGAGGGCGGGGATTGCGGTTGTCATCACCCCGTGCCCCCTGGGGGGAGCCGTTCGGCGCCAGTTGAAGAATATCGTCCTTGGCGGGTCGGGGTGGTCCGCACGGACGCGTTCCCGAGGCTGCGGGAGGCCACGTTCTCTACGTCCCGGCGCTTATCGAAGGCCGCGAGCACCAATATTTCGGCTGGTTCTTCCTCAACTACGGCCACCGCCGGACAGCATCACCCCCGACGCAGTCGAGGAATACTTGTGGACGAACACAACGCCCGATGCATTGCGGGCAGGCGTCGCCTACTACCGCATGGTTGGCCAGGACGTAAGGGACAACGAGGCACGCATTGCCAAGTTCAGCGTTCCCTCCCTCGCTGTCGGCGGAGCCAACGGTTTACTCTGGGGGCCACTCCCCTGTCCGCCATCTCGTTGACGGAATTCCATTATGTGGTTAAGAACAGGCAGGGGACTGCTCCTAGAAGACGTTTTACTCTTAGCCTGCAGTTGCAGCCGGGTCGTTAGCTCTCTTCTGGTCAGTTCCTTCCCAGCTATTGACCGGTGTAGGTGCCGCGACCGGTATTGGCCTGATTACTCCGTCGGCAACCTGAGCGGGTTCACCGGACCCATGATCATCGGTGCTATCAAGGAAATTGTCGGATCATATACGCCTGCCTTCCTGGGTCATCGCCAAGTATTGGCTGTGGGTGCTGACCGAGATCAAGAACCGCGGCGTGGCCGGCTGCTGCATCGTGGTCTGCGACGGGCTGAAGGGGCTGCCGGACGCGGTCGCGGCGGTGTGGCCGCAGACCGTCGTGCAGACCTGCATCGTGCACCTCCTACGCAACAGCTTCCGCTATGCCTCGAAGAACGACTGGTCGCAGATCTCCAAGGACCTCAAGCCCGTCTACACCGCACCGAGCGAGGCGGGCGCGCTGGACCGGTTCGCGGAGTTCTCCGGCAAGTGGGAGAAGCGTTACCCGGCCATCATCGGGCTTTGGCCCAACGCGTGGGCCGAGTTCGTGCCCTTCTTGCAGTTCGACAACGAGATCCGCACCGTGATCTGCACGACGATCGAGAGCATCACCGCCCGGCTCCGCCGAGCGGTGAACGCCCGCGGTCACTTCCCCACTGAGCAGGCAGCGCTGAAGTGCGTCTACTTGGCGATCATGAGCCTCGATCCCACGGGCAAGGGCCGTAAACGCTGGAGCAACCGCTGGAAGGCCGCACTCACGCCTTCGGTGTCACCTTCGACGGACGCTTACCGCCGGCAGGAGCTAGAAAAGACAACCCCAGCTACACCGAAAATTGACAGACGCTCAGCCGAGCTCGATGCGCATGTCTACATCGTTGGGGAGGTCAGCGAATACGCTCAGGTCCGAGGTGATCTCTCCCATTTTTGTGAGGGTAGGAACTGAACTGGTTTCCTCGTAGATGATGGTGATGCTGTCGAGGGGGTTGTAGTAGACGATGTCTCCGGGCTGTACGTCCGTGTAGAACGGTCCGGTTTCTGTCATGGGGGCGGAGAGTTCGGTGATGTACTCGATGCCGGCGTTGCGGAACCAGGGCAGTGTGACCGGAAGCGTGTCGGCGAAGTCTTGGGCGACTTGGCTGTCGTTGAGGGTCGCGGTCATGACCACATCTCCGGCGGTGACGGTGATCGGCGTGCCGCCCGTTGGCGCTTGGGCTGGGGCCGATGACTCGGCGGCGTTCGACGGGATAGTTGTGGTGGATGGGGATGCGGACTTGGGCGATGCGGTCGGCGTCGATGATGATGCGGGGGAACAAGCGGCTAGGGCGAGAACCGTGGCCGTTGCGATCATCAGTGTTATTGCTTTTTTCATGGTCAGTCCTTTTTCGGGGGTGTCTGAGGTAGTGCGGTTTCTGCGCCAGGGGCTTGTGGGGTCGCGTTGCGGATGGTATTTCGAAGTGTCGTGGCGATGATGATCGATCCGACGACGAAGGCGAGGGCGGCCAGGGGGATGGTGGCGACGCCGAAGGAGTCGAGGGTGACGCCTCCGACGGTCGCGCCGGCGGCGAAGCCGGCCTGGGCGAGGAGCACGCCGATGCTGGTTGCCGTTTCGGGTGCCCGGCGTCCGGTAAGCAGGATGGCTTGTTGGTAGACGACGACTGCGGCCGCGATGCCGACCCCCCAGACAGCGACGGCGATGAGAACGACGAGCAGGTTCCCGCCGCTGAGGAACAGCACGGCGAACCCGGCGGCGACGGTGAGGGGTGCGGCCAGGAGGGCGGCGAACACTGAGCGGGAGGAGAGCCGGCCGATCAGGATCGTGCCGACGAGTCCGCTGGCGCCGATCAGGAACAGGATGACGCTGGTGATGTACGTCGGAGCGCCGAAGTCCTCGAGGTAGGCCTCGATATAGGTGAGGACGACAAAGTGGGCGAGCATGACCAGCGCCCACCCGGTCGCGACACGCAGCACTCCGGGCAGACGGGCTGTCTGTATCAACGACAGGCCTTTGTCCTGGCGTTCCCGCACGGCGGGAACGATGAAGGACATCAGTACGCCGGCGATCAGGGCAAGCGCGGCTGCAGCGGCGAACGTGACACGCCAACCGAATGCGTTTCCTGCCAACGACGCCAGGGGCGCACCGAGTGCAATGCCCAGGCTGGTGGCGGCGAAGACGACGGTGATCGCCTTCCCGGCGTGCCGCGGCCCGGCGATGCGAACGGCGACTGCCGGGAAGAGAGTGCAGATCAACGCGTAGCAGGCGCCGCCCATGAACCGGCCCGCGTCGGCGAGGACCAGGGTCGGTGCCACGGCGACGATCACGTTGCTCGCGACGAAAGCGGCCATGACGGCGTTAAGTGCACTCCGCCGCGAGAAGCGCAGGGCCAGCGCCGTCAGCGGGAGTACCAGGATCGCGTTCCCGAGTGCATAGGCCGTAGTGAGCGTCCCGGCGGCCGCAGTGCTGATGTTCAAGTCGGCCGCGATGCCACCGAGCAGCCCGGCAGGACTGAGTTCGATGGCGACGGCGAGGAACCAGGCGAACCCGAGAACGAGGATCGGCACCCACGGAAAGCCTGTGGGCGCAGCCGGTTCCATCGGCGGAGCGGCCCGTGCGGTGAGGGGCGGGGCAATATTGGTCATGGTCTTCCTGTTTCCTTGGGAGAAGAATGGGCGGCGGGCAGTCCGGAAGGGGACGCAGAAGGGGCGCGGATAGGGCATCCGCGCCCC
Organism: Arthrobacter sp. ISL-5; assembly: GCF_018613835.1. Classification (GTDB taxonomy): domain Bacteria; phylum Actinomycetota; class Actinomycetes; order Actinomycetales; family Micrococcaceae; genus Arthrobacter. The sequence continues at coordinate 41,421 of NZ_JAGGPM010000037.1, read as the reverse complement.
TTCTATTTGTGCTGGCTATCGTTGTTGGTTAGCTGTCAGCCCGCGTTTGGTGCCTGTGTGGATGGTTGCGCCGGCGTGCTGGAAATTCCCAGGCGATGCGCCCTCCAACGGGTGCGGCCGCAGTGGCTCTCACCGTGGCGAGATACGAACGGAGGCGGTTTTCGGGCCCTCGCCCTGCATAATCGGCACCGCCGTGCTGCCCGGGTATTTGGCTTCATAGGCGGCGTCGATAGCTGCTTCGTCATCCGTTCCGGCCGGTTCGAAAGTCACCTCCCAGTAGGCTCCTCCGACACGGACGCGGCCGGCCCTCTGAGTGACTGCCGCCTGGTACCAGCGGGAGGATTCCCCGCTAGCTGCCCGTACGTAGACTCGGCCGTCAATGACAAGGGCCCAGGTCTGGGTCGGGGTGCCGTAGGTAGTGCCGTCCTCCCGGTACGGGGAGACGAACAGGTCGGCGTTGCCTTCGATGGCCGCGAGCTGCTCAGTGGACCAGTCAGTCATTTCGTTGTGTCCTTTCAGGTATGGCAGGGGCGCCGACGGGGGTTAGAAGAGTTCGCTGATGGCCTGGTCGCTGGAGTGGACATAGCGTCCGCGTTGCTTCTCACCGAAGGGCCCGTAGGGGTAGTCATTCGTTGTGGGGGCGCCGACCTCATCGAGGCGTGTGGTGGCTTCGGCATCCAATACAAGATCCCCTGCCGTGAGGTTCTGCTCGAGCTGGTCCAGGGTCCTCGCTCCCATGATGGGGGCTACAACGCCGGGACGGTTCGCGACCCAGCTCAGTGCTACCTGGGCAGGGGTCGCTCCCGTGGACTCGGCAATGTCCCGGACGACGTCAAGGGTGTCCCAGTTCTGGTCCTTCGCGGCGAGATCCCCGAAGATGTAGTCGTTCATCGGGTTACCGGACCCGGCCCGGGTGTCGCTTCCAGCCTTCTCGTCCTTGATGTACTTACCGCTGAGGAATCCGCCAGCGAGCGGGGACCACGGCAGCAGACCGATGTTGTTGTGAAGGGCCGAGGGACGATCTCGAACTCGATCTCGCGTGAGACGAGGCTGTACTGCGGTTGCAGGGTGACTGGCACCTGCAGGCCCATGGCCTTGGCGGTGTCGAGCGTGAGTTGCATCTGCCAGCCGGTGAAGTTGGACAGACCGATGTAATGGATCTTGCCGGCACTCACGGCTTCGTTGAGGAAGCCCAGAGTTTCCTCGATAGGTGTCAGGGGGTCCCATCCGTGCAGTTGGTACAGGTCGACGTTCTCGCGGCCGAGCCTGCGTAGTGAGGCGTCCAGTGCCCGGCTCAGGTTCCGGCGGGATGAGCCGGCTTCGTTGGTGTCCGGCCCTGTTCCGAAGCGGGCCTTCGTCGCCAGGACAACCCGGTCGGTGACCTCCGCAGGGCGGCTTGCGAACCAGCGCCCCAGGACTTCCTCGGCGGCGCCTACTCCGTAGACGTTGGCGGTGTCGACCAGGTTGCCGCCGGCTTCAATGAACCGGTCCAGAATCACGAACGCGTCGCTTTCGGCTGTCTCGCTGCCGAAGCCCATGGTGCCCAAGGAAAGGTTCGAGACGCTGATGCCGGTGCCGGCAAGGGTGCGGTACTTCATGTCGGAATACTCCAATCGGGAGCGAAAATCAGTGGAGGGTCAGTGGAGGGTCGCCGGTGGGTTGAGGATCAGCGATCGATGGAAACCATGTTGGCGTCGTCGTGCCGTGCCCCTGCCGCGGGCTGGAGCGAGTTGAGGCGTTCGAGCTGGTCGGTGGTGAGTTCGATGGAATCGGCTGCTGTGTTTTCCTCCACCCGTGACACACGGCGTGTGCCGGGAATCGGGGCGATGTCGTTACCGCGGGTCAGCAACCAGGCCAGCGCGGTCTGGGCTGGGGTGGCACCAATCTCCGCGCCGATGCTCTGGACTTCGTCGACGATGTGCAGGTTCCGGACGAAGTTTTCACCCGTGAAGCGCGGGTTGGTTTTCCGCCAGTCATCATCGGCGAAGTCCTCCACCGTGCGGATCTGCCCGGTGAGCAAGCCATGTCCGAGCGGGGAGTAGGGGACGAAGCCGATGCCAAGTTCACGCAGCAGCGGCAGGATCTCGTCTTCGACGTCGCGGGTCCAGAGGGAGTACTCGGTCTGCAGCGCGGTCACGGGCTGCACGGCGTGTGCGCGGCGGATCGTGGCCGGGGAGGCCTCGGACAGGCCGAAGTGCAGCACCTTACCCTCGGCGATCAGGTCCGCAACGGCTCCGGCGGTTTCCTCGATGGGGGTGTTCCGGTCAACCCGGTGCTGGTAGTACAGGTCGATGTGGTCGGTGCCCAGGCGCTGCAGGGATCCCTCCACGGCAGCCTTCACGTTCGCCGCACTGCTGTCGATCACGCCGGGACCGCCGCCCTTGTGGGAGACGAGCCCGAATTTCGTTGCGATCTTGACCTGGTCGCGGCGTCCCCTGATTGCCTGGCCGACGATTTCCTCGCTGAGGAACGGCCCGTAAATCTCAGCAGTGTCGATGTGAGTGACGCCGAGCTCGAGGGCGCGGTGGATGGTGCGGATCGATTCGGTGTTATCCAGGGCACCTTCGCTGGTGTAAGTGCCGGCCATGGTCATGGCACCAAGTCCGATGCGGGAGACTTCCAGGCCTCCAAGGCGTGAGTTCTTCATGTTGTGTTTCCTTTCGGTAAGGTTCTCAGGTTTGGGACGTGGGAATGGCCCACAGCGCGGGCCTTGGAGGATCGGCGAAGGCGGGTCACCGCCAGGGACCGGTTTCTTGGCACAGGGCCGGATCTGACGCTCCCCGCGTCGGCCTGCTCCGGCGCCGGCTAACGCGTCGCGACGAAGCCCAGGGATCCTTCGAGGTATTCGATGAAGGCGGGGCTTCGTCCCTGGTCGCGGAAGAACGAAGCCGGGAGCGGTGGGCGGGGGGTTTCATAGGCCTGGTCCGCCAGGGCCCGCTGTGGGAAGTCGTGGTGTACGACAGCTCCGCTGGCCACAAAGACGAAATCGCTTCCTTGATCGAGGGCGCGTTGGGCGCCCACGGCGCTCATGACGTCGCCAGAGACTCCCACCCGGGTTGTTCCTCTGGGGAGATCTGTGAAGAGATCGACGAGCACTTCGCCGGTGTGGAGGCCGACCTCAACCCGGGTGTCGAGGCTGCGAACGACCAGATCGAGGTAGTCGACCAGGCCGCGTTCCAGGAAGACGGCGACCATGTCCCGAAGTTCGGGCAGGTGAGGGTCCTGGCCGCTGAGTGCGAGCCGCAGTCCGATGTGGAAGTCAGGGCCGCAGGTCGCCCTGATTCCCTGGATGATCTCCTCGAGCAGGCGTGAGCGTCCGCTGGGGTTTCCGCCGTAGTGATCGGTGCGGCGATTAGTCTCCGGGGACAGGAACGCCGACAGGATGAAGCCGAAGGCTCCGTGAAGTTCGATGCCGTCGAAGCCGGCCCGTTGGGCTCGCGCGGCTGCTGCGATGAAATCGTCGTGGAGCTGTTCGACTTCGAGAAGGGTCAGCGCCCGGGCACCAGAGCTCTCGTCATCGGAGGGCCCAACGAGCGGCTCGGATCCGATCAGGTCCTGACGCGCAAACGCGCCCCCGTGGTGCAGCTGGACCGATGCGAGTGCTCCGTGGCGGTGCGCGATTTCTGCCATGGCTGAGAGGCCGGGGATGTGGCGGTCGTCGTGGATACCAAGCTGGCCGGTGAACGACTTGCCGTTGGACTGCACGTTGGCAGCGGCGGTGGTGAGCATCGAGTACCCGCCAGAGGCGAGTTGCTCAAACCAGTGCAGATCGTGCTCGGACGCTGTGCCGTCTTCGTTGCTCTGCTGGTTTGTGAGTGGGGCGAGAGCGAAGCGGTTCTCGAGCACGGAACCGGTGGCGAGAGTCAACGGATCGGTCAGATGTGGCAAGGGATTTTCCTTAATTGGAGAAAGATAGAAATTACTGGTGCATGCGCCCCGTCAATGAGCGCGGAAGGTTATGTGCCCGGTTAGGCGTCGAAGGTCAGTGACGCGGAGAGCTCGCGGTTCGCTTCGATTTGTTGCTGGACTGCGGCTTGCTTCTGCTCGATGGCGTCCATGGCGTCGGCACCCGCGACGAAACGTGCGGGCAGACTGCCGCCGTCGGAGAGAGTGACGAGTGCCGCGGCCAGTTTCGCCGGGTCACCGCCCTGCTGGCCGTTCATGCTCTTCCAGAACGCGATGGTGGAAGCTGTTTCCTCGGCGTAGTCCTCGATCTTCAATTCCGGCCAGATCGTCGACGAGCCCTCGACCAGCAGCTCGGTACGGAAGAAACCGGGCTCGACGGCCATCGCTTCAATGCCGAACGGCGCAACCTCCACGCTCAGCGACTCCATCCAGCCTTCGAGGGCGAACTTCGACGCTGCGTAGGCCGAGGAGAACGAACCGCCGACAAAGCCCGCGGTCGAAGTCACCGTGAGGATCTGGCCTGAGCGCTGGCCGCGCATGACCGGCAGGACGGCGCGGGTCACGTTCAAGGGCCCGAAGAAGTTCGTCTCCATCTGCGCCCGGAACTGTTCGGGGCTGACCGTCTCAAAGAAGCCGGCGTAGAAGTTGCCCGCATTGTTGACGAGAACGTCAATGCGGCCGAAGCGCTCGACCGCGGTCGTGACGGCGGCTTCTGCCGCGGCTGCGTCGGTGACGTCGAGCCCGACACTGAGCAGGTTCTTATGCTCTCCGATTGCTCTCGCGACCCGTGACGCGTCGCGGCCGGTGGCGACGACGGAGTGCCCGGCGGCGAGGGCGGCCTGGGCGATGTCGATGCCCATCCCGCGGCTTGCTCCGGTGATGAACCAAACGTTCTTTTCTGCCATGACTGTGTGTCCTCCTGTTGTGCGGATCGGCTTGTGCCTGTCCGTTGACGTGTCATTTCCAGTAAAGGAGAACCCGCGGGCCGGAGGCAGACCCGCTCTATAGGGTTAATAAGCGGGCCCCCCTCAGGGTTGGTTCCTGACGTAGATTTGAAGCATGACCACCGCCGCCAACATCCGCGAGTTCCTTATTACGCGCCGGTCGCGGCTGACCCCCGCCGACGCCGGACTGCCCGACTTCGGAGGCCGCCGCCGCGTCCCGGGGCTCCGCCGCGAAGAAGTCGCGCTGCTCGCCGGAATGAGTGTCGAGTACTACGTGCGCCTTGAACGGGGCAACGCATCCGGTATCTCGGACGCCATCCTCGATGGCATCAGCCGCGCGCTCAAGCTCGACGATGCCGAGCACGCCCACTTGTACGACCTCGTCCGAGCCGCAAACCAGGGATCGAGGACGCCACAACGAAAGCCCGCTTCCCGCACCCTGCAGATCCGGCCCGGTACCCGGCAGCTCCTGGACGCCATGACGTTTCCCGCGATCGTACAGAACGGGCGGATGGACGTCGTTGCTACCAACACGCTCGGGCGTGCGCTCTTCTCTGAGATGTTTGTGCAGCCTCATGAGCCCGTGAACTTCGCCCGTTTCCTCTTCCTGGACCCCCGCGGCAAGACCGCCTACCGCCACTGGAACGACTCGGCCGAACAAATCGTCGCCCTGCTCCGCGCTGAATCAGGGCGCGTGCCCGCAGATCGCTCCCTCCGCAGCCTCATCGAGGAACTCTCAAACGGCAGCAGCGAGTTCGCAGCGCTCTGGGAGGCCCACGATGTGCGGATTCACCTCGCCGGCAACAAGCTCTTCCACCACCCCGACGTGGGCGACCTCGACCTTGGCTACGAGGCCATGCAGCTCATGACCGACCCGGGCCTCCAATTCGTTGGATTCACAGCCGAACCAGGATCCGCCTCTGACCATGCTCTGCGCCTGCTCGGGAGCCTGGCGGCGGGCGTCCCGGATCAGATCAGGCTCGAAAGGTAGCAAGCGCACAACGAGCCACCGCACTTCAACCAGCCAGCAGCAGGTACAACCAACCCACTGACTGAGTACAGCTAAGAGTTAGGCCGAGGTGGACGTGGAAGGCGAGCCCGGCGCGTGCGAGCGTCTTGCGGGCGTGCCGGAGGACGGGTTCGTCCTCCATTGCTCCTTCAAAGGTGAACACCCCGCGGTCGGACTGTTGGGCTGCGGTGAGCATCCGTTGGGCCCGCTCCACCTCGGCCGGACCGGGGGTGAAGGACTCGCGGATGACCGGCATTTGCGCCGGGTGGATGGAGACTTTCGCGGCGTAACCTGTGGCGACGGCGTCGTCAGACTCGGCACGAACCCGGGGGATCGGTGACAAACCAGGGAAGCATCGAAGCAACAACCGACCGCATTCTGGAACGACTGCTACGGCACGAACACACCCTCAGTCCGCACCACAGAAGCCCTCCAGACGAATTCTTCCGCTCAGTGCAGACCGGGCGTCCGCTACCATGCAAACCCGTGGAGTCCCGGGTCTCAGGGCCAGGCGGTGGGAACTCCAAAGGTCGGGCGGCACTCGGCTAAGAGACGGGCAGGCAGGTTTGGCGCACTGCTGAACATTGCGTGGCTGCTGGATTCATCCGGACTGAACGGTAGTGATGGTGCTCCTGTTTTTTGCGGATTCCTCCACTGCGGCCAGTACGCACTGAATTTGCAGGCCTTCTTCGAAGGATGGTGACGGGGCGGTGCCCGCGCTGATTGCGGTGAGGAAGTCGCGGATCTGGTGGGTGAACGTATGTTCCCAGCCAATAACGTGCCCCTGCGGCCACCAGGCGCTCAGGTAGGGATGTTCGGGCTCAGTGACGAGGATCCTCCGGAATCCCTGCTCACGAACCAGGGACGTGGCATCGAGAAAGCGAAGCTCGTTGATGCATTCCAGATCAAAGGTCAGGGCTCCGAGAGTGCCGTAAATTTCGATTTGGAGGCTGTTCTTCCTGCCCGTCGCGACGCGCGACGCCTCCACCGATGCCCCAACGCCACCGGTAAGGCCCAAAGTCGCCCAGACCGCGTCATCGACCGTGACCTCTTCGGGGCCGTCCGGGCCCGGCCGCTGCGTAACGAACGTCCGAAGTACTCCGGTAGCCTCTGTAACGCTTTGTCCGGTGAGGCTTTGGATCTGGTCGATGGCGTGGGATGCGATGTCCCCCAGCGAGCCGGTGCCCGCCGTTTCGGCGCGCAGACGCCAGCTCATTGGTGCTGCCTCATCAGCAAGCCAGTCCTGCAGATAGCACGCCCTGACATGCCGGAGAGTACCGAGTCTGCCATCCGCGATGAGCTCCCGGGCGAGGGCGAGGGCGGGGACGCGACGGTAGTTGAAGCCGATCATCGACTGCACCCCCTGTTCCCGCGCCGCCTGTGCTGCTTCGGTCATGGCTTCGGCTTCGGCCAGGGTGTTAGCCAGGGGCTTTTCCACGAGGACGTGCTTACCCGCCGCCAGGGCAGCGATGGCGATCTCGGCATGGAGCCAGCCGGGGGCGCAGATGTCGACGATGTCGATGTCGTCCCGGACGATCACCGTGCGCCAGTCCGTCGCGGACTCCCCCCACCCGTATGCGGCCGCGGCAGCTGCGACCTCGCCCGCGTCCCTCCCCACCAGGACTTTCTGCTCAAAGGGCGTGACGTCGAAAAAGCTGGCGACGTTCCGCCACGCATTCGAGTGGGCCTTGCCCATAAACGCGTAGCCGATCATTGCCACACCGAGAGGGCGGGTACCCCCATTAATTTCTTCGGAGTTCATTTTGTCGTTCCTAAGGTGTTGAGCAACCCGGCTCCTCAAAGAGGGGGTTACGGGGATCGTCTGTCGACGTCGATGTCGGTGCCTGGATCAGGCGGATAAGAGTTTAAGGTGAGATAGCCGGGCCCGGAATACGTACGCGGAAGGATCCCGGCTGGCCAAACGGCCATTCTTTCCCGCTCCCGCGGAATCTGACTTCAGCGGAAGGCCGCTTGCCCTTAGCCGGCGCAACTGTAGGCCAGGCGTACGGGCGCGCTTCCAGCTCAACGCGAGCGGGACCTGCGCACACACAGGATCAGTCTGGATCGCGGAGAATTTCAAGGCAGCATTCAAACGCGGCAGACTGGCCGGGGCGGACCGTATTGGTGGTCTCTTGGGCCTTGGATTCTTCCCATGTTCTCGCAGGTGTCGATGTCGGTTCTATGGCCAGCACGTCTCCATTCCATGGGCTTCCTTGCGGTTGGTAGTGCTGCCAAAGGAGTACGTATTCCATCTGAGCGGTATTCCATGAGACCTTCACCCGTGGACCGGATGGGGAGGTAAGGACCACCTGTCCATCAGTCGGGGCAAGAACGGCGTGGTTGTGACGGCCGTCAGGTTCCTCCGGAATTTCTGCCAGGTCCAGCTGTCCACCGCTTTTGGAATGTGCAGCTGGCCAGAGGAACGTCTCCCCCGGGGCGAGCTGTGAGTGTTCCGGGTCACCCTGGGAACCGCTGATCCCCGGGCTGTTCATGGGCGCATCGATCCTTCCGCCGGCAAAAAGACCCCGTCGGAAACAAGGATGCTCTCCAAAGGTGACCGCGATGGGGTGCGCCGACACATTGAGTGCAGTGGTGTGCGCTGTGATCTTGCCGTTGTTGAGGCTCACCGTTCGAGTGACGAGGAATCCTGAAGAAGGCGTCTTCACGTTGCAAACGAGTTCCGTACCGGCAACGGACACTACATTCCACGGGATGCGGGCGATTTCGCCGTGCATCCATCGGCTGGTGTCAGAGCTTACGGGCCCGCTGTTGGGAAACATAGCGAACCAGCCGCCGGCCAGGACGTGTCGGTCAAAGAACTCGTTTGATGCCGGGCCGGCGGGTCCAAGGTTGGTGGTCAGTGGCTCGAAGACCGAACCCGAGGGTGTCCATAGCAACTCGACGTTGTGGCCCTTGTCGGTCACCGAGCCGATAGTAAATCCGTGCTCGGGGTAGCAGACCGCGCGGAGGAAGTCATCCTCGAGCACCAGCTCCCGTGCCATGGTTAGCTGACGGGCTTGTTGCGGTAGCGAGTGACGAGTTCAGGTGCCGCTGACTGCAGGCGTACCGGAGCAAGGCCCGCTGCCATCAATTCCAGATCGTCATTCACCATGTCGCCAATGGAGTGGAAGGCTTCGGGGATTCCTCCCGCACGGTGCGGGGAAAGCAGGACGTTTTCAAGACTCCGGAATGGGCTGTCGGAGGGAAGCGGTTCCACTGGCCACACGTCTATTCCCGCGTAGAACCTGCCCGCCGCGAGCCGTTCAAGGAGAGCGTCGTAGTCCACTACGTTTGCCCGGCTGACCAGGATTATGCGGGCGTCATCGCGGATAAGATCAAGGGCAGCAGCATTGAGCAGATGCTCGCTCGCCGCCGTTGCTGTTGCGAAGACAAAGATGAACTGGCTCTCTCGGAGAGTCCTTTCCAGTGACGCAGGGATGGTTCCTGCATCTTGGAGCACCGCATCAGGAAGCCACGGGTCGTAGACCAGCACTTCGTTGTGAAAAGGTCCGATCAATGAGTGAAAGGTCCTGCCGAGGTTGCCGTAGCCGAGGATTCCGACGGTTGCCCGGCGCAGCAGTATGGCGTCTGTGTTGCTTTCACTCACGTACCGTTCCGCGTTCCGCCTGGCGGCCCGGTCTTCGCGGGATATGCCTCGCGCGAGGTCCAGTGCCATGCCGAGCGAGAACTCCGCAACGGCCTGCGAGTAGGCGGTTCCGCAGCCCAAAACACGGACGCCGTTGGAGAAAGCGGCCGCGTAGTCGACGTTGGGAAAGAAGTTTCCTTCGACGTTCACGATGGCCTTGAGGTTTTTTGCCTGGTCCAGGGTTGCGGCATCCAGGTCCGGCTGACCGACAACGGCGAAGGCCTCCGGGAGGTGTTTGTCGAACAACTGGGCGTCGGGGTTGGCCTCAAGGTCAATGACTTCGAACGCGTCGTTGAGGCGCTTCAATGCAGCGGTCGAGAAGATCCTGTCGCGCAGCTGGGGCGCGGGCTTCAGGATGACGACGGGTTTGGTTACATTTTCCACAAGAGTCCTCTAAGTTGTCTGAGCGCCGGTGACGAGCGCAACGAGTTCTTCGCCCGAGGTTTCGGAAATGCGGCGGTGAGCTACTGCTCGACCCTGTCGCATGACCCACACGGCGTCCGCTACCCGCATGACCTGGTCAAAGCTGTGACTGATCAACATGAATGAGCGTCCTTCATTGCGCAGGCCGATGACCGTGTCCTCGACTTCAGTTCTTTCCCGTACTCCGAGTGCAGCGGTTGGCTCGTCCATGATGACAAGTTCGGATCCCCAGGCGACTGCCCGGGCGATCGCCACTGCCTGGCGCTGTCCGCCGGACATGCTGCGCACTGTTCGTTTGGCATCAGGAACATTGACGGTGAGCCCGCGGACAAGTTCGTCCGACCGGGAGATCATTGCTCGTTTGTCCAAAATGCTGAACGGGCCGATCCCCTTCTTTAGCTCCCGGTTGATGAACATGTTCTGCCACAGGGTCAGGTCATCGAAGAGTGCAAGATCCTGGAAAACGGCCTCGATGCCGAGCTCTTTGGCGTCGTGGGGTGTCTTGACCTCTGCTGGTTTTCCGTTGAAGTAAATCGAGCCTGAGGTTGCCTCGTATACTCCGAGGATGCACTTGGTTAGGCTGGATTTGCCCGCGCCATTGTCACCGATGATCGCAGTAATTTCCCCGGGCAGGGCATGCATTGTGACCCCGCCCAGTGCGGTTACTGGACCGAATCTCAGCTGGAGGTCTTCGATGCGAAGAAGCGCGTTCTCAGGTGCTGGGACGGCTGCGAAGGGGACGCTCTCTGTTTGTTTCATCACTTCTCATATCTGCGCAGGAAGGCAGCCAGGATAACGACGGCTCCCACTGCGACGGGCTGGTAATAGACAGGAACTCCCGTGATGTTCAGGAGGTTCACCACGCCGGTGAGCACCACGGCGCCAACAAGCGGCCCAATAATGTTGCTCTTTCCGCCGAAGAGGCTCACGCCGCCGAGGACTACAGAAGCTATGGAGGTCAGCTGATACGCCGAGCCGGCTGTTGGTTCGGCGGCGCCAAGCCGTGCTGCGAGGAGAATGCCCCCAACAGCCGCCAGAAACCCGCTGACCATGTAGACCCCGATTTTGACCTTGGTGAAACTGATGCCCATGGCGTCGGCTGCCTTTTTGTTGCCTCCCACGGCCAGAACGTGCGTGCCAAAGGCGGTATTGAATAACAGCACCCGGCCTAGGATCGCGACGATGATTGCAATCAGAATCATGAAACTGAGGATGCCGATACCGCCTGTGCTGATGCGTGTCAGGAGCGGAGAATTCACAGTCTGGGGTTTGGCGTTGGAGATGAGAAGCGTGAGTCCGGAAAGGATGCTGAAGCTTCCCAGGGTGACGATGAAGTCCGTGATCCGCCCCTTGGCCACAATGAAACCATTCAGGACGCCAGCAGCTGTACCCGCCGCCAATGCGGCCAGGATGCTGACGCCGATCGGGGCGCCGGCGGCGAAGGTGAGGCCCATTACGATGCCTGAGAATTGCGCGACCGCAGCTATGGACAGGTCAATGCCACCGGTTGAAATGACGAATGTCTGGCCTACAGCGAGAATCATCAAAATCGTGGACGAGAGCAGGAGCGTGCGTACGTTGCCCTGGCTGAGGAAGGTAGGCGAGGCGAGCAGACCTGCAATGACGAGGACGATCAGGGCAAGGACGGGCGCCCATTTGGCTATCGCTCCCATTCCAAGTTGTTCCTTGGTCAGGCCGTGCCGGCTGGCAATGCCGGCCTGTCGCCCTATTGGCTTGGCCTGCGGAGGGGAAATGTCAGAGGACATGATGGATTCCTAAAGCGAAGGGAGGCACGGCTAGGTCACTGCCTCGGGATTGAAGGTGATCAGCGGATAAGCGCGCTGAACGGGTTTGCGTACTCTTTGAAGGGCTCTGGAAACTTGGCCAGGGCATCCTTGACGTTGGCCGCTTCAACGAGTGCGATCGGGGCGTCGACCTTCTTGGGGAGGGCGGCTCCGGTAGCAGCGGCCCGGCAGGCGTCCACTCCCAGCCGCCCTACCGCTGACGGGTACTGGGACACGGTGGCCGTTAGCTTCCCCTGGGAAATTGATGTCAGGGCATCTTCGTTGCCGTCGGTTCCGATGACGAACGCTTTCGTGCCGTTGTTCTGGTTGGCTTGGACGGCACCGAGGGCCATGGTGTCGTTGGCGGTGTAGAAACCGCCGAGGTCAGGATGTGACCGCAGAATGTTGTCGGCAGCGTCAAGGGCCAATTGCCTGTCCCAGTTAGCGGCGACTTCCTGGACGATCGTCAGGCCGCCCGCCTTGGCCGCGTCGGTGAAGCCCCCCGTGCGGGCGGCGCTGTTGGCATCGCCGGCGATGCCCCCTACAACAGCGACGGACCCCTTCCCGCCGAGCAGTTTCGCCATCTTCTCCCCTGCCATGCGGCCGGCATCGTGGTTGTTGGACGCGATAAAGGAGGCGATGTTGACCCCCGCAGCTTCAGCGGCCGCGGTATCGATCGGGGAATCAAGGTTGATGATCGTGTGGCCGGCCTGCTGGATCGCGGACAGCGGCTGGATCAGGTTGGTGCCGCTGATCGGGGCCACGGCGTAGCAGGAATAGTCGCCCCCTGCCAGGTTCTGAAGGAGGGCCGTCTGCTCTTCGATTGCACCTTCCGCGGTTGCGGATTGGGCAGTCAGGGATGTCTTTGACTCCCCTGCGGCAGCTTTGGCGCCCTTTTCCATGGTGGCCCAGAACTGGTTGCTGGTCGTTTTGAGGACCATGGCGACCTTTGCCTGCTGGGCGGGGGCCCCCGAGCCGGGGGCGGAGCCCCCTGTGCTGTTTCCGGACGAACAGGCAGAGAGCGAAAGAGCGAGGAGTCCTACAGCGGACACGACTGCCGGGTGCCGATACTTCATCGTATGTGCCTTTCAATGAATGGTGTGACCTGCCACACAAGTGGCGGTTCAACCACTCTAGGTCGAACTTACGTCGACTGTAAACAAAACTATGACTTTACGAATCAAACTTTTGACGATAGAACTGAAGGTGGCCGTTTCACGAACGAAAGAAGGCACCATGCCGAGGCATACTCGCACCAGTCCTAACAAGGGCTTCTTGGGCGTTTCCGCGGGTGCATTGGCCGTGCTGGAAACTCTGCTGGACGGACGTCCCCGCACGCGGGTGCGCATAGCGGACATGATTGGTGTGGCCCGTTCCACGGTTGCGCTCAGGGTCGATGAGCTGGTGTCAGCCGGCCTCGCGAGGTTTGAAGAAGATCCTGTATATTCCGGCGGAAGGCCGTCAATGCGGATCCAGCTTGTCCCCGACAGCCGCATCGTGCTTGCCGTCGACATCGGAGCAAATCACGCCGTGACAGGGCTCGTTGATCTTAATAGCCGACTGATCGTCCAGCGGCGGCGCGAAGTAGACGTAGCGACGCGGCCCGAAGAGATTCTTTCGTGGGTAATGGACGCGGCGGCATCCTTGCTCGCGGGAAAGGCGTGGGATGTTTCCCGGCTGGCCGCCGTTGGGGTGGGGTTGGCCGCACCCATCGAACACGCGACCCTACGGCCGATCAATCCGCCCATCATGCCTTTGTGGGATGGATTTGATGCGGTTTCTTGGTTCCAAGGTCGTCTTGACGTGCCCGTCCTGGTTGAAAAGGACGTCAACCTCATGGCTCTGGGTGAACGGCGCCTCAAGTGGCCGAAAACGCAGAATCTCCTATTTGCCAAGCTCTCCACCGGTATTGGTGCCGGCCTGATCCTTGATGGCAAGTTGTACCGGGGCGAGCAGGGAACCGCTGGCGACATCGGTCACGTGCGCCTTAGCCGAGACATGGACACACCTTGCCACTGCGGGAACCATGGCTGCTTGGAAGCGCTTGCGAGCGTGCCCTCTCTCATCGCCAAGCTCCAGGGCGAGGGGCAGGGGCTGGAATCAGGATCGGACATCATTGAGCTGCTCAAAGCCGGGAATATCGACGCTGTTCAGGCAGTACGGCAGGCGGGCCGTGATCTCGGAGAAGTCCTGGCTTCCACAGTCAGCCTTATCAACCCGTCTGTGATCGTGATCGGAGGTTCTCTGGCGTCCGTGGGCGAGCATCTCATAACAGGAGTCCGTGAGATAGTTTTCGCCCGTGCCATGCCCCTGTCCACCAAGGGCTTATCGATCGTCCAGGCAGCACCTGGTTCGAACGCCGCGCTTATAGGAGCTGGTGTGCTGGCGGTAAACCATGTGCTCCACGCAACCTGAGAGCAGTAATCTACAAGGCCACCAGTACGTCAGCAGGGAGCGTTGCCCTGCGGTTGTGTGAATGCCGCACGCCGACGGTGAAGGCCCCCAATTCGCGTGCCAATGACAGGAAGGTGTCACTGTCTTCCAGGACGAGGGCCGGAGGCTTACACGTCGAGCGGAACAGTGCCTCCTTGTCTGTCGAGGGATCCCTCCGGCCGACCGTTACATGTGCGGACAAGTTCCACTGTTCAAGCATGGATGCGATCAGTTCGGGATCTCCGTTAGAGACGACCGTCTGGGAACGGGCGACGTTCGCGAACGCAGGGATCAGCGCGGAGGCGAGCCATGAGGGATCCAGGCTTTCGTGCGCAAGGCTGGCAATAACACTGGACCGCTCCGTAGAGAGTGCTTCGATTTCACTGGGGTCCGCGGGAAACCCGTCTTCGATGAGCCGGTCCCAGATCCATTTCTCCGTGTGGCCAACAAGCGGCTCAAAATAGGCGTCAGCAAGTTTGTACGAGCGTCTGTTGGCAAGAATAACGTAGCTACGCTCGTGAATCGGCTCGGAATGGGTGACGACGCCGTCAAAGTCCCAAATGATGTTTGCTGCAGCCGCCCGGGGCGACAACGTTTCAACCAGCTTCGACACGTCTTGGCTCGTGTACATCGACTGCTCCTTCCACGCTGCCGGTTCCGTAGGCGGAGCGGCCCGTGCTGTGAGGGGCGCGGCAGTATTGGTCATGGTCTTCCTGTTTCCTGAGAGAGTGGGCGGGCGGGCAATCGGGAAGGGGAGGCAGAAGGGGCACGGATTGGGCCTCCGCGCCCCTTTGTTTTGGCTGGCTATTGGTGTTGCTTAGCTGTCAGCAGGGGTTTGGTGCCTGCGTGGAATGGTTACGCCGCGGTGCTGGAAATTCCCAGGCGATGCGCCCTCCAACGGGTGCGGCCGCAGCGGCTCTCAGCGTGGAGAGATACGGACGGAGGCCGTTTTCGGGCCGTCGCCCTGCATGATCGGCACGGCCGGGCTGCCTGGGTACTTGGTTTCGTAGGCGGCGTCGATTGCTGCTTCGTCATCTGTTCGGGCCGGTTCGAAAGTCACGTTCCGGTAGGCTCCATCCACGCGGACGCGGCCGGCCTTCTGAGTGACTGCCGCCTGGTACCAGCGGGAGGATGGTCCGTTGGCCGCCCGCACATAGACCTTGCCGTCCACGACAAGGGCCCAGGTCTGGGTCGGCGTGCCGTAGGTGGTGCCGTCCTCCCGGTACGGGGAGACGAACAAGTCGGCGTTCTTTTCGATTGCCGCGAGCAGATCAGTGGACCAGTCAGTCATTTGTGTGTCCTTTCAGGTAAGGCAGAGACGCCGATGGGGGTTAGAAGAGTTCGCTGATGGCCTGGTCACTGGAGTGGACATAGCGTCCGCGTTGCTTCTCACCGAAGGGCCCGTAGGGGTAGTCATTCGGTGTGGGGGCGCTGACCTCATCGAGGCGTGTGGTGGCTTCGGCATCCAATACAAGATCCCCTGCCGTGAGGTTCTGCTCGAGCTGGTCGAGGGTCTTTGTGCCGATAATGGGCGCTACGACCAGTGGAGGCGTCGGTGGGTTGAGGCTCAGCGATCGATGGAAATCATGTTGGCCTCGTCGTGCCGCGCCCCCGCTGCGGGTTGGAGCGAGTTGAGGCGTTCGAGCTGGCCGGCGGTGAGTTCGACGGAATCGGCTGCGGTGTTCTCTTCGATGCGGGAAACGCGGCGGGTGCCGGGGATCGGGGCGATGTCATTGCCGCGGGTCAGCAGCCACGCGAGGGCGGTTTGCGCGGCGGTGGCACCGATCTCGGCGCCGATGCTCTGGATTTCGTCAACGATGCGGAGGTTCCGGACGAAGTTCTCGCCCGTGAAGCGGGGGTTGGTTTTACGCCAGTCGTCGTCGGCGAAGTCATCGACGGTCCGGATCTGCCCGGTGAGCAAGCCATGTCCGAGCGGTGAGTAGGGGACGAAGCCGATGCCGAGTTCGCGCAGCAGCGGCAGGATCTCCGCCTCCACGTCGCGGGTCCACAAGGAGTACTCGGTCTGTAGTGCCGTGACGGGCTGGACGGCGTGTGCCCGGCGGATGGTCTCCGGGGAGGCTTCGGACAGCCCGAAGTGCAGCACCTTGCCCTCAGCGATCAGGTCCGCAACGGCGCCTGCAGTTTCTTCGATCGGCGTTTCCTTGTCGACCCTGTGCTGGTAGTACAGGTCGATGTGGTCGGTGCCCAGGCGCTTCAGGGATCCCTCGACAGCGGTGCGGATGTTCGCTGCGCTGCTGTCGATCACGCCGGGGCCGCCGTCGAAGTGGGAGACCAGGCCGAACTTCGTGGCGATTTTGACCTGGTCCCGGCGTCCCTTGATCGCCTGGCCCACGATCTCTTCGCTCAGGAACGGGCCGTAGATCTCGGCGGTGTCGATGTGGGTGACGCCGAGGTCGAGGGCGCGGTGGATGGTGCGGATGGACTCCGCGTTGTCCAGAGTGCCCTCGCTCGTGTAGGTGCCGGCCATAGTCATGGCACCAAGTCCGATGCGGGAGACTTCCAGGCCTCCAAGGCGTACATTCTTCATCTCTTATTCCTTTCGGTGTTGTTCTCAGGCCTGGGACGTGGGCATGGCCCACAGCTCGGCAATGGAGGACCGGCGCGGGCGGGTCACCATGAGGGCGATGCTGTCGGCGATGTCCCCGGGCTGCAGCGGCTCGGGGATCGCGTCCGAGGCGGCTAGTTCGTTCTTGATGGTGTCGTTGTTGTGCGAGACGAGTTCGGTGTCGACCGCCCCCGGCTCGAGCACACCTACGCGGACGTGCTTCTTCGTGACCTCCTGGCGCAGGGCCTCGGTGAAGCCGTTCACGCCGAACTTGGTCATGTTGTAAACGCCGAAGTTCGCCCATGCCTGCCGCCCGGCGTGGGAGGAGATGTTCACGATGTCGGCCACTTTCCGCGGCCCGTCCTTGGCCGCCGCGAGCAGGTGCGGAAGTGCCGCGTTGGTCATGTAGAGCAGGCCGTTCTGGTTAACGGAGATCATCCGCTCCCATTCCTGAACATCGGCACCAACGATGCGGCCGAGGAGCATGAGCCCGGCGTTGTTGATCAGGATGTCCAGGCGGCCGAAGCGATCGATGACCTCCGCTACGGCCTGATCGGCCTGGCTGCGGTCGGTGATGTCAGCCGGAACGGCATAAGCGGTGCCGCCGGCGGCCTCGATCTCGGCCACGAGTTTGTCGAGGCGGTCCTTGCGCCGGGCGACGACAGCGACGGACGCCCCCTGCTCGGCGAGGCGGCGGGCGGTGGCGTCACCGATGCCGCTGCTCGCCCCGGTAACTAGGGCGACGGTTCCGCTCAGTTTTGCTGTCATTGGTTGTTCTCCTTCAAGTGGTGGGGACGGTTTTTGGGCAGGTGCCAGCCACGTGCGTCCACCGGGATTGTTGTGTGAGTTGCTTAGATTTGTTGGCCGGCCGGCGCGCTGGGCTCAGGGAATCGGCCGGCGGCGACGCGTGGGTTTAGGCGTCGTCGTGAGCCAGGTTGCTGGAGAGCTCGCGGTGGGCGTCGGCCTGTTCCTGGAGTGCCTTGGCCCGGGTCTCGAAGGCGGCCACGGCGTCGGCGCCGGCGGCGAAGCGCAGCGGCGGCGCCTCCAGTTCGGCGAGCTGGATCAGCGCCTCAGCGAGCTTGGCCGGGTCCCCGCCCTGAAGCCCGTTCATGCCCTTCCACGCAGTCACGGTTTGCTCGGTCCGCTCGGTGTAGTCCTCGATGGTGGAGTCCGCGTAGCTCGTGGATTCCGGGGTGAGGAGCTCAGTGCGGAAGAATCCTGGTTCCACGATCATGCTGCGGATGCCGAACGGGGCGACTTCTGGGGCCAGTGACTCCGCCCAGCCCTCCACGCCGAACTTGGACGCGGCGTACGCGGTGAGGAACTCCCCGCCTACGATGCCGGCGGTTGAGGAGATGGTGACCAGCAGGCCGGAGCGCTGGGCGCGCAGCACCGGAAGGGCGGCGCGGGTGACATTCATGGGCCCGAACATGGTGGTTTCGATCTGGGTCCGGAAGTCCTGCGGGGTGATTTCCTCGAAGAACCCGGCATAGAAGTTGCCGGCGTTGTTTACCAGAACGTCGATCCGGCCGAACCGGTCCACGGCTGCCTTGATCGCGGCGGCCGCGTCGGCGGGGTCGGTGACGTCGAGCTTGACGGCCAGGAGATCATCGTTTTCGCCGACGGCCTGGGTGACTTTTTCGGGGTTCCGGCCGGTGGCGACCACGGCGTGGCCGGCCGCGAGAGCGGCCTTGGCGATGTCGGTCCCGAGGCCGCGGCCCGCGCCGGTGATGAACCAGACCTTTTTCTCGGTCCTGGTGCTGTTTCGTTCAGTCATGTTCTGTCTCCCTAGGTGGAGTGTTTTGGGCCGCGTGTGGGAGCGGACGGGACAGCTGCGGATCCGCCGGCGGGTCGCCGGTGATGGCTGTTTCGGACGGTGATGCCGCCCAGCTGGCCAGGAATGCCAGCGCGTTTTGGGACGTGGAGCCTGGCTCCGCGGTGAAGGTGAACAGGGTCTGTCCCTGATCGCCGGGTAGGTTCAACGTCTCGAACTGCAGGGACAGGTCCCCGGCGACAGGGTGATGAAAGCGCTTGGTCCCGGTGGTGTGGATCCGTACGTCGTGTCCGGCCCACAGCGCGGCGAACAGCCCGCTGCGGGTGGTCAGTTCCCCGATCAGCTCGTTCAGTGCCCGGTCGTGTGGGTTCCGGCCAGCTTCGGAGCGGAGCATCGCGACCGTAGTGGCCGCGACCGCAGGCCAATCGGGGTAGAAGTCCCCGGCTCCCGGATCGAGGAAGAGATAGCGTGCCTGGTTCGGCCGCCTGTCTTGAGTGTCTGGACCAGCAGCTGTTAAGGAATCCAATACCGGCCCGTACAGCGCGCGGCCCAAAAGGTTTGCGGTCAGCACGTCCGAGCGGCCGTTCTGCACCACAGCGACCACTCCGGTCATCCCTTCCAGAAGACGCAGCACCCCGGAACGGACCCGCTGCTGAGTCGGACGACGCGCTGCCCGCCGCACTGGGGTGTTAGCCGCCCGCGCAAGGTCCAACAAGTAGCTTCGCTCCGCCTCATCCAACTCAAGGGCCGAGGCAACAGCCTCGAGCACAGCATCCGAAACGCCGCGCAGGCTACCGCGTTCCAGCCGCGTGTAGTAGTCCGTGCTTACCCCGGCGAGCTGGGCCACTTCCTCACGGCGCAGGCCCGGCACACGGCGCAGCTCACCATAGTTGGGGATGCCGGCCTGCTCCGGAGTGATCTTCGCGCGCCGCGAGATCAGGAAGTCACGGATTTCATCTTTTCTTGCCACAACCACCACGCTACGCAGGCTAGGCCGGCGGTGGCAGTGTCTATCAGACACCCCCAATTGGTAGTGAGGACCCGATGGACAGTATCGGTATCATCATCATCTACGAGGAGACAGTTCCGTTCCCCCGCTCACGCTCATGGGCGAGATCACCTCGGACCCGGCCGTCCTCCGAGACCTCCCGGACGACCTCGAACTGGAAGTCGCTCGGGTACAGGAGTGAGCCCGCCGGTCGAGGCCGCTTCGTGAAAGAGGTCGTACATGCGATCCGGGAACGAACCGGCCCGGACTTTCACGTCGGGCTCCGACTGTCCGTCGAACGCTATGGCTTGGTCTTGGCGGACATGGTCCAGCTCGTCGGCGAGCTCCTCGCCAGCGGAGACATCGACATCCTCGACCTGTCGTTGTGGGACGTTGCGAAGCCTCCCGCCAACGCCCCCGAAGGCAGTCGAACCCTCGTCGAGCACTTCCTGGACATGCCACGCCACGGAACAGTCATCGGTGTCGCTGGGCACCTCGCCAGCGCCGCGGCAGTGCAGCGGGTACTCGATCAGGGGGCTGACCTCGCCTACATCGGCAAGGCCGCTATCGCCGACCACGCCTTCTCCCGTCGGGCAATTGCCGACCCCGGCTATCGCGCGCCGTCCTTCCCCGTGAGACGGGACCACCTCCGCTCAGAGAAACTAGAGGAGTCGTTCGTGACGTACTTCGCGACCAACTGGCCTCAGCTGGTGAAAGGCTGACGTCACTCGACTCCTCCCTTGCACGGCGGGAGGCGGCGGCGCCCATCATTGCGGTGATCGCACGAACGCTCCTCCATGAGACCGACGCTATCGTCAGCTATCGATGGATCGCCATATAACACATGGTTGCATCTGATGAAATACGCAGCGTTCAGGCTCACCGCGCCCTATGGTTTCAGTCAGACTTAACTACACCCCAACCTGACGTCAACCACCGTGCTCATCCCTGTCGGAATAGTGTCTGATTTCGAGTTCGACGACAACGACTTAAGAAGTTCAAAAATCCTAGCTTGACAGTTTCCCCCACAGAGTTGAACTCCCCCCGCGACCAGCAGTCGTTCCCTTGCCGGCGACTCCCCCGCCATAAGCCCCTGAAAGGCCTATTCATGCCAGCGCCCGCGCGACGTTAGCTGGCAGACTTCGCCAGCTTGTGCCGCGACCTGTCATAGCGCCTCGTGGTCCGCGGATCCGCCTACCCGAGCCTGTCCTGCAAGTCATGCAGAGCCACGCCGTTGTCCAGGGCGTCGTGGCAAAAGTATGCCGCAGGCTGTGTGGACTGATCTGTCCTTCTACACCGGCTTTGCGGCCAGCCGCTGAACGGTGAGGAACGCCTGAGCGGTTCCATGCTCTGCCTGTCCTGGTGGTGAACAAGGGCCGGCTGCGGACAGGTCCCAGAATGGGAACCACATCAGCACCGCCGGTGCCCAGGTAGAAGTTCAGCACTTCGACAGCAGGAGCCGGCACGGCGTCCCGACCTTCCGCACGGCTTTCACACGGACGCCGGGATCGCTGTACAGGCAGGGGCCGACCGCAGTCGCGACGTCGTAGACGGACACCTGGTATAGCCGCGACCTGGTGACCCGCTGGGCCTGGAGTCACCCTCTCACCCGTGATGCATAGGCACAGCCTGAAGATCGTCACAGTCCGCACCAACTTCTAACTCAGGGGTTGGTGGCGAAAGTTCCCTCTGAACGGCCGCTTGCTTAGGCATGTGGGGCGGCAGGGCTGCGACACACACCCCCGAACTTTCGTCAGGCACCGCAGGTGAGGTGGCTGGGCAGACGGGCCTTCGCCGCAGCGTCGTAGTCCGCCCTCAACGCTCGCAGATCACCCTCGGACGACTGGCGAAAGTCGTCTCCCACCCGCACGACACCACAACAACGTTTTAGGACATGTCCCCGGTGGTGCGAGCATGGTGGGAAGAGAATGCGTACGAGCCTTCAAATCTGCTCATAAACAAGCGCCTCCGAGGCCGCATCGTCGTCAATTTGACCACTGCTCGTGCGCGGGCGACCTCCGGGTCTGCGGTCGAAGCAGTGGCTCCGAATTCGCGGGCAACATGTCGACGTACGTCGAGCCTGCCATCGCAGCGTGGCGCGCATGGCGGCGTTCCGGATCAGCGCCATTGTTGTCAACCTTGAAGACCCGGGTTCGACTGAGTTTGTCGCTATTTTCGACCGGCCTCGCCCTCACTCATCGAGAGCTTCTTGCCAGTGGCCGGCCAGCCGAGCAAGGGCCCGAGGCGCACCACTCCCAGAAGCCACCCTTGTCCCAGCCATTAGCCCGGTCTTCGGCATAAGCCATGAGTGCGCGCAGTCCACGCCAGGCGTTGTTGCCCCACGTAAAGGCTGTTGGAACGGTGTCGAAGGCGGATTCGGCGAACCAGCGGAAGAACCCGGCGCCGTAGTCGACTTTGGTTTGGGCTTCGGCCCAGGGCTTGCCCATCTCATCCACGATCAGGCGGGTGAAGTCGTCGCGGCGGTCGATGATGCCCTGGTAGGTGCGGGCAAGGATGTCGGCGCGGTCCCGTGGCGGAGTTGCTGCCCAGGCATTCTGCGCTGCGCACGCGGCGTCCAGTGCTGCCATTCCATCTTTGACGGCAGCCCGGCGACAGTATGAACTTCACGTACAGCCAACAGGTCAACACCGCCACCGTCAGCCCGGGCTGGACCGGGGCACCCCTCACGGACACCCTGCGACGACAGGACGGCAATCTCCTTAGCCTGGGCAACAACGGAGACACCGTCGACATCCAGCGCACCGGCAACCCCGTGAACCTGGGAT
Organism: Arthrobacter sp. ISL-5; assembly: GCF_018613835.1. GTDB lineage: Bacteria > Actinomycetota > Actinomycetes > Actinomycetales > Micrococcaceae > Arthrobacter. The sequence goes on along the minus strand of NZ_JAGGPM010000037.1, from coordinate 19,162 downwards.
CGGTGAACCCGAAACAGAACTATGCCAAGAGCCGGGAAACGATCACCTTCAACGCCACCATGACCGCGGCCACCGTCACGGTCAGCGGTATCCGCGCACAATCGTCACCGTGACCCTGGGCAGCATCGCAAGCGGCTCAACCGCGCTGCGTACGGTCAGCACCGCCTCTACGATGAACGAGGGCGGAATCGGCGGTTGGGCAGGAGGGCCCCAGCATAGACTTCAAGCGAGATAACTGGACGCCACAAGACCAAAGGACCATCATGCCGGCTCTCGATCCGACGACCTGATCTTTCGGTACAGCTGCGAATATCGGGGTGTTCCCGGCCCTGAGCGTCATCCGTCCGACTATCCGGTGGACTGGAACGTCTCGGTGGGCCGGACGGTGTGGGGCGACGAGGATGGCGGAGATGAGGAGGACGTGCCTGTCGGTAAGGCGAGCTTCAGGATCGTCCCTGACGCCGGGACCATCGACTTGCTCGACACCATGGAAGCTGTCGATCAGGAGATGATGCGCGTCGCAGAGATGCTCTTCCATGAAAGGCCAGACCTGATGCGCTCCGCCGGGATGGATCTGGGAAGTGATCTGCTCCTGCTGTCCTCCATGACGGTTGAGCCCAGGTTCCGGGGCAATCGCATGGGGCACGCCATCCTCAAGGCGATCCTGGGAACCGTGGCGCGCAACATTGCGCTGGTCATCCTGGAGGCAGCGCCGCTGCTGACCGATGATGGGCCGGAAGAAGGAACACCGGAACATGCGGCGGCCAGGGAAGCGCTGCGGCGCTACTGGATGAACTTTGGCTTCCGGCAGGCCGCCGGCGACTACCTCTTCTTTCTGGAGGCTGCCTGATGCCGTCGGGATCGATGGAACCGTCCGGGTCACAGGTCCGCGCGTTTACGGCCGCGGCCGCCGCAAACGGGGAGAGGCTGGTGCAACTCATTCCCCTTACGGGACTCCGCGACGCGGGAGTAGCACCGCTTGTTACATGTCCGGTTGATATACCCATCCCCCTTTGGGTTCAAACATCAGGGTCGTCATCGAGACCTTCCAGAGCCTCGATTTCCATCAGGTCCAGCAGCTTCGCTGTGTCGGTCCCTGTGGCGCGGGCGAGATCATCGAGGGCGGCGAACCGGGCGCGGGCCGGGACGATGGCCAGCTCCGCCAGGTAGCCGGCCCCGTTGCGCTGCACCAGGTCATCCAGGATTGCGTGCATCCGCCCCGTCATAGCGCCGGGGCCTTCGGATTCCTCGGCTGCAAGGCGCGTCAGCGTCAGCGCGGCCAGCTGCGGGTCGTCGTAGATGAGTCCCATGGCCCCACGCTACGCACGGCTGCCTCAGTTGTCAGTGATGGACTCCAGCAGCCACTGGTCCGACAGGGGATCGCGGCGCAACTCAAAGGTCCGGAGCGCCGAGGCTGAGGATCCGAGGCGGATTATCTGCCCCTGGTGAATGTATGCGCTGGTCAGCGACGGGTGGCGTGGAGAGCCAAGTTGGGCACGCATGGAAGAACGTGGTGGCGACAGCATCCCCGCCACAGTTCCCAGGACAATAAGACGGCACCGAATGCTCGCCATTTCGACCTGACGACATCAGGGGTCCGTCGGCTTACTATTTGAGCTCATAAAAAATGCCCCGCTGGACGGGAAACTCATCGTTGCTAGTCTCCGCTGTCTTAGGCAGGCTGGCACTCGCAGCTCTTCGAAATCTTCGCGCTCCGCAGCAAGGTCGATAAGTTCCCCGACTGCATCGAGGTCACCGCGGGCGGCTCGTCCCCGCAATGCAGACAGATCAGAATCGGACATCGTGAGGACCTTCCTCCGACTAGTGAAAGGGAGCTATTTTGTTGGCTGACGAAGCCCGCGCCGCCTCCGACACGGGAAGCTCTTGACGGGAGTCGATGATGAAGCTTACGTTACGATCGAATCGGCTGAATACTAACCCCTGCCGGGCCCGAATCTGACGAGGTCCAAGACCACGTTCGTGAAGGAGCCAGTCCCTCAACTTCTTGGGAATTCCGAACCCACAGCAAGTTCTTCTGCCAGTGGGTTCAAGAGGACCCCTTTATGGGAAAGGACCTGCGCCACTCTCTGCCCGGGTCAGTAGACAAAAACCGTTTCTGGGAGGGAGCGTGTAGGGATTCGACAACGTGTACTGGGGAACGCAACCGAGAGGCTGGATGGAAAGGTCGCCCCAACCAGAGCTCGCCGCCGTCGTCCAGCTCGGGATGACATCAGGGCAAGGCTATTACCTGCACCGCCCCACGATCCACCCCGCCGACTGGGCAGCCTGGGAAAGCTCCGCATGGGACTCCCGGCCGCCTCAGGTCCGGCGGTATGCGCTCCCCGGACAGCATTGCGATCAGATGCCTTCCAGCTGCTGAAGCTCCAGCTCGTCCACCAGGTGCTCCAAAGCCGTGCCTGTCCGTCTGGCCAGAGAGTCCAAGGCCGCGACGTGTAATCCTGCCAATGCGATCACCAGATCGGCCGCGCTGTCGGGGCCGTTACGCTCTGTCAGGTCATTTACCAGGGCCCGCATACGGACCGCCAACGGGCCGGGCCCTGGGATTCCTCCACGGCAACCCGTGTGAGGGTCACAGCAGCCAGGCCGGCATGACCATAAAGAAGAACCATGACCAAACGCTACGCCAGCGTAGGTCGGTCGAGTGGTTGTTTATGAACTCGAACATAGGCGTACCCTGAGCCTATGGACTCCGAGGTCCGGAATCTCAGGCTCCGCACAGGCATCACCGTGCCGTGCCTGGTCCAAGGTGACGCCGCGGCGAAACCGTTGCTCCTGCTCCATGCGTGGGCCGAATCACGCCGTAGCTTTGATCGCCTCATACCGCTCCTCGCCGGCTTCCGGGTTTACGCGCCCGACCTCCGCGGCCAGGGCGATGCGGACAAACCGGAGGACGGCTATTCGCTGGCCGAACAGGCCGAGGACGCGACCGCTATTCTCGAGGCCCTCGATGTCCCGAAGGCGTTCGTCCTGGGCTCCTCCAGCGGAGGCTACGTGGCTCAGCAGTTGGCGGTCATATATCCCGAGCGGGTCGCGGCCCTTGTCCTGGTTGGTTGTCCTTTGAGCCTCCAGGACCGTCTAACCTTCTCCGATGAAGTCGACGCGCTCACGGACCCGGTCGATGAGGACTGGGTACGGGACTTGCTGTCGTGGTTCCCGCTACTGCACGCAGTTCCTGCGTGGTACACCGAGGACCGAGTGCGCGACGGCGTGAGGATGCCCGCGCGCGCGTGGAAGGGCATGCTGGACGGCCTGCGTGCAGACACGCCGCCCACGGAGGCCGGCAACATCCATGCCCCCACGCTGATCCTCTGGGGCGCCGACGATGGCCTTCTGCCCCGGAGCGATCAGGAAGTCCTGGCGTCTCGCATAGCAGGTTCCATATTGAAGGTGTATCCGGGCGTCGCTCACGTTGTCCTGTGGGAATGCCCAGACCAGGTGGCAGAGGACACGGCGGCGTTTCTCAGTTCTGTCGCCTGATGCTCAGCACGGCCAACACGCCTACTAGAGTTCCGAGGGTGTTGGTCACTGGGGTGTGTTCCATCTGCAGCGGGTCGGATCTACCTGGTCGCCATCAATCGGCATAGGCGTCCAGATCCAATGGGCCGCCCATCCCGCCCGTTGCAGCTACCGGAAGCAACCGGGATAGAACTCGTTGAATGCGACGCCTGCGTTTTTACAGGGACGCTTGCGTTTTTATAGTCAGGGCCCGGTTTCCCGCTTGGGTTGCCCGGCACGGTCGACGCACACCAACCCCGGCGTCGACCCATCGCCGATTGCCGTGCAGGAATGCTCAGATCGCCGGGCTGAGATCGCCCGGCAAGATCTGAGCGGCGGGTTTCGGCGCGTGGACATATTCCACCGCCCGGCTGGCGAAGCCAAGGTGTGCGGTGGTGGGCCGGCTTGTGGTGGGTCCGCAGGGCAGACGGGGCCTTGTCACGTGGTCGACTCGCGAGCCGGAAGCCTGGCGAGGGCGGGCAAGGGCCTCGCTGCGCCGATTAGCGTGCGTACCCCGACTCGGGGTAGCCGCCCCTGCGGGTGCCGGCGCCGCCGCGTTTACGTAAAGTCTTACTGCCAGGGCTCTTGCGGGACGTTAGACGCCTGGGGAAGACTCTTGTGAATTGATTGACTGCGACCGTACGAATGATCCAGCGGGCAGCGACAGCGGTGTCGCGTTTCCCTCCGAGGCAATGACGCCACTGAGGGACGCCCCTACGGAAAGGACTGTCATGGCAGGGATGTTTGAACTTTTTGTTGATGCCGACGCGGCTTTCAGGTTCCGGCTCACAGCCCCGGATGGAACGGTGATGGCCGTTTCCAAGGCCTTTGATGACAAGCCCGCGGCTGTCGCGGGCATTGCTGCCGTGCGCGAGTACGCCGGCATGGGACTGATCACCGACCTGTGCCCCGCGGCAAGGCCACATCCATCGCCTGCGCCCACGATGTCCGTCCACCAGTCCAGCGATTCCCGCCGCGTCACGGCACGGGATCTTCATGCCAGCGCCGCTGCACCGCGCCGGGCAGCCCACAGCACCCGGCTGAACGGCGCGGCCTGACACCGGCGCCAGACATAGCCAGGCCTGGTCCTTATCCCTTCCGAGCAACGGCCCGTGGGCGGCGGCAGCGACCCCACGGCGGCCCCGAGGCCGGGCGGCTGCGGATGATCCGGCTTCTCGCCGGCACAGGCTTCATGGGAGCCTTCACCACCTACAGCACGCTGGCCCTGGAGACGAACACACTGACCGGGTGCAGGACGAACCCCGATGCCCTGCTCTACGTCGGTGCCAACCTGATCGGGTGTGTTGCGGACTTCACCGCGGCGCGCCGCACCTCGGCCGCAACCAGAAGGCCCTTCTGGGATAACCAGCGATTTGTCGGCACGGTCGGCCCAGAGGCCATTAGTGCAAGGACGCTTTGCACTAATCGCCTCTGACAAGTCCCGAGTCTCCTCTCGTCGGATTCCCACAACGATTCAGGGCGTGTCTCCATCCTTGGAAAGGATAACGCCTGGTCGGCGTGCTCGAACTGTCGCTTTTCGAAGCGACTGCTCGAGATGTCCGAAGTCGTCTGCACAACTCCCGTCACTTGCTGATGAAAGATGAGCCGGGCGTTCCAGAACCTTGAAACTTGGACACCCTGAGGGGACACTTTCCTGCGGATCCGGATCGGCGGAATGCTGTGACTGTTGGCGGAAAATGGCGGTTAAATCACAGCGTAAAGTGGCGGTTCCGCGGTGCCCGTTTGGGGAACGGTCGGTGCAGCAGATTCGGTGTCGACGGTGGTGCCCCGATCGATGTGACAGCTCGCCGCCCAACGGGATCCTTGAACGCAACACCAAGAATTCACAAGCACGCGGCGAGCGAAGTGCATGGCTCGAGGGCAGGATGGAGAACATGGAAGTCCTTGGGAGCCGTATCCTGCTTCATCCGTCCGAACCCGCGCGGAGCCACCGGTTTTATCGGGACACGTTGGGCTTGGCGATCTACCGAGAGTTCGGGAGTCGTGATGCGCCGGGTCTGGTCTTCTTCCTGGGAAACGGTTTTCTCGAGGTCAGTGGACGATCGACTGATCCGCACGGGAGTGCCCTGGCGATCTGGATTCAGGTCCGCGACGTCCAACTCGAGCACGAGCGGCTCCTGGCAGCCGGGGTGCCGGTAATCCGCAAGCCGCAGCAGGAGCCATGGGGGCTGGTGGAGATGTGGATCGCGGACCCCGACGGAGTGCGCATCGTGCTGGTTGAGGTTCCGAAGGATCACCCCCTGCGACGGGACCAACGGTAATCATGTCTGCTCCGGGGCCGACGGCCTCCTCCGCGCCGCACGTGTTCGAAGGCGCCGGGTCTTAGCATTGGGCGTATGACTGTCGGTAAGATCCAGGAACGCTCAGGATGGAAACTACTATGACCGGTGACAGGGATCGGGATGCTCTAAGGCGCCCGCGGCAGGCCCGGCCACGTGACGCTCTTGGGCGGCCCCTGCCGTACGGAAGCGCGGGCGTCGAGCCAGTCTCGGAGGAGCCGCTGCCGCCGGCGCAGACGTTGGTCTCAGCCCGGAGTCTGGTGGAAGCCGGCCGGCCCTTCGCAGCCCATGAGGTACTCGAGGCCCGCTGGAAAGCCGGGCCGGCCGAAGAACGCAACCTCTGGCAAGGACTCGCCCAGATCTGCGTCGGGCTCACCCACGCCGCCCGGGGGAACAGCGTTGGCGCCCTCCGTCTCTTAGAGCGCGGTGCGGCCCGGCTCGAGGAATACGGTTCCGGCGAAGGGCCGACCTATGGGCTGGACTTGTCCGCCGTGGTGAATTGCGCACGTGATCGAATGCGCACCGGCCATTGAGCCGGCGGCCAGCATCCCCGCGGCAGGCGGCGGAGGCACTATTTCCGGGGGACTACTGAGAGTTTGCTTGACCAATAACTTGTCCCGTTAGCGGAACCCTAAGTGGGACGTTTATGGGCAGGAACAGTTATTACTCCAGTGGCGGCTCGTGATTGCCCGGCAGGTGGGGCTTTCTCAGCGAGACCGAGGTTCGCGCACACCTTGGAATCTCCTGCGATGACCGTTGCCATGCCAGGGGTGTCCACGCGTTTCAAGATGCCGACCATGCGCATATTCTGAATTCATGGGAGCCTATACATCGTCGACTAAGATTCATGTAATCACGCAAACCAACGCATAAGCACGAGCTTCGAAACGGGACTTTCGTTAGGGAAGGAACGCAGTGGGGGAGGATGCATATCTCCAGGAACGCTGGGTGAAGGCCGAGCGGATAGCTAACGGCGAGGAAGAGCCGGCGATTGACCAGCGACGACGCTGGTGGCTCGTTGCGGCATTGGTGTTGGTCGCAGGCGTCCTCATGGGAATTCTGGCGGCTCTTTTCTTGCCGCGCGCCGCGAATGGCGAAGAAATAGAAGCGTGGCGCAGGGTACTGTCAGTCGCCTTGGCCGGTATGGGGCTGATCCTGATTGTCGGGGCGTTCTATTCGCCTGGAGGACAAAGCTTTACGTGCCTCGCAGTCGATCCGTGTTGACCGCGCTAGAGGGGACTCAAAGGCGTCGAGCCAGGCAGCAAGTCAAGGGGAAGATTCCTTCAAGCGGCCATGAAGTGCCCGTGTTGCGGGCCATTGCCGCTCAGAATCGGCGGCAGTGGAAGTCCTTTGCGCTGCCGGGAATTGGCTTCTTTTGCACGACAGCTGCTCAGGCGATCGGTAGTTCCGAGTTCTTTTTTCAGGTTATTTTCGCGGCCCTTTCGGTCGGCCTCGTCGTAGTCGCAATCGTCGCTGCTGATAAGTTTCGCCTGGCCGGCAACTTTCTGGAGTCGACGAGTTCCAAGTAGAGCCGCGGACCGGGATCTTGAGGTTTTCACAGCGGACCTAAAAGGGGTCTCCTGTCGCTGAAAATCGATGGTGAAGCGTCGCGTTCCAGGAACCCTGAGTGGGACGTTTTACCGGGCCGACTAGTGGGAGATTTCCAAAATGAATGCGGGAGCTCGCGGTTGACGCCGGTCACGAGTGCCCTACGACCTCACTCAACTTGTCCAGTGACTCCGGGCGGGCGGCGATCTCCACCTTGCCGTCGTCTGTCAACAGGGTGAACCGTCCCGGGAATCATGCCGCCTGTTTGTTGGCGGCGTCGTCGGGTAACGAGCCGATTTCTCGAGCATAGTATGCCTGCTCGAATTCCTCGGGCGTCTGGTGTCCGAGGGAGGAATGTAAGCGTTGGTTGTTGTACCAGTGGACCCACTCGAAGACGATCTCCATCACGTCGCTTGCGGTTTTCAACGCCCCGGTGCGGAACGGTGAATTCTTCGCGACGGCATCGTTCTTGAACAGCCCCATCACGGTCTCGGCGGCGGCATTGTCATAGGCATCACCCACGCTGCCAATAGACGGCTGCAAGCCCTCCAAGGCCAGTGTGTCGGTGTACCGGATCGAGGTGTACTGGCTGCCCGCATCTGAGTGATGGATCAGTCCCGCCGATACCGGCCGTCCGGTGTGTTGGCGCCGCCACAGGGCCGTACGCAGGCAGTGTTCGACGAACGCGGTGTCCTTGATGGTTGAGGTTTCCCAGCCGACGATCGCCCGGGAGTACAGGACGATGACGCAGTGGCTGCGACGTAGACGAATCCGGAGTAGACCGGAACGTAGGTGAAATCGGTCACCCAGACCTGGTTCGGAGCCGGGGCAGTGAAGTTCCTGTCCAGCAGGTCGCCGGCACGGCGGCCGTCCGTGCCGGGGATGGTTGTGCGGGTCTTGCGGCCCCGGACGAGGCCGTTCATGGCCTCTTGACGCATGAGCCGGTCCACGGTGTGCTTCGAGGCTTCCGGGAAGCCGTTACGGCGCAGCCACTGCGTCATCTTCCGCCTCCCGTAGATGATCTCGGGCCAGGGGCGTCCCCTCGCATCGGGGATTTGCAAGCTGCGGAGCGCGTTGGTGATGCGTGCGTCTTCGATGGTGCGCAGGGCTGGCAGGCGTTTCTTCCACGCCCGGTAGGTTCGTGCGGCGACCTGCACGCCCTGCTCGCGCAGGACGGCGCAGATCGACTCGACCGCATGACCTTCAGCCCGCATGTCGTCGATGAATCGACGGATCAGCGGCGGCGAGGGTCGAGCTCCCTCGCGAAGAAAATCGAGGCCTGTTTGAGGATCTCGTTGGACTCCTTCAAGTCCCGCACCTCAGCCCGAAGCCGCTTGATTTCCTCCAGCTCGTCACTGCTCGGTCCGGTCTTCTCACCGGCGTCGACCTGGCCTGGACAACCCAGCGGCGCAGCGATTCAGGACCGACTCCGAGCTTTGGCGCCAGCGCCTTGCAGGCAGCATAAACAAACGGGTACTCGGACAACCGATCCACCGTCATGCGCGCTGCACGGTCACGGACTTCGGGAGGGAACTGCTTGGGCATAATCACTATCTTTCTCACAGAAGATAGCGGCATCAAACCCGGGACGGTTCACCGCAGTTTGGGGACGTTCTGGCCGAGCGTGGTGGAAGGCAGGTGGCCGCGGCGGTCATCATGCACGAACTGGGCCACCTGCTGGGACTCGACCACGTCAAAGACCCGCACCAACTGATGTACGACGAAGCCTCCAATGTTCGGGACTTCGAAGACGGTGACCTGGCTGGCCTTGCCATCCTCGGCACCGGCCCGTGCAGCAAGCTGTACTAATCAAGGACAGTAGCTGGATCGTAACAAAACCTTCTGAGTGCGCAACACGCAACTCGCGTCACTAAGTGAAACAAGGGACTTAGCCACTAAAGCCTGTCAATAGCTTCGCGTGGGAAATATTAAGTCTTGACAAGCAACAGTGACTTACCTCACCGTGTTGCGTAATGCGATCACGGTTGATCATAAGACAACTACCCGATGCATCCTCCGCGTCGGAGATGAGGTTTACCAGATGCACAGCCCCGAGATATCAGTACGCAATTTATGGAAAGTGTTCGGGCAAGGCGGCGAAAAGGTCCCCAAGGATCAGCAGCTTGCTGGATTGGCCCCTGGCGAGCTACTGGAGCGGACAGGGTGCGTGGCGGCTGTGCGCGACATGAGCTTCGACGTGGCAAAGGGCGAAGTGTTCGTGATCATGGGACTCTCCGGATCCGGAAAATCCACCTTGATCCGCTGCCTTACGCGCCTGATCGAACCGACATCGGGTCGCATTCTGGTGGACGGCCAGGACGTGCTGGAGGCAGGAACAACCGAGCTGCGCGAATTGCGCCGACGGAAGATGTCGATGGTCTTCCAGCACTTTGGCCTCCTGCCGCATCGCACCGTTCTTGACAACGTCTCCTATGGACTGCAAATCCGCGGCACCGCGAAGAATGACCGCTACGCCAAGTCGCGCGAAATCATCGAGCTCGTCGGCCTGAAGGGTTACGAACAACATTTTCCGGACCAGCTGTCCGGCGGTATGCAACAGCGAGTCGGCCTGGGCAGGGCACTGGCGGGAGACCCGGATACCATCCTGTTCGACGAGCCATTCTCCGCACTGGACCCGCTAATTCGGCGCGATATGCAGGCGGAAGTCATCAGGCTGCATAGGGACATGGGCAAGACAATGGTCTTCGTCACCCACGATCTTTCCGAGGCGCTCAAACTTGGCGACCGCATCCTGATCATGCGCAATGGCCAGGCGGTCCAATGTGGCACCGGCGATGAGCTTGTAGGATCGCCCGCCAACGAGTACATAGCGGACTTCGTTTCTGAAGTGCCCCGCGCTGAAGTCCTGACGCTCAAATGGATCATTCGTCCCGTGGGGATCGACACTCCTCCCGATGCACCCGTCCTCAGCTCCGGCACGGTCATCCGGGACGCAATTTCGGCTGTGATCCAGTCCTCCTGCCCCGTGCTCGTCGAAGACGGGGGCAAAATCATCGGACAGGTCGATCGTGACAGCATCCTGTCCGTGCTCCATAGGGAGGCAGCTGCGGTATGACCTCCACACTCCTTCGTGAAAGAGCGGCGGTCCAGACCGGCGGCGACCCCCTTCGCGCCGCCCGCCGCAGGCCGAGCCGGCGCACGATAATGCTGGGGGGTGCAGCGGCCGTCTGGCTCTTGGGCTTCGTCTTCCTCCATGGATTCGGTACCTTGGCGCTGCCCTCATCGGAATTGACTGACCTGCACCGATCACTCAACCAATTCAACGCGTGGGTTGCTTCAAACCGCAGCGACAACCCAATCTTCCTGTACGTGCTCTCGCCCCTGCGGGCCGCCGTCGATGCTGTTGCCAGCCTGTTCATCACGGTATTCGCGGCGAGTTCAACAGGCCTTCGGCTGCCCGAGATCGGCTGGTTGGGAACTGTCGCCCTACTGAGCTGGACCGCTTATGCCGTGGGAAATGCGAGGGTGGCCCTGCTCACGGCCGCAGTATTCACGTTCTTTGGCCTGCAGGGACTCTTCGTCGAGGCCTCCTACACTTTCGCCCTGGTGGCCACGGCGGTGTTGCTGACCCTGCTCATCGGCATCCCGATGGGAGTCCTGGCCGGGATCAACGCGCACGTGGCAAAGGCCGTCACTCCTGTCCTGGACTTTATGCAGACGCTCCCCACGTTCGTGTATCTGGCCCCCTTGGCGTTGATCTTCCTGATCGGCCCGGCCTCCGCCGTCATCGCCACCTTGATTTACGCGGCCCCGCCGGTCATCCGCTTGACGGCACATGGGATCAGGGGCATCCCCGAGAACACCCGGGAAGCATCTGATTCCATGGGAACCACCGGGCTGCAGCGGCTCTTCACGCTTCAACTGCCAATGGCACGGCGCACCATCGTGATGGGCATCAGCCAGACTACGATGGCCGCCCTGTCGATGGTCACCATAGCCGCGCTGATCGCCGCACCCGGCCTGGGCCAAACGGTGGTTCGGGCGCTGCAGTCCCTCGACGTCGGGACTGCGGTTAATGCCGGACTGTCAATAGTCCTCATGGCCATTGTGCTGGACAGAGTCACGACGGCCGCAAGCAGAAGGGCAGAACCGGGAGCCCATCGGCGAAGCAAGACCTCCCGCCGGACGCGACTGGTCCTGGTCTCCGCCACCCTGGTCCTGACGGTGGCCCTGATTCACGTTTCACGAACTATGCTCTGGGCGGCCGCATTCCCCAAGGAACTGAATATCGGGCCAGACATTGTCAGAGGCGTAACCGGGGCAAGCGAGTGGCTGCAGACCCACCTGTTCCTGGTCACGGTGTCATTCCGCGAAACAATGACCACCGGCTTCCTCAACCCGTTCCAGTTGCTCTTCACAGAAACGCCATTAGTTGTCCTGGCCGCCGTTATCGCGCTGGCCGCCTACGCGCTCGGCGGCTGGAAACTGGCTGCCCTAACTACCTTCTGCCTGGCGGTGATCGTCTACCTCGGGCTGTGGGGCGACGCCATGGTCACGCTGGCCAGCACGCTGGTTGCCACCGCAATCGTGATGGTCCTCGGCGTCGTCTTCGGGGTGGCCATGGGACGTTCCAGCAGGATGGACCAGTTCATGCGGCCGTTGCTGGATGCCGGCCAAACCATGCCGGCCTTCGTTTACCTGGTCCCGTTCCTGGGACTCTTCGGCGCCACCCGTTTCACCGCTATCGTCGCCGGCATCATTTACGCGGCACCAGTGGCCATCAAAATCATCGCTGATGGCATAGCCGGCATATCTCCGACAGTCGTCGAAGCCGCCGTAGCCAGCGGCTCAACCCCTTGGCAGGTGATCACCAAGGTTCAGCTCCCTATGGCCAGGAAGTCTTTGGCGCTGGCTGCCAACCAGGGCTTGATCTACGTCCTGGCCATGGTGGTGGTGGGTGCCTTGGTAGGAGCCGGTGGCCTGGGATACGACGTCGTAGCCGGCTTTGTGCAGAGCTCACTCTTTGGCAAAGGCCTTGCTGCCGGCCTGGCCATCGTCTTTCTGGGAATCCTGCTCGACCGCATGACACAGGCTGCCGCCGCCACCCCTGCCAGGAAATCCCCCACAGCAAAAACGACCCGTACAAGCCGCCCCGACTCCGCGACATCCCCCAACAACAAGGAGCTCCAACCATGACAAAAGCCGGACTCATCCTAAAACGAACTATTCCGACACTCGCTGGAGCCGTTGCCGGCGCCTTGCTGCTGGCAGGTTGCGGCGGTGCCTCGGTCAATCAGGCGGCCGCCGCAGGCGCAAGCAATGCTTCATGTGGAACTGTCAACGTGGCCATGAATGCGTGGGTGGGATACACCGCCAATGCCGCTGTTTACAGCTACGTCGCCAAGGAGAAGCTCGGCTGCTCAGTGGTCCAAAAGGATCTCTCGGAGCAGATTTCCTGGCAGGGCTTCGGTTCCGGCGAGGTTGACGTCATCATCGAGAACTGGGGCCATGACGACCTGGTCAAGCAATACATCACTGATCAGGCGGTGGCAGTCGACGCCGGTCCAACCGGCAACGAAGGTCATATCGGATGGTACGTACCACCATGGATGGCAGAGAAGTACCCGGACATCACCGACAGCAAGAACCTGAACAAGTACGCCTCGCTACTGGCCACGTCGGAGTCCGGCGGAAAGGGGCAGGTGCTTGATGGCGACCCGGCCTTCGTCACCAATGACGAAGCCCTGGTCAAGAACCTAGGGCTCGACTACAAGGTGGTCTTTTCCGGGTCAGAAGCGGCCCTCATCCAATCATTCCGTTCGGCTGAAAAGAACAAGACGCCGCTGTTGGGCTATTTCTACGAGCCGCAGTGGTTCCTCTCCGAAGTTCCGCTGGTAAAAGTCAATCTGCCGAAGTGGACGCCCGGCTGTGACTCAGACCCGGAGAAAGTGGCCTGTGACTATCCCGACTACAAGCTGAACAAGATGATCTCCAAGAAGTTTGCCGACAGTGGTTCCCCGGCCGCCAAGCTGGCGAAGGCTTTCACCTGGACCAATGACGACCAGGATGCGGTTGCCACCGACATCCAGAACGGCATGAAACCCGAAGAAGCCGCCAAGAAGTGGGTGGACGCACACTCCCAGCAGGTGCAGGCCTGGCTCCAGTAGCCTTTTCCCGAATCGCTCTACTGCGGGCATATCCTTTGGAGGATATGCCCGCAGTGCTGTCCGGAGAGTGTCAGGGCCGGGGAACGGGCCTCCGGGTCACGCGGGATCGATCAGTTCGGGGCCATCGTTGCGGACGTTGTTGACTCTGTCGCTGACTTTTCGCGGGGCGAGGGCAGGGTCGGGCATGGCGTCCAGGAGCTGCTGAATATCGGAAGGGTTTTGGTTCCCGGGTCCAGCCAGTGATCCACCATGTCCCGCGGGATGATCACCGGGGATCTGTCATGGACGTGTCCCAATGAGTCCTGCGCGGTTGTTGTGAGGACGGTGCAGGTGATGCTGGCGGCTGCTTCGATGACGTCGTCGGTGATGGTTTCGAGCTGGTTTATTTTGAGGACGCGGGTGATCTGGGGGGAACAGTCGCTCGAGGAGCCGGAAGTTGCCGCGGGTTATCCGCTCGATTGCTGCAATGGCTTGGGCATCGGTGAAGTCCTCTGGGTCCAGCGTCCTTCCAAGGCGTTTCCAGTGGCGGTCTAGGGTGTGTTGCTAAACCCGTCAGGCGTTTGGATGCGGTTGGCTGGTGAGATGGGCGATCGCTTTTTAGTATCTGACGAGGTGTGGGCCGTGATCGGGCCGCTGTTTCCTGCTTGGAAGGGCAACGGGCGCCCGGTCGCGGACCGCCGCATGGTCGTTGAGGGGACGGCATGGAAGTTCCGGACGGGGGCGCCGTGGCGGGACCTTCCCGAGCGCTTCGGGAACTGGAACACCGTATTCAAGAACTTCGACCGCTGGGCCAAGGACGGCACCTGGACGAAGGTACTCGAACACGTCCAGACCCGCGCGGAGACCCTTGGCGATCTGGACTCCCGCGACACCCATCCCCTAACTTTCGCCAGGCACCGCAGTGAGGTGGCTGGGCAAACTTGCCTTCGCAGCAGCGTCGTAGTCCGCCCCTCAACGCTCGCAGATCACCAGCTGGCTCAGGCAGACACTGCTTCCGCGCCATGGACTCCGTGCGCATGGCTGACGAAAGTCGTCCACCGTTAGCACGACATCACAATTACGTTTAAGGACACGTCCCCGGTGGTGCTGCCATGTGTAAAGACTATTCTGCGGTCGGTTTTGCCCGGTCTGCTCGTAGCACTCGACGTGGACACAGCTCGCGCCTGCGGATCCCGACTCACGTCTGGAGCCAAGCGGGATACGGCACATGAACACTCCCATCAAGCCCGGCTCGAACAGAGCAACCAGGCCTTTACCGTGAGGGGTAACCACGGGCCAGATTGGTCGCCTCCACTGTCGCCCGGCTTGCTGGGCTGAACAGGGCCATGGCAGCAGTCTTCCGGGTTCGGAGGTCCCGGACGCGTTGAGGGGGCATTGATACTCTGGGTAGGGGGAAAAGGGGGAACACAGAAATGGGCCTTAGAAGTCTTTTTCAGCGAAAAGCCGCAACCGCGGCACCCGTGAGTCCAGTTGGGGCGGCAGTCCCTGTCCCGGACGCGCCCATGTCACCGGAGCTCCTGGAGGAACTGCGGGTAGCGTGGGCAGAACTCACTGAGGCCGCCAAGGCCACGAAAGTGACAAACTTCCACGCCTGCACGCGGACAGGCCGGCCCTGGACGGAAGACCCGGCCGCGGTCAGGGCCGTAGCGGCCACACTCCGTGAATTCCCGGATACGGACAGCGAGCAGACGACATAGCTCGCCTGCGTGCCTGGAGTGCATAGGCGGATGGCCCCATCCCATTGCCGATGGAGATTCTCTTCTTGGCCTCGCTCCTTAAGGCGACCCGCAACTCTTTCGTCCGCTCTCGGCGTGTCCGGGACTCTTTAGCTGGTCATTATGGTCGTACGATCGCACCATGAGCGAGCTGACCTCGGAAGAAATCCGCAACCTTCCGCTCCCGGACCTCGCCATGCGGGTTCTCGGTGAGTGGGGAGGATACCCTGGTCGCGGTGATGATCTTCGTTTCCTGGGCCACGTTCGACTGGCACAGCATCCATCCCCGGACCCTGAAGATGATGCCCAAGAGCGAAACCCTGGTCATGGTCGCCACCGTTGTCGGCACAGTCACCACCCACAACCTGGCAATCGGCGTCGGGGTTGGCGTGATTGTTGCCATGGTGCTGTTTGCCCTCCGGGTCGCGCACTTCGTCACCGTCGAACGCACCGTCAAAACCATCGATGGGCACCAGACAGCGACCTATGTCGTGGACGGCGAACTGTTCTTCGCGTCCTCCAACGGCCTCTACACCCAGTTCGAATACGCCCTGGACCCCGAGCACGTGATCATCGACATGCACGCCTCCCACCTCTGGGACGCCTCCACCATCGCCGCCCTGGACGCAATCACCGAGAAGTACCACCACCACGGCACGGACGTGAAGATCATCGGCCTCAACGACGCAAGCACCCTCATGCGCGAACGCCTCGCCGGGAAACTCGGCGCCGGCCACTAATCCCGCAGCCGCCGTAAACATGGAGGGTCCCCCACCGCACAGACGGTAGGGGACCCTCCCTGCGTATGGACCGGATCAGGTCACGGGCGGCGGTCCCCTTCGTAAACGTCCGGGATGCCGTCCAGGCCAGTGTCGATGGCCTCTTCCGCCTCCACCGCACGGTACCGGCGGTTCCGGACGCCCAGCACTACGGACGCCAGGAGCGCGGCCAGCAGGGACGCGGCGAGTATCCCGACCCTTGGCGTGGTCATCGTGGGCGCCGCCCTGCCCGAAGCTCAGCTCCGCCACGAGGAGCGAAACGGTGAAGCCGATCCCGGCCAGAAGGGACACCCCGAACACATCAATCCACTTCAAGGACCGGTCCAGGGACGCTTAGGTCGCCTTGGTGAGGAGCCAGACGGCGCCCAGGATCCCTGCCGGTTTACCCAGCACCAAAGCCCGGATGATGCAAGCCGGGGAATTGGGGTCAGGGCGATAACCGCCCACTCTCACGCTGTGTGTTCAAGATCACAGAACTGCCCCCTGCCCGGGGGCTACATTGCGAGGGTAAGCAGCATTCGTTCCGCGAAAGGAGTCAAGCAATGTCCGCGACATCTCCGGTGGCACGCCACCCCCACATTTCCGCAATGCATCTGGGCCGACGCGCAACAGCCGGCGTCACCGGCGGGATCGCCGGGGGCCTGGTTTTCGGTCTGCTCATGGCCATGATGGGCATGTTGCCCATGGTTGCATCGCTGGTCGGCTTGAATTCCGCCGGGGCCGGCTTCGGCATCCACATGGTCATCTCGATCCTGATCGGGCTCGGCCTGACCGTACCCTTCGCCGGGCTCCTCAGCTCCTACGGCAAGGGCACGCTGGTGGGCCTGGGCTACGGTGCCCTCTGGTGGGTCCTGGGGGCCCTGACCATCATGCCCGCCGTCCTGGGAATGCCATTGTTCGTGATCGACACGATGGCCGGAATGTCCCTGATGGGTCATCTGGTCTATGGGGCCATCCTGGCCCTCGTGGCCGTACGTGTGCTGAAAGGCCGGACGTGAGCGATGACGTCGGACGGGATCTGGAGGCCGCCGCCGGCGGCCTCCAGCCTTGGGCGCCGCAGCAACGGGAGCCCGACCCCTTCGCGGCCGGTCCGGAGGACCCGTTCACCTGCCTGGACGAGGTGGACCTGTTCGCCGACCTGTCCCCCGAGGAGATGCGGGCCATGGACCTGATGGCCCCGGTCCGCATGTTCCGCCGCGGAGAACTGGTCTTCAGCCAATCCCAACCCGTCACGGCCCTGTTCATCCTCAAGACCGGCAGAGTGCGTGTCTTCAGGGTCGCCGAGGACGGCAAGGCCCTGACCATGGCCATTCTCGAACCCGGAGCCGTCTTCGGCGAGATGCTTCTGGTCGGCCAGCGCATGTATGACAACTACGCTGAAGCCATCGAGGACTCGGCGATCTGTCGCCTCAGCGCCGAGGAGGTGGAACGGTTTCTGATTTCGGACCCGAGGATCGCTATCCGCATTTCCCGGCTCCTCGGCGAACAAGTCGCCCGGCTGGAAGAACGTCTCACTGATCTGGCCCTGCGTCCCCTGACGGCCCGCGTTGCCTCAACCCTGCTCAGCCTCGCAGGTACCGCCCCGGCCGGCCGATTCGGGCAGAACCGCCCTATCCGGCTCACGCACGAACAAATTGCCGGGCTCCTGGGCGCCACCCGCGAAGCCACCAGCAAGACCCTGGCCGATTTTGCGGCCCAAGGCATCATCCGGCAAGGCCGCGGCCGGATCACCGTCCAAAACACCGCCGCCCTAAGATCGAAGGCCCGCAATACATCATGACCAGTCTCAGAAACGTCACCGACGCATCATTCGTAGAGGATGTCCTCAAATCATCCAAGCCTGTCATTGTTGACTTCTGGGCGGACTGGTGCGGCCCCTGCCGACTGGTCTCCCCTGTGCTGGACCAGATCGCTGACGAGCACTCCGGCAAGGTCGAGGTTGTCAAAGTCAACGTCGACGAAAATCCGGGCGTCGCAGAGACGCTGGGCATCACCTCCATCCCGGCCATCTTCTTGTTCGAGGGCGGCAGGCTGCGGGCTGCCGCCCTCGGGGCCAGGCCCAAGCAGTTCCTGGAGAAGGAGTTTGCCGACTTCCTCGTTTAGCCAATGCTCCAACGGCCTCTATACCCAGTTCGACTACGCCCTGGACCCCGAGCACGTCGTCATCGACACGCACGCCTCCCACCTCTGGGACGCCTCCACCATCGCAGCGCTCGATGCCATCACCGCGAAGTACCACCGCCACGGCACGGACGTGAAGATCATCGGCCTCAACGACGCAAGCACCCTCATGCGCGAACGCCTTGGCGGGAAACTCGGTGCCGGCCACTGACCCCGCCGCCTCTTGACGGGGAGGTCCCCTACCGCATAGCCGGTAGGGGACCCTCCACGCGTGTGGACCGGGTCAGGTCACGGGCGGCGGTCTTCTTCGTAAACGTCCGGGATGCCGTCCCGGTCAGTGTCGATGGCCTCTTCCGCCTCCACGGCACGGTACTGACGGTTCCGGACGCCCAGCACTGCCGATGCCAGGAGCGCGGCCAGCAGGGACGCGGCGAGGATTCCCACCTTGGCGTGGTCATCGTGGGCGCTGCCCTGCCCGAAGCTCAGCTCCGCCACGAGGAGCGAAACGGTGAAGCCGATCCCGGCCAAAAGGGACATCCCGAACACATCGATCCACTTCAGGGACCGGTCCAGGGACGCTCTTGTGGCCTTCGTCAGGAGCCAGGTGGTGCCCAGGATCCCCACCGGTTTACCCAGCACCAACGCCACGATGATGCCGATGGCCACAGGGTCAGTCACGGCCGAGACCAGGCCGTCCCAGCCACCCACGGCGACACCGGCGGAGAAGAACGCAAAGACCGGGACCGCAATCCCGGCGGAAATCGGCCGGAACCGGTGCTCGAAAATCTCAGAGAGGCCAGGACCCGCAGAGGGGCCGCCGCTGGCCTGCGACCGGACCACAGGGATGGCGAACCCCAGCAGCACACCGGCGACGGTGGCATGGATGCCGGATGCATGCACCAACCCCCAGGTGATCACGCCCAAGGGAAGAAGGATCACCCACGCCGCGACGGGTCTGGTGCCAAAAAACCGGCGGTACTTCTGGGCCAGGAACGTGTAAGCAGCCAGCGGAATGAGGGCCAGCAACAACGGCCCGGCCTGGATGTCGCTGGAGT
>NZ_JAGGPM010000036.1 GCF_018613835.1 Arthrobacter sp. ISL-5 | reverse complement strand
CCGTTCAGCTTGAAAAATTCCGTCCTGGGCACGGCTTGAGTGCTGGGCCGCATCGTGGCCCCATCCCGCAGTGGCGGGGCGCGAGTGATGTCGTCGGCGAGGTTGAGGCGTCAGAGAGCCGAACTCGGGATACTACGCTCCGATCGCCCTGCCCAGGAACGGATTTCCCATCGGTGATCTTTGTGCAACAGTGCACGCAGCTCTCAGGGAAATCTCGCCACCCTGTAGCCGACCAGTTTTCCTCGTATCGCACCAAGACTAAGTGACCAACTGTCGCGGAGTCCGATTACCCCCGGCCGAAACGCAAATAGACGCGACAGTGGCTAGTGCACGTCCGAGGTGAGCGTGATGTGCACGGCATCCGTGCCATCAGTGATCTCTCGGCCCAGCGTCCGGACCGCCTCGGTGACGTTTCCCAGGGCGAAGGAGTGAGTGCACAGCGGGGCCAGGGCCTGGGGATTCTCGCGGATGATGCTGATAGCCAACTCGGTGGACTGGTAGTCACCGCTAACGACACCTCGCAGTTCGATTTCATGGAGGACGACCCGATCGATGGGTACTTCATCGAGTAGCTTTCCACTCTTCAGTCCGGCGAGGACGAGTCGGCCGCCGCGCCGCAACATATCGATGCCTTGCAAGATGGGTGCCATAGCGCCCGCCGATACGTCGAGGACGACATCGGCCATGGTGCCGCCGGTCACTTCAGTCACCCGCGCAACCGCGTCCTCCTCGTCCACATTAATGACTGTCGTCGCGCCGAGGCGGCGCGCCAGCTCTAGCCGAGTACCATCTGAGGTGGTCCCCGAAACGATGATCCTCTCGGCACCTGCGCGTTTGGCAGCGACCACTGCGAGCAGGCCCCGTTGGCCTGGGCCTGCGATGACGACCGTCGATCCGAGCGCGGCCCCTCCCACCTCGTAAACCCAGCGGACGGCATTCGATAGTGGGTTAACCAGGGTCATAACGTCCGTGGGGATATCCTTGGGCAGCTTATGGATGAGCGCCCGCGGGTGTAGGTAGACATGGGTGGAGTAACCGCCCCACAGCGAGGGAGCGCTGCTAGTGCCTTGGAACATGCCGTACCCGAGGCCTGACTGGCAGCGCGAGAACGCACCCTGGACGCAACCGGCGCAGACTCCACAGGGGATGATAGGTTCGATTGCGATTCGGTCGCCGACTTCGACGCCCCAGCGCTTCGCCGCGATGGGACCGATGCTCTCGATCCATCCGATTACCTCGTGACCAGGGATGATAGGCATCCCGTCACCGAAGCTAAGTCCGCCGAGGTACTGCTCATAGTCAGTGCCGCAGAGGCCGCTGGCCTCGACCTTTATTACGGCGTCGTCGTCGGTCACCCCCGGAAGGGGGAACTCGCGGAACTGAAAGTTCTGGGCGCTCTCGAGAACTGCAGCGATCGCTGAGGCCATCGTCGTCTCCGTTTCGTGGGTTTATTCGGGGAAATCCGGGGGAGAGCTATCGCTCTCCCCCGGATAGGTTGGGATAGGTCATCAGCGCGAATGAGCCGCGCAGGAGATTCCCTCGCTCCATCGGGCAATGTGGCGCGTCGTTAGACAGGTGTCACAACAATGTTGTAGAGATCGTCGAACTCGTAGGTGTAGAGCGCGCGGGGAACCTTGCACATGCCCCGGAACTTGAGCAGCAGCTCTGCCGTTTTGGTAGCGGTGCCGCTGGGAACGAAGAGGTAGAAGATCGGGCACTCGTCCATGTCGAGCTTCCAAATCCGGTCCAGGGTCTCTTCGTTGATAGTGTCCTCGGTCTCCACTTCGACGATAAGCCGGGGAGAATTGCCCTTCGCAGTGTCCACCATCACGATATCGGGCCACAGCGTGCCCTCCCAGCGGTGCTCGACTGGCATCCGCTTTTCGCCGACGTTGGTGTAGGTGCCCCAGGATGGGTTGATGTGGCCCGGATAGACTTCGCCGTTGGCGAAGGAAAACATGGTCCTCGCGATCTGTTCTACAGCGGAGTCGTGAAGAGTGATAGTCGGTGTAACGATGCTCATTAGAGGTCTGTACCTTTCACAAAGGGAGAACGCGCCGGGCGTTCTCGCCGAGGATTGCTGCCTTCTCGTCGTCGGTGAGAAGCGACTGCTTGACTCCTTGGAGACCTAGGATTGCCCGGTGGCTGTGCCAGTCGGAAGCCCAGAGGCATCTTTCGACGCCGACTTGGCGCACAGACTCGATCCCGACCTCGTCGAAGCCCTCCTCGAAGCCACATGACAGATCGAAGTAAACGTTCTCGAAGTCCCTTGCCATTTGTACGCGCTGGTCGTGCATTTCCGTGCCGTATCCGGTGAGTGGCTGCAGGTAGCCCAAATGGGCCATGACGACCTTGAGCTTTGGGTGGCGCTCGAGGACGGGACGCCACTGAACGGGGAACGCGTAGTCGTCGTGCGCAGCGTGGCCGACATGTCCATCGAGGCCGCCGCTGTGGGCGAGGATGACCATATCGAGTTCTTCGATTTTCTTGAACGCACGCTCAAGTGCGGGGTCGGACGGGTAATACTGGCCCCACGTGGAGATAATCTTCACTCCGCGGGCCCCGGCGGCGTGGTACTTATCCACCTGGTCCTCAACCCAGTCGGCGCCGAAATACGGATCGATTCCACCTATCAGCGCGGCAAACTTGCGGGGTGCGGCAGCAGAGACCTCGACGAGCCACGCATTCTTGCGGTCGCACCGATCTCGCTGGATTTCGAGTACGCGGTTGTCGAAAGCTGCCCTTTCTGCCTCAGAGAGGTCCTCGGGAGCTTTGGCGCGCAAGGCCTGCCCCATCGCTTCCGTGGGCCACGCGTTGATGATCCATGACGCAGAAACACCGGCCTCTGCCATGTATCGGTTCAACTGCGGCAAATCGCCGCCCCGGTCCCACCGGTCCTCGATGGTACGTGCGTTCCAGCCCTCTTGCGTCGTCCTGCAGAGATGCACGTGGGTGTCGACGACGTCCCAGTTACGCTCGCTCATGCGTCTGATCCCTTCGGTGAGTAGGCGTGGCCCATTTTGGTGAGGATGTCTGCAACCTCTTGGCCCTCCTGATTGGTGACGTAGGTGGCGTATTCGATGATCCCGAACCGTGACGTCTTCTCGCGGCGAACGGCGACGATTTCGATATCCAGCGTGTCGCCGGCATACACGGGACTCCGGTAAGTGATTTCGTCGGTTAGGTGCGTCACTGTCTTCTTGCCTATGATCAGCGCGAGTGGAGCGATGGAAGCCCCCATGGTAAGAGCGCCGGGCGCGATCGGACCGCGGAACCCGTTCTCGGCGGCGATCCGATGATCGCGGTGCAGGAGAGCAATGTCCTGGAACAGACCGCACGCTGTGGTGATCATGCTCTCGGTGATCGTGACGGCCGGCGCGATGAATCGCTGGCCGATCTGGACTTCCTCGTAGTAGCGGCCCTCCAACAGATCAATCGGCACCGAAGCATCGGCGACCGAGTCCTGTTCCTGTTCCTTTAGCGAAGTCATATTCTTCCTTTCGAGTATGAGGGGCGGTGAATGCATGCCAGCGACATGTACGAGGTATCTGACAACGCCACGTCTTTACGCGCGGACACTTCCGACTATGCAAGCCTCGGCACGATGCTTACGCACATCATTGCATGCCACTCAGCATACGAACATGTCATCCGGCACGTCAACCCTCCGGTGCAACTCATGGGAACTTTTGGCCAGGTCTTGGGCTCGGCGGGTGCAGGGGACAGGCGTGATGCCGATTGCGACGAAATGTGCGCCTGACGCCTGCAATCGTCAGCGATTTGTCCGGACCGTCAAGGTTGATGTCAGCACCGGCTCTAACGAGGCCGCCCCGCACCTCTTCTGCCACCGCAAAACGATCGTCAAGCGTAACGATCGGCTTGAAGAGATGATTGGATGAAACCTTGGAATTCAAGCACCGGGGACCTTGGCCAACTGGCACCTAAGATTGCGTTTGACAGCGAATAGGCAGATATACAGATGCTCGACCTTCATCGACTGACCCTGCTGAGGGAAGTCAAGCTACGCGGCAGCATGAGCGCCGCTGCCCGTGAACTTTCCTACAGCCATTCGGCCATCTCACAGCAGCTGGGACTCTTGGAGAAAGAAACCGGCGTCGTCCTGCTGGAAAAGGTCGGCCGCAACGTCAAACTCACGGCAGCCGGTGAGGAACTTGTCCGCAATACGGAAGCGATCCTGGCCGCTATGGAACGCGCCGAAGCAGACCTGGCCGCCTCCCATGAACGCCCCCAAGGAGTTGTGACAGTCGCAGCCTTCACCACTATCGGCCGCAGCGTCCTTCCCACAGCCCTAATAGAACTGGCCGAAAATTTCCCCGGCCTTGACGTCAGGCTGCGCCGGGAAGACCCTGAAGCCGCAGTCATGCAGCTCATCTCTCGGCAGGTCGACGCGGTGATCACTGATGCCTTTCCCGGAACTCCCGGAGCGCCGAACGGGGGCATCCACACCACCGTCATCGGTCAGGACCCGATCCGCGGATACCTCCCCCGGGGTGTGGTGTTCACCGACTTCACCGACCTTAGGAATGTACGCTGGGTCATTGAACCAACGACATCCGCCTCCTCACAGTGGGCATTGCGCGTTTGCCGGGAACGCGGAATCGAACCCTTCATCGCTCATGTCTCCTCCGACCTGCTGTTCCACCTTCGTATGGTTGAACAAGGCTTGGCCGCAGCCTTCCTGCCCGACATGGTGCTCCGCGAAGCAGGCAGCACCATCAGCCCGAGTCCGTGGCTTCCGACCGATCAACAACGGAGCATCCAATATCTGGTGCGCTCAGGCTCAGAACACAGCGCCGCCCTGGTGGCCGTAAGACAAGCAGTGATACAAGCACTCATAGATATGTAAGATCCAGTTACAGATAAGCGTCGAAAAGATTCGCTTTTATTTACTCTTCGGTGTAGCTACATTGGCCTGAACGGCGGAAAACTGCTGGTTTCCCGTTCACCAAGGACTTCACCAGAAAGAGCGAACAGACATGACTCTTACCGATACAGCGCCCCAGTCGGCTCCGCGGCTGCTGGACGGACCGGCCCTCTGGCCTGCCCAGGCGCACACCCCGACGGTACTCGGCCGCCAGCTTGTCATTGAGCGTGGGGAGGGCTCATATGTGTTCACGTCCGATGGTCGCCGTCTCTTTGACGGGACCGCGGGCCTATGGCACGCCAACGTCGGTCACTCGCATCCCGAGCTGGCCGAGGCCGCCTACGAGCAAATGAAGCAGCTCGAGACGTACCATATCTTCGGCCGGTTCACGAACGACAAGGCCCTCGCCTTGGGCGAGCGTCTGGCCGACATTTCGCCGATTGACCGTTCCAAAGTCATCCTGAATTCAGGCGGATCCGACGCTATTGATGTCGCCTGCAAGCTGGCTCGTCGGCACTGGCAGCGTGAAGGTCGCAGCTCGAAGAAGGTCATTCTGAGCCGTGAGTTCGCCTACCACGGGTTGCACGCGTATGGAACGAGCATTGCAGGGCTCGAATTCAACCGCGAAGGCTACGGCACAGGATCGCTGGTTCCAGAAACCGCCCGCGTCTCCTTTAACGATCCGGAGCATGTCGCGGCGGTCGTCGCACAGATCGGCCCGGAGAACATCGCGGCCATTGTCACCGAACCCGTCCAAGGGACCGGCGGTGTCAACCCACCAGCTCCCGGATATCTCGAAACCATCCAAAAGATCTGCCGGGAAAACGACATCCTGCTGATCCTCGACGAAGTCATCACAGGGTTCGGCCGCATGGGGACGATGTTCGCCGCCGAACGCTATCGCATCGAACCGGATCTGGTGACCTTCGCCAAGGGAGTCACGTCCGGTTATGCTCCCCTTGGCGGCGTGCTCGTCAGCCCCCGCGTGTGGGAACCGTTCTACATCGACTCCCCCGACACTCCGATCTTCCGTCATGGAGCCACCTACGCCGGCCACGCCACGGCCGCTGCCGTCGCCCTGCGCCACCTTGAAATCCTCGAGCGTGACCAGTTGGTTCCCCGTGTTAAGGAACTCGAAGGGGTACTGCGCACCGAGTTCGACACACTGTCCCAGCGTGCATCGGTGACCGACGTGCGCGTTGCTGGCCTCCTTGGAGGCGTTACCCTCGCCGACCATCTGAATGCCGAACAGATCTGCGACGACCTGATCGAACTCGGCTACATTGCCCGGCCCCTGCGGGGAAACACAGTTCAGGTCAGCCCACCCTTCATCATCAGCGACCAGGAGCTGAGTCTCTTCGTAGGCGCCATAGGACAGGCCATCAGCGAGAGGGAAAACCAGTGAGCACTGCTTCCGAGACCGCGACAGCTTTGATCACTCCGGATGTCGAAAGCCTTCAGCGGGCCAGCAAGGTCATCGACAGCATTGCTCTCCCAGCCGAGGGCATCGCAGTACAGGACCCCGCCACCGGTGAAACTATTGCCCATGTCCCGGACGCCGATGTGGAAACAGCCCTTGCTGCAGTGGGGAAAGCCGACGCAGCGGGGGCAACTTGGGCCCGGACTACGCTACGCCAGCGCGCCGACCTGTTGCATGCCTGGTACGACAAATTGGTTGCCCACAGTGAAGATTTGGCCCACCTGATATCTCGCGAAATGGGCAAACCTCTGTCCGAGGCCCGCGGCGAGGTTAAGTACGGCACCGACTTCGTGCGATGGTATGCCGAAGAAGCAGTGCGCCCGGCAGGCAGCTTCCGGGAGTCTCCGGACGGCGGGGCCAACATCCTCACCCGTCGTTCACCTGTGGGCTTGGCCGTATTGATCACACCTTGGAACTTCCCCTTGGCCATGGCTACCCGAAAGATTGCTCCGGCCATCGCGGCGGGATGCCCCGCGGTGATCAAGCCCGCTACGCTGACCCCGTTGACGACGTACTATGCCATCCAGCTCGCTGTCGAAGCCGGCGTCCCCGACGAACTGGTTCAAGTCATTACTACCTCAAATTCCGGAGCCTTCAGCGAAGCAGTACTCAACGACCCGCGGGTTCGGAAAGTTTCGTTCACAGGGTCAACCCTCGTCGGCCGCAAACTTCTGCAACTGGCATCCCGGAACGTGCTGCGCAGCTCGATGGAATTGGGCGGAAACGCGCCGCTCATCGTTTTTAATGACGCCGATTTGCAGCGTGCTATCGAAGGAACCTTCGCAGCAAAGCTCCGTAATGGGGGTCAGTCCTGCATCGGAGCCAACCGGATCTATGTCCAGGACGGCGTAGCGGAGGAATTTGTCGCTGGACTCACCGAGCGCT
Source organism: Arthrobacter sp. ISL-5 (assembly GCF_018613835.1). Lineage (GTDB taxonomy): Bacteria > Actinomycetota > Actinomycetes > Actinomycetales > Micrococcaceae > Arthrobacter. The sequence goes on along the minus strand of NZ_JAGGPM010000036.1, from coordinate 2,228 downwards.
TCTCCCAGGTCCCGGTGGGAAGCGGCCTCGGTCAGGGCACGGCACTCGGCGCTTTGATCGATGACCGGGCCGTCGCTCAGATGCAGTCTTTCACCCGGAATGCCGTCGAATTAGGCGCTGACCTTCTTACCGGTGGGCAGGCCTACGACTCCCAAGGACATTTCTTTGCCCCTACGGTGCTGGATCGAGTCCCGGAAGAAGCCGACGTGGCCAAATCCGAGATCTTCGGCCCGATCGCTGCGATCCAGAGGTTTAGTTCGGAGGCCGAAGCCATCAGCAGGGCCAATGCGACTGAATTCGGGCTCGCAGGGTACGTCTTCACGGAAAATCTGGACCGCGCCCTTAACGTAGCCGACCATCTGCAAACGGGAATCGTCGGGATCAACCAGGGTGTCCCATCCAACGCGGCCGCTCCGTTCGGCGGCATCAAGCAATCCGGGCTCGGACGCGAAGGAAGCGCAGAGGGTCTCGAAGAATACCAAAGCATCCGTTTCTACAACGTGGCGCGGCGCGCCACCACCTAAACGTCTCTTCACAGAGGCCTAAACCAGAAAGTAGCAGAAATATGCGTATCTCAGTCGTCAAAGAGATCAAGCCCCAGGAAGAGCGGGTCGGTCTCACCCCGGCGGGCGCGGCCGAACTCGTCCGCAGCGGCCACACCGTCTTCGTTGAAACCGGAGCGGGCATCGCTGCCGGTTATCGTGACGAGCAGTATGCAAGCGTTGGTGCGCAGCTGGTCAGCCAGGCCGAAGCATGGAACTCTGCCGAACTCCTCGTCAAGGTCAAGGAACCCATCGCAGCGGAGTTTGGTTTCCTGCGTCCGGACCTGTCCCTCTTCACTTACCTTCACCTAGCCGCGGACAGGCCCCTGACCGAAGCGCTCCTTGAGGCCGGCACTCTGGGCATCGCTTATGAGACTGTCCAGGACGACAGCGGACTGCCACTCTTGACACCAATGAGTGAGATCGCAGGCCGTCTCGCGGCTCATGCAGCAGCCACCCACCTTGCCGGCAACGGGGGAGGCCCCGGACTGCTGCTTGGTGGCTCCCCGGGCGTTGCCCCGTGCCGGGTTCTTGTAATCGGCGGCGGCGTCGTGGGCACACAGGCCGCACTTCTGGCACTGGGGATGCAGGCAGAAGTCACAATTTTGGACATGTCCGCCAGCCGAATCCGCCAGCTCGGTACCATTTTCGCGGGTCGCGCTCGGGTTCTGATGTCGGACATAGCAACTCTGGAATCTGAACTGGCCCAAGCCGATGTCGTCATCGGCGCGGTCCTCGTTCCTGGACGCGCCGCCCCCAAGGTCGTCACCCGTGAACAGCTGCAGCTGCTCCGGCCCGACGCTTTGCTCCTCGACATCGCCATCGACCAGGGTGGTGCCTTCGAAACGTCGCGTCCCACCACATATGAGTCTCCCATCTTCGAAGTCGATGGAATCCGCCACTACTGCGTAGCCAACATGCCTGGCGGTGTACCGCGCACCTCCACCATCGCGCTGACCAACGCAACCCTGCCGTACGTTCGCCAGATGGCAGACCGAGGTATCGAAACCGCCCTGGCCACAAACCCTGCGCTCAGCCTCGGCGTCAACACCCGTGACGGACGCATTATCTACGAGGGGGTCGCTGACGCGTTCAAAGACCTGCCGGGACCGATTGAGTGGCTGGACGCCGTAAGTGCATAGCCATAGAACACGTGGGTGGGTAGGCCCGGAGAATTTTCCACCCACCTGTTTCCAAGGATCTGAAGCGTTTGCCAGTACGGGATGCCTCCTCCCAATGAGTCCAAAGATGCCTCTGATTTGGGCGCAGGTTCAGAGAAAAGGCGCCGGCTCCTCTGAAGAAACGGAAAAGGAATACGGTAAAGATAATGGGATCAAGCAACAGCAGATGTGCGGCTTTCCCTTGGGCCGCTTTAGAAGTTGGCCAGCAAGTGGAGCTGCTTAAACGGGGCAGGCGTCAGTTTGCTGGGGCAGTTGACGCGTTAACCGAAAATCGGGACATAATCTGGATTACCTCGTCAACTGGTGAACGGCGTCTTTTCCATGTCGCTGACGGCTACACGCCCTCGCTCACGAGCGTTTGGAAACTTACGCCTTAACAGTCCGCTGTCGCGGAACCCTGGAAGGTCGAATTCACCAGTCTCGCAGTCACGGGAGACTCCGACACTCGCCCGAGACGGCATCCGTCATCGCAGAGAGTTAACCGGCTTGTATCTCTTAAGTACCC
>NZ_JAGGPM010000035.1 GCF_018613835.1 Arthrobacter sp. ISL-5 | reverse complement strand
CACGGCGTTCCGGGCACGGTTGACGACGGAGCGCGGATCCAGCCGGTAGGCGGCGGCCCGGGCTGCGGCAATGATTGTCCGGTCGCCGGCGCCGGCGAGCGCCCCGGTGTCCGCGGCGAGCTGTTCATCGACGGCGGACCGGTCAGCCGCGGACAGGCAGGCTGTTTCCTTCACCAGCAGCGTGGCGCGCCATTCGTTCAGTTCCCCGGCGTTCAGGGCGGCCAGGGTGCGGGGCATTTCCGTCACGAGGGCCTTCGCCAGGCCCAGCAGCCGGGACCCGCGGGCCGGGGATTCGCGCCGGGCCAGCGCGATCTGCGCCCCCACGCCCTTGCCGCGTTCATCCGCCGGGACCCCGGCCGCGGCCTGGGCGCGGCGCTGGTCGGCGTCGAACGCCACGGCGATCCGGGCCTGCAGCGCGGCCGCGGCGGACTTCAGATCCTCCAGGTCCCGCAACTGATCAATCATCCCGGCACCGCCGCCGTCACCATTACAGGGGCGAATGGCGGCCAGGGACCCGATCAGGTCCCGCACCGTCGTGCCGGCTCCCGCCGCCGCTTCTCGAGCCTGTCCCGGCTCCCCCATGCCTTCCATACCTGAAGTCTGCCAGCGACCACTGACAAAAACGGCGGCCCCGGGAACTATGAACCCGAACCCTGAATGATGAATCCGCGGCAAGAACTGCAACAGCCCGTGGCCCTACCGCTTTTGGCGGCGGGGCCACGGGCTGTCGTACTGCAGGCCAGGTGCTTGGTCGGCCTGAGGCTTAGTCGACCACTTAGTCGACCTGTGGGAACCCGAGGTCGATGACGGACGTGGACGGATCCGGCCAGCGGGTGGTTACGACTTTGCCCCGCGTGTAGAAACGGATGCTGTCCGGCCCGTACATGTGCGTGTCGCCGAACAGGGAGTTCTTCCAACCGCCGAAGGAGAAAGTGCCCACCGGCACCGGGATCGGCACGTTGACGCCCACCATCCCGACCTCAACGTCGAACTCGAACTGCCGCGCGGCGCCGCCGTCGCGGGTGAAGATGGCAACACCGTTGCCGAACTCGTTGTCGTTGACCAGCCGGACGGCGTCGTTGTAGGTGTCAACGCGCACCACGGACAGGACGGGGCCGAAGATTTCGTCGTCATAGACCTTCATGCCGGGCTTGACGTGGTCCACCAGGCTGACGCCGATGAAGAAGCCGTTCGAGTCGAACTGCTGTGACCGGCCGTCGACGACGACGGTGGCGCCTTCGTTTTCGGCGCCGGCCACGTAGGAGGCAACCTTGTCGCGGTGTTCAGCGGTGATCAGCGGCCCCATCTGCGAGGACGGGTCGGTGCCGGGGCCGATCTTCAGTGTCGCCATGCGGCTGCTGATTGCCGACACAAGGTCGTCGGCGATGTTGCCGACGGCGACGAGCACGCTGACCGCCATGCAGCGTTCACCGGCCGATCCGTAGGCGGCGGAGACGGCGGCATCGGCAGCCATGTCCAGATCGGCGTCGGGCAGGACCACCATGTGGTTCTTGGCGCCGCCGAGGGCCTGGACGCGCGTGCCGTGATCCGCTGCCCGCTTGTAGATGGACTGGGCGATCGGCGTGGACCCGACGAAGCTGACAGCCTTCACGTCAGGGTGTTCCAGCAGGACGTCCACAGCCTCCTTGTCGCCCTGGACCACGTTCAGCACGCCCGCCGGCAATCCCGCCTCGGCGAAGACCTCGGCGATGAACACCGCCGAGGACGGGTCCTTCTCGCTCGGCTTCAGCAGCACAGTGTTGCCGCAGGCCAGCGCGCTGCCGATCATCCAGAGCGGCACCATGGCCGGGAAGTTGAACGGCGTAATGCACGCCACCACGCCCACGGGCTGCCGGACGGAGTGCACGTCGACGCCACTGGAAACCTGTTCCGACCGCTCGCCCTTGAGCATGTGGGAAAGGCCGGTGGCGAACTCGATGTTCTCGAGGCCGCGGGAGATTTCTCCTTCGGCGTCGGAGAGGACCTTGCCGTGCTCGCTGGTGAGGATGGCCGCGAGCTCGGATTTGCGCTGCGTCAGGATTTCACGGACGCGGAAGAAGATGTTTGTGCGCTTGGCAAGGCTCGTTGCCCGCCAGGCCGGCAGGGCCGCGCGGGCCGCTGAGATGGCCTCCTCGACCCTGGCGGCTGAGGCGAGCGCAACCTGCTTCTCCTGCTCGCCTGTGGCGGGGTTGAAGACGGGGCCGAAACGGTCGGCGTCGCTGACGCGGCTGCCGTTGATGAAGTGCGGGATGGTTTCCATGGATGTCTCTTTCTTGCGGGTCCGGCAACAGGCTGTTCCGGACGCGGGCGGGCGGCGTTGACCGCGTGGTGAATGGGAGCGGGAGGAAGGGGTGCGGGCGGCTACTGCTTGGCGGTGTCCAGCGAGCCGTCGACGAGCTTGATGATCATGGAGCAGTCCTTGCCCGACTCACCGGCGTCGATGAGCTGCTGGAACAGCTGCTGGACGTGCTTGCCGATTTCCAGGGGCGTTCCGGTGTCCTCCGCGGCGCTGATGGCCAGGCCGATGTCCTTGTTGGCCAGTTCGGTGGTGAACGTCGGAGCAAAATCGTTGTTCGAGGCGGCGGTGGAAACCACGCCCGGAACGGGGTACCAGGTGCGCAGCGCCCAGCTGTCGCCCGAGGAGACTGACGCGATGTCCCAGAAGACCTGCTTGTCCAGGCCGAGGCGGTCGGCCAGCACCGCTCCCTCCGCCGTGGACGCCAGGTTGATGAAGAGCATCAGGTTGTTGCAGATCTTGGCGGCCTGCCCGGTGGTTGCCCCGCCGGTGGGGATGATGTTGGCGGCCATGGGTTCGATGTAGCCGGTGGCGTCGGCCACGGCCTCCGCCTCGCCGCCCACCATGAAGGTCAGCGTCCCGGCCTTGGCACCGCTCATGCCGCCCGAGACGGGGGCGTCGACGAAGCGGAAGCCGGCGGCAGCGGCGGCGTCGTGCAGTTCCTGCGCGGATGCGATGTCGATCGTGGAGGAGTCCACCAGCAGCGTGCGGGTGTTGGCCTGGGCGAGGACGCCGTCCTCGCCCAGGTAAACAGCCTTGGCGTGTTCGCCCTTGGGCAGCATGGTGAACACGACGTCGGCGCCGTCCACGGCGTCCGCAACGCTCGCCACCGGCTTCACGCCGCCGGCTTCGGCGGCTGCGACGGCCGCCGGGTTGAGGTCAAAGCCCCGCACGTCGTGTCCGGCCTTCGCCAGGTTTGCCGACATGGAACCACCCATGTTCCCCAGACCGATCCAACCGATTACTGCCATGGCGCAAGCTCCTTTGCTTTGGTGTCCGGCCGCTGGGAGCCGAAGGTTCTGTGTCAACCATCACACCCTGCTACAGTGCAATCAAGGGGAAAAAACACAGACGGTATGTGCATTGATGCACATACGAGCGAAAGGCACACGAGTGGACCTGCGGCGGCTTCCGAGCCCGGACGACCTGCTGATCCTGCTGACCGTGGCCCGCCTGGGCCGGTTCAACGCGGTGGCGGAGACGCTGGGCACCACCCACACCACCATCTCCCGCAGGATTCTCGCCCTCGACAAGCAGCTCGGCGGCAGGACCCTCGAACGCAGCCCGCACGGCTGGGAGCTGACCCAGCTCGGGGCGTCGGCCGTGACAGCCGCCGAAACCATCGAGGAGACCCTGGGATCGCTGTCCGGCCTCATCAGGCAGGATCAGCATGTCCTCTCCGGCCTGGTGCGGATCAGCACGTCGGATGGCTTCGGGTCCGAATTCGTTACGCCCGCCCTGGTCCGCCTCCAGCGGCAGCACCCTCTGCTGAATGTGGAGATGCTCAGCGCCACGCGGAAGGTCAGCCAGAACCGGTCCGGCGTGGACCTCGAAATCGTGGTGGGCAGGACCGACGTCAGCAACGCCCAGACCATCTTCCTGAGCAACTATTACCTCCGGCTTTACGCCAGCCCGGCGTACGCCGATGAGTTCGGGCTCCCGGAAACGCTCGACGGCGTGGGGCAGCACTGCTTTGTGTCCTACGTCGAATCGGCCCTGCAGGTGGCCGAGCTGGGCCACCGGTGGTCCGCGCAGCTCCCGATGCCGAAATCCAGCTTCCAGGCCACCAGCGTATTCGCGCAGGTGGAGGCGGTGCGCCGGGGTGCCGGAATCGGCCTGCTGCCGAACTTCATGGTGGCGGGCAACCCGGAATTCGTTCCCGTCCTCCCCGATGACTTCCAGCGCCAGCTGCCCATCTGGGCGGTGGCCCGCCCCGAGTCGCTGCGGTCGGCCCCGGTGCAGGCCGTGATCGCATGGCTCAAGGAGGAAGTGCACTCGCGCCAGGAGCTGCTGGCCGGCTGAAACTGCCTGCCTAGCTGAACAGCATGACAGGAACGACGGCGGGACGGCGTCACGCCCGGAACAGCCGCCGGACCACTTCCCCGGAGGCAAGCGCGTCCAGCCCCTCGTTGATTTCGGCCAGCGGCCTGGTGTCGGTGTGCAGGAGCTCGACCGGCAGCCGGCCGTCGCGCCAGTAGCCCAGATAGAGCGGAATGTCGCGCCCGGGAACGGCGTCGCCCATGTAGGAGCCCAGCAGCCGCTTGCCCGCGCCCGCGAACTGCAGCGCCGGGACGGTCAGCTCGGCGGACAGGTGCGGCAGGCCCACCGAGACCACAGCACCGCCCCTCGTCACCCGCTCCAGGCACGATGCGATCACACCGGCCGAACCCACGGCTTCGATGGCCACGTCCACGCCGTCGCCGGTGGCCTCCGCTATCAGCCTGGCAGCATCATCCGGGGTGCCCACCGCCGTCGCGCCGCAGTCGAGGGCCAGCTGGTGCTTGCCGGTGTTGGGGTCGATGGCGATCACGGCCGAAGCCCCGGCGAGCGACGCCGCCATGACGGCGGAGAGCCCCACGGCCCCCAGCCCGAAGACGGCAACCGACTGGCTGGCGTCGACCGCTGCAGTATTGAGGACGGCCCCCATGCCGGTGAGCACCGCGCAGCCGAACATCGCCGCCACGGTGTCCGGGACGTCATCGTCAATGGCCACCACGGACTCGCGCGCCACGACGGCGTAGTCGGCAAACGCCGAGACGCCCAGGTGGTGGTTGATCCGCTCGCCGGACGGCGTCCGCAGCAGCGCCTCACCGTGCAGCAGGTCCCCGGAACCGTTGACTTCCGCGGCCCGGTGGCAGAGCGCGGGGCGGCCGGCCTTGCAGGCCCGGCAGTCACCGCAGCTTGGCACGAAGACCAGCACCACGTGATCCCCGACGGAAATGTCCGCAACGCCCTCCCCTACGGCCGCGACGCGGCCCACGGCCTCATGCCCCAGCGCCATGGGGAGGGGCCGGACCCGGGAGCCGTCCACCACGGAGAGGTCCGAGTGGCACAGGCTGGAGTATGTGATGTCGATGCCCAGCTCACCGGCGCGGGGCTCCGGCCGGTCCAGGTCCTGCACCACCAGCGGCTGCGCTTCGGCGTAGCTGGTTCCGGGCGGGACGGTGGAATAGAGGACTGCTGCTCGCATGGGGAATCCTGCCTTTGCGTTAATTGCTGACACACAGCTGCCCGGGCCCGCGTCGGCCGCGGGTCCGGGCAGCTGCCTGGCTGATGTTTGCTGCTTCCGGCCGCTTACTTCTTGCCGGCCGCCAGGAGATCGGCGGTGCCCTGGGCGTCGGCGGCGTCAACGTCGTGGAGCGAGATGCCGCGGGTTTCCTTGAGGAAGTACACCGAGACAGCGGTCACGATGCAGGCCGCCAGCAGGTACAGGGCCACCGGAACGGAGGACTTGAAGCTGCCCAGCAGCGCCGTGGCGATGATCGGCGCCAGCGAACCGGCAACAATGGACGTCACCTGGTAGCCGAGGGAAACGCCGGAGTAGCGCATCCGGGTGGGGAACATTTCCGCCATGATCGACGGCTGCCCCGCGTACATCAGGGCGTGGAACAGCAGTCCGATGGTGATCGCGGCGAGGATGACCATGTCGTTCTTGGTGTCCATCATCGGGAAGGCGAAGAAGCCCCAGGTTCCGCCGAGGATGGCGCCTGCCATGTAGACCGGCTTGCGGCCGAAGGAGTCGGAGAGCTTGCCGACCATCGGCACGGCGCAGAAGTGGATGAAGTGCGCCACCAGCAGGAGCAGCAGGATCCGGGATGTGTCGGTCTGGACCACAACCTTCAGGTAGGTGATGGAGAAGGTCACCACGAGGTAGTAGAGGATGTTCTCCGCAAAGCGCAGGCCCATGGCGGTGAAGACGCCGCGGGGGTACCGGCGGAAGACTTCGCCGACGCCGTAGCCCTTCTTTTCGACCGTGACTTCCTTGCGTGCCTCGAGGAAGATCGGGGCATCCTGGACCTTGGTGCGGATGTAGTAGCCGACGATGACGATCACGGCCGACAGCCAGAAGGCGACGCGCCAGCCCCAGCCGAGGAAGTCGGCCTGCGACAGCGTGGACGACAGGGTGAACAGCACACCGGTGGCGAGCAGGTTACCCATCGGGACGGCGGACTGTGGCCAGCTGGACCAGAATCCGCGCGACTTGCTGGGGCTGTGTTCGGCCACGAGCAGGACGGCGCCGCCCCATTCACCGCCGACGGCGAAGCCCTGCACGAAGCGCAGGAAGACCAGCAGGGCCGGTGCCCAGTAGCCGATCTGCGCGAAGGTGGGCAGGCAGCCCATCAGGAAGGTGGAGACACCCACCAGGATGATGCTCAGCTGCAGGAGCTGCTTGCGGCCGAACTTGTCACCGAAGTGGCCAAAGACGATGCCGCCGATCGGGCGCGCCACGAAGCCGACGGCGTAGGTGACGAACGCGGCAATGATGCCGTCCAGCTCCGTGCCGGAATTGGGGAAGAACATCTTGCCAAACACCAGGGTGGCTGCCGAGGCATAGAGGAAGAACTCGTACCACTCAACCACGGTGCCGGCCATGGAGGCCGTGACGACTTTTTTCAGGCCAGATGCCTTGACATCGGTTTCCTCTACGCGCCTTGCGGCGGAGTTATCCGTACTCATTAGTGAACTCCTTCGGGGTCTTCTTCGACGCCCATGGGACCAGGACAGTGGCGGACGTGTGTGATGTGCACCACGAATCGCCGGTTCCAACGAGTATGGTCTGCCATTGCTGCAACCTCAACGCCAAATAGTGCAGAACGCATCTGCATAAATGCACATTCCGAAGGCGTGGGCGGTGCCGTATGCAGCGGCGGCTGGGCCAGGAAGGCTAGGCCAGGAAGTGGTCCCGGAGCTGGGTGTTGAGCTGCCCGATCTCGGTGAGGAAGCCGTCATGGCCGATGGGCGCCTCGATCACATGCACGTCGACGTCGCCGGGCAACGCCTCGGCGAGCTCGCGGGTCTGTGCCGGGAAGTACAGCCGGTCCGTGTCGACGGCGGCAACGAAGAAATCAGCCGACGTCCTGGAAAGCGTTTCTTTCAGGGTCCCCCGCCCGCGGCAGATGTCGTGGCTCATCAGTGCTTCCGTGATGGCGATGTAGCTGTTGGCGTCAAAACGCCGCACGAGCTTGTTCCCCTGGTGGTCCAGGTAGCTTTCCACCTGGTACCGGCCGCGGACCCCGAGGGATTCCACCTCGAACGGCGCTTCGGAGGCCTGGGCGTTCCGGCCGAACCTGAAATCGAGTTCGTAGGCGGAACGGTAGGTGATGTGTGCAATCCGCCGGGCCAGCGCCAGGCCCTCCTCGGGCAGCGGGCCGCCGTAGTAGTCCCCGCCGTTGAAGTTGGGGTCCTGCCTGATGGCGAGCGTCTGCGCCTGGGCGAAGGCGATCTGTTCGGCGGTGCTGCTGGCGCCGACCGAGATGACGCCGCAGCGGCGCACGCGCTCCGGGTAGGTGACGGCCCACTCGAGCGCCCGGGCCCCGCCCATGGAGCCGCCCAGCACCGCGTACCAGCTGCTGATGCCCAGCTGGTCAGCGAGGCGTGCTTCGGCAGCGGTGGTGTCCCGCAGTGTCACGAGCGGGAAGCGTGACCCCCACGGCCTGCCGTCGGGCGCCGCCGACGACGGTCCCGTGGATCCGTAACAGCCCCCGACAATATTGATGGAGACCACGAAGAACCGGTCCGTGTCAGCCGGGGCCCCCGGTCCGGCCAGCTGCTCCCACCAGCCTTCTTCATTGCCGCTGCCCCGTGTGACGTGGGTGCTCCCCGTGAGGGCATGCTGGACCAGGATGGCATTGGAGCCGTCCTCATTGAGGGTCCCCCAGGTTTCATAGGCAAGGGTCACGTCCGGAAGGAACCCGCCGGCCTCGAGCTCAAGGCCGCCGATCTTGACGTACTGGACAGTTCCGTCCGGGACTTCGGTACGGGTGACGGAGATCGTCATAGGTAAACCTCTTCTACGCGCTTGCCCGCCGACAACTGACCGGCAGGCCAGGTCTTCACCCGGGGCACCCCGCCGCGGAAGGAGGGTTGCCGGCCAGCAAGCCGGGGCTGTCGCTGGCACTCATGACCTGCGCCAAGTTTACGAAACACGGCGCCGGATGCGCGAAGATTGTGACGGTTGTGTGACTCGAGGTATGACCAGCCTCGTACGGATTCGGGACATCCCATGACGGTTAGGGTGGCCTTAGCTGAGAGCCCCGTCACAAAATGCCAAGATGATGGCATGCGCATGGATCACGTCTCTTACGCCTGTGAACACGATGGCCTGGCTGCCACCACCGAACGTATTTCCTCTGCCCTCGGCGTCGAAGCCGTAAAGGGCGGGGTGCACCCCCGGTTTGGAACCCGGAACATGATTATCCCGCTCGCGGGGCACAAGTATTTGGAAGTTGTGGAAGTGCTGGACCACCCGGCGTCGGACAAGGCCCCGTTCGGGCAGGCTGTCCGCGCCCGGTCCGCGGCCGGCGGAGGCTGGATGGGCTGGTGCGTCGAAGTGGACGACCTCGCCCCGTTCGAGGAACGCCTGGGCCGGGCCGCCGTCAACGGCAACCGCAAGTTCCCGGACGGCCGCGAGCTGGTGTGGAAGCAGATCGGCATCCTCGGACTCATCGCCGATCCGCAGGTTCCGTACATGCTGAAGTGGGAGGGCGATCCTTCCCTTCACCCGTCCAATGCCTATGACAGCAACGTCAAGATGTCCAGCCTGACCATCGCGGGATCCGCCGAACGGGTCACCGAATGGCTCGGCGAGCCTGTCGAAAAGCCCCTGGAGGATGTCGCCGTCAATTGGGTGGCTCCGCACGGAACCCCGGGCATCCTGTCCGTCACATTCGAAACTGCAGCGGGCGCCGTCACCATCTGACGCCCGTCACATCCGGCAGCAAGCCGGCCTGGCAGCGAAGCCGGGTCCGGCAGCTCGCTGCCACCAAGCTTCGGCCGCCATCAGCGGGTGCCAACGACGTCACCCACCGATGGCGGCCGAATTCTTTTTATCCCAGGCCCACGGCCTTGCCGAAGAGGCTGAATCCGACGAACGCCACGATGTCCAGCAGCGCGTGGGCGATGACGAGCGGCATCACCCGGCGGGTTTTGGTGTAGATCCAGGCAAACACCACGCCCATGACGGCGTTTCCGATGAACGGCCCGAACCCCTGGTACAGGTGGTAGCTGCCGCGGAGCATGGAGCTCGCGAAGATGGCCAGCGGCGTGGACCAGCCGAACTTGCCGAAGCGGTCAAGAAGGTAGCCCACCACAATCACTTCCTCCACGATGGCGTGGCGCATGGCTGAGAGGATCAATACGGGGACGGTCCACCAGTAGGCGTCCAGGGCGCTGGGGATGATCGCCGTCGTGATGCCCAGTGCCCGGCCCGCGGCGTAGAGTCCCAGCGAGGGAACGCCGATCATGGCGGCCAGGCCGAGGCCCTGCAGCAGGTCCCTTCCCGGGCGGGCAAAGTTGAAGCCCAGCTTCCGGAAGGCCGAGCCGGTGTCGTACCCCGCGCCGGCCTTCGTCAGGCGCTGTTCGCTCATGAAGTAGATGACCAGCAGGACCGGCACGAGGGCAAAGATGATGTCCAGCAACTGGTACGTCAGGTCGAAATATTCGCGCGTACTTTGCGAACGGTTCAGGGTGGACGTGCCCTGGGCAAGCGGCGCACGCGTCATCTTGTCCAGCAACTGGACCACCGAATACACGGCGGACTGCCCCAGCGACAGCCCCAGGACTATCCAGACTTCGATCCGCAGGCGACGGCGGGAAGGAACCAACATGTTCCTATCTTGCCTGCAGTTGCTGGCTCTTTCCTGTTTGCCCGCGGCCCGTGCCCTGCGCCGGGAGACTGGCCCTATGCTGGGAGACTATGAGTGCGCCCGGGAAAATCATCATGATCCGGCACGGCCAGTCCGCCGCCAACGCCGACACCTCCATTTACAACAGGGTGCCCGACTACCGGATTCCGCTGACGGACCTGGGCTTCGAACAGGCCAAAGCGGCAGGCGAGCGGATCCGGCGCGAACTGGACGGCCGCCAGGTGTCCGTCTACGTCTCGCCGTACCTGCGTGCGTACCAGACCCTTGAGGCGCTGAACCTGGGCTCCCTCACGGAGCGCGTTATCGAAGAGCCCCGCCTCCGCGAGCAGGACTGGGCCAACTTCCAGATCTCCGGCGAAATTGAAGACCAGAAGGAGCTGCGCAACGCCTACGGACACTTCTTCTACCGTTTCCGGGAGGGCGAATCCGGCTCGGACGTCTATGACCGAATTTCGTCGTTCATGGAGACCCTCTACCGCCACTGGTCCAAGCCGAACTACTCCCCCAACACGCTCCTGGTCACCCACGGCCTGACCATGCGCCTGTTCTGCATGCGATGGTTCCACTGGTCCGTGGAGTACTTCGAGTCGCTGAACAACCCGGAGAACGCGGAGGTCCGCATGCTGGTCCGCACCGAGCTCGGCAAGTACGAATTGGACAAGCCCTTCACCCAATGGGTGGAGCGCCGCGTGGACGAGACGGTGCTCGACGCCCCGCCCGTGGTCTTCTAGCGCCGGCTGTTAGCGCCGGCCCGCCGTCAGAGCGCCCGGGTCCTGGGCGTCTCCGGCGCCACGATCACTTCGGTGCCCCTGGCCTCGAAGGCCGCCTTGTCCGCCGCGGAAATGCCGGAGTCAGTGATCAGCCGGGTGAACTCATAGCCGTCCATGGTGGCGAAGGCCCGGCGGCCCACCTTGGAGGAATCCGCGATGACGTAGGACTCGCTGGCGCGGCTGGCCAGCAGCGCGTTGACGGAGGCCTCGCCTTCGCCGGTGTTGGTGGGGCCCACCTCGGCATCGATGCCGTTGACGCCGATAAACGCGATGTCCAGCACCACCTTCTGCATGATGATGTCCGTGTACGGCCCCACCAGCTCGTAGGACCGCGGGTTGAGGATGCCGCCGGTCACCATGACCTTGATGTTGGGCCGCACGGCCAGCTGCGAGGCGATGTTGATAGCGTTGGTGACCACCGTCAGCGTCGGCTGGTTGGACGGCGAGTTAAGGTCCTCCCGGGTGGCCAGGATCTGGGCCAGCGCGGTGCTGGTGGTGCCCCCGCAGAGTCCTATCACCATGCCGGGAGCGATAAGGGCCGAGGCCGCCAGGGCAATCTGCTGCTTGGCTGCGGCGTGGTCGTCCCGGTTGTACCGGCCGGGGAGATCGTAGGCGAGGGCGCCCGTGGTGGCCCCGCCGCGGGTCCGGCTCAGCAGCCTCCGCTTCGCAAGGCTGTCGAGGTCGCGCCGTGCCGTGGCCGGCGAGACGCCCAGCCGCGTGACGATTTCGTCCACCTCCACCTGCCCGGTTTTGGCAAGGAGATCCAGGATCGCCGTCAGTCGGTCGGTGCGGGTCATGCTAGCCTCTCAGGGAACCAAGCGTCACCGGAAAGTGACGTTTCTTGATTCTAACAGATGCCAAATGATCATCTTCCGTCATCTGTTCAGCGGCCTTTAGTTCAGACGGGCTGCTACCGCACCCGCACACCGGCACGCCATACGGCATGCGTCAGCGGCATCCCCGGGCGGTAGGCCAGGTGCGTGGCCGAGGGCGCATTCAGCAGGTGCAGGTCCGCGCGGTGCCCGACGGCGATCGACCCCACCGCGCGTTCGCCGTCGACGTCGTTCCCGGACTCACGCCCGAGCGCCAGGGCGCCGCCGTACGTCGCCGCGCGGACGGCCTCGTGGACGCTCAGGTGCATCTGCAGCACGGCGGTGGTGACGCAGTACGCCATGGAGCTGGTGTAGGACGTTCCGGGGTTGCAGTTGGAGGCGAGCGCAACGGGCACGCCGGCATCCAGGAGTTGGCGCGCCGGAGCCAGCGGCTGGCGGGTGGAGAGATCGCATGCGGGGAGACAGGTGGCCACCGTTCCCCGCCGGCCCGTCCCCGCGGCGGGATCCCAAGCGGACCAGCTGGCGGCCAGCGCGTCGACGTCCTGCCCGGCCAGGTAGTTCACGTGGTCCACGCTCGCGGCGCCGAACTCCACCGCGAGCTGCACGCCGGATCCGTGGCCCAGCTGGTTTCCGTGGACGCGCAGGCCCAGCCCGGCATCGCGGCACGCCTGCAGCACCCGGCGGGACTGCTCCTCGGAAAAGGCGCCGCGCTCACAGAACACGTCGGCCCACTTCACATAGGGGCGCACGGCATCCAGCATCGGGCCGCACACGAGGGCGGTGTAGTCGTCGGCGTCCATTCCCGCAGGCACCAGGTGCGCGCCCAGGTAGGTGACTTCATCGGCAACGCCGGCGGCGATCCGCGCGCTCCTCGCCTCCTGCTCCACATCCAGGCCGTACCCCGTCTTGGTCTCCACGTACGTGGTGCCCTGCGAAACCGCCTCCGTCACGCGGCCCATCGCGAGCCGGGTGAGGTCGTAGTCCCCGGTGCTCCGGGTGGCGCCGGTGGTGACGGCAATGCCGCCGGCGCTGTAGTCCTCCCCCGCCATCCGGGCTTCAAACTCCGCAGTCCGGTCACCGGCAAAAATCAGGTGAGTGTGCGAATCAACCCAGCCGGGCAGCAGTGCCCGGCCGCCGGCGTCCACCGACTCGTCCGCTGCGGGGGCATCGGACGCCGCGCCGATCCATGCGATCCGCTCGCCGTCGACCACCACCGCGGCGTCCCGTAAGACCCGGTGCTTCTGGTCCTGTGTCATGAGCTCGCCGAGGTTGGTGATGAGGGTAGTCATGAACCCATTCTTCAGCGTCGGATGGACCAGCGCGTGGCGGCAAGCGCATCCGCCGTCCGGGATACCGGACTGGTACCCTCCGCAGGAGGATTTTGGGGCCCGGCGAGGATTTGGGCGGCAGCGAGCTCGGCGATCCCCGATGACGTCTGGAAACCGTAACCGCCCTGGCCGGCGAGCCAGAAGAATCCGGGGGCCTCGGCGTCAAACCCTACAACGGGGACTCCGTCGTGCGCTTCGGTGCGCAGGCCTGTCCAGGCCGAGCGTACCGCGCCGATGCCGAGCGACGTCACGGTGTTGAGCCTCGCGATCAGACGCTCCACGTCGCCGGGGAACGGGCGCGCATCTTCCGCTCCGCTGGCGACGTGTTCCGACGGAGAAATCAGGACGTCGGCCCCGTCCCCGCGGAAGTAGAAGGAGTCATCAGCGGCAGCCACCATGGGGCATGCGTCAGGAAGGGAATGTTCGACGGCGACAATCGCCGCCGTCCGCCGGTACGGCTGCAGCCCGAGCTTCTCGACGCCGCTGATGACTGCCAGTTCATCCGCCCAGGCGCCGGCGGCGTTCACTACGACGCCGGCCTGGAAAGCTTCCTGTCCCGCGCCCACCTGCCAGCCCGTCCCGAGCCGCTGCGCCGAATGGACCCGGGCGCCGGTGATGATGTCCACGCCGGCGGCCTCGGCTCGCACCCGGTGGTCTTCTAGCAGGACGGGCGCGTTGCAGCCGAAGGAACCCGTGTCCAGGCCGGCAGCGGAGAAGGATCCCGGTTCCAGGACGGGGCACAGCGCGAGGGCCTCCGCGTGGCTGATGGTCCGCATGTGGCCGCTGGCTTCCGCCCGGACGGTTTCCTCGTCGCCGATCAGCATGAAGCTCCGCGGGGTCAGCACGGGTTCAGGCAGCTCGGCATCCCTCGCCGCCATCAGCTCAAGCGTGCGGACGGTGAGCTCCTGGACCACCGGCGGGCCGTAGCTGGGGATGAGCTGCCGGGCTGAGCGTCCGGACGTGTGGTACGCCAGCTGCTGTTCCGCCTCGACGAGCGCCACGCTGCACCGGCCGGCCAGCGCGGACGCCAGGGACAGGCCCGCGATCCCCCCGCCGACAATCACCACGTCATAAGTTGCTGCCATGGCTCCATCCTTGCAGATGTACTGTGGCTGCGAGCAACGGCTAGCCGGCCACCGCGTTCCGGCTCTTGACGAACGCCTGGACGCACGTTTCGACGTCGTCGGCGCTGTGCGCTGCGGACAGCTGCACGCGGATGCGGGCGGCGCCCCGCGGCACCACCGGGAAGCTGAAGGCCGTGACGAAGACTCCATGCTGGAGCATCTGGTCGGCGATCTTGGCGGCCAGCACGGCGTCACCGAACATCACCGGAACGATCGCGTGTTCGCCGTCGAGCAGTTCGAACCCTTCCTCGGTCATCCGGCGGCGGAACAGTTCCGCATTCTCGAACAGCCGCGTCCGCAGCTCTCCGGACGTCTCCACGAGGTCCAGCGCTTTGATGGTTGCCGCCACGATGGCCGGGGCGAGGGAGTTGGAGAAGAGGTAGGGGCGGGCCTTCTGCCGGAGCATGGCCACCACCTCGTTGCGGCCCGAAACGTAGCCGCCTGAAGCCCCGCCGAGGGCCTTGCCGAACGTTCCTGTGAAGATGTCCACGCGGTGGGACACGCCGGCGTGTTCCGGCGTTCCAGCGCCGGTGGCGCCCATGAAGCCCACGGCGTGGGAGTCATCCACCATCACCAGGGCGTCATGCTTTTCGGCGAGGTCGCAGATGGCCTCCAGCGGCGCGAGGTAGCCGTCCATGGAGAAGACGCCGTCCGTGACGATGATCTTGCGCCGGGCATCCTTTGCCTCGAGGAGTTTCGCCTCGAGGTCGGCCATGTCCTGGTTGGCGTAGCGGAACCGCTGGGCCTTGCAGAGCCGGATGCCGTCGATGATGGAGGCGTGGTTGAGAGCATCGGAGATCACGGCGTCCTCCGGGCCGAACAGGGACTCGAACACCCCGCCGTTAGCATCGAAGCAGCTGGAGAACAGGATGGTGTCCTCCGTGCCGAGGAACTTCGACACGCGGGCTTCGAGCTCGAGGTGCAGGTCCTGCGTGCCGCAGATGAACCGGACGCTGGCCATGCCGAAGCCGCGTTCATCCATGGCGGACTTGGCCGCGGCGATGATGTCCGGGTGGTCGGCGAGGCCCAGGTAGTTGTTGGCGCAGAAGTTCAGGACGGCTTGGCCGGACTGCCCGATCTGGCCGGCGGTGATGTGGCTGGCCTGGGGTGAGTCGATGTGGCGCTCGGTCTTGTAGAGGCCGGCGGCGCGGATCTCGTCCAGTTCGCTGCGCAGCTGGTCCTTGATGGCTGAATACATGGGGTGCTCCTCGGCTAGGAAAGTCTTGGGTGCTTGGTGCTTGGGGTCAGGCGGGGCTTGAATGTTTGGGCTGTTTAGATTTCAGCCCAGTCGAGCACAACCTTGCCGCCGACGCCCGCGCGGGCGATTTCGAAGCCCTTTTCCCACTGTGCGGCCGGCAGCACGTCCGTCACCACGGCTGAGATGCTGGCGTGCAGGCCCGGGTTGGAGGACAGCATGGCGCTCATGGCATACCAGGTCTCGAACATTTCGCGGCCGTAGATGCCCTTCAGGGTCAGCATATGCGTGACCACCTTGCCCCAGTCGATCTCGATGGACTGGCTGGGAAGGCCCAGCATGGCGATGCGGCCGCCGTGGTTCATGTTGTCGATCATTTCCGGCAGCGCCGTGGGGTGGCCGGACATCTCCAGGCCGATGTCGAAGCCTTCGCGCATGCCCAGTTCCCGCTGCGCTTCCCGGACCCGCGTCTTGGAGACGTCGATCGCAAGGTCCACGCCGAGCTGGCGGGCGAGCTCCAGCCGGGGGGCCGAGACGTCGGTGATGGCGATCTTGCGTGCGCCGGCGTGGCGGACCACGGCAATGGCCATGAGCCCGATCGGCCCGGCCCCGGTGATCAGCACGTCCTCGCCCACCAGCGGAAAGCTCAGCGCGGTGTGCACGGCGTTGCCGAACGGATCGAAGATGGCGCCGAGCTCCGGGGTGACGGAGGGATCCTGGTGGACCCAAACGTTGGTTTCCGGGATGACCACGTATTCGGCGAACGCCCCGTCCCGCTGCACGCCAACGCTCACGGTGTGGATGCACATCTGGCGGCGGCCCGCGCGGCAGTTGCGGCAGATGCCGCACACGATGTGGCCCTCGCCGGAGACCCGGTCCCCGACCTTGACGTCCCGCACGTCGGCGCCGGTCTCAACAACCTCGCCGTAGAACTCGTGGCCGGCGATCAGCGGTGCCTGGATGATGCCCTGCGCCCAGGCGTCCCACGACTGGATGTGCAGGTCCGTGCCGCAGATGCCCGTGGTCATCACGCGGATCTTGACGTCATCGGGGCCCGCCTCGGGCTCCGGACGGTCAACCAGCTCGAACCCGGCATGCGCGCCGGCCTTGTAGAGCGCCTTCATTGGCTTCCTAACTTTTTGGCATGAGCGGCAGCGTCATGCGGGGGAATCTCCCTTCATTAGAGCCACTCCAACGCATTAGCACAAGGGGAATTTTCTCCATCGACGATTTAGCAATTGCTAAGGCATAGGATGGTGGCCATGGAAATCCACCAGCTCGAGATGCTGCGCGAACTCGGCGCGCTCGGAAGCGTCAAGGCCGTGGCCGACACCCTGCTCGTCACACCGTCGGCCGTGTCACAGCAGCTGGCCCAGCTGCAAAAAAGCGTCGAGGTTCCGCTGACGCGCAAGGAGGGCCGGAACCTGGTCCTCACGGAGGCCGGCCAGGTGCTCGCGGACGCCGGCGCCGCCGTCGTCAGCGCCATGGCCGATGCCCGCATGGCGATCGGCGCCTATCACGGCTCAACCGTGGCGCCCGTGACCGTGAGCGGGTTCCACAGTGCCGGGCAGGCGCTCTTCGCGCCGCTGGCGCGGCTTCTGGATGGGCCGGACAAGCCGAAGGTGTTGCTCTCCGACGAGGACGTGGCGCAGCAGGACTTCCCCGCGCTGACGGCGCGCTATGACCTGGTGATTGCGCACCGGATGGACCACAGCCCGCGCTGGCCGGAGGAACGGGTGGCGGTGATCCCGCTCGCTCATGAGCCCCTGGACGTGGCACTTCCTGCCGGGCACCGGCTGGCAGCCCAGGCAACGCTGGAAGCGGCCGACGTCGTCGGCGAACCGTGGGTGACCAGCCGCGCCGGCTACTCCCCCGCCGATGTGCTGTCCGCCGTCGCCGCCGTCTCCAGCCGCGAACTGAACATTGTCCACCGGATCAACGACTATTCCACGGTGGCCGCCCTCGTGGCGGCGGGAGGCGTGATCGGGCTGCTGCCCCGGCACACGGCGCGGCCCGTGCTGAACCCGGACATTGTGCTGCGCCCGCTGAAGGGCATCAGCACGCGCCGCCGGATCGACATCCTGGCGCGCCCGGAAAACCTCAAACGTGCGTCTGTCCGGGTGGTCTGCGAGGCGCTGCAGGACATCATGGCCCGCCTCGCCCACGACTAACCCTGGCCTTGGCCCTGCCCCTGTCCGAGACCCTTGCCCCGGCCTGGGCCTTTGCCCGGACCGTTGCCCTGGCTGGGTCCTTTTCCGAGTCCTTTTCCGTTGGCACCGGCGCCTTCAACGATCTGCATCGCCGTGACCGCGGAGCCGTCCCGGACGCCCCTGATGCGCACGGTGTCCCCCTGCTTGAGGTCCGCCGCAGTGGCCGCGGAGGGCTTAAGCCGCCTGCCGGCGTCGTCCTTTGGAGCGGGACTGTCCTTTGGTGCGGTGCTGTCGGCTGAGGGCTTGCCCACCTTCCTGATCCGCGTCTCGGCGTTGATGACGTACTCCTGGCTGAAGCCGTCCTCGCTCTTGACCGTGATGGATTTGTCGCTGACCGACTCCACGGTGCCGATTTGGGTCACCCGCTTTTCAAAGCTGCCGTCAGCGTTCTTCACCACGCTTTCGCTGTGAAGTTCACGCGCTTTGCCCTGGGCTTTGTCGGGCTTGTCTGACGCCGACGGCGACGGCGACACCGCGGCCACCTGCGGGCCCGCGTCCCCGGCCTGTGTGGGTTCGCTGGCTGCCCACGCGACAGCCACGCCTGTTCCGCTGAGCACGAAGACGATGGCGACCGCCAGCGCGATGCTGCGTCGTTTGGTCGGGTCCTTGACCGGCATGGCATTTCCTTCCGCCGCACCGGCGGGACTCCGGCGCCCTGAGCCCGCAGTTTATGGCCCGGACCCTATGGAGAGCATGGAACGGCGCCCTGCCGGTTAACCCATTTGGGTCGCAGCTCGCGCCGTTCTGAGCGCTCAGAACGGCGTTAACTGCGACCCAGTTGGGAGGCGGAGAGCGTCAGGCGTTGACGCCCAGCTTCTCCAGGATCAGCTCCTTGACGCGGCCGGCGTCGGCCTGGCCGCGGGTGGCCTTCATGACGCCGCCGACGATGGCGCCGATGGCCTGGAGCTTGCCGGCGCGGATCTTGTCCGCGACGTCGGGCTGCGCGGCCAGCGCTGCGTCGATGGCTTCCAGGAGGGGGCCGTCGTCGGACACCACGGCGAGGCCGCGCTTCTCGACGATCTCGGCCGGGGTGCCTTCGCCGGCGAGCACGCCGTCCAGCACCTCGGAGGCCATCTTGTTGTTGATCTTGCCGTCTTCCACCATCTTGTTGAGCTCAACGATGGTGGCCGGTTCGACGCCCAGCTGGCCGGGATCGACGTCGGCGTTCTTGGCGCGGCCGACGATCTCGCCCATCCACCATTTGCGGGCCACGGAGGCAGTGGCACCGGCGGCAATGGTCTCCTCGATCTCGTCCATGACGCCGGCGTTGACCACGTCGCGGAATTCAAGGTCCGAGTAGCCCCAGTCGGCCTGGAGCCGCTTCCGGCGGGCGGCCGGCGGTTCGGGCAGCGTGGCGCGCAGCTCCTCCACCCATTCGCGGGAGGCGACCACGGGAACGAGGTCGGGCTCCGGGAAGTAGCGGTAGTCGTCGGCGTCGGACTTTGCCCGGCCCGACGTCGTCGTGCGCGTGTCCTCGTGCCAGTGGCGCGTTTCCTGGATGACCGGCTCGCCGGAGTCCAGGACGGCGGCGTGCCGCTGGATCTCGTAACGGACGGCATGCTCGACGGCGCGCAGCGAGTTGACGTTCTTCGTCTCGGAGCGGATGCCGAAGCGTTCGCGGCCGTGCGGGCGCAGCGAGACGTTGGCGTCGCAGCGGACGTTGCCGCGTTCCATCTTGGCGTCGGACACGCCGAGGTTCTTGACGATTTCACGGACTGCGGCGACGTACGCCTTCGCGAGTTCGGGAGCCCGGGAACCCGCACCCTCGATCGGCTTGGTGACGATCTCCACGAGCGGGACGCCGGCGCGGTTGTAGTCCACCAGGGAGTAGTCGGCGCCCTGGATGCGGCCGGCCGAACCACCGAGGTGGGTCAGCTTGCCGGCGTCCTCTTCCATGTGCGCGCGTTCGATCTCGACGCGGAACACGGTGCCGTCGGAGAGCTCGATGTCCAGGTAGCCGTCATAGGCGATCGGTTCGTCGTACTGGGACGTCTGGAAGTTCTTCGGGGTGTCCGGGTAGAAGTAGTTCTTCCGGGCGAAGCGGCACGACTCGGCGATCTTGCAGTTCAGCGCGAGGCCGATCTTGATGGAGGATTCCACGGCCGTCTTGTTCAGCACCGGCAGGACACCGGGCATGCCGAGGTCCACCTCGTTGACGTTGGTGTTCGGCTCGTCGCCGAAAACGTTCGGCGCGGAGGAGAACATCTTGGTCTGGGTGTTCAGCTCAACGTGGACCTCGAACCCCAGGACGGGATCGTACTTCTCCATGGCTTCTTCGAAGCTCAGGGTTGCGTCAGTGCTCATTATTTTGCCTCCTGGGCGTCGACAAGGGTCTCGACAGGCTCAACCACCGGTGAGGCGGCCAATTCCGGGGCACGGTCCAGGAGCGGTCCGCCCCACTTCGCCTCGAGCAGCGATTCCAGGACAGCGCCCACCCGGTACAGGCGGGCGTCCTCGCGGGCCGGCGCCAGGAGCTGGATGCCCACGGGCAGTCCGTCCTCGTCGGCCAGGCCGCCCGGCAGGGACAGGCCCGGAACGCCGGCCATGTTGGCCGGGATGGTGGCGACGTCGTTGAGGTACATGGCCAGGGGGTCGTTCAGCTTCTCGCCGAGCTTGAAGGCCGTGGTGGGTGCCGTCGGGGAAATGAGAACGTCGGCCTTCGCGAACGCGGCCTCGAAGTCACGCTGGATCAGCGTGCGGACCTTCTGCGCGGAGCCGTAGTAGGCGTCGTAATAGCCTGCGGACAGCGCATAGGTGCCGAGGATGATGCGGCGCTTGACTTCGTCGCCGAAGCCGGCGGCGCGGGTGGCTCCCATGACACGCTCGATGGTCAGCGGCGGCTCCTCGGGGAGTACGCGCAGGCCGTACCGGACGCCGTCGAACTTGGCCAGGTTGGAGGAGGCCTCGGACGGCATGATCAGGTAGTAGGCGCCCAGGGCGTACTGGAAGTTGGGGCAGGACACCTCAACGATTTCCGCGCCTGCCTGCTTGAGCAGCTCGAGGGCCTCGTTGAAGCGGTTCTCCACACCGGCTTGGTAGCCCTCGCCGTGGAGTTCCTTGACGATGCCGATCTTCATGCCGTCCACGTTGCCCAGCCGTGCAGCGGCCACGAGGTCGCCGAGCGGGTCCGGCAGGGAGGTGGAATCGAACGGATCGTGGCCGCCGATCACCTGGTGCAGGAGTGCCGAGTCCAGGACGGTGCGGGACACCGGCCCGATCTGGTCGAGGGAGGAGGCCATGGCAATGGCACCGTAGCGGGACACGCTGCCGTAGGTGGGCTTGACGCCCACGGTGCCGGTGACGGCGCCCGGCTGGCGGATGGATCCGCCGGTGTCCGTGCCAAGGGCCAGCGGCGCCTCGAAGGCAGCGACGGCGGCAGCCGATCCGCCGCCAGAGCCGCCGGGGATGCGGTCCAGGTCCCACGGGTTGCGGGTGGGGCCGTAGGCGGAGTGCTCCGTGGAGGAGCCCATGGCGAATTCGTCCAGGTTGGTCTTGCCCAGGATGGGCATCTTCGCGGCGCGCAGCCTCTGCACCACAGTGGCGTCGTACGGGCTGTGCCAGCCTTCGAGGATCTTCGACCCGGCGGTGGTGGGCTGGCCGACCGTGACGATGAGGTCCTTGACGGCGATCGGAACGCCGGCGAGCTCGTGCAGCTCCGCGGCGGCAGCTCCACCGGCGGCGCGGATGGCGTCCACCTCGGCGGCGACGGCGAGCGCTTCTTCTGCATTGACGTGCAGGAACGCGTGCACGCCACGGTCCCCGCCGTCCACGGCGGCGATGCGGTCCAGGTGGGCCTGCACAACCTCGACGGAGGTGATTTCGCGGGCGGCGAGCTTCTCGGCCAGCTGGGCTGCAGAGAGGCGGATGAGCTGGTTGCTGTTGGTGTCAGTCATGTTCTACGCCTCATCCAGGATGGCCGGGACCTTGAATCGGTTCTCATCGGAATCCGGAGCGCCGGACAGTGCCTGCTCGGCGGTGAAGGTGTGGCCCACCACGTCTTCGCGGAACACGTTGCTCAGCGGAATCGGGTGCGAGGTGGCCGGAACGTCGTCGCCGGCGGCTTCACTTACCGATTTCACCGCATCCACGATGACGGCAAGTTCGCCCGCCATCCTGTCCAGCTCTTCAGCACTCATCTCAATGTGAGCGAGACGCGCGAGATGCGCGACGTCGTCACGGTTGATCGCAGCCATGGATCTCCCCTGCAAGTTCGGATTGTTTTCCGAACCAGTCTACGTGGGTTGGTGTTGTCTCTCCGCACTGTCTTGGCCTTCCGGTGCCTCGCCTTCCGGCGCCAGGCCGGACGATCCTCCGCGTGCTCGCTCGTTCCTCGCTTAGACGCACGCTTCCGGATGCCCGTCCCGTCGCCGATGTGCCCCGCTCACCTCCGGCGCTCGGTGACTCCACCGCCAGACACAAGAGAGCAGAGTGCGGAAAATTTTCCGCACTCTGCTCTCTCTTGCTATTTCCTGTGGTGCTCCTTGGCTAGTTACCCGATGCCGATGGCTCCGGTCAGCATTCCTACGCCGAGCATTACGAGGGAGATCACGGCGGTCCGCCACAGCACCTTCTTGTGGTGGTCGCCGAGGTCAACCTTGGCGAGGGAAACCAGGAGCAGGATGGCCGGAACCAGCGGGCTCTGCAGGTGGAAGGGCTGGCCCGTGATGGAGGCCCGGGCCATTTCCGCTGCGCTCACGCCGTAGTGCGCTGCGGTCTCGCTCAGGACGGGCAGCACTCCGAAGTAGAAGGCGTCGTTGCTCATGAAGAACGTCATGGGGATGCTGAGGATGCCGGTGATGACAGCCATGAACGGGCCCATGTCCGAGGGGATGATGGCCACGAGCCAGGCAGACATGGCCTCGACCATGCCGGTGCCCTTGAGCACGCCGGTCAGGACGGCGGCGGCCATGACCATGCTGACCACGGCAACGATGGACGGGGCGTTGGCCACGAGCTGGGCGCCCTGGTCCTTGACCTTGGGGAAGTTCACCAGCAGGGCGATGGCGGAGCCCACCATGAAGACGAACGGCAGCGGCACGAGGTCGGCCACCAGCATGACCATCACGGCGACCGTGAGGCCCAGGTTGAACCACTGCAGCTTGGGCCGGAGGGTCTTGCGGTTGGGGTCCAGGGCGGTGTCCGTAAGACCGGTGTCGCTGTCGTCCGCGAGCGTCTCGGTGCGCTCCAGGACTGCCACGGAGGAGCCGCCGACGGCAGGGCCTCCCGTTGCCGGAACAGGTGCGGTGCCGGTGCCGGAACCGCCGGTGCCCGAACCACTGCGGGAGGTGCGGCTGCCCCCGTCGGAAGCTCCGCCGTCGAACGCTTCAGCAGTATCCGGTACGCTCCAGATCTCCGGCGACGTGGCGCGGAGGCGGTTGCGTTCCTGCAGGCCGAGCAGCCAGGCGAAGGCGAAGACGACAACCAGGCCGGCGATGAGCGAGGGGATCATGGGAACGAAGACGTCGTTGACGTCGAGCTTGAGCGCGGTGGCGGCGCGGGCGGTGGGCCCGCCCCACGGCAGGATGTTCATGGTGCCGTTGGCCAGGCCGGCAACGCAGGTGAGGACCACGGGGCTCATCTTCAGCCGGAGGTAGATGGGCAGCATGGCGGCCGTGGTGAGAATGAAGGTGGTGGAGCCGTCGCCGTCGAGGGACACGGCGGCCGCCAGGATCGCGGTGCCGAGGACCACCTTGGCGGGATCATTGCCGAGCTTGCGCAGAATGAACCGCACCAGCGGGTCGAAGAGCCCGACGTCGATCATCAGGCCGAAATAGATGATGGCGAACATCAGCAGGGCTGCGGTGGAGGTCATGGACTTCATCGAGTCCATGACCATGTCCCCGATGCCCAGTCCCGCCCCGGCGAACAGCCCGAAGACGGTGGGGACGATGATCAGCGCCAGCACTGGCGTCAACTTCTTCGTCATGATCAGCACCATGAATACCGCGATCATGGCGAATCCAAGTAATACCAGCACGGCCGGCTCCTTTGTCAGTCAATGGCACCACTCCGGTGTGATGCGCACTACAGACGTTAGAGTGGCGCGGGTCACGGCAGTGCCTTTGGCTCAATTGATTGGCATACTGCTTATTGGGAGCATTTTGCGCATTCTGCTCACGCACCCCGGCGGCGTGCGCACAAGCCCCGCCCACATCCCGTCCAAGGAGTCCAATGACGAGCCCCGCCCGCAGGCTGCCACTCAGGTTTTCCACGCAGACGCTGCTCCTGCAGCTCGGCGTGGTGCTGCTCGTGGTGCTCCTGAGCGGCGCGGTGCATGCATGGCTCACGTATGAACGCCTGGGCCGCGAGGCGGAAAACCAGGCGCTGACGCTCGCCCGGACAGTGGCTTCGGACCCGTCCGTCAGGGCCGAGGTGCAGGCCATCAGCCGGCAGGCCGGCACTCCCCCGCCGGCCGAACTGCTGGCCGGTCCGCTCATGGCGGCGGCCGAGGGGGCGCGCACGCGCACCGGCGCCCTCTTCGTGGTGGTCACGGACGAGACGGGACTCCGGCTTGCCCACCCCGAAGCCGAACGGCTGGGCGAGCGGGTCAGCACGGACCCGTCCGAGGCGCTCGCCGGCCGCGAAGTCACCACCCGCAACACGGGAACGCTGGGGCCGTCGGCCGGGGCGAAAGTGCCGGTGTTTGCGCCCGGTTCCGGCTCCGGCGGTGCGTCTCCAAGCGTCGTGGGCGAGGTGAGCGTCGGCTATTCCACGGAGACCATCGGGCAGAGCCTGCGCCGGGACATCGGGCCCATCGTCCTGACGGCAGCCGGCTCACTGCTGGCGGGCGTCCTGGCCTCGTTCCTGCTCCGGCGCAGGCTGCAGCGGCTCACCCTGGGCCTCGAACCCGAGGAAATCAGCACCCTGGTCCACGACCAGGTGGCCGTGCTGGAGGGCGTGGATGAGGGCGTGGTCGGCATCTCCGCGGAAGGCCGCATCAGCGTCTTCAACGCCGCGGCCCAGCGGTTCCTCGGCCAGCCGGACCTGTCCGGAAGCCTCTGGAAGGCGGCACCGGTCCCTCCCCAGCTCAAGGCTCTCACGCAGGCTGACGCCAGGGAAGGCGAGGCCGTGGAGCTCATCGCCGGCGGTCAGGTCCTGGTGGCGAGTGCCCGCAAGGCCCTGCACCGCAAGGAGGACCTTGGCTGGGTGGTCATGCTGCGCGACCGCACCGAGCTGCAGCAGCTGACACGCCAGCTCGACGCCGTCGGAACCATGTCCTCGGCCCTGCGGGCGCAGCGGCACGAGTTCGCCAACCAGCTGCACACGATCGCGGGTTTCATGAGCATCGGCCAGCACCAGCAGGCGCGGGAGTACCTCGAGCGGCTCGCAGCCACCGGGCCCCTGAAGTTCCCGGTGGACCAGGCCGAACTGCTTCAGGATCCCTACCTCCAGGCCTTCATCGGGGCCAAGGGCGTGGAGGCCGACGAACGCGGCGTCACGCTGCGGATCGGGCCCGAGACTCTCGTGCGCGGCCAGGTGACGGATCCGCAGGATGTCACCACGGTCCTCGGAAACCTGATCGACAACGCCGTCAACGCGGCGGTGGCCGGCTCTGCCGGCGAGCGCTGGGTGGAGCTGGAGCTGCTCGACGAACCGACCGACGACGGCGGGACCCTGCACATCGTCGTCGCCGATTCCGGCGACGGGCTGCCGGACTCCGCCGACCCGGAGGCCGTGTTCGCCGAAGGATTCACGACGGCGGGTGGCCAGGTCAGTTCTGCGGGTGGCCCCGCCCGCTCGGCCGGGGGCCACGGCCTGGGGCTGGCTCTCGCGCGGCAGCTGGCGCGGCGCCGCGGTGGCGACGTCAGGGTGCTGGAGCCCGGCGGCCCGGGCGGGCCGGGCGCCGTTTTCATGGCCATGCTGCCGGGCACCACCACGGCGCGCAAAGACTGAGGAAAAGGCGAGGATGGGACGATGATGTCTGAGGATTACAGGGTGCTGATTGTGGACGACGATTTCCACGTGGCCAAACTCCATGCGGCCTACGTGGACTCGGTGGCGGGGTTCCTTGCCCTGCCGCCGGCGGGTTCGGCGTCGCTGGCGCTGCAGTCCATCCACAGCCTTCGGCCGGACCTGGTACTGCTGGACGTGTACCTGCCCGACGCCTCGGGCCTGGACCTGCTGCATCAGCTGGACGTGGACACCATGATCCTGAGCGCGGCCTCTGATGCCGCCTCGCTGCGGACGGCGTTCCGGCGCGGCGCCCTCGGCTATCTGCTGAAGCCGTTCACTGCCGAGTCCCTGTCCCAGCAGCTGCGGTCCTATGCCCGGTACCGGCGGATCCTGGCCCAGCCGGGGTCGCTGGACCAGGACACCGTGGAGCGGGCAAAGCGTGCGCTCATCCCCGGCGACGTGTCGCCGTCGGCCAGGCCGCGGTCCGCCACGGAGGCGGCAGTGCTGGAATCCCTGGAGCCGGGCGAACAGTATTCCGCCGCCGAGGTGGCCGGGCGGGTGGGCGTTTCCCGCGCCACCGCCCAGCGGTACCTGTCCTCGCTGGCGGACGACGGCGCCGTCGAGATCCAGCTCCGCTACGGCACCACGGGCCGCCCCGAACACCGCTACGGCCTCCCGGCTTCCTAAGGGCGCGAACGAACACTTGAGGCCCCTGAATCGCGACTGGAAAGCGGCCTCAAGTGTACGTTCGCGCTTATCTAGCTGGTGCTCTTCTGGGCGACGAGTTCGATCTCCACGAGCATCTTCGGGTCAAGGAACGGCAGCACGTGCACGAGGGACAGCGTGGGGCGGATCTCGCCGAACACCTCGCCGTGGGCGCGGCCGGCGTCTTCCCACTTGGTGATGTCCGTCAGGTACAGCTTGGACTGCACGACGTCGGCGAACCCGAAGCCGGCGTCGGACAGGACCGCTTCCAACTTCTGGAGGATGTACTTGGTCTGCTCGTAGAAGTCGCTGCCGACGATGCCGTCCTCACCGCTGGCGGCGGTGGCGGAAATGTACAGCGTGTTGTCCACCTGGACTGCGCGGGAATAGCCAAGGGTCTGTTCCCAGACGGAACCGGTGCCGAATGTCTTGCGCATGGTGCGCCTTTCACTGGGGCCGCATGCCAGCCGACGCGTTTGGCAGCCGGGGAATGGGGCGGGGGAAATGAGTCGGCACCACTCTAGGGCGGCTAGACGTCCAGCCGGAAAACCAGCAGCTTTATGTCGGTGTCCGGCACGAACCAGTCACGCTCAGGGACCCGCCGGAAACCGGTCTTCCGGTACAGGCCGTGGGCGCTCTCCCACGTCCCGCCGGTGGTCAGGGCCACGGCGCGGATTCCGTCCAGCGACCTGGCGTGCGCGATGATCGCCTCCACCAGTGCCTGTCCGGCACCGCTGCGCTGCACGGCCGGGTCCACCACCAGCATCCGGAATTCGAGTTCGTCGTCGAGGGCGATGTCCGCATACGGCTCGCCGGCAACGGCCAGCGTCACGGACCCCACAATCCGGCCATCCCGTTCTGCCACCCAGATGGTGGCCTGCGCCGCCCGCCTGGCCACGTCCTGGATTTGCTTCATGTAGGGGTGGTCGGCGCTGTCGAAGTATCCCGCCGCCAGATAGGAATCGCGGGTGATCCGGGCTATCGCCTCGTAATCGGCGGGGACGGTTGGACGGACAATGATCTGCGGCTGCACCCGTCAATGCTAGTTCCAGCGGCCGGGTGCGCAGCGCGAAACAGCTGTTTCCGTGACTGATCTATCACTCGTTGGCCGGAAG
This sequence comes from Arthrobacter sp. ISL-5, assembly GCF_018613835.1. Taxonomy (GTDB): domain Bacteria; phylum Actinomycetota; class Actinomycetes; order Actinomycetales; family Micrococcaceae; genus Arthrobacter. The sequence goes on along the minus strand of NZ_JAGGPM010000035.1, from coordinate 250,403 downwards.
CCAAAAGCTATGTACACCGCCTTGTGGCAGCAAGATAATTCGATGAACACCGGCAGAGCGAAACGAAGGGAAGGATCATGGGACATGAGGAGGCTCCGCGGCTTACCGTCGTGCAGCCTGGTGAGGGACGCGAAGGGACGCTGGGCAGCATTGGCGTCGTCTTCAAACTTTTGGGGGAAGACACAAACCAGCAGCTCTCGATCGTGGAGCACCCATTTCCGGTCGGGGCGCTCGTACCGCCACACATCCACACGCGTGAAGACGAGTACTCAATCGTCCTCGAGGGAGAAATAGGCTTCCGCTCCGGTGACCGCGAGGCTGTGCTCGGTGCGGGCGGATACATAACCAAGCCCCGAAATGAGCTGCACACCATGTGGAACGCAGGCAAAGTTCCTGCGCGCATGATCGAAGTGATCAGCCCCGCCGGGTTTGAGCACTTCTTCTGGGGCGTCGCGGACCAAATTGAGGCAGGCCTGCCGGACCCCGCGGTCATCGAAAAACTGGCGTCCGACTACGGGCTGCACTTCGCCGAAGCACCCTGGCTGCCGGACATCATTTCGCGCTACAACCTGACCCCGCCCCCGGGCTGACGTTGTCAGGCCCGGCCTGGCAGGCCGGGTGAGCAGTGTCTCAGAGCGGAAACTTGCCGGACATCTCCAGCGTTCCCGCGCACGTCCACGCGGTGAGGCGTTCCTCATCAGACGGCCCGCCGTTCAGCGGGCTGGTGAGCCGGGGGCGCCGCACCCAGCAGCCGGCTTCCTCGGCGATCAGGGCTCCGGCGGCAAAGTCATGTTCGTTGAGTCCCCGCTCGCCGAACGCATCGTGCGTGCCATCGGCCACCAGGCAAAGGTCCAGGGCCGCCGAACCGAGCCGCCGCATGTCCGCGAACCCCTCCATGAAGCCGCCCAGCGCCCCCGCCTGCTCCGCCCGGACCGCCGGATCGTAGCTGAACCCGGTGGCCAGGATCTGGCCGGCCCGGCCGGACACGGGACCGGTGAGCTGGACGCGGTGGCCGTCCTGTTCGAGCCAGGCACCGTGGCCCCTGGAGGCGTAGTACACGCGCCCCAGTGCCGGGGCGTTGACGACGCCGGCCAGCCACACGCCGTCGGCGTCGGCAACTGCGACGGAGGTGGCGTAATAGACGATGTTGCGGATGAAGTTGGTGGTGCCGTCCAGCGGGTCAATGGACCACCGGAGCCCGCTGGGATTCTCGGGGCGGGTGGTCCCGTGCTCCTCGCCGGTGATGGTGTCCTGCGGGCGGGCGCCGCGGATGGCGCTGCGGACCGCGTTCTCGGCCGCTACGTCAAATGCAGTGACCCAGTCGCCCGCCTCGCCCTTGTTGCTGACGGTGCCGTCCGCCAGCGAACCGCTGCTCCGGGCGGACAGCACGGCGGCGCCGGCCGCGGCGGCTGCCTTGGCCACGCCGAGCAGTTCAGAAGGATCCGTGCTCATTCGGTACCGTTCCCGTCGTCGTCCGGATCCTGCGGAGCACCCTCCGGCTCGGCAGCCCCGGCAGCCGGTCCGTTGGCCAGCAGTTCCCGGAACCCGTCCTCATCGAGGACGGGAACGCCCAGCTGCTCCGCTTTGTCCAGCTTGGTGCCGGCATTTTCGCCGGCCACCAGGTAACTGGTGTTCTTCGACACCGAACCGGCAGCCTTGCCGCCGCGGATCAGGATCGCTTCCTTGGCCTCGTCCCGGCTGAAGCCCGGCAGGGTTCCGGTGACCACGATGGTCAGCCCTTCGAGTGTGCGCGGGGTGGATTCGTCCCGTTCGTCCGCCATCCGCACGCCGTCAGCGGCCCAGGTGTCCACGATTTCGCGGTGCCAGTCTTCAGCAAACCATTCCTTCAGGGCCGCGGCGATCACCGGGCCCACACCGTCGACGTGCGCGAGTTCGTCCTCGGAAGCCTGCCGGATGGCGGCCATGGATCCGAATGCCGTGGCAAGGGCCCGCGAGGCCCGGGGCCCGACGTGGCGGATGGACAACGCCACCAGAACGCGCCACAGCGGCTGGGTTTTTGCCTTTTCCAGTTCGTTGAAGAGCTTTTCGGTGGTGGCGGTCGGCTTCGACGGTGACTTGGCCGTGCCCTTGCTGTAGAAGTACGGCACGAGTTCGAATTCGCCCGTGCCCACACCCTTGGACCGTTTCTCACGCCGGATGCGGACTCCGGCGAGGTCCTCGCGGGTGAGCCGGAACAGTGTGGCCTCGCTGGTGAGCGGCGGAGTTTCCGGTTCGGCCGGCTGGGTCAGGGCGATGGCTGCCTCCCAGCCGAGGGCCTCAATGTCGAAGGCACCGCGGCTGGCCACATGGAAGATGCGTTCGCGCAGCTGCGCCGGGCAGGAGCGTGCGTTGGGGCAGCGGATGTCCACGTCCCCTTCCTTCCCGGGAGCAAGCGGTGTTCCGCAGGACGGGCATTCCGTGGGCATTACAAAATCCCGCACCGGCGGGTCCTGCTGGTCCCGGAGCGCCAGCACCGGGCCCACGATCTCCGGGATGACGTCCCCGGCTTTCCGGAGCACCACGATGTCGCCGATCTTCACGCCCTTGGCCTTGACGACGTCTTGGTTGTGCAGGGTGGCCATTCCCACGGTGGAGCCGGCCACCTTGACGGGCTCCATCACGCCAAAGGGTGTGACCCTTCCGGTGCGCCCCACATTCACTGCGATATCCAGCAGCTTGGTGTGGACTTCCTCCGGCGGATACTTGTAGGCGACGGCCCAGCGCGGCACACGGGACGTGTACCCGAGGGCCCGTTGGGTGGCGAAATCGTCCACCTTGACCACAATGCCGTCAATTTCGTGCGTGAGGCTGTGCCGCTTGTCGCCGTAGCGTTTGATGAAATCGAGGACCTCTTTGAGGCTGCCAAGAAGCTCGAAGTAGGGACTCGTGGGCAGGCCCCATTCGGCGAGCTGGCGGTACGTGTCCGACTGGCTGACCGTTTCCAGCCCTTCGCGGACGCCGATGCCGTGGACGTACATACGCAGCGGACGCTTGGCGGTTTCCGCCGGGTCCTTCTGGCGCAGCGAGCCGGCCGCCGCGTTGCGGGGATTGGCCAGTGGCGCCTTGCCGGCCGCAATCAGTGCCTCGTTGAAGTCGGCGAAAGCCTGGGACGGAATGAAGACCTCGCCGCGGACCTCCATCTCGGCCGGGAAATTTCCGCCCGTCAGCTGCTGCGGGATTTCCTTGATGGTCAGGACGTTGTGGGTGATGTCCTCACCGGTGTAGCCGTCCCCGCGGGTGGCTGCGCGGACCAGTTTGCCGTCGCGGTAGAGCAGGTTGACGGCCAGGCCGTCGATCTTGAGTTCGGTGAGCCAAGAAACCTGGTGGTCGCCGACTTTGGCAATGCCGGCCTCGGCCTTGGCGATCCAGGCCTCGAGTTCCTCGAGGGAGAACACGTCCTCGAGGCTGTACATGCGCTGGAGATGTTCGACGGCGGCAAACGCCGCCGACACTTCCCCGCCCACCTCCTGGGTGGGTGAATCGTTGGACACCAGCTCGGGGTGCAGCGCCTCGAGTTCCTCCAGCCGGCGGAAGAGGGTGTCGAACTCGGCATCCGAGACGAGCGGCTCATCCTCCTGGTAGTACGCAAACCGGTATTTCCGGACGAGGTCCGCCAGGTTCTCGTATTCCTCACGGACCGACTCCGGCGGAATCATTTCCGGCTCGAGCTGGTCAGTTCCGGTAGCTGCCTTGTCTGCGGGGCCTGATGCTGTGCTCACAGACCTATCTTGCCTCACCAGTGGCCCGAGAGGCGGTTCCGGCTCCACAGGGCGAACACGAGTCCGGCGAAGCCCACCAGCAGGACGCCTCCCATGATGGCGAAGACACCCAGGGATCCGCCGGGGCCCTCGTCGCCGGTGCTGACGGCCGCTGCGTGGCTCGCCTTCGCCGGTTTTTCAATCGGCTTGTTCCAGTTGGATTCGGCCGTCGGGCTGGATTCCGATCGGCTCGGCGAGGCACTGGCAGTGGCGCGGGCCGACGTCGTGCGGGTGGCGGTCGCGGACGGTGTCACCGTCGTTTGCCCCGTGGCCGGAGCGGGTGCAGCCGGTGCGGGGGCCACGGGAGGAGCCGGAGCGACCGTCGGTGCCGGCGCGGGGGCCGGCGCCTTCTTTGCAGGCTGCGCCTTCGACGGCTCAGGCGTCGGTGTCGGCGAACCGGTTGAGCAGTCCTGTGTGGGCAGGCACAACGGATCGGCGTGCGCGGGCCCCGCCGCGCCGGCCGCCGCGGCGAAGGCCAGCGCCGTGGCAGCGAGTCCGGGCGCCAGCGTTGTCCGCAGGAAATGGAGTCGGATCATTGGTTTCCTTTGCAGCTGCGCAGGACAGTCCACGCACCGAGTCTTGTCTCGGGTATCTTCCTACAGGGCGGCGGGGGTAGCAAATCCCTTACGTCCGGCTCTCCGGAGGCAGAGCAATCTGGAGTTTGCGCACTTTGCCCCTCCCCACGATGTAGCCCCGGCCCGGAATGAAGTCGGTGCTGACCCGTCCAAGCGAGGTATTGAGCAGGCTGTCTCCCTCGATATCGCCCGGATTGATCAGCAGGCCCCGCCTGCCGGACTTGAAGGGCTGGGCCAGCGACCAGGCCGAGGACCACGTGGACGTCTCGGACTCCCCGACCACCCACTGGTCGGCCTTGATGGAGGCCGCCACCAGCCGCTCCACGCCCGACTCCGCAAGGGTCCCCGTGAATTCAGTGAGGCCCTCGATGAAGATGGCAAGTTTCCCGGGGTTGGCCGAGGAATGGTCGGTCAGTGCCTCGACCGCTTCCTCGACGTCGTCCGGACCCACGAGCGAACGGTCCCAGACCGGCAGCGAGGCCACAGCCGACTTCCGCGACGCGATGTAGACGAGCTCCGTCCCGGGGTTGGACCGGCGCAGCGCGTAGGCGAGGGTCACCAGGGCCACGGTCCGGCCCGCGCCCGGCGGACCGGCCAGCAGGAGCGGGCCCTTGGCCATGATCGCGGCAGGCTGGAGCGTTTCGTCGTCGACGCCGATCACGGGCAGGTCCGGCCGGCCGGCCGGAAGGATGTCCAGGTCCACCTGCTCCGGCAGCCGCTCGATCTGCGGGGCCTTCTCGACGCCCTGGCGCAGCATGGCCTCGCTGAGCTTGTGGACCTCCCGCGCCTGCAGCGCCAAGTTGGAGTTGCCGCCCAGGACGGCGAGCTGCACCTCATGGCTACCCAGCAGGCCGCGCCCGGGAGGCGAGGCCTTGCCCAGGACGTCCTTCGGGACGTCCATCGTCATGTAGTCGTCCTCGGACGACAGGCGCAGCACCAGCCGGCGCTGGATGGACGCAAGCAACGACGGCGGCACGGAGTTGGGGCGGTCACCGGTGACGACGAGGTGGATCCCAAGGGGACGGCCGTCGGTTGCCAGCTGCAGGAAGAGGTCCCACAAGGCAGACAGGCGGCTGTATTCGTACGTCTCGCGGAAGGCTGACATGCCGTCCACGAGCACGAAGATGCGTTTCTCGTCGGGCATGCCGGCGAGTTTCCGGTACTCCACGATGGTGGACGCCCGGACCTCGGCGAAGCGGGCTGACCGGTCCTCCGCCAGGTCGCGAAGCCAGCGCAGGAGCCGGCCTACCCGCTCGACGTCGTCGCCGTCGATGATCTCGCCGACATGCGGCAGCTCTTCGAGCATTTTCAGCCCGGCGGAACCGCAGTCGATCCCGTAGACGTGCACCGGGCCGCCGCGCGGGGTGACAGCGGCAGCAATGGCGATCCCGCGGAGCGCGGCGGACTTGCCCGAGCCTCCCGTGCCGTAGATGGCCATGTTGCCGTCCTTGTCCGGCTCGTAGAAGACCGTGGGCTGGTCCTGGCGGGCGGGATCGTCGGCAACGCCGAGCAGAAGCCGCTCGTCCGTGCGCGGGTTGGGCAGCAGGGAGAAATCGTAGGTCATGGCCAGTTCGTTCAGCCACGGCTTGCGGGGCGGCCGGATGGCCAGCAGGTCCGCCGCACGGATGACGTTGGCCGTCATCCGGGCGATGTCGTTCGGACCGGACGGCTCCTCCTTGACCGGGGACTCCGGAGCCGGCGTCGCCCAGGCGGGGCCGGAACCGAACGCCATTTCCACAATGTCGATCTGCGGGCGCTGCGGCCGTTCGGTGGTCCAGCCGCCGGCGTACCCGGTCTGGAAGCCCTGAATGCGGCCCGGCCCGGTTTTTGCGGCGCCCCGGCCCGGAATGGAGGGGTCGAAGTAGGCGGCATCCGGCACGCCGAGGATGTCGGTCGCGTCGTCCTCGTCGGCCATGCGCAGCGCCACGCGGAGGTTGGTGTTGGCGCGCAGGCTCTCCTTGATGACGCCGGCGGGGCGCTGGGTGGCGAGGATCAGGTGGAGCCCGAGGGACCGGCCGCGGGCGGCGACGTCAACCACGCCGTCCACGAATTCGGGCACCTCGGTGGCGAGGGCGGCGAACTCGTCCACCACGATCACCAGGTACGGGGGCGCGTCGGGGTCCGCCTCACGCTGCAGGGCCAGCAGGTCCTTGGCCTTCTTCCGGTTCAGCAGCCGCTCCCGGTAGTGGAGTTCGGCGCGCAGCGAGGTCAGCGCGCGGCGCACGAGGTGCGGCGAGAGGTCCGTGACGAGCCCCACGGTGTGCGGCAGGTGCAGGCAGTCGGCAAACGCGGCGCCGCCCTTGTAGTCGACGAAGAGGAAGCTGACCCGGTCCGGGCTGTAGGCGGTGGCCATGCCCATGACCCAGGACTGCAGGAACTCGGACTTGCCGGCGCCTGTGGTGCCGCCCACGAGCGCGTGGGGGCCCTCATTCTTGAGGTCCAGGTACAGCGGCTCGACGCCCTTGGACCCCACCAGCGCCCGCAGGGACCCGTTGTCCTTGCGGTTCGCTACGGCGATGGTGCGGACCGAGTTGTTTTCCTGCCACCGTTCCGCGACGGCCTGCGGATTGTCCAGGAAGTCCTTGCCGATGAGCGCCGCGTAGGAGACGGCGCGGGGCAGGTTCGAGTCGTCTTCCAGGGGCTTTCCGGCGTCCACCACCGGCGACAGCATGCGCGCCAGCTGGCCGGCGAGTCCGGCGTCGAGGCTTTCGCAGCTCACGGGGTAGGTGTGGCGCCCCAGCCTCACCTGCCCGGTGGTGGTGCCGTGTTCGCCGTCGACCGCCATGAAGTCGCGGCACGCGGCCGGGAGGGCCTCCACTCCGGTGGCCACCCACAGAACGTGCACCCCGGAGTCGGGCCCGCGCTCCACGAGGCGGGTGAGCCTCCCCCGGTCCACCGGGGCGTCGTCCTCAATGATGACCAGCACCGAGGGCAGCACCGGGGCGGGGACATCCCCGGTTTCCTCATGGATGCCGGGCCGGTGGACGGGGCCGGCCGACTGCAGGGCGGCTTCGCGGAGTTCCAGGAGGTCCTCCAGCCGGGCCAGGAGGCTGGCACCGCTGGCAGAGCCGGCCGCGAGGTGGTCGCCGGTCAGCGGGCTGTGGCTCGACCCGACGTGCGGCAGCCACTGCAGCCAGTTCCAGCGTTCCCTCGACCGGGCGGAGGTGATGGCCGCCACCGCGACCTCGGCCGGCGAGTGCAGGCCGACGAGCTGCAGCACCATGCCCCTGGCCACGTCGTCGACGAGCCCGCGGGAGCCCGCGAGGCCGAACGAGCCGGATGACCGCAGCTGGGAGACCACCGGTACGCCTTCAATCTCGCGGAACTGGTCCAGGCAGTCCTCGATTTCGCGCCGGTACTCCGTTTCGGTTTCGCTGAAGTTCGGCTCCTCGAGCGGCACCCGCGACGGCACCGTGCCGAGTCCGAACCGGAGCCCCAGGAACCCCTGGTGCTCGGGCCGGTGGGTCCAGAGCAGGGGGCCAAGCTTGTAGATCGAATCGACGGTGTCGCTGACCGACGGCGCCTCCTGCAACCGGACGGCCCGTTCCACCCGCTGCAGCTCGGTGACGTCCAGCCGGAACGCGGCCATCGATTCCCGGAACTGCTTGAGCTGTTCCTTGCGTTCCCGTTTGGCCTGCAGTTTCTGGTCCACGTAGTGCCCCACGATGAACAGCGGCATCATCAGCATGAAAAGCATGGAAATCAGGCTTTGCGTGACGGCGAAGAGGACGGCCCCCATCATCAGCGGGGCTACCAGCATGATGTACGGGAAGGGGTGGTGGTCCTGCCGTTTTGGCCCCGCGGGCGGCACCCGCTTTGACGGGTTGAACCGGGGAACCACGCGCGGGGAACGGTTGAAGTCAACAAGGGGCGACGTCGGAGCGGCCGCGCCGCTGCGGGCCAGCGGCACCACGGTGAGCTCTGTGTCGCCCAACGTCACGGTGTCCGAAGAATTCAGCGTGGCCCGGGTGACGGGCAGCCCGTCCATCTGGAGGCCGTTGGCCGAGTTGGTGTCGACGATCTCGACGCTCTCCCCCACGGTGATGCGTGCGTGCCGCTTTGACGTCAGGGGGTCGGTGAGCCTGACGTCGACGTCCCGGTCCCGGCCGATGTAGCTGGTGCCGGACGGCAGCGAAAACTCCCGGCCGACGTCGGGCCCGGAAAGTATACGGAGGGTGGCGGCTGCGGGTCCGCGTCCGGGGGCCGGACCGCCGCCTGCTCCGGGAACTCCGAACTGCTCGCTGACCTGGGTCAGCGAAACAACCGATCCCGGCCGCAGGCCCGATTCCAGGAGGTTGTCGGCGCGGTCGAGGACGATGCCGCGCATCCCGCCGGCCACGAACGCCTCGTCGATCCGGAGCGAGAGGTTCGGCGGGGCGGGCTCATCCCGCCGGCCGGGGTCTGCGGTCCAGAGTTCCGTGGCGATGTCCGCCACGGTGGCGAGCCCGTCCACGGTGACTGCGAGGTCTTTGGCGTCCGCGGGGTCCCGGCGAAGCGTCAGTCGGATTCTCATCCTTCGTCGGTCCCTCTCATTTTTTCAATCAGGTACAGGTCATCGGCGGTCACGAGGTGGGACGTGACGGCATGCTCCACGAGCCGGGCGCGCCGGTTGGTGGCAAGCTTTCCCCCGCCTCCCCGGAGGCCGGCCACGCCGACCCGGTCCAGCTTGTCGCACACGTTGTCCAGCTTCCGGTTGAACCGGGTGAGCGCCCAGCCGAGGGTCTTGGCGGCGGCCGCGGAGGACGGAATCGCACTGAATCCTGTTCCCTCCCGCCGGAGCATTGGCTCGGCCAGCGCCACGATCAGTGCCTTTTGGGAGTCCGTGAAGACCACGGGCCCGATGGTGGTGTCTCCGGCACTCGAATCGCCGGGAGCCTCCTGCCGGAACGACGGCGTCTTCAGGTGGACGGCGAATTCGTAGGTGGTGGGCCCGGCCGTGAAGATGATGGTGGTGTGGCTGAAGACCAGCGGCAGGCGGGCGCCCGGGGACAGCCAGGCCTGCATTCCGCCGGAGCCGTCGGCCACGGTTGCCGAGAGCATGCTGCCCACGTTGCTGAGCCACCAGATGCCGTCGTACCTGGCAATCTGCAGGAAGCGCCGGTGCAGGTACGGGTTGTCATCCACCTCCAGGTCGCCCTCGCGGCCGATGCTGAAGATGTCCTCGTCCGTCGGCTCATACCATTCGCCGCAGAAATCTATGGCCAGGTCTCCCATTTTCAGTGTCTCCTCGTTGGGCCGTTTTGTCAGACGCACGCGATGGAGTCCTCGCCCGCCGGGGACGCGGAGCCGTCGCTGCGGACGATGATCACCTGCACGCAGGTGGATTCGGTGGGGTTGGCGGTCACATCCACGCGCGCCGCGGACGTTGAGAGGTAGCCCCCGCCGCCCTTGACGGTCTTGATCCGCCACTTGTAGGTGTCTCCCGGCTTCGGCTGCGGATTGGTCCACGTGAACCGGACCTTCCCGGCGGCTCCCGCCGTGCCCGCCAGCTTCGCGACGTCCGGCACGGATCCGTCGTCCAGGGCATCTGCCGGCGGCTTGCTGACCTGTTCGCTGGCCTGCACCCGGGGCTGCGGCGCCGATGACGCCACCACGATCCCCACGGTGACGGCGAGAGCCAGGAGCGTTCCGCCGGAGATGGCCAGCCAGAGGTTGCGCTTCCCGTGGTCCGCGGGCAGCGCGTCGGATGCGGGCTGGTCCGGGGCCTTGGGCTGACTGCTCCGGAGAACCGTTGCCTGGGCCCAGTCATCAGCGGCGGCTTCGCCGCCGGCGGCCGGTACTCCCGACGGCGGTCCGGGCGCCGCCGCCGGGCCGGCGGCGGGAACTGCTGCGGGAGCTGTTGCAGACGCTGTTGCAGACGCTGTTGCAGACGCGGGCGGCTGCGGCGCAGCGTGCGCCCCTGACGTAGGAGCCGGCGAAGGAGAATACGGTCCGCGGTCCAGCGGCCAGGTACGCGCAGGGAAGGTCGGTGCGCTGCCCGTTCTGTCGGGGTCGACGATTGCGATGTTGCGTACGCGGGTTTCCTCGAACCCGTCGTCCGGGTTGACGTCCTCCTGGTGGCGCTCCTCCAGGACCTCGAAGGGCGTGACCGACAGGTTGAGCTCGGCCTGGATGCGCTGAAGTGCCAGCGCGAAGGCGTGAGCCGATGAATAGCGGGAGGACGGGGACTTGGCCATGGCCGTTGCCAGCGCCAGTTCCAGCGATTCGGGGACGTCGGCCCTGCCGAGCCGCGGGACGGGCGCGCCGGTGATGCGGGAGATCAGTTCCCGCTGGGAGTTGTCCGCCCCCGGCAGGACGAATGGCGAGCGTCCGGCGAGCAGGGTGTACAGCGTGGCGCCGAGTGCCCACACGTCCACCATGACGCCGTCGACCTTTCCTTCCCGGAACTGTTCCGGCGGGGACCACGGGATGGACATTCCGGCGTCTTCATCGGCATCGCCGCCGAGCGTGCCGGAGATGCCGAAGTCGGTCAGCGCCGGCCGGTTGTAGTCCGTGACCAGGATGTTGGCCGGTTTGATGTCACGGTGCGCGATGCCGGCCCGGTGGGCAGTTTCGACGGCGGAGGCCACCTGGATGCCCACGGCCAGGACCTCGTCCACGCTGAAGCGCTGCCGCCGGTACCGGACGTCCAGGCTGGGCCGGGAGCAGTATTCCATGGCCAGGTAGGAGTGCCCGTCCTCCGTGACCTCCGCCTCGAAGATGGTGACGATGAACGGATGCGACGACAGCTGGGCCATGAGGTTGGCCTCTGACTCAAACCGGCGCCGCGCGCCCTCCGTTTTCAGCCCCGAGAGGAGCACCTTCACGGCCACCTTGCGGCGCGGGCGGTCCTGCTCATAGAGGTAGACGTCGGAGAATCCGCCCGATCCGAGCAGGCTGACGTACGTGAAGCCGGGAATGCGTGGCGGCGGAGCTACTGGCCGCTTGGAACTCACAGGATCTCCTCAAAGCGCAAGGAAACGTCGTCGCCAAGTTCGGCGATGTCGCCGTCGAGGACAATGGCCATCTCGTTCTGGGCCAGCCGCCGCGGCGGCTGGCCCTCACGAACCAGCACGGTGCCGTTGGTGGCCTTTAGGTCGCACAGCATCACATGCCAGCCCTCGAGCCGGACCTCGACGTGGGACCGCGAAATGTCGCCTCCGGGGCTCGCCACCTGCACCAGCCGCGGCATGACGCCGCCCTGGACGCGCGACACCGACGGCTGCCGTCCGATGACCAGCGACTCATCGAGGTCGATCAGCTCTCCCGTGGACAGCCGCAGCCGGCCGAGCCGGGGGCGCGGCACCTGCACGGCGACGTCCGGGAGCGGGGATCCGCAGGCGGGGCACAGCGCGCTGGTGGGCGGGTTGGCGTGGCCCCGTGCGCACACGCGGGCCAGGACCAGCGGACCGGCGCCCGGCACCGGGCCGGAGGCAGGGGCTGAGGCAGGCTGGGCCGGTGCCGCCGACAGGTCGCTCTTGAGAATGGTCTGCCCGTCGTGGTCGCCGTCCGCGAGCGGTTCCGGTTCGGGCAGCTCCTGTTCCGGAAGCTGCTCCTGTTCCGGCAACTGCTCCGCGACCGGGCAGGCGTCCGGCAGGGAAATGAATGACGGCGGGGCCTGGGGGCGCGGGGCACGGTCACCGCCGGTGGCCCACGGCACCGAATCAATCAGTCCGCCGGACCCGGGCTCGGCAGGCTCATCCTCAAAGCTCGGCGTGGCGGGGCCGTGAGCGTCCGGGCCGGGTGTGGCGCGGCCAGCTGATTCCTGGTCTCCAGCCTCAGGGCCGGCCGTGGCCAGGCTTGCGCCGGGCTCCTGGCTGGCGGCGGGCGGGGCGCCGTCGTCGTCGTGGTCGTCACGGACGGCCGCGTCCTCGATGCTGCGCATCACGGTCTTGTCCCAGAGGTGGTCGTACGATCCGGTGAGTTCGGTCGCCGGCGCGGGCACCTGCTGCCCGTTGTCGTGCCGGTCCGCCGGGTCAGCGGCTGCGGTGACGGTTGGGCCCGGCTCGGGCAGGCGCGTCTCTTCAAGCCCGCCTTCATCCGGAGCTTCCTCAGGCATCCCCGCCACGGTCTCGGCCGAGGCTTCCGCCGAGGGTTCTACGGCGGCTTCCGGCGCGGCCGCGGCGGACGCCTGCATCGCGAAGTCGGCGTCTTGGCCTTTCACTGCCGGACTGCCGGCTCCCGTGACATCCACGCGGAGGGTTTTTAGGAGTACGGCGCCTTCCGTCACCGGCAGCTCCAAGGCCGAGGACTGGCCCGGAACCGTCAGGCTGAACCACTCCGGCGCGTCCAGCCACCGCTCGGTCCAGGTGGTGACATTCCGGCCGTCGAGCTCCACCGGGCCGCCCGGTAGCTGAACGGTCAGGTCGAGGTCTCCGCGGAGGAACACCCTCAGCGACTCCCGGAAACCAATGATGCCAAACCAGGGTGCACGGGACAGTGGCACACCGAACCCGCTCGTCACGGCGTGGAGGACGTCATGGACTTCGGGCCCGTCGCCCAACAGGCGCCACACGGTGTTGACCAGCGGCGCCGGCGTATCGGGGCCAAGGATGACCGCTGTTCCGGACCGGACCATCCCCACCCAGCCGCCCGGAACGTAGCTAGCTTCAGTCATGGGCGGTTTCCTCGCTCGCGGCTGCACGCGGCAGGGTGTCTTCATCCTCGGCGGCGGAGGCAGTCCTCGGTGCAGTGGTGGCCATGCCCGCATCATTCAGGACGTTCCTGGCGTCGACGACGATCACCGTGATGTTGTCCCTGCCGCCGCTTCTCAGTGCTGCCTGGATGAGCGCATCCACAGCCTCCTGCGGGTCTTCCACCGCGCTCAGGATGCTGAGCATCCGGTCGTCTGTCAACTCCCCGTTGAGCCCGTCCGAGCAGACCATGACGCGGTCGCCCTCCTCGATCGGGAGCAGCCAGTAGTCGGCTTCCGTGTCGTCGCCCGTGCCCAGTGCACGGGTTACGACGTGCCGGCGGGGGTGGACCGTAGCCTGCTCGGCCGTGATTTCTCCGGTGTCCACAAGCTCCTGGACTTCGGAGTGGTCCACGCTGACCTGCGCGAACTGGCCCTGGCTGAGCCGGTACGTCCGGGAGTCGCCGATGTTCATCACCAGCCAGTAGGGAACACCCATTTGCTCGACCACCACCACGCCGCTCAGCGTGGTGCCCGCACGGGATCCGGTGGCGGCGCGGATGGAATCATCCGCGGAGGCCAGGAAATGCTGCACCACGGAAGCCGTGGCTGTCCGCTCCCCCGTGGCCAGCTGCGGCATTCCCGCCAGCGCACGGACGCACATGCCGCTCGCAACTTCGCCGGCTTCGTGGCCGCCCATGCCGTCCGCAACGGCGAAGACGGGATCGGAGGCAATGAACGAGTCCTCGTTGAGCTCGCGGCGGAGGCCGCGGTCTGTGCCGTAGCCGTAGCTCAGGCTGAGGCCCGGCTTGCGGCCGGCCTTGGGAGTGCGGGCCGCCTGCTGTGAGTTCATGCCTGTCCTACGGTAAAAGTGCGGTCCCCGAAATGAACCGTGGTTCCGGGGCTGACAAATGATGGCACGCCGGGCTGCAGCGCCGTGCGGACGCCGTCCGGTGTGGTGACGGCGCTGCCGTTCGTGGAGTTGCGGTCCGTCACCCACACGCCCGCACCGTCCGTGAGCAGGTGAAGGTGGGTCTTGGAAATGGTCCGCGCGGGGTCCGGGACCGCCAGCAGCTGGGCCTGCGACTCGCCCGCGTTGGCGGCGGGATTCCGCCCGATGAGCACGTTCCGGTCCAGCCGGAAGTCGCGGCCGTCGTCGAGCTGTATCCGCAGTACCGCCACCGGGGCGTCCTGGCCGGCGTCGCCGCGCAACTGGGTGCGGTCCAGGCCGTCGTCGGGGTGGCTGCCGGCGCTGCTGGCCGCGGTCGCCGGCGAGACAACCGGCGGGACAGCCGGCGGACCGACAGGCGAGGCGACCGGCGAGGCCACCGGCTGGACCGGCGGAAGGTCCAGCGGAGCGAAGCTGTACGGACCCTGGATGCCGCCGGTGGTCACCGGATTGCGGCCGGCGCTGACATCGAACACGAGGGTCTTGGCGGCCAAGTCATTCCATCCCCGGAGGCCGCCGTTCCTGTCCCAGGTACTGGACAGAACCACAACGAAGGCCCATGCAATCCCGAGGATCACGACGGGCGCGAGGATCCACAGCGCAGCGTCGAACCACTTGATGATGGCCACGAGTGCGGTGGCGAGAACTGCCAGGAGCATTCCGGCTCCGGTGACGATTCCGCGCAGGAACACGGCACCGGTGCCGGGTGCGTAGCCGTCATTGTCTGCACTGCGGATGCCCATCAGGCGGTTGCCGATGGTGCTGCCGGAGCGGCCCTCGATTCCGGCGATGACCAGCGCGTAGATGAGGGTCAGTCCGACAGCAATGCTCCCAAGGAGGACCAGCATACCGGTGTCGTACACGATGAAGCCCGAGCTGCGGGTGCTGGTGACGCTCGCAAATCCGAGGGAGAGAAGGACCACCAGGACCACTGCCGGCGCCAGCCAGTCAAGGACGGCGGCGCCGAGACGCTTGCCCGGCGCAGCCGGCACCAGCGCGAGAGTGCCTCCCATTCCTGTTCCTTCCCCCGGCCCTACAGGGATGCTACCGGGGATCGGGCCCGCGTGCGGCGCGCCCCGCGTTTCGGCGCCTCCGCTCGCCGAGCCTCTGCTCCCTGCGACACCGCCCGCCAGGCTGGACCGGCCCGAGCGGTTGGACCGGGCCGCCCGGTTGGCCAAGGGCGCCCCGCATGCACCGCAGAAGGTTGCCCCGGGACGGACGGGCTGGCGGCAGTGCACGCACCGCTCCGCCCTGTCACTCATGGCCGGTTCCGTCCTTGGGAGCGTTCCGGCCTTGGAAGCGTTCCCGTAGCGCGGCCCGTGCGTTCAGGGCACTCCGTGCATTCAGGGCGCCGCGGGAAGTCAGCGCCGCCCGGGCATCGGCCAGCAACGACCGCGGCGAGAACCGTGCCTGCTGACGCCGACAGAACCCGACCGTGCCGGTCATTTCCTTGAGCGACCCGTCCACGATCTCCCAGTACTCCCGGACGTCGTCCTCGCTTGGCTGGCCCGCCCCGAAGATCGAGGCGTCCGCCCGGTGTGCCAGCAGCGTGGTTGTGGCACCGGTGGCCGGAAACGCCTCGGCCACCACGGCGGCGGTCTCCCGCCGTGTGGCGCGGCCGTCAACAGCGGCGCCCATGTCGGTGGCCAGGCTGAGGACTTCATTCCATCCACCGCCGACCCGCTGGGCCGGATGCCCGTCAGCGAACCGTGACTTCCTCCGCCGTGATTTGAGCAGGGCTATGAGCAGCAGCGGCAGGGCAAGAATTCCGATTGGAATCATGGCGATGCCGATGGCGCTGAGGATGGGACCCCAGAAGAGCCAGGGATTGTTCTTCTTCTCGTCCGCATCGAGCGCGTCGGGAGAGGAGTCCGGCGGGAGGTCGGCCGGTTCCTGCGGCGGAGGCGGCGGCTGCAGGACCTGGGGCTTGGGCTTGGACTTGCTTTCGGGGTCCGGCGGAATGGGGATGTTGTCCTTGGGCGGCGTGGGATCGAACGTGACCCAGCCGACCCGGTCGAAGGCCACCTCGACCCACGCGTGGACGTCCTTGCCCAGGATCTTGATTTCTCCTGCGCCGTTCTCCGGGCTCTTCGGGTCCGGGTAGAAGCCCATCACCACGCGGGAGGGGATGCCCAGGTGGCGCAGCATCAGGGACATGGCCACGGCATACTGTTCGTCGTCGCCGAGCATCTGCTTGGCGGTCAGCAGGTCCCGGATGCGCGCCGCGCCGTGCCCGGACACGCTGGGGAGCTGACCGTCGGCGATGAGCCCGTTGCTGAACGCGCCCTTCTTCTGGAAATGGGCTTCGATCTGCCGGACCCGGTCAATGGCGGTGGGTGCGTCGGCCGAGAGGTCGTTGGCCTGGGCGCCCACCACCGGCGGGACCTCGGCCGTGTCCGGGAGCGTGAGCTTGGCAAAGTCGTACTGCGTCAGCTGGCCGTGCTCCAGTTTCACCGGGTCCGAGACCTGGACGCTGTACGAATCCCCCTGCGCCAGGCCCTTGGTGGTGACGGCTGTGTCGGTGCCGGAATTGAAGTACAGTCCCGAGGCCGCGTTGGACGAGCCCTGGGCGAAGCTGAGGCCGGTGGTTTTCCGGCCGCCCGGGACGAAGTACCCCTGGTAGTCCTCGACCGTGATGTCCAGCGTGTAGTCATTTGTGGGCACTGATGCCGCGGAATCGGCGAGGGTATTGATCGACTTCGCGTCGCCCACTTTGCTGAAATTGCCGGAGCCGTTGGGGTCCATGGTGTAGTTGGTGCCGTTGAAGGCGTCCAGCGCGCCCAGCCTCACCCGGGCGTCCTTGGGGAGCCCCTTGACGGCGAACAGGGTGTCGTCCTTCTTGTCCTTGACGAAGTTGCGGAAGCTCGCCAGCGGCGTGACGTAATCCTTGGGATCAAACGGCGGCACGACGACGTTCCGCAGGACCTTGCGTTCGTCGCCGGCGGCGAACAGTGGCGACACGACCGCCGTGATGCCCACTGTCGCGGCAATCACGGCGGCCCCCGCCGTCAGGCGCCGCATTCGCGCCCGGCTGGCCGTATCGGCGTCGTGCTGGGGACGGTTGACTGAAACCTTGCGCGTGTCCGTGCGGCGCAGGCAGTCCCGGCGGAACGTGGCCCACGCAATGCCCACGACCGTGAGGGCGATGCCACGTTCCACGGTGAGGAACCCCGCGTTGGTGCTAAAGGCGATGCCGGTGACGAACAGGGCCAGCACCGGAAGGAGGGGCCAGTAGGGGCTCCTGAACCGCCAGGTCAGCACGCCGGCAACCACCGCGGCGATGAGCGAACTCAGGAAGGGGACGATCAGCACCCCGCCGGCTGTTCCCACGGGGACCCCGACGGTGAGCATGTCCTTCCAGGAGAACACCACGCCGAGGAGGAGTGTGCGCAGGGATTCCAGGCTCGGGATGACGCCCGCGATGGCGGCGCCGGGCACGGCCAGGGCGGTGCCCAGGACCAGGTAGGCACCGAGGGCCACGGCCGTGGTGATCAGGAGGCCAAGCCGGAAATGCGCGTTGCAGGCGGCGATGGCCAGGCCGAGGATGATCCCGCCGAGCCCCGCCACCAGGTAGTACGGGTCGCCGCCGAAGCTGAGGCTGAACCCGAGGACGCCCAGCCCCAGCAGGACGGTGAGTGCGCCGCCGTCGAGCAGGAAATGCCACCGCGGCTGGCCGGTGGCGAAGGCGGACGGCGGCGCGGACGGAGCCTGCCGCCGCGGGCGGAGGCCGGGTGCCTGGCTCATGCGGCAGCCTTTCGGAGGACGGCGGGAAGGTCGGAGAGCTCGCCGAGGGTCAGTACCGTGAGGTCGGCGATGTTGGCGCGCGCCGGCGCCGCGCCGGCGTCGAGCCGCACGGCGATGCTGCGCACGCCGGGCGGCACCGAGGCCGCGGCCGAACGGAGCTGGGCGGGCGTCACGTGGCTGCCCACCACGAAAAAGACGACGGAGGCGTTGGGGACGGTGTCGGCAAGCGTCCGGGCAAGGTCGACGGCGGTCTTCCGCAGCGGGGCGCCCACGATCCGGGTCATGCCATCGAGCATGTTGCGGCCGGTTTCGCAGCGGAGCGGACCCGCCTGGGTCAGGACGTCCAGTTCGCGCTGCTCGCGGATCGCCTGGCGGCCGATGGAGGCGGCGGCGGAGATGGCCAGCTCGAACTCGTGCTCCGAGGCGTATTCGTCGGTGTTGATGGACAGCGAAATGGCCAGGTGGGCCCGGCGTGTTTCTTCGAACTGGCGCACCATGAGCTTGTTGGTCCGGGCCGTGGTTTTCCAGTGGATGTGCCGGCGGTCATCACCCGGCACGTAGTCGCGCAGGGCGTGGAAGGACACGTCCGCACTGGAAAGATCGGTGGTGGGCATGCCCTCCAGATCGCGGATGAATCCGGCGGCGGAACCTGCCAGGGCCACCGTCCGGGGGTGGACGTAGAGGTCCTCCGGCTCGGTCCAGAGCACCTGGCGGCGCAGGAGGTGCAGCGGATCGGCCCGGACGGAACGCACAGGTCCCACCGTAATGACGGCTCGGCGCGCAGTGGGAATCGTGAAAAGGTCCTCGTGCACCTGTTGCGGCTTCATGCGCGGCAGATGGAAGATGGCCGTCGCTCCGCCCACAGGCAGCTCCAGGTCGGCGGGCAGCAGCGGCCGTGCGGAGGTGTTGGAGACGGCGATGCTTCCCACGGCGCTGTCGCCCACCGCCACCCTGGTCCGGGCCAGGTCCAGCAGGACGCCGTACGAGGACCGCCCGAGGATGAACCCGACCGCGATGAGGAAGAGCACCAGCGCTGCGACCGCCGCGGCTTTGGCTTCCTGCCAGCCGTAGGCCTGTCCCGCAATCCAGAGGAAGGCCGACGCCCCCAGCACGGACCAGCCCAGGACGCTCACCACGGACAGCACAGGCCGGACGCGGCGGACCCACACGCCGCGGACGGACTCCCAGGCCGGTGCCAGCGCCTGGCCGGCGGTCCTGCCGGCCTCGCGCCACACGGCCGGGCGGCGGAGACGGCTGCTTTTGGGTGAGGCCATGCCGTCCCTGCGGAAGGGCGGCCGGAAGCGGCCCGCAAGCCTGGTGAGCGGAGTGCCGGTGGACATGTTGGAACCTTTGTTAGCGATGCTTCGGTGGGTATGGGATCGGTAGGGGCGGGCCGGAACCCGTGTATCAGACGGCCGCGCGCTGCTGCGGGGCGGCGACGTCCGCCAGCACCCGGGAAAGCACGGCCTCAGCCGTGGCACCGGAGAACTCGGCTTCGGGATCCATCACGAAGCGGTGGGTCCAGACAACCCCCGCGAGGTCCTTGATGTCATCCGGCAGGACGAAATTGCGCCCCTGGCTGGCTGCCCAGACCTTGGCCGCCCGGACCATGGCGAGGGCGCCGCGGACGGACACGCCCAGCCGCGTCTCCGGGGCGTTTCGCGTCTCCTCGCAGAGCCGGGAGATGTACTCGAGCACCGCGGTGTCCACGTGCGTGGTGGCCGCGAGGTCGGCCATGTCCGCTACGGCCTGCGTGGTGATGACAGGCTGCAGGCCCTGGGACCGGTCCTTCAGGTTTGTGCCGCCGAGCAACTGGACGGTGGAGGCGTGGTCCGGGTAACCGATGGACGTCTTGATCAGGAACCGGTCCAGCTGCGCTTCGGGCAGCCGGTACGTACCGGCCTGTTCGATCGGGTTCTGGGTGGCCATCACCATGAAGGGGCGCCCCGCCTCGTAGGTGGTGCCGTCCACTGTGACGCGGGATTCCTCCATGACCTCCAAGAGCGCCGACTGCGTCTTGGGCGAGGCGCGGTTGATTTCGTCGGCGAGAACGATGTTGTTGAAGATCGGGCCCTTGTGGAATTCGAACTTCTGGGTCTTCTGGTCATAGATGGTCACGCCGGTGACGTCGGAGGGCAGCAGGTCCGGCGTGAACTGGATGCGGTTGTTGGATCCCCGGACGGTGGCGGCCAGCGCGCGCGCCAGCGATGTCTTGCCGGTCCCGGGTGCGTCTTCGAACAGCACGTGGCCTTCGGCCAGCATGGCGGTGAACGTCAGGCGGATGACGTGTGCCTTGCCCAGGACGGCCTGGCCCACATTGGCGACGAGCTTTTCGAACGTGCCTGCAAACCAGTCGGCCTGCTCGGTTGTCATGGTCATGAGATGGTTCCTCTTCTGTGTGGCACATTATTTCCGGCAATTCCGGAGCGATTCATTCGTTCGTCATGGGATGGCTGTCCAGGTTCAGCACTGACCCACGCCAGGACCCCTGACGTCCACCGTGGCGGCCTTGACGTACCAGCCCTGGTGCGGCCCGCCGTTCATCAGGTACCAGCGGCCGTTGTTGTTATAGATGTCCGCCCAGCACGGCGTGGGGATCCAGCCGTCCGAATAGGACACCCAGTTGGCGTCGCTGCCACCGCAGCTGCGCGTCGCCGCGTTGTACCGGTCCGGGACACCGGGCTTGCCGGGGCAGCTGTTGTTATCGCTCTGCTTGACCCTGACTTCTGTCAGCGGAGGCGTGGGATCATTGCCGGACGTCGCCGACGCCGCCCCGATGGCTCCGGCAACGATCGTCACGGCGCGCACCCGGAGCTGGCGGGTCTGGTTCCAGCCTCCGCCGGACGCGTCGAACCTGGTGGCCTTGCCCACGCCGGTCCAGCCGCCGCCGTCGAGGCTGACCTCGTAGTGGTCCAGGGGCCGCCCGTTGGTCGCGGGCGGGCTCCAGTTCCAGTGCACTTGGGGGTCGCCTGGCGACGACTTGCCGCCGTTGACGTTGGGTGCGCTGGGAGGCGCGTAGGGGTTGCCGGAGCCGATGGCTTTGGCGTCACCGGAGACGTTGTTCTTGATCGATGTGGCGATGATGTTGACCGTCACATCCCTGCCGTTGGGCTGGTTCGTGATGGATCCCCCGCCGGCATTGATCGGGCCCGAACCGTACGCGGTGGACCAGCGGTAGCGGATTTCGTCGGGCTGTGACCCGTTGCGCTGGGCTTCGGTCAGCGGCGTGAATGTCACGTCCAGCTCTCCGCTGTTGCCCGTCGCGCGCACAGTACCGCTGTTCACCGTCCCCGGCTTCCCGGCAGCACGGATGGCCGCCGACTGGGCGCTCGTCCCGGAGGTTCCGGCCTTGTTGGTGGCCGACACGGTGAAGGTGTAGTCGGTTTCGGAGTTCGCCACCGTCACGTTCAGGGACGTTCCGGAGGCCACCTGCTGGCTCTTGACGGCGGTCCCTCCGCGCAGCGTTGTCAGCGTGTAGGCGGAGACGGCGTCGCCGTTGTTGTTTGGTGCGGTCCAGTTCACCTGCAGCTGGCTTTGGTTGCCCACGGAGCCCGCGCCGGAAACTGTCGGCGCGGCGGGTGTCACGGGAACTCCGGCCGGAGTTTCCGCAGCGGAGTAGCGGCTCCATTCGGAGGGTTCCCTGGCGTCGTTCCGGGCCAGGACGCGCACCTTGTAGGCAACGCCGTTTTCAAGGCCCTTCCAGACGTAGCTGGCGGCCGTGAGGTTCTGGATCTGCGCGTTCTGCCCGCTGGGCGCCGGCGAGATCTCAAGATCGTAGGACTTGACCGGCGAGCCCTTGCTGGCCGGTGCCGTCCACGTAACGCTGAGCTGCTTGTCGCCGAACTTCATCGCCGGAGCAAGCGGAGTGTCGGGCTTGACGTCGGGGCGGACCTCAGCCGAAACCGGCGAACGTTCGGACTCGTCGATGTCGTTCGTGGCCGTCACCTGGAAATGGTATTTGGTGTTGTTCACCAGGTTGTTCAGGGTGCACGAGTTGGCCGGGCAGTCCTGCCGGTAGCCGCCCTCGCCGTAGACCGTGTACTTGGTGATGGGTGAGCCGCGGTCCGCGGGCGCGGTCCAGTTCAGCAGGGCTGTCTGGTCGCCGACGCTCTGGGCCTGCGGGGTGGTGGGCGCCAGCGGCTTGTCCTTGACCGTCAGCCGGATCCGGGCCGTGGCGTAGCGCGAGGCTTCGTCGGTCTTGTCCGCCACGGTGTAGGACACTATGAGCGTTCCGGAAAAACCGGCCGACGGCGTGACCGTCACCGAATCCCCTGAGATGGCGGCCGAGCCCTGGCCCGTTTCCGTCGCCACGCCGACGATCTTGAGCGGCACGTCCGGGAAGGGGTTGGAGTCGTTCGCCAGCACCTTGACCGTCACGGGCTTGCCGGCTGCGGCGTCGGCCTCGACGTCGTCGTTGGCCACGGCCTTGGCACGGTTGGAGGCAGTCACTGCGAGGCGGAAGGTGGCGACGGATTCCAGGCCGCGCGGGTCCTTCGCCTTGACCTGCACAGCGCCGCCCTCGCCGGGACGCACGCCGTCTTTCGCCGAGACCCTGAGGGATGCGCCGTCAATGTCCGCGTTGAAACCCTGCGGAACTGCGCCGACCACCTCGTACTTCATGTTCCGGACGTCGTCGGCGTCGGGGTCGGATGTCAGCTTTGCCAGGTCGGTTGCCGCTGAGTCTCCCAGCGGCACGTCCACCGCGCCGCCCAGCAGCGTGGGCGGATTGTTCCGGCTGGGATCGGGCAGGACCTTGGTGCGGATGCTCAGGGTGGACTTGAGCCCGGCAGGGTCATCGGGTCCGGAGCCGTCCGTCACTTCAAAGCTGATGGACCCCGGACCCACGTAGTCCTTGCCTGCGGTGTACTTGATGGCGGTGCCGCCGTTCGCCACCGGATCGGCGCCGTCCGCTCCGATCAGCTTGATCCGGTCAGTCTGGGTCAGGCGGGGCGAGCGGCCTTCGCGCACTTTCACCCACTCGGCCAGGTCGGCGGCGACGGACTGGCCCGCAACGACCTCGAGCACATCATCCTTGGCGAGGGTCGGCAGCTGCTGCCCGACGCCCGGCACCCAGATGATGGCCGTGGACGTCTGGCCGTCCACGTCCTCGACGGTGTAGGGCACCAGCTGCGGCTGCTCAGTCAGTTCGACGATCATGTTGCCGTCCGGCCCCGGGCGGGCCGTTTCGGCTCCGGTGGTCACCTTCAGGTTCTCGCCCACGCCGTCAGGATCCTCGTCGTTCTTCAGGACGGGAACGTCGACGGCGGTCTTGCCCAGCGTCTGGGCCGAGGTCACGCGGTCATCCCGGGCGATGGGCCCCTGCAGCGGGACCGTGCTGTCCACCACCATCCGGATGGCCGCCTGCGCAGAGGCGCCCCGCTCGTCGGCGACGGTGTACCGGACGTTCACGGTGCCTTCGGCAGCCGGGGCCTGCAGGATGATGCGCCCGCTTTGGTTGCTGACCTCCGCCTTCAGCGCGGCGTCCGCTTCGATGCCGTCGCTGAGGATCCGGATCAGGTCGCCGTCGGGGTCGGTGTCGTTTCCGGTCGCGTCGACGGCGATCTGCCGTCCGGGGCGCACCTTGACCTGGTCATCCACGGGCGTGGGCTTCTGGTTCGTGTCGCCGCGGGGCGCGATGCCCACGGTCACCGTACCGGTGTTCATGGCCCCCTGCCGGTCCACCACCTTGTACCGGAAGGAATCGGTTCCGGCTCCGTCACCGGCCGCGACAAAGTCGATGAAGTTGCTTCCGGCCGTCGCGGTGCCCATGGCGGGCGTGCTGTCGATTCCGGTCAGCTGGACGGAGTCGCCGTCGGGGTCAATGCCGTCCAGGGGCACCGGGATCCGGACCGTGCCGGCCGCAACAACCCTGGCCGTGAGGTTCCTGGGCTGCGGGCGCGAGTTCTCGGCGCCCTCCAGCGGCAGGATGTGGATCGTGACGGCGGCCGCGCTCTTCTGGCCCTGCGGGTCGACGGCGTTGTAGATTGCGCGGACGGTCTTCGGGTGGCTGCCCGCGATGAACCGGAGGCTGTTTTCCGAAACGAAGCTCTTGCCGTCCTCCGCGGGCACGGCCTGCGGGAGGACCGGGTCAACGCTCAGCTTCTCGCCCTGCGGGTGGGTGTCGTTGTCCAGAACGGGGATGGTCACCACGTCATTGACCCGGACGTTGACTTCATCGGGTTTGGGCTGGGGAGCCTCCACCACCGCGGGGGCGGGGACCGGCACCACGGACACGCTCCCGGTGGCTGAATCCCTGCCGTTGGACATGGTGTAGCGGAACACGAAGGGGTCCTTGGTGCCGGCGATGTCCGTGATCCGCAGGACACTGTGGTCAATGACGCTGACCGAGGCAGTGGCATTTGCCGGCAGCGAGACGGACTGGAGCACCAGGACGCCGCCCGACGGGTCGGAATCGTTGGCCAGCGGGTCCAGGAGCACGCTGCCACCCACGGGCAGCAGGGCCACGTCATGGACTGCAACAGGCTTTCCCGTGTCCTTGCCGGATTCGACATCCACCCGGATGAGGCCCTGGCTGCTCTGGGGACCGTTGCTCGCAATGTACGTCAGGTAAACGGGCCCGGGCGTCCGGCTCCGGAAGGTGAACGTGCCGCCGTCGGTGACCGGACCAAGCTCGGCGGGCCCGCCGGCTTCCACCTGGGCGAGGCGCAGGGCGCCCCCGTTGGGGTCGACGTCGTTCTTCAGCGGCGCGATGACCAGGTCCTGGCCGACGACGGCGGTCACGTGGTCGGCGTTGACCACCGGAGCCAGCGCGCCCGGCGGCTGCACGTTCACCACCACCTTTCCGGTGGAAGTGGCCTGTCCGTCCCAGACGGACACCGTGACGCTTTTCTTGCCGGCCGAGGCGCCTGAGTCCTGGTAGGTGAGCAGCCCGTCCCGCCGGACCTTCACCTGGTCCTGTTCGTTGTCGGCGGTGGCGGACATGAGGACGAGGTCGTCGCCGTCGGGATCTGCCCAATCCGTCAGGATATTCTGGCTGACCGTCTTCCCCTGCTCCACGAGCAGGGTGGTGGGATCGCTCCGCTTGAACGCGGGTGGCCTGTTCTCGTCGGGACCCACCACGTTCAGGGTCACCTTGCCGCCGGCGGACAGGCCGCGGCCGTCAGCGGCGCTGTAGTCGAACGTCTCGGTTCCGGGCGCGGCGTCCGCGGGGACGGTGATCTGGAATGCCGATCCGCCGTAAATGCTCTCAAGGCTGCCCGCCTCAGGGCCCTCGCTCCCCACCGAAGCGGTGAGGACGTCGCCGTCGGGGTCCGAGTCGTTGTCCAGGACGCTCAGGACCGTCGTTCGGCCGGGCCGGACCCCGACGACGTCGGGCTTGGTTTCCGGCGGGCGGTTCGGTTTGGTGCGGTCCGGCAGGACGTTGATGGTGTTGTTGTCGGCTGATTCCTCGTCCTGGTCATCGGCCTGGTTCTTCGGCGGAACAACGTCGTCCCAGTTATTGACCAGCTGCATGTTCTGGTTGACCAGCCACACGTTCCCCGAATTCACGTCGTTCAGCACCACGATGTCCCGGTTGACGCGGAACACGTAGCTCGGCGAGGCACTGGCCTTGGGTACAGCGACGTTCTTGTCGTCCGCGTCGTTGGCGCAGTCCCGGACGTACTTGTTCACGCCGGACCACGCGGCGTGAACGCAGCCGCCCAGCTGCACGGGTGCCGCCGGCACGCCCTCGCCGCCGGCCGTGACGGTCTTCGCCGCCGAGCCGTTCAGTGGCTGCTTCAGGAGCGCCTTGGGCGTGGCCAAGGCCACAGAGTCCGACGCCGGGCCCGGCTGCTGGAGCTTTGCCTCCCCCGCGTCCGCCAGCGCCAGCTCGCGGCCGCCCGGGAGGAACAGCCGGCCGGCAGCGGCATCCAGGACAACCGGCTGGTCCCCCACCACGGTCAGCTGGAGGTCGCCCGCGCCCTTCAGGCCTTCCCACGTGCTGGACTCCGTCTCGGTGGGCTGGCCGTTGGCGTCCACGGCGGTGACGGTCACCTGCCCCGTTTTCGGATCCGCCGAATAGATCCGGTCATCGGAGCCAACTGCCGACACCAGCCCCTGCGAGCCTGCCACCGCCGGCTCGCTGGATTCCTCGTCGAAAGCGTTGACCGTAGAGGGCGACATCGCCCACATCTTGCCGGCGCCGGGGTCCGTGACGGAAATGACCTCGCTGCCGAAGCTGACCTGTGCCGAGCCCGGGAGCTGTTTGTCCCCGCCGAGCCTCATGTTGGCGGCCGACACCTGGTTCAGGGTGGAGCCGGACTCATCATCGACAAACACCTTGCCTGCGTTCTGCAGGACGTCAAAGGTGGTGCTTGCCGGGGTTACCGCTCCATCGAGGACCCGTGAGGGGTAGTTCAGCCGGCCGACAGCGTTGCGTGCCTTGCTGACCACCCACACGCCGCCGTCGTTCAAGTCCACCTCGGCGGTCTTGAACCCCGGGTAGATCACGGCGCCGGCGACGAGCGCTACTGCTGCCGCAGAAAACGCAGTACCGGTGATGAGCTTGTTGCGGCGGTTCCTGAGCCCCAGCCTGCCGAACAAAGTTGACACAGCGTATTATTCCCCTGAAAATCACAGCCGCCTGAGCGCGGCTTGGTGGCCCCTGATATTCATCAGGAGCCGTGACATTCCGCCACTCCCCCATAGAGACGCCGGAACAATTCTGAGTTTCGACTATTACATGGGCGCTGGCGGGTTGTCCAAGGAGAACCCGGTGCGGGACTCTCCGTTACCCGGCAAGCCTACCCATGGGCGCCGTGATCCGCGATGGGGAGGACTCCCCCGGCAGAATCAGTCCGGGCCTGTTCAGTCCAGGCCTGTTCAGTCGAGCCTGATCAGTCCAGGACCAGGCCCTTGCCCTGGCCCCGGGCCAGCACCACCGGCTGGATCTCGCCGAAGCCGCGGACGTTCTCCACTTCCTGCGGGATCAGCACGAACCGCTCGTCCTGGTCCAGGGCCGCCGCGGTCATCGAATCCACCAGCACGCTTCCCGGATCAGCCAGCGTGGTGAGCCGGGCGGCAAGGTTGACGGTTGGCCCGTAAATGTCGCCCAGGCGGGACAGGATCCGCCCCCACACCATGGCCACCCGGGCCTCGGGGAGGATTTCGTCCCTGGTGAAGGCCTCGGCCAGCGCCAGGGAAATCTCGGCGCCCGCAGCCGGTGTCTCGGCGATATAGAGGACCTCGTCGCCCACCGTCTTCACGAGTCGTCCGCCGCCCACGGAGATGATCTCGGCGCATTTGTTTTCGAACCGCTGCACCAGCTTGGCCAGGGTTTTTTCGTTCATGCGCCGGGAGAGGCTCGTGTAGGACACCAGGTCGGCGAAGCCCACGGCCCGCGCCAGGGGCAGCGGGGCGTCGTCCTCGTCGCCTTCGCGGCCTTCCTCGCTGGCCTGCAGCCCGGCTTCGGCCCGGACGGCCAGCCGTTGGACACCGGCGTTGAGCTGGCGCCGCCACGAGTAGACAAGCATCTGTTCGAGGGGATCCACGAGCGAGGGAAGTTCGTGCACCAGGCGCTTGCGGGCCTGGGCATCCGTGAGGCCCTGCTCATGGACCATGTCCTCGACAAGGGCCTCGATCTGCCAGACCACCATGCGGTCCGTCATCTGGCCGATGGCCCGCGTGACCGAGATGGCGGCGTCTTCGGTGAGTTTTCCTGACCGGACCTGGTCCACCACGGTGTTCAGGGCGGCCAGGTCGCGCTCAGTGAAGGCGACGTCGTCGTCGCCGAGGTTGGGGAAGCCCAGGGCGCGCCACAGCTTCCGGGCGGACAGCAGCGAGAGTCCGGCGCCGGCGGCCACTTCGCGGCGCCGCAGCTTGCGCTCACCGCCCAGGAGACGCGCCTCAAGGGATTTTGCCGCGATTCGTTCCGCGGAGAGGGTTCCGGTGTGCGGAGCTTCGACGACGGCGTCGGTCACCTCCCCGGCGCCCGCTTCCTGGCTGCTGCGCGGATCATCATCGTTCATCTCTTCCACCTTCTCTCATGTCCCGCGGAAAACCGGCGTCGGAATCCTCCGGCGCCTGACCAAATCCAAAATTTTCTTCGTCCGGGAGCTCATCAATAGCATCCAGCAAGAACCTGTGGAACGTGGCCACTTCCGGCACGTCCCGCAGCACGGCGCCGAATTGATGCCCGGCATCCAAGGATATATTCCCGGAGCGCAACATCCGCTGGAGCATCGTCTGGCTGACCGTGACATTACGCACTGAGGCCAGGAACACCTGCTGGTCCCGGCGCCGGAGCACGCCATAGCGGGCGAGTATCCTCTGGCTGGTCAGGAAGTAGCGGGTGGCGTGCCACCGCAACAGCCTCGGCAGGCAGTAGCCGCACAGGACCCACACGACCGTCAGAACACAGGCCGCAACCAGCCAGAACGTCCATTCGCCGGAAACGGCCGGAACCAGCCCGGACAATCCGCCCCGGATAATCCAGGCGCTGGCAAAGGCGGCAAGGGCCGGTGTCAGAACGAACACCACCGCCGGGACAAACAGCATCCTTGGCTGCGGGCGGGTCATCACAATGACCTGCTCCCCCGGCAGGAGTTCTTTACGCATAGCCGCTTTCGGGGGACTGCCCCGGCGGGGTCCAGGGACGCAGGTGGACCACATCTCCGGCCGTCACAACGTGCTCGTGGGATGCGGCATCCACCACCAGCAGTGCGCCCGCATCATCAAGCCGGGTGGCATGGCCGATGATTTCATGGTCGCCCGGCAGCTGGGCACGGACCTGCTTGCCCAGTGTCACCATGACGGCTTCCACGCGCTTGTGGAGCGACGGTCCGCCGGCCAGCCCTGCGGTGGGGTCGCCGTCGGCGTTGCAGAAGCTGCGGTAGAGCGTGCAGAAGCGGGACAGGTAGCTCTTCAGGAGCACGGTGCGGTCCACGGTCCCGGCACCTTCAAGCTGTACGGACGTGGCGGTGGGAACGGGAAGCTCAGCGTCCGTGAGCGTGACGTTCAGGCCCGTGCCAAGTATGACCGGCGGCACGGTGCCGTCCCCCATCGGCCCCAGCTGGGCCAGGATGCCGGCGACCTTCCTGCCACGGACCAGGACGTCGTTCGGCCACTTGAGCTCGGCAGGGATTCCCGCCGTATCCAGCAGTGCGTCGCGGAGTGCCAGCGCGCCCAGGAGTGAGAGCCACGAGTAGGTCTGGGTGGGCAGCGGCCGGCCGTCGGCGTTGACGGGGCGCAGCACCACGGAGACCAGGACCGAGCTGCGGGCGGGCGCCTCCCACGACCGGTCCAGCCGTCCGCGGGCAGCCGTCTGGTGCTCGGCGGTCAGGACGGCCAGGTCCGGCCAGGCCTTCGGTTCCACGGTGACCGCACGCAGGAGGTCGGCGTTGGTGGAACCCGTGGTGTCCACGACCGTCAGCTGCGGGATCCCGTTGGCGGACAGGAATTCTGCATTGGACAGTGCGTCCCGGTCCAGTGTGGGCCGCTCGGGCAGCCCCTTGTCTCCGGCCAGGTTCTCCTGCGGTTCACGGCTATCGTCAGGGCGTGCGGCTTCCATAGTTGAATCCTATCGAGTTGCCGGGCAGGAGCGGCCTGATCCGGAAGGCGGTCAGGGGATTCAGAGGAAGATGTCAGGGACGAGGCGGTCCTCGTCCGCGCCCAGGCTGTAGGGCCGGAAGTCGGCCACTCCGGCCGCGGACAGCACCTGTTCGTCCGTGTAGAAGTTTCCGGTGGGGCTGCCCGCCCCCTCCGCGAGGTTGCTGCCGGTGAGCACCGCATGCGCCGCGTCGGCCATGATTTCCGGTCCGCGGGCTGCCCGGACAATGGCGTCCCCTCCCGGCATGTTCCTGATGGCCGCGGTATCGATCAGGGTGCAGGGCCAGAGCGAGTTGACGCGGATGCCGTCGGCCCTGAGCTCCTCCGCGAGGCCCAGCGTGGTCAGGCTCATGCCGTACTTGGCCATCGTGTACGCCAGGTGCTTGCCCGCCCATTTTGGATCAAGGTTCAGCGGCGGCGAGAGCGTGAGGATGTGCCCGCCGTCGGATTTCCGCAGGGCGGGCAAGGCCAGCTTGGACAGCAGGAAGGTGCCGCGGACATTGATGTCCTGCATGAGGTCGTACCGCTTCATGTCCACCGCGTCCGTCGTCGACAGGTCTATCGCCGATGCGTTGTTGATGACGATGTCGATCCCGCCGAAGTGCTCGACGGCGGCCGCCACGGCGTGCGCGACGTCCTCGTCATTGCGGACGTCCCCGACGAGCGGCAGCGCCCTGCCGCCGGCGGCCTCCAGTGCTTCGGCGGCGCTGAAGACCGTGCCCTGGAGTTTGGCATGGGGCTGTCCCGTCTTGGCGAGCAGGACCACGTTGGCGCCGTCGCGCGCGGCGCGCAGGGCGATGGCGAGGCCGATCCCGCGGCTGCCGCCGGACATCAGGATGGTGCGGCCCTGAAGGGAACCGGCGGCACGGTAGGGCGTTGCTGAGGCGTGGAAAGCATCGTCGCTTGAAGTCATAGGGACACTCTAGCCGCTTTATGTTACTGGTGAGTAACCTCGGTCATCTGGCCGACGCCGCGGGCGAAAATTGTAGGATCCCTACAGCGGTGCGGGGAATAAGCGTCACTAGACTAACCATCGGGGCCTTGGATTTGTGCAGAAGCTACTTAAGCCTGCGCCAGGCGCCCCGCGTTACGCTGCTACAGCACCGATCAGCTACAGAGCCGGAGACATTCATGAGCCACGATCTGACCACGACGGCGGGAAAGATTGCCGATTTCCGCGACCGCCAGGCCAGTGCAGAGCAGCCCTCCGGCCCGGAAGCGATCGAGAAGCAGCATGCCCGCGGCAAGAACACGGCCCGCGAGCGCATCGACCTCCTCGTGGACGAAGGATCCTTCGTGGAGTTCGACGCCCTGGCGGTGCACCGCTCCACGGCGTTCGGCATGGAGAAGAAGAAGCCGCTTGGCGACGGCGTGGTGTCCGGCTACGGCACGGTGGACGGACGGCTCGTGGCGCTCTACAGCCAGGACTTCAGCGTCTACGGCGGTTCGCTGAGCCAGGTCAACGGCGAAAAGATCGTCAAGGTCCAGGAATTCGCGCTGCGAAACGGCTGCCCGGTGGTGGGCATCAACGACGGCGGCGGCGCCCGTATCCAGGAAGGCGTGGCGTCGCTGGCCATGTTTGCGGATATCTTCCGCAACAACGTCCACGCCTCCGGCGTCGTCCCGCAGATCTCCCTCATCATGGGCCCCTGCGCCGGCGGCGCAGCCTACTCCCCCGCCCTGACCGACTACGTGGTGATGGTGGACAAGACCTCCCACATGTTCATCACCGGCCCGGACGTCATCAAGACCGTCACGGGCGAGGACGTGGACATGGAGACCCTGGGCGGTGCCCGGCAGCACAATGCGACCACCGGTACGTCCACGTACCTGGCGTCGGATGAAGCCGATGCGATCGAGTTTGTGCGGGAACTGCTGGACTTCCTCCCCTCCAACAACCTTTCCGAGGCGCCGGTCCTGGAGCACCAGCAGGAGCTGGAGGTCGACGAAGACGACCTCGCCCTGGACACGCTGATCCCGGACTCCGCCAACCAGCCGTACGACATACGCAAGGTCATCGAGCAGGTCGTCGACGATGCCCACTTCCTGGAGATGCAGTCGCTGTACGCCCCGAACGTGATCATCGGCTACGGCCGGGTCGAGGGCCACACGGTGGGCATCGTGGCCAACCAGCCCATGCAGTTTGCCGGCACCCTGGACATCTCGGCCTCCGAGAAGGCGGCCCGGTTCGTGCGCCACTGCGATGCCTTCAACGTTCCCATCATCACGCTGGTGGATGTTCCGGGCTTCCTGCCGGGCAAGGACCAGGAGTTCCAGGGCATCATCCGTCGCGGCGCCAAGCTCCTGTACGCCTACGCGGAGGCCACCGTGCCCAAGCTGACCGTGATCACGCGGAAGGCCTACGGCGGCGCCTACATCGTCATGGGCTCCAAGAAGCTCGGCGCCGACCTGAACCTCGCCTGGCCCACGGCGCAGATCGGCGTCATGGGCGCGCAGGGCGCCGTCAACATCCTCTACCGCCGCGACCTGGCTGCCGTGGCAGAGGCCGGCGGCGACATCGAGGCCAAGCGCGCCGACGTCATCCGCCAGTACGAGGAGGAGTTGCTGAACCCCTACCAGGCTGCGGAGCTCGGCTATGTGGACGCCGTCATCGCCCCCTCGGACACGAGGCTGCAGATCATCAAGGGACTCCGGGCGCTCCGCGACAAGCGTGCCAGCCTCCCCACCAAGAAGCACGGAAACATCCCGCTATGAGCCCGAAAGATCCGCTGGTCGACGCCCCGACGGTTGAGCCTGCCGAAACCCCGCTCTTCTCGGTCGTCAAAGGAGAACCGACGCCCGAGGAGCTGGCGGCGCTGACCGCCGTCGTCCTTTCCCTGGAGTCAGCCGAAGCGGCTGACCTTGAGAAGCCCAGCGTCCGCCACTGGGTCCGGCGTCAGCAGCTTCGGCTCGGCCCGACGCCCGGTCCCGGCGCCTGGAAGCGCAGCCGCGGCTGAAATCCGGCTGGCGCCGCAAGGAATCCGCAAAAGTTCAGTAAGTCTTTCATAACTGGGCTGGCGCCGTTAGTCTCATGGGGTGACTCATGAAACCTCAGCCTCCGCGCGCCCCAAGACCCCCGTTGACGCCGTCGCCGACGCCTACACGGACACCCTTATCCGGCTCAATCCGAGCTTCGCCACGATTTTGGGCGTGCCGGGCCACGACACGGAATTCCAGGACTTCTCCCCTGCCGGGATCGCGGAATTCGCTGCGGCGGCGCGCGGAACCCTCGACGCGCTGGCGGGGCTGGCTCCTGCCGACGACGTGGATGCCGTCACGCTTGACGCCATGCGCGAGCGCCTCGGGCTCCAGCTGGAAATCCACGAAACAGGCTGGGACGCCGCCGAGCTGAACAACATCGAATCCCCGGCGCAGAACATCCGCTCCATCTTTGACCTCATGCCGACGGACACCCAGGAGCACTGGGAACACATCGCCGGCCGTGCGCACAACGTTCCCGGCGCACTCAGCGGCTACATCGAGTCCCTCCGCGCGGCCAAGGCTGCGGGCCGGGTCTCCGCCTCGCGCCAGGTGGGCATCGTGATCGAGCAGACCACCAGGTACGCCGCGGAGGACGGCTTCTTCGCGAAGCTGGCAGCCGGCGCCCGGACCACGGACGGCCCGCTGCCGGAGGCACTGCAGAAAAACCTCGACGGCGGCGCTGCCGCCGCCCGGGCAGCCTACGCCGGGTTTGCCGCGTTCCTCCGGGATGAACTGCTGCCGGTGGCGCCGGACAGGGACGCCGTGGGGCGGGACCGGTACGCCCTCGCGTCGCGGTCCTTCCTCGGAGCCACGGTGGACCTGGAGGAAACGTACGCGTGGGGCGTGGGCGAACTCGATCGGATCATTGCCGCGCAGGAAGCCGTGGCCGGGGAAATCCGGCCCGGCGCCACCGTTGCGGAGGCGAAGGAAATCCTGAACAACGACGCCTCACGCCAGCTCAAGGGCACCGACGCCCTGACGGCCTGGATGCAGGGGCTTTCAGACCGTGCCGTGGCGGAGCTGGCCGGCGTCCACTTTGAGATCCCGGACGTCATGAAAACCCTCGAATGCCGCATTGCCCCCACGGACGACGGCGGCATCTACTACACCGGCCCGTCGGACGACTTCAGCCGGCCGGGGCGGATGTGGTGGTCCGTGCCCGCCGGCGAGGACACGTTCACCACCTGGGCCGAGACCACCACGGTGTTCCACGAGGGCGTGCCCGGGCACCACCTCCAGATCGCCACCGCCGTCTACCGCCGCGAGCTCCTCAACAGCTGGCGGCGCAACGTCTGCTGGACCTCCGGTCACGGCGAGGGCTGGGCGCTGTACGCCGAGAAGCTCATGGAGGAGCTCGGCTACCTCAAGGATCCGGGCGACCACATGGGGATGCTGGACATGCAGCGGATGCGGGCAGCCCGCGTGGTGTTCGACATCGGCGTCCACCTCGAACTCGAGGTGCCGCGGCGCTGGGGGTCGGGCGCCTGGACGCCGGAAAAGGGTCTCGACTTCCTCAAGGCCAACCTGGACATCAGCGAAGGTCAGCTCCAGTTCGAATTCGCTCGCTACCTTGGCTGGCCGGGCCAGGCGCCGTCCTACAAGGTGGGCCAGCGGCTCTGGGAGCAGATCCGCACCGAACTCGAGGCCCGCCCTAACTTCGACCTCAAGGCGTTCCACACCAAGGCGCTGAACATCGGCTCCGTGGGGCTCGACACCCTCAAGCGCGCGATGCTGGGGTAGGCCTCTCCGCCGGGAGACGTTTGCCACACTCCTCCCGGGAATAACTTCACAAAAGGTTGGTCTGGCGTCGATTTTCCGGGCATCCGGGCCATGCCCGGCCGCGGGGGCGCGTCATATTTCTCAATGTCGGGTGGAAGCTGTATTTTGTGCGGCCTAGGTTGTTCCGGTGAGCAATCAAACCAGCACCTCTTCCTCGGCCGGACAGACCGGCTTCCAGCTGCCCCGGTGGGCGGGCTCCTTCGGCTTCCAGATCGTTGCCGCCCTGATTGTCGGGCTTGGGCTTGGACTTCTGGCCAAGTACACCGGCAGCACGAAGGCCAGCCCGAACGGGCTCGGCGCCACGCTGCAGACCATCGGATCGAGCTACGTCTCGCTGCTGCAGACCGCCGTCGTACCCCTGATCTTCACCGCCGTGGTCAGCTCCATCTCCAACCTCCGTGAAGTTTCGAACGCGGCGCGGCTGGCCTGGAACACCCTGCTGTGGTTTGCCATCACCGCGCTGGTCTCCGTGCTGGTCGGCATCGGACTCGGCGTGCTGCTGCAGCCCGGCGCCAATACCGGCATTTCTGGCGACGGCGAGGAGTATGCCGGCAAGTCGGGCGACTGGTGGGCGTTCCTGACCGGCCTTTTCCCGAAGAACTTCCTGGGCCTCGGCGCGAACACCACGGTTGCCGAATCGGGCGCCGTGGCCACGGCGGTCAGCTTCAGCGTGCTCCAGATCCTGGTGATCGCGATCGCCGTCGGCGTTGCCGCCCTAAAGGTGGGCAAGCAGGCCGAACCGTTCCTGGCACTCAACACTTCGGCGCTGGCCGTCATCCAGAAGGTGCTGTGGTGGATCATCCGCATCGCTCCCCTGGGCACCGTTGGCCTGATCGGCAACGCGGTTACCGTGTACGGCTGGGACACCATCGGTTCCCTGGGCAAGTTCACCGTTGCGATCTACATCGGCCTGGCCCTGGTGATCTTCGGTGTGTACCCCGCACTGGTGCGCTCCCACGGGTTGTCCGTGAAGCAGTACTTCTCCGGCGTGTGGCCGGCCGTGCAGCTCGCGTTTGTGTCCCGCTCTTCCATCGGAACGCTGCCGCTGACCCAGCGCGTTACTGAACGGAACCTCGGCGTTCCCCGCGCTTACGCCTCATTCGCCGTTCCGCTGGGCGCCACCACCAAGATGGACGGCTGCGCAGCGATCTACCCGGCCATCGCCGCCATCTTCGTGGCCCAGTTCTTCGGCATCCAACTGGACCTCAGCCAGTACCTCCTCATCGCCCTCGTGTCGGTCCTCGGATCGGCGGCCACGGCCGGAACCACCGGCGCCGTAGTCATGCTGACCCTGACGCTGTCCACGCTGGGACTGCCCCTGGCCGGCGTCGGACTCCTGCTGGCGATCGACCCCATCCTGGACATGGGCCGCACGGCGGTCAACGTGGCCGGGCAGGCGCTGGTCCCCACCATCGTGGCCAAGCGCCAGGGGATCCTCGACGAGGCGCTCTACAACGCGCCCCGCACCGGCGACCCGTTCGCGGACGACTCCACCGCGGCTGCCCCCGCGGCCGAATCCTCGGAGGCCGCACGCTCAGAGACTGCACGCTCAGAGTCCGGGCCGGAAGGCCGTGAGCTGGCCGCGTCCAAAGCCTAGGCGCGGATAGCCAGCAGCTTCCGCCGGTTCCGTCCGGGAGCAAGCGACGGCGGCCCTCACTGAGAACTGTTCCCCCGGGATTTCCCGGGGGAACAGTTCGTTAAACCCAAATCGTCGTCCCCAAATCGTCGGCGGGGCGGGGTAGGGTACCGCCATGGACATCATTCTGGTTCCCGGGTTTTGGCTGGATGCGTCGTCATGGTCGGAGGTCACGCCGCCGCTGGTTGCGGCAGGACACCGCGTTCACCCGCTCACGCTGCCGGGGCTGGAATCCGTCGATGCACCGCGGGCGGGGATCGGACTGCGCACCCACATTGACACAGTCGTGGAGGCGGTCGACGCCATCGACGGCCAAGTGGTCCTTGTCGGCCATTCCGGCGGAGGCGCCATCATCCACGGTGTCGTCGATTCGCGCCCGGACCGCGTGGCCCGCGCCGTGTATGTGGACAGCGGCCCGCTCGGCGAAGGCGGAGTGATCAACGACGAACTGCCGGTCGAGGGAGATGACGTGCCGCTGCCGCCGTGGGACGGCTTCGAGGATGCCGACCTGGTGGACCTCGATGACGAGCTGCGTGCCGCGTTCCGCGCACGTGCCATCCCGCAGCCGCGGGGCGTGGCCGCCGACCAACAGCACCTGCATGACACGCGCCGTTACGACGTCCCGGCCACGGTCATCGCGTGCGAGTTCCCGTCCTCCCTGCTCACGGAATGGATCGATGCCGGCCATCCGTACGTGGCGGAACTGGCGCGCATCAACGACGTCGAATTCGTGGACCTGCCCACCGGGCACTGGCCGCAGTTCACCAAGCCGGCCGAGCTCGGCGCCGCCATCCTCGCCGCGGTGGACCGCACAGCCTGAACAGTCAGTGCCCGCCGCCAATGACGCCCTTTTCCGCCGCCTTGGCCACTGCGTCCGCCTCAGCCTGCGTCAGGGTGCCATCCTTTACTGCCTGATCGAGGCGCGGCTTCAGCGCTGTCGCCCGGCTCTTTTGCGCCTCGGTGCGCAGTTCTTCCAGGGCGGTCTTCACCTTGGCCTCGTCAATTCCGAGGGACTTTGCCAGGGACGCGGCCAGCGCCGCCTCCCTCGCCGCGCGGTCCGGCTTTTGTCCGTCCGTACGGGGCCCGGTGGGCCGGTTGGCATCGCGGAACGCCCTCAGCGAGTCCGCCACCTTGGCTTCGTCGACGCCCAGCTTGGTCGCGAGCGCCGCGGCCTGCGCGCCGCGATCACCGTGGCCGTGCCCATGCCGGCCGCCCGGCAGATGCCCGTCGGGCGCTGGATTGCCGGACGGGCTGCTGGAACTGGGTATGGGGGTCGGGGTGGCCGTCGTTGCCGCTGCCATCCCCGTCACGCCGAATCCGGCACCGAGCGCCACGGCCGCCGCGCTGAGGCTGAGTGCCAGTTTCTTCGAACGCTTCATGATCTTTCTCCTGGATCTGCCGCACGGTGACGGCGCCGTCCTCGCTGGCCGTGCCGGCCATGGGACCAGCTTGCACTGCGGACATAAACCGGGCCTATGAAGGGGCTGTGAACTACATGTGAATCCTCCGCCCAACCTGTGAGCGTCTCCCAACTGACTCGCAGTTAACGTCGTTTTGGGGGCTCAAAACGACGTTAACTGCGAGCTAGTTGGGTGATCCGAATATTCTTGCGCAGAGTGCAAACATGCACGTAGTGTAATTGCGTGCCTACTTCCAGTTCTCCCGCGGCCGTCCCATCTGCCGATCCTCCGTCCCGGCGTGAACTCAATAAAGCCGCAACTCGGCAGGCCATCTCGGACTCCACCCTGGAACTTCTGCGCAGCCAGGGGCCGGGCAACTTCACAGTGGAGGACATCGCAGAATCGGCGGGCATCTCGCGACGCACCTTCTTCAACTACTTCAGCAGCACAGAGGCCGCCATCGCGTCAGTCACGCACGGCTTCCTGGACACCGCCCTGGAGCAGTTCCGCCTGCGGCCGGCGGACGAACCCATCCTGGAGTCGGCCCGTGCTGCCCTGGTTGAGCTGGCCGACCCCATGACCGTCGCACCCATGGCCGAGCTCTTCAGCCTGACCCAGGCCAGTCCCCTGCTGGCCCGCTCCGAGCTCGAGGCCTGGGACCACTGCACCGAGCAGATCATCGCCGCCGCCCGCGAACGCGCCGCCCAGAACCCCGCCGCGGAGATGGACGAGCTCTACCTCCGCGCCCTTGCCGGCTCTGTCATCTCCTGCGGCAAGGCCGCCATGGAAGTGTGGTTCAGCCGCTGCGGCACCGATCTCTCAGCGGAATCACTGTCCATCCTCCGGCAGCTGCTGATCGATTCGATGGGCCTGCTGGGATCCGGCTTCGCCGCCCAAGCACACACCTCATCCCCGCACTCACCAGAACGGTCCTGACATGGCACTTCTCCTCTACCGCCTCGGCAAGTTTTCCTACCGCCACCGGTGGCTCGTCATCTCGCTCTGGCTGGTGGTCCTCGTGGCCGTCGGCGGTTCCGCAGCTGCGTTCCACGGAACCATGTCCAACAATTTCCAGATCCCTGGCACAGAGACCCAGCAGATGGCGGACAAGCTCAAGAGGGAACTGCCCTCAGCCTCGGGCGGCTCCGCCGGGATCGTCTTCGAAGCCAATGACGCCCGGTTCAGCCAGGCCGGCAGGGACGCCGTGTCCGCCGCACTGACAAAGCTCTCAAGCCTCCCCGACGTTCAGGGGACGGTGGACCCGTTCGCCACGCAGGCGCAGCTGGACAAGGCAGCC
This sequence comes from Arthrobacter sp. ISL-5, assembly GCF_018613835.1. GTDB lineage: Bacteria > Actinomycetota > Actinomycetes > Actinomycetales > Micrococcaceae > Arthrobacter. Next base: position 212,125 of record NZ_JAGGPM010000035.1, on the reverse strand, counting down.
GAGGAGGTCGCCGCCGGCGAACAGAAGGCGGCCGCAGGCAAGGCCCAGCTGGACAAGGCCGCCGCCGAACTCGCCGCCGGCAACGCCCAGCTGGAGGCTGCCGAACAGCAGATGGCCGCCGCGGGACTTCCGCCGGAAGCCATCGCGGCCCAGCTCGGCCAGCAGAAAGCCGCCCTCGCCGCAGGCCAGGAAAAGCTCGGCGCCGGAACCAAGGAACTCGAGGCCGGCAATGAAAAGCTCGCCCTCGGCAAGCGCCAGCTGGAGGCCTCCCGGGGCATGCGCTTCGTCTCCGAGGACGGCAAGGCCGCGATCGCCCAGGTCCAGTTCAAAACGTCAATCAACGGCGTGGACCCGGAGGTGCGGCAGGAAGTCCAGGACATCGCCAACGAGGTCTCCTCTGCCGGGGTAACGGCCCTGCCCAGCAAGGAAATCACCGAGGACGTCTCCGAGATCTTTGGCGTTGCCGAGATCGTCGGCATCGCCGTCGCGGCCCTCGTCCTGATCCTCATGCTCGGCACCCTGGTCGCCGCCAGCCTGCCCCTCCTCATGGCACTGCTGGGCGTGGACCCGGCGTTGGCGGCTCCTTTGCCCTGAGCGGGGTTGTCGACATGAGCTCCATCTCCCCGATGCTGGCGCTCATGCTCGGCCTCGCCGTCGGCATCGACTACTGCCTGTTCATCGTCAACCGCCACCGCAGCCAGCTGCTGGCCGGCACGGACGGCGAAGAATCCGTGGCCCTCGCCACCGGAACCTCCGGCAACGCGGTGCTGTTCGCGGGCCTGACGGTCATCATCGCCCTGGCGGCCCTCGTCGTTCCGGGGCTGCCGTTCCTGGCCGTGATGGGCCTGTCTGCCGCCGCCACGGTGGCCGTCGCCGTCGTCGTCGCCCTGACGCTGACGCCCGCGGTGCTCTCGCTCGTCGGCAGGAAGCTGATCTCGAAGCGGGCCTGGGCCAAGGCCGAGGAGCACAATGCCGACCCGGACCATGAGGCCGCGGACCGCGCCAAGGACGAACACCGCAGCAGCCACGGCTGGGGCGGACTCGTCACCAAGCACCCGGTGATGGCCACGCTGGCCGGCGTCCTGCTGCTCGGCATCGTCGCCTTGCCGGCAAGCCAGTTGAGGCTCGCCCTGCCGGACGGCGGTTCTGAGCCCGTCGATTCCCAGGCCTTCAAGGCCTACGACGTGACCAGCCGCAGCTTCGGCGAAGGCACAACCGGCCCGATCGTCGTCGTCGGCGACCTCCCCGAAGGCCTCAACGAGGCCGAGGTCCAGGCCAGGCAGCTCGACGTCGCGGACGTCCTCCGCAGCACCGAGAACGTGACGGCCGCCATCCCGGTAGCCCTGAGCGAGGACCGCCGTACCGCGGTGTTCCAGGTCATCCCCAAGGAGGGACCGGCCAGCGCCAGCACCGTTGAGGTGGTCTCCCAGATCCGCGCCGAGAAAGCCGCAATCGAGGAATCCACCGGCGTGAGCATCGGCCTCACCGGCCAGACCGCCGGCAACATCGATGTCTCCACGAAGCTCGGCGACGCCCTGCCGCCCTACCTGGCGATCGTGGTGGGACTCTCGCTGATCCTGCTGCTGCTGGTGTTCCGCTCGATCGTGGTGCCGCTGCTGGCCACGGGCGGCTTCCTGCTCTCGCTGGCCGCCGCCTTCGGCGCCGTTGTGGCGGTCTACCAGTGGGGCTGGCCGGGGACAGTCTTCGGCGTCGATAACCCCGGTGCCGTGCTGAGCTTCCTGCCCATCATCCTGATCGGCGTGCTGTTCGGCTTGGCCATGGACTACCAGGTGTTCATTGCCTCGGGCATGCGCGAATCCTTCATGCACGGCGAGTCGGCGAGGCACGCGGTGCGCTCGGGCTTCAGCCACGCCGCCGCCGTGGTCACCGCCGCCGCCATCATCATGGTCAGCGTGTTCTCGGGCTTCATCTTCTCCCACCTGAACATGGTCCGGCCGCTGGGCTTCGCGATGGCGTTCGGCGTGCTGGTGGACGCGTTCGTGGTGCGCATGACGATTGTCCCGGCCGTGATGTACCTGCTCGGCAACAAGGCCTGGTGGCTGCCGCGCTGGCTGGACCGCATCCTGCCCGACGTGGATGTGGAAGGGGCGAGACTCCGCAAGCCAAGCACGACGGCGGCCAGCGCCTCTGCGCCCGAACCCGCCGAGGTTGCGGCTGGCTGATCTCTTCTGCGGCTGCTGGCAGCTTTCGCTCCGCGCCTGCGACGATATGGAGGTGCATTCTCATCCAGTCGCCCCACCTGATGTCCAAGCAGCTGATCGAATGTGGGACGCCTACGCCGCCGCGCATCCCGAGGCCGTCGCCGCATCGCCCGACTTCACGGTCGAACACTTCGGTGATTCGAAACCGCTCGCCAACGAACTCCTCGGCGTTGTCCTCAGCGGAAGAAAGCGCGCGACAGCGGAACTCGTCGCTGACTTCATCGCCCGCGGCGACCAGGTGCCCCGCATCGGATCCCATTGGATAGCTTGCGACGGTGAGGGGCTGCCCCGCATCATCATCCGCAGCACAGAGCTCCGTATCGGCCCCTTCACGAGCGCTGATACGGCCTTCGCTCGTGATGAGGGCGAAGACGACTTAACCCTGGAAAGTTGGCAGCGTGAACACCGCCGCTACTGGACGCGTGTCTCCGCCGCCGCCGGCCGTGAATGGTCAGAGGACGACGAGATCGTCTTTGAACGCTTCCAAGTGGTCTGGCCACCCGAGCACGCGGACACGCACGCGCCGCAACAATAAAGGTGCACGAATAAAGGTGCACGGCTGCATGACCCGGCAGGCCGCTCGCTGCCAACTCAGGCCGCTCGAGGAGCTTCTGCCGCGAGCACACCACCCCTTGCCCGCATACGAACCTTCGCATGGCGCCGGAGTTCACGCCTGTGCCGGCAGGCTTCCGCGTTCGAAGCGTCGCTCAGCGTTCCAGGCAGAGGGGGTGCAGTGGAGCGGTAGCTGTGGCCTGTCGGGGTCCGGATCTCGAGAGTATGCCTCAGCCGGCCGGCGCCACCGGGCCCAAGAGGCTTCACCGTCCAGCCGGGGCTTTCCTTGGTGCGGTTGCACGCTTCGCAGAGCCCGGCACCGTTCCCGTCGGTGGTGGTGCCGCCGCGGTGCCAAGGGATGATGTGGTCGAAGTGGCGGACTGGAGCGTCGCAGTACGGGGTGCGGCAGGTGTCGTCGCGGGCTTGGATGAAGCGGCGCAGCCCCGACGGGAAGAGCCTGGCGCGGGAGTCCATCGCGACGAGCTCTCCGGCGCCAGGTGAGGTGTAGAGCCGTCGCAGCCACGCATCCACGGCGGCATTCCCCGAAGCAGCCTCCGCGAAGGCACCGCCGGAGGCGGCAACGTCGTGGGAAGCGGCGGTCCCGCCTTCGATTGCAGCGGCTCCCCCGACGGCACCCCTGGCCCAGCCCGCAGGAACGACACCGTAACCGGGGAGCCGGGCAGGCTCGGAGTCGCCCTGGAACAGCGTGCGGTCGGTCATGATGAGCTGGATCTCGATCCCCGTGATGCCGCCGGGGGTGCCGGTGGTCCGTTCGACCAGGGCGTCGGCCATGATCTGGCCCCGGGACCGTTCATCCCCGTCGGAGCGGAGGGAGTCCGCGTGGCGGCTGAGCGCTGCGTGCACGGCCACTCCGGCCGAGACGGGCAATAGGGCGGTCAGGTAGCACATGGTGTCCGGAGCGGGACGGAGACTGACGTGCCGTTCGGTGGCGGCGTGGGCGGCGCGCTGCGTGACGGAGCGCGGGTCGCGGCGATAGGCGGCGGTACGGGCGGCGGCCACCAGTGCCCGGTCTCCTACACCGGTCAGCGTTCCTGCGTCGGGCGCGAGTTCCTCATCGACGCTGCACCGGTCCGCGGCGGACAGGCACGCCGTTTCGCGCACCAGCAACGTGGCCCGCCACTCGTTCAGCTGCCCCGCCTCCAAGGCAGCGAGCGTGTGCGGCATCTCCATCACCAAGGCCTTGGCCAGGCCCAACAACCGGTTTCCCTTGGCCGGGGATTCGCGACGCGCGAGGGCAATCTGTGCTCCAATGCCTTCCCCGAGCCGGTCAGCGGGGATGCCGGCGTCGGACTGCTGCCGGCGCTGCAGCCGGTCAAATGCGACGGACAGCCGGGCCTGACGGGCAGCCAAGGCAGACTTTCTGTCTTCCAGTGTCCGGATCTCATCAATCAGGCGGGCACCGTCCTGCTCGGCCGTGCCTCCGCTCAGGGCTAAGGCTGCATCGTCCGTGGCCGCCCCCTGACCGCAGCTGCAGCTGCAGCCGCAACCGCACCCGGCTGCAGCCGGAGCCGGGTCGGACCCCCAATTACCGTCCATAGCTCAAGTGTCCCGGTGGGCTCTGACATTAAGGGCGATCACGTTAATGGGGGCCCGCCGAAGCCGGTCAACCGCTTCGGCTGCCATCGGGGAGGTCCCCATCCCGGACGTAGCCACCGGCACGCGGCTGAGGACAACCGCCCCTTCAAGACGCGTCCTAACAGTGCTCAGTGCAGAGCTCAGCTCGTCCAGCCCCCGGCAGTGTTCGATCGGCGCGGCATAATCCTCGGGCAAAGTCATTTCCCGAAGCGCGCGGTTGCCGATCGTGAGCAAGCCACGGAGGTCGTAATCATCGCGTCCGGCCATTGCTGAGGCCCCTTCCGGTCCCTGATTCCGTCGATGATGCAAGTGTCCCTGTGGGCTGTGACATTTAAAGCTGGGCCTTTGCAGAGGACCCGAAACGGCTTCCGCGGCTAGATGTATAAACAACTAGGCTGGAGCGGTGACCCGCCTCATTCTTGCCTCCCAGTCCCCCGCCCGCACCAAACTGCTCAGCAACGCCGGCATCGCCCACGAGGTCCTCGTTTCCGATGTGGACGAGGACGCCGTCCAGGCCCGCTACGGCGTGACCGATCCGCACGACACCGCCCTCCTGCTGGCGCGCGCGAAGGCCGAGGCCGTGGCTTCCCTGCCCGAGGCCGACGGCGCCCTGGTGATCGGCTGCGATTCGGTCTTCGAGTTCGACGGCGAGGCCCACGGCAAGCCGTACACCGCAGAGGTGGCCAAGGAACGGATGCTCCGGATGAGCGGCAGCATGGGTGTCCTGCACACCGGCCACTGGCTGGTGGACTGCCGGGACACCGACGACTCCGACGGCGGCCGCGCCGGCTCCGGCGCGACCCTCGGTTCCGTGTCCTCCGCGGAAGTCCACTTCATGGACATGAGCGAAGCTGAGATCGACACGTACATCGCCACCGGCGAGCCGCTCCAGTGCGCCGGATCCTTCACGATCGACGGCTACGGCGGGGCCTTCATCCGCAAGGTCGACGGCGACCCCCACACCGTCGTCGGGCTCTCCATCTCCACCCTCCGCGGCCTGCTGGGCCAGGCCAAGGTGGACGTCACCGAGCTTTGGACGGGCGGCGCCGTCGATCCCGCCGAGGTCCGGGCCGAATGAGCCCGTTGGCAGCATCTTGTAGCAACCCTACAAAGCAGAGGCATCCTACGCGCGGATTCCGCCAGTAATATCGGCGGAATCCTCAAAATCAAGCTAGGCTCCCTGAAGGAAAGAAGGAGACGCCTTGTCAGTTAAGCCGGAGCAGTCCGCAGGTCCAGTGCACGCAAACCTCACCAAAGTCCTGATCGCTAACCGCGGTGAGATCGCAGTCCGTATCATCCGTGCAGCGCGCGACGAAGGCATCGCCTCCGTCGCCGTCTATGCCGACCCCGACCGCGACGCCCTGCACGTCCGGCTGGCCGACGAGGCCTACTCCCTGGGCGGCAACACCGCCGCCGAGTCGTACCTCGTGATGGACAAGCTGATCGAGGTGGCCCGCCAGTCCGGCGCCGACGCCATCCACCCCGGCTACGGCTTCCTGGCCGAGAACGCCCAGTTTGCCGCGAAGGTCATCGACGCCGGCATCACGTGGATCGGTCCGTCCCCGGAGGCAATCACGGCCCTCGGCGACAAGGTCCAGGCCCGCCACATCGCCGAGAAGGTGGGCGCACCGCAGGTTCCCGGCACCGCGGATCCGGTGGAGTCCGCCGAAGAGATCCTCGAATTCGTGGACAAGTTCGGCTTGCCCGTGGCCATCAAGGCTGCCTTTGGCGGCGGCGGACGCGGCATCAAGGTGGCGCGCACCCGCGAGGAAATTCCGGAACTCTACGACTCCGCCGTCCGCGAAGCTGTCGCTGCCTTCGGCCGCGGCGAATGCTTCATCGAGCGCTTCCTGGATTCCCCCCGCCACGTCGAAACCCAGTGCCTCGCGGACGCCTACGGCAACGTCGTGGTGGTTTCCACCCGCGACTGCTCCCTGCAGCGGCGCAACCAGAAACTCGTCGAGGAGGCGCCGGCACCCTTCCTCACCGAGGAGCAGAACCGCCGCCTCTACGAATCCTCCAAGGCCATCCTCAAGGAGGCCAGGTACCTCGGCGCCGGAACATGCGAGTTCCTGGTCGGCCAGGACGGCACCATCTCCTTCCTCGAGGTCAATACCCGCCTGCAGGTGGAGCATTGCGTGTCCGAGGAAGTCACCGGAATCGACCTCGTCCGCGAGCAGTTCCGGCTGGCCCGCGGCGAGGAACTGGGCTACGGCGATCCCGAGGTCCGCGGCCACTCGATCGAATTCCGCATCACGGGCGAGGACCCGGGCCGGAACTTCATGCCCGCCCCGGGGACCATCACCACGCTGAAGAACCCCACGGGACCCGGCATCCGCATCGATTCGGGCGTGGAGCAGGGCGACGTCATCAGCGGAAACTTCGATTCCATGCTGTCCAAGCTGATCGTCACCGGCGCCAGCCGCCCCCAGGCCCTGGAGCGTTCGCGCCGCGCCCTCGAGGAGATGGTGGTGGAGGGCATCCCCACCGTCATCCCGTTCGACCTTGCCGTGGTCAACGACCCCGCCTTCGCACCCGCCGAAGGGCCCTTCAGCGTCCACACGCGCTGGATCGAGACCGAGTTCGTCAACGACCTGCCCGCGTGGACTCCAGATGGCGCCGCTCCCGACGCCGAGGAAGCCGGCGAACGCCGCACCGTGGTGGTCGAAGTGGGCGGCAAGCGCCTTGAGGTGGCACTCCCCGCATCCCTCGGATTCAGCGGAGCAGCCTCCGGCGCCGGCCCGAAGCCTGCCAAGTCCAAGAAGCGCAGCCGCTCGGGCGGGGCCACCGCGGCGGCCGGCGGCAATTCGCTGACCTCCCCCATGCAGGGAACCATCGTGAAGGTTGCGGTGGCCGACGGCGACGTCGTCGCTGAAGGCGATCTCGTCGTCGTGCTGGAGGCGATGAAGATGGAGCAGCCGCTGACCGCGCACCGTGCCGGCACCGTCACCGGCCTGTTGGCCGCCGCCGGCCAGACGGTGGCCGCGGGCGCCGTCATCGCAACGATCGAGGACTAAGGCGATCGAGGCCTAACACGGTCGAGGCCTAAGAACGCATGAAAAATGCCCGGTGTGAATCACACCGGGCATTTTCATGCGCCGGACCAGCGGTCCGGAAGCGCCAAGGACTAGGCCACGTTGTTTTCGTAGTCCAGGTCGCGGGTTTCCTTGCTCAGGAACAGCGCGATCAGCGTCAGCACCGACATGACGGTGAGGTAGACGCCGACCAGCACGGGGCTGCCCTTCGCCGTTTCCCAGAGCCAGACGGCGATGAACGGTGCCACTGCTGCACCCAGGATGCTGGAGACGTTGTAGCTGACGGCCGATCCGGTGTACCGGACGTTCGTCGGGAACAGTTCCGGCAGCAGGGCGCCCATCGGCCCGAAGGTCAGGCCCATCAGCGAGAAGCCGATGACCAGCAGCGCCATGGTGCCGACGAAGCCGCCGCTGAAGAGCGGGACGAACAGCAGGCCGAAGACGAAGATGCCTGCCGTCACGGCGATCAGCATCTTGCGGCGGCCCCACTTCTCGGCCAGCGGGCCGGAGACGAGGGTGAAGATGCCGAAGAACACGACGCCGGCGATCAGCATCCAGAGGAAGTCGTTGCGGGTGTATCCCAGGCCCGGCACAAACGCGGCTGCAGCGGCCTCGGTCATCGGCTTGCCGGCCTTTTCGGCTGCGGCCTTGGCCACATCCAGGCTGGAGGCCCGGGTGCCGTAGGTCAGCGTGAACGTGGTCATCAGGTAGAAGAGCACGTAGGTGGCGAGCATGATGAAGGTGCCGAGGATCAGCGGGCGCCAGCTGGTCTTGAAGACCCGGGCGAGCGGCAGCTTGGCCACCTCGTTGGATTCGAGCACTTTGGTGAACGCGGGCGTTTCGATCAGCTTGAGGCGGACGTAGAGGCCGATGATGACCATCACTGCGCTGAGCAGGAACGGCACGCGCCAGCCCCAGGCTTCGAAGGCGGCCGGGGAAAGTACGTAGCTGGCCACGAGGAAGATCACGTTGGCGATGATGAAACCGATCGGCGCTCCCAGCTGCGGGAACGTACCGTAGATGGCGCGCTTGTTCGCCGGAGCGTTCTCGGTGGCCAGCAGGGCCGCACCGCTCCATTCGCCGCCGAGGGCAAGGCCCTGGGCGAACCGCATGACCACCAGCATTGCCGGGGCCCAGAATTCCCAGCCCGGGACGAGGGCCGTGGGCAGGCAGCCGATGAGGAAGGTGGCAATACCCATGGTCAGCAGCGACGCCACCAGGGTGCCCTTGCGGCCGAACTTGTCCCCGAAGTGGCCAAAGACGATGGACCCAAGCGGCCGGGCGATGAAAGCGACGCCGAAGACTGCGAAGGAACTCAGCAGCTGGGTGGTTTCGTTCTGGCCGGGGAAGAAGAGCCGGGGGAAAACGAGTACCGCAGCCGTGGCGTAGACGTAGAAGTCGTAGAACTCAACAGTGGTGCCGATCAGGCTGGCGACGATCACGCGCCCGCGCGAGTTCACCTGCTCGGCTGACCCCGGCTGCGGTGTTGTGGCAGTGGATGACATGTAGTAACGCTTTCGTGAGAACCGGGCCGGTGCCCCCAAAAGGCTGCCCGGCAGAAGGATACAGAGACCTCAATACTACTTAGCGAATTCCACTCACTGGACAAAAGGTCCAGAATGCGGACTTTTTCTGCCGTCTCAAAATGAGCGCGTTCGCATAGCCTAACGCCGCCGGAAGCGGGCTGATAGGCAAATGTCACAGCACGTTAACAAACGGCGACCGTCCATGAAACGCGGGTTCCCTACCTTGGAAGGACAACATCCCCCAAGGAGGTACACCGTGACTGCTGACCGCCCCGCAGAAACCGGCACCGGCAATTCCCTCGATCTTGCCGCCGAGCCGAGGCACGGAAGCGGCTCCGCTTCCGTGACCACTACCGACGCACCTGCCCTTGAAGTCCGTCCTGGCCGCTGGATCGCCAACTGGGACGCCGAGAACAAGCACCAGTGGGAAACACAGGGCCGCACGATTGCGCGCCGGAACCTCAACTGGTCCATCTTCGCCGAGTTCCTCGGTTTCGTCGTCTGGCAGCTTTGGTCCATCGTGGTGGTCCAGCTGCCCGCCGCCGGCTTTACCTTCAGCACCTCGGAGATTTTCTGGCTCATCTCCATGCCGAGCCTGGTAGGCGCCACCCTCCGGATCCCCTACACGTTCATGGTCCCGCGCTTCGGCGGCCGGAACTGGACCATCGTTTCCGCGATGCTCCTCCTGATTCCGTCGGTCGGACTGGCCATGTGCGTCTCCAACCCGGAAACACCGTTCGGCGTCATGCTGTTCGTGGCCGCCCTGGCAGGCTTCGGCGGCGGCAACTTCGCCAGCTCGATGGCGAACATCACCTTCTTCTACCCGGCCCGCGAAAAGGGCTGGGCGCTCGGACTGAACGCCGCCGGCGGAAACCTCGGTGCCGCCGTCGCACAGCTCGCCGTTCCGATCGCCATCACGCTTTTGGCCGCCGGCGCCGTCAACCTCCCCATGGCCGGCCTCATGTGGGTACCGCTGATCCTCCTCGCCGCCTTCGGCGCCTGGAAGTACATGGACAACCTCACCAGCGCCAAGGGTGACGTGGCCGGATCGCTGGCAGCGCTCAAGGAACCGCACCTGTGGATCATGGCCCTGCTGTACATCGGCACGTTCGGCTCCTTCATCGGCTTCGCCGGCGTCTTCCCCAAGCTCATCAAGGACTACTTCCCCGCCTTCTCCTCCATCGGAGTCGGCACGGTGGCCCTCTCGCTCGCCTTCCTCGGCCCGCTGGTCGGCTCGCTGGCCCGCCCGTACGGCGGACGGATGGCTGACCGCCTCGGCGGCGCCCGGATGACCGTGGCAGCCTTCGCCTCGATGGCTGTGATCACGCTGACCATGATCTGGACCCTGCCGCTGAAGAACTTCTGGCTCTTCCTGGCCCTCTTCCTGATGCTCTTCACGGCCAGCGGCTTCGGAAACGGCGCCACCTACCGGATGATCCCGGTGATCTTCGCAATCTCCAGCCGGGCCGCCCGCTCGGGTGCCAGCTCGGTGACAACCCAGCGCCTGGCCTCCTCGGCCCTCGGCCTGATCTCGGCGATCGGCGCCTACGGCGGGTTTGTGATCCCGCAGGTGCTGAACGCCTCCAACTCCGCCAGCGGCTCCTACACCCCGGCGTTCTACGGCTTCGTCGGAGCCTATGTTGTGATGCTGGCAGTCTGCTGGTTCTTCTACATCCGCAACGCCAACCGAAATGCGATGGGACACGTCTAACATGACCAAAAGCGCCGACACGCACTGCCCTTACTGCGCCTTGCAGTGCGCCATGACGCTCAAGTCCCCAGCGGCTCTGACCCCGGCTGTCCAGCCGGGGTCAGACCCCGTGCCGGCCGCGCCGGCCCTGGAGGTCAGCGGCCGCGACTTCCCCACGAACCGCGGCGGCCTCTGCCGCAAGGGGTGGACCTCGGCCTCGCTCCTGCAGCACCCCGGCCGCGTCACCGAACCCCTGCTGAAGGGGCCCGACGGCGTCCACCGCCCCATCACCTGGGACGAGGCGCTGGCCCGCATCACCACCGCGGTCAAAGACACCCGCGCGAAGCACGGAGCCGACGGCGTCGGCGTTTTCGGCGGTGGCGGCCTCACCAACGAGAAGGCCTACCAGCTGGGAAAGTTCGCCCGCCTCGCGCTGGGTACCTCCCGCATCGACTACAACGGCCGGTTCTGCATGTCATCCGCTGCGGCCGCGGGCATGCGGGCCTTCGGCCTGGACCGCGGCCTGCCGTTCCCGCTTGAGGCACTTGACAGTGCCAGCACCATCCTGATGCTCGGCTCCAACGTCGCCGAGACCATGCCGCCCTTCGTCCAGCACCTGCAGGGTGTCCGCGCGGCCGGCGGCCTCATCGTGGTTGACCCCCGCCGTTCGGCCACGGCGGCCTTCACTGCCGACGGCGGCGGCCTCCACCTCCAGCCCCTGCCGGGCACCGACCTCGCCCTCCTGCTCGGCCTGTCGCACGTGGTCATCCACGAAGGACTCGTCGACGCCGGATACGTCCAGGAGCGCACCACCGGCTACGACGCCCTGGTCCGCAGCGTCAACGCCTTCTGGCCGGAACGCGTCCAGTCGCTCACCGGCGTACCCGCCGAGCTCATCCGCGAGACAGCCCGCAGGCTGGCCGACGGCGCACGCAAGGGCGGCAGCTACATCCTGACCGGCCGCGGCGTCGAACAGCACATCGACGGGACCGACACCGCCACGGCCGCCATCAACCTCAGCCTCCTGCTGGGCCTGCCCGGCTCCGCCCGCAGCGGCTACGGCACACTCACCGGCCAGGGCAACGGCCAGGGCGGGCGCGAACACGGCCAGAAGGCCGACCAGCTGCCGGGCTACCGCAAGATCACCGATCCCGCGGCGCGCGCCCACATGGCCAAGGTCTGGGATGTGCCCGAGTCGCTGATCCCCGGGCCCGGCCTGCCGGCCGTCCAGATGCTCAAATCGCTCGGACAGCCCGACGGCGTCCGCTGCCTCTTCGTGCACGCCTCCAATATCGCCGTGGCGTCCCCCGACGCGAACTCCGTCATCGCCGGGCTCCGCAGCCTGGATTTCCTCGTGGTCTGCGACTTCTTCATGTCCGAAACTGCCGCCGAGGCCGACCTCGTCCTGCCGGTCCTGCAGTGGGCCGAGGAGGAGGGCACCCTGACGAACCTCGAAGGCCGCGTCCTGCGCCGCCGCAAGGCTATCCAGCCGCCCGCCGGGGCCCGCAGCGAACTGTGGATCATGGCCAGGCTGGCCGAAGCACTCGAAGCGCCGTCCACGTACAGCGATGACCCCGAGACGGTTTTCGAGGAGCTTCGCCTGGCATCCGCCGGCGGTGCAGCGGACTACTCCGGCATCGACTACGCCATGCTGGACCGCGGCGAAGCCGCCTACTGGCCGTACCCCGCAGGCAGCACCGGCACGCCGCGGATGTTCCTGGACGCGTTTGCGCACGCCGACGGCAAGGCCGTCATGACCCCGGTGACGCCCCGCCGTCGTCGTACCCCCATGGCGAACCCGGACCCGGCCGCGAAACCGATGACCCTCATCACCGGCCGCCTGCTGGAGCACTACCAGTCCGGAGCCCAGACGCGGCGCGTGTCCGAGCTCCTCGCGTCCCAGCCCGAAGCCAAGCTGCAGATCCACCCCGCAGCCGCGGCCGCCATGGGCATCACGGACGGTGCACAGGTATCGGTGGCGAATGAGCGCGGCGAGGTGGTCTGCCGGGCGGAGCTCAGCACGGCCATCCGCCCGGAGACCGTGTTCCTGCCCTTCCACTTCCCGGAGCTGGAAAGCGCGAACCGTCTGACGGAAGCCGCCACGGACCCCATCTCGGGGATGCCCGAATTCAAATTCAACCAGGTATGGGTCCGGCTGGCCGCGAACGTACTAAGCAACAGTGTTCTTCAGACCTCGGAGGCCTCATGAGCGAGCAGATTGTAATTGTCGGATTTGGTCCGGTGGCGGCGCGGCTGGTCGACGAACTGCTCCCGGCGGTTCGCGGCGGGCAGGTGCGGCTGACGGTCATCGGCCAGGAAGCCGACGCCGCCTATAACCGGGTGCTGGTCGCCGATCTGGGCGTCGGCCGGACCACCGCCGAGGCCCTCGCCCTGGCTGATGCCGCCGCCCTCATTGCGGAAGGCGTTGACGTCCGGCTGGGCGTCAAGGTCAAGCGCGTGGACCGGGCCCGGCAGCAGGTCCTTCTCGCCGACGGCACTTCGGCCCACTACGACCGGCTGGTCTTCGCCACCGGCTCCCGTCCTGTCATCCCCAACCTCGCGGGGATCAACCCGGACCCCGCGGCACCCGTCCTGCCCGCAGGCGTCACCGCGCTGCGCGACCTTCGCGACGCAGAGGTCCTCCGCAAGGCCGTGGCCGGCCGCAAGCGCGTGGTGGTGCTCGGCGGCGGCGTGCTGGGGCTGGAGACGGCCCTGGCCGCCGCCGAGGAAGGTGCCACCGTCACCGTGGTGCACAACGGACCCCACCCGCTGGGCCGGAACATCGACCGCGGGGGCGGAGCGGTGCTCGCCGCCAGCCTGCGCAACTGCGGCGTCCGGATGGCCGGCAACGCCCGCTCCACGGGCGTGGAACACAACGCCCCCGACGGCGGGTTCTCGGCCCTGCTGCTTGACGACGGCTCTGCGATCGACGGCGACCTCCTGGTCCTCTCGTGCGGCGTCCGGCCGCGGACCGAACTGGCCGAAGGCTGCGGGCTGTCCACGGCGACGGGCATCCTCGTGGACCACCGGCTGCGCGCGCACCACGAACCGCACATCTTCGCCATTGGCGACTGCGCGGAAGTCCGTTGCCCGGAACCGGACTGCATCGAGTGCCGCACGGCGCGGGGACCGTCCGGCCTGGTGGGCCCGGGCTGGCGGCAGGCCGAATGGCTCGCCGAGTACCTGCTGCTGCTGAACGAGGGCTCCCAGGAGGACGCGGATTCGCTGCCCGCGCTCCCCCAGGAGAAGCCCGGCGTGATTGTGCTCAAGGCCCGCGGCCTGAACATGGCCGTGGCCGGGGACAACGCGGCGGAGCCCTGGGACGAGGACGTCCTGACCGCCGGAGCCGTCAACGGCCGGCCCCGCCTCCAGATCGCCCAGTGGGCCGATCCGGAGCACGGCCGCTACGTGAAGATGACCACTCGCGGCGGCGTGCTCGAGGGCCTGGTCAGCGTGGGCATGCCCCGCACCGCCGGCGAGCTGGTGCAGCTCTTCGAACGCGGCGGAGAACTGCCCGCGGACCGTTCCCTGCTCCTGCGCCTGGACGGACCCGACCAGCTGGCCCCGTCCGGCGCCTCCAACGACCCCGAAAGCACCGTGTGCCGGTGTGCCGGTGTCAGCGGCGGCAAGATCACGGAGGCTGTGACGGGCGGCTGCTCGACCGTAGCCGAGGTCTCCTCAGCTACCCGCGCCGGCACCGGCTGCGGCGGCTGCCACGAGGACATCAAGGGACTCATCGAAAAACACTTCCAGGCGGCTCCAGCCGCCTGAAACCTGAAGGCAACCGCTGATTGAGCCTGGCCTGCTGGTTGAGCCTGGCCTGCTGGTTGAGCCCGTCGAAATCCGGGTCTCGCTCCCCGCTCGACCAGCGAATAACGCTACATGTGGACGTGCAGGCGCCTGGCTGCTTCGGAGATGGAGCCGCTCAGGGACGGGTACACGGTAAAGGTGCTGGCGACGTCGTCGACGTGAAGCTTCTGGGTCACCGCGATGGAAATGGCGAAAATCAGCTCTGACGCGTTCGGTCCCACCACGACGCCGCCGATCACGGTGCCCGATCCCTTGCGGGCGAAGATCTTGACGAAGCCGTCCTTGTGGTTGCGCATCTTGGCGCGGGCGTTGCTCTTTAGGGAGAGCTTCACGATGTCGCCCTGGTACTTGCCGGAGTCGATCTCGGCCTCGGACACGCCCACGGACGCGATTTCCGGCGACGTGAAGATGTTGGACGCCACCTGGTGCAGCTTGATGGGGGTCACGCCGTCACCGAGGAAGTGCGCAATGGCGATCCTGCCCTGCATGGCCGCAACGGACGCGAGCGCGAGAACGCCGGTGCAGTCGCCGGCGGCGTAGATGTTGGGGGCAGTGGTGCGGGAGACGCCGTCGACCTTGATGTGGCCGCTCTCGGTCAGCGCAACGCCCGCTTCCTCGAGTCCGATCCCGGCGGTGT
Source organism: Arthrobacter sp. ISL-5 (assembly GCF_018613835.1). Classification (GTDB taxonomy): domain Bacteria; phylum Actinomycetota; class Actinomycetes; order Actinomycetales; family Micrococcaceae; genus Arthrobacter. The sequence continues at coordinate 197,057 of NZ_JAGGPM010000035.1, read as the reverse complement.
TGGGGATGGAGCCCACGCAGACCAGGCAGTGGCTGCCGGTCACCTGGGAGCCGTCGCCAAGGGTGACCACGACGCCGTCGTCGGTGCGCTCCACGGTCTCGGCACGGGAGCGGGAAAGCACCGTGACGCCGCGGCGTTCGAAGACTTCCTCCAGCACCTCCGCAGCGTCGGTGTCCGAGCCGGGAAGAACGCGGTCGCGGCTGGAGATCAAGGTGACCTTGGAACCCAGGCCGTTGTAGGCGGAAGCGAACTCGGCACCGGTGACGCCGGAGCCCACCACGATCAGTTCCTCGGGCAGCTCGTCCAGGTTGTAGATCTGGGCCCAGTTCAGGATCCGCTGGCCGTCGGGCCGGGCCGTGGGCAGTTCCCGCGGGTGGGCGCCCACGGTCAGCAGGATGGCGTCGGCCTCAACGGTTTCGGTGCCGTCGGCCGTCAGGACCTCGATGGTGTGGTTGTCCACCAGCTTGCCGGAACCGATCAGGATGCGGACGTTCTGGTGCTCCAGGCCCGCCGTGATATCCCTCGACTGCTGCCGCGCGAGGCCCAGCAGTCGGTCGTTGATGTGCTTCAGGTCCGCGCGCATGACCGGGGCGAAGTCCCCGCCGTCGACGTCGAACTTGACTCCCAGTTCCCCCGCCTCACCGACGCGGGTCATCAGATCCGCCGTCGCGATCAGCGTTTTGGAAGGCACGACGTCGGTCAGCACGGCGGACCCGCCGAGGCCGGCGCGCTCGATGATGGTGACTTGCGCCCCGAGGGAGGCTGCCACCATGGCGGCTTCGTAACCGCCCGGGCCTCCGCCGAGAATTGCGATGCGGGGGGCACTGAAATCAGGATGCATAGTCACAATCAACCATTCTCGCGCATCCCTTGCCGCACCACCAACAGACACGGTCTGCTCCCGCACCCGGGCAACGTGCCCTTTACGGTCGATTTCCGCTGGGCACACCGGCGCCTGCACGATAGCTTGTACCAGTGAGTAATACAGAATTCCTGAACACTGACCCCTTCGAGGCAGCCCGCACCGCCGCCGACTACATCGCAACCGAGACCGGCGTGGAGTCGCACGACATCGCCCTGGTCCTGGGCTCCGGCTGGGGCGAAGCCTCGGAACTCATCGGTGAGACCACGGCCACCCTCATGGCCTCGGAAGTGCCGGGCTTTTCCGCACCGGCGGTGGAGGGCCATGTGGGCACCATCCGCTCGGTCCTGACGCGGGAAGGCAAGCGTGCGCTGGTGCTCGGCGCCCGCACCCATTACTACGAGGGCAAAGGCGTCCGCGCGGTTGTCCACGGGGTGCGCACGGCGGCCGCCGCCGGCTGCAAGACCCTCGTGGTCACCAACGGCTGCGGCGGGCTCAACGAAAACTGGGCGCCGGGCACGCCCGTGCTCATCAAAGATCACATCAACCTCACCGCGGCATCACCGCTCGAGGGCGCCACCTTCGTGGATCTGACAGATCTTTACTCATCACGGATCCGCGGCCTGGCCCGTGAGGTCGATCCCTCCCTGGACGAGGGCGTGTACGCCCAGTTCACCGGACCCCACTACGAAACGCCGGCCGAAGTGCAGTACGCCAAGCGGATTGGCGCCGACCTCGTCGGCATGTCCACGGCGCTGGAGGCCATCGCCGCGCGGCATGCGGGCATGGAGGTGTTCGGCATTTCGCTGGTCACCAACCTCGCCGCCGGCATCAGCCCGGTACCGCTGAGCCACCAGGAAGTTATCGAATCCGGCCAGGCTGCCGGCCCGCGGATCTCCAAGCTCCTCGCGGAGATTATCGCCAGGCTCTAACCGCGGCAGATTACCCCGCGTTGTCCGTTCCCAGGAGGTGGGCGACGGTGTTGGGGCGCGCCTCAGGGAACCTTCGCTCGATGGACTGCGCGATGCCCGCCACGGTCTGCCGGGCCAGTTCGGTCCGCCAGGCCAGCTCGGCGTGGCGCATGGACTGGGAGATCAGGCAGCTCCGGGCGTAGTCCTCTTCCATTTCCCCTCCCGGCCCGTTCTTCAGGATGCCGTCGCAGCGGAAGGCCATCTCCCTGCCTTCGATGGCCACCACGACGTCCAGCACGGTGATCCTGTCCGGCCTGCGCGCCAGCTGGAATCCGCCCTTGGGCCCGGAAACCGAGACCAGGACTCCTGCCCGCACCAGCGCCTGGAGCTGCTTGTTCAGGTAGGCCGGCGGCAGCTTGTACAGCTCCGCCAGCCGCGCGCTGCTGATTGGCTCATCGCCGGGCAACCAGGCCATGTTCACGCAGCAGTGCAGCGCCCACTCCACGCCCTGGTTCATCTTCATTCCGCGACCGTACGTGTCCTGAATTTTCACTGTCAAGGAACGGCAATTCCTACCGTCAAGGATCGGGGGCCTGCGAAGTTGTGACCGGACCGATGGCTTGTCCGGCACCGCTCCCCGCCGCTTTGACGATAGTTTGGTTCCTATGACGTCCTCCGATGCCGATTTCCAGCTGCTCAACGACGCCCGTGCCTGGGCCGCGCAGGATCCGGATCCCGTGACCGCCACCACGCTGACGGAGCTCGTCAAGCTCACCGAGGCCGGCACGCCGTCGGCGCGCCAGGAGCTCGCGGACAGTTTCAACGGAACGCTGGAGTTCGGCACCGCAGGCCTCCGGGCCGCCCTGGGCCCCGGGCCCAACCGGATGAACCGCGTAGTGGTCCGCCGCGCAGCGGCGGGCTTCGCAAGCTTCCTGGCCGGAGCCGTGGCCCAGGCCTCCCCCGGCACCCGGCCGCGCGCCGTCGTCGGTTATGACGCCCGCTACAACTCCGACATCTTCGCCGAGGAGACGGCCGCGATCTTCACCGCGGCCGGGTTCGACACCTTCCTGATGCCGGGCGCGCTGCCCACCCCGCTGCTGGCATACGCCGTGCGGGCGCTGGAATGCGACGGCGGCGTGATGGTCACGGCCAGCCATAACCCGCCGCAGGACAACGGCTACAAGGTCTACCTGGGCCGCCATGCGGTCGAGGACAGCGGCCGCGGCGCGCAGATCGTGGCCCCGTATGACGCCCTCATCGCCGCGGAGATCGCCAAAGTGGGCTCCCTGGATTCCATCCCGCTGGCCGCCGACGGCTGGACGGTGCTGGACGCCGGCATCGCCCGGGACTACGAGTCCGCCACCGCGGCCCTCGCCGACCGCGAACTCTTTCCGGCCCGCGACCTCAAGATCGTGCTGACGCCGATGCACGGCGTGGGCGGCGAAACCGCCGTCTCCGTCCTCAACGCTGCCGGCTTCACTGACGTCACGGTGGTCAGCGAGCAGGCCGAACCGGACCCGGACTTCCCCACTGTCAGTTTCCCCAACCCCGAGGAGCCCGGGGCCCTGGACCTCGCGCTCGGGGCCGCCATGCAGGCCGATGCCGACATCGTCGTGGCCAACGACCCCGACGCCGACCGCGCCGCAGTGGCCGCGAAGGACCCGGATACGGGCGCGTGGCGGATGCTGCGGGGCGATGAAGTGGGCGCGCTGCTGGGGGCGCATGTGGTGGCGCGGCTGTCCGCTACCGGCGAGGAAAGGCCCGACGGCGTGTTCGCCAATTCGATCGTTTCCTCGCGGCTGCTCGCACGCATCGCAGCCGCGGCCGGCTATGCGCACGAGGAAACCCTGACGGGATTCAAGTGGATCTCCCGGGTGCCGGGCCTGCTGTACGGCTACGAGGAAGCGCTGGGCTACTGCGTGGCCCCGGACCTGGTCCGGGACAAGGACGGCATCTCCGCTGCCGTGCTGATCGCGGAACTCGCCGCCACGGCCAAGGCCGACGGCAAAACCATCTTCGACACCCTGGACGAGCTTTATCTGGTCCATGGGCTGCACGCGAGCGACCAGCTGAACATCCGCGTCGCGGACCTGGGCCTGCTGGATGCCATGATGAACCGTCTGCGCGTCAGTCCGCCCGAATCATTCGGCGGCTCCGCCGTCGAAACGTTCATTGACCTGGCCGAGGGAAGCGAACAGCTGCCGCCGACGGACGGGCTGCTCTACCTGACCCGCGATCTCAGCCGGGTGATCATCCGGCCCAGCGGCACCGAGCCGAAGCTCAAGTGCTACCTCGAAGTCATCCGAAGCGTGGGGTCGGCTGCCGAACTACCCGAGGCCCGGCTGGCCGCGCGGACGGCCCTGGACCAGGTGCTGGGCGACGTCCGCGAGGCTTTGGGCCTGTAATCAGGGCAGTCCTACGGCACAACTGCAGTTTCTACAGCTCAACCTCGAGGACGCCGTCTGCGACGCGCGTGTTGAACGTGGCCAGCCGCAGCTCGGGGTTGCCGAAGCACTCGCCGGTCTCGAGGTCGTAGACCTCCTTGTGCAGCGGCGACGCGATGGTGGGGCGCGTGCCGCGTGATCCGAGTATGCCGCGTGCCATTACGAAGGAGCCCGTGGCCGGGTCCTCCTGTGCCACGGCGAAAACCTCACCGGGGGCGGTGCGGAAAAGCGCCACCTGAAGGCCGGCAATGAGTGCCGCTTCGCCCCAGGCGATCTCCAGATCCTCCACGGCGCAAACCCGGTGCCAGCCAGTGGCGTACCCGGTGGCCAGATCCTCAAGTTCCAGTGTTGCCGTCATGTCGGCTCCTCTCCCTTTGCCTGCTTCCCGGCGGTAGGCCGGTTCCCGCGAGGCGTATTCCGCCTGCTTCAGCCGCCAATGCGGCCGTATATCCAAGCTAGGGGGCAGGTGTTTCAAAGGCGTGCAGTCAATGTGTCCGGAACGTAAAAGACACCTCACCTGTCCGGAAATGTGTTCGTGATGCAGAAGTTAAGTTCACGAAACAAAAGGGAAACTGAAGCGAAATTCCCCTTGCCTAGTCTGGATGGACAAGCTGCAGAGCACCGTCTGCGGCCCAGCGAAAGGCCCACAGTGACCGAACAGACTTCAAGCACAGAGACTCCGCGCCGCATCGTCGTCGCCGGCGGCGGCCCGGCGGCCCACCGTTTTGCGGACGCAATGCATGCCCGCGGCCTCGAAGGCTGGCATGTCACGGTCCTCACTGAGGAAGCCCACCTCCCCTACGACCGCGTGGCGCTCAGCAAGGCCCTGACGGAAATGGACTACGACCTCACCCTCGGCGAGGCGAGCATGTGGGACCACGAGGCCATGTCCCTGAAGACCGGCGAGCGCGTCGTCAAAATCAACCACGAAGCCAAGTCCGTGGAGACCGCGGCCGGCAACGTCTTTGAATACGACGACCTCGTGGTTGCCACGGGTTCGAATGCCGCCCGCCTGCCGATCCCCGGCGCCGAGCACACCCACGTCTACCGCACGCTTGAGGACGTCTGGGCCATCAACAAGGCCATTGCCGAACTCACCGAAAAGCTCGGCCGCAATGTTAACGCCGTCACCATCGGCGGCGGCCTCCTCGGGCTCGAGTCTGCAGCCGGCACGGAGCAGCTGGGCGCCAACCCGATCGTCATCGACGGTTCGCAGTGGCTGATGGCTACACAGCTGGATGAAGGCGCGGGCCAGGCAATGGGCCGGCTCATCAAGGGCAAGGGCTTCGAAGTCCACGGCGGCGTCTTCCCTTCGGAAGTATTGTCCGACGACGACGGCCAGGTCACCGGTGTCCTCATGGCTGACGGCCGCATCATCGATGCTGACCTTGTGATCGTCGCGATCGGCGTCCGGCCGCGCGACGAACTCTTCCGCGCAGCCGAAGGCGAGGAGCAGATCTTCTCGCTGGGCCAGCGCGGCGGCGTGGTCATCAACGACTACTGCGCTACCGAGATCGACGGAATCTGGGCCATCGGTGAAGTGGCCAACTTCGGCGGCATGTGCCTGGGCCTGGTCGCCCCTGCCAACACCATGGCCGAGATCGTCGCTGACCGCCTGCACGGCGGAGAGGCCACCTTCCCGGGGTTCGACACCGCCACCAAGCTCAAGCTGTCCGGTGTGGATGTCGCCAGCTTCGGTGACGCATTCGCCAAGACCGAGCACGCCCTTGAAATCGTCTACGCCGACCCGGCCCGCGGCGTCTACCAGAAGATTGTCACCACCGACGATGCCAAGACCCTCCTGGGCGGCATCTTCGTGGGCGACGCCACCCCCTACACCAGCCTGCGTCCGCTCCTGGGCCGCGAACTCAGTGCCGAGCCCGGCGCGTACCTCTCGGCGGCGGGCGGCGGCGACGCCCCGGACACCGAACTCCCGGACGACGCCATCCTGTGCTCCTGCAACAACGTGTCCGCGGGAACCATCCGCGACACCGTCAACGGCTGCGGCGCCTGCGACGGCAACGCCCCCGTCCAGGAACTGGGCGAGCTGAAGGGCTGCACCCGCGCCGGAACCAGCTGCGGTTCCTGCGTGCCGATGCTCAAGAAGCTGCTGGAAACCGAACTGACCAAGTCCGGCGTCGAAGTTTCGAAGGCGCTCTGCGAGCACATCGAGCTGTCCCGCCAGGAACTGTTCGACGCGATCCGCGTCCTGGAACTGACGTCCTTCGAAGAGATCATGGCCAAGTACGGCACCGGCGCAGGCTGCGACATCTGCAAGCCGACCATCGCCAACATCCTCGCCAGCCAGAACAGCGCCTACGTCCTGGACGCCGGCCGCGGAACCCTGCAGGACACCAACGACCGCGCGCTGGCCAACATGCAGAAGGACGGCACCTACTCGGTAGTTCCCCGCATCGCCGGCGGTGAAATCACGCCGAAGAAGCTCGGCGTCATCGCCGCCGTGGCCGAGAAGTACGGCCTGTACACCAAGATCACCGGCGGCCAGCGGATCGACATGTTCGGTGCCCGGCTGGAGGAGCTCCCGGAAATCTGGAAGGAACTCGTGGACGCCGGATTCGAGTCCGGCCAGGCCTACGGCAAGAGCCTGCGCACAGTGAAGTCCTGCGTCGGTTCCACCTGGTGCCGCTTCGGCGTCCAGGACTCGGTGGCCATGGCCATCCAGCTGGAACTGCGCTACCGCGGCCTCCGCAGCCCGCACAAGCTCAAAATGGGCGTCTCCGGCTGTGCCCGCGAATGCGCCGAGGCCCGCGGCAAGGACGTCGGCGTGATCGCCACTGCCGACGGCTGGAACCTGTACGTCGGCGGCAACGGCGGCGCCACCCCGGCCCACGCCCAACTGCTGGCCAAGGACCTCGACGACGAAACGCTGATCAAGTACATCGACCGCTACTTCATGTACTACATCCGCACCGCCGACCGGCTGCAGCGTACCGCACGGTGGCAGGAGGAGCTCGACGGCGGCATCAAGCACGTCGAGGACGTGGTGGTCAACGACACCCTGGGCATTGCCGCGGAACTCGAAGCGGCCATGGCCAAGCATGTTGACACGTACGTCGACGAGTGGGCAGACACCCTGAAGGATCCCGAGCGCCTGCGCCGGTTCCGGTCCTTCGTCAACGCTCCCGACCAGAAGGACGACTCCATCACCTTCGTCCCCGACGAGCGCGGCCAGATGCGTCCGGCCACGGCAGAAGAAAAGGGAAAGGTCCTGATCGGGGCTTCCATCCCCATGAGGCCCCGCGATGAGAACGAGGTATAGCATGCAGCTCAGCATTGATCTCACCGGCCGCGAAGTCCTGGTCACCGGCTCGGACCACGCCGCCCGCCAGGCCGTCCGCCGCTTCGAAGCCGCCGGCGCCGTCGTCTACCGCCTCAGCACCCCGCAGGGTGCTGGGCACGACGGCCCGCTGCCCGAACGCCCGTTCCTCGTCGCAGCAGTCGACGACGGCCAGCCCGGCTGGGAGGCCCTGCTGGACAGGTGCCGCGCCACCGGCATTCCGGTGGCAGCCGAACCGGCAGCCGGCCCGGTCGGCCACGTCACGCTCGTCGGCGGCGGCCCCGGCACCACTGAGCTGCTCACCGTGGCGGCCGTCAAGGCCCTGCGTGACGCCGACGTCGTGTTCTACGACCGCCTGGCCCCCTACCAGGAGCTGCCCTCCCTGACCTCGGCCGAACTGGTGGATGTGGGCAAGAAGCCCGGGCACCACAAAGTCAGCCAGGGCGACATCGAGAAGCTCATGGTGGAGAGCGCCCTCGCCGGAAACAACGTGGTCCGCCTCAAGGGCGGCGACCCGTACGTCTTCGGCCGCGGCGGCGAGGAAGTTGCCTCCTGCGTCGCGGCCGGCGTGCCCGTCCGCGTGATCTCCGGCGTCACCAGCGCCATCTCCGTTCCGGCAGCCGCCGGAATCCCAGTTACGCACCGCGAAGTCAGCCACATGTTCACGGTTGTTTCCGGCCATGCCCCGCTGACCGAGAAGGAACTCACCCACCTGGCAGGTCTGGGCGGCACTATCGTGGTCCTCATGGGAATCGGAACGCTGCACCACCTGGCCGCAGGCCTGCGCCGTGCCGGCATGCGCGCCGACATGCCCATGGCCGTGGTCGAGCGGGGCTACCGGCCCGGGCAGCGGACCACCATCGCGGAGCTGGGCACCATTGCCAGCGCCGCCGCCGGCTGCAGCAACCCTGCCGTCCTGGTGATCGGCGAGGTGGTGCGCGTGGCTGAGGCCAACCGCGGGCATGCCGAGGCTGCCGCGGATCTTGACCGCCTGGCGGCCTCGCTGTTGGGTTCGTGATCGACATGAGCGCACTGAACGCCCTTGCCCCGGCGGCCGGACCTCCGGCCGGACCCGCCCGCCCGTCATCCGCAGCGCCGGGATCCGCCGGCTCGGAGCCGCAGGTGGCAGCCGCCCCGGAAACTGCCGAAGCTCCCCTTGAAGGATTCCGGATCGGCGTGACGTCGCACCGCCGTTCCCGCGACCTCATCGAGGCACTGGAACGCCGCGGCGCCGAAGTGCTGCACGCGCCGGCGCTGAAGATCGCGCCGGTGAACGAGGACATCAGCCTCATTGAGGACACCAAGGCGATCATCGCCGCGAAGCCTGATCTGTGCATCGCCACCACGGCGTACGGCATGCGCCGCTGGTGCGAGGCCGCGGACGCCTCCGGCATCGGCGAGGAGCTGCTGGAAACGCTGGGTGCCTGCCGGATGTTCGTCCGCGGGCCCAAGGCCCGCGGCGCGGTCCGCGCGGCCGGCCTTGCCGACGTCGGCATCAGCAGCGACGAAACCACCGCGACACTGGTGGACATGCTGCTGGCCGAGGGCGTGCGCGGCAAGACCGTCGCGGTCCAGCTGCACGGCTACACGGACGTCCGCCAGCTCGAGCGGCTCCGGATGTCCGGCGCCACCGTCCTGACGGTCACCCCGTACCGCTGGGTCAAGCCCGACGGCGCCGACCGGCTTCCGCGGCTGATCGAGGCCGCGTGCAGCGGCAACCTGGACGTCCTGACATTTACGAGCGCGCCGGCAGTGGACGCCATGTGGAGCACGGCCCACGAGATGGGACTGTACAAGCAGCTCGTGGAGAGCCTGAAGACCACCGTCACCACCGCCGTCGTGGGCCCCGTGACCGCGCAGCCGCTGCTGGACGCCGGGATACATCCCCTGGTTCCGGAGCGGTTCCGGATGGGCGCGCTGATCCGGCTCGTGTGCGAACACCTCGCCCTCAACCACGTCCGCCGCCTGGACACCCGTTCCGGCAGTGTGGAGCTGCGCGGCCGCTCGCTGCGGATCGACGGTGAGCTCGTGGAGGTGGCTCCGGCGCCCCTGCTGCTCCTGCGCGCGCTCCTGGGCGCCGGCGGGGCGGTGCTCTCCCGTGAGTCGCTCTCCGAACTCCTTGAACTGCGCGGCTCCGTGCACGCGCTGGACATGACAGTGAGCCGCCTGCGGTCGTCCCTGCCGGACGGCAGCCTGGTCGAGACCGTGGTCAAGCGCGGTTACCGGATCCGCGTCTAGCGAATCGGTTTTTGACCGGAACGCGGGGTCTTTCCGCGCCCAGTCCATCTGATGGACGGGCGCGGAAGGACCCCGCGTTTGCTTGTATTACCGGCCGGTAAAAACTGGCGAACAGGCACGGACAATTCCGCAACAGACGGGAAACAAGAGCGAAAAGCCGCCCGCCTACAGTGGTCCCATCAGCACAACAGGGCCCGAGATCCGGCCCGCCTGGTGCAGCATTTTGAAGGGGCCCGCACATGTCCGCTCCGGCACAGTTTCCCGTCGTCGCCACCGCAAGCACCTCCGAACCGGCACCGGAGGCAACAGCGAAAATCCTCATCGCCGGGGCGGGCCCCGCCGCCCAGGCCCTGGTCAGCCAGCTCGCCGCCTCGCGGTTTGCCGGAACCGTCACCGTCCTGAGCGGCCGGGACGACGCCTCGGAGGAACTGCTCGAACTCGCCGCGCTGCCCTTTGTCTCCGTGCGCTTCGGCCAGCCTGCCAGCCATGTCGACGCCGCCGCCCGCGTGGTGGTCACGGCCGACGGCATGGAGTTCAGCTACGACCAGCTGGTCATCGCCACCGGCTCCGCTCCCGTCCACGCACCGGTTGACGGCTCCAGCCGCTGCCTGAGCTATTCCACGATTGATGACGCCGCGAAGATCGGCCACGCCGTCAAGGAGGTCACCCGGGTCCTCGGACGTCGGCCCTTGGGAATCCTTGTTGGCACCGGCCCAGCCGCCGGCCAGGCCGAGGCCGTGCTGCGCGCGCGGGGCGTCCGCCCCGTGCGCACCACCGCCCGTCCCGCAGCGGTGGTGCCCACCCTGGCCGGCTCCGTGCTGCCGGCTGCCGGCGTCGTATTCGAGGACGGCAGCCGGATGAACGGCGACCTCGTGGTCCTCGCCGAGGACAGGGTCCCGCGGGACAGCCTGGCCGCCAGCGCGGGGGTCAGGACCGCCGAATCCGGCGGTGTCGTCGTCGGCCGGGACTTCCGTTCGTCCGTGCCGGGCATCTGGGCCATCGGTGACGCGGCGTCGTTCGACGGCGTGCGGCTGGGGCTGCTGGTGGCCTCCGGTTCCGCGGCCGGAGTCTGCGCTGCGCAGCTCATGGCGGCGGTCCCCGCCGGGAGGCTGCCCGCTGCCGCCTAACCCGCGGCGGAAGCCCGGCACTGTCCCCCGGCGCTGTGGCAAGATGGTCACGCAAGTACCGCGACCACCGCGGCGTCTGCGGCCCACGAGGCCAACGGAAAGGACCAGCATGAGCAACGAAGCCAGCCCCGGAGCGGGCACCGCGACAAGCCCCACAGGGACCCCCGCTACCGGTGCCCAAGCGTCCAATATCGCCTCCTTCATCGACCACACGCTGCTTAAGCCGGAGGCGAGCGAGGCGGAAATCCTCAAGGTCTGTGCCGAGGCCGTCGAATACAAGTTCAAATCGGTCTGCGTGAATCCCGTCTGGGTCAAGACCGTGAAGAAGGCCCTCAGGGGCTCGGGCGTGCTGACGTGCTCGGTGGTCGGCTTCCCGCTGGGCGCCACCCCCAGCGACGTCAAGGCCTTCGAAGCCCGCGGCGCCGTGCTCGACGGGGCGGACGAAGTGGACATGGTCATCAACATCGCCGCCGCCCGCGCCTCCGACAAAGGCACGCTCGTGGATGACATCAAGGCTGTGGCAGATGACGTCCACGCCGGGGAAGCAATCCTGAAGGTCATCATCGAGACCGCCCTCCTGAACGACGACCAGAAGGTCCTCGCGTGCGAGGCGGCCGTGGAGGCCGGTGCCGACTTCGTCAAGACGTCTACGGGCTTCAACGGCGGCGGCGCCACCGCCGAGGACATCGCCCTCATGCGGCGCACCGTGGGCCCGGACCTGGGCGTCAAGGCCTCCGGCGGGGTGCGTTCCCTGGCGGACGCACAGGCTATGATTGCTGCAGGTGCAACACGTATTGGTGCCAGCTCCGGAATTGCGATCGTCAAGGGCGAACAGGGTTCGTCCGCCTACTGATCCGCCGGCGCCGCCACAGTTTGAGCCCCGCGGGGCCGAGGAGGAACGAATGTCCAGCAAGACCGACACGCAGACACCCCAGAACGAGAACAGCCTGGTCACCAGCATTGCTCTCTTCGCAGTGATGATGGCACTGTTCCTGGGAGCCATCTACTCGCTGTCCTTCCTGACGCTGGACAACCCTTGGCCGATGGCGGTGTGCCTGGGCCTGTTCGCCCTCGCGTTCTGGATCCCGCAGACCATCCTGGGCCGCTCCGACTCAGCCGGCGAGAACTAAGCCGCGGGCTGCACTCACAGCCAGAGCGCAGTCACAATAGAAGCGTAAGAGCAGCTGAAGCTCCGGACCCGGTCCGGAGCTTCAGCTGTTTAAGCGTGCACGGCAGTTAGGGCGCCCCCGTCAGGGCATGCCGAGCAGGCTGTTGGCCAGCCGGGCGGCCAGCGCCAGCGCGGCAGGAAAATGGGCTCCGGCCAGCGACCAGGCCGCCATGCACATGCCCACCATGGCGTAGGCGCTCACGGGGATCAGCACGAGCCATTCCCGTTTGGAGCCGGCCCGGCCCAGGATGGGAATGGACAGCGCGCCGTTGGGCCGCCAGAACGTCCTCAGCACGGGCAGCCGGCGCAGGAACCGGGGCGGCCTGATCACCAGCGGCCAGAGAAGGGGCACTCCCCCGGTGGTCACCATGTCACCCACAATGTGGACCACGACGCCGATCAGCATGGACACCGGCAGCCAGGTCCACTGGTCAGGCGCGAACCAAGTCACCAGGCCGGCCATGGCCAGGGCGAAGATCCAGTTGCTGATGAAGCCCGACTTCGGGAACAGCTTCAGCGCCTTGGCGGCGATGTTGATCATGAACATGCACAGCAGCCCGGCGCCCACGGACAGCAGCCCCCAGTCGGTCTGCAGCTGGATCTGCCCGGCCATCGTCGCCAGCAGCACGAAAAAGGCCGCCCCGAGCACCGAGTGTGTGCCCTGCCGGTGCCCGCCGCTGGCGTTTTCAATGCCCACGGCAATGACGTTGGACAGCGGCGGCAGCGAATTCGCGATGGTGCTGTGGCGGTGGTCCCAGTCGCACACCAGCGCCGTTCCCGCCGTCGCCATGCCGCCGATCAGGATTCCGGTGGCGTCCAGCGGGTACCAGCCCAGCGTGTACGGACCCGTTGACGCAACAGCTACCCACGCCGCGGCTCCCGACGCGGCGTGATGTCCTCCCATCATGCGGCTAACTCCCCGTCGGTGAGACAGATACAGGCGCGTCGGAGAAGATGTTGCGGATCACGCCGTTGGCCCATTCCAGGATCTCGGCGTCCTGGAGGTCCCGTCCGCCGATCTTCGCCGTCTTCGGCTTGGGGATGAGCACCGCGTCGAGGGCAGGCTTCGACTGTGCACCCGGGTACATGCGGTTCAGCCGCATGGTCTTGGACTCCGGGAGCTGCGCGGGCGAGAACTTGATGAAGTTGCCTTGGAGGGCCACATCGGACAGTCCGGCTTCCCGGGCACCCACCCGGAAGCGTGCCACCGCCACCAGGTTCTGCGCGGGCAGGGGCGGCTCGCCGTAGCGGTCCACGAGCTCGGCGAGCACTTCGTCGATCGCTTCGTGCGTGAGCGCCGACGCCAGCTTGCGGTAGGCCTCCAGCCGGAGGCGCTCGCCCGGAACGTAGTCGTGGGGCAGGTGCGCGTTGACCGGAAGCTCGATCTTCATCTCGGCGGCTTTTTCCTCGGCTTCGCCGCGGTAGTCCGCCACGGCCTCACCCACCAGCCGGATGTAGAGATCGAAGCCCACCCCCTGGATGTGGCCGGACTGTTCACCGCCCAGAAGATTGCCGGCGCCACGGATTTCGAGGTCCTTCATGGCCAGCTGCATGCCGGCACCGAGCTCGTTGTGCGTGGCCACGGCCTTGAGGCGTTCGAGCGCCACTTCGCCCAGGGGCTTCTCCGAGGGATACAGGAAGTAGGCGTAGGCCCGCTCGCGTCCGCGGCCCACGCGGCCGCGCAGCTGGTGGAGCTGCGAAAGCCCGTACTTGTCCGCGCCGTCCACAATCAGCGTGTTGGCGTTGGAAATATCCAGCCCGGTTTCGATGATGGTGGTGCAGACCAGCACGTCGAAGCGCTTCTCCCAGAAGTCCACGATGATCTGCTCCAGCCGGCTCTCCGACATCTGCCCGTGCGCCACTTCAACCCTGGCCTCAGGCACCAGCTCGCGGATCTTGGCGGCGGTCCGTTCAATCGTGGAGACGCGGTTGTGCACGAAGAACACCTGGCCCTCGCGCATGAGTTCGCGCCGGACCGCGGCGGAGGTCTGCTTGTCCGTGTAGGGCCCCACGTAGGTCAGCACCGGATGCCGTTCCTCCGGCGGCGTGGCGAGCGTGGAGGTTTCCCGGATGCCTGTCAGCGACATCTCCAGGGTCCGGGGAATCGGGGTGGCGCTCATGGCGAGGACATCCACGTTGGTGCGCATCTTCTTCAGCGCTTCCTTGTGCTCCACGCCGAAGCGCTGCTCTTCGTCCACGATCACCAGGCCCAGGTCCTTGAAGGCGAAGTCCTTGGAGAGCAGCCGGTGCGTGCCGATCACCACGTCCACGGTCCCGTTCTTCACGCCCTCCACCGTTTCCTTCGCCTCCTTCGACGCCTGGAACCGCGACAGCGGCTTCACCTTCAGCGGGAAACCGGAGAACCGCTCCGTGAACGTCTCGTAGTGCTGCTGCGCCAGCAGGGTGGTGGGCACCAGCACGGCCACCTGCTTGCCGTCCTGCACGGCCTTGAACGCGGCGCGCACCGCAATTTCGGTTTTGCCGTAGCCGACGTCGCCGGACACGAGGCGGTCCATGGGGATCTCGCGCTCCATGTCGGCTTTGACCTCGTTGATGGTGGTGAGCTGGTCCGGCGTCTCCACATAGGGGAAGGCCTCCTCGAGCTCGCGCTGCCAGGGAGTGTCCGGGCCGAAGGCATGGCCGCGGGACGCCATCCGGGCCGAATATAGCCGGATGAGCTCGCCGGCGATTTCCTTGACCGCCTTGCGCGCCTTGGACTTGGTGCTGGCCCAGTCAGAGCCGCCCATCTTGCTCAGCACGGGAGTGTCGCCGCCAACATAGCGCGTCACCTGGTCCAGCTGGTCGGTGGGGACGAAGAGCCTGTCCCCCGGCGCTCCGCGCTTGGAGGGCGCATACTCCAGCACCAGATACTCGCGGACGCCGTCACCGCCGCCCGCCACCTTGCGCTGGATCAGCTCGACGAAACGGCCGATGCCATGCTGTTCGTGGACCACATGGTCCCCTGCCAGCAGCTGCAGCGGGTCCACGGCGTTCCGCCGCTTGGACGGCATGCGGCGCATGTCCTTCGTGGAGCCCGCCGAGGTACGTCCGAGCAGGTCGGCTTCCGTCAGCAGCCCGGTTTTCAGCCCGTCCAGGACAAAACCGCGTCCGACGGCGGCCGTGGTCACCTCGATGATCCCCGCCTGGGGTTCGTGGTCCAGGGAGTCCACCCGCGCGCACGGGATGTCCGCGTCGTGGAACAGCTCAGCCAAGCGCTGCGCCGGCCCGGGCCCTTCCGTGGCCACCACGATCCGCCACTGGTCCCGTACGTGGGAACCGATGAAGTCCATCATTTCGGCTACGTCGCCCTGGTAGCCCCGGGGTTCACGGGCATGGAGGTTCAGCACGTTGATGTCCGGGGTGAGTTCCTCATCGGTGGCCAGCGAGGTGATGGACCACCAGGACACGTCATGGCCCAAGGCCGCGGAACGCGTCTCGGTCAGCGAGCGGAAACTGGCGGAGTGCAGGGCCGCGGAGGCCTGTGACGTCAAATCCAGCGGAGCGGTTCCGCCGTCGGACGCGGTGGACCACGCCGCCTCCAGGAATTCCTCATTCGTGGCCGCGAGGTCGTGCGCCCGGGTCCGGACCTTTTCCGGTTCAACCACCACCGAAATGGACCCGGCGGGGAGCTGCTCCATGAACGGAACCATGGCGTCCACGAGCACCGGGGCCAGGGATTCCATGCCCTCCACGGCGATGCCGCCGGCGATCTTTTCCAGCATGTCCGCGGCGGCCGGGAGCTGCGATTTCAGCGTGGCTGCCCGGGACATCACCGACGGTGTGATGAGGATTTCGCGGCACGGCGGGGCGTGCAGTTCGGTGGGGTGGTGCAGGCCGGGCGAGGTCAGCGAGCGCTGGTCGGCGACGGCGAACCAGCGCATCTGGTCCACCTCGTCGCCGAAGAACTCCACCCGGATGGGGTGGTCCTCGGTGGGCGGGAAGACGTCCAGCATGCCGCCGCGGACGGCGAACTCGCCGCGGCGGGTCACCATGTCCACCCGGGCGTAGGCGGCATCGGCGAGGCTCTTTACGACGCTGCTGAAGGGGGCCTCCTGGCCGACCTTCAGGGTCACGGGCACCAGTTCGCCCAGGCCGGCCACAATCGGCTGGACCACGGCGCGAACGGGAGCCACCACCACGCGCAGGGGTCCCGCCGTCGTGCTTTCCGGGTGCGCCAGCCGGCGCAGCACGGAAAGCCGGCGGCCCACGGTGTCCGACCGCGGTGACAACCGCTCGTGCGGGAGCGTTTCCCAGCTGGGGAACTCGGCCACGGAATCGGTCGGCAGGTAGGCCCGCAGTGCCGCCGTCAGGTCCTCCGCCTCGCGTCCCGTGGCGGTGACGGCCAGGACAACGCCGGGGGCGGCATCCCCGCCCTGAGCCTGTGCGAGCCCGTCCGCCATCTCGGCCAGCAGCACGGCGCGCAGGCCCGCGGGGGCGCTGATCTGGTAGTCCTCGCTGCGGACGCCGAAGCTCCTGGCTGCCTCGGCCTGAACGCGGGCGAAAGTCTTGTCTGCGGCGAGGACGCGGCGCAGGCCGGTGAGGGACGGGCCGGTGGGGCTCATGGAAGGATCTCCTGGGGTTTCACTTCGAACGCAGGCAACGCGAATACCCGAAATTCGCGAGAATACCGGGTGCTCCCAGCCTACCCCCGCCAGCCGAAGGGCGGCATCCGGCCGCCTGTGGCGGCCACCGGCCGCCCGCGCGGGCCCGTTGCTAAGCTTGCTTGGCAAATGAGGTTCAGCCCGGCATCGCAGCCATCCTAAGGAGACTCCCGTGAGCGACCACCCCGGAAATGACCGCAGGACGGTGCTGGTCACAGGCGCCACCGGATATATCGGCGGCCGGCTGGTTCCGCGGCTCCTTGAGGCCGGGCATCGCGTGAAGGTGCTGGTCCGGTCCCCCGAGAAAATCGCCGGGGTGCCGTGGATCGATGACATCGAAGTCGTGCGCAGCAGCCTCGACGACGCCGCTGCCCTCCAGGATGCCCTGAAGGGCGTCGAGGTCCTGTATTACCTGGTCCACTCGATGGCGGCGGGGTCCGGCTTCGAGGCCAGGGAGAAGTCCATGGCGGAGCTCGTGGCGAAGGCAGCGGCAGCGGCAGCGGCCGACGTGCAGCGGATCGTCTACCTCGGCGGCCTGCACCCCCACAACAGCGAACTGTCCACGCACATGCGCTCCCGCGAGGCCGTGGGTGAGGTCTTCCTGTCCGGCCCCGTGGACGCCATCGTGTTCCAGGCCGGCGTGGTGATCGGCTCCGGCTCGGCATCGTTCGAGATGATCCGGCACCTCTCCGAGACCCTGCCCCTGATGCCGGCCCCCAGCTGGGTGCGGAACCGGATCGAGGCCATCGCCGTCCGCGATGTGCTGCATTACCTGGTGGGCGCCGCCGCACTGCAGGAACGGCTCAACCGGACCTTCGACATCGGTTCCAGGGACGTCCTGAGCTACGCCGGCATGATGAAGGAATACGCCGCCGAGGCAGGCCTGCCGCGGCGCCTGGTCCTGGCGCTGCCCATCCCGGCGCCCAGGCTTGCCGGCCTGTGGGTGGCGCTGGTGACCCCGATTCCGCTGTCCATGTCCGTCCCGCTGGTGCAGTCGCTGCAGCACGACGCCGTCTCCGCCGAACATGACATCGACAACTACATCAAACAGCCCGACGGCGGCCTGACCGGCTACCGCAAGGCCGTCGCCCTTGCCCTCGGCAAGGAACGCGACGCACAGGTCGAAACCACGTGGGCCAACGCCGGCGTGGATGCCGATCCGTTGCCGAGCGACCCCGACTGGGCCGGCCACAAGGTTTACGTGGATGAGCGGACCTTCCACGGCGACGTTGACCCCGCGCATGTGTGGACCATCATCGAGGGCATCGGCGGCAGGAACGGCTGGTATTCCCTGCCCCTGGCGTGGAGCGTCCGCGGCTGGCTGGACAAGCTCTCCGGCGGCGCAGGGCTTCTCAGAGGCCGGCGCCACCCCCACCACCTCGTCTCCGGCGAAGTGGTGGACTGGTGGCGCGTGGAGCGGATCGAGCGCGGCCGCCTGCTCCGGCTGCGGGCCGAGATGCGCGCTCCGGGACGCGCCTGGCTTGAGCTGTCCGTGGAGCCTGACGGAGCCGGCAGCCGCTACCGCCAGCGGGCCTTATTCTTCCCCAAGGGACTCAGCGGCCGGCTCTACTGGCTGGCCGTCCTGCCGTTCCACAGCCTCATCTTTCCGGCCATGTCGCGCAACATCACCGCCGCGGCACGGAAGGTCGCAGCTGCGGAAAAGTCCGGCGACAACCCGCCCGGTGAAAATGAGACGCACGCAACCCCGTAGGATGTTGGGAGCAAAAAGCGTTCTGACCCCACAACAACGGAGGACCCATGGCACTGAGTGCATCCACTACCCTTCCCCACGGCGCCGACAAGGTCGCTGAAGTCTTCGCCAACGAGGACTTCCAGCGCCACACCAGCGAATTCGTGGGCGGCAGCCTCGAGTCCTTCACCGTGGCCGGTGACGTTGCGGGAGCCTTCAGCACCACTTCCGTACGCACCCTCCCCACCACCCGCCTGCCGGAAATCGCCCGCAAGTTCGTGGGCGAAACGCTCAAGGTGACCCAGGTGGAGAACTGGGACGCTCCGGCCGCCGACGGCTCCCGCCAGAGCAACATCTCCCTCAAGATCGCCGGAGCCCCCCTCGATGTCACGGCAGTCCAGCGCCTCGTGGCTGACGGCGGCAGCACCCGCGTGGAGCTTGAGGGCAACGTCACGTCCTCCGTCCCGTTCCTGGGCGGAAAGATCGCCGAAGCAGCCGAGCCCATGGTGGGCAAGGCGCTGAACATCCAGTCCCAGCAGGCCCAGGCCTGGCTCGAAAGCCACTAAGGCCGTGGACGTCCCCGCCGTACTGGCCTGGATCCTGATCATCTCCGGCTTCTGGTCGCTCGTCGTGTGGCCGCAGTTCCTGCGCCGGGTGATGAAGGACCCACGGGCGCGGGACGCCGCCGGCAAGGCCACGAAGTTCCTCACAGTCCACGTGGTCCTCGTGGCGGTATCCATGGTTTTGGGTGCCGCCACGGCCGGAATCGGTATCGCGGCGCTGCTCGGCTGAGCGGCGCCGCTCAGGACGGTTCCCCGGGTCTGCAGTCGCGGCCCGGGGTTCTGCCGCCGGGGCTAGGTTGCTCATCGGGGCCGCGGCGCCTGTCGCGGCCGGGCTGCCTCGGCTAAGCTGGCAGCAAAAGGTGCGCCGGGAAGTCTGGTCGGCAATACGTTTGCCGACCCCCTGAGCAAGGAGCCCCCAGTGGCCAGACCGCCCCTTCCTTCCCGCGCACATCCGGTGTTTAGCCGCTCCACCTATCAGGAATACCTCCGGATCGCAGCCATCCTCCGGCTGGAGACCGTGGGCGGGGCCCTGCTCCTCGCCGCCACCGCCGCCGCCCTGATCTGGGCCAACTCCCCGGAAGCGGGAGCCTACTTCGGCCTGCGGGACCTGGAACTGGGCTTCGAGCCGTGGCATCTCCGGCTGAGCGTGGGCCACTGGGCCTCCGACGGCCTGCTGGCGATCTTCTTCTTCATAGCCGGGCTGGAACTGAAGAGGGAATTCGTTTCCGGCGAACTCCGCAGACCGTCCAGGGCAATCGTTCCGGTGGCCGCGGCAGTGGGCGGCGTCGCTGTGCCGGCCATCATTTACGCCGCAGTCACCTGGAGCCAGGGCGCCGAGGCCCTCAGGGGCTGGGCTATCCCCACGGCCACGGACATCGCGTTCGCTTTGGCCGTGCTGGCGGTCATCAACACCCACCTCCCGGCCGCGCTCAGGACCTTCCTGCTGACCCTGGCCGTGGTGGATGACCTGATCGCCATCGGCATCATCGCATTCTTCTACTCCGCAGGCCTGCAGCCCGTCTTCCTGCTGGCCGCCCTGGTCCCGCTGGGGCTCTTTGCCCTGCTCGTCCGGAAACGCATCAGCCACTGGTACCTGCTGGTGCCGCTGGCGGCGGCCACGTGGGCCCTTGTGCATGCCTCCGGGATCCACGCCACGGTGGCCGGCGTCCTGCTCGGGTTCACAGTCCCTGTCCTCGTTTCGCGGGCGGACCGCCGCCGGATGCGGACCGGGGCAGCCGGCCAAGGCCATGGCGACGGCCAGGCCCGGGGCATGGCCGAACGCCTCGAGCACGTGCTGCGGCCGGTCTCGGCCGGATTCGCGGTGCCCATCTTCGCCTTCTTCTCCGCCGGCGTCGCGATCGGCGGGGGGCCCGGAATCGCCTCCGCCTTCGCCGACCCCGTGGCCTTGGGAATCGTGGCTGCCCTGGTCGCGGGCAAGGCGGTCGGCGTTTTCGGTGCCACCTACGTCGTCACCAAAACCACCCGGGCAAAGCTCGACGACGGGCTGAAGTGGATCGACGTTGCCGGCCTTTCGCTCCTCGCGGGGGTGGGCTTCACGGTGTCCCTGCTCATCGCGGAACTCAGTTTCGGACCCGGTTCGGTGCACGACGATCACGCGAAGGTGGCCATCCTGGCCGGCTCGCTGACGGCGTCGGTGATTGCCGCCGTCGTGCTTAAGGCCCGCAACCGGCACTACCGCCGTGTGGAGCTCGAGGAAAAGCGGGACGACGACGGCGACGGCGTGCCGGATGTTTTCGAGCGGACAGGACAGGGCTGACGGGAGCTTGCTACGCCGCCTGGTTCAGGGCGTCCTCCGCGGCAACCCAGGAGATCATGGCGCACTTCACCCGCGCCGCGTAGCGGGCCACGCCCTCAAACGCGGCGGCATCGCCCAGGACTTCGGGATCCGCGTGGACTTTTCCGCGCGAGCGCAGGACCTCGCGGAAGTTGCCGATCACCGAGCGGAGTTCATCCACGGACATGCCTTCAGCCATTTCGCTCAGTACGGACGCGGATGCCATCGAAATGGAGCAGCCGGCGCCGTCCCACGCCAGCTGGGCAACGGTCCCGTGGTCCACGGCAACACGCAGGGTGACCTCGTCGCCGCAGACGGGATTCAGCTGGTGCGACTGGCCGGTGGACGCGCCGTCGGGAGCCGGCGTTTCCGACAGGCCGCTGCCATGCCTGGCCTTGGAATGGTCCAGGATGATCTGCTGGTAAAGCTGGTCGAGGCTCATGCTCAAGTACCTGTCTTCGTGTAGCCGGGCACTAGGCCCGGAAGTAGGCGCGGACTCCGGACACCGCATCCAGGAATTCGTCGACGTCGTCGGTGGTGTTGTACAAGTAGGCGCTGGCCCGTGTGGTGGCCGTTAGGCCAAGCCGCCGGTGCAGCGGCTGGGCGCAGTGGTGGCCGACGCGGACGGCGATTCCACGCGAGTCCAGGAACTGGCCGACGTCATGGGCGTGGACGCCGGCAACGTCGAACGCCGCGAGGCCAATGCGGTCTTGGCCGGCGGCCGGGCCGAGCACCCGGACACCGTCGATGCCTTCGAGGCCTGCCACCATGCGCTGGCCCAGTTCGGACTCCCAGCGGTGCACGCGGTCAATTCCGGTCTCCGTCAGGTAATTGACCGCGGCCGCGAGGGCAACGGCCTGGGAGATCTTCTGCGTCCCGGCCTCGAACCTCTGTGGCGCGGGAAGATATTCAGCCCGTTCCATGGTCACGGTGGTGATCATGGACCCGCCGGTCTGGTAGGGCGGCAGCACGTCCAGGAGCTCCTGCTTGCCGTACAGCACACCGATGCCCGTGGGCCCCAGCATCTTGTGGCCCGAGAACACGGCAAAGTCGACGTCCAGCTGCTTGACGTCAAGAGACAGGTGCGGCGCCGACTGGCACGCATCCAGCACCACCAGCGCACCTACGCTGCGCGCCAAGGCCACGAGTTCAGCGACCGGATTGATCGTGCCGAGCACGTTGGACGCATGGGTGAAGGCCAGCAGCCTGGTGCGCTCCCCCACGATTTCCGCGGCCCGGTCCATGAGCAGCAACCCAGAGTCGTCGATCGGGATGTGCCGCAGTGTGGCGCCGGTCCGGTATGCCAGTTCCTGCCATGGAATCAGGTTTGCGTGGTGCTCCATTTCGGTGACCACGATCTCGTCGCCCGGCCCAAGTGCCAGTTCCCGCAGCCGCGCGTCCCCGCGTCCCTGCGCCGCCCACAGGCTCGCGTTGGAGAGCGCGTAGCTGATGAGGTTCAGGCCCTCGGTGGCGTTGGACGTCCAGACTGTTTCCTCGAACTGCGCCCCGACGAAGTCGGCAACAGTCTGCCTGGCGTCTTCGAAGACTTCCGTGGCCTCAACGGCAAGGTGGTGGGCGCCGCGGTGCACGGCGGCGTTCCGCTGCTCGTAGAACTCCTGTTCGGCCTCGATGACGCTCAGCGGATTCTGTGATGTGGCACCGGAGTCGAGGTAGATCAGCGGACGGCCATTGACCAGCTGGTCCAGCACGGGAAAGTCGTTCCGGATCCGCAGGACCTCGGCGTTGTCCATGGCGGGGAGGGCACGCGAGAGCGTGGGTGGCGTTGATACGACGGCCAATGGGACTCCTTGGGGTGCCTTGAGGTACGTCTCAATTGTCCCACAGCACAGTGCAGGCGGCCCTTCCCCGGGAAAGGCCGCCCTGACTGCGCCGGAATCCTCCGGCACGCTTGCCACTTATAAGGGCCGGCGACGGCTGGGGGGAGAGCCTCGGTCTCAGAAGGCTCTGACGTCGCCGGCCCCGTCTTCACCGGACCGTTATGGCCGGAAGTATGCGGATCGAGACCTGCACTGCCTGGCGGCAGCTTTGGCGGTGTAGTTGGACACCGCTTCTGCTGCCACTCTCAGTTAATCGTGAACGGCCATTTCCGGCACGAGTACTGTGTACTCGTTTTTTCAGGAAATCGACTACTGGTTCGCGCAGGCGGCCCGTGCTGCGCCCGGAATGGCGCGGAATGGGCAGGTCTGCGCACGGGTTCGCTGCCGGATGGTCGGCGGCGGGCCGGCTGCTTCTTGGGAGGTCTACTTCTTGGGCCGGCTGCTTCTTGGGCAGGGCTATTTCTTGGGCAGGGCCAAGGCGAGCTCATCCCGCCGGCGGACGCCGAGCTTGACGTAGCTTCTGTAGAGATGGCCTTCGACGGTCCTGACCGACACCATGAGCTGCTGGGCGATCTCACGGTCGGACAGCCCCTGCACTGCCAGCTCCACGATGTCCCGCTCGCGGCGGGTCAGGTGGACACTCGGGACCGAGGCGATGAACGGGCTTTCCCTGAACCGCTCGCCGAGCTCCTCGTCGCACTTCTCCCGGTGGGCCACGGCCTGGCGGGCGCGCCGCCGCTCCCCGGCACCGTCCAGCAGGGCGCCTGCCCGGGCGTACCCCTCACGCGCCAGGTTGATCAGGCCGGCTTCTTCCAGGCCCGCGGCGGTCTCCATGATGAGGTCAGCATCCTCCGAGGCCCACGCCTGGGCCAGTTGCCTCCACCCTGCCGCCCAGCGGCCTTCAATGGCACCGGCCAGCGAAGCAATCTCCTGGATCACCGAACGGTCCCCAAGATCGGAACATAGGATCAGGCATTCCATCCTGATACCCGGCTGGGCGGCAACAGGGTCCGACGCCGCCAGCTCCCGGAGTTTGTCCAGTCCGCTGCCCTTCCGGTCCAGATACTCCGCTGCAGCCGCCGCGTACGCCTCAGCCAGGAGATCGCACCCCGGACCGCTGGCATGCCTTGCGGCGATGAAGTCCTGTTCGAGCCGCTTGGCCTGCGGGGTATCCCCCAGCCGCGCTGCCGCGTAGAAGGCCAGCGCCGCGC
The DNA here is from genome assembly GCF_018613835.1 of Arthrobacter sp. ISL-5. Taxonomy (GTDB): domain Bacteria; phylum Actinomycetota; class Actinomycetes; order Actinomycetales; family Micrococcaceae; genus Arthrobacter. The sequence continues at coordinate 173,311 of NZ_JAGGPM010000035.1, read as the reverse complement.
CGAACCTGAACTCCTGGAGCGGATCGTTGACGCGAAGGGCCTCTACGGCAGGCAGGAGAACCTGATAGCCGCGTTCCAGCTGCCCCTGCCGCAGGAACGCCAGGCCGCGGAGCACCTGGATTCCGCCGCCAAACGTGGCGGCCCCTTCGGCCCGCTCGGGCGGGTACGTCGACAGCTCATGCTCGGCCGATTCCCAGTTGCCGGCAGCCAGCGACGCCGCGACAAGACGGGTCAGGACGAACTCATCGAAGAAGTACAGGCCGCCATGCAGCGCCGGCAACGAAGGTGCCGCTGCCAGGGCGGCGGCGTGGGCCTGGTGTGCCAGCCCGGCCGATACCAAGGTTTGGGCCAGCAGGGCCTGAGCCACCGCGTGGGTGGTCTCGCTGACGGACGCGGCGCGGAGGTCAGCCCTGGACCGTTCACTGCCCGGCCCTGATGTGGTCTCCCCGCCGGTGGCCGCTGCCCCGGACCGTGTTGCCTCGCCCGCGTACCCGACTGCGGAAATGACTTTGCGTATCCCTTCGTGATCGCCGGCGTCAGCCAACTCGAGGAGCCCGTGGATCCGGTCCTGCCAGGACTCGGCCACCTCGAGTCCGGCGTTTTCAAGTTGGCGCCGGGATTCGGCGCGAAGGAGCTGGGCGGACTCTCCCAGCGCCAGATGGGCCGACGCCCTGAGCATGAGAACGTGCGGAGCCCCAGGATCTCCGGCCAGCTCAATCCAGCACTCGTCCAGAAGGGACGCGGCTTCCCGGTATTTGCCTTCGTTGAAGAGTGCCCTGGCGGTGACGGACTGCGCGTGCGGCAGCAGCTCCGGGGTCCGGACGTGCGCCGTCATGAGGCGTGCCCCGGCATTGTTGAACGTGGTCACAGCCAGCAGCGCGGCGTCCAGCAGGTCAGGATCAGGCACGTCCATGCCGCATTCCAGTGACCATTCGACCATCCGCAGCCTGCCCTCGGCACCGGCATTCCGGGTGTCAAGGTACTCGTCCAGTTTTTGTCGCAGCTGCAGGCTCCTGGAGACCGACACCTGGTGCCGCATGGCTTGGCCCAGGACCGGATGCCACAGCCGCAGTTCGCTTTGCCGGCCGGTGGATTCACTCACGATCTGGTTGTCCAGGAGGGAGCGCACAACAGCTGCCCCGCACACGTCTTCGATCAGGCTCCGGTGAACGGGTTCGGCGAGGGCGATGACCCGCAGGGCATCCTGTTCCTCCGGCGTCCTGCGGAGGAGATCCTTGACGACGACGTCGGAGAGCCTGGGCCCGTCGGCCGGCAGCGGTCCCAGGAGGAGCCAGATCCCGTTGCGTTTGACGAGGGTCCCGTCGGCGACCGCGTCGCTGAGCAGGCTGTTCAGGAGAAGGGGATTGCCGCCCGACGCAGACCACAGCGATTGCACGGTGCTGGCCGGGACAGTCCCCTGCAGGGTGTGTTCCACCACCTCCGTCACCTGGTCCCCGGTGAGGGGCCTGAGGTCCACGCGCTCAGCCAGGCCGTCGTACCACAGCTGGTTGAGTGCCTGCGGCAGTCCGGGACGTGGACGGCCGGCGGCGAGCACGCTGGCCCACCCCGCCGACATCATGTCCACCACGAGGCTTGCAGTGGCGTCGTCAAGGTGGTGGGCGTCGTCCACGACAAGCAGCAAGGGCACGTCGTTGACCCCCTTGAGCTGCTGGAAATACGTCCAGACCGCCCTTAGGACGGCCACCGGGGAGTCCGCTTCTTCTGCCGGGAGTTCAGCCGTGTACGGGGCCAGCACGCCGTACGGGACTTTGGCGAGCGAGGAGCTGCCATGGATGCGCAGGATGGTCATTTCCGCGGCCATCTTCTCGCTGACGGCATCCGTGACCGAGGACTTCCCGATGCCGGGCCCCGCCATGAGGTAAACAGCCTGGCTCGCCCGGCTGCGGATAATGCTGCAGACGTGCTCGATCGCTTCCCGGCGGCCCGTAAGCTGCCTCTGGTCGGCTTCCGCTTTCACGCGGCCATTAGACGAGTCCAGGCAGATCACCCCTGGAAGTCACGCCGAGCTTGGTGAACACCTGATACAGGTGGCCTTCGACGGTGCGGACGGAGACGCCCATCTCCAAGGCGATATCCCGGTTGGAGACGCCCTTTCCTGCCAGCCGGGAAATCTGCCGCTCACGGGCGGTAAGGAGGGGGCTGCCGCTGCTCGGGACGATCGGCAGGCTGGGCACTGTGGCGGTGAGGTTGTCCAGCCGGGCCTGCGCTATGCGGGCTGAGGCGGAATCGCCAGAGTGCCGCGCAAAGTCCACAGCGAGCGCAACGCACCGCGCCTCCACCGCATCCAGTTCCAGCTCCGCACAGAGGTGCGCGCCCTCCAGGAGCACTTTGGCGTCCTTCGTGCGGCTGCCCACGGCGATCAGGCGCGAGATCTCGGCGAGCTTTCCCTGGCGATGGCCAGCGACCTCCTCAAGCAGTCGGAAGTCGTCGTCGGTGCCGTTGACCGTGGCACCCAGCAGGCTGATCCCGGCAAGAGTATACCGGCCGGCGGCGATGTCGCCCCGTGCCGTCTCCAGCAGGCGCTTGACGGCGTCGGTGTCTCCCAGCCACCTCCCGGCCATGTCAGCGCAGAAATCAGTGATGGTCTGGGTGCCGAAGTTGCACGGGCCCCTCGCGCCGCGCAATTTGTCGAGGTACTTGCGGGACTGCCCGGCATTGCCGATCTGCGCATACGCGAAGGCCGTGGCGGCGTAGGCGGCCTGGAGCAGGTTCAGGACCGGGCGCAGTTCCAGCTGGGCCACCGCGGACAGGAGCGAATCAAGTGCAACAGCGCCGCGGCCGGAATATACGTAGGCTATTCCGGTGGCCAGCTCGGTGGCTGCCGTCCGGTGGGCAAGGCGGCGCTCGGTCTGGCCCTTCGGCGGCCCGACCAGGTCCAGGCAACGCTGCCATTGGCCAGCCTGCAACAGTACGCCGAATGCCGTCAGGGCGAACTTTTCGCGCAGCCCGGTCATGGGGCCGGCGTCGGACAGCTGGCCGCCAACCCTCCTCATCAGCTGGAGCGCATCCATTTCCCTACCGACGGCGGAGAGGGCCTGCATGAGGATCATGGCGGCTTGGATGCGGAAGCCCGTGTCCTTGTTTGTACCCGGATCTGCTGCTTCCTCAAGGGCCTCAATCATGGGGGCGTAGTCGCCGATGAAAGTCTTGTATTCGAACTCGCTCAGCGTGATGTGGTTCATTGCGGCACCAAGGGGCTCGGGCCAGGTGGTGGCGATGCCGGGAGTGACGCCCAGACGCGCACGGGCCTTTTCCAACTCCGCAGGGACTTTGTCCTTCAGCTCCGGGAGCCAGACCATGACCCTGCACTTGGCTGCCACAACGTTGGCGAAATCCTCGGCGCCGAGCTGGTCCAGCTGTGCCTGTGAAATGTCGTCAAGGGCGGCCATGGCCTGCAGCGGCAGATCGAGCAGCAGGTAGGCGGAGGCTTTGTGCTGCTGCCCTTCGACCCATTCCGCATCGGTCCTCTTGAGGCTCTCGAGGCAGCTGAGCGCAAACCGCGGGTCGAACAGTTGCACGGCTGCCTCCGCCGCGGCCACTGCCAGGGCCGGGCTGAGTTCTGCCTGGCATTCGCGCGTCCAGGCAGCGAATTCGATGCACTCTTCCGTTGACAGCTTGGACAGGTCGGGTTCCGCCCCGTTCAGCAGCTGGTTCCGGAGCTCCCGCCGCCGCGAAATGCTCAACCAGGAACGGACGACGTCGCCCAGGTACTGTTCCCGCAGGGATACCCAGCGGGCCTCGGTGTCCCCCACTGTGAGCAGGCCGGCATCCTCCATGTCCGCCACGGTGGCGGTGCCGTAGATTTCGGTCAGCCTGGCCAGGGCCACCCTGCGGGCGCAGGACAGCATTTCCATGACCTCGCGGGTTTCCGGGGATTCGCGGGACCAGCGGGAGCGGACAATGTCGTCGAGACCGGTTGCGCCGTCCAGCACCACCTTGTCCCGCAAAGTCCATACGGAATCGGACAGGACGAGGTTGCCTGACTGCTGCTGCTCCGTAACGAGCGCTTTGAGCAGCAACGGGTTACCGCCGACGATGGCGTGATAGGTGCTCACGAGCGACGCTGACACACGGTGGCCAAGCAGGGTTAGCAGCACCTGCCGGGTCTGCAGTTCGTTGAGGTTCTCCAGCCGTACTTCGGTGAGCCGGCGGTCTGTGAGCAGCCAATGGAAATCTGCGGGAAGGTCGCTGGTCCCGGGGGCAATGGCGATCACCCTGGCGGTCCGCGTGAGCATGATGTTCAGGAGGACGCCGGCGCTCATGTCGTCGATCATGCCGGTGGTATCCAGGGTGATGATGCAGTCCCGGCCTGCGGCGTCGCTGCGGATGAGGGACGTGATCCCTTGGAGGATGGCCGTGGGTGAACCCATGGCCGATTGCGGAAGCCTGGCGAGCAGGAAGGCGAGGCAGCCGTAGGATGTCTGGGAACCGGTCAGGGGGCTGCGGAGCTGAAGCGCCCAAATGTCCGGGCCAAGTTCCGCCACCGCGGTGCGGGCGAGTGAGGATTTGCCCACGCCTCGGGCACCCGTGATGACTACCCCCAGGGAGTCTGGATCCGTCAGCGCATTGCGGATGGCTTCGAGGTCTGCACTGCGCGCCGGAACCGACCATCGTTGAAGGTCCGTTCCGCCGGCAGCCCCTGGCCCGGCCAGCACGCCCGCCGTAGACCCACGTCCCCAGCTCAGTGGCTCAATAGACATGAACTTTTCCTTACATCCCGCTTGGCAGGATTAAGGCCCCATCGCCTCCCCCGCTTAGAAGAAGACTACCCCGTTACCCCTGCAGTAAAACAGGGCATTGATTCACCATTTCGCAGACCTTGATGCGACCTTGAGATTTGGTGGGTTGAATATGAATTTCCCGGAATATTAGCTCCCGAATAATGTTGTGGCGGCGGCTCAGACTTTCGCGGGATGAAACCTCTGTTGTGCGGCAGTCAGGCCATCTGTGATCAGCAATTCAACGGCGTCTGAGGCATCGTCCAGCAGGAAAGGCAGCTCCTTTTTCTCGGTAGGGGCGAAGTCCCGCAGGACGTAATCTGCGGTGTCCATCCGGCCCGGCGGCCGGCCGACCCCCACCCGGACGCGAAGGTAGTCCTTGGTGGCCAGCGCCTTGGAAATGTCCCGGAGGCCGTTGTGGCCACCTTCGCCGCCGCCGATCTTGAGTTTCACCGTATTAAAGGGAATGTCGATTTCGTCATGGACCGCCACCACCCGCGACGGGTCAACGTCGTAGAACCTGGCCAGGGCGGACACGGGGCCGCCGGAGACGTTCATGTAGGTGCTGGGTTTCGCCAGCACCAGGCGCGGGCCTCCGATTCCGAGCCGGCCTTCGAGGACCTGGGCCCTGGACTTGTGGGCCTTGAAGTTCCCGCCGATGCGCGCGGCCAGTTCGTCGAGGACCATCTGGCCCACGTTGTGCCGGTTGCGGCTGTACTCGGGTCCGGGGTTTCCGAGGCCTACGATCAGCCAGGTGTCAGTCATGCATCAATCCTAAAGTGGTCGCCGGGCGTGCCGGGAACACGGGACGCCAGTGGCCGGGCCCGCACGGGACCCGGCCACTGTTGGGCGGCGCGAGACCGCACCGCGTGGTGAAGCTTGGTACTTACTCGGCGGCAGCTTCGGCCGGGGCAGCTTCGCCAGCGGCGGCCGCTTCCTCGCCTTCTCCTTCGGCCTCAATGGCTTCGGAGATGTTGACGACCAGGGCCTCGGCGTCGGTCAGCAGCACGGAGCCCTTCGGGAGGACGAGGTCGGAAGCGTGGATGTGCTCGCCGGCCGTGCGGCCTTCGATGTCGACCTCGACGGCGGTGGGCAGGTGGGTTGCCTCTGCCTCGAGGGAGACAACGGTGAGCTCGAGGTTGTGGACGGTGCCCGGGGCGGTTTCGCCGGACACGTGAACGGCAACATCCACGGTGACCTTCTCGCCCTGGCGGACGGTCAGGAGGTCAATGTGCTCGATGATCTGCTTGATCGGGTTGCGCTGGATGTCCTTGACAAGGGCAAGGTGCGACTCGCCGTTGATGTCCAGGGACAGCAGGGCGTTGGCGGTGCGCACGGCCAGCGTGGTGGCCTTGGCGGGGAGCGTGATGTGGATGGGCTCTGCACCGTGGCCGTAGATGACAGCCGGGATCTTGCCGGCCATGCGGGCGCGGCGGGCGAAGCCCTTGCCGAATTCGGCGCGTACTTCTGCTGCGAGCTTCTGCTCAGACATGTGTTTCTCCTGGTGGCTTTAACTGTGTTCAGCAAGGGCGGAGGTCTGCAGCGACCTTCAACGCCGGGCGGCCGGAGGGCAGCCCTTCCAGAAGGGAGATTCAGACCCAGTCGATAACGGAGACCAGCAGTCCGGTTTTCCGGAGGTGCTCTCCCTCGCCAAGGTATCGGGAAAAATCCTACCAGCGTTGTGCCCGATTATTGAAACGGGCACAACGCCGGCCGGCTTTGTTCAGTCAGCGGGGTCAGGCGTTGCCGTCGAAAAGGCTGGTGACCGAACCGTCGTCGAACACTTCACGGATGGCCCGTGCGATAAGCGGTGCGATCGAGAGGACCGTGAGTTCGGGGAAGCGCTTGTCCGGCGTGATGGGCAGCGTGTTGGTGACCACCACTTCACGGGCACCGGACTCGGAGAGCCGGCGCGCGGCGGGGTCGGAGAAGACCGCATGCGTGGCCGCGATGATGACATCCTTGGCGCCGGCGTTCTTGAGCACCTGGACGGCGCCGGAGATGGTTCCGCCGGTGTCGATCATGTCGTCGATGAGGACGCAGGTCCGTCCTTCGATCTGGCCCACGACGGTCTTGGAGACGGCCTGGTTGGGGACCGTGAGGTCACGGCTCTTGTGCACGAACGCCAGCGGCGCGCCGCCGAGGCGCTCCGCCCACTGCTCGGCCACGCGGACGCGTCCAGTGTCCGGGGAGACCACGGTGATGTTTTCGGCATCGACCCTGGTGCGGATGTAGTCCGCCAGCAGCGGGATGGCCATGAGGTGGTCCACGGGGCCGTCGAAGAAGCCCTGGATCTGGGAGGTGTGCAGGTCCACGCTCATGATGCGGTCGGCGCCGGCGGTCTTGTACATGTCCGCCACGAGGCGGGCCGAGATGGGCTCGCGGCCGCGGCCCTTCTTGTCCTGGCGCGCATAGGGGTAGAACGGCGAGACCACGGTGATCCGCTTGGCCGAGGCCCTCTTCAGCGAATCGATCATGATCAGCTGTTCCATGAGCCAGTTGTTCAGCGGTGCCGGGTGGGCCTGGATAACGAAGGCGTCGGTTCCGCGGACGCTCTCGCCGGCGCGGACGTAGATCTCGCCGTTGGCAAAATCGTAGGCGTCGACAGGCAGCAGTTCCGTGCCCAGCTCCTTGGCGATTTCCCGGGCAAGCTCCGGGTGGGCACGCCCTGCGGCGAGCACCAGCTTCTTCTCGCCGCGAGCCGTAATTTCGGTCATGGTTGCGTGCCCTCTTCTGTAGATACGGGGGAATTTGGGGAATCTGTGCGGGCTTCGCGGGCCGCTGCGGCTTCTGCCAGCTCTGCGGACAGCGTGCCCGGGCGGTTGGCCTTGACCCAGCCCTCGGCATTGCGCTGTTCGGCGACGGACAGAGCCAGGGCTCCCGCGGGTACGTCCTTGCGGATCACGGCTCCGGCGCCGCTGTAGGCACCGTCCCCCACCGTGACGGGTGCGACGAATACTGTGTTGGAACCGGTGCGGACGCCCGAGCCGATCACCGTGCGGTGTTTCTTCTCGCCGTCGTAATTGGCCGTGATGTTGCCGCAGCCGATGTTGGTGTCCTCGCCGATTTCGGCGTCCCCGGCGTAGCCCAGGTGCGACAGCTTTGAGCCGCGGCCGATTTTCACGTTCTTGGTTTCGTAGAAGGCGCCGATCTTGCCGGTCTCCCCCAGGATGGTGCCGGGGCGCAGGTAGGTGAACGGTCCGACGCTCGCGCCCGCCCCGATCTCCGCACCCGAACCGTGGGTGCGCGTCACTTTGGCGCCCTCGCCGATGCGGACATCGGTCAGGGTGGAGTCGGGGCCGACGACGGCGTCCCTCGCCACTGTGGTGCCGCCGTGCAGCTGGGTGTTGGGCAGGATCCGGACGTCCTCCGCCAGCGTGACGGTGGAGTCGATCCACGTGGTGGCGGGATCCACCACGGTGACGCCCGCGCGCATCCATGACTCCACGATCCGGCGGTTGTGCTCGGCGCCGAGGGCGGCAAGCTGCACGCGATCATTGGCGCCCTCGACCTGCCAGCGGTCCGCGGTGACGACGGCGGCGACCCGGCCGCCGGCTTCGCGGGCCAGTCCCAGGACGTCGGTCAGGTACTTCTCGCCCTGGGAGTTGTCGGTGGTGACGTGCCGGAGGGCGTCCCTCAGCACGGCGGCGTCGAACGCGTAGATTCCTGAGTTGATTTCACGGATTTCACGCTCGGCGTCGGTGGCATCCTTGTGTTCGCGGATGCCGGTGACCGTGCCGTCTTCTCCGCGGAGGATGCGGCCGTATCCCGCGGCGTCCTCAAGGAGCGCGGTCAGGACCGTGACGGCGTTGCCCTCGAATTCGTGGGTGTTGACGAGTTCGGCAAGCATCTCACCCGTGAGCAGCGGCACATCGCCGTAGGTCACCACCACGGTACCGGCCACCGGGGCGTCGGCGTCGAGTGCCTCGAGCGCCACTTCAACGGCCCTTCCGGTGCCCGGAACATCGTCCTGGTCCACGATGAGGGCCTCGGGATCGAGCTCAGTGAGGTGGGCCGCCACGCGGTCCCGCTCGTGGCGGACTACGAGGGCGAGCCGCTGGGGGTTGATGCTGCGCGCGGCCAGCAAGGCGTGGCCGACCATGGAACGGCCGCCGATTTCGTGGAGAATCTTGGGGGTACGGGACTTCATCCGGGTACCGGCACCTGCTGCTAGGACGATTACGGCGGCTGGGCCGGACTTCTCGGGGCTCACGTACGGGCTCTCCTTGTTCGGTTGCGCGGTACTACATGCGCGGCGTCCGAGCGTGTGCCCGGAACCGGCAACAGGCTTATCCTACTGGACACCTCTGATGCAGCAGTTCCGCCCATAGGATTCGAACCTATACTCCACGGCTCCAAAGGCCGGGGTGCTGCCATTACACCAGGGCGGACCATGCCAAGGCTCAAAGGCCGAGGCACGAGAACCAATTCTGCCACGAACGTTGATGCTCGTGCGACCTGGCCCGCCGGGCCGCCGGTCCCGTCCGGGCAGTACGCCGGGACTGGCCGCGGACCGCTGGGCACCGTTTGGCATAAGGCATGATGGGACGGTGAGCAACAGCACAGGGACCACTGACGGCGCGGGGAACCGGACGGCAAAGCCGGAAGCGGTCCCCGCGCGCATTCCGCGGTCCCGGATGACCGGGCCCCAGCGGCGTACCCAACTGGTGGAAGTGGGGCGGGGCCTCTTCGCGATGCGCGGCCTGGACGGCACCACCATCGAGGAGATCGCCGCCGCGGCGGGCGTCTCAAAGCCCGTGATCTACGAACACTTTGGCTCGAAAGAGGGCCTGTACACCCAGGTGGTGGAATTTGAGTTCAAGATCCTGCTGGCCTCCATCAACGACGCCCTGGCCGACGAAGCCAAACCGCGGGTCCTTGTCGAACGTGCCGCCCTGGCCTTGCTGACGTACATCGAGGACCGCACCGACGGCTTCCGCATCCTCATGCGTGACGCTCCCCCGTCCCAGCCCGAAGGCGCCTTTTCCACGCTGCTCTCGCACGTCACGGCCCGGGTGGAACACATACTGTCCGACGAATTCGCCCGCCGCGGCTTCAGCGCTGCCGACGGCGCCATGTACGCCCAGATGCTCGTGGGGATGGTGGCGATGACCGGCCAGTGGTGGCAGGACAGCCGCCAGCCCGACAAACGCGCCGTCGCAGCCCACCTCGTCAACCTCGCCTGGAACGGTCTGACCGGCCTCAAAAAGGAGCCCGAGCTCCGCAGCGAGCCTTAGCCCCTCGCCGTCGTCCGTGGTCACGCCCGCGATGCAACGGCCCTTCGCCGTCGCTTGTGGTCACGTCCGCGGCGCCACGGTCCCCTTCCGCCGCCTGTGGTCACCTACGCGGTGCAGCGGCCCTTCGCCGTCGCCTGTGATCACGTCCGCAGCGAGCCTTAGTCCGTCGCCGTCGTCTGTGGTCACGTCCGCGGTGCAGCGGCCCTTCGCCGTCGCTTAGACACGACGCAAATGGGCCCCTACGGTCGCTGAGCGACCTTCGGAGCCCGATGCGCCGCGATGCGCTCCTACGCGAAGGTCCCCCGCACCGCTATTGCGATAGTTCCGTTCCGAGATGCCCACTGTTCCACGGCGATGAGGTGACTTCCCGCGCCGGAGGCGGTTCTTCCGAAAGGAGCGCATCGCAGCACATCGGAGCGCGCAGGTCGCCCAGCGACCGGAGCGCTCCCTATGTGATGTGTCTAAGCGACGCGGAAGGGCCGGCTTCGGCACCCAGCCAGCGCCGGAAGGCAGGCTACTCGCCCAGGACTTCGAGCGCCTCGAGCCATTCGAGCTCTAGGGCTTCGCGGTCTGTGGAGAGGTCCTTGAGCTTTTTGTTGAGTTCCGCAAGCTGGCCAACCTTGGAGGGGTCCGCGGAGGCCGTGGTCATCTGGGCGTGGATCTTTTCTTCTTGCTGGGTGATCTTGCCCAGTTGCCTCTCGATGCGGTTCTTGGCCTTGCGGGCGTCGCGCTTCTCCGCTTCGGATGCTCCGGAGACGGCCTGTGCCGGGCCCGAGCTGGCGGAGGTGACCGGGTTTCCGCCGCCGGTGACCGTGGAGCCGGCGAGGGCGGATTCGCGGAGTTCGAGGTACTGGTCCACGCCGCGCGGCAGGGCACGGATCTTGCCGTCGCCCAGAAGGGCCATCTGGTGGTCCGTGACGCGCTCGAGCAGGTAGCGGTCGTGGCTGACCACCACCAGCGTGCCGGGCCAGCCGTCGAGGACGTCCTCGACGGCGGCGAGGGTGTCGGTGTCCAGGTCGTTGGTCGGTTCGTCGAGCATCAGCACATTAGGCTCCCCCACGAGCAGGCGCAGGAGCTGCAGTCGGCGCCGCTCACCGCCGGAGAGGTCGCGGACGGGCGTCCACTGCTTCTCGTTGGTGAAGCCAAGCTGCTCCACGAGCTGGCCGGCACTGAATTCCTTGCCTCCGACGTTGAAGGAACGCTTTTCGCGCTCGATCACTTCGATGACGCGCAGGTCCGAGACGTCGTCGAGCTCTTTGACCTCCTGGGTCAGCACGGCGGTGACAACCGTCTTGCCGCGCTTGACCTTGCCGGAGCTGGGCTGAATTTCTCCGTTGAGGAGCTTCAGCAGGGTGGTCTTGCCGGCGCCGTTGACACCGACCAGCCCCAGCCGCTCCCCCGGCGCGAGCCGGAGGGTGATGTTGTCGAAGAGTTTCTGTCCGGGATCGCCGCCCAGGAAGTCCAGCGAGACGTGCTCAAGGTCCAGGACGTCCTTGCCCAGGCGCGCCGTGGCCATCTTGCTCAGCGCCGTGGAGTCACGCGGTTCGGGCACGTCCGCGATGAGGGCGTTGGCGGCCTCGATCCGGAACTTGGGCTTGGCCGTGCGGGCGGGGGCGCCCCTGCGGAGCCAGGCCAGTTCCTTCTTCACGAGCTGCTGCCGCTTGCTTTCCGTCACCGATGCCGCGCGGTCGCGCTCGGCGCGGGCCAGCACATAGGCGGCGTAACCGCCGTCGAACGGGTCGACGATCCCGTCGTGGACCTCCCAGGTCTTGGTGCAGACTTCGTCAAGGAACCAGCGGTCGTGGGTGACCACGAGGAACGCGCCCTGGTTCGCGCGCCACCGGGTCTTCAGGTGCCGGGACAGCCAGGCCACACCCTCGACGTCGAGGTGGTTGGTGGGCTCGTCGAGCATGATGACGTCGTGGTCTTCGATGAGGAGCTTTGCCAGCGCAACGCGCCGTTTCTGGCCGCCGGACAGGGCGTGCACGTTGGCGTGCCAGTCGACGTCGGACACCAGGCCGCCCATCACCTCGCGGATCTGCGGGTTGCGGGCCCATTCGTAGTCGGCCTGGTCGCCAACGATGGCGGCGCCGACCGTGAGGTCGCCGTCGAGCACGTCGCTCTGGTCCAGATAGCCGACGTTGACGTCCCCGCGCTTGGTGACGCGGCCCGAGTCAGGGGTGGACCGCAGTGAAAGCAGGCGCATCAGTGTGGACTTGCCGTCGCCGTTCCGGCCCACCACGCCGATCCGGTCGCCCTCTTCGAGTCCGAGGGTTACGCCATCGAGAACGGTGCGGGTTGCGTACGAGACCGAGAGGTTCTCGCCGCCGAGCAGGTGTGCCACGGGGAACTGCTTTCTTCTGCAAACGGGGAATCTGAAACTTGAAAGGGTATTAAAGGAGGGTATCGGAGATGATGCGGGCGCCGGGCACCGGGCCATGGACGGCAATGGCGCTGAGGCCCTTGTGCTGCAGCTCCTCGGCAAGTCCTTCAGCGGCCTCGGGGCTGTGGGCCAGCAAGGCAACGGTGGGGCCGGAGCCGGAGACGATCCCGGCAATGGCTCCGGATGACTCGCCAAGGCCCAGGGTGTCCCGGAGGCTCGGGGCAAGTTCGATGGATGCCCGTTGAAGGTCGTTGACCAGCACCCGGCTCAGGGCGTCGGCGTCGCCGCTCCGCAGTGCCTGCAGGATCTGAGGGTCCACCGCCGTGGGCTCCGCGACCTCAATCCCCTCGGCATCACGCAGCCTGTCCAGCGTCCGGAACACCTCCGGGGTGGGGAGGCCGAACTCGGCAGTGACGAGGACCCAGTCCATCTGCGCCTTGGCCAGGGCCGGCGACAGGTCATCGCCCACGCCCAGCCCCACTGCCGTACCGCCCAGCAGCGCAAACGGCACGTCGGCACCCAGTTCGGCGGCGAGGTGGGACAGTTCATCCCGGGACAGGCCGCTGTTCCATAACGCATCGCAGGCCAGAAGGGTGGCGGCGGCGTCCGCCGACCCCCCGCCCATGCCGCCGGCCACCGGCACCCGTTTGGTGATTTCCAGATGCACGCCGGTGGAGTGTTCCGAAACATCAGCCATGATGGCGGCCGCCTTGTAGGCGAGGTTGCGCTCGTCGAGCGGAATATCCACGCCGTCGAGGTCCAGCGTGCTGGCGGGACTGATACTGACGGTGATGCCGTCGTTCGCCGTGCTGGTGGCCGCCACTTCCTCATACAGGGAGACGGCCAGGTACACGCTGGCCACGGAATGGTAGCCGTCCGGACGCAAAGGGCCCACATCCAGTGAGACGTTCACCTTGCCCGGAGCCTTGACCCGGACGGTCCTTGCCGCAAAGCGCCCTCTCACTGCGTTCATGAGTCCAAGCTAGGGCATGGTGGTGCCGGGCTCCAAGAAGGCCCCGGCAGCGCGGCGTCGTCCGCGGACACTGTTGCCGCGGTCCGGCTTCGCCGCATCAGGCGCCTGCGGCCTGGCGCGCCTCGGCGATCCGGGCGAACGCCGCGATGTCGATGACTTCGCCGCGCGCGGTGGGATCCACGCCCGCCGCGACGAGGCAGCGCTCCGCTTCGGCAGCGCTCCCTGCCCATCCTGCGAGGGCGGCGCGAAGCGTCTTCCGGCGCTGGGCAAAGGCCGCGTCGATCACGGCGAAAACCTGCTCGCGGCTGGCTGTGGTGACCGGCGGTTCGCGGCGCGTAAAGGCCACAAGTCCGGACTGGATCTTGGGGGCCGGCCAGAACACATTCATTCCGATGACCCCGGCCTTGCGCATGCTGCTGTACCACGCGGCCTTGACCGAGGGCACGCCATAGATCTTGGAGCCGGGGCCGGCAGCGAGCCGGTCCGCCACTTCGTCCTGCACCATCACGAGGCCGTGCCCGATCGACGGGAAGTGCTGCAGGAGGTGGAGGACCACGGGCACGGCCACGTTGTAGGGCAGGTTTGCCACCAGGGACGTGGGCTCCGCGGGGAGCTCGGTGACTTTCATGGCGTCGGCGCGCACCAGGTGGAATTCCCCGGCGGCGTCGGGCCGCCACTGCCGGACCGTTTCCGGCAGCTTGGCGGCCAGGACGGGGTCAATCTCGACGGCGACCACGGACTTCGCGGCGTCCAGCAGGCCGAGCGTCAGGGAACCGAGACCGGGGCCGATCTCGAGGACGGTTTCCTCCGCGCCGATGCCGGCCGCGGCCACGATCCGGCGGATGGTGTTGCCGTCGATCACGAAGTTCTGGCCAAGGGTCTTGGTGGGGCGGACGCCGATTTCCTCGGCCAGCCTGCGGATATCGGACGCGCCAAACAGCGGGGCTGGCGCAGTACCGGAGGCGGAGGGAGTCGGGTCAGTCACCTAGGTATCCTATCCCGGCGGGCGGTGCCGTTTGGAAACGGCGGACACGGCGGGAACCGACCACGGCGGTACGGCAAAGGCCGGGCCCGGAGGTTTCCGGACCCGGCCTTTCGTGGCTCCGCAGCTGTGGTCAGCTGCCGCGGCGCCAGGTGGCTTGAGTGTTTCTGGCTAGCTGCTTGCTGCCCAGCCGCAGCCCCACGGCTGAAGGCCGCGCTCTGCGTAGACCCGATTGGCGATGTCGATCTGCTGCGCCTTCGTGGCCAGGCTGGCGTTGGGGGCGTAAGCTCCGCCGCCGGCGCCGATCCAGGTCTGGATGTCGAACTGCAGGCCGCCGTAGTAGCCGTTGCCGTTGTTGATGGACCAGTTGCCGGTCGATTCACACTGCGCGATCTTGTCCCACATGGCTTCGTTCATCATCGCGGGGGCGGCTGCTCCGGTGTTCGCCGCTTCTGCCTTGGTGCCCACGGTGACCTTCTCGGTGACCGGTTCCCGCGTGGTCTTCGAGGAGACCAGCGTCCGGGAGGCTTCGCGGCCATCAACGAGCACCAGCTTGTACGTCTTCGTCACCGCGCCCGGGACGCCGGCCTGGGTGACTTTTTCCTCGCCCTTGGGCAGCTGGGCGCTGTCCGTACTCAACGTTTCGAACTGGACTTCTTCGGTGGTGGTTGCGGTCTTGCCCGTCTCGACACGGGAAACCTTGATCACCATGTTGTTGACCACCGGGGCGTTCGCCGGCTGCGAGGTCCGGTCTGCCGCGGCCAGCTTGACCCCGGCGTCCTTGAGGACCTCTCCGACGTTGGGAGCCGTGGTGGTGGTCTTGGCTGCCTTGCCATCGGCGAGGATGCTCACCGTCTTGGGGGTCGAGATGGCCACGAATGATCCATCGACGGACAACTGGGCGTCCTTCGGCACGGACAGCTCGGAAGCGCTGGCCACGCCAAGCTGCGTCACGAGCCCGCCCACGTCCGGAGCCGTGGTGCTGACGGTCTTCTCGGCCCCGTCCAGGCTCACCTTCACGGCCTTGGCCAGGTTCACGTTGATGACCGAGCCGTTCTCAATCCGGGCTTCCACCGAGGGCGAGACGCGGTCGGCGGCCTGCAGCTCCACTTTGGCGCTCTTGACCACCTGGCCCACGGTGCCGCCGAACGTCTGGACGGAGCTCACTTTGCCGTCAACATTCAGGGTGACTGTCTTGTTGTTGCCCACGAAGGCGACGAGCCCGAGCACGAGTGCCGTGAGCACGAGAAGCTGGGTGCCGACCTTGACGAAACTGAACTTGCCGTCCGACTTGAAGAAGTTGACCACGATTGCCCGTAACTGTTGAGCTGTCCGGGCACGGGGAAAAACGCACAGAGGCACCTGAGGCAATCACCCGAAGGGTGGGCCCCGGACCGTTCCGGAGCCTGCAGCAGGCATGTGCGCCGCCACACTCACATGGCAGGACATCTGAAGGCGCCCTGCCTGAAAGAAGTGAGTGACATCATCCGGAGGCCTTCCCCGACCCCGGCTAATAGTTTTTCACTGTAACCGAAGCGTTATAAAGCCGCCAAAATTATTGCCTACCTGGTATGCACGCCGAATGGGCGGCTACCTCACTCATCAGTCCCAGGATCCGTACGCCCGCACGGTATTGCGGCTGATGGCGGTGCACAGCCCGGCAAGGTCGGAGTCTGTCAATTTGGCCATGGCCCGGACGGTGTACGGAACCATGTAGCTCGCGTTGGGCCGGCCGCGGTGCGGATGCGGCGTCAGGAACGGTGAGTCGGTTTCGACCAGCACCAGTTCCGGGTCCGCCACGGCCAGTGCCGCACGGAGGTTGGCGGCGTTCTTGAAGGTGAGGGTGCCGGCGAACGACATGAACCAGCCTTCGCTGTTGCAGATGCGGGCGAGGTCCTCATCGCCGGAAAAACAGTGGAACACCACCCGTTCCGGGGTGCCCTCCTCCCGCAGGACCTGAACGACGTCGCTGTGGGCGTCGCGGTCGTGGATCTGAAGGGTCAGGTCCAGCCGCTTCGCGATGTCGATGTGCCGGCGGAAGGAGTACCGCTGGTGGGCCAGCCCCTCGCCCTCGGTGCGGAAGAAATCGAGGCCGGTTTCGCCGATGGCGCGGATCCGCGGGTGGGCGGCCAGCTCCTCTATTTCGGCCAGGGCTGCCTCCAGCTCACCGCACTGGGCGTAGCGGGGTGCGTCGTTGGGGTGGATTGCCACCGCCCCCAGCAGCCGGGCATCCAAATCAACAGCCTGCACCGTGAACCGGGACGATTCGAGGTCGCAGCCAATCTGGACTGCGCCGCGCACGCCTACGGCCTCTGCTGCGTCCAGCGCGGCGGCAATCTCCACGCGAACGTCGTCGCCGGGGAAATCGAGGTGCGTGTGGTTGTCCATCACGGGCACCGGCAGGGGCTCGGGCGCCGGCGGGTAGCCTTGCTTGCCGGACCCGTCGCTTCCGGGCACTCGATAGGGGCTGGGGGTCAGGGAATGGCGCATCCCTCCAGCCTAGCGGCGGCAGCCCCGCCGTCGCCCTTCGGGCGGACAGGGCCCGGCGGACAGCCCGGCCGAAAGGGCTCGGCCCGCCGGGCCGGGGCAGCGCGCAGAATTACCCGGAACCCTCTGTTAGCCACGGCAGTTGTCTTAGTACGCTGGTATGGAAAGATGTGAACGCCCGCCAACGGGCATCGGCAAACTTCCGCCGCACCGTTCCGGGCGTCACTCAGGGCTGAAAGGTTGCCGATGGAACCGCACCGACGCACCGTGGTCAACGAAGTACTCCAGGGCGGGCACGGCTTCGCGGGGGGTGCTGCGCACGGCGGACACCAGCTCAACGGCCACAAGCCGGTTGAGTTGGATGCCGTCGCTTTCCGCACTGCGAGCGAACGCATCCTGTCGGCCATCAACACCGTCATCGACGGCAAGGCGGAAGCCGCGAAGCTGGCACTGACGGTCCTGCTCGCCCAGGGCCACCTGCTCCTCGAAGACGTGCCCGGCGTGGGTAAGACGCTCCTCGCCAAGACCCTGGCCCGAACCATCGACTGTTCCGTCAGCCGCATCCAGTTCACCCCTGATCTGCTCCCCTCGGACGTCACCGGCGTCTCCATCTACAACCAGTCCTCGCGCCAGTTCGAGTTCAGGCCCGGCGCCGTGTTTGCGAACATCGTGATCGGGGACGAAATCAACCGCGCCTCCGCAAAGACGCAGTCCGCCCTGCTCGAATGCATGGAGGAGCACCAGGTCACGGTGGACGGGCACTCCTACGGGCTCGCCGCGCCGTTCATGGTGGTGGCCACCCAGAACCCCATCGAGATGGAGGGGACGTACCCGCTGCCCGAAGCGCAGCGGGACCGTTTCATGGCACGGATCTCCATGGGCTACCCGGACAAGGACTCGGAGATCGAGATGCTGGAAACCCACCAGGCCACGTCTCCCCTCGAGCGTGTCACTGCGGTGGTCACCTCGGCAGACGTCGCGGCAATGATCGCCACGGTCCAGCAGGTGTACGTCTCTGAAGCCGTCAAGGAATACACCGTCGCCGTGGGCCGGGCAACCAGGGACAGCGCCATGCTCCGCCTCGGCGCCAGCCCGCGCTCCATGCTGCAGCTGCTCCGTGCAGCCAAAGCCACGGCGGCGCTGGACGGCAGGGATTTCGTCCTGCCGGACGACGTTGTTGCCGTTGCCGAATCGGTGCTGGCGCACCGGATCATCCTGGACCGCAAGGCGGCCAGCACCGGTGAGACCCCGCAGAGCGTCATCCGCGGCATACTGGCCAAGCTGCCCGTCAGCCAAGAGATGGCCGATTCAGCCATTGCCCATCGGCGGGCAGCAGGCTCCGGACAGCCGGCACCCCGCTCCGGGCGGCAGACGCCCGAACTGCGCCACAGCCGCTAGTCAGGATCGTTGCCGTGGCCCTGCTGGACAGCCTCCCCCGCCACCTCTTCAGCACTCGCGGCTGGGGCCTACTGGCCGCCGGTGTCTTTTCCCTGCTCTGCGCCCAAATAATGGGCCGCCGGGACCTTCTGGTGCTCGGCGTGCTGCTGGTTCTCCTGCCGCTCATTTCGCTCGCCGGCATCAGGGTGGTCAAGCCGCGGTTCCGGGTGTACCGCGAGTTCAGCCCTTCCACGGTCGAAACCTCCTCCATCACCACCGTCCGGCTGGCAGTGGCGCGGACCGGGGCGGGCGTCGGCCGGGTCATCATGGAGGAGCGCCTGCCGCCGAGGTTCGGCGAGTCTCCGGCGTTCCGCTTCCCCGCGCGGTCCGCCTCAGGCGGCACCAGCCGCTACGAATACCATCTGCGTTCCGGAAAACGGGGGCAGTTCACCATCGGACCGGTTACGGCTGAGTTCACCGATCCGTTCGGGCTTTCGCTGCACAGGCACTCCATCGACGACGGCGACACGCTCACCGTGACGCCGGCCGCCGTCGACCTGCCCGCCACGGGACTGGCCGGCGCCCGCGGAAACGACGGAATCACGGCAACCCGGACACGGGCCAACCCCAGCGACGACGACGTCATGACGCGCGAGTACAGGCATGGCGACCCGATGCGCCGGGTCCATTGGCCCGCCACAGCCCGCCACGGCGCGCTGATGGTCAGGCAGGAGGAATCGGTCACCACGCCTGAGGCCACGATCGTCCTGGACCAGCGCTTCATCTCCTTCGCCACGGGCTTCGGCTCCGTCTTCGGCAGCGACGACGGCGAGGACCTTGTCACGAGCGACACCTTCGAGTGGGCCGTCACGGCAGCCATGTCCGTCAGCGCCCACCTCGCCGAACGGAACTACTCCCTCAGGTTCCTTGACGCGGCGGGCGATCCTGCCTTTCACCGCTCGCAGTCCGCGCCGGAACCTGACGCCGAGGAGTACAGCGGTGCAGGCGGCCTGCAGTCCGTTGCCGAGAGCCTTGCCGCCATCCAGCTTTCCGGTCCCCACCACATGCGCCGGGAGCACGACACAGCCCGCCGCGAGCACGCAGGGGGCTCTGACTCCGGCATGTCCGTGTTCGACGACCGGCTCATGGGCAAGCTCGCGGCGCACCGGATGCGCGGTCCGGTCGTGGCCGTCCTCGGAAAGATTTCATTGGCGGAGGCCCGGGCCCTGGCGCCGGCGGCCGGTTACGCAGCGAATGCGTTCGCCGTGGTGATCGCCGACCGGCCCGCGGAGTGCCACGACGCCCTCGAGGCCCTGCGCCTCGGCGGCTGGCGTGCGGTGGCGGTTGAACCGGCCACCTCGCTGCCCGCCGCCTGGACGTACTTCGATGAAGGCGATGCGGCACTCTCGACGGCGGCGGCAGACGTCCGCCGCGGTGCGGGGGTGGCCCGGTGACCCTCACGCCCCAGCGCCAGGTCAGGGCCGAAGAACGGCCTCCCCAGACGGAGCCGTCCCGCGGCCCCGATCGCTTCAGCGCCGGCGCCTATCCGTGGGTCATGGCGGCCGCCGTTGCGGTCTCGGTCTGCGGCGCAGCGCTGTCCCTCAACGGCGTCCTCAGGGGATGGGCCTGGTTCCTGCCGGTCCTCACCACCGTCATGGTGGTGTCCCTGGCGATGGCGGTGCTGCGCAGCGTCAGGGCGCAGCCGGTGCTGGTGCCTTTGGGCGGGCTGGCATCGCTGGTGCTGATCCTGACCTTCACCTTCTTCCGGCGGGACAGCATCGCCGGGTTCATTCCTTCCGACAAGACGATGCCCGCGCTGGGCCGGCTTCTCCGGCGGGCCAGCGAAACAGTGCTGGCTGAAAGCGCTCCGGTGGCACCGAACGCCGGCATTGTTCTGGTCACGTGCGCCGCGTTGGGCCTCGTTGTGATCCTTGTGGACGCCCTGGCCCTGCCCTTGGGCATGCCTGCCACGAGTGGCCTGGGCTTGCTGGCTGTGCTTGTGGTGCCCGCCATGATCAAGCCACAGAGTGTGGGGCTGGCGGGATTCGTGGCGACGGCGGCCGGATATCTCGTCATTCTCGCCTGCAGCCAGTGGTTCGCACCCGATGCGCGCACGCAGGCGGACACCGCCCGGAATCCCGGACAGATCAAACGAGCGGCCCTCACAGGATCCGTGGCCCTGGTGGCGGCCCTGCTGCTGCAGCTCGCCATTCCGGGCTTCAACCAGGGCACCTTCCCCCAGGGCTCCCGGCTGAACCCCTGGGGCTCATCCAACGGGCTGAATCCCATGATCAGCCTGGGCAACAGCCTGCGCAGCCCGTCAGGTGACGGCCGGATCACCTACGCCACCAATGCCACGGAGCCCCTGTATCTGCGCTCCGTCACGGTGGACCGGTTCGACGGCGAGGCCTGGTCCCCGGACGACCGCGAGTCCACCCGCCGGGCCGGTCCGGGCCGGATGGACGTGGGGCACGAGATCCTCGCTCCGGAGCAGCTGCGGCAAATAACGGCTGTCAACACCGGGGAATTCACCAGCCCCTATCTCCCCGCGCCCTACGCGCCCGAAGCCGTCAACGGCCTCACCGGCCGATGGAGCTGGGACCCCGCCACCCTGACCATCAAAGGCATCGACACCAATTCCAGGAACCAGCAATACCTCGTCCTGTCGTCCTCCCCCAAGCTGACAACGGAGCTGCTGAACCAGTCCTCCGCGCCGGTCCAAGGGGTCCCGGAAGAGTTCATCAGGCCACCGGCCAATCTCCCGGAAATCGTCCGCACCACGGCAGATTCGGTGACCCAAAACAGCGGGACAGCCTACGCAAAGGCAATCGCAATCCAGCGGTACCTGCGTGCAGGCGACTTCACCTATTCCCTGGAATCACCGCTTCAGGGAGGCTACGACGGGAACGGCCTGTCCGTGCTGGCCGACTTCCTGACCCAGAAGAGCGGCTACTGCATCCACTTCGCGTCGGCCATGGCCGTGATGGCCCGGGTCGAGGGCATCCCCAGCAGGATCGCCGTGGGCTACGCCCCGGGCCGGCTGACCGGGGCAACGGTGTCCGTTGCCGGCCAAGGCGCACTCCCCGAGTTCGAGGTCGATGCCCGGGATGCCCACGCGTGGCCGGAGCTGTACTTCCAGGGCCTGGGCTGGGTTCCGTTCGAGCCCACGCCCTCACGCGGCGTGGTGCCGCCCTACGCCCAGGATCCGTCCTCCGGCGGCGCCAGCACGAACGACGGGAATAACGACGGCCTCATTCCGACCAACGGCGCAACACCGCCTGCTACACCCGAAACCCCGCCTCTCCCCCTGCCGGGAACAGGGGAAGGCGACGCCGGCAGCCAGCTGGCGCCTCTGCTCTACGGCACTGCCGCGGTTCTGGTGCTGGTGTTGGTTGCCGCTTCCCCGCGGCTGGTGCGGGGCAGCATCCGTGCCCGCCGCCTCCGGAGGCCGGCTTCCGGGAGGAACGGCCAGGCCGCGGTGCCGCTCGCCTGGGCAGAGTTGCTGGACCTCGCCGCGGATTACGGCGTGCCGCCGGTGGCCAGTGAAACGCCGCGGAATTTTTCTGCACGGCTCCGCGGGTCGCCGGCCCTTAGCCCGGACGACGGCGGGGAGCAGGAAGGTGCCGCATCCGCCGGGAGCATTCAGGCCAGGAGCATGGACGGCGGGCCTACCGACGCCGGGCGCCGCGCGGTGATCACCCTGACCGGTGACTTTGAGCGGCACGAGTACGGCCGGCCGGGCACCGGCCAGGCTGGACCGGACGGCGAGGGGGACCCAACCGCTGGGGACCAAACACCAGCCCAGCAGATCGCCCTGGTGCGGGAGGCCCTGCGCCGCAACGCGGGACTCATGGCGCGGCTCCGCGCGGACTGGCTGCCGCCGTCCGTTATGTCCCGCTGGGGTTGGATCGCTGGAACGCCCTTCCGCGCGGTGCGCGGCGTGGCTGCGCGCGTCCGCCGTGCCGTCGCGGGGCTCTGGGACAAAGTCCGCGACGGCGCACGGCGGTTGCGCGAAGGTTAGCCTGCGTACGGGTCGGCGATGCCGATGTATTGGGTGTAGAGGTATTCCTCGATGCCTTCGAGGCCGCCTTCACGTCCCAGCCCGGACTGCTTGACGCCGCCGAACGGCGCCGCAGCATTGGAGACGACGCCGGCGTTCAGGCCGAGCATGCCTGTCTCGAGGCGTTCGCCCATCCGGATGCCGCGGTTGAGGTCCCTCGTGAAGACGTAGGCGACCAGGCCGTATTCAGTGTTGTTGGCCAGGCGGATCGCTTCGTCCTCGGTGTCGAAGGTGATGATCGGCGCGACGGGTCCAAAGATTTCCTCGGACAGGATCCGGGTTCCCTCGGTGACGCCCTTGAGGATGGTGGGCTGGTAGAAGTAGCCCGGCCCGTCCACCGGGGCGCCGCCAACCACGGCGGTGGCGCCGGAAGCCAAGGCGTCCGAAACGAGCTCGTGGACCTTGTCCCGGCTCTTGGCATCGATCAGCGGGCCCACCTTTGACTCGGGCTCGGTGCCGCGGGCGGTGGTCATGTCCGCCATCTTGGCAGCGAACTTCTCGGCGAACTCGTCGGCGACCGATTCGTGCACGATGAAGCGGTTTGCCGCGGTGCAGGCCTCGCCCATGTTGCGGAGCTTCGCGATCATGGCCCCGGCGACGGCAGCGTCGATGTCGGCGTCCTCGAACACGACGAACGGGGCGTTGCCGCCGAGCTCCATCGAGGTCCGCAGCACGTTCTCGGACGCGTCTGTGAGCAGGCGGCGTCCCACCTCGGTGGAGCCGGTGAAGGACAGTTTGCGCAGCCGGGCGTCCTTGATCAGCGGCCCGGTGGTGGCGCCGGCCGTGGACGTGGGGATGACATTCAGGACACCGGCGGGCAGGCCGGCTTCCTGCATCACGGCGGCGAACAGCTGGGAGGTCAGCGGGGTGAGGTTGGCTGACTTGAGGACCATAGTGCAGCCGGCTGCCACGGCAGGGGCGACCTTGCGCGTGGCCATGGCCAGCGGGAAGTTCCACGGGGTGATCAGCAGCGAGGGCCCAACGGGCTTCTTCTGCACGAGCAGCCGGGTCTTGCCTTCCGGGGAAACCGAGTAGCGGCCGAAAGCCCGGACTGCTTCCTCGGAGAACCAGCGCAGGAATTCGGCGCCGTAGGTGACCTCGCCGCGGGCCTCGGCCAGCGGCTTGCCCATTTCCAGTGTCATGAGCAGCGCGAAGTCTTCGGCGCGCTCGGTGACCAGCTCAAATGCCCGGCGCAGGATTTCGCCGCGCTCCCGCGGGGAAACCTTGGCCCAGGAATCCTGGGCAGCCGCGGCAGCATCAAGGGCAGCCATGCCGTCCTCGGCTCCGGCGTCCGCGATGCTCAGCAGCACTTTGCCGGTGGAGGGGTCTTCGACGTCGAAGGTCTTGCCTGACGCCGCCGGACGCCACTCACCGTTGATGAGCAGGCCGGTGGGAACAGATGCGAGCAGTTCGCTTTCGCGTTCCGCGGTAACAGTGGACTGTGTAGCAACAGACACGGTGACTCCCTCGTCAGCAATTCGGGTTTGCGGGTTATTTTGCAGCTCTGCATCCGGCATCTGGCCGCCTGCGGCCTGCTGCATGCTTGGCTGGTTTAATGCCACGCTACTGCCCGCATCTCGCCAGTGTCTACGCATGCACGCACTACACATGGCACCATGCGCTGTGCAACTGCACAGCCCGGGCCTGTCGGAAACCGGCGGGAAATTACCGGGCAGCGAGCACTGCGGCGTAGAGCTCGCGCTTGCTCACGCGTACCTCTTCGGCCACTGCTGCCACGGCATCCTTGAGCCGGATGCCCTGCGAAACAAGCTCGTTGACGGCCGCAACGCTGTCCTCAGGGGTCCCCGGGGCCCGTTCCGGCGCGCCTCCCACGACGACAGCGATCTCTCCGCGGACCTCGTTGCTTTCGGCCCACTGCAGCAGGTCGCGCAGCGTCCCGCGGATGACCTCCTCATAGGTCTTGGTCAGCTCACGGCACACCGCCGCGTTGCGGTCCGGCCCGAAGCGCTCGTGCAGGGCACGGAGCATGGCTTCGAGCCGGTGCGGCGCCTCGAAAAAGACCATGGTGCGGCGTTCGGCGTCAAGATCCGCCAGGCGCGATGCGCGTTCACCGGCCTTCCGCGGCAGGAATCCTTCAAAGCAGAAGCGGTCGGTGGGAAGCCCGGACAGCGCCAGTGCCGTGAGTACGGCGGAGGGGCCGGGAACGGCCGTGACGGTGAGCCCCGCGGCTACGGCCCCTTCGACGAGCCTGAAGCCGGGATCGGAAACCGAGGGCATCCCGGCGTCGGTAACCATGACAATCGTTTTCCCGGCACGGACCTGGTCCAGCAGCTCCGCTGTCTTGGTGGCCTCGTTGTGCTCGTGGTAGCTGATGACGCGTCCGCCAACGGTGACGTCCAGGCTCTGCACCAGCCGGTGAAGGCGCCTGGTGTCCTCGGCGGCAACGATGTCCGCGGAGGACAGCAGCTCGATGAGCCGTGCTGACGCGTCGCCGACGTTGCCGATGGGCGTGGCCGCAAGGACAATTCGTCCGGGACCGCCGGCGGTGACGTCCGGCCCCGAGCCTGCTGACGGTTCGGAACTGCTGATCTGGGAGTTGCTCGGGTCTTGGTCCACAGGTCCAGCCTACTGCCGGCCGGAACCATCACGGCACAGGACTGCGCGGGGCAAAAGGTAGCATGGGCAGGTGACGCAGACCTCCGTGCGGCCTGACGGGGCCGGATCAGCCAGCACATCGGCTTCAGCCTCGGCACCGCCCCCGGGCGGCAAGCCGGACGGTGCCCGCTGGATCAGCCGCCCCACGGAAGCGTTCACCACTGAAGCCCTGATCCAGCGGCTGCTCGGCGGCATCCGCAGCTGGCGGGACTACCCGCCGTCGCTCAGGCTCTGGTTCTGGCTGGTTCCTGCCCTGACCGCCGCGGTGGGCGGTGTCCTCCGGTTCGTCCGCCTGGACGCCCCCCGCAGCCTGGTGTTCGATGAGACGTACTACGTCAAGGACGCTTATTCCCTGCTGGTGAGCGGCTATGAGCGGAACTGGCCGGAGAAGGCGAACGATTCGTTCATCGCGGGCAATCCCGGAGTGCTGCTGAACACGCCCGAGTACGTGGTCCACCCTCCCGTGGGCAAATGGATGATCGCCCCGGGCATGTGGGTGTTCGGACCGGACAACCCTGTGGGCTGGCGGTTTGGAGCGGCAATGACCGGAGTGCTGTCCATTGCGCTGCTCGCGCTGATCGCCCAGAAGCTCTTCGGTTCACTCATCCTGGGGGCGCTGGCGGGGCTGCTGCTCGCCGTCGACGGGCATCATCTGGTGATGTCACGCACCTCGCTGCTGGATATCTTCCTGATGTTCTGGATCCTGGCCGCCTTCGGGGCGCTGCTGATGGACCGCGACGACGGCCGGCGCCGGCTTGCCCTGCGGCTCGCCCGGCAGGCAGCCGCCGCGCCGGCCGGGCGGCCGTCGGCGCTCGAGCTGCTGTCCGGCCCCTGGCTTGGCATCCGGTGGTGGCGGATCGTGGCGGGTGTGTGCCTTGGCCTGGCCGTGGGAACCAAGTGGTCGGCTCTCTTCTTCGTGGCGGGCTTCGGTCTCCTGACGGTCTTCTGGGACCTGAGTGCCCGCCGGATCGCCGGCATCCGCGGCTGGATCAGCGGCGGCATCGTCAAGGACGGCCTCCTGGCGTTCGTGAGCATCGTTCCCGTGGCCGCGGTAACGTACGCCCTCAGCTGGACCGGCTGGTTCCGCTCCACGGATGCCTACTACCGGCAGTGGGCCGCCTCCAATCCGAGCGCGGAATGGGGCTGGCTGCCGGACCCGGTCCGGTCCCTGGCGCACTACCACCTCGAGGCCTACAAGTTCCATCAGGGGCTCAGCTCGGAGCACCCGTACGAGGCGAGCGCCTGGAGCTGGCTCGTCATGGGCAGGCCGACGTCGTTCTTCTATGAATCCCCGAAGCAAGGCACCCCGGGCTGCGATTTTTCCAGCTGCACGTCGGCCATCCTGTCCGTGGGCAACCCGCTGATCTGGTGGGCCGCGGCCGTCTCCCTGGTGGTCCTGCTGTTCTGGTGGGCGGGCCGCCGCGACTGGCGGGCCGGTGCCATACTGGCCGCCGTCGGTGCCGGCTACCTGCCCTGGTTCCTCTACCCGGAACGCACCATGTTCTTCTTCTACGCCGTGTCCTTTGAGCCGTACCTGATCCTCGCCCTCGTGTACTGCCTGGGCCTGGTCCTGGGACGCAGAACCGACCCGCTGTGGCGCAGGCGGTCAGGGCTGTACGGCGTCGCACTGTTTGTTGTGGGGGCAGTGCTGATCTCGGCGTTCTTCTATCCGGTCTGGACAGCCGAGATCATCCCGTACCAGGACTGGCGGGTCAGGATGTGGATGCCCTCCTGGATCTGAGGTTCATGCTCTGCCGTTGAGGCTTACACCCTGGAGGGCTGGTCCGCGCCGGCTTCGGTGGCTGCTTCTCCGGCGTCGTCCTTGCGGTCCTTCTTGGCGGGCTTGGGCAGGCCGCGGCGCCGGCGCGTAGGCCAGGTCAGAACCAGGGTAACAACCGCCGTGACGAGGACGAGTGCCGCGATGACGATGCCCGCATCGATCCAGAACTGTCCCGGGAAGAGCCGGATCAGCGTGTCTTCCAGGGCAAACGTCCAGGAGCCGCTGGCGAAGAAGATGCGGTGGAATTCCGTGAAGAACTGCTGCCAGCCAAGCGCCGCCAGTGTGCCGAGGCCGCTGATGATGACCAGGGTGACGATGGAACCGGCGAACAGCCCCCGGCGGACTCCGCCCGGCGTGCGGCGGCGCAGGTAGATGACAGCCGCGATGCTGATGAGGGCCAGAAGTGCTCCGGCGCCGAAGGCAGAGAGGATCACGATCTTGACGTCGGCCATGTGGCTGACTTCGCCGTCCTTGAACAGCTTGTCGCCGCTGCGGTTGACCAGTTCGCCCAGGTAGCGCGGACCAGACCAGTTGCTCAGGTAGTCCACGGCGTAGGAACCGTACGTCATGCGGTCGTCGGCGTTGAAGCCGTAGCCATCACCCGGGAAGCCCGGCCGGTGGTACTCGACCCAGAGGAAAAGCGGGCTGGTCACGGCGCGCACAGCCAGGACAAGGAGGACCACCGGGTAGAAAACGGCCAGCAGGACCTGCAGGATCCGCGGCAGTACAGGCTTGGCATTCGCCGCCTGTTCGCGTTCGGCGTTGCGTCGCTCCACGTCCTCGCGCGGCGGACGCACCTGCAGTGCAGAGGTGGGCAGGGGTTCGCTGAAGTGGGCGCCGCGGGCCGGGACGGAGGAGGCTGTGTCATCTGCTGACCCGGCGGCAGCCGAATCCTCGGCAGTGTCCGCAGCGGCTGCTTCCGCCGCCTTGCGGTCAGCACGGCTGCCGGGCTGGGCAGCCGCGGCAACGTCCCCGCCATTGGAGGCGCCATCTGTGCCTGCGGCGGTCCTCTTGGCTGCGGTCTCCCGGGCTGCGGCAGTCTCCCCGGCTGCGGGGGCCGGCTTCATCCAGTCAAACGCAGGCTCTTCTGAATCGTCGGCAGGATCAATGGCCGGCTCACGGGCCGGATCCAGCTGCGGATCGAGCCGTCTGGACGGGGTCGGAGTATTGTCGTTCACTGCAGCTTCACTTCCGTAGGCGTCCGCGCTCCGGGTCTGGGGCCAGGCAGCGCTGTGTATCTCCTGAAGAGCCTACCGCCAGGCGCTCCGGCACCGCGAGATGCCACCCCGCGTCCGCCTGTAATCACGCAGCTATTTCTCCGTAGCCGGCGTCCTGGGCGTCAAGGTCGCCCCGCGCCCCGGCACGGTATGCCCTGCCGCCGCAGACGAGCACGTACGCCAAGAAGGCGGCCAGCACGCCCGCGCCGATGCTGACTTTCGCCCACACCGGCAGTGTGCTGGGCGTAACAAAACCCTCCACCAGGCCTGATACGAACAGCACCAGGACCAGTCCCAGGGCAACGGTAATCATGGACCGCCCCTCAGCGGCCACCGCGCGGGACCTGGTCCGCGCCCCCGGCGACACCATCGCCCAGAAGATCCTGAGCCCCGCGGCGCACGCCACGAAGACCGCCGTCAGCTCCATCAGTCCGTGCGGCAGGATGTAGCTGAAGAAAACGTCCGCCTTTCCCACGGCGGCGAAAATCCCGGCAGCCACTCCCACCCCCTGCGCATTGGCCAGCAGGATCATGGGGACCCAGAATCCGGTAATGCCCAACGCCACGGCCTGTGCGCTGATCCAGGCGTTGTTGGTCCACACGGCCCCCGCGAACGAGGCGGCCGGGTTCTCCGAGTAGTAGTCGATGAAGTCCTCCTCCACATACCGCCGGACCTCTGCCTCCGACGCGACGGCGCGCAGGGCCTCGGGAGACGTTCCGATCCACCAGGCATAGGCGCAGCCGATGACGCAGAACACGATCCCGCAGGCAAGCGTCAGCCAGCGGATACGGAACAAGGCGGCGGGCAGTGCAACAACGAAGAACTTCGCAAGGTCCTCCAAGAAGTTCGACCGTGCGCCGGTGAACCGCGTGCGGGCCTGCGCGAGCGTGGCCGACAGCGACGCCGAGAGCCCGCTTTCAGGGCCGGTGGAGCGCAGCAGGGAAAGATGCGCGGAGGTCGCCTGGTAGAGGCGCAACAGTTCGTCGGCGTCAGCGCCGCTGAGCCGCCGCTTGTGCGCGAGGAAATGCAGTCTCGACCACGAGTCCGAGTTGACGGCGGAGAAGGCATCCATGTCCACGCCACTACCCTAGCCTGCCGCGAACTAGACTTTAGTCGACCGGTAGGCCGCACGAGGTACGGGGCAGGAATTGAGTCCACTCATCACAGGCGAGGCAGTTGTCCTTGAGCTGCGCCCGGCGTCCTTTGCGGCCCGCGCCCTGGGGCTGCTGCTGGACGTCCTGGTGCATGCCGCGCTGCTGGTGCTGATTCTGCTGGCAGTGGCCGCCGCGGGCGATGAACTGGACGAAGCTGCGGTGCAGGCGCTCGTCCTAGTCAGCGTGGTGTTCTGTCTCGTTCTGGTTCCCGCGGCCGTGGAAACGCTGACCCGTGGCCTGTCGCTCGGGAAGCTGGCCGCCGGGCTGCGGATCGTGCGGGACGACGGCGGGGCCATCCGCTTCCGCCACGCGGTCATCCGGGCGTTGATTGGCTTCCTGGAGATCTACCTGACCTTCGGCGGCATCGCCATCGCCGTTGCCCTGTTCGATGACAGGTCGCGGCGGCTCGGTGACATTGTGGCCGGAACATATTCGCTGCGCCGGCGCGTCCCGGTGGAACCGCCGGTGGTGGCGGTCACCCCGCGGTATCTTCACGCCTGGGCTGCTGCGGCGGACATCGGCCGGATCCCGGATTCCCTGGGCCGCCGCGCGGCGCAGTTCATCCGGCAGGCACCCCGGATGTCCCCGCTGTCACGCAGCGGAATGGCCGCGTCCCTTGCCTCGGAGATGGCGGGCTTCGTGGCCCCGGCTCCGCCGCCAGGGACGACGCCCGACGATTACCTTGCGGCAGTCCTGGCCGAGCGCCGCAGCCGCGAGCTCCGGCGCCTCGAGGAGGCCAGGAAACAGAGCGGCAGGATCGGCGAACGCCTCCACCGCCTCCCGTTCAGCGCCGGCCGGGACACCGCCGCGGACTAGCGTTTGGCGTACTGTGCCCAGGGAATGTTCCAGTCACCGTAGCCCTCGAGCGGTTCGACCGCCGGGGCGCCGGTATTGAGGACCTGGACCACGTCCCCTGTCTTCATGTTGTTGAAGAACCACACGGCGTCTGCGGGCAGCAGCCCCACGCAGCCGTGCGACACATTGGAGACCCCCACGTAGCCCCACGCAGATTCAAGGGCCTGATGGACGTAGACGCCTGACGACGTGAGCCTGTTGGCGTACTCCACGGTGAGCGGCGGGTAGTAGCCCTTGTCCCCCGGCTTGAGGCCGATGCTGCCGGCGTTGAACTTGGAACGCCGTTCCTGCTCCATGATCACGGCGTAACCCGTGGGCGACCGCCATTCGGGATTGCCAAGGGTGACGGGAGCAGTCTTGACGAGCTTGCCGTCAAAATAGACCTTCATGGTCTTCGTGATGTCGTCCACGACGGCCAGGCGCTGTGTGCCAACCTTGAACTGCACTTTGGCGTTGAAGTTGCCGATCATCTTGTTGCCGAAGTCGACGCCGAAAAGCTTCATGTCCAGGGTGACCTGGCTGTTGGAAGCCCAGAACTTCTCCGGCCGGATGCGCACGCGCTGGTCCGAGTACCAGTGCCAGGCCACGGGCTGCTTGGAGGAAACGGTGATCTTGACCGCCTTCTCCACGGCGGCCTTGTTGGCAACGGGCTCGCTGAAGACGATCTCGATGGGCTGCCCGGCTCCGACGGTGGAGCCGTTCAACGGATAGACGGCGGCATCGGCCTCGTTGGCGCTTTCAACGGTGGTGAAGGTCTGGGTCTTCTTGGTTTCCCGGCCCGCCTCATCCACAATCGTGAAACTGTAGCTGTAGGCCGTGTTGAAGAGCAGCGGGTCCATGGTGGTCCACGTGCTGCCGTCGGCACTCACGGTGCCCTTGACCGGCTCGCCGCCCGCGGTCGGCGCCAGCACGACGTCTTTGACGAGGCCGTTGACAGCCTTCACTGAGGGTGCCACCGCCGGGTTGACGTCCTTGGCGCCGTCCGTGGGCGTGACGCCCAGTTCGACGGCCTTGACCACAGGGGCGGCAAGGCCGGGTTCATTGCGGACGGGCGTGGAGGCCTCGGATTCGGGCGCGGGGTTGGCCCAGCCGGGCGCGGTGGCCACGCCGATTCCTCCTGCGGCAACCGCAGCACAGATCGCCACGACGGCGAGGATCTTGCTGAACTTCCGCGTGCTTCTATCCGTCATGACTGATTCTCCATGTCCCCCGCCGGGCCGCCAGTCGGCGTCCGTCCGTATGCCCAGCAGTAACGCTGACCAGTCAATTTTATCGCACGGCAGGGCAACGCCCGCGCCGTGCGGACGGGACGTGCGTGCCGGGCGCCGCCCTCCGGGGCACCCGGCGTGCCGGGCGCCGCCCTCCGGGGCACCCGGCGTGCCGGATGCCTAGTAGCGGTAGTGCTCCGGCTTGTACGGACCTGCCACGTCCAGGTCCAGGTAGTCAGCCTGGTCCTTGGACAGCTCGGTCAGTTCCACGCCCAGTGCACCGAGGTGGAGTCGAGCCACCTTTTCGTCGAGGATCTTCGGCAGGACATAGACCTGGTTGTCGTATTCCTTTGCGCCCTCGGGCTGGTCCTTCTTCGTGAACAGCTCGATCTGGGCGATCGTCTGGTTCGCGAAGGAGTTGCTCATGACGAACGACGGGTGGCCGGTCGCGTTGCCCAGGTTCAGGAGCCGCCCCTCGGAGAGGACGATGATGGACCGTGCATCGGCACCGTCCGCGGCGTCGCCGTCGAAGACCCACTCGTGGACCTGCGGCTTGATTTCGACCTTCCTGATGCCGGGAACCCGGCTCAGGCCGGCCATGTCGATCTCGTTGTCGAAGTGGCCGATGTTTCCCACGATGGCCTTGTTCTTCATCGCGACCATGTGCTCGGCCATGATGACGTCCTTGTTGCCCGTGGTGGTGATGAAGATGTCGCCCTGCGCCAGCACAGTCTCAAGCTTTGCCACCTGGTAGCCGTCCATGGCCGCCTGCAGTGCGCAGATGGGATCGATCTCGGTGACGATCACGCGGGCGCCCTGGCCGCGGAGCGCCTCGGCGGCGCCCTTTCCAACGTCGCCGTAACCGCAGACGACGGCGACCTTGCCGCCGATCAGGACGTCGGTGGCCCGGTTGAGGCCGTCCGGCAGGGAGTGGCGGATCCCGTACTTGTTGTCGAACTTGCTCTTGGTCACGGAGTCGTTGACGTTGATGGCGGGGAAGAGCAGCTTGCCCTGCTCCGCCAGCTGGTAGAGGCGGTGCACGCCGGTGGTCGTTTCCTCGCTGACGCCGTGGATTCCGGCGGCGAGCCGTGTCCACTTCTTCGGGTCCTCAGCCAGGGTCCGGCGCAGGACGTCAAGGACGATGGCATATTCCTCGGGATCGTTCGCCCCGGCGGCCGGAACGGCGCCGGCTGCCTCGAATTCCACACCGCGGTGCAGCAGCAGCGTGGCGTCGCCGCCGTCGTCGAGAATCATGTTCGGCCCCAGCTCGGGGTTCGTGTCCGCGCCCGGCCAGGTGAGGATCTGCTCGGCAGTCCACCAGTATTCCTCGAGGGTCTCGCCCTTCCAGGCGAAGACCGGAACACCCTGCGGGTCCTCCACGGTCCCGGCGCCGACCACGACGGCGGCCGCGGCCTCGTCCTGGGTGGAGAAGATGTTGCAGGATGCCCAGCGGACCTCGGCCCCGAGCGCAGTCAGGGTCTCGATGAGGACGGCCGTCTGCACCGTCATGTGCAGCGAACCCGCGATGCGTGCGCCCTTCAGCGGCTGGCTCGGCCCGAATTCCTGGCGAAGGGACATCAGCCCCGGCATTTCGTGCTCGGCGAGGCGGATCTGGTGGCGTCCGGCCTCGGCCAGGGAGATGTCGGCAACCTTGTAATCGAGAGTCATGTGGGTCCTTTGCTGTATCCGGCGTCTTGCGTTCTGCGGTGCGGGCTGGAGTTTAGGCTGTGGGCGCGGCCGCTGCCGGGCCGTCGTGCTGGTCCGAACGCGCAGCGTTGGCTGCGGCGAGGAGTTCAGGGGGAAGAAGCAGGGGAATGCCGTCTTCAATCGCGTAGCGCAACGGTTCGCCACCCTCCGCCGGGGCCGTTGAGACGAGCTCCTCGCCTTCCTGGGTCAGGGCCGATCCGGTGACCGGGCACCGCAGGACGGACAACAGTTCAGGACTGATCTTTGGCATGATGGATGCTCCCTGCTGGGCGCGGCGCGCTGTGGCTGACGGATTTGCAGCTCCCAGCCTACCGCCAGTTCGGCGTCAGGAGGGTTCGCGCAGGACACGCAGATGGCCACGGCGGGCACCCTCTGTGCCGGCGGGCGCCTCGAGCGCCGAATGGGTGCCGCGCTGCCCCTGGGCGGGGGCTGACGACGACGGCCGGGAAGCCGCCTCGCGTACGGCGTCGGCCAGCGCCAGCAAGTCATCCGGGCCGGGCTGTGGCGGCTGCGAGGGCATCGCCAGGCGCAGGACCTCCCAGCCCCGTGGCACGGTCAGGGAGCCGGCGTGCTGCGCGCAGAGGTCGTAACAATGCGGCTCGGCGTAGGTGGCCAGCGGCCCCAGGACCGCCGTGGAATCAGCGTAAACGTACGTCAAAGTTGCCACCGCGGACTGGCGGCAGGCTGACCTGGAACATTGACGGATAGCACCCACGACATCACAGACTACTCCGGGTGGCGAACATTTTCCGACATTGACGGCGGCCCGCGCCGCGGCCGTGCCCCCGGCGCGGATTATGTCGCGCAAATCATCCGGCGGGTTTAGAGTCTGTATATGCAGTCATCGCACCATGATTCGGGTTTTACGGTCCGGTTGGCTGACCCCGACGCTCCCTTGGACGTCACAGGCTCGGTCCCCGCGCGAAGCTTTGCGCAGCGCAGGCGCAACCGGCACGGACGCGGCCTCCGCGGAGAATTGATGCTGCCCACCCTCCCCGCCTACCGGACCCGTTCGGACCGGTTCGACGAATTCGTCATGGACTCCGCCCAGCGACTCCACGACATCTGGGGAAAGCCGCTCGACGGCGTGCGGTTCGCCGTCGAGGAGATTCCGCCGAACCTCGAGCAGCTCGTGGCTGACAGATCGCCCGCTCCGCTGGGCTCCTACACGCCCCCCACCGAGGACGAGGGGCCCGTCATTACCCTCTACCGCAGGGTTGTTGAACAGGCGTGCCCGGTCCCGGAAGAGCTTCAGGACCTGGTGCACGACGTTGTGGTCGAACATACCGCTGAAATGCTTGGTGTGGCGCCGGAAACCCTGGACCCTGTTTACCGACGCCGCTACTGAGCCGCGCCGCGCACCCGCGACCTGACCTACTGACCCAGCGTCACCGCCACCTTTTCCTGTCCCTCGGCGCCCGGAGCAATGGCGACGGTGGAGACGTCGTTGCGGCCCGCCCGTTCAACGAGGACCGTGCCGTACGCCGCGCCGCCGGAGGCGGACACCAGATAGGCGACGACCGGCGACTTTCCGATCTTTGCCGGCACCTTCAGGGACGTCGTGGTGCCTCCGGCGATATTCGCGCTGGCAGCCGGGCGGAGCTTCCCGTCCGCCGTGATGGGGGTGTAGGAAATCGTGGCCCTGTCCTCCAGCGCCCCGAAGACCATCAGCCGTTCGCCGTCCTGCGGAACCGGCACAACATGCTGGCTGCCCAGCTGGGCCGTCGACGGTGCCCAGCCGAAGTCCAGACTTTGGCTGGCCTTCAGGCCCCGGCTCACGCGGACGCCGGCCACGATGGTCACGTCCGACGTCGCTGACACGGTGTACTGGCCGGCCGGAACTCCGCCCAGCGGAATTTCTGTCACCGTCCCGGCCTTGGCGGTGACGACGCCCCCGCCGGGCAGCGCCTTCTGCCCGGCGCTACCGAAGAGTTTGACCTCCACCACGGCATCAATCGGCCCCGGAACGGTGATCTGGAGAGAAGGTGCGGCGTCGAGGAAACCTGGCGCGGCGGTGAGTGCTGCGAGCCCTTCGGGGTCCTGGATGTCGATTCCGGTCATGACCTGGCGGGACGCGGGAGCGGTCCCCGGAGCGATGAAATCGACACCGCCCGGTGTCAGCCCGCGCAGCACGCTCTGCTGGATGAAGGCGCTCACCGGTCCGCCCGTGCTGCGGGCGTGGACGCTTAGCCGCTCTTCGCCAGGGACCAGGCCTGCCAGCACAATGGAGCGCGTGGATTTCGGGGCAACGAGCAGCCCCCTGCTGCCGGGGGCCTTGATCTGGCCGTTCTTGCCGTAGAGCTCCAGGCTCACTGTGGCGGGCGTGGTTGAGGCGTTGGTCAGGTTTAGGAGGCTGGTGCGGCCCACTGCCGTGTTGGCCCCCGTGAGCCATAGATCGTTCGAGGGCGTCTGGCAGGCAGCGGCGGCCAATCCTTGAAGATCCCCGTCCGTTGCCGTGTAGTTCATGACGGCGGCTGCGGCCGGCTGGCGGTTGCCCAGCGCGTCGGCACTGAGCACGCTGACGTCCTTCACGCTCCGCTGGGCGATGACCCCGGCGAGCTGGCCGGAGGCGCCGGGAGGGGCCGTTGCGGAGCCGGGAACGTCGGCGATGCGAAGCAGTTCCGATCCGCCCAGTGCGGACAGCCTGCTGCCCGGGAGCGAACCGGCGGCCGCGCTGACGACTGCCGCGGAAACCGAAGTCCTGGCCGTCGCCGATTCCGGACTGAACTGCGGGTCCGTCCCCACCGGTGTTCCTTCGAGCAATTTCGCCGGGCCGGGGCAGACATCCTGGCTGTTTCCTGCGGGGACGGAGGCCAGCGGGATCTCAAGCTGCCGGCCAGTCGAGGGCTGCGGGGCGAGGGAGGCAGCTGCCACCATCCCTCCCCCGGCCGCCAGAATCGCTGCCGCCGACAGCAGGCCGGTAACCATGCCGCGGCGCGCGGGACGCCTGCTCTTTTTCGCAGGCTTCGCCTGTTCCTCGCTGCGCTCAGCGGATCCTGCGGGGAACTCGGGTGCGTGCGGAGGCACCGCCGGCGTCCCGCCGTCGTTTTCTGCCTTATGCATTCTGGTATTCCTTACGCAGGGAGCCTTCGTCCCTGGACAGGCCGGTATTGGGGCGCCGTGCCGGCATGGGCAGCGCCAGCAGGACTGTCAGGCCGATCACCGCCGCCTGGATGATTCCCGCCCACGGAGCCCAGGGGCTCTCGTAGCGGACGGTGACCTGCCCCGCCTGCGTGGGCAGCGTGAACGCCTGGGACCAGCCGGATGTGGTGGACGTGAGCTTGCGTCCGTCGAGCCAGGCGGTCCAGCCCGGATCCGCGCGCTCCGCGAGCACCAGGAGCCTGCCTTCGGGCCCCTTGGGCACGGCCGTTTCCACGTTGTTCAGGCCCGACGGAAGGAGGCTGATGGTGGCTCCCTTGCCGTCAATGATGCGCACGCGGTGGGCGACGTCGGCGGGCTGCAGGACGGACTGGTCCAGCGGGCTGATCCGCCAGAGCCAGCCTGAGTCCGTTTGGCCCACGGCCACGAGCCCGGGAACGGCGTCCATGCGGCTCGCCGTAAGCTGCGCCGCGGTATCCGACGCGCGGAGCACCACGAAGCCGGCCCCGAGCTGCTCGAGTTCGGGCCGCGGGTCAACGCCCCGGCCGGCCACGAGGGTGGCCACGGTGGTGCGAAGCGCTGCCGTGACTTCGTCGTCCTCGCGCACCGACTCGCTGCCCGGGTTCCCCCGGATGTCGCGGGCCGATGCGATGGCGGAAAGGCCGTCAAGCGTTGTGCCGGCACCGCGCATCAGCGAGGCATCGTACGTCCCGTCCTCACCGGTGCCGATCAGCAGGGTCCGCGACTGCTCCGGACCCTCGCCGCGGTCGATTGCCGTGGCTGGCAGGCTTCGCGGATTCGTGGCAGCCACCAGCCGGGGAGTGCCCAGGGCAGGCGTGTCGGCGGCTGCCCCGGCAGTAGCGGCAGGCTGGAGGACGTTCTGGGCCGCCCAGGCAGTGAGCCCCGCCGCCGGACCGGCTAGGAGGAGCGCCAGGGCCAGCGCCGCAGCGGAACGGACCAGGATAGCCCGCCTGCCGCTGCGCGCATTGTCAGGGGACTTCGCGGCTGCAGCGTCGTCGTCCGCGTCGGCGAGGGACAGCAGGCCGTCACCGCCGATGAGTGCCGCCCCGAGCAACGCGAATACGGCAGCGGACACCGCGGGCCCGGCGAACGGCGTCACCAGGGCCTGCGCAGTGGCTCCCGTGGCGACGTGTCCCGCCAGCCAGCCGCCGGCCAGCGCAACGAGCGCGCCCGCCCACAGGGCCCTGGCAACGCGGGCGCGCCGTGCGGGAAGCAACAGCGCAGCCACCGCCAGTGCGAGCACCGGCGCGCCGATCAGGAGCGCCAGCACCAGGGCCCACGGCACGGGGCCGCCCGCGAAAAGCGTCAGGCCGGTAAGCCCGCCGAATGAATCGAAGCTGAGGGGTTGGCCCAGAATCTGCTGCCAGAGCGGAGCGGCGTCGAAGTCCAGTGGAAGTCCGGGATCCGCAAGAAGCGCCCGGGGCCGGTCCAGGGTGGACAGGGCGAAGGGGACGAACAGCGCGGCGCTCGGCAGGAGGGCCCACCACAGGGTGCGTCCCCTCCCCCGCAGCAGCAGACCGCAAAGGACCACGACGACGGCGGACGGCGCCAGAAGCGACGGGGCGGCGGCCGTGACCACGCCCAAGGCGAGCCCTGCCGCTGCTGCCGCTGTCCATGACGGTGTTCCGTTGACTCCGGGCTTAATCGGAAGCGCGTCGGCCTGATGCCGTGCGCCCGGAGCGGGCACGGCAAAGCGGCCGCGTCCGATTGCCGAGCCTGTGGCACGCAGCAGCGCAAGCACGACGAGAGGCATCATGATGTGTGCCACAAGGGCGCCCACGCGTCCTTGGTTCACGGCGATCTGCAAGGCAGGCGCCCCCGCCCAGACCAGCGCCGCGGCGAGCCGGAACCGGCGTCGGGTAGTCAAGGCGCCCGAGGCGAACCAGGCCGCCAGCCCGGCCAATGGCATGGCGAGCAGGAGCAGCCAGATGAGGGCGCCGTTCGCGTTGCCCCCGCCCAGCACGCCCAAAACCCAGAGGACGTAGCCGAAGGGATCACCGTGGCCCGGCAATCCGGCGCCGAGCCCGATCCACCAGCTGGAGGCGTGATGCCAGATGTCCTCAAGCCTCGCAGAGGCCGGCAGGAGTGCGCCTCCGGCAGCGGCGTCGGCCTGGAAGAGCGCGGCCAAGCCGGCGAAGGAAGCCACCGCGGCAACAATCACGGCGGCGACGGCGCCGTTGCCCACCCAGCCGCGATCGCTGGTGGAGAGCGCCGCGAAGTCGTTCGTGGAGTCGCCGCTGGGCTGGTCCGCCAGCGGATCGTTCCCGCTGTCGCCGGCCTGCGCGTCATCCGCGCCCAAGGATTCCATGAGGGAACGCCGGTGGCCCCACACTTCACGCCGTTCGGTCTGCAGGGCGTTGACCACCGAGCGCCGGACGCGGCGCGTGCGGGCGGCATTCCGACGTCCCCGGAAAACGGCGCCGGGCCTGCCCAGGGCCGCCAGTGTTGCCAAAAGCTGCGAGAAACCGTGCCCGGGGTCCTTCACGGCGATGCTGAAGACCAGTTTGAAGATGCTCCCCAGCAGCGCCCCCACGGCGTGCAGCGGGACCATCCAAAGCGGTGCATGCTTGAGCCGCAGGTGCACCTGGGCCCGGCGCGCGGCCGAGGCGGTGCCCAGTGCATGCGGCCGGTGCGCAACGTGGAACATTTTGGCGCTGGGCACCACTACGACGCGGTGTCCGGCCAGCCGGTTCCGCCAGCAGAAGTCCACGTCGTCTCCGGTGCCGGGGAGTGCCCGATCAAACCCTTTGAGGTGTTCCCAGACGTCGCGCCGCACCAGCATTCCTGCGGAGTTGACGGCGAAAGTGTCGGAGCGGCCGTCATACTGGCCCTGGTCGAGCTCATCCGCCTCGATCAGGGTGAGCCGTTCGGCCCAGCGGCTCGTGGAAAGGCCGACGTCGATCAGCCGCCGCTGGACGTCCCAGTCCAGCTGCTTGCAGCCCGCCACCGTGACTGACGGCGCACGCTCCACGGCCTGCAGCAGCTCCGCCAGGGCCTCCGGGGCAGGAGCTGCATCATCATGCAGGAGCCAGATCCACTCGGAGGCCGCCTCCTGGGCTTCCTGGTCCCACGGGGCCAGGGCTGCAAGTCCTGCGCTAACGGCAGCGCCCATCCCTGTTTTGCCTGCACTGATGCGGGTGACGCTGGCTTTGCCGAGCGCACCTTCCAGGAGGGCAGCGGAATTATCCTGCGAACCTGTATCCACCCCGATCGCAACGTCCGCCGGCCGGGTCTGGTCCGCCAATGCGGCAAGGGTCCTGGGGAGATAGTCACTGCCGTTATGGGCAACCACAACGGCAGTGACGTGTACTTCCTGAAGAATTAGACTGCTCGCTTCCTCAGCCGACGGCGCTCACGTTCGGAGAGGCCTCCCCAAATACCGAATCGCTCATCGTTCGCCAACGCGTATTCAAGGCACTGGGATCGCACGTTGCACGCTCCGCAGACCTTCTTGGCGTCCCGGGTGGAGCCTCCCTTTTCGGGGAAGAACGCCTCGGGATCAGTCTGCGCGCACAAAGCATCTGTCTGCCAGCCGAGCTCGCCTTCGTCGTCGAAGTCCTGCTCCCGCGGCAACCCGATCCACACCGGCTGGGCCAGCGTGCCCGCGCCGGGGTTCCGCAGTTCCATCGGCGGATCACTAAGGTCTTCGTCCAGCTCCGGCTGGCCGCCCAGCAGCGCTTCATGCTCTGCCAAGAAAGCAGTGGCCTGGTCCTGCAATGACGCAGATGCGTCCAGGTTGTACCGCTCGGCGGCATCCGGATCGGCCGGATCTACATACCAGTCACTCGGCACACCGCGTGAGCGGTATTTTGCCGTGGCCTGGCCGGCCACAACGGCTTCCTCATGGATACGCTCAACTTGCCCCATGGCGTCCCCTCCCCAAATAGTGCGGCCTTGCCCGGACGCTCAGGACACTAGGTTTGTGTGCCCGAGACTCCGCGGTGGCTTTGATAACTAATTACACGCGTGTAAGTAAGGGGAGTCAAGCCGTCGCCGGGATAATAATCAATGCCGGCGCTGATCATGAGCCACGCCACGCCCGGGAATATTTTCCCATGGCGGATCCGGACGACACTTAATTTGACAGCAACCTTACTGTTTCGTTAGATTCCAGCGCAATTCCGCGGAAATCACACGAATCCGGGTCATTAACGCAAATGACGTTAGAAAAGCGGTGTGTCGGAGATCACTTGATTCCGGATGAGCGATCCGACCCGCGATCCGCAGCACCGGCTCCGTCCGGCGCAGGCAGAGCCCCCCGTGGACACCACTGCTGTGCGTGGCAAGATGTAGCCATGAACATCCCGGCCATTGATCTGATGACGGCCCTGCGCTCGGGCCACTCCACATACCCCCGCCTCACCTGGTACGGGCCCGACTCGGAACGCGTGGAGCTCTCCGGCCGGGTGCTTGACAACTGGGTGGCGAAGACGAGCAACCTTCTGCAGGATGAACTCGATGCCGGCCCCGGAACGCGGCTCCGGCTTGACCTCCCGGCACACTGGAAATCCATGATCTGGGCCCTTGCGGCATGGCAGCTCGGCATGGAGGTCATCCTGGACGGCGACGGCGCCGAACTGCTGGCGACCTCCGAGCCGGCGCAGGCCGGGGACGGGTTCGACGCCGTCATTGCGGTGCCGCTGCCGGCCCTTGCCATGCGGTGGCCGGGAGAACTGCCCGGCGGCGTTATCGACTACGCGGCCGAAGTCCGCTCGCACGGTGACGTCTTCATGGCCCACAACGATCCGGATCCCGACCAGCCTGCCGTCCGGCGCTCCGGCGGGACAGCAGTGCGCCATGCGGACCTGCTGGATGGATTCGCCGCCGGACACGAGGGCGGCGCCAGGCTGCTGGTCAAGGCGGCTGACGGGCTTGAGGCAGCGCTGGCCAACGCCCTCGGCGTGTGGAAGAACGACGGGTCAGTGGTGCTGGTTCACGGCGACGTGGAGGTCACGGACAAACTGCTCGCGGCGGAACGCGTCCACGGCGACTGACGTCCACCGCGGCCGCCTACTCCTGGCCGCGTCACTCTTGGCGTGCGGAAACCTCCGGATCCTCCGGTGCCGGCTCCGGCCGGCGCACGGCCGGCTTGGCGGCGTGGTGGTGCTCGATGAGCTCGTGGTCGTGGGAAAATTCCGGTTCCTGGTCCAGTTCCTGGTTGAACACGAGGAACCGGTACGCAAAGAAGCGGACCACGGTTGCCACCAGGATGCCCACGATGCCGGCGGCGAACAGCATGTTTTTGTCCGTGACGCCCATCGAATACTTGGCCAGGGCGGTAAAGCCGGTGGAAATGCCAATTCCGATGCCGTTGATCAGGACGAACATCAGGAACTCACGCAGAATGTTGGCCTGGCGGCGGTGACGGAAGGTCCAGAGGCGGTTGGCGATCCAGGAAAACACGGTAGCCACGGTGGCTCCCACGAACCGGGCCTTGGCCTCGCTGTCCGTCATGGGACCATGCATCAGGTAGTAGGTCAGTCCGTTGTCAATGACGAACGCCACACCGCCCACGGCACCGAATTTCGCCACCTCGCGCCAAAACAGCGAGGCGAGTCCCCGGATGCGCTCTGCAAGTGTGTTAATCATGACCCTCCGTGGCCGTTTGAATACTGGGGGCCGTTGGGCCAAGCTCCCATTTTAGCCCGGTTTGCCGGGAGCAGCCTCAACGGAGGCACCGCCTCTGGTGCTCCGGCGGGAGCCGACAGCATGGATATTGGGCAATTTAGGGAGCTTCGCCGCCGTGGAAGCCGGTAACCGCGATCCTTTTCTGTAGGCTGGCATATGTGACTTTTCCAGTAATCGGCGTGGTTGGCGGCGGCCAGCTTGCGCGCATGATGGCCCCAGCCGCCACCGCATTGGGCTTCGAACTCCGCGTTCTCGCTGAAGGCGAAGACGTTTCCGCAGTCTCAGCCGTGGCGAACGCACCGGTGGGCGACTACAAGGATCTCGACGCACTCTTGGAGTTCTCCAAGGGCCTGGACGTGATGACCTTCGACCACGAACATGTTCCCGGCGAGCACCTCTACGCCCTGATCGAAGCCGGAGTGAATGTTCAGCCCGGGCCCGACGCACTCATCAATGCCCAGGACAAGCTCGTCATGCGTGCCGCCATTGACCGTCTCGAGCTTCCCAACCCGGCATGGGCCTCGGTGGACGACGTGGCCGGACTCATCACCTTCGGCGACCGGACCGGGTGGCCTGTGGTGCTCAAAATGCCGCGCGGCGGCTATGACGGCAAGGGCGTCCGCATAGTCGGCTCCGCCGAGGACGCCGCAGAAACCGCGGACTGGTTTGAAGCCATGAGCCCGCTCCTCGCCGAAGCCAAGGTGGAGTTCAGCCGTGAACTGTCTGCCCTCGTGGCACGGACGCCTGACGGTGCGTCCCGGGCCTGGCCGGTGGTCCACACCATCCAGGTGGACGGCGTATGCGATGAAGTGATCGCACCCGCCCAGGA
This sequence comes from Arthrobacter sp. ISL-5, assembly GCF_018613835.1. GTDB lineage: Bacteria > Actinomycetota > Actinomycetes > Actinomycetales > Micrococcaceae > Arthrobacter. The sequence continues at coordinate 130,959 of NZ_JAGGPM010000035.1, read as the reverse complement.
CATCCCCCTCGAGGTGGCCGCGGCGGCCGAAGAGGCAGCCCTGCGGATCGCCAGCGAACTCGGCGTCACCGGAGTCATGGCTGTAGAGCTCTTCGAGACGCCCGGAACAGGGGCGGGCTTCCTCATCAACGAACTGGCGATGCGCCCGCACAACACGGGGCACTGGACCCAGGACGGCTCCGTCACCAGCCAGTTCGAACAGCATCTCCGGGCCGTCCTGAACCTGCCGCTGGGCGCCACAGACGTTCTCGGCCAGGTTGTGGTGATGAAGAACTTCCTGGGCGGCGACAACCAGGATCTGTTCTCCGCCTACCCGGCGGCGCTGGCGGTGGAACCCGCCGCAAAGGTCCACTGCTACGGGAAATCGGTGCGGCCAGGCAGGAAGATAGGTCACGTCAACCTGGTAGGCGCATCCGTTGCGGACGTCGGATCCCTGCGGCAGCGCGCTACCGCGGTGGCCAGCATCATCCGTGACGGCAGGTTGCCGGCCGATTCGCGACCAGCAACAACCGAGGAGAACGCATGAGCCCCGAAACAGCCCCCGCCCCACTGGTCGGCCTCGTCATGGGGTCGGATTCAGACTGGCCCGTCATGGAGGCCGCCGCAGATGCCCTGGCCGAGTTCGGCATCCCCTTCGAGGCCGACGTCGTCTCCGCGCACCGCATGCCCACCGAAATGATCCGGTACGGACAGACGGCCCATGAGCGCGGCCTCCGCGTGATCATCGCCGGCGCCGGCGGTGCCGCCCACCTGCCCGGCATGCTGGCTTCCGTCACTCCGCTGCCTGTCATCGGCGTGCCTGTCCCGCTCAAGACCCTCGACGGGATGGATTCGCTGCTCTCCATCGTGCAGATGCCCGCCGGAGTCCCTGTGGCCACGGTCTCCATCGCCGGCGCCCGGAACGCCGGCCTGCTGGCCGTGCGGGTGCTGGCCGCGGGGACGGACGACCTCGCCGTGCGCCTCCGGGCCGAACTCCTGGACTTTGCGCAGGAGCTGAACGACGTTGCCAGCCGGAAGGGCGCCAACCTCCGGCAGAAAGTCAATGAAGTCTTCTCCGACAAAAACGTCGGTCTCCGGGGTAGCCGTTAGGGATCCGTCATGTCCAACACCGAACTGCCATCCAAAGGACTGCTGACGGACCCGGTCCGGAATCCGGCGAGCGCTCCGGAGCCCGTCCGCACGAGGCGCGCCTTCCTGCTGATCCTCCTGACGCTCTTCGTGCCGGGGAGCGCCCAGATCGTGGCCGGAGACCGCAAGCTTGGCCGCATTGCGCTGCGCGTCACGCTCAGCGTCTGGGTCCTGGCGATCATTGCCCTGGTGTCGCTGTTCACCAACCGGACCCTGCTCATCAGCATTGTCACCAACCAGATCGCTTCACTGCTCATCGTCCTCGTCCTTGCGGCCTTGGCCGTCGGCTGGCTGGTGCTCTTCGTCAACACGCTGCGGCTGATCCGGCCGGTGCTGCTGGCGCCGCGCATGCGGCCCGCAGTCGGCATTGCGCTTGCCCTCGCGATGGTGCTCAGCAGCGGCTCGCTCGGCTACGCGGCCTATCTGCTCAACGTGAGCCGCAATGCGATCGGCAGCATCTTCAATGCCGACGGTCCGGCGATCGATCCCGTGGACGGCCGGTACAACTTCCTGATGATGGGCGGCGACGCGGGAGCTGACCGCACCGGCCGGCGACCGGACAGCCTGTCCGTCCTCAGCGTGGACGCGGAAAGCGGCAAGACGGCAATCATCTCGATTCCCCGCAACCTGCAGAACGCACGATTCAGCGAGGGCTCGCCCATGCTGCAGGTGTATCCCGACGGCTACGACTGCGGCAACGACTGCCTCATCAACGCCATCAACACCGAGGTCACCAACGAACACAAGGACCTCTACCCCGGAGTGGCCGATCCCGGCGCGCAGGCGACGCTGGAAGCCGTGTCCGGAACCCTGGGGATCACCGTCCAAGCCTACGTCCTGGTGGACATGGACGGCTTCGCGAAACTCATCGACGCCATGGGCGGAATCCGGATCAAGGCTGGCGGCTGGGTGCCAATCAGCGGCGACATGATCGACGAGGCCAACGGCATCCACGGAATGCCCCTCGGCTGGATCCCCGCCGGCGAACAGAAGCTGGATGGCTTCCATGCGCTGTGGTACGGGCGTTCCCGTGAGTTCGTTGACGACTACGCACGGATCCAGCGGCAGCAGTGCGTCCAGCAGGCCATGCTGAGGCAGCTGGACCCGGCGACGCTCCTATCGAAGTTCGAAGACATTGCCAACGCCGGGACCAAGGTGGTCGACTCCAACATCTCAGCAAGCCAGCTGGGAAGCTTCGTTGACCTGGCCATGAAGGCCAAGGGCAAGGAGATCGGCCGCCTCACCATTGGTCCGCCGGACTTTGATGCGTCGTTCTCCACGGTGCCCGACTTCGACGTCATCCACGAACGGGTACGGAAACTCCTCGAGTCGCAGAGCTCCACCTCGTCGCCGGCCGCGGCCGGTACTGACGACGCCGTCCTCCAGCCTCGGAACGCGGGCGGCGGCAACGGGCTGTCGGCAGCCGGTCCCCCGCTGGGCCTACCGGCCACCACCCCCGCGCCGTCGCCGTCGTCGTCGGACTTCACGCCGGTGACCACCACGCCGGCAGGTGAACCTATTACCGAAAAGATGCTGAACCAGCTCAAGCGCGAGGGGAACGAGCAGGCCATCCGCGAACTCGTGGCCACCAACGGCCAGTGCGCTCCCCTGTGACAGACAACCTGCTTCGAGAAAGAGGGACACCCCGCTGTGTACGAAATCGATAACGTCCTCCGGACGTACGCCTGGGGATCGACGACGGCGATCGCGGGCTTGTTGGACAGGCCGGCGTCGGGCGGGCCGGAGGCAGAGGTGTGGATCGGAGCCCACCCGGACTCCCCTTCCGTTGCCACGCGCCCTGACGGAACAACGGTGCCCCTGGATGAGCTGATCGCCGGGGACCCCGGCCATTTCCTGGGGGATGCCTCCGTGGCCGCGTTCGGGCCGCGACTGCCCTTCCTCGCCAAGGTCCTCGCCGCAGCAAAGCCGTTGTCGTTGCAGGTGCACCCGAGCCTTGAACAGGCCCGGGCCGGTTTTGCCCGCGAAAACGGCCAAGGCGTTCCCGCGGACGCCCCCCACCGCAACTACCGGGACGACAACCACAAACCGGAGATGATCTTCGCGCTGACTCCGTTTGACTCGCTGTGCGGTTTCCGTGAACCGGCGAAGTCACGTGATGTCTTCCTTCACCTGGCGGGATGCCTGGAGCTCTCCGGCTCCGGCGTGCCGCAGATCCTGACCCAGGTGATCGATGATCTTTCCCTGCCCGAGGAGGACGCCGCCCTGCGAACAGCGTTCCAGCGGCTGATCGCGGGCGGAGCGGGCGTCCAGGAGGCGACGGCGAGGGTTGTCGAGGCGCTGACGTCCGGCGCGCCGATGGCCCCCCACCAGCCGGAACTGTCCACCGTGCTCAGCCTCGACAGCGAGTACCCTGGTGATCCGGGCGTGCTTATTTCCCTGTTGCTGAATCGGCTCTCGCTGCAGCCCGGCGAAGCCGTGTACCTCCCCGCCGGGAAAGTACACGCCTACCTTCACGGCCTCGGCGTGGAAGTCATGGCCTCCTCGGACAATGTGTTGCGCGGCGGCCTGACACCAAAGTTTGTTGACGTGCCGGAGCTGCTGAAAACCGTCGTCTTCGAGTCCGTGGAAGTGCCCATGCTCCGCGCGGAGGTTTCCGAACTCGGCCAGGAACTGTACCAGCCGCCTTTCCAGGAGTTCCAGCTGCAACGGATCGAGCTGCTGCCGGACGGCGCCCCCGTGCCGCTCGCGCAATCAGGCGCTGCCGTGATCATCGTGGTTGAGGGGTCCGTCTACCTTGACTCGCCCAAGGGTGACTTGCGGCTGGGCCGCGGCGGCAGCGCCTTCCTCCCGGCAGCCGATGCCCCGGTCAACGTCCACCCGGTTTCAGGTTCCACGGACACTGCCGTGGCCTTCGCCGTGACCACCGCCCTGAAAGCCTGAGGCCGTGGAATACTTCCTGCAGACCCAGGCATGGGCTGATTTCCAGAGATCGCTGGGCCGGACGGTTCACCGGGGCTCCGGGCAGGGGTGGAGCTTCCTGGCGGTCGGGGAAAAGAACCCGGCCGGCAAGGTGCTGTACGCGCCCTACGGTCCCGTGGCCGAGTCCGTCGAGGCATTTGATGCCGCGCTGGCGGCCCTTCGGGACGTGGCAAAGTCCTGCGGCGCCGTCTTCATCCGGATCGAGCCCGCAACGGCGGGACTGGACCCGACGACGGCCCCCGCGGAACTGCGGAGCCGCGGGCTGCAGCCTGCCCCGGTCAACCAGCAGCCCGAACTTAGCTGGATTGTGGACCTCGACCGGGACTTCAAGGACGTGCTGGCCGACATGAAGCCGGTCAACCGCAACCTCTACCGGAACATCCACAAGAAGGGCGTCACCTTCCGCTCGTCGCAGGATCCGGAGGACATCCGCGTGCTCCTGAACTTCCTGCACATGACGGCGAGGCGCAACGGCTTCAAGCCGCAAAGTGACGAATACCTGAGCCAGGTTGCCACCGCGCTGATGCCCGCCGGTGCAGCCACGCTGTTCATCGCCGAGCTCCACGGCGGGCCCATTGCGGCTGCCCTGGCCTATGACTCCGCGGACACCCGGACCTACGCCCACGCGGCCATGGACGATACCCACCGGAAGCTCAGTGCCGGCATTCCCCTGCTGGTGACGCTGATGGCCGATGCCCAGGACAAAGGCCTCAAGCACGTGGACCTCTGGGGCGTGGCGCCGGCCGACCAGCCCGATCACAAGTGGGCGGGCTTCACGGCGTTCAAGAAGTCCTTCGGCGGCCGCGAAATCGCCTACCCCGGGACGTGGGACCTGCCCGTCAACCGCCCACGCTACGCGGCGTACCAGGTGGCCCGCAAACTCCGCGACGCCCTGCGCTCGGCCCTCAAACGCCCCACCTCCTGAGCGCGAACCGGCAGATAATGCCCTCAAATCCGTCTTCTGCGGGCATTAGCTGCCAGTTCGCGCCCAACGGATCGACGCGGACGAGCCGCCGAGAAGCGCCCTGACCTTTTCGACGACGAACGGCCGTTCCCCGTCCAGGTCGCTCCTTTGCACCCGGACTTCCCGCCAGCCCAGACTTTCCGTCAGGCGCTGCCGTTTGATGTCGCGGCGGTACTGGTCCGGGTCGCCATGGTGGGCGCCGTCATACTGAAGCGCGATCCGGTGGTCAGGGTAGGCGGCATCAGGCCAGACCACCGGATGGCCGAGTCCGTTTCTCAGCACGACATTCAGGGCAGGTTCAGGAAGCCCGGCCCGCACGAGCGCCAGCCTCATCATCGTTTCCGGCGCCGAGTCCGCTCCCACTCGGATGAGTTCCAGGGCCAACCTTGCCTTTTTCACCCCGCGCATTCCCGCATGCTGGCCGACTATCGCTTGCAGGTCGGAGATCGAGGACAACGGCTGACGCGGCACCGGGAAATCATCTCCGTGTTCGACGACGATCGAGTCACCGGCAGCGACGAGTTCATCCACGCTCAACACGGAAGCAAGGTCCAGCCAAGTGCGCGCAGGCGAGGTGAGGCGCACGCCGTCGAACATCAGAACTTCGCCTTCCTTGAACGACAACTGATGCCCCACCACATTCCGGCGTCGGGGCTTAGAACCGTCTGCGGCCCGGGCAATGTGGATGCGCCAGTCCTGGTCCAGCCAGCCCGGTAGGCATATGCAACAGATTCTGGCGCTGGTCGAGTGGGTCAGCACGCAGCCCGGGTCCAGCCGGCTGTAGGCGCGGACATTCTCAGCCACGCTTCCTGTGCCGTTCAACGCAAGCCTGATGCCGCGGGACGGCGTGAAGATGCCATCCCTGCTCAGCTGTTTTCGGCTCAGGCCGAGCAGGTCCGCGTCGGCAACAAGAAACGAACCATGCGGTAACTGGGGCGGCATCGGGGTCCGGGACATGGTTCATTCTGGACCGGATTCGCAGGGTGGGGCGCGTTATCCACAGGGTGACTTCGGCGCTTAAACGCGAACTGGCAGCTAATGACCCCAAACCGTGGATTTGGGGTCATTTGCTGCCAGTTCGCGCAGGGAGGCGGGTGCGGCTAGCGGCGGGCGTAGCCTTCCCACTTGCTGGCCTGGTGCTCGCCGTCCACAAACCGGATGGTGCCGGACTTGGAGCGCATGACGATCGACTGCGTCAGCACCTTGTCCTTGTCGTAGCGCACGCCCTTGAGGAGGTCGCCGTCGGTGATGCCGGTGGCGGCGAAGTAGCAGTTGTCGCTCTTGACGAGGTCGTTCGTGGAGAGGACCCGCTCGAGGTCGTGGCCGGCGTCGATGGCCTTCTGCTTCTCATCGTCGCTCGTGGGCCACAGCCGGCCCTGGATGACGCCACCGAGGGACTTGATGGCGCACGCGGCGACGATGCCTTCGGGCGTTCCGCCGATGCCCATCAGTGCGTCCACGCCGGTGCCGGAGCGTGCTGCCGCGATGGCGCCGGCGACGTCGCCGTCCATGATGAACTTGGTGCGCGCGCCGGCTTCGCGGATTTCCTCCACCAGCGGGCGGTGGCGGTCGCGGTCCAGGATCATGACGTTGAGCTGGTTGACCTTGACGCCCTTGGCCTTGGCGATCAGGTGCAGGTTCTGCTTGACGGGCAGGCGCAGGTCCACCATGTCGGCGGCCTCGGGGCCGGTGACAAGCTTTTCCATGTAGAACACCGCTGAGGGGTCAAACATGGAGCCGCGCTCGGCCACCGCGAGGACGGCCAGGGCGTTGTTGATCCCCAGCGCCGTCAGGCGGGTTCCATCAATCGGGTCGACGGCGACGTCGCACTCGGGACCGGTGCCGTCACCCACCTGCTCGCCGTTGAAGAGCATGGGGGCTTCGTCTTTTTCGCCTTCGCCGATGACCACAACGCCGTTAAAGTGGACGGTCTGGAGGAACGACCGCATGGCGTCGACGGCGGCGCCGTCGGCCTTGTTCTTGTCACCGAAACCCACCCAGTGGCCGCCGGCGATCGCCGCGGCCTCGGTGACGCGGACAAGCTCAAGTGCAAGGTTGCGGTCCGGCTCGTCGATGCCGACGGCAAGCGACGGGGAAAGCGTGGAATACTTCTGGGTCATGGACGCTGGTGACACGTGAACCTCTTCTTCGAGTGGCGATCATTGGACCCGCAAGGCCTGAGGCGGCCATCGCGGTGATTCCTCTGTAACTGATCATAGTCGCGGTGGACCACCAAGGTCATGGGATGACCCACCTGCGTAACGCACGATTTCCCTCACCGTCGCGCGCACCGAATGTGAGTTCGGCCCCCGCATGGGCGACTATAGAGGTGTGAGTGAAACGCAGGACAAGTCCACCCCCACGACCCCCGACGCCGGCCACGGCACCTCCCCCGCCGCGGCGGCACCGCCAGTCAAGCCGGTAATCCCCGCCGCTGCCGCCAAGCGGGCCAACGCCTCCGTCATTGGCATGATCATCGCCCTGGTGGTCAGCATCGCCGCTTTCCTGCCGATCGTCCTGATGAACCCCGCCCCGAAGTCCGACGGTTTCCGTCCCAACATCGACGTCAGCGCCGTGGCCCGCAACGCCGCGGGTGTGGCGGGATTCACACCAGTGACCCCCGCGGCGGGCGACACATTCCGGCCGAATTACGCCCGCTGGGAGGCCGGCACCGGCACCGGGGTGCCCACCTGGGAAGTCGGCTACCTCACTCCGAAGGAGGCGTTCATCGGCCTGGTCCAGACGAAGAAGGCCAATCCGACCTGGCTGCTGCAGCAGACCAAGAATGCACCCGTGACCGGAACCCGGAACGCGGGAGGGCAGGAATGGGAACTGCGCGACACCGGCAAGGGTGAAAAAAGCATGGTGCTGAACCGCCGCGGCACCACCGTCGTCCTCAGCGGCAACGCCCCACTGGACGAGTTCACGGTCCTGGCCGCCGCCGTCGTAAAGTCCCTGGACAGTAACCCGGCCGTAACGGTTTCCCCTTCGGCGAGTCCCGCCCCGTAAGGTTGGGGCCGTGGCAACCTATCTGACCCCTGCTCTGGCCTGGCGCCGTCTGCGCGAAGGCAACGAACGCTTCGTCAACGGCGAATCCTCACACCCCAACCAGGACGCCTCACGAAGGTCCTCCCTGGTGGAAAACCAGCACCCGTTCGCCGTGATCTTCGGCTGCTCGGACTCCCGGCTCGCCGCCGAGATCATCTTCGACCTCGGCCTGGGCGACGCCTTCGTGGTCCGCACCGCCGGCCAGGTGATCGACGACGCCGTGCTCGGCTCACTCGAGTACAGCATCGGCGTCCTCGCCGTGCCGCTGATCGTGGTCCTCGGCCACGACAGCTGCGGCGCGGTCAGCGCCACCAAGACTGCCGTGGAAACCGGCCAGATGCCCGTTGGATTCATCCGCGACCTCGTGGAGCGGATCACGCCGTCGGTCCTGACCTCCCTGCGCAATAACGAAACCGAGGTCAATGACATGGTGGTGGAGCACGTCAAACAGACGTCGCACCGCCTCGTGGACAGCTCACGTGTGATTTCCGACGCAATCGAAAGCGGACGGGCGGCCGTGATCGGGCTTTCCTACAGCCTGGCAGAGGGCCGCGCGGACTTGGTTTCCGGAATCGGCGAGCTTTAGACAGCGCTGCCGCGGCCCCGCCGGGAGCCCCGTAGCAAGCGGTTCACGGTTTTCGATGAGGCCCCCGATCGCCCTAAGCTAGCCCCATGACTTCCACTGAAGAGTTCCGCATTGAACATGACACGATGGGCGAAGTCCGCGTCCCCGTGAACGCCCTGTACCGCGCGCAGACGCAACGTGCAGTCGAGAACTTCCCCATCTCCGGCAAAACCCTTGAACGTGCCCACATCGAGGCCCTGGCGCGGGTAAAGAAGGCCGCTGCCCAGGCCAACGCAGAACTGGGCGTGCTCGACGGCGAGCTGGCCAAGGCGATCGCAGACGCTGCCGACGAGGTGGCCGCGGGCAAGTACGACGGCGACTTCCCCATCGACGTTTTCCAGACCGGTTCCGGCACGTCCTCGAACATGAACACCAACGAGGTCCTCGCCGAACTTGCCTCCCGTGCGCTCAAGGCCGCCGGCAGCGACAAGGTGGTCCACCCCAACGACCACGTCAACGCCTCCCAGTCCTCAAACGACGTTTTCCCCACGTCGGTGCACGTTGCGGCCACATCGGCCCTGATCAACGACCTCATCCCGGCCCTCGGCTACCTCGCCGAGTCGCTGGAGCGCAAGGCCGTGGAGTTCAAGGACGTGGTCAAGTCCGGCCGCACCCACCTCATGGACGCCACTCCCGTCACCCTGGGCCAGGAGTTCGGCGGCTACGCCGCACAGGTCCGCTACGGCATCGAGCGCATCAACGCCGCCCTCCCCCGCGTGGCTGAAGTTCCCCTCGGCGGCACCGCCGTGGGCACCGGCATCAACACCCCTGCCGGCTTCCCGGAGCGCGTCATCGAGCTGCTCGCCACCGACACCGGCCTGCCGCTGACCGAAGCACGCGACCACTTCGAGGCCCAGGCCAACCGCGACGGCCTCATCGAAGCCTCCAGCCAGCTGCGCAACATCGCGATCTCCTTCATGAAGATCAACAACGACCTCCGCTGGATGGGCTCCGGCCCCAACACCGGCCTCGGCGAAATCGCCATCCCGGACCTCCAGCCGGGCTCCTCGATCATGCCGGGCAAGGTCAACCCCGTCATCTGCGAGGCGTCCATCATGGTCTGCGCCCAGGTCATCGGCAACGACACCGCCATCGCCTGGTCCGGCACCAACGGCGCCTTCGAACTGAACGTCGGCATTCCCGTCATGGCCGCCAACCTGCTCGAATCCGTGCGCCTGCTGGCCAACACCAGCCGCGTCATGGCCGACAAGATGATCGACGGCATCACCGCCAACGTCGAGCGCGCACGCTTCCTCGCCGAGGCATCGCCGTCGATCGTCACCCCGCTGAACAAGTACATCGGCTACGAGAACGCCGCGAAGATCGCCAAGAAAGCCGTGGCCGAGGGCCTGACCATCCGCGAAACCGTGGTGGCCATGGGCTTCCTGGAGCGCGGCGAGCTGACCGAAGAGCAGCTGGACACGGCCCTGGACGTCATGTCCATGACCCGCCCGCCGCACAAGGCCTAACTTCCAAAAAGTACGACGGCGGCCGCCCACCTTCCCAGCGAAGGCGGGCGGCCGCTGGCGTTTAAGGCAGCCTCGGCGGGTTGGGGCCGCAAGTGTCCGTTCGCGCTCGGAGTTGGGGCCGGAAGTGTCCGTTCGCGCTCAAAATTGCACTCAATCAGAAATAGTGCAAAACTTTACTTTGTGAATAATAGTGCAATAAGTGACGGCGGCCTTCGGGAGCGCAAGCGGGCAGCCACGCGCGGTTCCATCAGCGCCATCGCGCGGTCGCTGACGGCCGAACGTGGCCTCAACGGCTACACCGTCGAGGAAGTGTGCGAACAGGCCGGCATTTCCCGCCGGACGTTCTTCAACTACTTCCCGTCGAAGGAGGACGCCATCCTCGGCCATGTGGACGACGAGCTCCCCGAGGAGATCTTCACCGACTTCATCCGCGGCGGCGCCGGCTCACCATCCGGAGAAATCTCCGCCACCCTCCTCCAGGACCTGGTCGAGCTGGCATTGAAGATGTCGGAACGGATGAGCTCCTCCGAAGAGGAGACCCGCCAGCTGATCGGCGTCATCAAGAAAGAGCCCCAGCTGATGCTCAAAATCATCGGAGCGACGGAGGAACGGGAAGCCCACTTTGCCCGTGTCCTCGCCGCCCGTGAAGGTGTGGCCCCGGGCCATCCGGTGGTCCGGATGGCGGTCGTGGCCATGGGCGGCATTGCCCGGCACACCAGCATGGCCTACTTCTCCGAAGGCAACGCCCGGTCCTACCAGGACCTGCTGCTGGAAAACATCTCCTCGGCGCGGCTGCTCTTCTCACAGCCCCTCAACCTCCCTGAACAAGACTCCGCAGAAGGACACCAATGAGCACCGCCGTCAGTCCCAAGGCAGCAGCCGAGCCGCTGCTGCTGACCCAGAAACGCATCTGGATCATCTTCTCGGCCCTGATCGCCGGAATGCTCCTCTCCAGCCTGGACCAGACCATCGTCTCCACCGCGATGCCCACCATCGTGGGGAAGCTCGGCGGGGTGGAGCACCAGGCCTGGATCACCACGGCCTACCTGTTGGCCACCACCATCGTGATGCCCATCTACGGCAAGTTCGGTGACGTCCTGGGCCGCCGCAACCTGTTCCTTGTGGCCATTGCACTGTTCACCCTCGCCTCGGTGGGCTGCGCCTTCGCCACCGATTTCTGGGGCTTCGTGATCTTCCGCGCCATCCAGGGCCTGGGCGGCGGCGGCCTTATGATCCTCTCGCAGGCCATCATCGCCGACATCGTCCCGGCCAAGGACCGCGGCAAGTACATGGGCCCGCTGGGCGCCATCTTCGGCCTCTCCGCCGTCGCCGGCCCCCTCCTCGGCGGCTACTTCGTTGACCACCTGACCTGGGAATGGGCCTTCTACATCAACATCCCCATCGGCATCGCCGCGTTCACCATCGCATGGTTCACCCTGACCCTGCCGAACAAGAAGGCCGAGAAGCGGATCGATATCCTCGGCATCCTGCTGCTTTCCGCGGCCACCACGTGCCTCATCTTCTTCACCGACTTCGGCGGCAAGAAGGACGAAGGCTGGGATTCGCCGCTGACCTGGGCGTTCGGTGCCGGCCTGGTGGTGGCCGCTGCCGCCTTCGTGGTCGTGGAGCGCCGCGCCGAGGATCCCATCATCCCGCTGGGCCTGTTCAAGAACCGGATCTTCGTGAACTCCACCGCCATCGGCTTTACGCTGGGCCTGGGCATGTTCGCCGCCATCGCGTTCGTCCCCACGTTCCTCCAGATGTCCTCCGGGACCTCCGCCGCCGAATCCGGGCTGCTCATGCTGCCCATGATGGCGGGCCTCATGGGCATGGCCATCTACTCGGGCATCCGGATCTCCAAGACCGGCAAGTACAAGAGGTTCCCCATCATGGGCGCCGCGCTCACGATGGGCGCCATGCTGTGGCTGACCACCCTGACGGCCGACACCCCCATCTGGGTCATCTGCGTCCAGCTCTTCGTGTTCGGCGCCGGCCTGGGCTCCATCATGCAGGTCATCGTCCTGGTGGTGCAGAACTCCGTCCCGGCGGAACAGATCGGCACGGCCACCAGCACCAACAACTACTTCCGCGAAGTGGGAGCGTCCCTGGGCGTGGCCGTGTTCGGCTCCATCTTCACCTCGCGGCTGGCCGAGTCCCTGACCAACGCCTTCACCGGGGCCGGCGCCTCCGCCGACCAGGCTGCCCAGTCCACCCAGACCCTGGACCCGCAGGCCCTGAGCCAGCTGCCGGAACAGCTCCGGGACGCCATTGTGAACGCCTACGCGGACTCGCTGGCACCCGTGTTCTGGTACCTGCTGCCGTTCCTGGGCGTCGCGCTGGTGCTGGCCCTGACCCTGAAGCAGATCCCGCTCTCCGACACGGCCGGCATGGTGGCACGCGGCGAGGCAGTGGGTGGCGAGGAAGCCGAGCGGCTGGAAGCGGCACGCCGCGGCAACGGCGGCACCGCCGTCGTCACCGGCAGTGGACCGGCGGCGGAAACGCCGGCAGCTTCGGCAGACCGTGAGCCGGAGGACGGCGTGAAGAACGACGACGGCGAGCTGGCCGGCCAGCGCCGCTGACCCCGCCAGCCGGGGAAGGTCGGGAAACGGCCGCAGCAGTTGCAGGGGCGCCGCAACCTTGGAGGTTGCGGCGCCCCGGCTTCCTTGCTCAGGCCGGCAGCAGCATCATCGCCGCAGCGGCACCGGCGAGCATGAACGGCCCAAACGGGATGGCCGACTTCAGCGTTCCGCGCCGCAACGCCAGCAGTCCGATGCTCCACACGCCGCCGAGCAGGAAGGCGGCGAAGGTGCCGGCGAATACGTGCGGCCACCCCAGGTAGCCCAGATACATGCCCAGCACCCCGGCGAGTTTGACGTCGCCGAACCCCATCCCCGGCGGATAGACCAGCCGCAGGACAAAATAGAAAAGCCACAGGACGGCTCCCCCGGCCACGATCCTCAGCGCAGGAACCCCGAACAGCTGCGCACCGCCATCCGGCACGCCCCCACCGGCCGGGGCCCACACCGCCAAACTGACCACGGCGCCCAGCAGCAACACGCCGGCAACGGCGTAGGACGGAAATACGATCCGGTTCGGCAGGAGGTGGTGCCTGACATCGATCACCGTGAGCCTCACGGCCATCACCGCAAAATAGGCGCACGCCGCCAGCACCAGCCAGAACGCGAACGGAGCTGCTTCCCATAGTTCGCCAAGTCGTCGTATCACCCTCGGATGCTACTGGATTTGCCCGGCCCGCTGCTGGCCCCGCGCGTAAACTGTGGATATGGGGACCTGGGACGCCAAGCACCGGCAGGAACACGGCGAGGCCGCCACGCCCGCGGATTCGGCCGCATCCTTCCGGAACCTCTGCCGTTCGTCCCCGTGGAAATGGCAGTCCCTCCGCTTCGAATATGCCGATGCTGCCGTCACCGGCACCGGCCCGGTACGAGCGTGGCTGCGGCGCCCCGGGGCACTCCGCCTGGAGTCCGCCGACGGAACCCTGATGAACAGCACCACCGGCATCAACGACTCACGCGACGGCCTGTACATTAGCGCCACGAGGCGGTCATGGCTGCTTCCCGCCCACCTGGTCACTCCCGTGTACGACGACGGCGGGCTGGTCAGGCGCCGCCCGGAGGCTGCGTACGGGGAACCGTCGTTCGGAAACGGCCGCTTCGCGGCCGCCCTCGATCCCGTGGAACTGGCGGGAAACGCGCCCGTGCCGCTGGAGTTCCCCAACGCCAATGCGGTGGAGATTCTCGAGCCGGTGCATGAGGTGGACCACGAGGGGCGGCGGGCGCTGGAGACGGTGGTTTCACCAAACCTCAGCTACCGTCCGCTCGATCCCGAGGCGCCGCTGTGCGGTCCCGGCAGGACCCGGGTCCGGATTGACGCCGGAACCGGGGTCTGCGTGGCCAGCGAACCCCTCGACGGCGAAGCGCGGCGCCCGGGGCACTGGATCCGCATCCTGGCCGTGGACGAATACATGCTGGATGACCTGTTCGTGGCTGAACCGATGAACCTCACGGATGTGCGCGCACACATCCAGTGGCCGCTGCGGCCCAACCCCGCCTGACGAAACACCGGGGCTGCTCTGCTCCGGGGCGCTGTGCTCCGTGGCTGCGGGGCCGGGCGGCTCCGTGACTGCCGGGTTCCGTGCAGGGTTTTCCCAAGCTGGCCCGTGCAGACTCGGGCCATGTCCACGATGGCCCCGGACGAATCGACAGCAGCCACGGCATCGGCCACTCCACGAAACAGGCGCCGCCGGTTGATGGTGGTGCCCCTTGCCCTGGTCTGTGCCCTGGCCCTGGCTCTCGGCTATCTGTTCCTAACCGCCAAGCCGGAGCCCAGCGTGCCACTCGGGCCGAGTGCCGTGGTCCCGGGCGGGACAGCGAGGATCAAGGGAATCGTTCCCCTGGAGGATGACGGCTGGCTGCCTCCCGAGCATGTGCAGGTCCTGGAGGAGGGCCCGTCCGCAGGCACCCACCGGGTCCGAGTACTCGTGCAGTTCACCGCCGTGGAAGCCGGCGGAATCTTGCTGGATACGTCCGGATTCGTCGTCAGTGGCCCGGGCGGCAGCGATCTGCGGCCGCTGTGGAGGTCCCTGGCGAAGGCGGAGATCCGCCAGGGTGAGTCGCTCGATGCCACCATGGTCTTCGAACTTCCGGACAAGGCTATTGCCCTGATACTGAAGGGCCCGGACGGCACCCGGCTGTCCCTGGGCGTTGCGCATCACACCGGCGGCTAGCAGCCCGGGCATCGGCTAGGCTTCCGGAATGACTGAGCTGACCTCTGTTTGGCCTCCCTTCGCCCTCACCCTGACGACGCCCCGGCTGACCCTGCGGCCGCTCCGTGACGACGACATTCCCTCGGCGGTGGAAGCTGCTGCCAGCGGCATCCACGAACGCGGCCGCAACCCGTTCAGCACTCCGTGGGCCGAGGCGGCTGCTGCAGATCTGGGGCCCAACATGGCCCGGTGGTATTGGCGGTGCCGGGCCAACACCTCGCCGGAGGCCTGGACACTCATCCTGGGCATCTGGCACGGCGACACGTTCCTCGGCTGCCAGGACGTGGACGCCAAAGATTTCGCCACCCTCCGGACAGTCACCACCGGATCATGGCTGAGGACAAGCGCGCACGGCCGGGGGTTCGGCAAGGAGATGCGCGCCGCCGTCGCGCTCTACGCGTTCGACTGGCTCAACGCAGAAGTGGCGGAGTCCGAAGCAGCGGCCTGGAACGCCCAGTCCCTGGGCGTATCGCGGTCCCTGGGCTACGAACTGAACGGCGTGACCCGCATGTCGTGGGGCGGCAAGCAGGAGACGGTGCAGCGCGTCCGCCTGACCCCGGAAACCCTCCACCGCCCCGACTGGCACTTAAAGGTGGACGGCCACGAACCCACAGCCAGGTTCCTAGGAATCTAGCCGGCGGGCACAGCGGTTTCGACAACCTCAACCAGCAGTCCAAGCCGGGACGCGGTTCTTCGCGTAGGAGCGCATCGCGGCGCATCGGACCCGCGGAGGTCGCCCAGCGACCGGAGCGGGTCCATATGCGTCGTAAGCGACGTCCCGAGGGCCCCGGGGCGAGCTTGCGAGCCTTGGGAAGGGACATTCGCGCTAAGCGACGGCGAAGGGCCGTGGCCCAGCGGACCCGGCCACGGCCCGACGGCGGGACGCGACAGCCGCGCGAAGGTGACCCTCACGCGGCTGCCGACTGAACGCTGTGCCTAGATCTCCGCCCCTTCCAGCAGCTCCGTCACCAGCGCGGCGATCGGCGAGCGCTCGGACCGGGTGAGGGTGATGTGGCCGAAGAGCGGGTGGCCCTTGAGGGTCTCCACGACGGCGGCGACGCCGTCGTGCCGTCCGACCCGGAGGTTGTCGCGCTGGGCGACGTCGTGCGTGAGGACGATCTTCGAGTTCTGTCCGATGCGGCTCATGACGGTGAGCAGGACGTTCTTCTCGAGGGATTGGGCCTCGTCAACGATCACGAAGGCGTCATGCAGGGAGCGGCCGCGGATGTGGGTCAGCGGCATGACTTCCAACATGCCGCGGTCCATGACCTCTTCCACGACTTCCTGGCTCACGAGTGCGCCGAGGGTGTCGAAGACGGCCTGCGCCCAGGGGTTCATCTTTTCCGACTCAGAGCCCGGCAGGTAGCCCAATTCCTGGCCGCCGACGGCGTAGAGCGGCCGGAAGACGATCACCTTGCGGTGTTCGCGCCGCTCCAGCACGGCCTCCAGCCCGGCGCACAGGGCAAGGGCCGACTTGCCGGTGCCCGCCCGGCCGCCCATGGACACAATGCCCACGGCCGGGTCCATGAGCAGGTCAATGGCGAGCCGCTGTTCGGCGGAGCGTCCGTGGAGGCCGAAGACATCGCGGTCGCCCTTGACCAGACGGACCTGCTTGTCCGCGCCCACGCGCCCCAAGGCGGATCCCCGGTTGGAGAGCAACACGAGTCCGGTGTTGACGGGCATCTCGGCAGCTGCCGGGATGAAGACCGGCTCGTGGCCGTAGAGCGTTGAGATCTCCTCCTCGCTGGCGTCAATTTCCGCGACGCCTGTCCAGCCTGAGTCCTTGACGAGCTCGTTGCGGTATTCGTCAGCCAACAGGCCCATTGCCGAAGCCTTGACCCGCATGGGGAGGTCCTTGGACACCACGGTGACGTTGCGGCCCTCGTTGGCCAGGTTCTTGGCCACGGCCAGGATGCGGCTGTCGTTGTCGCCGGCCCGGAATCCGGCCGGGAGTACCTCGGCCGAGATGTGGTTCATCTCGATCATGAGGGTGCCGCCGGCGTCTCCCAGGGAAATGGGCCGGTTGAGGCCGCCGTGCTGGATGCGCAGGTCATCGAGGAGCCGGAGCGCCTTCCTGGCGAAGTACCCGAGTTCGGGGTCGTGCCGCTTCCCCTCAAGTTCGGTGATCACCACGATGGGCACAATGACCTCGTGCTCTGCAAAGCGCAGCAGCGCGCGGGGATCCGAGAGCAACACCGAGGTATCAATGACAAAAGTGGAGACGGCGGGCTGGGATTCAGATCTTGGGCCGGAAACAGCAAGACCGGCTGCGGCGTCTTTCGTGGCCGCACCGGTCTTTGAAATAGCTCGCTCGGCGCGAGAGGTAGCCTTCTCACCCTTGTCCGTGATGACTTCGGGCAGTTGTTCAGAAATAGCCACATCGACTCCAGCCCCGGGGCGCATGCCCGGAATTGTTATTGGTGAGGCGGCTCGGCCTTGAGGCCGGACTCGGCCTCCCATACAACCGGTGCGAAGAATCGCTCCATGTATTGGCCTCCCCGATCAGCCGGCGGTTTGCCTGCTGATGGTTATAACGTAAATCTCCCCGAACTAATTTCCAAAGCCTTCGTCCGGCGATTCCTGTTGCCGTCACGTGAATTCAAGATTAACGGCGCGCACCGGGTTGGGAATCCGGCGTGCTTCCCCGCAGACCCGGGGCACGCCCGCCGCCACCGCGGACCGGCAGGAGACTAGGTTCCGAACCGCCGCTGCCTGCCGGCATAGTCCCGCAGGGCGCGGAGGAAATCGACCTTCCGGAACGCGGGCCAGAGGGCCTCGCAGAAGTAGAACTCGCTGTAGGCGCTTTGCCACATCAGGAAGCCCGACAGCCGCTGTTCGCCGGAGGTCCTGATCACCAGGTCCGGGTCCGGCTGGCCCCGGGTGTAGAGGAACCGGGAAATGTCATCCACCGACAGGCTGTCGGCGAGCTCGCTGATGTCAGCCTTGCGCGCCACGGCGTCATGCAGCAGCTCACGCACGGCGTCCACGATTTCGCGGCGGCCGCCGTAGCCGACTGCCACGTTTACGTGGAGCTTCTCACGCACCGGCGTCCGGGCCGTCAACGAGGTGAGCCGGTCAGCCAGGTAGTCGGGCAGGAGTTCCGGCGCCCCCATGGCATGGACCGAGATGTCGGCGGCATCGTCCAGGCGGTCCAGCGTGTTCGCGATGATCCCCATGAGCAGGTCCAGCTCTTCGCCGGAGCGGTTCATGTTGTCCGTGGAGAGCATGTACAGGGTGACCACCCTGACCCCCAGCTCCTGGCACCAGCCGAGGAATTCGTGGATCTTGTCCGCGCCGGCCTGGTGCCCCTGGCTGGTGGGCGCGTTGAACTGCCTGGCCCAGCGCCGGTTTCCGTCCACCATGACGCCAACGTGCCTCGGAATGCGTTCCGGTTCCAGCGAGCGGAGCAGCTGGCGCTCATAGAAGCCATAAAGGAACCCGGGCAATTCCATCCGGAGATTCACCTGACTTCCTGGCTCGATGACTTCAGTGCAAATCCTAGGCTACCGCCCGGAGGAAGCGGCCGCGTGCACACACCGGAGCAGCGGGCGCCATTTGCGGGCCGCCTCCCGGCCCCGACGGCATGTTACCGCTGAGTAACTTACTGATGCGTAGGTTATTCTGGAGGCATGAAGCGCAACCCCCCGGACGGAAGCTCCGGCGCCCCGGAACCACAGTCGAGCGCCCTGGACGGCGCCGCGGTCCGCATTGCCGAACTGCTGATGATCAAGCCCAAATGGCGTGGCTGGATCCACACGGTCACGGCGCCGCTGGCCCTGGCCGCGGGGGTCATCCTGGTTGTGCTGGCACCCACGCCGGACCGCAAGGTCACGTCCGCCATCTACGCCCTCACCGGCGTGCTGCTGTTCGGCATCAGCGCCGTGTACCACCGCGGCAACTGGTCCCCGGGCGTGAAGATCGTCCTCAAGCGCCTGGACCACACCAACATCATGCTGGTGATCGCCGGCAGCTACACGCCGCTGGCCTGGAGCCTGCTCGAGCGGCCCACCGCGGTGCTGCTGCTGTGGCTGATCTGGTCCGGCGCCATCCTCGGCGTGCTGTTCCGGCTCCTGTGGACCCATGCGCCCCGCTGGCTCTATGTGCCCATCTACATCGCGCTGGGCTGCGGTTCGCTCTTCTACCTGCCTGATTTCTTCGCGGCAAGCGTCCCGGCCGCCCTGCTCATCTGCGTCGGCGGGGCCCTGTACATCGCCGGCGCGGTGTTCTATGCCCTCAAGAGGCCGAACTTCAGCTACGAGCACTTCGGCTTCCACGAGCTGTTCCACGCCTTCACCGTGCTCGCCTTCGCTGCCCACTTCGTGGCGATTGTCATTGCCGTGCTGAGCTGACCCGCTCCAGCACCTCGGTCACTGTCGCCACGGGCATGTTACAGACCATGTCGCGGCACACATATACCAGCGGGGTCCCGTCCGCGCTGGCCGTCCTGCCGCGCAACAGCGGCACGGCCCCGGGCAGCTCCGGGGCATCGGCAGCCGTGCCGGCGCCGGATACCGCCACCACCAGCCCGGGACTCGGGGCCAGGAGCAACGCCCTGTGCAGCGTGTCCCTTCCGGGACCGGAGGGACCGACGACGGCGGCCTCCACCGGGCCCGCCAGCGCGGCCTGTGCGGTGGCCAGCAGCCAGCCGGCAACCCGGGGTGCACGGGCCGCGATGGGCGGCAGCAGCGACATGATGTTTCCGGCCATGGTCCGGTGTTCGGCGGACCCGGACAGCGCTGCGTAGCTCAGCAAGACCCCGGCAAAGGCGGCAGCACCGCTGGGCGTCGCATTGTCGAAGGGGTCCAGGCCCGGCTGGCCGCCCTGGGCGTTTGAAACCTGTTTTGATTCACCGGCGAAGTCGGCAAGCCTGCCGCCTGCCACGAACCTCCGGCAGGCCGCAGAAATCACCGCCTCGGACAGCCCGTACCAGCGGGCATCTCCCGTGACATAGTACAGCGTCAAAAAGCCGTCGGCGCAGAACGCGTAGTCCTCGAGCAGGCCGCCGATCCCCCGGGCTTCACCGTCATGCGAAACGCGTATGAGCTCCCCCTCCGCGGGGTTCCCGGCCGCTGCCCGCCAGTGGACCTGCTCGAGGTAGGCCGCGATCCGCTCGGCGGCGGCCACGAGGTCCCGGCGCCCCAGGATTGCCCCGGCTTCGGCGAGTGCCGCCGCGGCCAGGCCGTTCCATCCGGCCACCACTTTGTCGTCGCGGGCCGGCTGGGGCCGGGACGCCCTGGCCTCCCGCAGCCGGGGCTGCGCGCCGACCCAGGCCTCGGCTTCTTCCCCGGCCAGCGGCCGTCCCGGATGCAGCGGCGAGCCCAGTTCGGAGACGGTTCCGGCGGCACCGACGTTCATGATCCAGGCGACAGCGGCAGCGTCGGCGGCGCCGAGCACCTGCTCCAGGCCACCGATCGTCCAAAGGTAACTGGCGCCTTCGTGGTGTTCCCCGTTCACCGCCGAATCAGCATCCAGCGAGGACGCCAGCGCAACGCATTCGGCCCCTGCCTTCGGCAGTCCCAGCGACGCCAGCATCCAGTCGGCGGTGCGCCCGGCGACGTCCGCCGCCTCGGCAGCCGGGAAGCCTGCAGTTCCGCCGAGCCGGATCCAGTGCACATAGACCCTCAGCAGCTGCGCGTTGTCGTAAAGCATCTTCTCGAAATGCGGAACGGACCAGTCACGGGTCACGGAATACCGCGCGAAGCCGCCGTCGAGCTGGTCGTACAGCGCCGAACGGGCCATGGCCGCCAGCGTGCGCCCCGCCATGTCCCGGGCCTCCCCGGCTGTTTCCGAGGGGACCGCCGCGTGCCTGATCAGGAACTCCAGAACGGCCGACGGCGGGAACTTGGGGGCGTTGCCGAAGCCGCCGTCGGAATCCTCCTCTGCGGCCAGCGAGCGGACGGCTGCGGACAGCAGCCCGGCGTCGATCAGCTCCGGCGGGCCGGAGAGGTCCACCGCGGTGGACAACTGCGCATGGCCCATGTTGCGCGCGAGTGAGCGGGCATTCTGTTCCACCGCATCCCGGCGCTCGGTCCACGCGTCGTGCACGGCCTCGAGCACCTGGACGAACGACGGGCGGCCGGGCATCGGCCGGGGCGGGAAGTACGTTCCGGCGTGAAACGCGAGCCCGTCGGGGGTCAGGAACACGGACATGGGCCAGCCGCCCTGGCCGCTGATCGCCTGTGTGGCGGCCATGTAGACGGCGTCGACGTCCGGACGCTCCTCGCGGTCCACCTTGACCGCGACAAAGTAACTGTTCAGGTAGTCGGCGGTTGCCTGGTCCTCGAAGGATTCGTGGGCCATGACGTGGCACCAGTGGCACGCGGCATAGCCGACGGAAAGGAACACCGGAACATCCCGGGCGGCGGCGTCAGCGAAGGCGTGGTCGCCGAACGGCTGCCAGTGCACCGGGTTGTGGGCGTGCTGGCGGAGGTAGGCCGACGGTTCCCCGCCGAGCGCATTGTGTCCCTGCAGTCCGGTTTCCCCGGGCTGGCTGGTCCCCTGGCCGTTGTCACCCGTGCCGGGGTCAGGTGTCTGTTCGGCCTGCATTGCCGTCGGCGGCGTCGTCGTGGGCGATGTCGGCGGCCTCGGCCGCTGCCATGCGTTCTTCCTCCACCTGGGCGCGGTAACGCACGCGCCGGATGCGCCGCACCATGTCCACGATCAGCAGCGCCGTGAGCACCACAATGAACGCCGTCAGCAGGAATCCGAGCAGGCCAGGGGTCACCTGATCCTCGGAGATGCCGGGACGCAGCGACGGCGAGGGTGCCGGGGACGAAGCCAGGGCGATGAGCAAGTGGTGCACTGTTGGAACCTTCTCAGGGGCCGGGCGCAGGACGCCTGGCCTTGTTGGCCGCGCAGCCTGTCACTCGACAACTGCGCGGGGCTGAATTTCTGGGCAGGCACCGCCTGTTTTCACATTTTCCGTGCCCGCGCTTTATCTACCCGTTTTTCTACATCATGCTTTTCTACATCATGCATTTCTACAAGGGATAGAAATGATCTCTTGTCTCTATCTTAGCCCCGCGAACAGGTCCTTCTCAGGGAGTTCGGCCGGCACCCGGGAGCGGATCAGCGTGTAGTCCTCCCACGGCCAGGCGCGGCGCTGCATGTCGGCCGACACCGCGAAAAAGAACCCCAGCGGATCCACCTGCGTGCGGTGGGCGCGAAGGGCGTCGTCGCGGGCTTCGAAGTAGTCGCCGCAGTCCACCTGCGTGGTGGTCTCATGGGCCGGCGCGGGCGGGGTGTGCCCCTCGGCGTCCGCCTCGAGCCACGCGGCCAGGCGCTCGGCATAGGGCGACTGGAGGCCGGCCTCCTCGAGGGCGAAGTGCAGGGCGCGGAAGCGCTCGGGGCTGAAGGCGCGGTCGTAGTAGAGCTTGCTGGGCTCCCAGGCCTCCCCGGTGCCCGGATACCTGCCGGGGTCCCCCGCCGCGTCGAAGGCCTCCACCGCAACACGGTGGGCCATGATGTGGTCAGGATGCGGGTAGCCGCCGTTTTCGTCATAGCTGACGATCACGTGCGGCTTGAAGTCACGGACCAGACGCACAAGGGGCGCGGCGGCCCGCTCCAAGGGCTGCAGGGCAAAGGACCCGGCGGGAAGCGGCGGCCGCGGATCGCCCTCAGGCAACCCGGAATCCACAAAGCCGAGCCACCGCTGCCGGACGCCCAGGATACTGGCCGCCCGGTTCATTTCGAGCCTGCGGGCACCGGCCATGTCCCGCTTCGGGTGCGGTTCGCCCTCCATCGCAGGATTCTGGATGTCGCCGCGGGCGCCGTCCGTGCAGGTCGCAACCATGACGTCCACGCCGTTGGCCGCGTACATGGCCATGGTCGCTGCGCCCTTGCTGGATTCATCATCAGGGTGCGCGTGGACGGTCAAAAGGCGAAGCGAAGGTGACTGGCTCGTGGACGCTGTCATCTGGGACTGCTCCTCTTTCTACTGTTGCCGGTTGCGGTGTTGGCCGGATAATTCCCCTGCGGATCACTACTAAACTGGAGTAGTGACTACCGAGGACAAGTCGGGCACTCCCCAGCCTGCAGACATTAGCCTAGCCAATCGCTATGGCCGTCCAAAGCGCGGGCTGTCCGCAAAAACCAAACGCCGGGCGGGAATTGCCGCCCTGGCGGCCGGGATCGGCTTCATGGCGTGGGTTTCCACATCCTCGGCCACGTCGTCCGTCACGTTTAAGGACATCGGCTACAGCACCGTTGACGCCACCCAGGCCGAGGTGGACTTCCAGGTCACACGGGAGCCCGGCACTGCGGTGAAGTGCGCCATCAAGGCCCTCGATGCCAAATTCGCCGTCGTCGGCTGGAAGGTAATTGATATTCCCCCTGCACAGCCGGAATCCCAGCAGGGCGCCGACGGCGGCCGCACCACGGCCCAGCGGGCCGTCCTGCGCACCGAATCGTTGTCCGTGTCCGGAGTCGTGGACAACTGCTGGATACCCGACGCCGCGGAGGACGCGGCAAAGTAGGGAAGGAATGTGACCCACGCCGCTCGGTCGTTGGGTTTTGTCCACAGGATTGACTACAATGGATCAATACCTTTGCCCCGCTGAGTTGGTTACTGAGTTCCACAAGTGGCCACCGTGGCGGGGTCTTTGCTTGTATGACTGCTTGTTTTGACCACTAGAGGAGAAGTCCGTGTCTACCACCAACAGCGCGCCTACAGCTTGGCTTACCCAGGAAGCTTTTGACCGCCTGAAGGCAGAGCTGGACCACCTTTCCAGCGCCGGCCGGGCGGAAATCGTCCAGAAAATCGAAGCTGCGCGCCAAGAGGGAGACCTCAAGGAAAACGGCGGTTACCACGCTGCCAAGGAGGAACAGGGCAAGATCGAAGCCCGTATCCGCCAGCTCACCGCCCTGCTCCGCGACGCCCACGTCGGCGAAGCCCCCGCAGATGACGGAATCGTGGAGCCCGGCATGGTCGTCGTTGCCCGGATCGCCGGCGACAAAGAAACGTTCCTGCTCGGCTCACGCGAAATCGCCGGGGACTCCGATCTCGACGTCTTCAGCGAAAAGTCCCCGCTCGGTGCCGCCATCATGGGACACAAGGAGGGCGACCAGCTCAGCTACACCGCCCCCAACGGCAAGGACATCACCGTGGAGATCCTGTCCGCCAAGCCGTACGCGGGCTAACCAGCCTTCCCGCCACTCCCGGCGGTACTGAATAAACGCCCGACGCCGGCCTCCCCCTCCGAGGGGACGGCCGGCGTCGAGCTTTAACCTCTTTAGCTTTAACCTCTTTAGCGCGCGCGGGCAGCGGCCCGTGCCCTCAGCACTACCGCCGCAAGGACGCCGCCGGCGGCGCCGCCGAGGTGTGCCTGCCAGGACACGTAGCCTGCCATGCTGGGAATCAGCCCAAAGAGGATGCTGCCGTAGGCCATGAAGAGCACCACGGACAGCAGAATCTGCCACCAGCTGCGGTTGAAGAAGCCCCGCACCAGGAGGAACGCGAACAGTCCGAAGACCAGGCCGGAGGCACCCACCGTGATTCCCCCGGCGCCGATCAGCCAGACAGCGGCGCCGGAACCCAGCCAGCTGCAGGCAACGGCGGTGAGGAAGACGCGCAATCCGGACATGAAGACCAGGAATCCGAAGATGATCAGGGGAAGCGCGTTCGAGAGGACATGGTTCAGGTTTGCGTGCAGCAAGGGGAAGGTGAAGATGTCCAGGACGCCGTCAGCGCTGCGCGGCCTGAGGCCGAACACTCCGTTCAGGGCGTGCAGCGTCACCATGTTCACCAGCTCGATGGCGAACAGCAGCACGACGAAGGATCCGACTACGAGCAACCCGCCCTTGGCCCGCGCCGCAGGGGTTTCCCGCGTCGCCGGAGCGTCTCCCGGAGTGTCCAGCATGCCGGCGCCTAGTGCACCACGATCGGCTGGAACCCCTCGGCACGCAGGGCGCCCAGGACCTGTTCGCAGTGCTCGTGGCCCTTGGTTTCCAGGTTCACAGTGATGGAGACGTCCCCCATGCTGATCGAACCGCCCACCCGCGTGTGGTCCAGGCCGGTCACATTGGCGTCGTTCTCGGCAATGATGCGGGCAATGGTTGCCAGCGAACCCGGGCGGTCATCGAGCATCATGCGAACGGTCATGTAGCGGCCGGCCGCGGACAGACCGCGCTGAATGACCTTGAGCATCAGCATGGGGTCGATGTTGCCGCCCGACAGGACCACCACCGTCGTTCCGGGGTTTTCGATCTTGCCGTCCATGAGCGCGGCGACGCCTACGGCGCCGGCCGGTTCCACCACCATCTTGGCCCGCTCCAGAAGGAAGATGAGTGCCCTGGCGAGGGAATCCTCGCTGACCGTGACCACATCATCCACGAGTTCTCGGATGATGCTGAACGGTAGCTGCCCGGGACGGCCGACGGCGATGCCGTCGGCCATGGTGGACACCTTTTTCAGCGGCACCAGGGCGTCAGCGGCCAGCGACGGCGGGTACGCGGCGGCGTTTTCGGCCTGGACGCCGATGATCCGGATCTCCCGGCCCAGCTCCTTGGCCCTGGCCTTGATGGCAACGGCCACACCGGCCAGCAGGCCGCCGCCGCCGACGCCCATGAGGACGGTGTCAACGTCGGGGATCTGTTCGAGGATTTCCAAGCCCACCGTGCCCTGGCCGGCCACGACGTCCACGTTATCGAACGGGTGGACGAAGACGGCGCCGGTCTCGTCCGCGTACCGCTGGGCCTCCGCGAGTGCCTCGTCCACGTTGTGGCCGTGAAGAACAACCTCCGCGCCGTGGCTCCGGGTGGCAGCGAGCTTGGGAAGTGCGACGCCGAGCGGCATGTAGATCCGCGCTTTGATGCCCAGGCTCTTGGCCGCGACGGCCACGCCCTGGGCGTGGTTGCCAGCCGAGGCGGCCACCACTCCGCGCCTCTTTTCCGCCTCGGAGAGCCGCGCCATCCGGACATAGGCGCCGCGCACCTTGAAGGAACCCGCGCGCTGGAGGTTCTCACACTTGAAGAAGACCTCGCCGCCCACCATGCTGCCCAGGGCCCGGGACGATTCCACCGGTGTCCGGGTAATAATCCCGTCAAGCAGCTTCTGCGCCTCAAGGACATCGTCCAGCGTGACGGGAAGGCTTTCAGGGGTGTTCACGAACTATTCTCCTTTGGGGGATTCGACATCGGAGCCCGGAGCGGCGCTGCTGCCCGGAGCCCCCGTTGTACGATGTGCATCTTTGCCATGGCCGGGATGGGCGCCCGGCAGCCGGATTTCCTTGAAGGTGTTATCCAGCCCGGCACCGGCAGAACCTGCAATGGCACTGCCATCCGCGGCAGCCGGCACAAGTTCATGTTCCCACGTTCTGCCGGCAATATACCGAATCGCCGAGTTTGCTACGGCCAGGATCGGGACGGAGAACAGTGCACCGGGAATTCCGGCGAGGTAGGAACCGGCGGCGACAGACAGGATCACGGCCACAGGATGCAGCGCAACGGCCTTGCCCATCACCAACGGCTGGAGGATGTGGCTT
The DNA here is from genome assembly GCF_018613835.1 of Arthrobacter sp. ISL-5. Taxonomy (GTDB): domain Bacteria; phylum Actinomycetota; class Actinomycetes; order Actinomycetales; family Micrococcaceae; genus Arthrobacter. The sequence continues at coordinate 104,519 of NZ_JAGGPM010000035.1, read as the reverse complement.
TCGAGCTGCTGGACCAGGAGGACGATCCCCAGCATGATCAGCGCGTTCACGGGGCCGTTGGCAACCAGCGCCAGCAGGACCGCGACGGCGCCCGTCACCAGCGCACCGACGACCGGAATGAACGAGCCGATGAACACCAGTACAGCCAGGGGCATCGCCAGGGGGACGCCGATGATGGCCGCGCCCACGCCGATGCCCACGGCATCGACGAAGGCCACGAACATCTGGATCCGAGCGTAGCTGACCATGGACGCCCACCCGCGCCGGCCGGCGCCGTCGGCGGGGATCCTCGCGCGCCTGGGCAGCAGCCGGACCAGGAAGCCCCAGATGCGGTCCCCTTCCAGGAGGAAGAAAATCAGGATGAAGAGCGCCAGCACCAGCCCGGCCGCGAAATGTCCGGCAGTGCTTCCGAAGGACAGCGCCCCGCTCAGGATGCTGCTGCTGTTGTTCTGCAACGCAGCCGTTGCTTCCTGGATGTATTGGTCGATCTGCGCGGCCGTGAGGTGCAGCGGCCCCTCCGCAAGCCAGTCCTGGACCTGCTGGACACCGGTCAGCGCTTCGCTCCACAGCTCCTGGAAGCCCAGCGCCAGCTGCCGCCCGACGAGCGCCAGCGACCCGGCGATCAGTCCGATGAAGCCAAGGACCGTCGCGGCAACGGCTGCCCCGTTGGGAAAACGCCGCTTCCGCAGCCACTTTGTCACCGGGTTGAGCAGGCCGGCCAGCAGCGCCGCAACCATCACGGGAATGATGAGGAAGCTGACCTTGGCGAGCAGCCACACGAGGGCCCCGCTGATCAGCAGGATCAAGCCAAGCCGCCACGCCCATGCGGCCGCGATGCGGACGCCGTACGGAATATCCTGCTCCAGGTCCCGGTCGGATTTCACCGGCCGCCCCGCTCCAACAGGCGGCGGAATGATCGTTGCAGTGGGGAATTCTTCTGGTGCGGCGTCCTTAGCTGGCGTCATAGCCCAATAATTCCCTAGCCTTGCGGCAATGGGAAACGGGAGGCGGCGGAATACTGCGCCCCGGACGCCGGCCCGGCACCCACGGGATCAGTGAAGCACTAGGCGGCGGCATCCACAGCGGCGCTGATCCCCCACGTCATGGTGAAGGATTCGCCGGGCGCCAGCCACCGCAGGCTGTCGCCGGAGTTGAAAGCGTTCGCCGGACCGGTCATCGGTTCCATGGCCACGGCCTTCGGCCGGCCCGGAAATTCGCGGGTCACAAACACATGGACGAACGGGCACGTTTCGTCCTGCCACAGGCTGACGCTTCGGCCGTCCGCCGCCGACAGCGTGTGGCGGGCGATCCCGCCGTCGAACCGCAGATCAGTCAGGGCGACGTCGACGTCGAGGTCCTCCACCTTCCGTCCCTCCCGCAGGTCGGTGTCGGCGCTGACGGGTTCGGAGCTGCGGGGAATGAGTCTGTCATCCGCCACCAGCCGGGTCGCGGCGCTGACTGTCAGGGTGAGCTCCTCGCTGGGCGTTTCGCCGAGGCGGAGGTACGGGTGCGCGCCCAGCACGAACGGCGCGTCGGCCTGGGAATCGTTGACCAGCGTCTGCCGGACCACGAGCCCCAGGTCATCGGCCAGCGAGTACTCCACGCGGTGCCGCACCAGGAACGGATAACCGTGCTGGGGGAACACAGGGGCCTCGAGGGTCACCGAGAACTCCGATTCCGCGACCAGCGCGTACGACGCATTGCGCAGGAGCCCGTGGCTGGCGTTGTTCCGCGAAACCTCCGTGATGTCCAGCTGCTGCTTCTTGCCGTGGAGGTGCCAGACCCCGTCCTCGACCCTGTTGGCCCAGGGTGCCAGCGTGATCCCCGTGGCTCCGGGCGGGATGACCGAGTCGCCGTACGTCTCGGTCAACTGGACGCCGCCGCGGCTGTACCAGCGCAGGCCCGCGGCAAGCTCGGTCACTACCGCGAGCGCGTCGCCGCGCCTCAACTCGTACTGGCGGCCGGAGGCATAACGCCTGGGTTCCGAGGGGTTTTCGCTGGAATCGGGTGCAGCGGCGGCAGTCATGGAACCTACCGTACAACGCTCAGGGGCCATGCGGCCGGTAGACTCATTGTTATCTTTTGTTAGAAAGTATTTGTTTTTGATCGTTTTGTGCCACAATGGTGATACGCCCCACATAAGCGCAGATACACCGTCCCACGCGGCATGCAACGGACCGGCACCAGATGCCGGACACGTCAGGAAGGAGGAACCCCTTGCTCGCAACCCAGCGGCGGCACCGGATCCTCCAGGAGCTCCAAGCCAGCGGCACCGTCCGCGTGGCGGACCTTGCCGGCGTGCTCGGAGTCTCGGAAATGACGGTGCGGCGGGACATCGACACCCTCGACGCCGAGGGCCAACTGCTTCGCGTCCACGGCGGGGCCACCCGGACCGGGACATTCAGCGCCATCGAACCCGAATTCGTCAGCAAGTCGGCGCAGGAGGCCGAGGCGAAGCGGGCCATTGCCGCGGAAGCGCTGAGCCTGCTCCGGCCGGACATGACCCTGCTCATTTCCGGTGGCACCACCACCTACGAGTTTGCCCGCCTCCTCCCCCGGGACCTCGGGCTGACGGTGGCCACGAACTCCATCATGGTGGCCAACGCCCTGGTCCCCGGCCCGCTGAGCCAAGGCGCGCACGGCGGCATCCGGACGCTGGTGCTGGGCGGGCAGCGGACGCCCTCCGAGGCGCTCGTGGGACCGGTCACCATGCACGCCATGGAAAACCTCCATGCGGACCTCTGCTTCATGGGGGTCCACGGCATTGACCCTGAGGCCGGCATCACCTCACCGAATCTTCTGGAAGCCGAGGTCAACGCCGCCATGATTGCAGCCTCGGGAGCGCTGGTGGTGCTCGCCGATGCCTCGAAGTACGGCGTCGTCGGCCTTGCAGGAATCGCGCCGCTGTCGTCCATCGGCATGCTCATTACCGACTCCGGAATCACCGCCCGCGGAGCAGGGCACGCGGCCGCCGACGTGCTCAGGCACGCTGTCGGCGTTCTTCGCATAGCGGCTCTCCCTGCCCGGTCCGAACAGGCACAACCCTTTTCCCATCTCCCTGCCGGCCGCACGCCGCAGGTTACCGCGCACAAAGGACACGACGCATGACGCACATCACCAGCACACAGCTAGCCGACGGCCGCGAACTGCTTTATTTCGACGACGCCGGCTCCGCCCGGTCCCGGTCTGTGGAAACCACCCGGGACCACCGGGACCTTCCGCCCCGGGGCGAACCCGGTGAAGTCCGGTTCGATGCCCTCACCGGCGAATGGGTGGCCGTGGCAGCGCACCGCCAGACCCGCACGCACCTGCCGCCCGCGGACCAGTGCCCGATCTGCCCCACCACGGACGCCAACCCCTCGGAGATTCCGGCGCCGGACTACGACGTCGCCGTGTTCGAAAACCGCTTCCCTTCCCTCGGGCCCGCCGTGGGTCCCGTTCCGGACAACCCGGCCTGGGGAACCACGGGACCTGCCTTCGGCCGGTGCGAAGTGGTGACGTTCACGCCCGAGCACACCGGTTCGTTCAGCGGCCTGAGCGAAACCCGCGCACGCACGGTGGTGGAGGCCTGGGCACACCGCACCGCAGCCCTCAGCGCACTGCCCGGCATCAAGCAGGTCTTCCCGTTCGAAAACCGCGGCGCCGAGATCGGCGTCACGCTGCACCACCCGCACGGCCAGATCTATGCCTACCCCTACATCACGCCGCGGGCAGGCGTGATGGCGGCGGCCGCCCGCAAGTTCTATGACGACGCCGGCGGACGGCAGACGCTGACCGGCTCACTGCTGCGTGCGGAACGCGAGGACGGCAGCCGCATGATCATGGAAAGCGAGAACTTCAGCGCCTACGTACCGTTCGCCGCTCGCTGGCCGCTGGAAATCCACCTGGTGCCCAACCGCCAGGTCCCCGATCTGGCCGCCCTGGGCGGCGAGGAGAAGGACGAGCTGGCGCACGTGTACCTCGACCTCCTCAAACGCCTGGACGCCCTCTATCCGACGCCCACTCCGTACATCTCCGCCTGGCACCAGGCCCCGGTGGACGACCTGCTCCGCCCGGCGGGCTACCTGCACCTGCAGCTCACGTCCCCCCGCCGCGCCGCCGACAAGCTGAAGTACCTGGCAGGATCGGAAGCGGCCATGGGGGCCTTCATCAACGACACCACCCCGGAGCTGGTCGCGGAACGCCTGCGCGCCGTCACCGTTCCCGCCTCAGTCCCCGGCCTCACCGAAGGAGCCCACGCATGACCCCCGCCGTCAGCACCACCGACCTCGCGGAACAGTTCAAGACCGCCTTCGGCCGCCTGCCGGATGGTGTCTGGCAGGCCCCCGGCCGGGTCAACCTGATCGGCGAGCACACGGACTACAACGAGGGCTTCGTGCTCCCGTTCGCCATCGACAAAACGGCGCGCGTCGCCGTCGGCGTGCGTCCCGATTCAACCGTGAGGCTCCTGTCCACCTATGGGGACCAGGGCCTGACGACGGCGGACACCGCCTCGCTCGATGGCCGGGCGGCCAAGGGATGGACCAAGTACCCGCTCGGCGTCATCTGGTCCCTGCAGCAACGCGGAATCGACGTTCCGGGCCTGGACCTCCTCCTGGATTCCGACGTCCCGCTGGGTGCCGGGCTGTCCTCGTCCCACGCCATCGAATGCGCCGTCATCTCCGCACTGAACGACCTCACCGACGCCGGACTGCGTGCTGAGGAGATGGTGCTCGCAACCCAGCGGGCGGAGAACGACTTCGTGGGCGCCCCCACCGGCATCATGGACCAGTCCGCGTCGCTGCGCGGGTCGAAGGGCCATGCCGTGTTCCTGGACTGCCGCGACCAAAGCGTGCAGCTGGTGCCGTTCGAGGCGGAGAGCGCGGGACTGGTCATGCTCGTGATCGACACCAAGGTCTCCCATTCCCACGCCGACGGCGGTTACGCCTCACGCCGTGCGTCGTGTGAGCTGGGCGCCGAGGTGCTCGGGGTCAGGGCGCTGCGCGACGTCGGACCGGATGACCTGGAGGAGGCCAGCGGACTCCTGGACGAAGTCACGTTCCGCAGGGTCCGGCACATCGTCACGGAAAATGACCGCGTGCTGCAGACCGTGGAGCTCCTCGGCCGTCAGGGTCCCGCAGCCATCGGCGGGCTCCTGGACGCCAGCCACGCATCAATGCGCGACGACTTTGAAATCTCGTGCGCGGAACTGGACCTAGCAGTCGAAACCTCCCGGGCGAACGGCGCCATTGGCGCCAGGATGACCGGCGGCGGCTTCGGCGGGGCGGCCATCGCCCTGACGCCGGTGACGGCGGAGCAGCAGGTGCGCGCCGCCGTCGAGCAGGCCTTTGCCCGCGCGGGCTACACCGCGCCTGACATCTTCACCGTCACCCCGGCGGCCGGGGCGATGCGGCTGGCATAGCACCGGGCGTAGGCTGGGCGCATGCCGGAAGCAGTCATCGTTTCAACCGCCAGGAGCCCGATCGGACGCGCCTTCAAAGGGTCCCTGAAGGACGAGCGGCCGGACGACCTCGCCGCGGCCATGGTGCGTGCGGCGCTGGCCAAGCTGCCGGCGTTCGACCCCACCGGGGACAGCGGGCCCGGACTGGACGACCTGTACCTCGGGTGTGCCGAACCCAGCGGCGAAGCCGGTTCCAACATGGCCCGCGTGGTCACCATCCTGGCCGGCCTGGACCACGTGCCCGCCGCCACCATCAACAGGTTCTGTGCCTCGAGCCTGCAGACCGTCCGGATGGCCTTCCACGCCATCCGGGCCGGCGAAGGGCAGGCCTTCGTGGCTGCCGGCGTCGAAGCAGTGTCGCGCTACCAGAACTGGGCAGGGGCAGGCGAAACCGACGCCGGCAACCACAACCCGCTCTTCGAGCCGGCACGCCAGCGCACCGCCGCACGGGCGGCCTCCAACACCCCGTGGACCGACCCGCGGCTGGGCGGCCGAATGCCGGACATCTACATCGCCATGGGACAGACGGCCGAGAACGTGGCCACGTCCTACGGCATCAGCCGCGCCGATCAGGATGCGTGGGCCGTGCTGAGCCAGAACCGCGCGGAGGCTGCCATCGCCTCAGGTTTCTACGCCCGGGAAATCACGCCCTACCAACGGCGCGACGGCACCGTGGTGGACCGGGACGACTCGCCGCGCGCCGGCGTCACCCTCGAAGGCGTCAGCGCCCTGGAGCCCGTCTTCCGGCGGGACGGCACCGTCACCGCCGGAAACGCCTGCCCCCTCAACGACGGCGCGGCCGCCGTCGTCATCATGAGCGACTCGCGGGCCAAGGAACTGGGGCTGGAGCCGCTGGCGCGCATCGTATCGTCCGGCGTCAGTGCGCTCTCGCCCGAGCTGATGGGGATGGGCCCCGTGGAATCCACGCGGCGGGCGCTGGCTTCCGCCGGGCTGGGTATCGGCGACATCGACCTCGTGGAGCTCAACGAGGCCTTCGCGGTCCAGGTGGTGGCCAGCGCCCGCGAACTGGGGATCGACTCCGCGAAGCTCAACGTCCACGGCGGCGCCATCGCCCTGGGCCACCCCTTCGGCATGACCGGGGCCCGCATGACCGCCACGCTGCTCAACGGACTTCGGGAGACGGACGGATCGCTTGGCCTGGCCACGCTGTGCGTGGGCGGCGGACAGGGCATGGCCGTGATTCTGGAACGCCTCAGCTAACCCGGCCCGCCGCCGCGCCACACTGAGGGGCCGCGCGGAATCGGGCGCGCGAGAGAAATGCCAAAGAGGGCCCCGCCGGAAGCGGGGCCCTCTCCTTGATCAGATCACGGCTTGATCAAATCACGACGGCGTATGCCGGCTTTGGTTCTATTCCTCGCCGCGGAGGATGGCCAGCAGGCGGATGATTTCCACGTACAGCCAGACCAGGGTGACGGTGAGTCCGAAGGCCGCCGTCCAGGCGAAGCGCTCAGGTGCCCCGGCCCGGACGCCGGCTTCGATGCTGGTGAAGTCCATGATCAGCGAGAACGCTGCCAGGCCGATGGCGAGGACGCCGATGAAAACGCCCAGCGGAATGCCGAAGATCTCGACGCTCGTGCTGAGGCCGAACGGGGACTGCACCGCGCCCGTCCAGACCATGACCATGTTTACGAGGGCGAACACGGCGTAACCGATCATGGCGATCATGAAGAAGCGCATGGCCTTCGGGGTGGCACGGACCTTGCCGCTCCGGAAGAGCAGGAGGGTCACTGCGAAGACGGACAGTGTGCCGATCACGGCCTGCAGCCCGACACCCGGGTACAAGCCGTCAAGGATGCGGGTCAGGCCGCCGAGGAAGAGCCCCTCAAGACCGGCGTAAGCCAGGATGAGTGCGGGCGAGGGCTGCTTCTTGAACGTGTTGACCATTGCCAGGACAAACCCGCCCAGCGCGCCGACGATCATCAGCAGGCCAGCCAGCGACATGCTGAGGAACAACGTGACGGCAGCTCCGGCCATCAAGACGCCCAGGCAGGCTGCGGTCCTGACGATGACGTCGTCGTAAGACATCCGTCCGGTTTCGACCGGCCCGGCGGCCGGCCGGTTGTACATCTGCTGCAGCTGGTCATCCGTCATGTTCGGCTGCTGGGAACCCCAGCCCCTCGGGGCGTCCATGACGGGCGCCTGGCCGTAGGCGCCCTGTCCGTACTGGTTCTGGCCGTACTGGTTCTGGCCGTACGCCTGCGGAACAGGCGGTGCCTGGGTGGCTTCACGGAAATTCTTTCCGTTGAAGATCGGGTTTCCGCCAAGTGCCATTGCGGGTGTCCTCCAAATAGGGGTGGGTAGTGATTCCTCAAGTCCAAGCTACCAATTTCCACGCGTCAGCGGGGTGTAAAGTTCCGCAGACTGTCCCGTCGACACGGAATCGTGACATGGACGGACGCACCGCCTGCGGGCAACATCAGAGCGGTTTCAGCAGACTGTTAAGGAATACTCGCACACAACAAAAGTTTTCATAAGCTCAGCTGAATTAATGGTTACGGCCAGCTTCACAGTTGTTACCGGATCGCTATCTGGCGGCCGGCTTCCCGGGCAAACTTTGTACTGCTCTCGCTGTAACATGGGGCGAAGTAGGGTGACGGATATCACAAGAAGTCAAGCCATCAGCATCGCATCGCACCATCTGCACCACCCGTTCCGCCGTCCGTCACCTTCTCCGTTCGCAGCGGTTGCAAAGACGCAACCCAGACCATCCCCATGTGGAGGTTTTCAATTTGAGACGCACACCGAGAGGCCTGCCGCGCCGACGGCCAGCCGGATTGCTCAAGGCCATGGGGGCAATTGCCTCCGCAGTCGTGGCGATCCTGCTTGTCGCCGCACCAGCATCGCAGGCCACCACTCCTTCCCCGACACCACCCCCGTCGAACCAGCAGTTCCAGAACAGCATCAGCGGCTTCCTCCGCGATGACACACGCGCTCCCCTCGAAGGTGTCACGATCACTGCCAAAAGCGGCGACTTCACTGGAACAGCAACCTCGGGTGCCAACGGATCCTGGAGGATAGGGGTTCCCACACAGGGCACCTACGAAGTCGAGCTGGACGAGTCCACGCTGCCGGAGGGCATCAAGCTCGCCGAGGGGCAGGCAAACCCCCGTACCGTGACGTTTAGCCAGACTTCGAACCTTTCGGTCATTTTCGCCTTCGGCAAGGGCATCGTGATCCAGCAGCAGGACTTTGGCCAGAACCTGCTTAACAGGCTCGTGGCCGGCCTCAGCTTCGGCCTCCTGCTGGCCCTCGCGTCGGTTGGCCTGTCCCTGATTTTCGGCACCACGGGACTCACCAACTTCGCCCACGGCGAGATGGTGACGCTCGGCGCCGTCCTCGTGTTTGCCTGCAGCGCGATGAATCTGCCGTTCTGGCTGGCCATCATCCTGGCCCTCGTTGGCGGAGGACTGTTCGGCTGGGCCCAGGATTCAGGCCTCTGGCGGCCCCTGCGCCGGCGCGGCACCGGGCTGGTGCCCATGATGATCGTCAGCATCGGCCTGGCCCTCGCCGTCCGCTACATCATCCAGTTCTACTTCGGCGGCGCCACCCAGCAGCTGCCCTTCGCCCAGAGTACGGAAATCCAGATCGGCCCGGTCTCCATCTCCCCCAACAACCTGTGGTCGCTGGTGATCAGCGCAATCGTGATCGTGCTGATCGGCATCGTGCTCCTGAAGACCCGCCTGGGCAAAGCCACCCGCGCGGTGGCCGACAACCCGGCGCTGGCAGCAGCCTCCGGCATCGACGTCGACTCCGTCATCCGGATCGTCTGGATCGTCGGCGGCGTCCTGGCCTCCCTCGGCGGCATCCTCTGGGCCTACTACCGTCCCGGCGTCACGTTCGATATGGGCTCGCAGATTCTGCTGCTCATCTTCGCCGGCGTTACGCTCGGCGGCCTCGGCACCGTTTTCGGCGCCCTCATCGGATCCGTCATCGTCGGCATTTTCGTCGAACTGACCACCGTTTTCGGCCTTGCGGCCGACCTCAAATACGTGGGAGCACTGTTCATCATGATTGTTGTCCTCTTGTTCCGGCCCCAGGGCATCCTGGGCCGACGCGAGCGCGTGGGTTAGGAGACTGCCATGGACTTCGGATTCATTCTTTCCAGCGCAGCCGGCGAAATTTTCAGCCCGACGACTGCCGCATATGCGCTTGCCGCCCTCGGCCTGGCGGTCCACTTCGGCTACTCGGGCCTGCTGAACTTCGGCCAGGCCGGCTTCATGGCGGTGGGAGCCTACGGCTTCGCCATCTCCACCCTCAGTTTCGGCGTTCCCTTCTTTGTGGGGCTCCTGATCGCCGTCGTCGGTTCCGTGCTCTTTGCACTGATCCTGGGTATTCCCACCCTCCGCCTGCGGGCCGACTACCTGGCCATCGTCACCATCGCGGCGGCGGAAATTGTCCGCTACGTGGTCACCACCAACCAGCTCACCGCCGTGACCGGTTCCGCCAACGGCCTGGCAGCCTTCGAAGGAGGGTTCTACGACATGAACCCCTTCCCGGAGGGCTCCTATTTCGGCATGAACAACCGTGACTTCTTCATCAGGTTCATCGGCTGGGGCCTGGTGATTGTCTGCTGCGTCATCGTCTGGCTGCTGATGCGCAGCCCCTGGGGCCGTGTCCTGAAGGGCATCCGCGAGGATGAGAACGCGGTGCGCTCGCTCGGCAAGAACGTGTACGCGTACAAGATGCAGGCACTGGTCATCGGCGGCATCGTCGGGGCGCTGGCCGGCATGGTGTTCACGCTCCCCCGCGGCGCGGTCCAGCCCGCCAACTACGGCACCGAGCTGACGTTCTTCCTGTGGACCTGCCTCCTGCTCGGCGGCATGGCCACGGTCCTGGGGCCGGTTATCGGCGCCATGATCTTCTGGGTGGTCCTGTCCCTCACCCAGGGGATCCTTTACGGACTCATCGAATCCGGCGCAGTGACCTGGCTGACCACAGTCCAGGCCGGCCAGCTGCGCTACATCCTGGTGGGCATCGCCCTGATGCTGTTGATGATCTTCAGGCCGCAGGGCGTCTTTGGCAATAAGAAGGAGCTGGCGTTCGCATGAGCAAGCACAGCGAAGAATTCACTGCAGACGGCGTCGACTACATGACGGACGCCCGCGCAATAGCCGTCGGGGAGAACACCCCGGGCTGCAAGAAGCGGGACCCGATCGTCGTCGCCGAAAACGTGACCCGCAGTTTCGGCGGCATCAACGCCGTCGACGTCGATTACCTTGAGATTCCGCGTCACAAGATCACCGCCCTGATCGGCCCCAACGGCGCCGGCAAGACCACGCTGTTCAACCTGCTCACCGGATTCGACATTCCGAATTCCGGCAAATGGCAGTTCGAAGGGCAAAGCATTGCCGGCGTTTCCTCCTACAAGGTGGCACGCATGGGCATGGTCCGCACCTTCCAGCTCACGAAGGTCATGGGCAAGCTGACGGTGATGGAAAACATGCGGCTCGGTGGCTCCAACCAGCCCGGCGAACGTCTGTCCAGGGCACTGTTCAAGGGCGTCTGGGGCGGCCGCGAAAAGGAAATCACGGACCAGGCAAACGTCCTGCTGGAGAAATTCAAGCTGGACACGAAGAAGGACGACTACGCGGCATCGCTCTCCGGCGGCCAGCGCAAACTCCTCGAAATGGCCCGCTCCCTCATGGTCAGCCCCAAGCTGGTCATGCTGGACGAGCCCATGGCCGGCGTCAATCCTGCGCTGACCCAGTCCCTGCTGGACCACATCAAGAACCTGAAGGCTGAAGGCATGACGGTCCTCTTCGTGGAGCACGACATGAACATGGTGCGCCACATCGCAGACTGGGTGGTTGTCATGGCCGAAGGAAAGATCGTGGCTGAGGGACCCCCCGGCGAAGTCATGAAGAACCCGGCCGTAATCGATGCCTACCTGGGCGCCCACCACGACGTCGACCTTGGCGACTCCGAAGGCATCAAGGAGCTCGAGAAGGAACTGGTCGCGGACGAGGAATCGATCGTCGGCACGGAGAACGCCGGCATCATCGCCGTGGACATCGTGGCACCGGAATTGCGGGAGGTCCGCAGCGATGACGCCACCCGCACAGAACAGGCGGGCACAGATCAGGCCCGCACAGACAAGGACAAAGCATGAGTGCCACGAGTGCGGCCCCGGCCGCAAGCACCGCAGCATCGGATGACTCTGTCGTCAAGGTCACCAATCTGGTTGCCGGGTACTTGCCCGGGGTCAACATCCTCAACAGCTGCAGCATCGAGGCCCGCAAGGGCGAGCTGATCGGAATCATCGGACCTAACGGTGCGGGCAAATCCACGCTCCTGAAGGCGATGTTCGGCCTCGTGAAGGTGCACTCGGGATCCGTCGTCGTCCGAGGCCAGGACCTGACCGGCCTCAAGGCCAACAAGCTGGTGACCCAGGGTGTGGGATTCGTCCCGCAGAACAATAACGTGTTCGCCACGCTCACGATCGAGGAGAACATGCAGATGGGCATGTTCCAGCGGCCCAAGGCGTTTGCCGAACGGTTCGACTTTGTCACCAGTCTGTTCCCCGAGCTCGGCAAGCGTCGTGCCCAGCGCGCCGGTTCGCTATCCGGCGGTGAGCGCCAGATGGTGGCCATGGGCCGGGCCCTCATGATGGACCCTGCCGTGCTGCTGCTGGACGAGCCCTCGGCAGGCCTCTCCCCCGTGAAGCAGGATGAAACCTTCCTGCGCGTGCACGAGATCAACCGCGCAGGCGTGTCCGTCATCATGGTGGAGCAGAACGCACGCCGCTGCCTGCAGATCTGCGACCGCGGCTACGTCCTGGACCAGGGAAAGGACGCATACACGGGCACCGGCCGGGAGCTCATGAGGGACCCCAAGGTCATCCAGCTGTACCTGGGAACCCTCGCCGACGAACACGAAAAGTAGGTAGCACCCGCAGGGCAGGCAACCTTGCACCAGGGCAACCTAGCAAAAGGGCCGTCACCGATCCGGTGGCGGCCCTTTTGCATGCCTGGCTACGGCCCGGCTCAAGGCACCGGCACCTCCGGTCGCCTCGCCCAGCCGCCCACTCCCAGAGCCGGTGCAAATCATGCGGGCGCGCAGAAGCCCCCGTCCTGCTGGACGGGGGCTTCTGTGTGACTGGGAGAAAGGGGCTTTACAGCTTGCCGAATTCTTCCTTGGACGGCTGGTACTTGTTGTCGTCCTGGTACTCGTAGATGCCGATGAAGGCCTCCGTCGGGTCACCCGCGTCGGAGAACGTCACCGGGCCGGACTGGCCGTCGTAGTCGATGTCCTTGCCGTTGCGGAGCAGCGTGACGCAGGACGGGAAGGTGCTGCACTTCTCGCCGTTTTCGGAGACCGCCTTGAGCTGCTTGGCAATCTCGGTGCCCTTGGTGCTCTTGGCTGCCTCTGATGCCAGCGCGATCAGGTTGACGGCGTCGTAGGACTCGCCGGCGTAGCTGTAGTCCTTCAGCGCCGGGTCAATCGCCAGCAGCTTCTTCTTGAAGTCCTCCTTGGCGAACGTGCCCGGGATGGTTCCCTGGGCGCCCTTGAGCGTGCCGGCCTTGAAGTCCTTGGAGTAGTCGGACGTGTTGCCGTCCACCATGAACAGCTGGGTGGGCTTGACACCCTTGCCGGTCAGCAGCGGAACAATGCTCTTGGCCTGGTCGAAGGTGATCAGGGCAATGGCGTCCGGCTTGGCGGCGATGACCTTGTCCACCTGGCTGCTGAACTGGGAGTCGCCCTCGTTGAAGAGTTCCTCGGCCACAACCTGGCCGCCGGCTGCCTCAAAGGCGGCCTTGACGTTTTTCTGCAGGCCGGTCCCGTAGGCGTCGTTAAGAACGATCATGCCCACCGTCTGGGCGCCACAGGTGGCCATGTAGTTGCCCAGCACCTTGCCCTGAAGGACGTCCGACGGAGCGGTGCGCCAGTAGAGGCCCTTGTCGTTCCAGGTGGTGAAGTCCGGCGACGTGTTCGCAGGCGAGAACTGGACAACACCGGCGCCGGTGATCTGGTTGATGACGGTCTTGGAAACGCCCGAGGAAGCGGCACCGACGATCGCACTGACGCCGCTTCCCAGCAGCGCGGTGGTGGACTGCGTGGCGATGTCCGTCTTGGTGTCGCCGGAGTCGCGGTGGATCACCTGGACGGGCTTGCCGAGCACGCCGCCCGCATCGTTGACTTCCTTGATGCCGAGATTAACACCGGCGATCTCGGGTGGGCCCAGGAACGCCAGCGACCCCGTCGTCGGCAGAAGCGATCCAATTTTCAGTGGCGTCGGGGTGATGGTCGTTGAATCCGGCACGGCGCCGGTCTCGCCCGCGGTGCTGGTGGCGCCAGCAGTCGCACTGGGTGCCGGGCAGGCGATGCCGCCCGCGGCGGCGGTGGTTTCGGTCGAACCTGGGGTGGGGCTGCCACCACAAGCCGAAGCCAGAAGGGCGACGCCGATGCTAAGCGCTGTGAGCTTAGCGACTCGGGGCGCCGCCTGGGGGAGTGAAATCATTGAGAGTCTCCTCGATCGAAAGGTGCGAACGGCCTTTGATGCGATTGGTCAGGTGTTCCTGAGTTAACTTCAAGCTAATGCAAATCAGGCCCGAACATAAGTGAGTAAGGTCACATCCTTATAACACTCGTTGCATATGGGACACCTGCCGGTGCTAAGGCGCCTGACTTCGATGCAGCCGACTAATCACATGGAAACAGCTGTGCCAAGGGAACGCCGCAAAGGCAACAAAGGGAGCTGATGGGGCCGGAGAACTGTACGGCCGTTAGCGCGCGGACGGTCGCCTAAACCCCTTGACACGGGACTGTTTACGGGGCTTTATGGACTCGAAAAGAGGTGGGACGGATGAGTGCCGTAGCAGCGTCCGGTCCTGATGCTAAGGACCCGCAGAGAATTGCATCAGCCCCCGGATCGCCGGATCAGCTCAAGTACATGCTCAGGCGAGAGGGCCTAAATCCGAAGCTTATTAGTACCTGGGCCTCCAGCCCCGAGCGCACGTGGTACATGGAACGCCGGCCCGTCATCCACCGGTGGTGCGGGGCCGGGCTCATCCTCCTCCTCTTTCCCGTCTTCGTCATAACCGTCACCCTCAAAGAATCAGACCTGTCTCCCCTTCGCATCTGGGGAATCAAATCAGCCGTCGCCGGCCTGATCACGCTCGGTTGTTGACCGTTCCTTATTGGGCCGCCCGCCGCGCTTTCGCGGCCCGCACCAGGGCCAGTGCCAGATACCGTGTCGATCGTGCGCTGCGGGAACTGCGCGACGCCATGGAAAGTGAAAAAGCAAACCCGAAGGTGCAGTTTGCGCGGATGTTCGAACTCAACCGCGGACAGCTTGATGAATATCAACAGATGACGAAACGACAGCAGCGGACCGCTTTCACGCTGACCTGGGGCGCGGCAGTAGCCGCCCTACTGATCCTGATCGCCGGGTCCATCCTCGCACTCCGTGTCGGAGACGAAAACAAGTACATCACTGGCGGGCTTACTGCCCTAGGGACGTTGCTTAGCGCTTTTCTGGGCAAGACGTTCTTCAAAGGGCACGAAAAAGCAATGGAACAGTTGAACCACTACTACCTTGAGCCTTCCCTGACCGGCAGGCTACTTGCGGCGGAACGGATCCTCGACCAACTGCCGCAGGAGGAGCGGAGCAAGAAAGCTGCGGAGATTCTGACCAAGCTCCTTGACTGGGAACCGCCGCCGGAGAAGACCGCCGCCGAGGAGCCCGAAGAAAGCGCCGAGGGGAAGCCCGATGAGCAGCCCAAACCTGATGAGCAGGTTAACAAACCACCCGAAGAACAGAAACGCCCTCCAGAAAGGCCGAGCGCAGCCGCCTAGCGCAAAGCGGCGACCCCCGGGCCCCGCAGACAAGCGGACACTTCCATGCCCGAAGTACCCCAGGTGGGACTCGAACCCACAACACGCGGATTTTAAGTCCGCTGCCTCTGCCAATTGGGCTACTGGGGCGCCCGGTCAATGGTATCGCCTTCCAAGGCGGCAAAGGGTCCGGCATAGCGAAAGATGCCGTGGACGCCGCCGGGCCAGAGCGCGAGGGGAAGAAACTGGAAGTTGTCGCCCCAGTTCTTGTCCGGAGCCTCGATGCCCAGCGAGGACGACGGCACAAAGCCGAAGCGCGAATAATATTCGGTGCTTCCGAGCAGCGCGATGCCGCGCTCCCCCGCCGCGTTGGCCCGGACCAGTGTTTCGCGCATCAGTGCCGAGCCGATGCCGTGGCGCTGCAGCCTGGGGGTCACTCCGATGGGGCCGAGTCCCAGCAGTTCCAGGCCATCCACCCAGGCCCGGGTGCTGATGACGTGCCCGACGATTTCACCGTCGAGCTCGGCCACGACGCTGAACTCCGGCAGGTATTCCTCGGAATCGAAGAGCTGCCGCAGCAGCTCCACCTCCACCGGCTGGCCTTCCACGGGCAGGCCCGTCACCGGAGACACAGCGAAGGCGTCCGCCGTCAGACTCAGAATTGCTGCGCGGTCCTCCGGGTTCTCGTTCCGGAGCACCAGTTCCCGCACCGGCTCAGGGTCGGGGGCGTTGGCGGCCGAGAGCTCCGCCAGGACCTCCAGGGCCCGGGCGGCGTCCCCCACCGGCACGAGCAGGTGATCGTGGTGAAAGCCCGCCAGCACGTTGCAGCTGATCCGGGCCTGCGTGAGCGCCCTGCTGACCGCCGCGGTCAGGCCCACGGCTTCCAGCTCCGAATGGACCTCGAGGGTGATCCAGGCAGCCACAAAGTCGTAGGGGAGCTCCAGCCTGTCCGCCTCCGCGCGGGGCAGCACCACCGTCAGCCCCTCGGCCTCCCGGACAGCCGCCTCGATGCCGCCCATCAATGGCTTTCCGTGCGGCCAGAGCACGTAAACATACTCTCCTTCGCGGAGGGCGGGATGCATTGCGGCCAGCAGGGTCTGGAGGTTCTTTTCGCCCGTCATGCAGCCAGTCTAAGCTTCCCGGCCGCCGCTGCCGGGGACCCGGCCACGACGCGCACGGTCAGGCGGCAGGCGGCCAAACGACGAAGCGGCCGCTCCCCCGGAAGGGAACGGCCGCCGTCGTCAATTAGTGCGTGTTACTTGGCTTCCGCCGCAACAGCGTCCTTCGAACCGCCCTGCGGAGCGGCCGCGGGCTTGTCCACCGGGGCCGCAGCGACGGGGGCAGCAGCCGGCTTGGGAGCCGGGGTGGCGGCGGCCACGAAGGCGCCGCGCGGGTTGTCCAGGTCTTCAAGCTGCGTGGTGTCGCGGCCCATGAAGAAGGCGAGGATCCAGCCCATGATCACGCGGATCTTGCGCTCCACCGTGGGGATGGCCATGCCGTGGTAGCCGCGGTGGGCCAGCCAGGCGAGTCCGCCCTTGAGGCCGATCCGGCCCAGGAGGTTGATGTTGGCAACGCCCTTCCATTCGCCGAAGCCGGCCACGGCACCAAGGTTCTTGTGCTTGTAGTCGACCAGGGGCTTGTCCCAGCGGGAGGCCCACAGGTTCTTGGCGAGGCGCTTGGCCTGGCGCAGCGCGTGCTGGGCGTTGGGGACGCAGGTGCCGTCCGGCAGGCCACTGCCCGTGAGGTCCGGGACCGCGGCAATGTCACCGGCGGCCCAGGCGTTCTCGACGATGCCTTCGTCGCCGGCGATGCGCAGGTCCGGAAGGGCACGGACGCGTCCGCGCGGCTCGAGCGGGAAGTCGGTGGAACGGACCATCGGGTTGGCCTGGACACCGGCAGTCCACACCAGGGTGTCGGCTTCGAATTCCTGGGCCAGCGACTTGTCCGGCAGGTTGATGAGCTTGAGGGCACCCTCGGCGTTGTCCAGCGAGGTGTTGAGCAGGACCTCGATGCCGCGGCTGCGGAGGTGTTCGACAACCCAGACTGCCTGCTTCTCGGTGACCTCGGGCATGATGCGGCCCATGGCCTCGACGAGGACGAAGCGGACTTCCTCCTGCTTGACGCGCGGGTTGTTCTTGACGGCCGCGCGGGCGAGGTCTTCCATTTCGGTGATGCACTCGATGCCGGCGAAGCCGCCGCCGACAACCACGAAGGTCAGTGCCTTGGCACGCTCGGCGGGGTCGGTGATGATGGAGCCGACCTCGATGCGCTCGAGGACCTTGTTGCGCAGCGCAACGGCTTCCTCGATGGTCTTCAGGCCGATCCCCTTGTCCGCCAGGCCCTTGATGGGGAACGTGCGGGTGATGGCTCCTGCTGCAAGGACGACGTCGAAGTAGGGCACCTCGAAGTTTTCGCCGCCGTCAGCCGGGGCAACCACGGCCGTGCGGTTGGCGTGGTCAATCGAGGTGACGCGGCCCTGGATGAGCTCGGTCTGCTTGAGGTGCTGGCGGTGGGACACCACCGCGTGGCGGGCCTCGATGTTTCCGCCAGCAACTTCCGGCAGGAAGGGCTGGTAAGTCATGTAGGGCAGTGGATCGACGACGGTGACGATGCCACCGGCGTTCGCGATCTTCTTCTGCAGTTTCAGTGCTACGTACAGGCCGACGTACCCGCCGCCGACGACGAGCACCCGGGGACGGTCCTGGAGCTGGGGGGTGGTGGTTGCCATGCTTCAAGAATACATGAGTTTGTGAAAATCTTCACTAACTAGGCGGTCCGCCCGGATCCACCTTGCCCAGCACGCCGGTTTCGGGGTCGTCAGGGCTCCCGCCTGAGCCCCGATACACCCGGCGCAGCTGGATGGCGGCGGCCGCAATGATGGCCAGGAAGAGGCCGCCGAAACCAATGACCACGGCGGCGGGGAGGGCACTGTCCAGCTGGGACGGAGGCTCGGCCACAGGTACGGTCGCCTCGGGCAGCGTGGCCTGGGCGCTCGGCGCCTCGGCCGGAGGGACAGGAGTGGGCGTGGCGAGGTTTCCGCGGCGGTGGACGCGGATCCAGTCTGAGATTGACCCGAGCGGGTTGCTCTGGGTCTCGGCGACATCGTCCTTGAGGGCGGCCTCGGCATTCAGCACGCCGAACCCGTACAGCGGATCCTTGCCTGGTGCGCCCGCATCCTTGGCCGTGGAGACGATCCTGTTGATGACCTGTTCTGCGCTCATCTGCGGCCACTTGGACCGGATCAGGGCGGCCACGCCGGAGACGATGGGGGTGGCGCCCGACGTTCCGGCCCATTCGGCGTACTTGCCGCCCGGAAGCCCTCCGACGAGTTTCTCCGCAGGAGCAGCGACCCCGATGCTGATGCCCTGGGAGGAGGAGTCCGTGCTGGCGGCGCCGCTGCGGTCAAGCCCGGCCACGGTGAGCACGCCCGGGATGGTGGCCGGCGCCCCCACCTGCACGTTTCCGCCGACCCGGTTGCCGGCCGCCGCAACGATCACGACGTCCTTCTGTTCGGCGTACAGGAATGCTGCGTCCCAGGTCTGCGGCCATTCCGGAGACGTGCTGCCCAGCGAAATGTTAATGACCTTCGCACCGTTGTCCACTGCCCAGCGGACGGCCTCCGGGATCTGGTCCTGATCGCTCTTCCCGCCGGGATTGGCCGATCCGAGCCACGTTGAAACGGAGAGGATCTGGGCCTCGGGCGCCACACCCATGATGCCGTCGGGCATGACCTTGGACGGCGTGGCGCTGGGGCTGGGTTTTGCGCCGGCGGTCGTCTTGGGCTGGTGCCCGCGGCCGGCGAGCATGGTGGCCACTAGCGTGCCGTGTTCGGGCTTGGAGCCGATGCTCTTGCGCCCGTCGCTGCTTCCCGCCCCGGAGGCGTCATGCCCGCCGGCCAGGACGCCCTTGAGGTCCGGATGGTTGCCGTCCACGCCGCTGTCGATCACCGCCACCTTGACGTTGGCTCCCTTGGAAACCTCCCACGCCTTGGTGATGCCGGCTTCCTTGAGCCAATACTGCTTGTCCCGCCAGGTGTCGGCCTGCGCCGCAGGGGCTGTTGCGATCGCCGTAGCGGCGATGCCCCCGGCGAGCGTCGCCGAAAGGAGAGCCGAGACCGTCCGGCGGAGCCGGGCTGTTGCTCTGGTCATT
Source organism: Arthrobacter sp. ISL-5 (assembly GCF_018613835.1). Lineage (GTDB taxonomy): Bacteria > Actinomycetota > Actinomycetes > Actinomycetales > Micrococcaceae > Arthrobacter. The sequence continues at coordinate 85,135 of NZ_JAGGPM010000035.1, read as the reverse complement.
CAAGATCCAATACTCGGTTGGCTGGTGCCTGACTAGCTGACACTCAGGGCAATTCCGTCAAGAATATCGTGCTCGCTGGCGGTGGCCGTAATGATGCGGCCGCCGCTCAGCTCGCCCATCCTGGTGAGGATCCGCCGCCAGACCAGGGCGCCGGCGCCGATCACGTCAACCCGGCCGGGGTGCATGTAGGGCAGGTCGGCGCGCTGTGCCCTGGTCATCTCCAGCAGGTCCGTGGCTGCCGCCTGGATGGTTCCGATGGAGAGTTCGGCACCATGAATGGCTGCCGGCAGGTATTCGGGAAGCTTCAGCGCGTGCGCGGTGATGGTGGTGATGGAACCGGCAACCCCGACGACGGCGGTGCTGCGTTCCAGCGGAACGTCCAGTCCCGCTTCGGTGATGGCGGCGTCGACGTCGGCCTCCGCGGCGGCAATCTGCTCGGCAGTGGGCGGATCGGACTTGAGATGGCGTTCCGTCAGCCTGACGCAGCCGATGTCCACGGACTTGGCGGCCAGCACGCCGGCTGCGTCGCCCAGCACGAACTCCGTGCTGCCGCCGCCCAGGTCCACCACCAGCACGCGGTCGTCGCTGGCGATCGGCAGGACGCTGCTGGCTCCAGCGAAGGAGAGTGCGGCCTCTTCCTCGCCGGAGATCACTTCAGGCTCGACGCCCAGGAGGCCGCGGATGCCGTCCACGAAGACCTGGCGGTTGCGGGCGTCCCGGCTGGCGGAGGTGGCCACGAAGCGGACTTTCACGGCCCGGTACTGGCGGATCAGCTCGGCGTACTCCGCCGTGGCCGCGAACGTCCGTTCCAGCGCCTCGGGCGCCAGTTCGCCGGTGGCATCCACACCCTGGCCCAGCCGCACCACACGCATTTCCCGCACGAGGTCGGTGAGCTTCGTCGTCCCGTTGCTGCGGTCGACGTCGGCGATCAGCAGGCGGATGGAGTTGGTCCCGCAGTCGATGGCTGCAACCGTGGTCATTCGCCTGCCTCCGTCGCGGACTTCGGGACCGTGGACTTCCGGACGGGTGCCGGCCGGCCGACAATTTCCGGCAGGCCCTGGGGCCCGTGGCGGCTGAGGTCCCGGGACGGCGCTTCGCCGTCGGTGTCCCAGGCGCCGTCACAGTAGCAGCGGTCTGCGGTCCACCACTCGGCAATGGCTGCGATGGCCTCGTCGCCGAGCGGGTTGACGCCGTGACCGGCGGCGAGAGAGTGCCCCACAAGGACGTGCAGGCACTTGACGCGGGTGGGCATCCCCCCGGCCGAGACGCCGTCGATCTCGGGGACCTCACCGATGCCGGAGCGGGCCCCGATCTCGGCGCGGGCCGCCAGGTAAGCCTCGTGGGCAGACCGGTAGGCGGCAGCCAATGACCCGTCGGCAGTCAGCCGGTCATTCATCTCGTTCATGAGGCCGGCGGCTTCAAGCCGGGACACCGCGGACGTAATGACGGGGTGCGTCAGGTAGAACGTGGTGGGGAAAGGCGTTCCGCTGCTGAGTCGCGGAGCCGTGGCTGCCACGAGGGGGTTGCCGCAGACGCAGCGCGCCGGGATCTCCACGACGTCGCGGACGGGCCTCCCGAGCTGGCGGCTGAGGACCTCAAGATCGTGTGCCGATGGCTGGCTGGATTCCTCCGGCGCGGTTGCCGTGTTCTCGTCCACTGGCGCGGCCATCCTTCCTGCCCGGTTTTGGCTGTCTCCTGTGAGACAGTCCCGCGGCGGGCGCCGCTCCTAGTCTGTTGCCGAACGCCTGATGGACTCCCACAGGGAATCCACCCACGGCATATTGGCGGGGTCTTGTGCTGCTGCTGCACCGGGCTGGCTGCCTGACGCGCCGGCCGGCAGGTCGCTGCCGAACACCCAGTAGCCGGTCTCTCCCGGCATAACCATGTTAATGCGGTCCCGGGCCTGCTGTTTGACGTAGTTCGGATCCTGCCAGCGCGAGACCTGCCGTTTGAGGTTGTCCTGGTCTGCCTTGCTGGCGGCGATGTCCGCTTCCAGCGCGGCAATTTCCGCGCGCTTGTCAATGAAGATCTTCACGGTGGGCGCCAGCATGATGGTGATGGCAATCATGACGACGGCCAGCGCCAGCATGCGCCCGGAAAAGGCCTTTGCCGGGACCGGATCGAGGGTCTCGTCCCCAGCTGCGGCTCCGGCGGAGCCGGATTTGCCGCGGCTGTTCCCGGCGGTTTCCTTCGCCTGTTCCTTGGCCGCCCCCGTAGTGCCGGAGGTGTTTTTTGCCTTCGCCGCGCCGGCGGATTTCGCGCTGGCGTCCCTGTCCCGGGCTGCTTCCGCCGGACGGTGCGCAGTGTCCGCCGGGCGGTGCCCGTCTCCCGGACGGTGGCCGCCGAAGTCCGCCTGGATGACATCGCCTCCGGCGGAGCCGGTGTGGGGCTGCGGTGCTGATGGGGTCACCCGGGGAACTTTGGGACGGCGGGTAGCCATGACACTCCTGTAAACGTGTGGCGCTTGTCTGTGGCCTGGACGGGCAGCCACCTTAAACGACAACCGGTGGCTATGGTCTTTCCACCATAGCCACCGGTCAGTTGTTTATCGGGCTACTAGGCCTTGAAACGCGGGAAGGCGCTGCGGCCGGCGTAGCGTGCGGCGTCGTCGAGTTCCTCTTCGATGCGCAGCAGCTGGTTGTACTTGGCAACGCGCTCGGAGCGGGCCGGGGCACCGGTCTTGATCTGGCCCGCGTTGGTGGCAACGGAGATGTCAGCAATGGTGGTGTCCTCGGTTTCGCCGGAGCGGTGCGAGGTGATGGTGGTGTAACCGGCGCGCTGGGCGAGGGACACGGCGTCGAGCGTCTCCGTCAGTGAACCGATCTGGTTGACCTTCACAAGGAGCGAGTTGGCGGTCTTGGTGTCGATGCCGCGCTGCAGGATGGCCGGGTTGGTGACGAAGAGGTCATCGCCCACCAGCTGGACCTTGTCGCCGATGGAGTCGGTGAGGGTCTTCCAGCCTTCCCAGTCGTTTTCATCCAGCGGGTCCTCGATGGAAACCAGCGGGTAGTCGGCCACAAGCTCGGCGTAGTAGGCGCTCATCTCGGTGGCGGAAAGTGCCTTGCCTTCGAACTGGTAGGCACCGTCCTTGAAGAACTCGGAGGAGGCGACGTCCAATGCCAGGGCGATGTCCCTGCCCGGGGTGTAGCCGGCGTTCTTGATGGCTTCCTGGATCAGGTCCAGGGCGGCACGGTTGGACGGCAGGTTCGGGGCGAAGCCGCCTTCGTCGCCGAGGCCGGTGGAGAGGCCCTTGGCCTGCAGGACGGACTTGAGGTTGTGGTAGACCTCAACGCCCCAGCGCAGGCCCTCGGAGAAGGTCTCGGCGCCGATCGGGACAATCATGAATTCCTGGATGTCCACGTCGGAGTCGGCGTGCGAGCCACCGTTGAGGATGTTCATCAGCGGCACGGGGAGGACGTGGGCGTTCGGGCCGCCCAGGTACTTGTATAGCGGCAGGTCAGCGGAAGCTGCAGCGGCATTGGCCACGGCCAGGGAAACACCCAGGATGGCGTTGGCGCCGAGCTTGCCCTTGTTGGCGGTGCCGTCCAGGTCGATCATGGCCTGGTCGATGCTGCGCTGGTCGGTGGCGTCGAAGCCGGTCAGGGCCGGAGCGATCTGGTCGATGACTGCGTCAACGGCCTTCTGGACACCCTTGCCGAGGTAACGGCCCTTGTCTCCGTCGCGGAGTTCAACGGCCTCGTGCTCGCCGGTGGAAGCACCGGAAGGAACTGCTGCGCGGCCGATCTGGCCGTCGGAAAGCAGAACTTCAACTTCTACGGTCGGGTTGCCACGGGAATCGAGGATCTCGCGGGCGTGGATGGCATCGATAAGCGCCATGAATATGCTCCTTATGGTGAAGCGATTTACTGGGAAACTAGCGGAAAATCTCGACGTCCTCGTCAGGGACTAGCGTAGTCGAGAGTGGTGCACGTTACGGAAACCTATCCATCACCCGGACGTCATGATCCTGGTGATTCCGTGTTCTGGTACCGCCGCACGGCCCCGCGGAGGGCGCGTTCGGCGTCGAATCCCCTGGTCCGGGCGGAGCCGACGACGGCGAGCAGCAGCTCGCCGAGCTGGTTCTCGGAGTCACAGGTTTCGACAAGCTCAACCAGCGGATGGGCAAGCTCAACTTTCGGTGTCAGACCTGCCCTTTCCGCCCGCTCCAGGGTCTTGTGTGCCCGGGCAAGCGCAGGCAACCCGCCGGGGATGCCCTCAAAATGGTTGAGCCGTTCGGGCCTTTCGGCTTTCTTGACCGCGTCCCATTTGAGCACAATCTCCTCCACCGTGGCGGGGAAGACATCCTGCAGGGAGCCGTCAGGCCGGAAGACATGGGGGTTGCGGCGGATCATCTTGGCGGTGATGCCGCGGGCGACGTCGCCGAAGTCGAAGGTGCCGCGTTCCTCGGCGAGCCGGGCGTGGAGCACCACCTGGAGCAGCACATCACCCAGCTCGCCTTTGAGTTCCAATTCATCGGCGCCTGTTTCGATGGTCTCGGCCACCTCATAGGCCTCCTCGAGGAGGTACTCAACCAGCGACTCGTGGGTGAGCGCCCCCATCCAGGGGCAGTGCTCGCGGAGGGCGGCGATCACGCCGAGCAGCTTCCCCACCGGCTCCTCCGCGGACACTTCCTGGGAAGGGGTTTCAGCCAAGGTTGGCGTAGGCGTCGTTGATGTACTCCACCAGGGCTTCCCTTTCCTCCAGCGGCAGGAAGGAGGCCTCAGCGGCGTTGAGGGTGAGCTCCAGGAGGTCGTCGAGGTCGTAGTCGAACGTCTCCACGAGCAGCTCGAACTCGTCGGTGAGCGTCACACCGCTCATGAGGCGGTTGTCCGTGTTGATGGTGACGTTGAAGCCGAGCTGGTAAAGCATGTCCAGCGGGTGGCTTTCGATGCCCTCGCCGAAGCCGGCGATGGCGCCCGTCTGCAGGTTGGAGGAAGGGCAGATTTCCAGGGCGATGCCACGGTCGCGGACCCAGCTGGACAGGTTGCCCAGCGTCACGAGGCCGACGTTGTCATCGGCTTCGTCATCGTCAACGCCGTCTTCGCGGTCCTCGAACTCCACCATGATGTCCTCGGCGATACGGACGCCGTGGCCAAGGCGCAGGGCCCGGCCGTCCACGAGCGCCGACTGGATGCTCTCAAGGCCCGCTGCCTCGCCCGCGTGGACGGTGGCGGGGAAGTTGTTCTCAGCCAGGAACGTGAATGCCTCGCGGAAACGCGAGGGAAGGAAGCCGTCTTCGGCGCCGGCGATGTCGAAGCCGACCGCGCCCTTGTCACGGTGGCGGACGGCGAGCTCGGCGATCTCCTGGCCGCGGTCGGCATGGCGCATGGCGGTGATCAGCTGGCCGACCTGAATCTCACGACCGGTCTCGGCAACGGCGTCCACTCCGGCCTCGAGGCCGTCCTGCACGGCCTCGACGGCTTCGTCGAGGGTCAGCCCCTTCTGCAGGTGCTGCTCCGGCGCCCAGCGGACCTCGCCGTACACCACGCCGTCGTCCGCAAGGTCCTCCACGAATTCCTTGGCAACCCGGGCCAGATTTTCCTTGGTCTGCATCACGGCGACGGTGTGGTCGAAGGTCTCGAGGTAGCGGACCAGGGAACCGGAGTCCGCCGACTCCCGGAACCACTCGCCGAGGGCAATGGGATCGGTCGAAGGGAGCGTGTGGCCAGCGGCCTCCGCCAGCTCAATGATGGTGGCCGGGCGGAGTCCCCCGTCCAGGTGGTCGTGAAGGGAAACCTTGGGAAGGCTCTTCAGGTCGAAGTCAAGGGCAGGGGCAGCGTCAACGATTGGCTCAGTCACGTACCAACTCTAGGGTTGGACCGCCTGCAATGCCAGCGGCCGTACCGCGTGCCGGTTAAGCGCCCGGCTCAGCGTCCGGATTCGGCCTCAGCCACAGCCGCGACGGGCATGGCGCGGGCCAGGCGACCGGCGTCGCCTGACTTATCATCGGCGCTTTCAGCGTCCCCTTCGGGCTCCTCCGCGAGGATGTCCGCCGTCACGGCGTCATTGCGTCCGAGCCTCCTGTGCCACCAGCGGAGCACGTGGTCGATGAAGATTCCCAGGATGATGGCGAAAACCACGGCAATGCCCGCGCCAAGAAGCGGATTGTGGTGCAGCCACGGAAATGAGCTGGCGACAATTCCAATGCCAATCGAATACCCCACCCAGGTGAAACAGGCGAACGCGTCGAGCAGGAAGAACCTGCGGTGCGGGTAGCCCGTGGTTCCCGCCACATAATTGACCGCCACGCGCCCCCAGGGGATGTAGCGTGCCGTGAAGATCAGCACGGCTCCGCGCTTCTCCAACTCGTAGCGCGCCCAGCCGAAGGCCTTCTGCACTTTGGGCCGGCGCATCCACTTCCAGCGATCCAGGCCGATCTTCCGGCCAAGGAGGTAGGCCATGTTGTCGCCCGCCATGGCACCCACGAGCGCGGTCAGTCCGAGAATCAGGAGGTTGGGCTCGCCGCTGTGCCGGGAGAACGCCGCCAGCGCGACAATGAGCGTCTCGCTGGGAACGACCATTGCGAAGCCGTCCACGAAAAAGAACACGAGCAATACAGGGTAAATCCACCACTGACCCGCTGCATGGAGCACGGCCTCATTAATAAACTCCACGCTGGTGTTGCTCCTAGCGGAAAATGACTAAAACAATTAGTGACGCAAATCGCTCTTTAGTGTCCCATGGCCGAAGCATAGTCCGCTACGCCCCGCCCACGAAATTACCCCTCCCTGGACGGATCCGGGACCAGCCCCCGCAGCCGGGCGATCGCAATGTCCACCAGGATCCCCAGGACGATGGCGCAGACTATGGCGATGGCCGCCCCGAGCAGGTGGTTGTGCTCGAACCACTGCCCGAAAAACAGCCCGATCGCCACGGAATACGAGGCCCACATGGTGGCGGACAGCACGGTCATCCCGATGAAGCGGGGCCGGGAGAAGTGCGTCGCGCCGGCCGTCAGGTTGACGGCAACCCTGCCGATCGGAACAAACCGGGCCACAAGGATCAGTGATGCCGGCCGCTTCCGGAGTTCGCGTCCGGCCCACCGAAACGCCCGCTGCATGCGCGGCCCGCGCATCCAGCGCCACCGTTTCGTGCCGACGCTGCGTCCGATCAGGTAGGCCGTGTTGTCCCCGGTGAACGCCCCCAGCGCCGCAACGGCGATGAGGAGCCACGGGTTGGGGACGTCCGCCGTCGCGGCGACTGCAGCCAGCCCCACCACCACCGATTCGCTGGGAATGGGCGGGAAAAAGCCGTCGATGACGCAGCAGGCGAGGACAAGCACCAGGACCCAGGGCTGCCCGGCGGCTGCAAGGATGAAGTCATTGACGGCCTGCACAGGTCTTAGGCTATCCGGTCAATGATGAGCTGCTGGGCCGGGCGTGTGCCTTCCGGCGCGATGGTGACGGAGTTTTCGAGTGCCTCCTTGGCCCGGGCGAACTTCTCGGGCGTGTCCGTCAGCAGGGTCATGAGCGGCTCCCCCGCACGCACGGCCGCGCCGGGCTTGGCGTGCAGGCGGACTCCTGCGCCTGCCTGTACCGCGTCCTCCTTGCGGGCACGGCCGGCACCCAGCCGCCAGGCAGCGACGCCGATTGCCATGGCATCGAGTTCCACGAGGACGCCGTCGGCCGGGGCGTAGACGGTCTCCGATTCCTTAGCGACGGGCAGCTTCGCCCGCGGATCCCCGCCCTGCGCCGCTATCATCCGGTTCCAGACATCCATGGCACGGCCGTCCTTTAGGGCGGCCGCCGGGTCGGCGTCGCGGATCCCGGCACACGCCAGCATCTCCTCCGCGAGCCGGACGGTCAGTTCGACGACGTCCTCCGGGCCGCCGCCGGCCAGGACCTCGACGGATTCCTCCACCTCGATGGCGTTCCCCGCGGTCAGTCCCAGGGGCGTGTTCATGTTGGTCAGGAGCGCCACCGTGTTCACGCCGGCGTCCTTGCCCAGGGCCACCATGGTCTCGGCCAGCTCCCGTGCGCGGGCCTCGTCCTTCATGAACGCGCCGCTGCCCACCTTGACGTCGAGCACGAGCGAGCCCGTGCCCTCGGCGATCTTCTTGCTCATGATGGACGAGGCGATCAGCGGAATGGCCTCGACGGTTCCCGTGACGTCGCGGAGCGAGTAGAGCTTCTTGTCCGCCGGGGCGAGGCCGGCACCGGCGGCACAGATCACGGCGCCGACGTCCTGGAGCTGGGCCATCATCTCGTCGTTGCTCAAGGCGGCGCGCCAGCCCGGGATGGATTCCAGCTTGTCCAGCGTGCCGCCGGTGTGGCCGAGCCCGCGGCCGGATAGCTGCGGAACCGCCACTCCGAAGACGGCCACAAGCGGTGCCAGCGGGAGAGTGATCTTGTCCCCCACGCCGCCCGTGGAGTGTTTGTCGCTCGTGGCCTTGACGCCGCCGTCGGGCCGCCGGAGGGCGGAGAAGTCCATCCGCTCGCCCGAGGCAATCATGGCCGCGGTCCAGCGGGAGATCTCTGACCTGTCCATCCCGTTGAGCAGGATGGCCATGTTCAGCGCCGCCATCTGTTCGTCGGCGATGACGCCGCGCGTGTAGGCGTCGATCGTCCAGTCGATCTGTTCGGGGCTCAGGACGCCCTTGTCGCGCTTCGTTCGGATGATGTCGACGGCGTCGAAGGCTTCGGTTTTCTTTGAAGTGCTGGTCACCGGGTTTCCTCCAGGTGTTGGGGACCAAATGCATCGGGCAGCACCTGGTCCATGGTCTTGATTCCCTGAGTGGTCATGAGCTCCATGCCTGGAGCCCGGAACTCGTACAGCAGTTGGCGGCAGCGCCCGCAGGGCATGAGCACGTTGCCGCCGCCGTCCACGCAGTAGAAGGCCCGCAGCAGCCCGCCGCCGGTCATCTGCAGGTTGCCCACGAGCGCACACTCGGCGCACAGGGTCAGCCCGTAGCTGGCGTTCTCCACGTTGCAGCCGCTCACGATCCGGCCGTCAGCGGTGTAGGCCGCCGCCCCCACCGGGAACTTGGAATAAGGGGCGTAGGCATTCTTCATGGCACTGACGGCGGCGGCCTCCAGGGCGTGCCAGTCGACGTCGGACTTTCCGCCCCCGGTGGTGGAGCTTGTCGAGACCATGTCCACGGCCGTCAGCCCTTGACGTACGGAATGCCGTCCGCCGCCGGCGGACGGGATCTGCCGACGAGGCCGGCCACTGCCAGGACGGTCACGAGGTACGGCAGCATGGCCATGAACTGGCTGGGAACCGGCGTGCCGATGATGGTCACGATGCTCTGCAGGTTGTCCGCGAAGCCGAACAGCAGGGAGGCGAAGAACGCACCGACCGGGTTCCAGCGCCCGAAGATCAGCGCCGCGATGGCGATGAAGCCGCGCCCGCCGGAAATCTCCTCCGTGAAGCTGTCGATCGCCACCAGCGTGAAGAACGATCCGCCGATGCCGGCGATGGCGCCGCCCAGGGTGACGTTCCAGAACCGGGTGGCGTTCACCTTGATGCCCATGGTGTCGGCCGCCAGTGGGTGTTCGCCGACGGCACGGACCCGGAGGCCCCACTTCGTTTTGAACAGCCCGACCCACACCACGATGACGGCGATGTACATGAGGTAGCCCACCACGGACTGTTTGAACAGGACGGGACCTATGACCGGGATGCCGGACAGCACCGGGATGTCGAAGATGGGCAGCTGGTCCGGCGAGTTGAACGTGGCCTTGTCCGCCTGCATCACGGTGTTGAACAGGAAGCCGGTCAGGCCGGAGACCAGCACGTTCAGGACCACGCCGACGATGATCTGGTTGACGAGGTACTTGATGCTGAACAACGCCAGCACCATGGAGACGACGGCGCCCGCCACGGCCGCGGCCAGCAGCCCGATGAAGGGGCTCTTGGTTATGGATGCGACCAACGCCGCGGTGAAGGCTCCGCCGAGCAGCTGGCCCTCGATGGCGATGTTCACGACGCCCGCCCGCTCGCACAGCACGCCGGAGAGTGACCCGAACACGAGCGGCACGGCCAGCGTCACCGAACCGGCGATGAGGCCGGCAAGGGAGATGCTCGGGGTGCGGGCGCCGCCCACCACCCAGATGAGGAAGGCGGCCACGAAGAGGACGATGAACGTGACAGGCACCCAGCGGGGCGCGGCCTGGTCCTTCGTCTTGAGGTACACGGCATAGCCGGCCAGGCCAAGCATGAGGACAGAGAGGATGATCCCGCCCAGGAATGCCGGGACCTCCAGCGCAGGCAGCTGAAAGAAGTCTCCGCTGGACGACAGGCCGAACCGGGCAGTCTGGTTGGGCCCCATGAGGCCAAAGAAGATGAAGGCCACGATGCCCAGCGCAGTCAGGAGGACGGGGGTCTTCCAGGTAACGGGCTTCGCTGATGCCGCCTGCCGGCGCTCCCCAGCCTGCTGCGGCGCGTCCGGCTTCCCCGGAAGGGGCGACGTTGATGTTGTGCTCATGCTGCACCTCCGGTGGTGGCTGCCGTCTTGGTCTTGCCGGCGGTTGGCCGCTTCTTGCGCCGCGGGTTGAGCCCGAAGACCGCCCGAACCAGCGGCGGAGCCGCGATGAAGAGCACGATCAGCGACTGGACCACCAGCACGATGTCGATCGGGGTGCCGGTCTGGATCTGCATCTGGACGGCTCCGGCGCGGAAGGCGCCAAACAGGAGGCCGGCGGCGAAAGTCCCCCACGGCGTCGAGCGTCCCAGCAGGGCAACGGTGATGGCGTCAAAGCCGTACGTCGCGGCGACGCCGTCGGTGAGGACCTTTTCCGTGCCGGCCACCTGGGCCACGCCGGACAGGCCGGCGAGGGCGCCGGCCATGGCCATGACCAGAATGGTTGACCGGGAGACGTTGATCCCTGCGGTCTGCGCTGCCTTGGGGTTGGCGCCGACGGCCCGGAACTCAAAGCCCACCGTGGAGCGGTTGAGGAGCCACCATACGAAGACCGTTGCGGCAATGGCCAGGAGGAATCCGAGGTGGAGCCGGTACTGGCTGCCGAAAATCTGCGGGTAGGCCGCACTGGCGTCCAGGACCGGGGAGATCGGGTTGGTTTCCCCCGGCCGCTGGAACGCCGGCGTGTTCAGAAGATACCGGAGCAGGTACAGCGCAATGTAGTTGAACATGATGGTGAGGATGACCTCGTGGGCTCCGGTGCGGGCCTTGAGGTAACCCACCAGGCCGCCCCAGAAGGCGCCGCCGATGATTCCGGCCACAAGGACCAGCAGCAGGTGCAGGCCCAGGGGCAGGTGCAGGGCGAAACCGGCCCACGCGGCCAGGATGCCGGCCATGATGATCTGGCCCTGCGCGCCGATGTTGAACAGCCCGGCACGGAAGGCCAGGGCGACACCGAGGCCGGCGGTGATGAGCGGCGTGGCGATGGTCAGCGTTTCCATGAGCGGGGCGATCTGCCCGGCGATGCCTGCGCCGCGCGGGTTGAAGACGGAGCCCTGGAACAGCGCCACATAGGAGCGGGTGGCGGCACTCCAGACCGCCGACAGGAAATCCGTGGGGCGGGCCAGCAGGTACGTTGCCGTGGTGCCGACCTGCTTGTCCGTGAGGGCGATCAGCAGGCCGCCGAGGATCAGGGCGAGCAGCACGGCCAGGACGGACACCATGCCACTGCCGGTGAAGATCCTGCGTACGAGGGTTTCCGGCGGGCCCGGGATCTTGCCGCTCTGGGCCGTGGCCGGAACCGCCGAGGGTTCCATGGCTCCGCCGGCGGTGTCCAGCGACACCACCGCGGCGGTTTCCTCCTCGGCGGGCGTGGGCAGGTGGTGTTTGCCGGCGTGATGCTTGTCGGCGTCGTTTTTGTCAGCGTCGGGGTCCGTGGGCTGGCCGCCAGGGTGCTGCGGCTCGTTCTGGTCAGTCATGGTCGCCTCCTTCGGCGTGGGAGGTGGACGTCGGTTCCTGCTCGCTGTGGCGAACAGGGCGGTGGTGGACGGTGTCCGCGTGCGCCTCGTCGGGTGAAAGCCCTGCCATCATGAGGCCCAGGACGTCGCGGCCGGTTCCGGCCGGCACGATGCCCACGAGCTTGCCCTTGTAGAGCACGGCAATGCGGTCGGCGAGTTCCATGACCTCATCCAGTTCCGTGGAGACGATCATGACCGGTGTGCCCGTGTCCCGCTCCGCCACGATGCGGCGGTGCAGGAACTCGATGGAGCCGACGTCGACGCCGCGGGTGGGCTGGGAGGCGATGAACAGCCGCAGCGGCCGCGAGAGCTCCCGGGCCATCACCACCTTCTGCTGGTTGCCGCCGGAGAGCGTTCCGGCGGCGGCAGCGGCCGACGGCGTGCGGACGTCGAATTCGCCGATCCGGGAGTTGGCGTTCTCCATGACCTTCGCCGGGCTCATGCCGATGCCCTTGGCGAAGGGAGCTTTGTCGTAGAGGTCAAGCACCAGGTTTTCGGCCACCGAGAACGTCCCCACCAGCCCGTCCACCTTGCGGTCTTCCGGCACGAAGCCGACGCCCGCGTGCAGGACCTCCTTGACGCTGCGGCCCAGGAGTTCCTTTCCGTCGAGCAGGATGGAGCCGCTGACGCGCTCTTGCAGGCCAAGGATCGCCTCGGTGAGTTCCGTCTGGCCGTTGCCCTGGACTCCTGCGACGGCGAGGATTTCGCCGCGGGCAATGCTGAAGCTGATGCCGTCCACGGTGTGGTGGCCGTTCGGCGCAATCACGGTAAGGTCCTTGACCTCGAACGTGGTTTCCTGCGGTTTGGCCGGTGCCTTGTCCAGCGTGAGGCTCACGGCGCGGCCCACCATCATCGAGGCCAGCTCGGTGGTTGAGGCGCCGGGATCGGCGCTCCCCACCACCTTGCCGCGCCGGATGACCGTGATGATGTCCGAGACCGCCTTCACCTCCCGCAGCTTGTGGGAGATGAAAACAATGGACGTGCCGCTGCTTTTGAGCTGGCGCATGATGTCCAGCAGTTCGTCGGTCTCCTGGGGCGTCAGCACCGCCGTCGGCTCATCCAGGATGAGCACCTTGGCGTCGCGCACGAGCGCCTTGATGATTTCAACCCGCTGCTGGACTCCCACCGGGAGGTCCTCCACGAGGGCGTCGGGATCGACGTCGAACCCGTAGCGGTCCGAGATCTCCTGGATCTTGCGGCGGGTGTCATCCAGGTTCAGGAAGCCGCCCGCCTTGGTGGACTCGGCGCCGAGCGCCACGTTTTCCGCCACGGTGAACACGGGCACCAGCATGAAGTGCTGGTGCACCATGCCGATGCCGGCAGCCATGGCGTCACCGGGTCCCCGGAAGCTTACCGGTTCGTCATCGATGAGGATTTCGCCGTCGGTGGGCTCATACAGCCCGTAGAGAACATTCATCAGGGTGGACTTGCCGGCCCCATTTTCGCCCAGTAGACAATGGATCTGTCCGGGTTCAACAACCACGTCTATGTGATCATTGGCGAGCAGGGAGCCGAAGCTTTTGGTGATCCCCTTGAGTTCAAGTTTCAAAACTCTGACCAATCTCGTTGCGTCCGGAACTGCTGGCCGGACGGGATATGTGGCTGCAGGACCAGCCTAGTGCCTGCAGTCATGGGTGAGTCTGTAGCGCGCCCAACGAAAAGCGCCACCTCCCGTGCAGTCAATGACCATCCGGGCGGTGGCGCTTAGCGGAGGAAGTTACGCCTTGGGGCTGGCTGCGGACTCAACCTTCAGCTTGCCGTCGACGATGTCCTTCTTGATCTGGTCCAGCTCCGTCTTAACCTCGGCCGGAACAGCCGAATCAAGGTCGTGGAACGGGGCCAGCTGGACGCCTTCATTGGCGAGCGTGCCGATGTACGGCTCGTTGGTGAACTTGCCCTCCTTGTCTTCCTTGACCACCGTCTCAACGGCCGTGCCCATCTGCTTCATGACCGAGGACAGCATGATGTCCTTGTAGTCGGGCGCGGTGAGGAAGCCGTCGGAGTCAACCCAGATGAGCTTGACGTCCTTGCCTGCTGCCTTGGCGTCCTTGAGCGCCGCACCGGCGCCCTTGCCCACCGGGCCGGCAACGGGCATGACCACGTCAGCACCCTGGTCCAGGAAGTTCTGGGTCAGCTGCTTGCCCTTGTCCTGCTTTTCGAAGTCGCCGGTGAAGCTGCCGTCCTGCTTGGCCTTGTCCCAGCCGAGGAGCTTGACGTCCTTGCCCTTCTTCTCGTTGTAGTACTTCACGCCGTCCGCGTAGCCGTCCATGAAGATGGTGACCGTGGGGATCTTGATGCCGCCGAAGGTTGCCACGGTGCCGGTCTTCGTCGAAGCGGCGGCCAGGTAGCCGGCCATGAAGGCGGCCTGGGCGGTGTCGTAGATGATCGGCTTGACGTTGGCAATCGGCTTGGCGAAGCCGAAGTCGATGATGGCGAAGTGGCTGTCCGGATTGGCCTCGGCATGCTTCTTCGTGGCGTCACCGAGCAGGAAGCCGACCGTCACGGTGAGGTCGCAGCCCGCGGACACCATGGCCCGAAGGTTCGGTTCGAAGTCGTTGTTGGACTTGGATTCGACCTGGTTGACCTTGATGCCAAGGTCCTTCTCAGCCTTCTTGAGGCCCTCGTAGGAGGACTGGTTGAACGACTGGTCGTCGAATCCGCCGGAGTCGGACACGATGCAACCGGAGTAGTCGCTGGCGGTGGCGGTCGGCGTGCCTGCTTGGGGTGCAGGGCCGCAGCCGGTCAGCAGCAGGGCCGCCGCGCCGACGGAAGCCACGCCGGCGAGTGAACCGCGCTTGACGTTTGCACGCAGTGAGTTCTTCAAATTTCCTCCAGGAAGAAAGAGATAGGCGCCACGACGGAGATTCAATGAGTGTCCGTTTCTAATGCTCCACACTGAAATTCTGTTTTCACTGATGGTTTCGCAGCACTGCGCCGAAGCGCACTTATGAAAGCCACTGTAGTGGCCTGCGCCACGTCCGGATAACACATCGGCGGCCGAAAACGAAGATTGTTGAGAACTTGTTACCTATCAGTAGCCGGGCACTTCCACACGGGCCGCGGAGCCCGTCAGCAGCCCCGCCCAATACAGCGCGAACGGACACTTGAGGCCCGAATCGTCGGGGCCTCAAGTGTTCGTTCGCGCTGTTAGTCCTGCTAGATGCGGACCAGCATCTTTCCCGTGTTTGCGCCGTCCAGAAGGTCAATGAAGGCCTGCGGCGCGTTCTCTAGACCGTCCGCCACGGTTTCGTCGTAGGAGACGGTGCCGTCGGCCAGCCAGCCGGCCATGTGCTCGGCAAACTCGCCGGCGTACTGCCGGTAGCTGCTGACGAGGAATCCTCTCAGCGTCAGCTGCTTGCCGATCGCCAGGGCAAGGTTGCGCGGAGCGGCCGGCGGTTCCGTCGAGTTGTACTGCGCGATGGCGCCGCACATGGCCACGCGGCCGCCAACGTTCAGGACGGACAACGCCGCTTCGAGGTGGTCCCCGCCCACGTTGTCGAAGTAGACATCGATCCCGCGTTCACCGGCGGCCGCTTTGAGCTGGTCCCGGACGGGAGCGTCGCGGTAGTTGAAGGCAGAGTCAAAGCCGAGCTCCAGGAGGCGCGCCACCTTCTCCGGAGAGCCGGCGCTGCCGATCACCCGGGATGCGCCCATGGCCTTGGCGATCTGCCCCGCGAGCGAACCGACGGCCCCGGCAGCACCCGAAATGAACACCGCGTCGCCGGCCTTGAAATCGGCCACCTTCAGCAGGCCGGCGTAGGCGGTGAGTCCGGTCATGCCCAGCGCGCCGAGGAAAGCGGACGCCGGGGCCAGATCAGTTCGCGCAGGATTAGTTGCGCTGGCGTCCACCACCGCATACTCCCGCCAGCCGAGATGATGAACGACGGCGTCCCCCACCTTGCGGTCAGCGGCCCGGGACGCGATCACCTCACCCACGGCCCCGCCGTCGAGCGCAGTATCCAGCGCAAACGGCGCTGAGTAGGATTTGACGTCGTTCATCCGGCCGCGCATGTACGGATCCACCGAGATGAACAGGTTCCGGACCAGTACCTGCCCGTCCCGGAGCTCCGGAAGCGGACTTTCGGCGAGCCGGAAGTTCTCCGGGGCCGGGCGGCCCACGGGGCGCGACGCCAGCTGTATTTCGCGGGTTGCTGCGGGCAAGGCCCGGTCCTGGGTGCCGCTCACGCTGCGAACTCCACGAGGGTCAGGGCCACATCCATGTTGCCGCGGGTCACGTTTGAGTAGGTGCAGATCCGGTGCGCCTTGGCCATGAGCGCCTCAGCGGCATCCCGGTCCAGTGCCGGCAGGGCGATCTCGAGTTCGGCCGCAAGGCCGTAGCCTTCGCCGCCGTCGAGGGCGCCGAAGTGGATCTTGGCCGCCACGGCTGAGTCGGTGAGGTCGGCGCGTTCCGTGCGGCCCACCACCCGGAGGGCGGAATGGAAGCAGGCTGCGTAGCCGGCGGCGAAGAGCTGTTCCGGGTTGGTGCCCTGGCCATTTCCGCCGAGCTCCACGGGGCTGGCCAGGGTCACGTCCAGCCTGCCGTCCTTGGTGCGTGCGGAGCCGTCGCGGCCTTCGCCGGAAGCGAGGGCCTCGGCAGTGTAAAGAGTCTTCAAGATACGTTCCGTTCTGATGGGTTTCGGCAGTCCGCCGTCTGGTGCGGTGTCGATAGGGGTCCGGATTGAGGCCGGAGTGGGGCGTCAGTGTGAATCGTGCAGGGCGGCAGTGAGCTTGCCCAGGGTTTCGCGGAGCTGGTCAAGCTCCCGGGAGCTCAGGCCGGCGGCTTCGGCGAGGCGCTGGGGAATGCCGGAAGCCTTGCTGCTGAGGGCCGTGCCGTCCGCTGTCAGATGCACGGCAACCCGGCGCTCGTCCTCTGCGGAGCGGTGGCGTTCCACCAGGCCCATGGCTTCGAGCCGCTTGAGCAGGGGCGAGAGGGTGCCGGAATCGAGCCCCAACTCCTCCCCCAGTTCCCGCACGCCGCGAGGTTCGTTTTCCCAAAGCACCAGCATCACAAGGTACTGCGGGTACGTCAGGCCAAGGTCGTCCAGCAGCGGCCGGTAAACGGCGGTGGCCGCCCGGGACGCTGCGTAGAGCGCAAAGCACACCTGGCGGTCAAGGCGGGGGGCGTCGGTCATGACTGCAACGGTAGCCCACAATTCAATTGCGCACAACTTACCTAGGCAAAAGATGAGCGCGAACTGGCAGCTGATGCCGTCAAATCCGGAGATTAAGGGGATTAGCTGCCAGTTCGCGCTCGTGGGGAGGAGCTTAGAGGTCGCGGATGGTGCGGAGGGCCGCCGCCGTGAGGACCTGGATGCCGTAGCCCAGGGCACGCTCGTCCAGGATGTAGTCGCCGCGGTGGAGGTCGTATTCCTCACCGCCGGGGGTCTTGGTGCCCAGACGCATCATGGCACCCGGCAGCTTGGCGAGGAACCAGGCGAAGTCCTCCCCGCCCATGGACTGCGGGGTCAGGACCACGGCGCCCTCGCCGATCTCGGCCCGGGCCGCAGCCTCGATGAGTGCGGTCTCGTGCTCGGAGTTGACCACCGGCGGCACGCCGCGGGTGTGTTCCAGGTGCACGTCCACGCCGTAGTGCTCGGCCACTTGATGGACCACCTCGTCGAGGAGTTCGCCGGCACTGTGCCAGGCGTCGCGGTCCAGGCACCGCATGGTCCCGGACATGTAGCCGGTTCCCGGAATGGCGTTCGGCGCCGAACCGGCGTTGATCTGGCCCCACACAACCGACACGCCGCTGCGGACGTCCACGCGGCGGGAAAGCACTGCGGGGACGTTCACCGCGATCTGTGCAAGGGCGAAGACGAGGTCCTCGGTGAGGTGCGGGCGCGAGGTATGGCCGCCGCGTCCGCTGAGTTCGATCTTGATGGTGTCCGACGCCGAGGTGATGGCACCGATGCGGGTGCCGATCTTGCCGACGTTGATCCGCGGGTCGCAGTGCAGGGCCAGGATACGCGGCACGCCGTCCAGGACGCCCTGCTCGATGCAGGCATGCGCGCCGCCCGGCATGGTCTCCTCGGCCGGCTGGAAAATGATCCGGACAGAACCGCCCAACGGGGCTTCCTGGTGCATGCGGTGCAGCACCAGTGCGATGCCCAGCATGGTGGTGGTGTGGACGTCGTGACCGCAGGCATGGGTGACGCCGTGGTTCTTCGAGGCGAAGGGCAGGCCCGTTTCCTCGATGATCGGCAGGGCGTCGATGTCGCCGCGCAATGCGGTGGCGATGGGGCCCTCGCCGATGTCCACGGTCAGGCCGGTGCCCTCGAGCCGCCGGGGCTCGAGGCCTGCAGCCTCCAGCCGTTCCACGAGCTTGTCAGTGGTCCGGAATTCCTTGAATGACAGTTCGGGGTGCGCATGCAGGTCCCGGCGAAAGTCGATCAGTTCCGGCAGTAGCGGTTCGAGCCACGGCCCCACCAGCGCGGTGGGCTCAGCTTCAGTAGTGTAATTGCGCACACCTCAACTGTAGCGAGGGCCGAAAGAATAGCGGCATCGCCTTCGCCGCGTTACGGATTTGCTAGAGGACGTCGGTGTCGCCGCTGGCCTTCAGCGCGTCCACGGCCTGCTTCACCCGCTGGGAATGCTGCTTGGTGGTGACCAGCAGCGCATCAGGGGTATCCACGATGACCACATCCTTGATCCCGATCAGCGCAATGACGCGTTTGGTATCCGAGACCACCACGCCGCTGGCGTTTTCGGTGAAGACGCGCGCGCCCTCGCCGAGGACCGTCACCTCATCCACCTCCTTGGCGCTGTTCAGCCGGCCAACGGAGGCGAAGTCGCCGACGTCGTCCCAGCGGAACGTTCCGGGCACGACGGCGACGTCCCCGGCGGCCGCTGCGGGCTCGGCCACCGCATAGTCGATGGCGATCTTGGGCAGCGTGGGCCAGATGCGTGCGGTGACTTCGTCACGAAGCGGCGTGTCCCAGGCCTCGGCGATTTCCTGCAGGCCGTTGAACAGTTCGGGCTGGTTTGCTTCCAGATGCTTGAGCATCAGGGCAACAGGAGCCACGAACATGCCGGCGTTCCAGACATATTCGCCGCTGTCCACGTACTGCTGGGCGACCTCCTCGTCCGGCTTTTCGACGAACTCCACCACGGCCTGGGCGCTGGGCGCTCCGGGGATGTGAAGCGATGCGCCGGACCGGATGTAGCCGAATCCCGTGGACGGGTGCGTCGGCTTGATGCCGATCGTGACGATCTTGCCGGCCGCGGCCGTGTGAATCGCTTCGCGGACCGCGTCCTGGAAGAGCTCGTCCGGGCTGATCACCTGGTCGGCGGCGAAGGAGCCCATGATGATGTCCGGATCCCGCTGGTGCAGGATGGCCGCGGCCAGGCCGATGGCGGCTCCGGAGTCCTTCGGCTCGCTTTCCAGCACCAGGTCGCCGTCCTGAACCTCGGGCAGCTGCCGGCAGACGGCCGCCCGGTGCGCCGTTCCGGTGACAACCAGGACGCGATTGCCCGCCAGGGGCTCGAGGCGGTCGTAGGTGGCACGCAGCAGCGTGCTCCCCGAGCCGGTGAGGTCATGAAGGAATTTGGGAGCTGCTGCACGTGACAGAGGCCAGAGGCGGGTCCCCACACCGCCCGCAGGAATCACAGCAATAAAGCGGCTGAGAGGTGAATCCTGGTTTGTCACTTTATCTTTACTCATCACGGCCTACTTTAGCCGACGACCCCGTTGTGTCCCCTGTGACGCCGCTGGCCGCGCGGACACAGTCGCAACCGAATGTGGCGTTCGTCTCAAAATCCGCGAAAAACCGTACAGTACGTGGTCACCAAGGACCACCTGAATTGAATAAGCTGTGAGCGAAGCCTAGATTTAGGCCTGAGCTACGAGTGCTCTCGCAGTAGGCGTTCCCCCCGCGTGGATCCCACGCCAGCGCCGCTGTGTTGCAGGGAGGTTTATTCAGTGCCGACGAAACCAGCTGGCACCTTGTACCGCGGCCGTGAAGGCATGTGGTCCTGGGTTGGACACCGTATTACCGGTGTTGTGATCTTTTTCTTCTTGTTGGTCCATGTGCTGGACACCTCCCTTGTGAGGGTGTCGCCGGAGGCCTACACCGCTGTGATCGGTGCCTACAAGAACCCGCTGATGGCCCTGGGTGAAACGGGCCTCGTCGCAGCGATCGTGTTCCACGCCTTCAACGGCCTGCGGATCATCGCCGTCGACTTTTGGAAGAAGGGTGCCAAATACCAGCGCCAGATGCTCTGGGTAGTCCTGGGTCTCTGGATCGTCACCATGGTGGCCTTCGCCATCCGCCACCTGTCCCTCGCACTCGGAGGTCACTAAGCCATGACTGCAACGCAGATCCCGTCCCCGCGCAGCGGCAGCACCATCGCTCCGCAGTACCGCCGGACCGGCAGCTCCCGCGGCAACTTCGAAATGCTGGCGTGGCTCTTCATGCGGCTCTCCGGCGTAGTGCTGGTTGTCCTGATCTTCGGCCACCTTTTCGTGAACCTCCTGGTGGGCGAGGGCATTCACGCCATCGACTTCGGCTTCGTGGCCGGCAAGTGGGCTGACCCGTTCTGGCAGTTCTGGGACCTCGCCATGCTCTGGCTGGCCATGCTGCACGGCACCAACGGCGTCCGCACCATCATCAACGACTACGCCGAGAAGGACGCCACACGCTTCTGGCTCAAGATGGTCCTCTACGCCGCCGCTGCAGTAATCATCATCCTTGGCACCCTGGTGATCTTCACCTTCAACCCGTGCCCGGTGGTGGACGGCGTCCAGCTCCCCGGCGGCTTCTGCCCCGCGTAGCAACCCGCGGCTGCCCGCCCGACCGGCGGGCTTCTGTTTTGCGGAGCCGGCTTCAGCCCGCCCGTTGTTTTATTGCGAATTTTGAGAGAAAGAGCGTCTGGTATGCAGGTCCATAAGTACGACGTCGTCATCGTCGGTGCCGGTGGCGCTGGCATGCGCGCCGCGATCGAATCCGGTCAGCGCGCACGAACAGCAGTACTGACCAAGCTCTACCCCACCCGCTCCCACACGGGCGCGGCGCAGGGCGGCATGTGTGCGGCATTGGCCAACGTCGAAGAAGACAACTGGGAATGGCACACGTTTGACACCATCAAGGGCGGCGACTACCTGGTTGACCAGGATGCCGCCGAAGTCATGGCCAAGGAGGCCATCGACGCAGTGCTGGACCTCGAGAAGATGGGCCTGCCGTTCAACCGCACGCCCGAGGGCCGCATCGACCAGCGCCGCTTCGGCGGCCACACCCGCGATCACGGCAAGGCCCCCGTCCGCCGCGCCTGCTATGCAGCCGACCGTACCGGCCACATGATCCTGCAGACGCTGTACCAAAACTGCGTCAAGCACAACGTTGAGTTCTACAACGAGTACTACGTACTGGACCTCCTCACCGTCGAGGAAGACGCCGTGCGCGAGGATGGCACGCCGTACAAGCAGAAGCGCGTTGCCGGCGTGGTCTCCTACGACCTCGCCTCCGGTGAACTGCACGTTTTCCAGGCCAAGTCCGTGGTGTTTGCCTCCGGCGGCGCCGGCAAGGTGTTCAAGACCACGTCCAACGCCCACACCCTCACCGGTGACGGCATGGGCATCGCGTTCCGCCGCGGCATCCCCCTGGAGGACATGGAGTTCTTCCAGTTCCACCCGACGGGCCTTGCAGGCCTGGGCATCCTGCTTTCGGAAGCTGCACGCGGCGAAGGCGCCATCCTGCGCAACTCCGAGGGTGAGCGCTTCATGGAGCGCTACGCCCCCACCATCAAGGACCTTGCACCCCGTGACATCGTGGCCCGCTCCATGGCCAACGAAGTCCGCGAGGGCCGCGGCTGCGGACCGAACAAGGACTACGTCCTCCTGGACCTGACCCACCTTGAGCCCGCGCACATCGACGCGAAGCTGCCGGACATCACCGAGTTTGCCCGCACCTACCTCGGCGTTGAGCCGTACACGGAGCCGGTTCCGGTGTTCCCGACGGCGCACTACGCCATGGGCGGCATCCCCACCAACATCACCACCGAAGTGCTGCAGGACAACGACACCGTGGTGCCGGGCCTCTACGCAGCCGGTGAGGTGGCCTGTGTTTCGGTGCACGGCTCCAACCGTCTGGGCACCAACTCCCTGCTGGACATCAACGTGTTCGGCAAGCGCGCCGGCATCGCCGCCGCGGAGTACGCCAAGACGGCGGACTTCGTGGAGCTGCCGGAGGATCCGGAGGCCTACACGATTGAGCTCCTCAACATCGCCCGCAACGGCAACGGTGACGAGAAGGTGGCCCAGATCCGCAAGGAACTCCAGGACACCATGGACGCCAACATGCAGGTGTTCCGCACGGCCGAAACCCTCAACCAGGTCCTGAAGGACATCGCCTCGTTCGAGGAGCGCTACAAGCGCATCAACGTCCAGGACAAGGGCAAGCGCTTCAACCTGGACCTCCTTGAGGCCGTTGAACTCGGCTTCCTGCTGGAACTGGCGAAGGTCATGACGGTTGCTGCCCTGCACCGCGAGGAATCGCGCGGCGGCCACTTCCGCGAGGATTTCCCGGAACGCGACGACGAAAAATTCATGAAGCACTCCATGGCGTACAAGGACGAGCACGCTCCCGCGGACGGGTCCGCGGAGAGCATTGCCGGGATTCGGCTTGGCACCAAGCCGGTTGTGTTTACGCGCTACGAGCCGATGGTGAGGAAGTACTAATATGTCCGCTGAACTTGCTGAGCCAGCCTCAAAGATCGAGCTGCCTGCCCATGTGGGAGGCGGCGGAGAAATCCCCACCTTCGACATCACGCTGCGCGTCCGCCGCTACGACCCCGAGGTTTCCGAAGAAGCCCGCTGGGATGACTTCAAGCTGACCATGTACGGCACGGACCGCGTGCTGGACGCCCTGCACAAGATCAAGTGGGAAGTGGACGGCAGCGTCTCCTTCCGCCGCTCCTGCGCCCACGGCGTCTGCGGCTCCGACGCCATGCGCATCAACGGCCGCAACCGCCTTGCCTGCAAGACCCTGCTGAAGGACCTGGACACGACCAAGCCCATCACCGTTGAGCCCATCAAGGGCCTGCCGGTGGAAAAGGACCTGATCGTGGACATGGAACCGTTCTTCCAGTCCTTCCGTGAGGTCATGCCGTTCCTGATCAACAGGGGCCACGAGCCCACCAAGGAGCGCCTCCAGTCCGCGGAGGACCGTGAGCGGTTCGACGACACCACCAAGTGCATCCTCTGCGCCGCGTGCACGTCGTCCTGCCCGGTGTTCTGGACCGACGGCCAGTACTTCGGCCCGGCCGCTATCGTCAACGCCCACCGGTTCATCTTCGATTCCCGTGATGACGCCGGCGACATGCGCCTGGAGATCCTGAACGACAAGGAAGGCGTGTGGCGCTGCCGCACCACCTTCAACTGCTCCGAAGCATGCCCGCGCGGCATCCAGGTCACGCAGGCGATTGCCGAAGTCAAGCAGGCGATCCTCGCCCGCAAGATCTAACAAAAGGCACCGCGGACGACGGCGTCCCTCACCACGTGCGGAAAACGCACGGTGAGGGACGCCGTCGTCGTATCCGGATAAGCGCAACAGAGCCCGTCCAACGAAAGGGTGCGTCATGTCACGTTCCGAAAAAGTCAGCTTCGAAGGTTCCACCGGCGAAGTGCTCTCCGGCCTCCTGGACCTGCCCGACGGGCCGGTGAAGGGCTGGGGAGTGTTCTCTCACGGCTTCACCCTGGGCAAGGACAGTCCCTCGGCCTCGCGGATGTGCAAGGCGCTGGCGGACAACGGGGTGGGCATGCTGCGCTTTGACAATCTCGGGCTCGGCGAATCCGCCGGCCTGTGGTCGGAGGGTTCGTTCAGCCACAAGGTGGCGGACACCGTGAAGGCGGCCGAATTCATGCGCGACTCGGGCAAGCCGATTTCGCTGCTCGTGGGCCATTCCTTCGGCGGTGCCGCCGTCCTGGCTGCGGCGCGCGAGATCCCGGAGCTCGACGCCGTGGCCACCGTGGGCGCCCCGTTTTCGCCGAAGCATGTGGCTCACGTTTTTGACGCCGCGCTGGACAAGATCCTGCGCGACGGCAGTGCGGAAGTCGACCTCGGCGGCAAGCGCGTGGAAATCCGCCGGCACTTCGTGGAGGACCTGGAAAACGCCGACCTCACCGACTGCATCAAGCGGCTGCACAAGCCCCTGATGGTGCTGCACTCCCCCACGGACAACACGGTGGGGATCGAGAACGCCAGCACCATCTTCCAGACGGCACGCCACCCTCGCAGCTTCGTCTCCCTCGAAGGCAGCGACCACCTGCTGACGGGCAAGGGGCAGGCGGCCCGTGCAGCGAAGATTATCGCGGCGTGGGCCGATCAGTACCTCGACGCCGGGCAGTAACCCCCACCGGGCGCGGGTGCTCGGCCGGGTGGTGCCGCTCCACGGGCGTCTTTCCGGGCTGCACCTGGCGTGATCCCCAGCCGGTGGTCTTGCCAGCAGGAGCGGCTTTCAGGTCTTCCTCGCGGATGGCGGACCATGCGGCGGACACGAGGTACACCTGGCTGACGAGGTTGAACCAGATCAGCAGCCCGATGATGATCGCGAACGGAGCCAGGATGGGGTTCCGTCCGGCGCCGGCCAGCAGTTCGGTGCTGAACACCTGAAGCACGGTGGTTCCGACTCCGGCGAGGACGGTTCCCTCCAGCAATGCCCGCCGGGAGAGCTTGAGTCCCCCTGCCAGCCTGAACATGATGATTGCAGTGACCCAGTTGAGCAGCAGCGGCACGGCGATCTTGATCAATGCCGCCAGCGGCCCGGCCACGGCGGGGTCCATCCGGAGCTGCTCCATCACCCAGCCGGCGGCGGTTCCGAACACGAGCGACACACCGGAGCTGATGACCAGTGCAACGCCGAGCAGCAGCAGGGTGCCGGCGTCGTGGAGTTTCAGGATCACCAGGTTCAGTTTCAGCGGCCCCAGCCCCATGACGCCGCGGAGGCCCTCGCGGAGGCCGGCGATCCAGCCCAGTGACATGATCACGGTGACGATTGCGGCGATGACAGCGGTCCAGCCAAGGCCATCAGGGTTCAGGAGGTCCTTCGGGTCCACCAGCCCGTCGCCGCCGTTGACCTTGAGCAGGCCCGGCGCACTTTCCGAGACGCTGGCGATGATCCGGTCCAAAAGTACCGGCTGGCCGCGGAGCACGAGCCCGCCGATGGAGAATCCGGTGGTCAGCAGGCCGGTGATGGAGAAGAACAAGTTGAACCCGCTGCCGGCGCTCATCAGCGGGCCGTGCTGGAGGGTGTAGTGCTGCCAGGCCCGCATGGGCCGGAACGCGTTCAGCCGGGCGAGCAGCCACTGGAACAGGGCCGTGGCCTGGGGCACCGGACCGGCGCCTGACCTGCGCGCCTTGCCCAGCTCCATCTGCTTGTGGCTGACCTCGAGCTGGAGGCGGGCACGCTCAGTGGGTAGCGGCTGCTCCGTCGGCGTCTGCTGCTCGGAGGGTGTCCCGTTCGCCGTCTGGTTCGGTACCAAAGTCAAGCTCTTCCCGTAGCTGCCAAATACCGTCTGCGTCGTGCTCGTAAAGTCCCATGCTAACCACGGGGAAGGTCGCCCTGTATTCCTTCAGCACCGTTTCGGCCTCGTCGAGGCTCTCCGGCGCGACGTCGTGGGCAATGGTCACATGCGGGTGGTAGGCAAACGGCAGCTCGCGTTCCAGCGGCCCGGTCTGCAGCTTTTCGTGGAGTTCGACGCAGGCTCCGAAGCCTTCCTCCACGTTGATGAACACAACAGGCGAAACGGGCCGGAAGGAGCCCGTTCCGGCGATGGTGACCATGAACGGGGCCTGCGTGCGGGCCACCTCGCGGACGTGGTCCCGGGCGGCCTCCCAGTCCTGCGTGGGGGTGGTGGTGACGAGGGTGATGTGCGCCGGAATGACCGTGGCCATGGGGTCCCCGAAGGACGCCCGCCATCGCTGCAGTTCCTCCGCGATCTCAGGCGGGAAGCCCAGAATGACCCCGAGGCTCATTCCGTCGCTGACTCTCCTGATGCCCGGCATCGGTCTAGCGGGCTCCGGCGTATGGAAGGAATCCGACCTTGGCATAGACGTCCTGCAGGGTCGCCGACGCAATCACGCGCGCCTTGTCGGCACCGAGCGCAAGGAGGCGGTCCAGTTCTGCGGGGTCTGCCAGCAGTTCGTTCGCGCGGCTGCGGATCGGCGTCAGGTGCTCGGTCACGACCTCCGCCAGGTCCACCTTCAGGTGGCCGTACATCTTGCCTTCGTACGCCTTGACCAGCTGCTCCACACTCTGGCCGGTGATGGCGGAGTAGATGGTCAGCAGGTTGGAGACGCCCGGCTTGGTCTCGCGGTCGAACCGGATCTCCGTCTCGGCATCCGTCACGGCCGACTTGATCCGCTTGGCGGTGACCTTGGGGTCATCGAGGAGGTTGATCAGGCCGGCCGGCGACTCCGAGGACTTCGACATCTTGGAGGTGGGCTGCTGCAGGTCGTAGATCTTCGCCGATTCCTTCTGGATGAAGGGCTCGGGAACAGTGAACGTCTTTCCGAACCGGGTGTTGAACCGGGCCGCGAGGTCGCGGCTGAGCTCCACGTGCTGCCGCTGGTCCTCGCCCACGGGCACGCCGTGCGGCTGATACAGCAGGATGTCCGCCGCCTGGAGGACAGGGTAGGTGAACAGCCCCACGCTGGCGGCGTCCGAGCCCTGCCGCAGCGCCTTGTCCTTGAACTGCGTCATGCGGGAGGCCTCGCCAAATCCCGTGATGCAGTTCAGGACCCAGGCAAGCTGGGCGTGTTCGGGCACCTGGGACTGGACGAACAACGTGCACTTGTCCACGTCCACGCCGCCGGCAATGTACTGGGCCGCGGTGACGCGGGTGCGGCGGGCAAGCTCATGCGGATCCTGTGGGACGGTGATGGCATGCAGGTCAGGGATGAAGAAAATGGCGTCGTACTCGTCCTGCATCCGCACCCAGTTCACGAGGGCGCCCAGGTAATTGCCGAGGTGAAGCGAGTCCGCGGAAGGCTGCATTCCCGACAGGATGCGGTGCCTGATTCCGGCGTCCTGCTGGACTCCGGCGCCGGCTTCGGGCTGCTCGGAAGCTGCGGCGTCAGTCACGGTTGGTGTGGAGGTCATTCGTCGAAGCCTTAAGACTAGAGCTGGTAGTCCACTACCAGCGGTGCATGGTCAGAGAAACGTGTGTCCCACGAGGGAGCCCGGTCAACGACGGCCGAAACGGCTGCGGCGGCGAGGTCCGGGGTGGCCATGTGGTAGTCGATGCGCCAGCCCGAGTCGTTGTCGAAGGCCTGGCCACGCTGCGACCACCAAGTGTAGGGGCCGTTGACGTTACCCGCCAGGCCCCTGTGAACATCCTTCCAGCCGATTTCCTCGCTGAAGAAGCGGTCAAAGTAGGCACGCTCCTCCGGAAGGAAGCCCGCACGCTTGACGTTGCCCTTCCAGTTCTTGATGTCCAGCTCGGTGTGGCCCACGTTCAGGTCCCCCGTGACCAGCGCGTGGTCGCTGTGCTTGGACAGCTCGGTCAGGCGGGCGGTCATGACGTCCAGGAAACGGTACTTGTCCACCTGCTTGGGGGTGTCGGCCTCGCCCGAGTGCACGTAGGCGCTCACCACGGTCAGCTGGGCAGGATTGCCCGCAGCGTCCGTGACCCGGAAGTCCGCTTCCACCCAGCGTCCGGCCGTGGCGAAGTAGTCATCGCCGATGTGCGTGCGCGTGGCGACCGGCTCCGTCCGGGAGGCAATGGCGACGCCGGCACGGCCCTTGGCCTCGGCCTCGGCGTGCAGGATGTGCCACCCTTCACCAAGGAGCTGGTGGACGATCGCGTCAGGCGCGCGGACCTCCTGCAGGGTGAGGATGTCCACCTCGCGGGGTGCCAGCCACTCGGCCATGCCCTTCTTGTAGGCAGCGCGAAGGCCGTTTACGTTGACTGTTGCGATGCGAAGGTGGTCCTTCTTCAATGCCGAGCTCACCCGCTCCACTCTAGTCGATGATGGTTCCGGTCACGGGCTCACCGGAGTCGCCGGAGGACTTGATCATGTCACGGGCGTTGGTGGCCGTGATCTCGATGGTCTCCAGGGCGCGGCGGATGGTGTCCTGGTCCGCGGCGGCGCCCTTGGCACGCTCCTGCTCCACCACGCGCACCTGGACCTGCACGATCTTGAAGGAGTGGTCGAGCTTCATATCCCGGATTTCCTCGGCTTCGCCGCGTTCGCGCACGAGCCGGGTTCCGCCCTGGTCCGTGGACACGCTTGACGGCGCACGCCCGGCAGCCGCGTTGAATGCGTTGTGCGCCTCGGAGAGCTTCGCTCCCGCCTTCTTGGCGGCCTTTTGGATGCTGAAAACCACGAAGGATGCCAGCAGCAGCCAGAACAGTGCGATGACGGCCACGACCCAGCCCACGACGTCGTTCTGGTTGGCGGCAAAGATGACGGCCACCACGAACGCCGTGACCAGGACCATCAGGCCGGGACCGCTGATGCGGAACATGGAGAATCCGCCCTTGGCCGGGTGGGACGAAGATTTGGGGCTGCCCAGAGATTGCATGCACCCATTGTCTCAAACCCGCGGACCGGCCCCGCACGCTTACACCCCCGGCGAACAACGCCTTGCGAACAACGCCTTGCGGACATCGGGCGGACAGCTACTTGAGGAACAGGCTCCTGAGCCTGCCGGTGGTCAGCATGAGCCCCAGCACGATCATCACCACGTAGTAGCCGATGTGGATCGCGGTTGCCGGGGTGAAGGTGGCCGCGCTGATCTGCCGGAGCAGCTCAACGCCGTGCCACAGCGGCATCGCCTGGATCAGCCACTGGATGTACTCCGGGTACACGCTGAGCGGGTAGAAGGTGGCGCTGAACAGGAACATGGGCAGCATGATGAAGTTGATCCAGTCCATCTGCTGGAACGTCTTCATGAAGCTGGTGATGCCCATGCCGAAGCTGGCAAAGCCGAAGGCGATGAGGACCGAGGCGGGAACCATCAGGAGGGCCCACGGCGTGGTGATCAGTCCCATGAGGCCCATGACGGCGGTGAACCCCGTGGCATACAACAGCCCGCGCAGCAGCGCCAGGAAGATCTCCCCCATCGCCACGTCCAGCGGCCCCAGCGAGGTGTAGAGCATGCCCTGGTAGAGCTTGGCGAAGTTCATCTTGAAGAAGACGTTCCACGTTGAGTCGTACGCCGCCCCGTTCATGGCTGAGACGGCGAGCAGGGCGGGCGCGATGTACGCGGCGTAACTGATCTCCTGGCCGCCCGGCCCTTGGACGGAGCCCACCACGGCGCCCATGCCCACCCCCATGGAGAGGAGGAACAGCACGGGCTCGAAGAACCCGGACAGCATGACCATCCAGTTGCTGCTCTTGGTGGCCATCAGCCCGCGGCTGATCACGGCCCTGGCGTTGCGCGAGTACAGCGGGCCGAAGCGCCGGTTCCGGGCCTCTTCGGTGACGCTGTGGCCCTGGGTCAGGACTGTCACTGCCCCATCCTCTTGACGAATTGGCGCTTGGTGAGGACCCAGCCCAGCCAGGCGAGCCCCAGCAGGAAGACGACGTGGACGATGGTCAGCACCGGGGATTCCTCGTAGCCGTAGGTCATGACACGGCCCAGCTCGGTGCCGTGCCAGATGGGCGAGATCCAGCCGATCCAGCGGACCACCACGGGCAGCGTATCCAGCGGGAAAAAGGTCCCGGAGAACAGGAACAGCGGCATCACGATGAACCGCATGACCATGGCGAACTGGCCTTTGTCCTCCTTGATGCTGGCGGCGTAGGCCATCAGTGGCAGCCCGAAAGAGAGCCCGGCGAGTGTCGCCACCACCACGGATCCCCAGCCCCAGCCGCTGGGCGACGCTCCGAACATCGCCACGATGACGAAGTAGATGACGGACTGCAGCAGGAAGCGGAAGGTCACGGCGATGATCTGTCCGCCCGCTATCTGCTCCGGGGTCAGCGGGGAGGCATGGGGCGCGTAGTAGACCCGGCGCCATCTGAAGCCGTCCATCACCGGGAAGGTGAACTCGGTGGCCGCTGTCATGACGGCGGCGGAGATGAGCAGGGCAGGGGCAATGAAGGCGATGTAGCTCACGCCACCGAAGACGGTTGTGTTGGTGTCCACGAGGGTGGCCAGGCCGACGCCCATGGCAAACAGGTAGGCCGCGGGCTGCCCCACGCTGTAGAGGAAGATGGACCAGCCGTACCCCTTCATGACGCGCAGGACCTGCTCGGCGTAGTAGAACGCGCCCCACCGGCGGGCCTTGGCAGCGGAAACCTCCGGCGAGTGGGCACGCAAAGGAGGTGCCGCCGTCGGACTTCCCGTGATGTCCTCGGCAAAAGACGGCTCAGTCAACGAGGCTCCTGCCGGTGAGCCGGAGGAAGACGTCCTCCAGCGACGACCTGCGCACCAGCGAGGCGAGCGGGCGCAGGCCGCGGCCGGAGACTTCCTCCAGGGCCCCCTCGCCGTCGTTCGTGTAGATAAGGACACGGTCGGGAAGGGTCTCCAGCCGTTCGCCGATGCCTTCGAGTTCCGCGGCGATGCTGGCGTTGCGCTCGGAGCCGAACCTCAGCTCGAGGACCTCGCGGGTGGAGTACTCGCGGATCAGGCTGGCCGGCGATCCTTCCGCCATGATCCTGCCCTTGTCCACCACGATGAGCCGGTCGCAGAGCTGCTCGGCCTCGTCCATGTAGTGCGTGGTGAGGATCAGCGTGACGCCCTGTTCCTTGAGCCTGAACAGGCGGTCCCAAAGGATGTGCCGCGCCTGCGGGTCAAGGCCCGTGGTGGGTTCGTCAAGAAGGAGGATGCGGGGCTCGTTGATGAGCGAACGCGCGATGGTCAGGCGGCGTTTCATGCCGCCGGACAGCGCGTCCACCTTGGATTTGGCCTTGTCCGTGAGCTGCGCGAATTCCAGGAGCTCGTCCGCCTTGGGCCTGAGGTAGCTCATCGGCAGGCCGAAATAGCGCCCGTAGACCAGGAGGTTGTCCCGGACCTTGAGTTCCTCGTCCAGGTTGTCCTGCTGCGGCACCACGCCCAGGTGGGCGCGGACCTCCGGCCCGTGCTGTTCGGGGTCAAGGCCCATGATGGTCAGGCTGCCCGAGGTGCGCTGGGCCACCCCGCCGATCATCTTCATGGTGGTGGACTTGCCGGCACCGTTCGGGCCGAGCAGCCCGAACGACTCCCCCGCGGGAACGCTGAAGGAAATACCGTCGACGGCGGTGACGTCGCCGTAGGTCTTGGTCAGGTTTTCCGCGGTGATCACGTACTGCGGCGGAGCGGCTCCGGCGGCTTTGGCGGGCACAGGCTTCTTGGACGTTTCTTGAGCGGAATGGAGTTCGGGCACCCCCCTAAGCTAGTACGCGCAGGAGGTCAAAGGAATAGCCCGGTCTCGAAAAATCCATTCGTTGTCCGTAGCCCCGCCAGGCGCCCCTGAACCGGTCCTATTTTTGGTCGCCGCGCAGCACCTGAAGCCGCTCGCGGTACTCCGATTCATTGATTTCACCGCGTGCGTAGCGCTCCCGCAGGAGGCTTTCCCCGCCCCGGGCAGTGGCCCATTCGTGGTTCCGCCGCCAGGTACGCCGGGCTATGAAGATAAACAGCCCAATGACCAGGATCCAGAACAGCGGGAACAGCAGGAACCACGGCGAGAATCCGCCGGCGCCGTCCCAAGGTCCGTGGGCTGCGAGGTCGGCAGGAAGCCGGGAGGCCGCTGCCGTAACGGTGGTGGCAAGGTCGGTAAGCATTTCAATCGTCCAAACTCTCAGTACAGGGCCGTATTTCGGCTCTGCATCGAGTCTGGCCGCGCCGCGCCCGCCTGGCGTCCGCCGCCGGGAGTCACCTTCGGCGGTCCGCGTACTCCGGCGGGAGGCCCGCGCCTGCGCCCTCCGGCGGTGCCGCCGTCAGCCGGCCCAGCCCGGACGCACCAGCCCGGATTCGTAGGCCAGCACCACCAGCTGCGCCCGGTCCCGGACCAGCAACTTGGTCATGATCCGGGAGACGTGGGTCTTGGCCGTGAGCGGTGTGATGAACAGCCGCTCGGCGATCTCGGCGTTGTTCAGGCCTTCGCCCACGAGCCGCAGGACCTCGCGTTCGCGCTCCGTGATCTGGTCCAGGGAGGCCGGCTGTGCCGCCGCCCGCGACTGCACCGCGAGCTGGGCCATGATGCGGCGGGTGACCGACGGCGACAGCAGCGCGTCGCCGTCGTGGACCACCCGCACGGCACGGAGCAGCTCCTCGGGCTCGGTGTCCTTCACCAGGAACCCGGCCGCTCCGGCGCGCACGGCCTCCGCGATGTATTCGTCGAGTTCAAACGTGGTCAGGATGATGATCCGCGTGCCGGCGAGGTCCGTGCCGGCCATGATCTGCCGTGTGGCCTCGAGCCCGTCGCCGTCCGGCATGCGGATATCCATCAGCACCACGTCGGGATGCTCACGGGCCGCCAGCCGCACGGCATCGCGGCCGGTGCCGCACTCGGCCACCACCGTCATGTCCGGCTCCGCGTTCAGCAGGGCGCGGAAGCCGGCGCGGATGAGGGTCTGGTCGTCCGCCAGCAGGATGCGGATCATGGCCGGCCGTCCAAGGTCCGGGAGGCCTCCGCGGCGTTCACATCCGGCAGCAGGATCACGGCCCGGACCCGCCAGCCCGGATCCAGCGGAGCCAGCTCCAGCGTGCCGCCCAAAGCGGATGTCCGTTCGCGC
Source organism: Arthrobacter sp. ISL-5 (assembly GCF_018613835.1). Taxonomy (GTDB): domain Bacteria; phylum Actinomycetota; class Actinomycetes; order Actinomycetales; family Micrococcaceae; genus Arthrobacter. The sequence goes on along the minus strand of NZ_JAGGPM010000035.1, from coordinate 52,598 downwards.
ATCCCCGTCACGCCGTTGCCGTCCGGCACTCCGGCCGCGCCGGCGCCGTCGTCGTCAATAGTCACGGTGAGCAGTCCGGCGCCGGTGGCCGGCGCTGTTGCGGCGGCCTGAACGGCGAGGACGACGGCGGCCTGCCGGGCTCCGGCGTGCCGCACCACGTTCGTCAGGGCCTCCTGGACAATCCGGTAGGCCGCCTCCTGGACCACGTCGGGCAGCTTCGAGGCGACCTCGGGATCCGGCTGGCTCAGGCTGACCTCCAGCCCCGCGCGCCGGGCATTGTCCGTTAGCTCGGGGATCCGCGACAGCCGCGGCGGAGGCGCCGGGCTGAGCGGGGCGTCGTCGCGGAGGACGCCGAGGAGCTGCCGGATCTCGGCGAGCGAATCCTTGCTTGCGGCTTTGATGGCTTCCAGCGCCGGGCGGAACTGCTCGGGATCCTTCTCGCCCAGATGGAGAGCCACCGACGCTCGGACATTGATCAGGGACAGCGAATGCGCTACGACGTCATGGATGTCGCGGGCGAGGGTGAGGCGGTACTCGTCGCGGGCCGCCTGCTCCCGGGCCTCCCGCTGCCGGCGCCGTTCGGCCACGCGTTCGCCCCGGAGCCTTGCGCCCTCCCCCAGGAGCACCAGGATGGCCAGCCACGCGGTGCCGGCGAAGGCCCGGAGCAACCCGGCCTCGTCACCGCGTGAGAATGACACGGCCACCAGCGCCGCCCCACATGCTCCCGCCACGGCCCAGGTTTGCCAGCGCTTGCCGGCTGCCGCGGAGAACACGATGGCCAGCGCCAGCGACAGGAACACCGGACCCCATGCGTAACCGAACGCCAGATATGCCGCCACGGCCGCTGCCGCGGTGGGAAGCATGACCAGCGGGGCACGCCGCCGGAGTGACAATGCGGCCGGCCCCAGCAGCAGCAGGGCGAATGCCACGGCGTCCAGCGGCCGGTGGTCCGGCTGCCTCGCGGAGGCGAAGACCGTGCCGACAACCTGGACCATGGCCACCGCGATCACGATGACGGCGGTGGGCGGTCCACGGAAACGGCGCTGCATAGTCCGAGCCTAGCCGCGGAGGTGCCGGCCGTCGTCTGCTTAACGGCGTAGGGCGCCTACTCCCAGAGGAGTAGGCGCCCTACGGTGTCGCTGGTTGAGCTTGGGGCAACCTAGGCCAGGCCCGCTTTGCGTTCCGCGGCTTCGACCACGTTGGTCATAAGCAGCGCCACGGTCATGGGGCCGACGCCACCGGGGTTCGGCGAAATCCAGCCGGCCACCTCGGCAGCGGCGGGATCAATGTCGCCCTGGACCTTGCTCTTTCCCGTCTCGGGGTCCGTTTCACGGGTGACACCGACGTCGAGCAAGGCAGCGCCGGGCTTCACGTCCGCAGCCTTGACGATGTGCTTGGCACCCGCCGCGCCCACAATGACGTCCGCCTGCCGCAGCAGCTCCGAGAGGTTCTTGGTGCCGGTGTGAGTGAGCGTCACAGTGGCGTTCACGGCCCGTCGGGTGAGCAGCAGGCCGATCGAGCGGCCGATCGTGACGCCGCGGCCGACCACCACGACGTGCTTGCCCGCGAGGCTGTAGCCGTTGCGCTCCAGGAGCTCGATGACGCCGCGGGGCGTGCACGGCAGCGGCGAGGTGATCTCGCCGTTGACGTTGAGCACCAGCCGGCCAAGGTTGGTCGGGTGCAGGCCGTCGGCATCCTTGGCGGGGTCGATCCGCTCGAGGATGGCGTCGGTGTCCAGGTGCTTGGGCAGCGGCAGCTGCACGATGTAACCGTGGCAGGCGGGGTCCGCATTGAGTTCGTCAATGAGGGCCTCAACCTGGGCCTGGGTGGCATCCGCCGGAAGCTCACGCTGGATCGAGTTCATCCCGATCTCCACAGACTGCTTGTGCTTCATGGACACGTACAGCTGCGACGCCGGGTCTGCGCCCACGAGCACGGTGGCAATCCCAGGGGTGACGCCGCGGGCCTTTAGGGCCGCGACACGCTCAGCCAGCTCGGATTTGATGGCGGCAGCGGCTGCCTTGCCATCAAGGATCTTCGCGGTCTGCGCCATGGATGGGTTCACCACTGCTCGTGCTGCGGGTACAGCGGGAAGTCGGCGGCGAGCTTGTCCACGCGGGCCTGCAGGGCTTCGACGTCGGTGCCGGAGCCGGCCTTCAGCGCGGTGGCGATGATCTCCGCGACCTCGGTGAATTCCCGCGCGCCGAAGCCGCGGGTAGCCAGCGCAGGGGTACCGATGCGCAGGCCGGAGGTGACCATCGGCGGGCGGGGGTCGAACGGCACGGCGTTGCGGTTGACGGTGATGCCCACGGAGTGCAGGAGGTCTTCGGCCTGCTGGCCGTCCAGCTGCGAGTTGCGCAGGTCCACCAGGACCAGGTGCACGTCGGTGCCGCCGGTGAGGACGGAGACGCCGGCCTCGGCAACATCGGACTGGTTGAGGCGGTCGGCGATGATCTTGGCGCCTTCGAGGACGCGCTCCTGGCGCTCCTTGAACTCCGCGGTGCCGGCGATCTTGAAGGCCACGGCCTTCGCCGCGATGACGTGCATGAGCGGGCCGCCCTGCTGTCCCGGGAAGACGTTGGAGTTGAGCTTCTTGGCCCACTCCTGCTTGGCCAGGATCACACCGGAGCGCGGGCCGGCGAGGGTCTTGTGCACGGTGGAGGTGACGACGTCGGAGTGCGGCACCGGGCTCGGGTGCAGGCCTGCTGCCACGAGGCCGGCGAAGTGCGCCATGTCGGTCCAGAGGAGGGCGCCCACTTCATCGGCGATGGAGCGGAAGGCGGCGAAGTCGAGGTGGCGCGGGTAGGCGGACCAGCCGGCGATGATCACCTGCGGCTTTTCGGCGATGGCCTGTTCGCGCAGCTTGTCCATGTCGATGCGGAAGTTGTCCTGCTCAACCTGGTAGGCAGCCACCTTGTAGAGCTTGCCGGAGAAGTTGAGCTTCATGCCGTGGGTGAGGTGGCCGCCGTGCGCGAGGGACAGGCCGAGGATCTTGTCACCGGGGGTGATCATGGCGGAGAGTGCGGCGGCGTTGGCCTGCGCGCCGGAGTGCGGCTGGACGTTGGCGTATTCCGCACCGAACAGGGCCTTGACGCGGTCGATTGCGAGCTGCTCGGCGATGTCGACGTACTCGCAGCCGCCGTAGTAGCGGCGGCCCGGGTAGCCCTCGGCGTACTTGTTGGTCAGGACCGAGCCCTGGGCTTCCATCACGGCGCGCGGCGCGAAGTTTTCGGAGGCGATCATTTCCAGGGTGCCGCGCTGGCGGCCGAGCTCCTGGTCCAGGACTGCGGCGATCTCGGGATCGAGCTCAGCCAGCGGCTGGTTGCTGACGGTGGAGGAAGTGCTGACGGAAGTCGGTGAAGTAGTCACGAGGAACTCCTGGCTAGGGATGGGCGCTGCTAAGGTCAGGCTACCGGCTGCGGGCGTTGCTCCGCCCCTTGATGACAAGTCCAAGGACCGGTCCCGGACACTAGTCCGCAAGGGCGCTGCAACGCACCGGGGAAACGCGCACTTGGGGAAGCGCAGCGCTCTGCCGGCATAACATGACCCTCGGCCCAGGCGTACGATCCGTGGTCTTCGTGAATGCCGCTCCCTGGTGGTTAGCCACCCAACGCCAGTTGCGACCCCCTTAGACTACCAAATACCCGGCGTGCGCGCGGGTAGGCTGTTCTTCGTGATTGATGAGCAGCTCGCCAAAGCGTACGTAGTAACTCTGTCCTGCCCCGACCGCCCCGGGATCGTCCACGCCGTGGCCGGCGCCCTGCTGGTGGCCGGCTGCAATATTACGGACTCGCAGCAGTACGGCAGCCAGTCCACCGGCACGTTCTTCATGCGCGTGGAAGCCACCACCGCCGCTTCCCGGGCCGAGGTCCAGGCCGCCCTGGAGCCGGTGGCCGAGGCGTTCGGCATGCAGTGGAGCCTCCACCCGGTGGGCCAGAAGGTCCGCACGCTGCTCATGGCCAGCAAATCCGCACACTGCCTCAACGACCTCCTGTTCCTGCAGCGCTCCGGCACCCTGCCCATCGAGGTCCCTGCGATCGTCTCCAACCACCGCGACCTCGCCGGACTGGCCGAGTTCTACGGCATTCCGTTCCACTACATCCCGGTCACCGCGGACACGAAGGTGCAGGCCGAGGACCAACTGCGGAAGATCATCGCTGAGGAAGGCATCGAACTGACAGTGCTGGCGCGCTACATGCAGATCATCTCCGACGATCTGTGCGCTGAACTGACCGGCAAGGCCATCAACATCCACCATTCCTTCCTGCCGTCCTTCAAGGGTGCGAAGCCCTACCACCAGGCCCACGCCCGCGGAGTGAAGCTGATCGGCGCCACCGCGCATTACGTCACCGCGGCACTGGACGAAGGCCCCATCATCGAGCAGGAAGTGATCCGCGTGGACCACGCGCGCACTCCGCAGCAGTTTGTCCAGATGGGCCGCGATGTGGAAGGCCGCACGCTCGCCCAGGCGGTGCAGTGGCATGCCGAGCACCGGGTGCTGCTGGACGGCAACCGGACCGTCGTCTTTAACTGAGCCGCCCCTGAGCCGGTCATCATCTGATCCGGCCCTGCCGCACCGGCTTCCAACCCGGGCTGTATTAACTGAGACTGGTTAATACGATGACCTTGCTCACGGAAACCTCGCTGGAAGCTTTCATCGCGCTGCTCAAGGCGCAGGGGCGCCGCGCCGTGCTGGAGGTGTGCTGCGGCCCGGGCGACGACGGAATCAGGTTCGTCCGGGCGGGTATCCATTACACGGGCGTGGATCCTTTCGACGGGAACGTCCGCTACGCCGTTTCCCGCCGGCTGAGCGTCTCGGTGGCGGAGCCCGCACGCCTGCCGTTTGCGGACAATGTCTTTCCGGCCGTTTGGGCGGTGCAGGCATTGGCGGGGCTCACCGCCGAGGAGGCGGACGACGTCGTGCGTGAACTCGAGCGGGTGGCAGAGCCAGGCGCGCCGATCGCCGTCGTCCTCCCCTGACGTCCGCCCCACCCAACTAGGTAGCAGCTCGCGCCGTTCTGAGCCCTGAAAACGACGCGAGCTGCTACCCAGTTGGGGGTGGAGGTGTCCTAGGCTTGGGGGCATGGCTCCCATCTACTCTTTCGCCGGCGACACCCCGGACATCCATCCCTCAGTTTTCGTGGCGCCGACGGCGTCCGTCATCGGCCGGGCCACGCTCGCCGAGGACGCGAGCGCCTTTTACGGTGTTTCGGTGCGGGCGGACACGGCAGCGATCACCGTCGGCGCCGGCAGCAACCTGCAGGACAACGTGGTGCTGCATGCCGACCCGGGCTTCCCCTGCAGCGTCGGGGCCCGGGTCAGCGTCGGGCACAGCGCCGTCGTGCACGGCTGCACCGTCGAGGATGACTGCCTCATCGGCATGAGCGCCACCATCCTCAACGGCGCGGTGATCGGCGCCGGCTCGCTCGTGGCGGCCGGCGCCGTCGTGCTGGAAGGCACGGTGGTTCCGCCGCGCTCCCTCGTGGCCGGGGTCCCCGCCAAGGTGCGCCGGGAACTCACCGATGAGGAGTTCGACGGCGTGAAGCGCAACGCGGCACACTACCGCGAGCTCGCGCAGGCACACCGCGAGGTCCACGCGGCCTGACCTAGTCCAGACTGATGGGTCCCAGCGCGTCGAGCAGGTCACCGGGGCCGGGGTTCGCGGCGGCGGACGACCCGCCGAGGTGGTTCACGACGCCCCACACCGCATTCAGGCCCGTGGTCACGGCGCCCTCGGCCCAGCCGGCGGTGAAGGAAACGTCGTCGCCGGCGAGGAAGATGCCGCGCTGGCCTTCCGGCAGGTGGTCCTGCTTGAAATGGGTGAAGAGGCGCTGCTGGTAGCGGTAGTGCCCGGGCAGGTTTGCCTTGAAGGCGCCCATGAAGTTGGGGTCCGCTTCCCAGGAGACCGTGATGGGCTGGCCCACGATGTGGCTGGCGATGTCCACGCCCGGATAGATCTGCTCGAGCGAGTGCAGCATGAGCTCCACCCGCTGGTCGGCGTCGAGGGCGAGCCACTTCAGCGCGTCATCGTTCCACGTGTAGGACAGCAGGATCACCGCTGGCTGGTCCGGGCCGTTATCCAGGAGATAGGTGGCGCGGTTGAGCCGGTCGGTCAGGGTCATGGACAGCACCTCGCGGCCGGTTTCCGGGTCGATGTCCTTCCAGAACGGCCGGTCCACCATGACGAACGTCTTGGAGGACTGCATGTAGTGCGAGCGTTCGATCGCCGTCCACAGCTCCGCGGGGAACAGCGCCTCCTCGGTGTGGATTCGCGTGGACAGCAGCCACGACTGGCAGGTGGTGACCACTGCCGGGTAGGACGATTCGCGGCCCCACCGCTCGCGGAGGCGCAGGTCGCCGTTGGCGTCCCGGCTGATCCGGTCCACTGCTCCCCGCGGGGAGCCGGAGTGCAGGGACGCCAGAGACGTCCCTTCCGGCCAGTGGGCCATGCCCGACGGCGCGTGGTGCCACAGTGCCTCCGGGAGCCGTTGCGCTCCCCCGGCGATGAGGCGGTGCTGGTCATCGGCGTCGGTATATACGACGCGCAGGATCTCAAGGATGGAGTTGGGGAAGTCCGTGTCCCAGCCGCCGGTGCCGAAGCCCACCTGGCCGAACGCCTCGCGGTGGGCAAAGCCCGCTTCCTTGAAGGACTCGCTGCCGGCAATGAAGCCGTAGAACGTCTGTTCGTCCAGCAGCGGCAGGAGTTCATTCCAGAGGTTCTTGATCCGGGCGGTGTCCCGTGCCCGGATGGCGTCCTGCATCTCGCTGAACCTGGCGCCGTCGTTCACGGCAGCCTTCCAGGCTTCGGCCACTTCGCGGAAGAACGGCGGAAGGTCGGCGGAGGTGGTCGCGTAGTGTTTCTCCCCGGCGAGCTCGATCACCGTGCTGGACGTTGCGGGCGCCAGCGGGTTGGGGAACTCCTGGGTGTCGAGTCCCAGCAGGTCGACGTAGTGGTAGAACGCCTTGCCGGATACCGGGAAACGCATGCCGCCCAGGTCTGCCACCACGCCGGGGGCCGACGGGAAGCTCGCCGTGCGCAGGCGGCCGCCGATCTGGTCAGCCTCGTAGACGACAGGCCGCAGCCCCAGCTTCATGAGCTCGTAGGCCGTGACCAGCCCGGACAGACCCGCACCCACCACCGCGACTTCGGTTCCGTACAGTTCCGGCGGAAGGGAACCCAGCCCGTCCGGGTGGGACAGGTAATGGTCATAGCTGAACGGGAAGTCCGGATTCAGCATGGTGATGGGGGCAAGGTCCGCCGTGCCGGCGGCCGCCGGTGAAGGTCCAGTCGAGGTGCTGGACGGATCGAAGGCCGGAAGTTCGGTAGCGATGGTCATGAAAGGTCTGCCTTTGACGGTTCGGGGACTGACGGAGTGCTGGAAAGTTCACGGCTGGATAGTTCACGGTATTCCTCCTGGCTGAGCGCGGCCACCCTTGAATGGCGGCGCCCGTAGCCGAAGTAGGCTGCGAGCCCCACGAGCATCCAGATCCCGAAGGTCACCCACGTGTCGGCACCGAGGTTGGCCATCAGGTACGCGCACATCAGCGCGCCCAGGATGGGGGTCAGCGGGAACAGGGGGACGCGGAAGGTCCGCTTGAGTTCCGGGCGGGTGCGGCGCAGGTAGATGACGGCGACGTTCACCAGGGCGAAGGCGAAGAGCGTGCCGATGCTCGTGGCATCGGCCAGGGCGCCCAGGGGAACCAGGCCGGCCGTCAGGGCCACGAGCACGCCGACGATCAGGGTGCCGGCAACAGGGGTGCCGGTCCTCTTGGAGACGCGGCCGAAGACCTTGGGAATGAGGCCGTCGCGGGCCATGGAGAGAAGGATGCGGGTCTGCCCGTACAGGACGGTCAGCACGATGCTGGCGATGGCAAGGACTGCACCCACGGCGAAGACCAGGGCGATCCAGGGCTGCCCGGTGGTTTCCTCGAGGATCTTGACGAGGGCTGCTTCGTTGCCGTCGAACCATCCCCAGGGACGGGCGCCGACAGCGGCGACGGCTACCAGGACGTAGATGGTCGTGACGATCAGCATGGAGATCATGATGGCGCGGGGCAGGTCCCGCTTGGGGTTGCGGGCTTCCTCACCGGCGGTGGAGGCGGCGTCGAAGCCGATGTAGGAGAAGAAGACGCTGGAGGCGGCGGCGGAAACGCCGGCAGCCCCCATGGGCAGGAGAGGCTCGAAGTTGCCGGCGTTGAAGGCAGTGAAGGCCACGGCGCAGAAGAAGATCAGGATTCCAACCTTCACCACAACGATGGCGGTGTTGACCCAGGCGCTTTCCTTGGCACCGCGCACCAGCAGGATCATGGCCAGCAGGACAATGACCATGGCCGGGATGTTCATGATGCCGCCCCCGTCACCGGGCGGCTGGGAGATGGCATCCGGCAGGACTTGGCCGAACACCGCGAGCGTCTCGTTGACGTATTGTCCGGCCCCGACGGCGACGGCCGCCACCGAGACGGCGTACTCCAGCACGAGGCACCAGCCGCAGATCCAGGCCATGCCCTCACCCAGGGTGGCATAGCTGTAGGAATAGCTGGAGCCCGCCACCGGCACCAGGCCGGCCATCTCGGCGTAGGACACCGCGGAGAGCAGGGCCGCGAAGCCGGCGATGGCGAAGGAGATCCAGATGGCGGGCCCGGCCAGCGGAACCGATTCGCCCAGGATCACCAGGATGCCGGTTCCCAGGGTGGCGCCTACGCTGATCATCGTCAGCTGCATGACGCCGAAGCTGCGGACCAGGCGGGTTCCGCCGTGGCCTGTTTCGGCTTCATTGACCATCTGTCCGATTGGCTTGCGGCGCAGCAGCTGCGCGGCCAGGCCGGGCCGGCCGGCCGGCGCTGCCGGCCGCTGTTCTGTGTACGTGGGCACAGTCATCGTTGACGTCCGTTCGTGAGTAGTTGTCGATTCCCCTCACCTCAGACTAGGCGTGTGAGCCACCTCTCACCGGTGTGCAAAATGACCTATAGTGTTATGGCATGAGACGTAATGCACAACAGACAGGCACTGCAAGCGCGGTGCTTTCCGGCCAGGTCAGCGTTGATCTGTCCGCGATTTCCGACAATGTCCGGGCCCTCCGGGCACTTACTTCCGCAGCGCATTTCATGGCCGTGGTGAAAGGCAACGCCTACGGCCACGGGCTCGTGGACGTGGCGCAGGCAGCCCTTGCGGCCGGCGCCGACTGGCTCGGGACCGCCCAGCTCACCGAGGCCCTCGCCTTGCGCCGCGCCGGCATCACAGCCCCGGTTCTGTCCTGGCTGTACCTCGCCACGGCGTCCAGCGACATGATCCGCGAAGCGGTGGACAACGACGTCGACATGTCGCTCGGCAGCACCGCCCAGCTGGATGTGGTGGCGGGCATTGCCCGGTCGCTGGGACGGCCGGCTGCTGTCCACCTCGAGCTGGACAGCGGCCTGAGCCGGGGCGGCGCACGGGCCGAGGACTGGCCGGACCTCGTGGCCGCCGCACGCGTGGCCGAGGTTGCCGGAACCCTTACCGTGAGAGGCGTCTGGACCCACCTGGCCTGGGCCGATGTTCCCGCCCACCCGGGCAACGCCGCGGCCGTGGCGGTGTTCGAGGAAGCCGTCCGCCAGGCCCGGGAAGCCGGACTGGACCCGCAGCTGAGGCATGTTTCCAGTTCCGCCAACATCCTGGACCGCCCCGAATTTGCGTTCGACATGGTCCGGGCGGGCCTGGCCATCTACGGCCTGGCCCCGGCCGACCACCTTGATCCGGCGGATTACGGGCTTCGCCCGGCCCTGACAGTGACGGCTCCCGTGGTGCTGGTGAAGAAAGTCCCGGCGGGAACCGGGGTGAGCTATGAGCACCAGGCCATCACCCACGAGGCGCGGTTCCTGGGGCTGATCCCGCTCGGCTACGCGGACGGCATTCCGAAGGGCATTTCCGGCCGCAGCATCGTCCGGATCGGGGGCAGGCGGGTTCCCGTGATCGGCAAGGTGTGCATGGACCAGTTCATGGTGGACCTGGGGCCGGAATCGGGCGGCGTCTGCGTTGGCGACACAGCTGTCCTGTTCGGTGATCCGGGCACCGGTGCGGCCAGCGCGGACGAATGGGGCGCGGCGATCGGCAGCCACGGCGACGAAATCATCAACAGGATTGCCCCGCGCCTCCCCCGGGCCTACGAATGCCCGGATTACGAAGGTCCCCGGGACGGTGTGCCGCGTGTCGCCTGAGGCCACAACCGGCGCCGAGCGGCTGAGCGTCGTCACGCTGGAACAGTTCCTGGCGAAGTTGCCGCCGGAGTTGAAGGTGATTCACGACGGCGGCAACGGTTCCGGCCTGTTGCGGTGGGTGGAACCCAGCGAGCTGGAGGACCCGACCCCCTACCTGCTCGACGGCGAGTTCCTCCTCACAGCCGGGCTGCCTTTCGTGGGCGAGGCCGGCGACGCGGACCGGGTTGACGCCTACGTGCGGCGGCTGGTCCGGGCCCGGGTCGGGGCACTCGGATTCGGGCTGGAACCGTACTTCGACGCCGTGCCGGACACCTTGGTGGAGGCCTGCGTCAGGCACAACCTGACCCTCGTGGAGGTGCCCAGCACGGTTCCGTTCGCGGCGATCGGGCTCGAGTTCTCCCAGCTCCTGGAGTCGGACAACGCCAAATTGTTCCGGCACCTGGCGGACACCAACAGGCAGCTGATGCGTGCCGTCCTGTCCGCCCGGCCCGAGCACGAACTCCTGGCAGCGCTGACCCAGCGGGTCCCCGTGTGGGCCGTGCTGGTGGGCGCGGACGGACGGGTCCGCGCCCGGGCGGGCTCCGGCGTCGAGCTTCCCGCGCTCCAGCCGATCCTGGACCGCCTTCTGGGCGGGAGCGGGCCCCGGGTGGAAATGGACTCCTTCGACGTCGCGGGGTCGGCGCTGGTCTTCGGGCATCCGCTGCGCAGCACCCGCGATGCCAACCTTGGGGCGCTGGTCCTGGGTACCGACGCACCGCTGACTCCGGCGCAGAACAGCGTGGTGTCATCCGCCGTCGGCCTCCTGGAACTCCTGGTACGGCAGCGGACCAGCGGTTCCCTGGCGCCAAGCCAGCTGGCCACGGCACTGCTGCTCCACCCGGACAGCCTGGCCAGCGGCGGAACGCGGCACATCAACGGGCTCCGGGACCTGCTGGCCCAGAGCACCTCGTCCACCCGCACGGCCCCGCTTCGGGTGGTCCAGGGCATCAAGGCGGACCCGGCAACGTGGCCGGCCGGCGACAGCCCGGTGCGCGAGCTGCTGCAGTGGCGGCGGCTGTTCGACACCAAGCTCGTGGAAATCACCGACTACGGCTTCGCGGCCATCACCAGGCTGAAAGCGGACGATGCGTTGCTGGCCGAAATCGAAAAGCTCGGCTGGCGCCTGGTGATCGGCGATGCCACCGAACTGGCCGGCCTGAGCGGCGCCTACCAGCGCGTGACGTCCCTGCGCTCCCGCGTCCAGAGCACCGGCAAAAGTGCGCGGGTGGGCGAAGTCAGCTGGACCGTGACAGGGCTGCTGGGACGCGAGGCCGGCACCATGCTGGCGGGCCGGCTCCTGGAGCCGCTGCTCAGCCAGGACGCCGACCGCCGCCGCGCCCAGCTCTCGGTGCTGAAATCCTGGCTGGGCGAAAACGGCAACTGGGACGCCACGGCCAAGGTCCTCGGGCTGCACCGCAACAGCGTCCGGCGCCAGATCAACGCGGTGGCTGAGCTGCTGGACATGGACCTCAACGAGGCACAGGTGCGGGCCGAGCTGTGGATTGCGCTGCAGTACGTGGATGAGCTGCCGGAGGCGGCTCAGCCCCCGGCGGAGCCGTCCTCGGCCAGGCCGTCTTCCCAGGACCGGTAAACAGCGGGACGCCGGTCCTCGAGGTAGGGCACAACCGCCCTGGCGTTCCGGGCAGCGTCCGCGCTGACCTCGGCGAACAGCAGCTCCGGGCCGGTGCCCGCTGCCGCCAGCAGCGACCCGTCCGGAGCGGCGATGACGCTCCCGCCCAGGAACTGGCAGCCGTCCTCCGCGCCCGAATGGTTGGCGTAGGCCACCGTCAGCTGACTCTCCAGTGCCCGGGCGCGCAGGAGGACCTGGGGAACGGCGTCGAATCCGTGCGCCAGCGCGGTGGGAGCCAGGAGCAGTTCGGCGCCGCGGGCGGCGGCTGCGCGCACAATCTCGGGAAATTCCACGTCATAGCAAATGGCCAGCGACGCCCTGATACCGCCTAGATCGACGACGGCGGGGGCTGCTTCTGCGGGGCTGAACGCCTTGCGCTCCTCCGGCCCGAACAAGTGGACCTTGGCGTACGTGAGGAGCTCCTCCCCCCGATCGCCGAGAAGCGTCGCGGTGATCTGCCACTGCCCACCGGGCGTGACGGCCGGCAGGCTGTAGACCAGCGCGATCCGGTGACGGGCGGCGATTTCCGCCAACGTGCCGCAGATGTCCGGGATGAGGGCCGGATCCAGCTCCGTGCGGATCCGCAGCGGCGCATACCCCACGGGAAAGAGCTCGGGAGTCAGCAGCACGCCGGCTCCGGCTTCCGCGGCCTTCCGGGCGGCCTCGTCAATGGCCCGGCAGTTCCGTTCGATATCCAAAACAGCGGCGTTTGCCTGCAACAGTGCCAGCAGCACCATGATCACCTCGAGTCCTCGTGAACGCCCGCCCAACGCCGGGCCGTCTCCTCAGCGTATCCGCGGTGACAGCCGGGCGCGCCGGTGTATTTGCACCTGCCGGCCCGGCCTGCGGGACGGATCGTCCGGGGAGTCCAAAACCGCAAGCATGCTCCCGTTGCGTTAACTTCTTGACTACAAGGTGCGGATGGTGCAATCTTCATAGCATGCCCTCAACATCGCGCTCAACGAGGAGCCGAACCAAAAACCCCGGATCGCAGTCCGCGCTTAGGCACCTCAACCAGCAGCGGATCATCGAATGCCTGCTCAACGGCCCCTCCACCCAGGCGGAGCTCGCCCGGCAAACCGGACTGTCCACTGCAACGGTGTCCAACATCGTCAAAATCATGCAGGACTCCGGCCTGGCGTCCACCGAACCGATCACCAGCTCCGGGCGGCGGGCGCTGAACGTCCGCCTGAACAGCAACGGCGCCGTGGCCGTCGGCATCGACTTCGGCCGCAGGCACCTCCGCGTGGTGCTCGCCTCGCTCAGCTACCACATCATCGCCGAGGAATCCGTCCTGCTTCCGCTCGGGCACCATGCCGACCAAGGCATTGAGGCCGCCGTCACGCTGCTGGCCAAACTGCTCGCCGACAGCGGCGTGGAGCGCAGCGCCGTGGTGGGTGCCGGCGTCGGAATTCCCGGGCCCATCGACCGCCGGACGGGCACCGTGGCGCAGGGCGCCATCCTCCCCGAGTGGGTGGGCATCAACATCCTGGAGCACCTCGAGAACACCCTGCAGTTCCCCGTATTCATTGACAATGACGCCAATCTGGGGGCGCTGTCCGAGGTCACGTGGGGCCCGCACAGCGGCGTCAGCAACCTGATGTTCCTCAAGATCGGTTCGGGCATTGGCGCCGGCCTGATCCTCAACGGCGCCCCGTACTACGGCAGCGTGGGGATCACGGGCGAAATCGGCCACGCCACAATCCATGAACACGGCCTGATCTGCCGCTGCGGCAACAGGGGCTGCCTCGAGACCATCGCCTCCACCACCACCATGATCGAACTGCTGAGCCGGGGCGAGGAACGGCCGCTGACGCCCGCGGACATTGTCCGCAAGGCGCTGGCACGGGACTCCGCGACGCTGCGTGTCGTGGATGACGCCGGGCTGGCGGTGGGCCGGGCGCTGGGCAATGTGGCCAACCTGATCAACCCGGAAGTGATCGTGGTGGGCGGTCCGCTTGCCGGACTGGGCGAGCTTCTGCTGGACCCCGTCCGCCGGGGTCTCGTGCGGCATGCAGTGCCCGTCATCGGGGAAACCACGACCCTGACAATGTCCTCTTTGGGCGACCGTGCCGAGGCCCTGGGCGCCGCAGCCCTGGTCTTCCAACATGCCGGAATCCGGCGCTCGTAAGCTTTTCGTTATGTGCCTGTTGCGTTAAAGACTTGACGACAAGGGTTGTGATCCAGTTTACTTTTTCATCAGACGGCCCTGCGGATTGCAGGGCGGACAACGAAGTCACGCATTGGAGGCGTAAGGGCAAATGACGTCCCTCGACACGCAAGGCGATCCGGTAATCCTCGAGATGCGTTCCATCACCAAGGAATTCCCCGGCGTTAAAGCATTGGCCGATGTGAACCTCCGGGTGAAGGCCGGCGAGATCCACGCGATCTGCGGGGAGAACGGCGCAGGAAAGTCCACCTTGATGAAGGTCCTCTCGGGTGTCTACCCGTACGGCACCTACACGGGCGACATCGTGTACCAGGCCGAGGTCCAGCAGTTCAAGGACATCCGGGCCAGCGAGCATGCGGGCATCGTGATCATCCACCAGGAACTCGCGCTGATCCCGGAACTGTCCATCACCGAGAACATCTTCCTGGGCAACGAGCCCGTCAAGCGGGGCGTGATCGACTGGGCCGAGGCCCGCACCCGGACCCGCGAGCTGCTCGCCCGGGTGGGATTGCGGGAGAACCCGGATACCCCCGTGAAGGAAATCGGCGTCGGCAAGCAGCAGCTCGTGGAGATCGCCAAGGCACTGAGCAAGTCGGTAAAACTGCTGATTCTGGACGAGCCCACGGCCGCCCTCAACGAATCCGATTCCCAGCACCTGCTGGACCTCATGCTGGGGCTCAAGGGCCGCGGCATCACGTCCATCATCATTTCCCACAAGCTCAACGAGATCGAACAGATCGCGGATTCCATCACCATCATCCGCGACGGCAAGTCCATTGAGACCCTCGATGTGAAGGCCGACGGCGTTGACGAGGACCGCATCATCAAGGGCATGGTGGGGCGCACGCTGGAGTCCCGGTTCCCGGACCACGAGCCCAAAATCGGCGAGGTGCTGTTCGAGGTCAAGAACTGGACCGTCGGGCATCCGCAGGTGCAGGACCGCCTGGTCTGCAAAGGCTCCAACTTCTTCGTCCGCCGCGGCGAGATCGTGGGCTTCGCCGGGCTCATGGGAGCCGGCCGCACCGAACTTGCACGCTCCGTGTTCGGCCGTTCCTACGGCCGGTTCATCACCGGCAGCATCTACAAGAACGGCAAGGAACTCCACCTCAAGAGCGTCAAGCAGGCCATCGACGCCGGCCTCGGCTACGTCACCGAAGACCGGAAGTCACTGGGCCTGAACCTCCTGGATGACATCAAGACCACCACCGTCTCAGCGGCGCTGCACAAGATCAGCAAGCACTTCGTGGTGGATGCCAACAAGGAATTCACGGTGGCCGAGCAGTACCGCAAGTCGCTGCGGACCAAGACGCCGTCAGTGGAGGAAGGCGTGGCCAAGCTTTCCGGCGGCAACCAGCAGAAGGTGGTCCTGGCCAAGTGGATGTTCACGGATCCTGACCTGTTGATCCTGGACGAACCCACCCGCGGCATCGACGTCGGCGCCAAGTACGAGATCTACGGCATCATCCAGCAGCTGGCCAACCAGGGCAAGGCCGTCATCGTCATCTCCTCCGAACTCCCTGAGCTGCTCGGCCTGTCCGACCGCATCTACACCATCTTCGAAGGCGCCATCACCGGCGTCGTGGACAAGGACGAAGCCAGCCAGGAAAGCCTCATGAAACTTATGACTTCCGCCCGAAAAACCGCCTGACCCTCTGGAATCCTCCAGAACCTTCCAGAACAAGGACTGACACAATGAACGCGCTCAAGAAGCTCTTTGGCGGCAACACCCGCCAATTCGGCATGATCTTCGCCCTGGTTGCACTGATCGTTTTCTTCCAAATCGCCACCGAGGGCCGCACCCTCACCCCCGGCAACGTCATCAACCTCTTCAACGGCAACTCCTACATCCTGATCCTGGCCATCGGCATGGTGCTGGTCATCATCGCCGGGCACATCGACCTCTCGGTCGGCTCCGTGGCGGCGTTCGTCGGCGTGACGGTGGCGCTGGCCATCAGGGACTGGGGTATCCCCTGGTGGGCGGGCATTCTGCTCGGACTTGCGCTTGGAGCCCTGATCGGCGTCTGGCAAGGGTTCTGGACGGCGTACGTGGGAATCCCCGCGTTCATCGTGACGCTCGCCGGCATGCTGCTGTTCCGCGGATTCAACCAGTTCGTCGGCAAGTCCAACACCATCCCCGTCCCCGCGGACTTCCAGTACATCGGCTCCGGCTACCTTCCCGAGGTGGGCCCGAACACCGGCTTCAACAACCTCACACTGCTGCTCGGCCTGCTGGGCGTCGCCTTCGTGGTCTTCAGTGAACTCCGCTCCCGCCGCACCGCCAAGGCGCTCGGCGCCGAGGTTCCCGAGGGGTGGGTGGTCGTCACCAAGCTGGTGCTGATCTGCGGCGCCATCCTCTACGCGACGTACCTCTTCGCCACGGGCCGCCCCGGGACCTCCTTCCCGATCCCCGGCCTCATCCTGGCCGTGCTGGTCCTGATCTACGGCTTCATCTCCTCCAAGACCGTCGTGGGCCGCCACGTCTATGCAGTGGGCGGAAACCGCCACGCTGCAGAGCTCTCCGGCGTCCAGTCCAAGAAGGTCAACTTCCTGGTCATGATGAACATGGCCATCCTTTCCGGCCTGGCCGGCATGATCTTCGTCGGCCGGTCCACTGCCTCCGGCCCGTTCGACGGCGTGGGCTGGGAACTGGACGCCATCGCAGCCGTGTTCATCGGCGGCGCCGCCGTGACCGGCGGCGTGGGCACCGTGATCGGCTCGATCGTCGGCGGCCTGGTGATGGCCGTGCTGAACAACGGCCTGCAGCTGCTCGGCGTCGGCGCCGACCTCACCCAGATCATCAAGGGCCTGGTCCTGCTGATCGCCGTGGCCTTCGACGTCTACAACAAGTCCCAGGGCAAGAGGTCCATCATCGGCATGCTGACCCAGAGCTTCAACCGCCCCACCGGAGGCACACCGCTCCAGCCGGACGAGGTCACCTCGACCAAAGCAACCATCTCCCGGGAGTCCTGAGCACGCACCTCTCCCGGATGCATTTCCCACCCCTATAGAAAGTGAACCAAGCAATGCGAATGATTGGTAAAGCAGGAAAGGCGGCAGCAATCGCCGCCATTGCGGCACTGGCGCTGACAGCCTGCGGCCGTACCGACTCCGGTACAACGGGCGGTGGCACCGCGGGCGGCGAGGCATTCCCCAAGGACTCCTCGATCGGCGTCGCACTCCCCCAGAAGACCAGCGAAAACTGGGTCCTGGCGGAGAAGCTGTTCAACGACGGCCTCAAGGAGGCCGGCTTCAAGGCGGACGTTCAGTTCGCCAACGGCGGCGTCTCGGAGCAGCAGAACCAGATCAGCGCCATGATCACCAAGGGCGCCAAGGTCATCATCGTAGGTGCCATCGACGGCGCCCAGCTCGGCACCCAGCTCAAGCAGGCTAAGGACGCCGGCGCGACCATCATCGCGTACGACCGTCTCCTGCTGAACACCGAGAACGTGGACTACTACGTGGCCTACGACAACTTCAAGGTGGGCGAGCTTCAGGGCCAGGCACTCCTCGAGGGCATGAAGGCCAAGAAGCCCGAAGGCCCGTACAACATCGAACTCTTCGCCGGTTCCCCCGACGACGCCAACGCGAAGGTCTTCTTCGACGGCGCCATGAAGGTGCTCCAGCCGAAGATCGACGACGACACCCTCAAGGTGCTCTCACGCCAGACCTCATTCGAACAGGCCGTCACCCAGGGCTGGAAGGCAGAAAACGCCCAGCGCCGCGCCGACACCCTGCTCAGCGGCTCCTATGGCAGCGCTCCGCTGGACGGCGTCCTGTCCCCGAATGATCTGTTGGCACGCGCTATCCTGACCGCAGTCAAGGCTGCCGGCAAACCGGTCCCGGTGATCACCGGCCAGGACTCGGAAGTCGAGTCGGTCAAGTCCATCATGGCGGGTGAGCAGTACTCCACCATCAACAAGGACACCCGCAAGCTCGTCGAGCACTCGATCACCATGGTCAAGGACATCCAGGCCGGCAAGAAGCCTGAGATCAACGACGACAAGTCCTACAACAACAAGGTCAAGACCGTTCCGGCCTACCTGCTGGAGCCGGTCATCGTGACCAAGGAAAACGTCAAGACGGCCTACGTGGACGATCCGGTACTCGGACCGATCACCAAGTAGCGTTCCAGACGCCAACATCCAAGAGCCCCGGCTCCCCCGCGAGGGAGGGCCGGGGCTCTTGGCGTCTTGGGCCTGTTTCTCCGGGGCGTTTCTCCGGGGCCTGTTTCTCCGGGGCCTTCACAGCGCAAACATAGCTTGGGCCGGTTTCCTACACAGCAGCGGGCAGCAATGTGGGATCCGAAGCCGGCCATTCCGCCGGCACGTGATCCCAAGGAGTGCAGTGAGCGTCCTCGCCCGAAGTGTAGGCAATGCCTTTAGAAACAAGGTCAGAACGGCGGCCGTGGTGGCCGTGCTGGCCGTAGCGATCGGACTCGCGCTGGCCATGCTCGTGGCCAACCAGGCCGTGGGAGCCAAAGTCCAGGAGCTGAACGCTTCGGTGGGGACCGTCCTGACGGTCAACCCGGCCGGCGGCCAGGGATTCGAAGGCGGCGGCGAGCCGCTGAGCTCCGAGCAGGCGGCGACCGCCGCCGGCGTTCCCAACGTGACCGCCGTCGTCGGAACAAAGGCCCTGCGTCTCCGCAACGCCGCCGAAGCGGCCGCGCAGGCGGCAGCCGGCCAGGCAGGCGGCCCGGGCGGCGGCCAGGGCGGTCCGGGCGGACAGTCCACCACGACGCTCACCACCAGCCTCACCGCCGCCGTCGACGCCGGAACCCTCGGCAACCGCAACCAGGCCAGTGAAGGAACCACCGGCGCAACCGGCACCACGCAGCCGGCGCGGACCCTGCCGATCACGGCCACCGGCATCGGCGCTGAAGTGGACAGCGCCGGCAAGGCCCTCGAGCTGACGGAGGGCACCGGCCTCGGCGACTACACCGCGGACTCCACCAAGGCCCTGCTCGGCACCACGCTCGCCGAAAAGAACAACCTCAAGGTCGGCTCCACGTTCACCATCAACAGCAAGACCTTCACCGTGGCCGGCCTGTTCGACGCCGGAACCACGTTCGGCAACAACGCCCTGTACGTCACCCTCCCGGCGGCCCAGACCCTGGCCGAGCTGCCCGGCGAGCTCTCCACCATGATTGTCACGGTCAACAGCATGGAGAACGTCGACTCCACCAAGACCGCCCTCCAGGCCGCGCTCGGCACCGACAAAGCCGATGTCACCCAGGGCCAGCGCAACCTCGAAACCGCCGTCAGCTCGCTGGACAGCGTCAAGAACATCTCCCTGGTTGCGTTCGTCGCGGCGCTGGGCACGGCCGGACTGATCATCCTGCTGATCATGGTCATGCTGGTCCGCGAGCGCCGCCGCGAAATCGGCGTGCTGAAGGCCATCGGCGCACCGAACCTGACCATCGGCCTGCAGTTCGTGCTCGAGGCCCTGGTCCTGGTGGCGCTCGGCAGCGTCGTCGGCGCGGCGATCGCGTCATTCGCCAGCGGCGGCATCGCCTCCGCGCTGGTCAGCTCGAGCACCAGCACGACGACGGCCGCCACCGGCCAGCGCGGCCCCGGACTCGCTGGCGCTGCCGGCGGCTTCCCCGGCGGCGTTCCAGGCCAGGGCGGACCCTTGGGCGGCGCCTCCCAGCTGCTCACCTCCGTCACGGCGAGTGCGTCCCCCGGCGTCATTGCCGCCGGCATCGCCGCGGTGTTCGGCGTCGCCATCATCGGTGCGCTGGTTCCGGCGCTGCTGACCGCCCGCATCCGTCCTATCGAAGTCCTCCGAGGAGAATAGCCATGATTGAAGTCAAGAACCTCGTCCGCGCCTTCAAGTCCGGCGACCGCACCATCAAGCCCGTCAATGACGTCAGCTTCGAGCTGGAACAGGGCACGCTGGCGTCCATCGTGGGCAAGAGCGGCAGCGGCAAGAGTACCCTGCTGTCCCTCTTGGGCGCGCTGGACAAACCCACCAGCGGAGACGTCGTCGTCAACGGCGTAAGCCTGGCGGGCATGCCGGACGGCAAGCTGACCGAATACCGGCGCCGCGACATCGGCTTCGTGTTCCAGCAGTTCAACCTGATCCCCAACCTGTCCGCCCTGGACAACGTCATGCTTCCGATGGAGTTCGCCGGAATGCGGAAGTCCGCCCGGGCCCAGCGGGCACGGGAATTGCTCGAGCAGGTGCAGCTCGACCCGGACAAGCACGTGCGGCGCATCAACCGGCTCTCGGGCGGCGAGCAGCAGCGGGTCGCCATTGCCCGGGCGCTGGCCAACGAGCCCAAGCTGATCCTGGCCGATGAGCCCACGGGCAACCTGGACGAGCAGACCGGCGAGCACATCATCGAGCTGCTCAGTTCGCTCAGCCGGGACCACAACACCACCATCCTGGTGGTCACGCACGACCGCTCGCTCGCCAACAAGACGGACCGCCGGTTCAGGCTGCAGCAGGGCAAACTGACGGAAGAGCCTGCCCGCAACCGCGCTGCAGTGCCGGCGGCGGTGTAGGTTCACGCGGCGGGCTGTGCGGGAGGTCCCAACCCTCCCGCACCTCCCGCCGCCCAATTCCCCAACGCTCTCTCACTTCCTACCGGCAATTCCCCAACGCTCTCTCACTACCGGCGGAAAATATTCGGACGCTCTCTCACTTCCTACAGGAAATTCCCCAACGCTCTCTCACTCGGGTGAGAGGATGGCGTCATGACGTCGCCTATCGCCAAGCCGTGGCTGTTCAGCCAGCCCAATCAGGATCCCCGAGCCGCCACCGGAGACCCGCTGAAGTGGGGAATCATCGCCACGGGGCGCATCGCTTCACTCGTTTCACGGGATCTGGCGCTGCTTGCCGACGCAGAGCTTTACGCCGTCAGCTCCCGCAAGCAGCACACCGCTGACGCGTTCGCCGCCGAGTTCGGCTTCACCACGGCGTACGGGGACGACGGCGGCCGGGAAGGTTACGAGCGGCTCCTCGCCGACGATTCCGTGGACGTCGTCTATGTGGCCACCCCCCACGCCCAACACCACCAGATGGTGCTGGCGGCCCTCAACGCCGGAAAGCACGTCCTTTGCGAGAAGGCCTTCACCATCAATGCCCGCGAGGCAGCCAATCTGGTTGCAGTGGCCCGCGAAAAAAATCTCTTCCTCATGGAAGCCGTTTGGAGCCGCTTCCTCCCCAGCATGCAGCGGGCATTCGAGATCGCCGGTTCCGGCGAACTGGGGACCGTGCAGTGGGTCACTGCCGACTTGGGGTTCCCCGCGCCGTACTCCCCGACCGCCCGACTCTGGGCCGTCAAGGACGGCGGCGGGGCACTCCTCGATCTGACTGTCTACCCGCTGCTGTGGGCACTGGGCACCTTGGGGTTCCCGCAGGCGGTCAGTGCCATGGGCACGCTCAATGACGACGGCGTCGATGCCCAGAATGCGCTGACGCTCGGCTACCATGACGGCGCACAGGCGCAGCTCACGTCGTCATTGCTGGCGTACGGCCCGCGGGCTGCGACGGTTGCCGGCAGCCTTGGCTACCTGCAGTCGCTCGGCTCCATCAACAATCCCAGGCAGCTCGTGATCGGAATCGGCCGGGAGGCTCCCCGGACCGAGCACTTCGAGGTTGCCGGCCAAGGCTACAGCTACGAACTTCGTGAGGTAACGAGGTGCATCCAGCAGGGCCTGACGGAGAGCCCGGTCATGCCGCTGGAAGACTCCGTGAACACCATGCGGCTGTTCGACGGCGTCCGCGCCCAGCTGGGCGTCAGTTATCCGAATGATGCCCACTGACGCTCTCCGGGGGCCTCGCCGCGGCTTTATCGATTCGAGAGATTTGATCTCTCTGGGTCTGGACTCTCGGTTTGCAGCAGGCTTAGGCTCTAAAGGATCGTCGAATTATTCGGTGACTGGGGGGTGTTAGAGCATGGCCAATGCTGGGTTGTCCTGGTCTGCGCTCCGCCCCCTGCGCTCGGTCTTCCTGGCTGGAGCCGCCGCCATGGCGTGGCTGGCTTTCTCAGCACCGGCCGCCGACGCAAACAATCCGCATGATCAGTCTTCCCTTCTTGGCGGAATTGCTTCGACGGTGTCCTCCGTCGGCAACGGCGTGGGCAACGCCGTGGGCAACGTGGCCGGCGGAGCGTCCGCAGCCCATGCCCCGGACCATTCCGCCGCCCCGCAACCGGCACGCGTTCCTGCGCCGCACGCCGAGCCCGTGAACGCCGTGCCGGTGAACACCGAGCCCGTGGCGGCGCCCATCACTGCTAAGCCTGAGACCGTGCTTGTGCCAGTCGTTACCGAGATCACCGGGCCGGTGGACACAGTCCTCGGCGAGCTGCCAGCGCCTGGCGTCCTTCCCCCGGACCCCGCGGCTTCCGTGACAGACCCAGTCGTTGCCCTGGCGGACACAGCGGTTGCTGACATCGCCGAAACCGTTGTTCAACCCGTGACGGACACGCTGCCCATTGACCTGCCGGTCGAGCCACTTTCAGACCTCCTGACAGGTACGCCGCCCCTGATTACTCCCGTTGTCACGCCAATTACCGACGTCCTGGACGTCCTCGACGACGTCGCGGCGGTAACTGATCGGGTTCCGGCACCGCCTGCTCCCGGGAATGCTCCCCTGGCCAGGACTGGCGGCACAGGTGTTGGCGCGGCATACTCCCCGGCAGCTTCCCTTTTGGCCGCCACCGGTGCCAGCCGAGCGCCCGCGTCTTATTCGGGCGCTTCGGGTTCCTCGGGCTCCGGCGACAGTCCGGGGTCTTCCACTGCTCCCCCCGCCGGCAAAGGGTCGTCAGCGGACGAAGGCCCGCCGTCTCCCGAAGCCCTGCTTCCGGCTGCGCCCTCAGGTTCGGGCAGCGGACAGTCCTCGGGCGGCCCGGCGCCATCGGCAGCCTGGCTGACCAGCCCTTTTGAGTACCTCCCCCTTACCGGCATTGTCCCGGTGAGCGGACCCCTTCAGCACATCCCCTCGCCGGTGGCCATTGACCCCGGCTCTTCTCCTGACTAGTTGGGCCCTTTCTGCCATTCCTTGTGCAGAGATACGGCCAATCGGGCTGCCTTGAGCGCCTGACAACAACTCTTCAGGAGACATCAAAATGCACCAGAATCTTCGCAGGGGCCTACTGGGCACCCTGTTTGCGGGCGGGCTCTTGGCCCTAGGCGCAACCGCGGCAAACGCGGACACAACCATCACGGGCGCGGTCACGGTCGCGCATGATTCCGCCACGGCGGACCTCACTGCTTCGGCGTCGTTGGGCCTGCTGGGTGGCCCAACGCCGTCGAATACTTCCCTGGCCGGTGCTGATGACACGGCACTGGTCGACGTCAACCTCGGCAATACCGCGGGAAGCGGCACCGGCACGACCGCTGCCGGCCTCGTCGACGTCAACCTTGGCAACACCGCGGGAAGCGGCACCGCCGCCGCCGCCCTCGTCGACGTCAACCTCGGCAACACCGCGGGAAGCGGCACCGCCACGGCACCGGTAACCGACGCGACCGCCGTCGTCGACGTCAACCTCGGCAACAACACAGGAACAGGCACCAGCACGGCACCGGTAACTAACGCCGCAGCCGTCGTCGACGTCAACCTCGGCAACACCACAGGAACCGGCACGACTGCTGCCGGCCTCGTCGACGTCACCCTTGGCAACACCGCGGGAAGCGGCACCGCCGCCGCGGCCCTCGTCGACGTCAACCTCGGCAACACCGCGGGAAGCGGCACCGCCACGGCACCGGTAACCGACGCGACCGCCGTCGTCGACGTCAACCTCGGCAACAACACAGGAACCGGCACAACCGCCGACGCCCTCGTCGACGTCAACCTCGGCAACAACGCAGGCACCGGCACCACCACGGCACCGGTCACCGACGCGTCCGCCGTCGTCGACGTCAACCTCGGAGGCTCTGGTCTCTTGGATGATGCAGGCGCGGCTGCCGAAGGTGCAATCAACCTGGGGCTCGGCACCGGTACGGATTCTTCCGTCAATCTCGGCATCGATCTGGGTGTCGGCCTCGGCGGAGGGTCCGTAGTCACGCCTCCTTCGACGGATCCCGGTGACGGGACAGGAACGGGCACGGATCCCGGTGACGGAGCCACCGACGGAACGGGCACGACTGACGGAACCGGCACCACGGATGGAACCGGCACCGACGGAACCGGAACCGGGACGGGCACCGGCGAGACCGGTACCGGCACCTACGGAACCGGAACCGGGACGGGCACCGGCGAGACCGGTACCGGCACCTACGGAACCGGAACCGGGACGGGCACCGGCGAGACCGGTACCGGCACCGGCACGGCTTCCGGGGCAGCCTCGGGAATCGCAATTCTGCCCGCAGGTTCGATGACAACCGGCGCCTCGGCATCGGCGGCGACCTCGGCCCAGACGGCAGGCGGCAAGCAGTCGCTCGCCAACACCGGTGCGAACGCTGATCTGTTGCCGCTGGCGCTGGTCCTCCTCGCCGCCGGCATGCTGATGGTTCTCCGGGGGAAGAAGGCCTAGCCACACAGGCACGGCCCGGGCTTCAGGCCCGGGCGAACACAGGACCGCAGTCGACGGTCCGGCTCCGACTGGTCTTTGGACGCTCCGGAGCCGGGCCGCCGGCACGGCCATGTTCACCGCGAATCATCCTGCGAATCCGCTGGCGGTCTCCGCACTTGCATGAGCGTATTACCCTCAACCGGAGCCACTGCGGATAAGGACGGCAAAGTGTTGGAAGATTCGCCCGGCGGGGTGACAGTTGAAGTACTGGGCGGACGCTACAGGCTCGGAGAAGTCATCGGCCGCGGAGGCATGTCCTCGGTCTACACAGCCCGGGATGAGAACCTCGGCAGGGACGTTGCCCTGAAGCTGTTCGCACCCCAGGCGGCGGACGCCGATGAACTCAAGCGGCAGGAAGCCGAGATCGAGCTGCTGGCCACGCTGAACCACCCGAGCCTGGTGACGCTGTTCGACGCCGGCGTTGACACTCGCATCCCGGACCAGCCAAGGCCGTTCCTCACCATGGAGCTCGTCGAGGGCCAGGACCTGCGCGGCCGCCTGCGGCACAGCCGCGTCCCACTCGACGAGCTCGCGGTGATCGGCGCCGGGATCGCCGACGCCCTCGCCTATGTCCACGGGCTGGGGATCATCCACCGCGACATCAAGCCGGCCAACATCCTCCTCGTCCAGGTCCGGCCGGGGGAACCCCTTCGCCCCAAGCTGACCGACTTCGGCATCGCCCGCATCGTGGACGCCACCCGGCTTACCGCAACCGGGACCATGGTGGGCACCGCAGCGTACCTTAGCCCCGAACAGGCCATGGGCTCGCCGCTCTCACCGGCCACGGACATCTACTCACTGGGCCTCGTGCTGCTGGAATGCATCAAGGGAACAGTCGAATACCCCGGCGGCGCTGTGGAATCGGCAGTGGCCCGCCTGCACCGCGCGCCGGAAATTCCCGAGGACCTCCCTGCGGAGTGGGCGCATCTCCTGGCCTCCATGACGGTCATCGAACCGGCGGACAGGCCGACGGCCGCCGAGTTGGAGATTGCCCTCCGCCAAGCCCTGATTTCACCGGAATCGGCACCCGGGGAATTGGTCGAGGAACATACCAAGGTCCTGCCCGCCCTGCCGTCGCGGCCGCCGTCCTCCGTGCTTCCCGCCGGTTATAGCGCGGCGCAACAGCCTGCCGATGACTCCGGCACCGCAAACATGCAGGGCCGCTCACGTCCGGCCGGCGTGCAGTGGCGCAGCCGGCGCTTCCTGCTGGCTTCGGCGCTGGGCGCGGCGGCGCTGCTCGGCGGAGTGGCCGCGGTGACGGCCGCCGTGACTTCGCCTACAACGCCCGACGTCGTCACGTACCCCACCGTGACGGGAACGCTGGGCGACCACCTCGTCGAGCTGCAAAAAAGCGTGGAGCCGTGATCCGGCGCGCCAGTGCCGGGCGGCGGCGAGCCCCGGGGATCCGCGCGTCTGCCGCTCTGGCGGGCTGCCTCCTCGCCGCGGGGCTCGCCGGCTGCGCGGGGCCGGCCCCGGAGCTGGAGGGGAACGCGGCGGCCGAGCTCCAGCAGCGCGTTCTGGCCGTCACCAGTGCTGCCGCCGGCAGCGACCCCGCCACGGCCCTCAAGTCGCTGGACGGGCTGGCGTCAGAGCTCGACGCCGCCGCTGCCGCCGGCCAGGTTTCCTTCCGGCGGCATCAGAGCATCACCGTGGCCATCAACGCCGTGCGTGCCGACCTCACGGCTGCGGCCAAGAAGGCAGCCGAGAAGCCGGCAGCACCAACTCCTGCTCCGACCACACCGCAGACTGTTGCGCCGGCATCCGGGAACTCCGGAAAGGGGAATGCCAGGGACGACGAGTACGGGGCGGACTCCGACAACGGCAAGGACTAGTTTCAGCGGTGAAAGGAATTCGATATGTGGGCCTCAGTTAGTTTTCGTCAGTAAACTTACTTTCTGTCTTCAATTGCTGTCCGGTTCCCGATACGTTGGTGGTGTTCCATCCGAACACGCAGGTATCAGAACCACGGGCTGACCGCCCGCACGCTGAAGGAGTGAACTACGCATGGCAACTGTTCAGGAATCCATCGACGTCAATGTCCCGGTTCGCCAGGCCTACAACCAATGGACCCAGTTCGAGGACTTCCCACGTTTCATGAGCGGCGTCGACGCCGTGCGCCAGCTCGATGACACCACTGTTCATTTCGAGACCAGCATCGCCGGCGTCAAGCGCGAATACGACGCCCAGATCACCGTTCAGGAACCCGACCAGCGCGTGACGTGGGAGAGCCTGAACGAGCCCCGCAACGCCGGCACCGTCTGGTTCGAGTCCCTGGGGCCGGACGAAACCAAGGTGAACGTCGAGCTGACCTGGGAGCCGGAATCAGCGGTGGAGAAAATCGGCGCCGCCGTTGGCCTCGACTCGCGCCAGGTTGCGTCTGACCTGAAGAAGTTCAAGAAATTCATTGAGAGCCGCGACTCTGAAACCGGCGCCTGGCGTGAAAGCGTCAACGAGGGCGACGTGGAGGGCCAAGCCGGGGTATCCGGTACTGCTGGAGCGGGCACCGGCTACGGAGCTGCCGACGACGGCACGGGCTACGCGTCCGGATCCGGCATGGACGCCGTCCCCGGCCGCACCTACGAGTCGGGCGACACCTACGACGCCGCCGCCACCGAACGGCCCGTCGAAGCGGACCCGGATCTCGCCGTCGACGCGCCCTACGGCGACACGGAAACAGGTGAACCGCGGATAGATACTCGGCATACGGACACCCGCCGCGACGAGACGCCCGACCGTTAGGAACAGCCCGCCGGGACGGGCAGCCATCCTGCCGTCCGGGCTGACGGCAAATAGACCAAAGCGCCCCGCCACTCGTTCGAGTGGCGGGGCGCTTCGGTGGTCAAACCAGGGCAAGCTGCCTGGGGTCAGCTCAGGCTGGAAACAACCTTGTTGAGCGTTGCCGACGGCCGCATGACAGCGGCGGCCTTGGCGGCGTCGGGCCGGTAGTAGCCCCCGACGTCGACGGGCGAGCCCTGGACCTCCAGCAGCTCGGAAACGATAGCCTCTTCGTTGGACGCCAGAGCCTCGGCGACCTCGGCGAAGGACGATGCCAGCTCGGCGTCCGCGGTCTGCTTGGCCAGCTCCTGGGCCCAGTAGAGCGCCAGGTAGTAGTGGCTGCCGCGGTTGTCGAGCTCGCCGACCTTGCGCTTCGGGGACTTGTTTTCCAGCAGGAAGGTGCCGGTGGCGCGGTCCAGGGTGTCGGCCAGGACCTGGGCCCGGGCGTTGTCCGTGGTGTTGGCGAGGTGCTCGAAGCTGACCGCCAGGGCCAGGAACTCACCCAGGCTGTCCCAGCGGAGGTGGTTTTCCTGCAGCAGCTGCTGGACATGTTTGGGGGCGGATCCGCCGGCGCCGGTCTCGAAGAGCCCGCCGCCGTTGATCAGCGGAACGACGGACAGCATCTTGGCGCTGGTGCCGAGTTCGAGGATCGGGAACAGGTCCGTCAGGTAGTCGCGGAGCACGTTGCCGGTGACGGAGATGGTGTCCTCGCCCTTGCGGATGCGCTCCAGGGTGAATGCCGTGGCCTTCTCCGGGGACATGATTTCGATCTGCAGGCCCTCGGTGTCGTGTTCCTTGAGGTATTCGCGGACCTTTTCGATCAGCTTGGCGTCGTGTGCGCGGGTCTCGTCAAGCCAGAACACGGCAGGAGTCTTCGAGGCGCGGGCGCGGGTGACGGCCAGCTTGACCCAGTCGCGGATCGGCAGGTCCTTGGTCTGGCAGGCACGCCAGATGTCGCCGGGCGTCACTTCGTGTTCGATCAGGACAGCACCGGAGCCATCCACGATCTGCACCTTGCCGGGAGCCTGGATTTCGAAGGTCTTGTCGTGGCTGCCGTACTCCTCCGCGGCCTGAGCCATGAGGCCGACGTTCGGCACGGTACCCATGGTGGTGGGATCGAAGGCGCCGTTGGCGCGGCAGTCGTCGACGACCACCTGGTAGATGCCGGCGTAGGAGCTGTCCGGAAGCACCGCGAGGGTGTCGGCTTCCTTGCCGTTCGGGCCCCACATGTGGCCGGAGCTGCGGATCATGGCCGGCATGGAGGCGTCCACGATGATGTCGCTCGGGACGTTCAGGCTGGTGATGCCCTTGTCCGAGTCGACCATGGCCAGGGCGGGGCCTTCTTCCAGGCCCTTCTTGATGGCGGCCTGGACGCCTTCGCGGACATCCTCGGGCAGGTCGTCCAGTCCGCTCACAATGGCGGCGAGGCCGTTGTTGGGGCTGATGCCGGCAGCGGCAAGCTGCTTGCCGTAGGTGTCGAACAGTTCGGAGAAGTACGCCTTGACCACGTGGCCGAAGATGATGGGGTCCGAGACCTTCATCATGGTGGCCTTCAGGTGCGCGGAGAAGAGCACGCCCTCGTCCTTCGCCCGGGCAACCTGGGCGGCGAGGAACTCGTCCAGCGCTGCGGCGCGCATCACGGTGCCGTCGATCACTTCGCCGGCGAGAACAGGGAAGGCCTTCTTCAGGACCTTGACGGTGCCGTCTTCGCGGACCAGCTGGACTTCGATGGTGCCGTCGGCCGGGACCACCACGGACTTTTCGTTGGAGCGGAAGTCATCGGCGTCCATGTGCGCCACGTTGGTCTTGGAGTCTGAGGACCATGCCCCCATGGAATGCGGGTTCTGGCGGGCGTAGTTCTTCACGGACAGCGGTGCTCGGCGGTCCGAGTTGCCCTCGCGCAAGACGGGGTTCACGGCGGAGCCCTTGATCTTGTCGTAGCGGGAGCGGATGACAGTCTCTTCGTCCGACGACGGGTTGTCCGGGTAGTCGGGCAGCTTGTAGCCCTGGGCCTGCAGCTCCGCAATGGCCGCCTTCAGCTGCGGCACGGAGGCAGAGATGTTGGGCAGCTTGATGATGTTGGCTTCCGGCTTCTTCGCCAGTTCACCGAGTTCAGCCAGGGCGTCGCTGATCCGCTGCTCTTCGGTGAGGTAGTCGCCGAACACGGCGATGATGCGGCCGGCCAGGGAAATGTCGCGGGTTTCCACCTGCACGCCTGCGGTGGAAGCGAACGCCTCGACGATGGGCAGGAACGAATATGTGGCCAGCATCGGCGCTTCGTCGGTGTGGGTATAGATAATTTTGGCCATGCTCGGGCGTCTCCCTGGAGGTCGGCTGTATGTGGAATCCGGTCTATTTCACCAACCTCTAACTTACCTGAGGACACCGTGCAGGACCCTACGAAGGTGGCCCGGATCACCTCCGTGACCTCCACCAGCTGTTACTGGGGCGGCTGATCCATTGTCCGAAACCCTGCGGAGCCCTATCTTTAGCTCATGAAGGAAAACCGCTTCGGCGGCTGAACGTAACCAGCGAACCCCTTGCGGCGGGGAAATATCGGCACCACCCCTACACTCGGCAGGCACCACCACCGCCCGCCTTCCACCCCGATAGGTAGGACCGCAATGACGAGGAAGAAGACTCTGGCGACCAGCCTCCTGAGCCTGTCGACTGGCTTGATGCTGGCGCTGTCCGCAGCCGGCGGCGCAACCGCTGCTCCTGCAAAGACGCAGGACTCCGGCCAGCCGCAGGTCACCAGCACCGCAGTTTCCAATTCACCGACGGACCAATACTGGACGCCCGAGCGGATGCGGGCCGCCGTTCCCGGCGATGTCCTGGCTGACAAGGCGGTTGCCCGTCAGATCAACACAGGCCTTTCCGCCACTTCCGACATCGCGGAAAGGGGCTCCAGCACAAAGATTGCGGGCACCCCAGCAATGGTCACGCAGCAGGCGCTGCACACCGACGTTGCCCCGATTAACCACATCGGCAAGGTTTTCTTTACTATGGCCGGCGCCAATTACGTGTGCTCCGGAAATTCGGTGGTCTCCGAGAACAAGAGCACCGTCGCCACGGCCGGCCACTGCGTCAACGACGGCCCCGGCGCCTTCGCCAAGAACTTCGTCTTCGTTCCGGGTTACGTCGACGGTACAGCGCCACTCGGAAAATGGCCTGCCAAGAAGCTCTACGCCCCGTCACAGTGGAGCAAGTTGGGGAACATTCAGTACGACACGGGATTCGCCGTGGTCGCCCAGCTCGACGGCCAGAGTCTGGCCGACGTAGTAGGCGCGTCTGGCGTTCAGTTCAACCAGCCGCGCGGGATGACCTATACCTCGTACGGATACCCGGCTGCGGTCCCGTTCACGGGACAGACCCTGGTCAGCTGCACGGGCAAGGCCGGCACTGACGCCATCAATCCCCAGTTCAAAACCCAGGGCATTCCGTGCGACATGACCGGAGGTTCTTCAGGCGGCCCATGGTTCATCCAGGGCGCCACCGACGCCGAGCGCGACTCCAACGGCTACCAGAACTCCATCAACAGCTACGGCTACGGCACGCGGTCCACCACGATGTTCGGACCGTACTGGGGTCAGACCATAGAGAAGGTCTACAAGAATGCCTCGTCCGCCGGCTGACGGCACCGGGCCGGCTGAATCGCTGCCCCATGATGAACGGGATGAAGCCGTGAGCCACTCCGATGTGGGCCAGACGCCGGAGGAGGTCCTGGCGTACTGGACGCCCGAGCGGATGGCCCAGGCAAAGCCTCGGGAGATCCGGCTCCCTGGGGCGGATAGCGACGCCGAGGCGGAAGGCCAGCCCGAGGACAACTGAATCAAGTTAACGCCCGACGGCGGCCGTCCCCTTAGGGGGGCGACCGCCGTCGGGCGTTGCTCGTTAGTGGAAGAAGTGGCGCGCTCCGGTGAAGTACATGGTGATGCCCGCCGCGTTGGCTGCGGCGATGACTTCCTCGTCCCGGACGGAACCGCCGGGCTGCACGACGGCGCGGACGCCGGCGTCGATCAGGATCTGCAGGCCGTCGGCGAACGGGAAGAACGCGTCGGAGGCTGCAACAGCGCCGCGGGCACGCTCCGGTGCGCCGCTCGCGTCGGCATTCGAGGCACCGCCGGCTCCATCGACGTCGGACTGCACGTTCACGCCCAGCGTGTTGGCGCGCTCGACGGCCAGCTTGCAGGAATCGAGCCGGTTGACCTGGCCCATGCCGATGCCGACTGCGGCCCCGTGATCGGCCAGCAGGATGGCGTTGGACTTGGCGGCGCGGCAGGCGGTCCAGGCGAAGGCGAGGTCCGCCAGCGTGGCGTCGTCGGCGGCTTCACCGGCGGCGAGGGTCCAGTTGGCCGGGTTGTCGCCGTCGGCGTCCACCTTGTCGGAGATCTGGACGAGCACGCCGCCGGAGACCTGGCGGATTTCAGCCGGGTAGCGGTCGTAGCCCTCGGGCAGCGCCAGGAGGCGGATGTTCTTCTTCTTGGAGAGGATTTCCACGGCCTCGGGCTCGAAGCCCGGCCCGATGACGACCTCGGTGAAGATGCCGGCAACGGTGCGGGCCATGTCGGCGGTCACGGTGCGGTTGGCTGCGATGACGCCGCCGAACGCGGAGACGGGGTCACAGGCGTGCGCCTTCGCGTGGGCGTCCGCGATCGGATCGGCGGCGTCGGCGGAGCCCACGGCCACACCGCACGGGTTGGCGTGCTTGATGATCGCGACGGCCGGCTCGGCGAAGTCATAGGCGGCACGCAGGGCGGCGTCGGCGTCCACGAAGTTGTTGTAGCTCATGGCCTTGCCGTGCAGCTGGTCGGCCTGGGCGATGCCCGCGGGGGCGGCCTTGTCCACGTACAGGGCGGCCTGCTGGTGCGGGTTTTCGCCGTAGCGGAGCACCTCGGAGCGTTCCAGCGCCAGGCCGGCGTAGGCGGGC
Organism: Arthrobacter sp. ISL-5; assembly: GCF_018613835.1. Lineage (GTDB taxonomy): Bacteria > Actinomycetota > Actinomycetes > Actinomycetales > Micrococcaceae > Arthrobacter. The sequence continues at coordinate 20,344 of NZ_JAGGPM010000035.1, read as the reverse complement.
CAGTCGATCACGCCATCGCCGTCTTCGTCGAGGAACTGGCTCGCGGTCCAGGTGGCAACGGCGTTGTCGTACGTGGCCGTGTGCGCGAAGGCACGGGCAGCGAGCCTGCGGCGGGTCTTCAGGTCGAAGCCGCCCTCCGCCGCGGCGCGGACAACCTCGCCGTAGAAGTTCGGGTCAACCACAATCGCGACGGCGGCATGGTTCTTCGCGGCGGACCGCACCATAGCGGGGCCTCCGATGTCGATCTGTTCCACCACGTCATCCTGCGCGGCACCGGATTTCACGGTCTCCACGAACGGGTACAGGTTCACCACGACGAGGTCGAACGGCTCGATGTCCATGCTGGCGAGGGTTTCCATGTGGGCCGGCACGCGGCGGTCCGCGAGGATGCCGCCGTGGACCCGCGGGTGGAGGGTCTTGACGCGGCCGTCCAGCATTTCCGGGGAGCCGGTGACTTCCTCGACTTCCTGGACCGGGATGCCGGCGGCGGCGATCTTCTTGGCCGTGGAACCGGTGGAAACGATCCTGACGCCCGCTGCGTGCAGGCCCTTCGCGAGCTCCTCCAGACCGGTTTTGTCGTAGACCGAGATCAGGGCTCGGCGGATGGGAACACGGTCAAGCTGAGTCAAGCTCACAAAAGTCTCCGTCGTTGTACACGGTTGGGGCCGCGGCTGGTGGGGATACCGCCAGTTTATCGCGTCGCCGGCACTGGTCTCCCTGCGGGCCCCCTGCCGGCCGGAGTGTGAAGGCGGCGCACCCCGGGCACGCCGCAACGTAAGGTTTAAACAGGAGGCCGAGATGAACATTTACACCACTGTGCCCAGCGGCGAACAGGTGGTCCAGGAATTGCCGTGGCGCTGGAAGGTGCAGGGCAAGATCTTCGTGATCGGCGGCCTGGGATTCATGTTCGATGCGTGGGACGTGACCCTCAACGGCATCCTGATCCCCCTGCTGTCGAACCACTGGCAGCTCACCCCCGGTGAGGCCGGCTGGATCGGCACGGCCAACCTGATCGGCATGGCCCTCGGCGCGTTCATCTGGGGCACCATCGCGGACACGATCGGCCGGAAGAAGGCCTTCACCGCCACGCTGCTGATCTTCTCGCTCTTCACGGTGCTCGGCGCATTCTCCCCCGATTTCACCTGGTTCTGCGTGTTCCGGTTCGTGGCCGGCTTCGGCCTGGGCGGCTGCATCCCGGTGGACTACGCGCTGGTGGGTGAATTCACGCCCAGGAAACAGCGCGGCAAGGTCCTCACAGCGATGGACGGCTGGTGGCCGGTGGGCGCCGCGCTGTGCGGCTTCGTGTCCGCCGGGCTGGTGGCGGCCTTCGCTGACTGGCGCCTCACCATGCTGGTGATGGTGCTGCCGGCCCTGCTCGTGTTCTGGGTGCGCCGCAGCGTGCCCGAGTCTCCGCTGTTCCTGATCCGCAAGGGCCGCCGCGAGGAAGCCGCCAAGGTGATCGACGATCTGGTCCTGGCCACGGGAGCAGAGCCGCGCGCCTACAGCCTGCCCGATCCGCAGGCCGTCCCGCGGCTTTCGCCCGGCAGCGCGTGGCAGCAGCTGCGCGGCGTCTGGCAGTTCAACTGGAAAATCACGGCGGCGTCCTGGTCGCTCTTCTTGAGCATCCTGCTGGTCTACTATCTGTCACTCACGTGGATGCCTCGGATCCTGATCGGCGCCGGGTTCGCCGAGTACAAGGCGTTCCTGACGACGGCGGGAATGGCCGCCGTCGGGCTACTTGGCGTGGTGGCGGCGGCGCTGCTGGTGGAGCGCGTGGGCCGCAAGTGGCTGCTGGCCATTACCGGACCGCTGTCCGCCCTGATCCTGGTGATCGTGGCGTTCGTGGTGGACATTCCGACGGCGGCCGTGTTCTGGCTGCTGGTCTTCGGGTTCGTGGTGCAGGTGGCCATTCCCGTCCTGTACACGTACGTGTCCGAGCTTTACCCCACCGAGCTGAGGGGATCGGGCTTTGGCTGGGCGTCAACGTTCTCGCGGCTGGGTGCAGGCTTTGGCCCGCTGATCTTCGCGAACTACTTCTGGCCCCAGCTCGGGCTGGCAACGTCCTTCGCGCTGGCCGGCGGCCTGGTGGTGCTGGCCGTGCTGTGGATGATGTTCTTCTCCCCCGAGACCCGTCAGCGCCGCCTCGAGTAACGCCTGTCCCTCCCTTCCCAACTAGCTCGCATTTAATGTCGTTTTGAGGCCTCAAAACGACACCTATTGCGAGCTAGTTGGGTGTCCAGCCGCGGTCTCGGAGCGCGGAACGGACCTTTGCCACGGCCAACCGTGCGTCGTTCTCCATGTGTCGCTTCGAGATCCTGACCAGCAGCCAGCCTGCGCGGCTGAAATCCTCTTCGCGGGCGATGTCCCTGACGATCTGCCCGGCCTCGGAATGGCCTTCGCCGTCGTATTCCACCGCCACGCGGTGCTTGGGGTACGCCAGATCAGGTTGGCGTTCGACGCCGTCCCGCAGTTGCGTGCGCACATTGAGTTGCGCTTCCGGCAGGCCCGCCCGCTCCAGTGCCAGCCGAAGCCGCGTTTCCGGTGCCGAATCCGCGCCGATGCGTGCCAGCTCAAGGGCAAGCCTCGCCTTCCGGATTCCCGGTGTTCCTTTGTGCCTGTCCAACATGTCTGCCAGCTGTGCGGGCGTGGCGTGCGGCTCCGCTCTGCCTTCGAAGTCCGGCCGGGGAATCCGAAGGAGGTGGTCCGCCACGACGGTTAGCTCGTCAACGCTCATTTTCCTGGCGACATCCAGCCACGTCCGCGTACGGCTGGTGACCAGCAGCCCGTCGACGCAGACTATCTCGTCCTCGGAGAACTGCCCCACATGGCCTACCACCCCGGTACGGCGAGGAATGGCCATGGTGTCCGGACGCGATATGTGAATCCGGGCATCGCCCTGTCCGGGCAGGAATCCCGGGAACGACCAGAAGGTGAAGGCCGTGGCGTGTGAGGCGGCCGAAAATTCCGTGACAAGTGTGAAGGGCCGGACCTCGTCCGGAAGGCTGATGCCGAACGGGCGCGGCGAGATGACGCCGGGCGCCCGTATGCCCCGGCTGGGCGAGTACAGCGCCCGGTGCCGCAGCCGCCGTCGGCTGACTCCGACGTCGACAGCCTGCTGACAAGTAAACGGCACCAACGCAAACGGCTCCGGCAGCGGTCGAGGGGTCTTCACCGCACCATCGTTGCAAACCTGGAACCCGCCTCAGCAGTTATCCACAGGGCAATCCGCAGCGAACCCAACTGACTGGCAGTTGTGGTCGTTTTGAGGGCTCAAAACGACGTTAAATGCGAGCTAGTTGGGAGAGTGCGCGGCAGCCAGGGACCCGAGCGTGGACACCAGCAGCCGGCGTTCCACCACCTTGATCCGTTCGTGCAGGGTTTCCTCGGTGTCGCCGTCCTCGATGGCCACCGCCTCCTGGGCGATGATGGGCCCGGTGTCCACTCCGGCGTCGGCCCAGTGCACGGTGCAGCCGGTGACCTTCACGCCATAGGCCATGGCATCGCGGACGCCGTGGGCACCGGGGAAGGAAGGCAGGAGGGCAGGGTGGGTGTTGAGGTATTTGCCGTCGAACGCGTCGATGAATTCCGGGCTCACAATCCGCATGAAGCCGGAGGACACCACCACGTCCGGCTGGTATGCCTGCACCGCTTCGGTCAGCGCCGCGTTCCACTCCGCGCGGTCCGCATAGGCCTTGAAGTCCACCACGAACGTGGGAATTCCGGCGGCGGCGGAACGGTCCACGCCGAACGTCCCCGGCCGGTCCGCGCCCACCGCGGCGATCTCCACGTCCAGTTCCCCGGCTTGCACGGCGTCGATGACCGCCTGGAGGTTGGAGCCGGTTCCGGATACGAGGACTACTATGCGCATTGGTCCAGCTTAGGCGGCTGCTCGCGTAGGCTGGAAAACATGAACCCCACCCCGGGCCCGAGCGGGTCCCAGCGGACCAGGCATCAGCTCAGCGATGCCGCAAAATCGTCGCTGCTGAAGACGCACACACTGTTCCGCATGTTCATTGTGGCGGTGATTGGCTCGTTCTTCGTCTTTCAGCTGGACATCGCCTACCTGTGGCTCACGGCCATCCTGACGGCAGCCGGCATTGTCCTGGGAATCATCGTGCTCATCCGCGCCATCAAGCTCAAGGAGTCCAGGCTGGTGCTCTTCGGCACCATCTCCGGCCTGGTGGTGTCCGCCGTGATGGTCCTGATCGTGCTGAGCTCGGCGCTGTTCTATAACCAGGTCCGTGACTACCAGCATTGCGCCCGGCATGCCCTGACCAGCAAGGCCAGCACAGATTGCCGGGTCCAGCTGGAGAACTCGCTGCCCAGCCAGTTCCGCCCGTAACCCTCACCGGGCGGCCGTCCCGCTAACCCTGCGCCGGGCTACTTGCCCTGCACGGCCCCGAGGTCCGCTTCGCGCTGCTGCTGCCGGCGTTCCAGCCACGGCCCCGCCGCGTATCCGACGACGACGCCGATGCCCACTTCCGCTGCCAGCCAGACTGCCGTCCACAACGGGGCGGGGCCGATGTCCGTGAGGCGGCCGATCCCGGCCGATCCACGCGCGATCCAGGCCAGGGCTCCCGCCAGCAGGCCTGCTGCCGCGCCGATGATGATGCCCAGGGCCAGCGTGGACGCGGCTGCGGTGAACCAGCGCGTGCGGACCTTGATGGACAGCCATTCGTCGAAGTGGTTTTCGCCTTCGCGCAGGAACCACCAGCCGGCCAGGACGCCGGCGAGCACGGGCACCACGAGGGCCACGAACCCGAAGTCCAGCGGCCCGGCGGGGATGGCGGCAAACACCGGCACGGAGGGCAGCGGCCCAACGGCCGTGCCGAGCGGACCCACCTGCGATCCTGCGCCGAGCGCAAAGCCCGAGCCGGACACCCAGGCGAGCGCGAACACGGCCAGGTTGGGGATGAAGCCGAGCTGGGCAATGGTGAGGACGGCGCCCCCCATGGCTCCGGCGTCGAGTCCTTCATAAACCGCCACCACGAGGTTCCAGTGGATGAGGAGGTCCACCGCCAGCAGCACCGAGGAAATCGCCAGCGCCGCCATGACCGCCACGAACCCCGCCTTCGCGGAGGAGGCCAGATAGGATCCGGCCCAGCGCGAGTGCTGGCTGGTGCGGGCAATCCAGTCGACGGCGTCGACGCCGATCAGCCGGCTCCAGGATCCGGCCTCGCGCCGTGCGCCGATCACCATGCCCAGGGCAAACGGGACCAGGGGCAGCAGGGCGGCCCACCAAAGGAACACCTCGACCTCGTCCGTCCTGCAGACGAAGCCGGTGCTGATGCCGAAAGCTGCATAGACGAGCCACGAACCCAGCAGCGCCTGCCACAGCTGGTCCGTATAAGAGGCACGGGCGAGGCGCCGGCCGGCGCGCCAGGCCAGCAGGAACGGTATGAGTGTCAGGCCCAGCGGGATGAGCGAGAGCGTTCCCGTTTCCGGCCGGGCCGCGGCGCCTTCGGCAACGGTGGTCAGGTACAGGGGCACGCCGTGGATGACCAGCCACGCCTGGCCGGCCAGGCGCGCCAAGACGTCGAGATGAGTGTCCCGGAAACCGGACGTTGCCCACACTGCCGCGATGGGCGCAATGACCGCCAGAGCGGAAATTATTGCCGCCTGGGCTGACTCCAGCCCGCCCTGCAGCCACAGGGGCATGGGAAGGCCACGGTCTCCGGTCTGATCAGCGCGCAGTTTCATCGTGTTCCATCGTGCCACGGGCGGCCTCGCCCGACCGTTCCGACAGGCTCAATCCCCTGAGAAGACGGCATGGTGAGGGAAATCGGGACGGCCACCAGGCCTGCAACCGTCAGCGCTTTTTCGAGAGTACCGACGTAAAATTATGGTGTCCGCAATCAGTGGTTGGAGGCAGAAAATGACTACCGCATCCCCACATGCACATGGCGTTCACTTTGGTAGGACAGATGTCCAGAACGTCGGCATGGGTGTTGGTATTGTCGCGTTGGTGGCTGGTGTACTGGCTTTTATCCCGGGCATCACCGCACGGTATGGCGAACTGATGTTCCTTGGGCCTGATTCGCACGCCATGTTGTTTGGCCTGTTCCAGGTATCCATTCTGCTCAACATTGTGCAGTTGGTTATCGGCGGAACCGGCTGGGCCATGTCCCGCAGTGAAATGGGTGCGCGCAGGTTCCTCATGGGCGCCGGTGCGCTGTACATCATCCTCAGCATCTACGGGCTCAGTGTCGGAGTTGATTCGGCGGCCAATTTCCTGTCGCTGAACATGACGGACAGCTGGACCCTGCTGGTGGTGGGTGTACTGATGATTGCCGCCGGCTGGATGTTCTCGCGGCATCTGGCCGAGGACAGGAAATAAACCCGGAACGCGAACGCCGGGAACTAGGAGCCGCGAATGAGTAGATATCTAATCTGAATATTCGTACTACCGGTTGGTGCAGGTGACCCGCGCAGATTCGTGGGCAGCTGCACCAGCTCTGTGTCCGGGACGTGCCGGACGGGCACCTCACCGGCTCCACCAAGGTGGCTGGCTCTGCGGCCAGGCCTGCACCGCGACGTCCCGCGTCTACCTCTCCCCCGGCATCCGGTCCGCGTTCCTCACCGAGGGAGCCGCCGCCTACACCGCCGGTGACGGCCTCGACGGCGCCAAGATGGACGCCGTGGTGAGCCGGCAGTTCCGCACTGGACTTCTTCACCTGGGGCAAGACCGTCTACACCGGTGTGTAGGGCCGTGACGTATGTCATCGCGCAGCCCTGCGTGGATGTGAAGGACAAGGCGTGCATCGACGAATGCCCCGTGGACTGCATCTACGAGGGCGAACGATCGGCTCCCCGCAGGGCGCCGCCGGCCTCGGAAACTTGGGCCGGGACCACGCGGTGATAGGGGCGGAACCGCTGCTGGTTGAGCTTGCCGAAACCCCATGAGCCGCCGCTTCCTCAGAGCCCCAACTGGGGAGGCGGCACGTAAAAGGCGGATGCCGTCGTCGTGAATTAATCACGACGGCGGCATCCGCTTTTGCGTCTTTGTCCGGGAACTACGTCCACTCGACGCGTCCTAGAAGCGGATCAAGGAGTACGGCTGGCTCGGCAGATTGCCCGCCGTCCAAGGGCGCTGCGACGGTTCGGCAGGCACGTGGCCGCGTCCCTCGCGCAGGACTTCCCTCACCGTGGCGGCGATGGCCACAACGGCAATTACGGCCAGGATAACCAGGACTAGGACGATCGAACCGGACATTCCTCCAACACCTCTTGTATTAATTTTACGGCGGAGGAGCCGGCGGATCGCTGTCGGCAGGCCATAAATCAGCGGGCCAAACGGCGTTCGAACATTTTTGGTCTGGACGGAACCGGGACCCGGGCATATTCTGGTCTTCCATTGCCTCTGGGGGGTGTATCGAATGGGCGGCAGCAGCATGCGTCTCGTTTGCTCCGCTGCCGTGCGCGCCGTTCTGGTACCCGCGATCGTTGCCTTGGCATGGCTCATCTGGGGAGCAGCCGCCGCGGAGGCATCGGCTTTGGACGCCAAACCCGCCGCAATCGCCGGCACCGCGTCAGCCTCCGGTGCTCCCAGCGCCGCTTCAGACCTCACAACATCGCGGGCCACAAAGCCGTTGCTGGCCGCACGAGTTGTTCCGAGCATCCCCAACCTCACGGCCTCCGTCACCACCACCGTCTCGACTGTGGCAGCCACCACGGCCGGCGACGCAGACTCCGCGGCCGGCACGGCCGACGCCACGCCGGGCATAGTGACCGGAACCACCAACGCCACACTGGGCACCGTGGCCAGCACCGCCGATGCCGTCATCGGCGAGGCGGACGCCGTCGTAACAACGGTGACCGAGACGGCGGCCCCGGTGCTGGCCGAGGTGGACAAAGTCATTGACGTCGTAGAAGGCGCCGTCCACGCTGTGCACCCGGTGATATCAGTGCCGGGCGTGCTGCTTCCGGCCGTTCCCACGCCGCAGCCTGGAGTGACCGTCCCAGGAACAGATCCGGCGCAAGCCGCGCCATCCCTGGGAGCCGACAATAAATCAGAAGGCACGTCACTCGCTCGAGCCACAGGCGGGCAGCCGCTGGATGCGACCGGCCCGTCGCTGGCACAGCTGCAGATGACCACGCCCCATCGCCCCGCGACAGCCAGAGCGGTCCAGGCGGCGCCCGTGGGCCTGCCCCACACCACGCCGCATCAGGAACCCCTCGCGTCCCTTGCCAAGGGCCCGTCCGGATCGTCGTCCTCGGGATCGGAAGGCTCCGGCGCCCAGGCTGCCGATGTTGCAGGATCTTGGAGCGGCATGCACCTCGGTGCCGGTGCACGGACCCATGACGCCAACCAATCCGTTCCTGCCAGCCCTGCCTTCGATCCGGGGTCTTCCCCCGACTGAACAGGTCAGCTCTGCCCTCATCACAGCAGAAATGACCACCTGCGCCATCGGCGTACGGCTCAAAAGTTCAGTCAGGAGAAAATGTCATGTCTACACACACCCAACTGCCCGCTGCCCCGCGTCCTGCCCTGCAATCATCCGGAGCCGTTCGCGGCCGCTCAGCCCAGGCCCGGTCGGGCATCGGCAACTGGCCGGATCCCATGCGGGGCCACATCGGCAACTGGCCCGATCCCATGTCGGGATTCATCGGCTGGTGGCCCCACTCGATGGCCCGGCGGTCCTAGGCAACCCACACACAGGCAGAGCAAGACCACGCAAAGCAGAATCACTCAGATCACAAACACGAAAGACGCTGTACCCGCGCTGCCCAGCGGCGGCGCGGGCACAACGTGGAACTCCGTCAACCCGCTTGAGGCATAGCGCCTGAGGGCTCAGTCCGTCGTGTCCGGCGTCCCGTCAGCGTGCTCTTCCGCCGCGCCCGTGGGCGCGGTGTCACCCGGGTTCTCCGTGCCCGTTGAGCGGTCCGCGTCCGTTGGCGCCACCGTCTCCGACCTCTCCCTGCCCGCCGCACGGGCCTTGTGCGGACCCGGAAAATAACTAATCACCCGTGCCAACTCGCGGCTCAGGATTGCCCCCTCGGCCAGGTTTGAGGGCAGTGCATCTTTTTCTACCTCGCGGGCTGCCGCCAACGCGTCAAGCCCTGCGTCCGTGATGGCCACATCATTGCTGCGCCTGTCGCGGGAACTCGAGGTGCGGGTAACAAGGCCCGCACCTTCAAGCCGCGCCAGCACCCTGCCGAGCGATTGGCTGCGGACTTTGATCTCGGCGGCCAGATGCTCCTGATTGAGGGGCCCCGCTGTGAGCCCCTGAAGGGCGATTACGGCAGCGTGGGTGAGCCCCAGGTCCGCGAGCGCCTGATCCTGGCGGCGCTGGATGAGGCGGGCGGCCATGGACAGCAACTGATGGGGGCCCCACGGCTCAGCGTCAGCGTTCGGGACCATCGGCGTCGTCCTTCTTTCTCAAGTCTGAGTCGGTCGGGAGCCCGGCACTGGTCGCCGGGAAGCGCCCGTTTCACCTTGGAAGCAAGCCTAAGCGACTCGACCGCCGGGGTTCTGGGATGTCAGCGACAGGTACCGTCGACGCCGTCCGTGTCGGCTCCCTCCACCATAAGCATGCTTACCATCCACTGGGCAAGCCTCCCCCAGATTTTTTCGCTAAAATTGCAAAGGGTGCTTACTATTTATTAGTAATCATGCTTACTATTGCATGCCAGCAACGCTGGTTCCTGAAACAGCAGCTGACCTTTTCGGAAAGAGAGCGAAGATGACAGAGAACCAATGGCCGCAGGACGGGAGCCTCACGGTCCCCCCGGCTACGCAGAACTCAACGGCATACGGCTCGGGCGTCTCCGGGAGCCCGGCGTCAGCCTCGAAGACCGACACAGCCAAAGAAGAAGCCGCAATCGTGGCCGGCCAGGCAGCAGGGGCCGCCCAGAACGTGGCAGGAACGGCCAAGGCGGAGGCAGCGAATGTTGCATCCGAAGTGAAGACCAACGCCCGGGATCTTCTGTACCAGGCGAAATCGGACCTCACCAGCCAGGCGGGCACGCAACAGCAGAAAGTCGCCCAGGGACTCCGGAACATCTCCGGCGAACTGAGCAGCATGGCCAGCGCCTCGGACCAGCCCGGTGTCGCATCGGACCTGGTTCGCCAGGCCGCCGATCGCTCACAGGCAATTGCATCCTGGCTGGACAACCGGGACCCGGGATCACTGCTGGACGAGGTTAAGTCCTTTGCGCGCCAGCGCCCCGGTGCATTCCTGCTCATCGCTGCCGGCGCGGGCGTCCTGGCGGGCCGGCTGGGCAGGAGCCTGCAGGCCGGAGCCCCGGCCACCGGTTCGGCAACGGGCACATCCGTGCCGCGTCAGCCGATCCAGCCGCCCGTCGCCGAAGGCACTCTCGGTGCGGGCGCCGGAGAGCCGTTGTATGACCACGCAGAACTCGGAGAGCCGGCCTACACCGTCCCCGCTTACGGTGAACCCGCCAGCGCGGAACCGGCCTATGCTGAGCCGCCGTTCGGCGAACCCGCCCCGGGCGAACCCGCACCTGGCGAGCCGGCCTATGGGGAGCCGGGCTATGGCGAACCGCGGCGGACCAGCGGCACCGGTCCGGCGCCTGGCCAGACTCTGCCGGGGAGCTCCGCATCCGGCGTTCCGCTGCGCGATGATGACCCCCATGCCGAGGGCGAAGGACGACACCTGTGAGCAGCGAAATTCCTTCCACACCCGCACATGCCAAGGCGGACTCCACCTCCCTGGGCGATCTCCTCGCCGAGGTTTCCCGGGACATCTCCACGCTGATGCGCCAGGAACTGGAACTCGCTAAAGCCGAAGCGAAGGAGTCCGCAACCAAGGCCGGCAAGGGCGGCGGCATGCTCGCCGGCGCCGGCGTGGCCGGGCACTTCGTGCTCCTGTTCCTGTCCGTTGCGCTCTGGTACGCGCTGGGCGAGCTGATGGGCCTTGGCTGGTCCGCCGTCGTCGTGGCAGCTATCTGGGGCATCATTGCCGCAGTTCTGGCGTCGATCGGACGCAAGGAACTCAAGGCCATCAAGGGCATGCCCCAGACGGTCGAGACCGTCCAGGAAATCCCGCCCACCCTGAAACCCAATGGAGACCACCGATGAGTGAAAACCCGGACGCCATCCGCGCCGACATCGAAGCAACCCGTGAACGCCTCGGCACCAACGTGGACGCCGTCGCTGACAAAGTGACTCCGTCCAACATCGTCCACAGGCAGACTGACAAGGTCAAGGAAGCCGTCTTCGGAGTGAAGGAGAAAGTCATGGGAGCAGCGGACCACGCTTCAGGCAACGTCCACTCGGCCACCGGCTCAGCCGGATCAACCATCAGCGACGCCGGCTCAGCTATCGGCGATGCGCCGCACAAGGCAGCCGTGAAAACGCAGGGCAATCCCCTTGCTGCGGGGCTGATCGCCTTTGGCGCCGGGCTTCTCGTCTCGTCGCTGATCCCGCCGAGCCAGAAGGAGCGGGAGGCCGCCGACGCCCTGAAGACCGCGGCCGAACCGGTAACTACGCAACTCACCGAGGCCGCAAAGGACGTTGCCCAGGGGCTCAAGGAACCCGCTCAGGAAGCCATGGAAAACGTCAAAGCCACGGCCGCTGACGCCGCCGAGCACGTCAAGGGAGAGGGCCAGGCGGCCGTCTCCGACGTCAAGGGCAGCGCCACGGACGCCACGGACCACGTCCGGAACACCTGAGTCACCCACGACGACGGCCGCCTCGCCTCCGGGCAGGGCGGCCGTTTTCGCGCCCGCCGTTCCGGCTGCCGCCACGGGCTAGTCCCACACGCCCCCTCAGTATCGGGTTCCAGCCGCTGACAGGGAAGTGGACGCGCTCGAGCCGAGCCCCGCCGCAGGCTACTGCCGGGTACATACCCGGATTCAGGATGGCCGAATTGCTGGACTTCTGCGCTCTGACCTGCTCAAACTGTCTATTACAGCTGGGAATCCCGCAGCTTGAGGTTCACCAGCGCTGCTGTTCCCGCACTCTATTCCGCAGGATTCAGCTTCCGGCTTTGGGGGTCTCCCGTTAGGCCTTTTTGATTGCTTTGAAAGGACACGGCCATGGAGAACCTGGCAGCCTTCCTTCCCCTCATTGCCACCATCGCGGCGGTGCTCGGGGGAATTGCGGTTGTTTGGCTGGCGGTAAAGCTGATGTGGAAGGTGGCTGAACCAAACGAAGCACTCATTATTTCCGGGCTGACCCGCGGAACCCTTGAGAACACCGACGGGATGGACTTCAAGATCGTCACGGGCAAAGGCGCCCTGGTGGTCCCCGGGCTGCAGACGGTCAGGACCCTCTCCCTGACGCTGAATGAGACGGAACTCAAAGTCTCCTGTGTCACGTCCCAGGGCATCCAGGTAATCGTGGACGGCGTGGTTATTTACAAAATCGGGGATGCCCCCGCCTTTATCGCCAATGCAGCGAGAAGATTCCTCGGCCAGCAGCCGAAAATGGAAAGCCAGGTGTACAACGTCTTCGAGGGCCACCTGCGGTCAATTATTGGCAGCATGACAGTTGAAGAAATTATCCGCGAGCGCGACAAACTGGCGTCGCAGGTCCGCGGCGCGAGCGGCGTGGAAATGGAGAAGCTCGGCCTGGTGGTTGATTCACTGCAAATCAAGGACCTTCAGGATCCCACCGGATACATTCAAAACATCGCCAAGCCGCACATTGCGCAGGTCAAGATGGAGGCCCGCATCGCCGAGGCCACCAGGAACCGCGAAGCGGCGGAAAAGGAAGCCGAGGCCGCGGCGCAGATTGCCGACGCGCAGAGCGTCTCCGCCATCAAGCAATCCGTGGCGCAGGCCAATGCCGAACGGGCACGGGCCAACGCGGCACAGGCCGGCCCCCTGGCAGACGCAACAGCGCGCCAGCAGGTGGTGGTCCAGGAGACTGAGGTGGCCAAACTCGAGGCGGACCGTGAGGAGCAAAAACTCCAGACCACCATCCGCAAGCCCGCCGACGCCAAGGCCTACGCGCAGCGGACCGAGGCGGAAGCGCAGAAGGCCGCCGACATCAGCGCCGCCGAAGCGAGGGCCAAGCGCACCGAGCTCGAAGCTCAGGCCAACGCCCGGCGGGTGGAAGTCGAGGCGCAGGCCAGCGCCACTGCGGCGGCAGCCATCGCCGGAGCCACCCGCGTGACAGGTGAAGCTGAAGCAGCCGCGACGAAGGCACGCGGTGATGCCGCCGCCTCCGCGATCAAGGCCAAGGCGCTGGCGGAGGCCGACGGCATCAAGGCCCGCGGCGAAGCACTCGAAAGCAACCAGGATGCCGTCATCGCCCAGCAGCTGGCCGAGAACATGCCGGCCATCGTGGCGGCGGCCGCGGAGCCTTTCGGCCATGTGGACCAGCTAACCGTCCTGAACGGCGCCGATGGCCTCAACAGCATGGTCGGCGGAATCCTCTCCCAGGCCGGCACCTTCCTGCCCCGCATATCGTCCGCGCTCAAGAACGGGCAGGATCCGGCCAAACGGCCCCCGAAGACTCCCGGTGCATAGGAATGTGGACCGGAGCCTGACCGGAAAGATCGGCAGGGTCACCGGTTTAATCGGCCCGGGAACCATCGGCGAGGTCATGCTTCCGTACCGGGGTGGAACCAGCGCCTTCCATGCCCACCCGTTCGACAAAGTCAGCGTTTTCGCGGTCGGAGAAAAGGTGCTGGTGATCTACTTCGAACCGCCCCAGACCGTCTACGTGGATCAGCTGCCGGACATCCTCCGGCCGGACGACGGTTGAGCCCGCCGAAAGCAGGCGAACCGACCGCGCTGGTCGAGCCACCAGGGGCTTCAGCCCGGTGACGACACCACAGGGGACCGGCGTATCCATCCCCGCCGCCTTCGTGTTAACCCAACCTTCCCCTCCCGGTAACGCCTGCTCCCCCGCAGTGTCAGACGGCGGGCACACCGTGGAGGTGTGAGGATCGCAATCGTTGCTGAATCATTCCTGCCGCTGATGAACGGGGTTACGCACTCCATCCTGCGGGTGCTGGAGCATCTGCAGGAACGGGGCGATGAAGTGCTGGTGATTGCGCCGTCGACGTCGGACACTGATGTTCTGGACGTCGTGCACGGGGCCTTCGTGCACCGGCTCCCCTCCGTGCCCCTGGCCGGGTACACGAACGTGCGGGTGGCGATGGGCGGTGTGTACCGGGTCAAGCGAATCCTTGCCGATTACGCACCGGACGTGGTCCACCTTGCATCGCCGTTCGTCCTCGGCTGGCGGGCGGCCCAGGCGGCGCATCAGCTGGGCATCCCCACCGTGGCCATCTACCAGACCGAGGTTCCCAGCTACGCCGCACGGTACGGTGTGCCGTTCCTGGAGAACTGGGCCTGGAACCGCGTGGAGAACATCCATCTGCTGGCCTCCCGGACACTGGTGCCGTCCACTTTCGCGCTGAACCAGCTGCGCGGCCGCGGCATTCTGCGGGTGGACATGTGGCGGCGCGGTGTGGACACCGCGCGTTTTTCGCCGGAAAAGCGCGACGACGGCTGGCGGGCTTCCGTGGCGCCCGGCGGTGAGCGGATCATCGGCTATGTGGGCCGGCTGGCGATCGAAAAACAGGTGGAGGACCTGGCCGTGCTGGCCGACGTTCCCGGCACGCGACTGGTGATCGTGGGCGACGGGCCGCAGCGCGCCGCGCTGGAGGAGGCCCTTCCCAACGCGGTGTTTGCCGGTTTCCTCGGCGGCGAGGAGCTGGCCCGGGCCGTGGCGTCCTTCGACCTCTTCGTGCATCCGGGCGCGTTCGAGACCTTCTGCCAGACCATCCAGGAGGCCATGGCATCGGGCGTGCCGGTGGTGGCCACAGGCCGCGGCGGCCCGCTGGATCTCGTGGAGAACTCCCGCACCGGGTGGCTGTACGAGCCGGGTGACCTGGCCGGCCTTCGCCGACACGTCATGGACCTGATGGGCGACGACGCCAAGCGCCGGGCGTTCGCGGCGGCAGCCCACGCTTCGGTACAGGGCCGGACGTGGCCGGCCCTGAGCGCGGAGCTGGTCCGGCACTACAAGGCCGTGATCGCCGGAACCCCGGTGGTTGAGCCTGGGCCCACGCCGGCAGGGTTCCCTGGCCGAGCTTGCGAGGTGAGGGTGCCGGTGGGGAGCGAAACCACCACCGCACATCCGCTCGCTGAGCTCGCCGAAACCGAGTCCGTCCGCGAAACCAAAGCCCGCACCGCCGAAGGAGTCCCCCTGTGAAGATTTCCGTGATCGGCTGCGGCTACCTCGGCGCCGTCCATGCCGCCACCCTCGCGTCCATGGGCCACCCGGTGGTGGGGATCGACGTCGATCCCGCCAAGGTGGACCACCTGGCCCGCGGGTTCGCCCCGTTCTTCGAACCAGGCCTGGATGAGCTTCTCCGTGACGGCCGCGCCACCGGCCGTCTCACCTTCTCCACGGATTTTGCGGACGCCGCGCGCGCCCAGATCCACTTCCTGTGCGTGGGCACTCCGCAGTCCAAGACGTCCGACGGCGCCGACCTCAGCTACCTGGTCACCGCCACCGAAAGTCTCCTTCCGCACCTAAGCCGGGGGTCCGCCGTCGTCGGCAAATCAACGGTGCCGGTGGGCACGGTGGACATGCTCGGAGGGATGCTGGCCGCCCGTCCGGACGTGCTGCTGGGCTGGAACCCGGAGTTCCTGCGGCAGGGCACCGCGGTAAAGGACACGCTGGTGCCGGACCGGCTGGTGTACGGCGTGCGGGACGGCAGGGACGCCGCCTTTGAGCGCGGGAGCGGCCTGGCGCGGGGCGTGACGGCGGTGCTCGACGCCGTCTACGAGCCCCTGCTGCGCGCCGGCATTCCCCGGCTGGTGTGCAATTTCGCCACGGCGGAACTGATCAAGTCGGCGTCGAACGCGTACCTTGCCACGAAGGTCAGCTTCATCAACGCGATGGCGGAACTGTGCGACGCCTCCGGCGCTGACGTGACCGAGCTGAGCGAGGCGATGGGCATGGACCCGCGCATCGGCAACCGGTACCTGCATGCCGGGCTGGGCTTCGGCGGCGGCTGCCTGCCCAAGGACATCCGCAGCTTCCGCGCGCAGGCGCAGGCGCTGGACGTCCGGTCCGTTGACGACTGGATGGGTGTGGTGGACGCGATCAACCTCGGCCAGCGGGCCCGGACCGTGGAGATGGCCCAGGAGCTCTGCGGAGGTTACCTCGCCGGCCGGACCGTGACCGTGCTGGGCGCCGCCTTCAAGCCGGACACTGACGACATCCGCGACTCGCCCGCCCTCGACGTTTCCCTCCAGCTCGCCGCTGCGGGCGCGCACGTGACGGTGACGGATCCGAAGGCCATCAACAACGCGTGGATGCGCTACCCGCAGCTGCGCTTCGAGACCTCCACTCAGCGGGCCCTGGAAGGCGCCGAACTGGTGCTGCTGCTCACCGAATGGGACGAGTACCGCGATCTGTCGCCTGCCGCCGTCGGACGGCTCGTACGACGGCGGGCGATGCTGGACGCACGGAACGTGCTGGACGCTTCGGCATGGCAGGCGGAAGGCTGGACGATCCGCGGGCTCGGGACGAATCCGCTGGCTGAGGTTCCGCAGGCTGAGCCTGCCGCGCCGGTTGAGCCTGCCGAAACCCGGACCGTCCGCAGGTAGAGCCCGCCTGCGCGGGTTGAGCCTGCCGAAACCCGGACCCCGCGGGTTCAGCCAGCCGAAACCAAGTCCACCGATTGGTCGAGCCTGCCATATCCCCGTGGGTCGTTCCGGCGGCACCTAACCTCTATGATTTCCAGAGGGGGGAAGTGCAATGAATAGTTTGTGGTCTCATTTGGTGGTCGGATAATGGCCGCGCCTTCACGCGCCGGTCAGCCGTTGGAAACGGGCTTCGAGTGCGCTTCACTCTTCGAGGCACTGCCGGACGCCGTCCTGGTGGTCAGCGACGCCGGCGTCATCAGCCACGTCAATGCCGCCGCGGAACGGCTGTTCGGGTACGAACGGCACCAGCTTGTTGGTCAGGATTACCGCATGGTCCTGGCCGAGGGTTACCGCAACGGTTTTGATCGGCTCCTCGCCAAGCTCCGCCGCGCCCGGGTACCCGGCAGCGATGACACAGCGCTGGACCCGTTCGAATCCTACGGACTGCGCAGCGACGGCACCGAGTTCCAGGGCGAAGTGGCCTGCTCGCTGCTGCACTCGGACCGGGGCACCTCCGTGGTGGCTTCAGTCCGCGCCACGACCCACCGGCAGGAGTCCGACGCCGGCCTGCGGGAGGCGATGTCGCTGCTCAGCGCCACGTTGGAGTCGACGGCGGACGGCATTCTGGTGGTCGGCAGTGACGGCAACATCGCCGGGCTCAACGATCAGTTCACCTCCATGTGGGGTATCCCCCGCGAACTTCTGGCTATGCACGACGACGCCGCCCTCATGGGCTACGTGCTGGGGCAGCTTTCGGACCCGGCCAGCTTCCTGGAGAAGGTTCAAGAGCTGTATGCCGATCCCACCGCGGAGAGCCACGACGTCCTGGACTTCATTGACGGCCGCACCTTCGAGCGTTACTCGCGGCCGCAGAAGGTGGGCGACACCGTGGTGGGCCGGGTCTGGAGCTTCCGCGATGTCACGCCGCGGCGCCGGGCCCAGGAGCAGGCCAAGCAGGCGATGGCGGAGCTTGCCGAGCAGGCGGCGCAGCTCAAGGCGATGGCCTTCCAGGACCCGCTGACCGGGCTGGCCAACCGCAAGCTGTTCCACGACCAGCTGACGGAAGCGCTCCACGGCGACTGCAGTGCCGCCGTCGACGTCCTCCTCCTGGACTTGGACGATTTCAAGGAGGTCAACGACATCCTGGGCCACCATGCCGGGGACCAGATGCTGGTCGAAGTGGCACGCCGCCTCAGGTCCTGCGTCCGGCCCAACGATACGGTGGCCCGGCTCGGCGGTGATGAGTTCGTGGTGCTCCTGACGGGATCCACGGATGCGGAGATCGTGGCTGAACGCATTGTGGAGTCCCTGAATGTGCCCGTGTGGATCGAAGGATCCATGCTGCGGCCCAGCCTGAGCCTGGGGCTTGCCTCGATGAACGAGGACGCCTTGGCGGCGTCGGAACTGCTGCGCCGCGCGGACGTGGCGATGTACGCGGCGAAGGCGGCGGGCAAGAACCGGTACATGCGCTTCCAGCCTGAGATGATGACCGCGCTCGTGCAGCGCACTGACATGGAAGCCGGCCTGAGGCTCGCCGTCGACGACGGCGAGATCACCGTCAATTTCCAGCCGATCGTTTCGCCGCGGCTGGGTGAGGTGACCCAGTTCGAGGCGCTGGCCCGCTGGGACCGGGACGGCGAGAGGATCCCGCCGTCGCAGTTCATTCCGACGGCGGAGCGCAGCGGGCTGATCTCCACGATGGGCATGCACATGATGCGGGAGAGTTTCACCCAGCTGCGTCCGTGGCTCGCCGGCAGTATGGAACGCTCAGTCGCGGTGAACGTCTCTGGCGTGCAGTTGAGGGAGCGCGATTTCGCCGACTCCGTGCTGCACCTGGCAGAGTCGTGCGGGATGGATCTTCGGCAACTCGTGCTCGAGGTGACCGAGAGTGTCTTCCTCGACCCCGACGCCCACGTGACCCGACAGCTGGAAAGCCTGCGTCACGCCGGCGCGCGGGTTGCGCTCGACGATTTCGGCACCGGCTATTCATCGCTGGGCCGGCTTCAGGACCTGCCTGTGGACGCCGTGAAGATCGACCAGTCCTTTATTTCGATGGTCCGCACGGGCGCGGAGAAGCTGCCCATCCTCAGTTCCATGATCAACATGGCGCATAGCCTTGGCCTGCGGGTCACGGCGGAGGGCGTCGAGACCGCAGCCCAGGCCGCCTACCTGACCGATATGCAGTGCGATTCGCTGCAGGGCTATCTGTTCTCCCATCCGGAGCCCGAGTCCGGGCTGGAGCTGGCCATCCTGCGCTCAGCGGACGCCATCGACGCCCTGGAGGAGCTGCGGCTGAAGCGGTGAGGGCCTCCGCTGGTTGAGCCTGTCAGACGTTGTCCAGCTCAGGCCTTTCCGCCGGCTCGCCGGCGTTCACCATCTCCTCGCTCCTGTCCCACAGCTCCCGCGCGAGATCAGCGTCGTAAGCCTGCTTGTTGGCCTTGGCCAGGGCGCGCTTCGCGTAGTAGGCACCGGGCACCCAGTCCTGTCCCGGTGGGGACGTCGCGAGCCACACCAGCGTGTCGGCGCCCTGCTCCGGGGTCAGCAGGAATCGATTGATGACCGTCTTGTATGCGTGGCGCATCCAGCTGGTGGACTCGGCCGCGAAGTTCGTGGCCACAACGCCGGGGTGGAAGGCCGCCGTTGCAATTCCCGCGCCGCCGAAGCGGTTCTGCAGCTCCGAGGTGAACAGGATGTTCGCCAGCTTGGCAGTTCCATACGCACGGTTGGTTGAGTACGTCCGGGCCGAATTGAGGTCGTCCAGTTCCAGCCTCCCGAACCCGTTGGCCGCACTGGCGGTGTTGATGACCGTGGCGCGGCCTGCCGTGAGGATACCCATCAGCTCGGTGGTGAGCAGGAAGGGTGCCAGATGGTTGATCTGGAAAGTCTTCTCGTAGCCGTCCACAGTGAGCTCGTGCGCGCCCATGATGCCGCCGGCGTTGTTCACCAGGACATCAATCCGCGGGTACTTTTCCTTCAGCGCCACAGCCAGCTCGCGCACCTGCGCCAGCTCGGCGAAATCACTGACGAAGGAGTCGGCACCCAGCTCCGCGGCCACCGCTGCGGTCTTCAGCGGGGAACGCCCGACGACGACGATCCGCTCCCCTGCCTTCGCCAGGTTCCGCGCGGCTGCTGCACCTATGCCGTCGCTGGCTCCGGTGATGACGATGGTGCGCTGGGGCATGAAGTGTGTCCTTTGATAGGAGTCGCTGGTTTGGGCTGGTATGCGCTCTGCCGGTTGAGCCTGTCGAAACCAAAACCAGCCGCAAAGGGACAACGCCCTTAGGCCTCGTTGTGTTCCGGTACCTGGATCTCGACGAGCTCGATCAGCGACCGCCCATTGGTTGAGCTTGTCGGAACCATCTCTCACCTCCTGCACTTCCCACGGCGACGCTCTCTCACTTCCTGCCGGTTCATCACGGACGCTCTCTCCCTTCCTGCCGGATTAGCGCGGGAGCTCTCTCACTCCCTGCGGGATTGGCGCGGGAGCTCTCTCACTCCCTGCGGGATCATCGCGGACGCTCTCTCACTCCCTGCGGGATCATCGCGGACGCTCTCTCGGTTTGGCCGGTGACGACGGCGGGGTGCCGGTCTGGGGGCGCGCCGGCGTTGGGGGTGGTGGGAGCGCGTCACGTTCCGGGCGGCAGGATGTGAGAGAGCGTGCGGTCCTGCGCGGCGGGTGGTGAGAGAGCGTCACGCCAGAACCCGCGGGTGGTGAGAGAGCGTCCGGAAAGTAGTCGCAGGTGCTGGGAGAGCGTGTGGTGGTTGG
>NZ_JAGGPM010000034.1 GCF_018613835.1 Arthrobacter sp. ISL-5 | reverse complement strand
CGGCCCTCAAGGCGGACGAAGGCCCACTTGCGGTCGTCCAGCCACTGGACGTAGTCGGACGGGCCGATGTGGACGTCCTTGGCAGCCAGCTCGGCTTCCACGTTCGAGGTCACGGCCTGGGTCTTGGAGATCTTCTTGGACTCGAGGCGGTCGCGCTCGAGCATGTTCTTGAAGTCCATGTTGCCGCCGACGTTCAGCTGGTACGTGCGGTCCAGCGTGACGCCGCGGTCCTCGAACAGCCTGGCCATGACCCGGTGCGTGATGGTCGCGCCGATCTGGCTCTTGATGTCATCGCCCACGATCGGCACGCCGGCAGCGGTGAACTTGTCCGCCCACTCCTTGGTGCCGGCAAGGAACACCGGCAGGGCGTTGACGAAGGCGACGCCGGCGTCGATGGCGCACTGCGCGTAGAACTCGGCAGCTTCCTGGGACCCGACCGGCAGGTAGCAGACCATCACATCAACCTGCGCGTCCTTGAGGGCCTGGACGACGTCGACCGGCTCAGCAGGGGACTGTTCGATGGTTTCGAGATAGTACCGGCCCAGGCCGTCCAGGGTGTGGCCGCGCTGCACGGTCACGCCGGTGGGCGGAACGTCGGCGATCTTGATGGTGTTGTTCTCGCTCGCGAGGATGGCGTCGGCCAGGTCGACGCCGACCTTCTTGCCGTCGACATCGAACGCCGCGACGAACTTCACGTCATTGACGTGGTACTTGCCGAACTCCACGTGCATCAGACCCGGGATCGTTGCCTGGGGGTCGGCATCCCGGTAATAGTGGACACCCTGGACCAGCGAGGCGGCGCAGTTACCCACACCGACGATTGCGACACGAATCGGATTTGAAGACACGGAACTCCTTTGAGAACAAACTTCAGGTGCCCTGCGCGTCGGTACCCTGCTGTACGACGGCGTCTGACGGACACAGCGCCACGCGGCGCCCTAACAGTCTAACTAACTGCGCCGGAGCCCGCTTTGTTCCCGCAGGCTCCGGCGCAGTTCATTACGTTGCTGTCCTGCTCAGGCGCCGTGCCGGCTTTGTGCCCAGAGATTGATGTCCGATTCGACGGCGAACTCATCAATCGCGGTCAGCTCGTCGGAGCTGAACTCCAGGTTGTTGATGGCCTGGAGGGTGTCTTCGAGCTGCTTCACACTGGACGCGCCGACCAGGGCGGACGTGACCGCTGAGCCCTTGGGCTGGTCCCGCAGGATCCAGGCGATGGCCATCTGTGCCAGCGACTGCCCGCGGCCGGCGGCGATCTTGTTCAGCCCGCGGACCCGGTCCAGCTTGTCCTCGGTGAGGGCCGCTTCGGACAGGAACCGCTCCTTGGCCGCACGCGAATCGGCCGGAACGCCGCTCAGGTAACGGTCCGTCAGCATGCCCTGCGCCAGCGGGGAGAACGCGATGGAACCCGCGCCCACCTGGTCCAGCGCCTCGTAGAGGTTCGGCGAGCCGTTCTCGGTCCAGCGGTTCAGCATGGAGTAGCTGGGCTGGTGGATGAGCAGCGGGGTGCCGAGTTCCTTAAGGATCCGGGCGGCCTCGAGGGTCTGCTCCGGCGTGTAGGAGGAGATGCCGGCGTAGAGGGCCTTGCCGGAACGCACCGCATGGTCCAGGGCGCCCATGGTTTCCTCCATGGGTGTTTCCGGATCGGGGCGGTGGCTGTAGAAGATGTCCACGTAGTCCAGGCCCATGCGCTGGAGCGACTGGTCCAGGCTGGAGAGCAGGTACTTGCGAGAGCCCCACTCACCGTAGGGTCCGGGCCACATGTAGTAGCCGGCCTTGGTGGAGATGACCAGCTCGTCGCGGTACGGCTTGAAGTCGTCCTGCAGGTGCCGGCCGAAGTTGGTCTCGGCGGAGCCGTCCGGCGGCCCGTAGTTGTTGGCGAGGTCGAAGTGGTTGACGCCGAGGTCGAAGGCGCGGCGCAGGATGGCACGCTGCTCATCAAAGCGCTTGTCGTCGCCGAAGTTGTGCCAGAGGCCCAGCGAGATGGCCGGAAGCTTCAGCCCGCTGCGTCCGACGCGGCGGTATGGCATGGTTTCGTAGCGGTTGTCCGCTGCCAGATAAGTCATATGTTCCATCTTGTCAGCGCCCGTGGAGCTGTGGGGCGGGCGTCCAGCATCCGGTCAACGGAAGGACGCCCGCCCCGCACGCTCAGTCGCGAAGGACGGCAGCGCTCAGCGCCGGCAGCTCCACCTGGCCGCCATCCACACGGACGGCGTCATCGGTGGCGAGCAGCAGCGTGGTGCCCGGCCGGTCCAGGCTGACCGGACGGTCTGCGAAGTTCAGCACCACCTGCACGCCTCCGCGCCAGAACCGGAGCCAGCGCGCGTCGTCGTCGAACTCGACGGCGGTGTCCGCAAAGCCCAGGCCCGCGAGCTCCGGAATCGACCGCCGCAGCGCGATGAGCGACCGGTACAGCTCCAGGAGGCGGGCGTGATGACCGGAGGACGCTTCCGCCCAGTCCAGCTTGGAGCGGGTGAAGGTTTCCGGATCCTGCGGATCGGGCACGACGGCGGGATCCCACCCCATCCGCTCGAACTCCCTGATCCTGCCCTCGGCCGTGGCCTTGCCCAGCTCGGGCTCCGGATGCGACGTGAAGAACTGCCACGGGGTGGTGGCCCCGTACTCCTCCCCCATGAACAGCATGGGCGTGAACGGACCTGCCAAGGTCAGCACCGCGGCCAGGGCCAGGCTGCCGTACGAAAGTGACTGGGACAGCCGGTCCCCGGTGGCCCGGTTGCCGATCTGGTCATGGTTCTGCGAGCAGACCACCAGCGCGGCCGGATGAACGGCGCTGAAAATGATCGGCCGGCCGTGGTGGCGGGCGCGGAAGCTGGAGTAGCTGCCGTCGTGGAAGAACCCGTCACGCAGCACCTTGGCGAGCGCCCCGAGCGAGTCGAAGTCGCTGTAGTAGCCGGTGGTTTCCCCGCTGACGTTGACGTGCACCGCGTGGTGGAAGTCGTCGCTCCACTGGCCTGCCAGTCCGTAGCCGTTGACATCCCGGGGATACAGCAGCCGCGGATTGTTGAGGTCGGACTCCGCGATGAGCGTCAGCGGGCGGCCCGCCTCGGACGACAGCGCGTCGGCCAGCGCGCCGAACTCCTCCAGGATGTGGACGGCCCGTTCGTCCTTCAGGGCGTGCACCGCGTCCAGGCGGAGTCCGTCCACCCGGTAGTCGCGCAGCCACATGGCCACGTTGTCCAGGATGTACTGGCGGACGTGGTCGGACCCCGGCCCGTCCAGGTTGACGGAGTCGCCCCACGTGTTGCCTTCGCCGTACTTGAGGTACGGGCCGTACCTGGGGAGGTAGTTCCCGCTTGGCCCGAGGTGGTTGTAGACCACGTCCTGGATGACGCCAAGGCCGGCCGCGTGGGCCGCGTCCACGAACCGCTGGTACGCCGCCGGACCGCCGTAGCCTTCATGCACGGCGAACCACTGGACGCCGTCATAGCCCCAGTTGTGCGTGCCGTTGAAGGCATTCACCGGCAGCAGCTCAATGAAGTCGATGCCCAGCCCGGCGAGGTAGTCCAGCCTGCCCGCGGCGGCGTCCAGCGTCCCTTCGGGCGTGAACGTTCCGATGTGGAGCTCGTAAATGACGGCGCCTTGAAGTACCTTGCCCTGCCACTCCGCGTCCTGCCAGCGGTGGGCGCCGGGGTCGAAGGTCCGGGACAGGGCGTGGACGCCTTCGGGCTGCCGGCGGGTCCGGGGGTCCGGCAGCGGGATTTCGTCGCCATCGAGTAGGTATCCGTAATCCACGTCAGCGCCGGCCGGTGCATCCGCAGCCGTCCACCAGCCCTCGTCCGCCGGCGCGTTGCCGGGACGGCGGACCATCTCGTACCGCTCCCCGCCGGCCAGCAGCGTCACGGAGCCTGCCTCAGGCGCCCAGACATCGAAGCGCCCCGCACCCTGCACAGGCTTGGCAGCATCGTTGGGAAGCGCTGAGATGTTTGCCTGCGTCATGACTTGTCTCCTGTCGCGGGGACCAACAAGGCCACGGGGTAGGACTGGAAGATCTCTGACAGGGCCGCCGGCCCCGGTCCGAAAGTGGAGCCGGTCAGTTCGTCCGTCATGGCGGTTTCAAGCTCGACGGCGGTGTCCCGCCAGCCGCCCGACTGCTCCAACCCGTAGGGAAGCCGTGTGGCCAGCGTCAGCACTCCCCCGGCGCCGCGGTCGAACGCCACCAGGTGTTCGGCAGCAGGGCCGCTGGCCTGCACGGGGCGGTAGCCGGTGAAGAGTTCCGGCCGGTCCCGGCGCAGCCGCAGGGTGCTGGAGGTGACCAGCAGCTTGGCCGCCTCGTCCTGGAAGGAGTCAGGGCGGTGACCGGCGTCGAGCTGTTCCAGCGCCCGTATCCGTTCATCGAAGCTGAAGGGTCGCCGGTTGTCCGGATCGGTCAGCGACCTGTCCCAGAACTCGGTGCCCTGATACACGTCCGGAACTCCCGGCATGGTCAGCTGGACAAGCTTTGCCGCGAGCGAGTTCGACGCGCCGTGCGGCGCCAGCAGCCTCACGAGGGCCTCAAGTTCCGCACGCACCTCAGGATTGTCGAAGGCGGAGTCGACGACGGCGGCAAGTGCCTCCTCGAAGACCGGATCCGGATCGGTCCAGCTGGTCGAGTTCCCGGCTTCGCGCGCCGCTTTCAGGGCGTAGGACTGGAGCCGTTCCCGGCTTGCCGGCCATGCGCCCGCGATGGCCTGCCAGAGCAGGGTGGAGAGCGGACCGTCCGGCAGCGGAGCCAGGGCGTTCAACCGGTCCAGGGCCTTTTCCCATTCAGGCGCGACCTCGGCGATCACCGAGATCCGGGCACGGGTGTCCTCGCTGCGCTTGGTGTCGTGAGTGCTCAGCGTGGTCATGGACAGCGGGAGTTCGGCCTGCCGGCGCGTCATCCGGGCGTGGAACTCCTCCGGCTCCAGCGAAAACTCGGTGGGGTCCGCGCCAACCTCGGTGAGGGTACCCAGCCGGTTGTAGCGGAAGAACGCGGTGTCCTCCACGCCTTTGGCCATGACCATTCCCGAGGTCTGCTGGAAGCGGCGGGAGATCTCGAGGTCCGTGTCCAGCAGCAGGGGCTGCAGGAGCTGGACGGCCTGGTCCAGCTCCGGACGCCTCCGCGCGGCGAGCTCGCAGGCCTCCTTGAGGATCTCCGCGCCCTCCGGAAGATAACTCCGGTACACCGGGAAAGCCGCGATGATCTCCGCGATGGCGTCCGCGGCGACGTCCCGGGAAATCCCGGTCCGCTCCGGCACGAGCCTGGCAAGGCGCAGGATCTCGGAATGCAGGATGCCGTCGGTGATCCGGCGCTTGGTCCCCCGGATCATGTCCTCGTAGTCGGCCGGTTCGCCGCCGCGCAGCCTGGCGTCGAGACGGTCCAGCGGCGCCTGCCCGCGCGGGGCCACGAAGACCCGGTCGACGTCAGCGAGGGCGTCGTAGCCGCTGGTGCCTTCGCATTCGAAGCTGGCCGGCAGCTGCTCGCCCGGCTCGAGGATCTTTTCGATGAGCAGGTACGCGCCCCCGGTGACCTCCCGGAGCCGTTCCAGGTATCCGCCCGGATCGGCAAGACCGTCCGGGTGGTCGATCCGCAGCCCGTCGGCCAGCCCCTCACGGAACCAGCGCACCACTTCCTGGTGAGCTTCGTCGAAGACCGAGGGCACCTCCACCCGGATGCCGGCGAGCGTGTTCACCGCGAAGAACCGGCGGTAGTTCAGTTCGTTGTCGGCGCGCCGCCAGCCCACGAGTTCGTAATGCTGCCGGCCGTGGACGTCCCGCGGGGAGTCGCCGTCCCGGTAGCTGCCCTCGGCCAGCGGGAAGCGGTGGTCGAAGTACCGCAGCTCGCCGTCCTTGATCTCGAGCTGGTCCAGATCGTCGTCGCTGCCCAGGACAGGGATCCGGATGCGGCCCCCGGCGAGGTCCCAGTCGACGTCGAACGCCTCGGCGTAGCGGGAGCCGCGCCCTTCCTTGAGCAGCGACCACCACCACGGGTTCTGCGGCGGCGACGCCACCCCCACGTGGTTCGGCACGATGTCGATCAGCACGCCCATGCCCGCAGCGCGGGCTGCCCTGGAGACAGCGGCCAGCCCTTCCGGGCCGCCGCGCTCCGGGTCCACCACGGCAGGGTCGGTGACGTCATAGCCGTGGTCGGAGCCGCTCTCTGCCTTCAGGATGGGCGACAGGTAGATCCAGTCCACCCCGAGCGACTTCAGGTAGGGCACGGTCTCGGCGGCGTCAAACAGCGTGAAACCCCGTCTGATCTGCAGCCGGTACGTCGACGCGGGTGTCCTCATGAGCCCGTCCCGCCCTGCTTGCCTGGCCGCCGCCTGCCCGCGGTCTTGGCCGCCTTCCCTCCGGGCTGCGCCGCGGCCTTCTCTTCGGGCTGCGCGGCTTCCTCTTCGTGAGCCTCTTCTTCGGGCTGCGCCGCGGCCGTCTTGGTCTTCTTCGGCTCCGTAACCGCGGGCGCCATGGGCGCCGTGGGCGCCGCGGTTTCGGTCGCCGCCGTCTGCGACAACGCTGCCAGCGAGGCTGCCACCGAGTGGTCGGGCTCCACTTCCGGTGCGCTGTACGCACGCAGTACCACCAGCGATTTGGCGGCCACCGGTAGGACACCGCCGGCCGCAACCGGTTCCGTATCCGCGTGGTGGCCCGCGGTGTCGATGATGATGTCCCATGCGGGGGCGTGTTCGTCGGATGGCAGCGTGAACTTAACTTCGTCGTCGTCCGCATTGAAGTACAGGACGAAGTTGACGTCTGTGATGCGGCGCCCGCGGTTGTCCTTGCCCTGGATGCCGTCACCGTTGAGGAATACGCCCACGGACCGGCCGAGGCCGCTGTCCCAGTCTGCCGGCGTCATGGTGGAGGCGTCGACGTCCAGCCATTCGATGTCCGGAAGTCTCTCCCCTTCGCCACGGAGCACCGGCCTGCCGTCGAAGAATTTGCTGCGGCGGAACGTTGGGTGCTTGTGTCTGAGTGCATTGACGGCGGCCGTAAACTCCACGAGCGGCTGGTCCACGTTGTCCCAGTTGATCCAGGTCAGTTCGGAGTCCTGGCAGTAGCCGTTGTTGTTGCCCTGCTGGGTGCGGCCCAGTTCGTCGCCGTGCAGCAGCATGGGGACACCCTGGGACAGCAGCAGCGAGGCGATGAAGTTGCGCTGCTGGCGGGCGCGGAGACCCAGGACCTTGGGATCGTCGGTGGGTCCTTCGGCGCCGCAGTTCCAGGAGCGGTTATGCGATTCGCCGTCGTTGTTGCCTTCGCCGTTGGCTTCGTTGTGTTTCTCGTTGTAGGACACGAGGTCCGCCAGTGTGAAGCCGTCATGGGCCGTGACGAAGTTGATCGACGCCACCGGACGGCGCCCGGAGTGCTCGTAGAGGTCGGCGGAGCCGGTAATCCTGGAGGCGAATTCGCCCAGCGTGGCCGGTTCGCCCCGCCAGAAGTCGCGGACTGTGTCGCGGTATTTGCCGTTCCATTCGGTCCACTGCGGCGGGAAGTTGCCCACCTGGTAGCCGCCGGGGCCGACGTCCCACGGCTCGGCGATCAGCTTGACCTGGGAGACCACCGGGTCCTGCTGGATAAGCTCGAAGAAGGTGGACAGCTTGTCGACGTCGTAGAACTCGCGGGCCAGCGTGGAGGCGAGGTCAAAGCGGAACCCGTCCACGTGCATCTCGGTGACCCAGTAGCGCAGGGAGTCCATGAGCAGCTGCAGGGAGTGCGGCTGGCGGACGTTCAGCGAGTTGCCGGTGCCGGTGTAGTCCATGTAGTGCTTCTCATCGCCCTCCATGAGCCGGTAGTAGGCGGCGTTGTCGATGCCCTTGAAGGACAGCGTGGGCCCGAGGTGGTTGCCCTCCGCCGTGTGGTTGTACACCACGTCAAGGATGACTTCGATGCCTGCCCGGTGGAGCGAACGGACCATGGCCTTGAAGTCCTGGACCTGCTGGCCGGTGTCGCCGGTGGAGCTGTAGCTGTTGTGCGGGGCGAAGAACCCGATGGTGTTGTAGCCCCAGTAGTTGCTCAGCCCCTTGTCCTCCAGGATGCCGTCGTTGACGAACTGGTGCACCGGCATGAGCTCGATCGCGGTGACGCCGAGCTTCTTCAGGTGGGAGATGACCGAGGGGTGGGCAACGCCGGCGTACGTGCCGCGCTGTTCCTCGGGGATCTCGGGGTGGAGCTGCGTTAGGCCCTTGACGTGGGCTTCGTAGATCACCGACTGGTGGTACGGGATCCGCGGGAGGTGGTCGCCGTCCCAGTCGAAGAACGGGTTGACGACCACGCCCATCATCATGTGGGGCGCGGAGTCTTTGTCATTGCGGGAGTCGGGATCGCCCATGTTGTAGGAGAACAGGGCGGGATCCCAGTCAATCTGGCCGTGCACTGCCTTGGCGTACGGGTCCAGGAGGAGCTTGTTCGGGTTGAAGCGGTTGCCGGAGTCGGGGTCGTAGGGGCCGTGCACGCGGTAGCCGTACTTCTGGCCGGGCTGGACCTGCGGCAGGTAGCAGTGCCACACGTACCCGTCCACTTCCTCTACGGGGACCCTGGTTTCGGTGCCGTCCTCCTCGAAGAGGCACAGTTCAATTTTCTCTGCCCTTTCGCTGAACAGTGCGAAGTTGGTTCCGGTTCCGTCGAAAGTGGCGCCAAGGGGGTACGCCGATCCGGGCCAGATTTCCATTCGTGCTCCTATTACGTTGTCCAACAGATAGTCCGGCAGGCATTCGCACACCACCCGCAGGGAACTTGGTCTTACCGTAGCGGGTGGGTGTGACTATTACGATTTCCCGGCCGCTGATTACTAAGCGTGCTGACTTTATCCCAGATTCCGGGTATTGCGTCCGCAATCCGCCCCGCGGTCAGCGGCGCGCCGCCCGACGCGGCCGCTCCGGCGCGGGCATGAAGGCTCGCCGCCATGGCGGCAATGGCCGCCCACCGCTCGTCCGGATCGATGCCCGCCGCACCGAAGCGCCCGACGTCGGACCCAACCTGGGCGAGCAGCGCGCCGATGACGCCGGCCAGCACGTCGCCGCTGCCGGCGGTGGCCAGCCAGGGGGTGCCTTCAGCCTGGCTGTAGAAGTCCTGGTAGGGCGATGCCACCAGCGTGGTGGCACCCTTGAGCAGCACGGTGGCCTCCGTGAGGCCCGCGGCCTGGCGGGCCGCCGCGAGGGTGGACGCCTCAACCGCGGCGCGGTCCAGTCTTGCTCCGAGGCGCGTCAGCAGTGTTGCGAGCTCGCCGGCGTGCGGGGTCAGGATGACCTGCGGGGCCAGCACATCCGGCAGTCCGGGCAGCGCGCCGGCGTCCGCCACGGTGGGCAGGCCTGAATCCGCGGCGTCGCGGACCCGCTGCGTCTGTTCGTCGTCCGAGCCGTCCATGCCGGAGCCCACGAGCCACGCCTGCACGTGCGTCCCGGCCACCGTTCCGGAGCTGCACACCACTTCGGGACAGCTCTGCCGGATGAGGTCGGCCACGTCAGGCGGGCCAAGGTAGCGCACCATGCCCACGCCAGCGGCCAGCGCCCCGCGGCAGGCGAGCACGGCGGCGCCTGGATACGCCGGGGATCCCGCCACCACGCCGAGGACACCGCGGGAATACTTGTGCGAGCGGCGCCCGGGTTCGGGGAGGAGGGTGGCGAGATCCGAAGCTTCCAGCCGCCGCAGCGCCGGCCAGGGCAGCCCGTCCTCGATCCCGATCGGAACAATGTGGACACGTCCGGCGAAGTCGGCGCCGGGGTCTGCCAGCAGGCCGGCCTTGGCGCCGCCAAACGTGACGGTGAGATCGGCCGGGAGCACCGGGTCGGCTGCTTCGCCGGTATCGGAGTTCACGCCGCTCGGAACGTCGCAGGCCACCACCAGGCCGCGGTTCCCGCGGGTAAGAAGGGACACGAGTTCGGCGGCGGCTCCGCGGAGCCCGCCCTGCGCGCCGGTTCCGAGCAGGGCGTCAATGACGACGTCGGCCCTCCCGACCAGCGCTGCCAGCTCACCGGCGTTCGCCTCGGTCAGGATGCACACGCGGCCGCCGGCCCGTTCAAAGGCCGCCAGTGCGTCGGGGTGGGCGCTGCCCGAGGCGAGGACCGCCGTCGTACGCATGCCACGTCCAGCGAGGTGCGCGGCCGCGAAGAGGCCGTCCCCGCCGTTGAGCCCCTTGCCGGCAAGCACCGCGACGCTGGAGCCGTAGAGGCGGCCGCCGCGGGAGCGCAGCTCCGCGATGACCGCGTTGGCCAGGCCGTGGGCCGCCCGCTGCATGAGAACAGCGCCCATACCTGAATCCAGTAAAGGCTTTTCAGCCTCGCGTATCTGGGTTCCGGTATAGGCGCTGATCATTCAGTGCAGTCCGTTCGGTATCAGCCCTCGGCCAGGACGGTGGCGGTGGCGATGCCGCCGTCATGGCTCATGGACAGGTGCCAGCGTTTGACGCCCTTGGCGTCGGCCACCGCCAGCACCGTCCCCTTGACCTGAATGGTGGGGCCGTTCTGGTCCAGTCCGATCCAGCAGTCCTGCCAGTTCATGCCGGCCGGCGCGCCCAGAACCTTCGCAACGGCCTCCTTGGCGGCAAACCGTGCAGCCAGGGAGCGGGTGTTCAGTTCGCGCTCGGCCGGAACGAACAACCGGTCGCGCAGCCCGGGAGTGCGCTCCAGCTGCCTGCCGAATCGTTCAATGTCCACGACGTCTACGCCGATGCCAACAATCATGGACTTACTCTACGGTGACGCTCTTGGCCAGGTTGCGTGGCTGGTCCACGTCGTATCCCTTGGCCGTGGCGAGTGCGAGGGCGAAGATCTGCAACGGCACGGTAGCCAGCAGGGGCGCCAGGAGGGTGGGGGTCTCGGGGATGTAGAAGACGTGCTCGGCGTAGGCCTTCACGGCCTCGTCGCCTTCCTCGGCGATCACGATGGTCTTCGCGCCGCGGGCCCGGACTTCCTGGATGTTCGAGACGACCTTGGAGTGCAGCGAGTCGCGCCCGCGCGGGGACGGGACCACCACGAACACCGGCTGGCCTTCCTCGATCAGCGCGATCGGGCCATGCTTGAGCTCACCGGCGGCGAAGCCCTCGGCGTGGATGTACGCCAGCTCCTTGAGCTTCAGCGCGCCTTCCATGGCCACCGGGAACCCGACATGCCGGCCCAGGAACAGCACGGACTTCGCGTCCGCCATCGACTGGCCGAGTTCCTTGATCTGGCCCTCGTTGTCCAGGATCCGCTGGATCTTGGCCGGGATCTTGGCGAGGTCCGCCAGGATGTCCTTGATCTCGCCCTGGAACTTGTTCCCGCGCAGCTGCGCCAGGTACAGGCCCAGCAGGTACGCGGCCGTGATCTGGGCCAGGAACGCCTTCGTGGACGCCACCGCGATCTCCGGACCGGCGTGCGTGTACAGCACAGCGTCGGACTCCCGCGGGATGGTGGAGCCGTTGGTGTTGCAGATGGACACCGTCTTGGCGCCCTGTTCCTTCGCGTACCGGACGGCCATCAGCGTGTCCATGGTCTCCCCGGACTGCGAGATGGACACGATCAGCGTGTTCGCGTCCACGATCGGGTCGCGGTAGCGGAACTCGTGGGAGAGCTCCACCTCGGTGGGGATCCGGCACCAGTGCTCGATCGCGTACTTCGCGACCTGCCCGGCGTACGCGGACGTCCCGCACGCCAGGACGATGATCTTGTCCACGCTCTTGAGCAGCGCCGGGTCGATCCGCAGCTCATCCAGGGTCAGCTTCCCGTGGATGTCCGACCGGCCCAGCAGGGTCTGGCCCACGGCGTCGGGCTGGTCATGGATTTCCTTCTCCATGAAGGACGGGAAGCCGCCCTTCTCGGCCGACTCCGGATCCCAGTTCACGTGGTATTCCTTGCCCTCCGCGGGGGCGCCGAAGAAATCGGTGATCGCCACCGAATCAGCGGTGATGGTCACGATCTGGTCCTGGCCCAGCTCCACCGCGCGGCGGGTGTGGTCGATGAACCCGGACACATCCGAGCCCAGGAAGTTCTCGCCCTCGCCCAGGCCCACCACCAGGGGCGAGTTCCGCCGGGCCGCCACCACGACGTCGGGCTGGTCGGCGTGCACCGCGAGCAGCGTGAACGCGCCCTCGAGCCGCTGGCAGGCCAGCTCCATCGCCCGGGTCAGGCCGCCGTCGGAAACGTCGCCGCCGAGCTTGTTCCGGAAGATGTCGCCCAGCAGCGCCGCGGCGACCTCGGTATCGGTCTCGGAGGCGAACTCCACGCCCTTGGCCACGAGCTCGAGCTTGAGCTCCGCGAAGTTTTCAATGATGCCGTTGTGGATCAGCGCCAGCTTCCCGCCGTCAGACAGGTGCGGGTGCGCGTTCTGATCCGTGGGGCCGCCGTGCGTGGCCCAGCGCGTGTGACCGATTCCGGTCATCGCCTCCGGCAGCGGCCGCGCGTCCAGTTCAGCGAGCAGATTGCTCAGCTTCCCGGACTTCTTCCGCGAGGAAATCTCCCCGTCCGCCACGACCGCGACACCGGCCGAGTCATAGCCCCGGTACTCCAGGCGGCGCAGACCCTCAAGAACAACATCCAGCGCAGTGTGCCCGGCATCAGCCCGGCCAGACGTACGCCCTACATAACCCACGATTCCACACATGGGTATAAGCCTAACCGGCTTTGAGGAGAAGGGACGTCGGACGTACACGCTCGAACGGCGCTCCGCGCGGCCGGCGGCGGGCCCTTAAAGGCCGCGGCGGCCCGCGAACCCGCTCGTCATCAGGCACTTTGCTACCGGCCCGCATTTCGCTCTCAGCCTTGGGAGGGGCAGAATCTCTAAGGTGACTTCGCAACGCAATGAAGCGAACGGGGAGGGTGTCTCCCCGTTCGTGGAGCTGGACAGGCAGACCTGGTCCCGGCTCGCAGCCCAGATGGAACAGCCCCTTAATGAAGAGGATGTGCTGCGCCTTCGTGGGCTCGGTGACCCGTTGGATTTGAAGGAGGTCCGCGAGGTCTACCTGCCCCTGTCCCGGCTGCTGCACCTCTACGTGGAGGCATCACACCAGCTTCACTCGGCCACCACCACGTTCCTGGGCGAACAGACCCAGCGCACCCCGTTCGTCATCGGCGTGGCGGGTTCGGTCGCCGTGGGCAAATCCACCATTGCCCGTGTGCTGCGCGAGATGCTCCGGCGCTGGCCAGGCACCCCCAACGTTGAACTCATCACCACCGACGGTTTCCTGTACCCGCTGGCTGAACTCAAGCGCCGCCAGCTGCTCGAACGCAAAGGCTTCCCGGAATCCTACGACCGGCGGGCGCTGCTGCGTTTTGTGAGCGAAATCAAGGGCGGCGCCGAGGAAGTCCGCGCCCCCTGGTACTCGCACGTCACGTATGACATCGTCCCGGGCAAGGAAGTGGTGGTCCGCCGCCCGGACGTCCTCATCGTCGAGGGGCTGAACGTCCTCGCCCCCGCGCGGCCCCGGCACGACGGCCGCCAGGGACTGGCGGTGAGCGACTTCTTCGACTTCTCCATCTACGTCGACGCCAAGACCTCCTACATCGAGGAGTGGTACGTGGACCGGTTCCGGAAGCTCCGCTCCACCGCCTTCGCGCAGCCGGAGTCGTACTTCCACCGCTACGCGACGCTCTCCGACGAAGAGGCGGAGGTCACGGCCCGCGACATCTGGAAGCGGATCAACGAACCTAACCTGGAAGAGAACGTGCTGCCCACGCGGGGACGGGCCCAGCTGGTCCTCACCAAGGACGCCGATCATTCCATCCGCAGGATGCTGCTGAGGAAGGTTTAGCACGCGTGTGCCACGACTGCTCCCCCCAGGCGCCCGCGCAGGCGCCGCCACAACCGCCACCCAGCCGCCGGTCCGTCGCCAAGCTGCTGGTCGCGGGCGCCGGGCTGTCCGCCCTGGCCGCCTGCACTCCCGATAGCCCGCCCCCGGGAACCTCCGCGACAGGCGGAACGGACCCGGCCTCCGCCACCGGTTCCGGCTCCGCGCGCGCCGCGTCAGGTTCGCCGTCGGCCTCGGCGTCCGCGCCGGCGTCGGGCTCCCCCAGCGGGGCCGCGTCAGCACCGCCGTCGTCCCCGGCAACCTCCCCACCGACGGCAGCGCCAGCGCCGCCGTCGGCCGCTTCCAGGCTGTCTAAGCAGTACTCACTGACCAACCCCGCCAGCCCCTGGCTGGTGGTCAACAAGCACCGCCCGCTGAAGCCGGCGAACTACGTCCCTGCGGATCTGGTCCAGCCGCGGATCGCCCTTGCCGTTTCCGGCGAGGCGGCACTGCTGAACCGCACGACGGCGGCTGCCGCGGAACGGATGTTTGCGGCAGCAGCGGCGGCGGGCGTGACCATGACGCTGGCGAGCGGATACCGCTCCTACGCCACGCAGACCACCACGTACAACGGCTATGTCAGTGCCCGGGGACGGGCCGCCGCGGACACCGCCTCCGCGAGGCCCGGCTATTCAGAGCACCAGACCGGCTGGGCGTTCGACATCGGCGACGGCGGGGGCGCGTGCAGCTTCCAGCCGTGTTTTGCCGAGCAGCCGGCCGCGGTGTGGGCCAAGGCCAACGCCCACCGGTTCGGCTTCGTGGTGCGCTACCCGTGGATGCTGCACCCCATCACCGGTTATTACTACGAGTCCTGGCACCTGCGCTACATCGGGACCGAGGCGGCCACGGACATGAAGAAGCGCGGAATCGGAACCCTTGAAGAGTATTTCGGGCTGAAGGCCGCGCCGGGGTACCCGTAACTCACTGGAGTCAGTCAGCGGCGGCCGGAATCTTCCGTGCTCGGAAGGTGAGGTCCAGGCTCCAGTCTTTCGGAGCTGAGGGACCGAGTTGCCAAACGTACTCGTTCTTGAGCTTCGCGCCGTCAGACCTGAACGGGCCTGTGCGTAGCGGATAGAACGCAACCGTGGGCAGGCTGGTGTCAGGTGATGTAAGGATTGCGTTGTTGAAGTCGCCGTTCATGCTCCTAAGTTGCGCGAGGATGTAGTTCCTGTAGGCAACCTCGTCCAGGGTGCGCTCGTGAGTCGCTTTCGCGGTGAGCTGCATCGCGATGTGAAGTTGTCTGTTTCCTTGCTCGTCCTCGAAACTGACGAGGCGGTGGTTTTCTACCGCCGCAAGAAGGGTCGGGTCGCCGCTGAGGACGTCGCGCAGTGCATCCGGTGCGACGACGGCTCCGTTGAAGTCGACGGACAGGTCGCTCCTGCCGTAGTGGAAGAGCAGGGGGAGATCGAGGAACTGCTGCCGAATGATGTGTTCGAGCCCGAATTCCTTGAGCACGGCGTTGAGGTCGCGGACGCGCAGCACGTGCCCGCGGTCATGAATGTTGTATCGGATCCGCGGATTGACGTTCTCTTTCCGCACGATCGTGACGACCAGTTCTCCGTCCTCGTTTGTTTCTATGAGGTAGTCATAGGGGTTGAACTGGAAGATCATCGGCAGCACTCCGTACTCTGCCTGCTTGGTGAGCCGCGCCGACAGCGCAGGGTTGGCCGCGATTGCCTGACGGAGCTCCACCGTGTAGTCCGTCTCGATAGCCAGGTTGATCTCAAGGTCGGAGGCCCCGTAGGAGCCGAAAGCGCTGTGGGCGTATTTTGTGATGTGCGCGCGCATGTTCTCGCTGATGCCCTCGCCGCCAAAAGCTGCCACGATGTCGTAGGCTTCCCAATCGATACGGTCATCATCGAACAACGCCTTCAGGAAGGGCGGGTAACTCAGGATGATGTATGTGTAATCCGACCCGAACTCAAGCATCGTGGCGATTACCTTGTCACGGTCCGGGCCAATGGATTTGATCATGGTGACGTCCGTGAGGGAAGTACTGACGTTCATCCCTGTCGCCCACGCTCCGAGCGAGAAGCAGTTGAGCACGAACGGCTGCTTCGTGAGGGTCTTGGCGGTGCGCGAGAATCCTACCTGGAGCAGCTGTCGGGTGGCGAGGCGTTCGTCGCGGCCACGCACCCAGCTGGTGGGAACGCCTGAACTCCCGGAGGATTCATCAACTACAACACCGTGGCGGGGAAGAACGCCGTCGACGCTGCGGGCCGGAATGGTCCAGCGTTTGATATAGCTGTCTTTATCCATCTCTGGCAGTGCGGCGAAGGCCTCCGCAAGTGTCTTGCCCTTGAGGGAAAGCTTTCCAGGTACACCATGTTCGACGAGGAAGTCGCGATAGGCCGGTACGCGTTTGGCGGCCATCTCAAAGGTTCGCCAGGCCCTCCAGCGTCCGGCGGCCCACCGGAAAGGCTCAATGCCGGGCATCAGCAGTATTCGATGCGTTGAGACCCTTGGGGTGAACAGCCCGACAAACCTGTCCATCAGAAAGACGAATGCGAAGAGGAACGTTTTACTCATGGCGTGGCTCCTGTATGGATGTGTCCATCGGGCAAAGGACTGAGCAGCGTGGAGGTGGCGGGGCGTCGGTGTGAAGTTGGAGGTGTGGGGCTATAGCCGAATCTGAAGAGCATCCACGCCATTCTGTTTGCAGATTCGTGGATCCCGGCCTCCCGAACGAATTCGGCGTGAGAGGCCTGGTTGGTGATCACAGTGCCGAAGGGATGCAGGTACACGCCTCTTTCAGAGAAGAAGAGCCAGACCCGCATGAAGGTACGCCCGGCTTCGAGAAAGTGGGAAGGCTCGGCGAACGGGCCTTCCAGCCACCCGAGCTGTCGCACCCCGCGCATCGTGCGCAGATACATGGTTCTAATGAGGCCGCCGACTACCGGGAAGGACCAAAGACTGCGGTTCCGCATCGCGAAGCGAAGCACCCGACCCGGCATGATCATGGTTTCTGCACTCAGCCCGTCCGCCTTTGCGGCCGCTTCATCCTTTGAGAACCTCAACCACTGCATGATCTCGGCGTAGACCGCGTCATTGCGCAAATCAGAAAAAAGAGTCTTCTGATTGATCCGCACTAGCGAAGAGACCATGCGGGCATCGACCGTCGAGCGGAAATCGAATCCTTGCTCGGCGGCGATCGACGAAGCTGCCGACAGAATCTCATCGCCCACGATCCTGCTGTCATAGGGCCGGCGGGAAGTCTGTCTAGACCGGAATGCAGCCAGCCGACGTTGAGCCGCGGACCGGGTCTCGGCATCCGCGTCGGTGGGTTCCAATCGCACTGTGCCAATAAGATGCAAACGGTCTACGGCATCGAAATCCATTTCGGAGTGGTCAAGGGCCTCGATGGTGCGGTAGCCGCGGGCGGCGGCGACCACAGACAACGACTCCAGGAAGACGCCTGCACAAACGTGACCGAAAGGGATACCAAACGATTCGGCAGGCAGCCCGAGGTCAAGGTCATAATAAACCCGTGCCGCTGTCTCACTGATGGGCCGGAGCTTCATTGGCTGGGAGTTATGTGGAGAGGGATACCATCGGACGTCCTCGACGATCTCGAGCCACAGGGCCCCGGCATCCTCAAGCATGTCGCACTTCCTTCGGTAAGTAATTGGGGGACACTGGCGAACTAAGCCAGTGAGTCAGTTCAATGGCGGCGTACGGCCACACCGGGATAATGAGGGTTTCAAATGCCTGGCCTGGGTACGGCTACTATTGCACTCTGCGCTCCTCAAGTGATGCCGTAGCGGGTGGTGTCGCCGCAAACATTTCCAGCTCGCTGACTATTACGATCGAATGGTTGATCTTGCTCAGCCGTTGCGTTAGATCAGTCCCACGCCATGCCGGGACCAAGCGGCTAACACACTCATCCTGCAACGGGACCAGGACTACGAAAAAGGGTAATGGCGCGGTGCGGTAGTTTTGGTGCCATGCTTACTGGATTCAAGAAGTTCATTCTCAAAGGCAATGTCATTGACCTGGCCGTAGCCGTCGTCATCGGCGCGGCGTTCAGCGCGGTGGTGGACGCCTTGGTCAAGAGCGTCATGATGCCGTTGATCTCCCTGCTGGTGGGACAACCCAACTTCGACGATTTCCTGGCCTTCGGCGATATCCGGATCGGTGTCCTGCTGACGGCGGTGGTCAACTTCCTGCTGGTCGCCTCCGCGATTTACTTCGTCATCATCACGCCGATGAACCGGCTGATCGAGCACCGGAACCGCAAGCCGGGCATCGGCCAGGAAGTAAAGAAAGAAGCCGCCGAAGACCCGCAGATCGCCCTGCTCAAGGAAATCCGGGACGAGCTGCGCAACCAGACCACCAGATAGCCGCCAGGACGAACAAAGCGGTCCGCCTCCCGAGTTCACTCGGGAGGCGGACCGCTTTTTGCTAATTGCAGAACCCACAGAGTTGGGTTCCGGGACGGTGGTTCCCTAGGGAACCAGCTCAGTCGGCACCTGTTCCAGGGCCAGCTCCGTCTTTACGACCTGTGCCAGGCGTTCGGCGATGACCTGGGCGGTCTGCTGTTCGCCGGCCTCCACCATTACGCGCACAACAGGCTCGGTGCCCGACGGGCGCAGGAGGACGCGTCCGGTGTCGCCGAGTTCGTCCTCGGCAAGTTTCACGGCTGCGGCAAGGGCTTCGTTGCCGGTGACGCGGGTCCGGTCCACGCCCTTCACGTTGATGAGGACCTGCGGGAGCTTGGTCATGATGGTCGCGAGTTCCTTGAGCGGGCGGCCGGTGAGGGCAACCTGCGCTGCCAGCTGCAGGCCGGTGAGGACGCCGTCGCCGGTGGTGGCGTAGTCGGCGAGGATCACGTGACCGGACTGTTCTCCGCCGAGGTTGAAGCCGCCAGCGCGCATTTCCTCGAGGACGTAGCGGTCGCCAACGCCGGTTTCGCGGATGGCGATGCCGGCCTTGCGGAGGGCGATCTTGAGGCCGAGGTTGCTCATCACGGTGGCCACGAGGACGTTGTCCGTGAGCTTGCCGGCGTCCTTGAGGGCGACGGCGATGATGGCCATGATCTGGTCCCCGTCCACTTCGTTGCCTTCGTGGTCCACGGCGAGGCAGCGGTCGGCGTCGCCGTCGTGCGCAATGCCGAGGTCCGCGCCGTGGGCAACTACGGCAGCTTTCAGGGGGCCGAGGTGGGTGGACCCCACGCCTTCGTTGATGTTCAGGCCGTCCGGTTCCGCGCCGATCACCACAACATCGGCGCCGGCGTCCTTGAAGACCTGCGGCGAACAGCCGCTGGCCGCGCCGTGCGCGCAGTCGAGGACAACCTTCAAACCGTGCAGGTTGTGCGGAAGGGTTCCCAGGAGGTGGACGATGTAGCGGTCCTCGGCGTCGGAGAACCGCTGGATCCGGCCTACTTCGCCGCCCACGGGCCGGAAGGGCTCCTTGCCCATCTGCTCCTCGATGGCGTTCTCAACCTCGTCAGGGAGCTTCTGGCCGCCGCGAGCGAAGAACTTGATCCCGTTGTCCGGTGCCGGATTGTGGGACGCGGAAATCATCACGCCGAAGTCCGCCTTCAGGTCAGCCACGAGGTAGGCCGCTGCGGGGGTGGGGAGAACACCGGCGTCGTAGACGTCAATGCCGGAGCTGGACAGCCCCGCCTCCACGGCGGCGGCGATGAACTCGCCGCTGGCGCGGGGGTCCCTCGCCACCACGGCCCGCGGCCGTGCACCGCCGCTGGTGCGTTCATGGCCAAGCACGACGGCGGCGGCCTGGGCCAGCTGCAATGCGAGCTCGGCAGTCAGCAGGCCGTTCGCCAGGCCACGGACACCGTCTGTTCCAAATAATGTAGACATCGGGTCAAGTTTAGACGATGCGGGTGCCGGGACTGGCGACGTGGCTGCCCTGCCGGACCTGCGTACCTCTTTATTGCGGACGACTACCTGCAGGACTACCTGCCGCAGAGCCATGACAACCACGTGGACTACTTGGGTTTCTTTTGAGAGTACGTCTCTTTTTCTTGGCAATACCTCTCTTTTCCCTGGAAGTACCCCTCTTTGGGTAAAGGCCTCGCTATCCGTTTTGACCCGCTCCTACTATTCCATGCATGACACCTAGCACTGGGGGCTTGGCGCTCGAAATTGTAGTACCGGTTTTCAATGAGGAAGCGGTACTCGAGAACAGCATCAAAAGGCTCGCCGAATATTTGACGAATGAAATGCCTTCGACGTGGAAAATAACCATTGCAGACAATGCAAGCACTGACCGGACTCCGGTGATTGCAGCTCGTCTCAGCGAGCAATTGCCTCATGTGGACTATCGCCGCCTCGAAGCCAAGGGACGGGGATACGCTCTCCGCGATGCGTGGGGTGCCTCAGAGGCCAAAGTCCTGGCGTACCTTGACGTCGATCTTTCCACCGACCTAGCCGCGCTGCCGCCACTGGTGGCTCCGCTCCTTTCAGGGCACTCGGATATTTCCATCGGAACGAGGCTCGGACAAAGTTCACGGGTGAGCCGCGGACCGAAGCGCGAATTCATTTCCCGGTCCTATAATTTCCTGCTTCGCCGGACAATGCAGGTGCGCTTTTCTGACGCCCAATGCGGATTCAAGGCAATTCGCGCAGACGTTGCACAGCGGCTGCTTCCGCACGTGGAGGACAATGGCTGGTTCTTTGACACCGAACTGCTGATTATTGCCGAGCGGTCCGGGCTGCGTATCCACGAGATCCCCGTCGATTGGGTGGATGACCCAGACAGCCGGGTGGACATTAAGCAGACCGCGCTCGATGACATCCGAGGCATGGTCCGCGTGGCCGGCTCGCTGGTCAAAGGGGCGATCCCGGTCCAGGCAATCTACGCGGAGTTGGGCCGGCGGCCGATTGTACCGCCCGGCCGGCCAAGCTTTTTTGGCCAGGTGGTTCGCTTTGGCCTGGTCGGCGCTGTGTCAACGCTGGCATTTGCGCTGCTCTACATGGTTCTCCAGGGTCCTTTCGGGGCACAGCAGGCCAATTTCCTGTCCCTGCTCCTGACTGCTGTCGGCAACACCGCGGCCAACCGCAGGTTCACCTTTGGTATTAGCGGCCCAGAGAAATTGTTCACGCAGCAATTCCAAGGTCTGATCGTCTTCTTGCTGGTCTGGGGCATTACCTCCTCGTCACTTTGGGCGCTTCACACGGTGAACCTGGACGCCGCGGCGAGCATGGAGTTGCTCACCCTGACGGCGGCCAACGTCTTTGCAACTTTGATGCGGTTCGTGCTTCTCCGGATCTGGGTCTTCCGGGTCCGCCGGCGGGATGAACAAACCGTGGTTCTTGCGCTACGGCCTGCAGGACAGTCGGTCCGTTGAGCGTCGCTGAGGCGAGGCGGACTGCGGCTCATCGGGTTGACAGCGCTGTCCGCAGGTCACTGCCGTGGGCGAAAATCGGACTTGCCTCATGTCGCGGTTCAACAACCCCGAGCCGCTCATGGAACTCCTCACCGTGGCCACCGCCTATTTCGTTATCCGGGCGCTGGAAAATACCCGCTGGTCCTGGGACCTGCTGGCAGGGACAGCCCTCGGTCTGGCGTTCATGGCGAAAGAGATCCAGGCACGCCCAGTACCAATTGGCCACTGGTCGGCCGGTGATGGCGATAGGCGACTGGCTGGGAACAGACCCCGCGCCGAAGCAGCAGGATCTGAACAGCTGGGACCGGAGACAGTCGCCATTTCCACGTGGGTACGGGACAACTTCCCTTCAACGACGATCGATGGGGTGCGGATCTATGACCTCAGCAGTTCAAGTTTTTCCGGTGCTCCGTGAATTCCTCAGGCGCTGCATATTTCATTTGGCAACAGCCGATAGTAGACGAAATCCCGTTGGGAAAAGACACTGTTGCCAACATCGACTGGATTCAGTCCACGTTCAAAGGGGAGAACATTGACGGTCTCAGAATCTATGACCTACAAAGCTGACGACATCCGCATCAGGTCCCTAAACGGCCTCAAGACAATATGGACTGGCCGCCCGCAGGATCCGGTATGGGAACGGCCAGCCTTGCTGATAATCCTCGCGCTCAACGCAGCGCTGAACTTCTGGAATCTCGGCATCAATGGCTGGGGCAACGCGTACTACGGTGCAGCGGTGCAAGCAGGCTCAATGGACTGGAAGGCCTACTTCTTCGGGTCACTTGACTGGGGCAACTCGACCACAGTCGATAAGCCGCCACTAAGCCTGTGGATCATGGGCTTGTCAGTCAGGCTGTTCGGGCTCTCGCCGGAAAGCATGATGGCGCCTCAGGCGGCGATGGGAGTACTCACCACGTTCCTTATCTATGCGTTATTACGCAAGAACTTTTCGGCCGCTGCCGCCATCGGCGCAGCGGCGGTCTTTTTTACTTCACCCATAATTACGCTCCTATCCAGGTACAACAATCCAGATCCTCTGATGCTGCTCCTTATGGTGGCCGCGGCCTATCTGGTTGTGCGGGCCGTGGAATCTAGCAGGCTCCGACCCATCGTGTGGGCTGGAGTATTTCTCGGACTAGCGTTCATGACGAAGCAGCTTCAGGCATTACTCTGCGTGCCCGCTTTAGGCATTGCATTCTTCTCTGCTAGCCAACTACCCATGTGGCGACGTCTCGGTGCATGCCTAGCTTGTCTCGCAGCAATGTTGGCTTCGGGCGCGGTCTGGATGATTTTCGTGGAGCTAATTCCGCCTTCGGCACGTCCATTTGTGGGCGGATCTCCGAGCAACAGCGTTATTCAGCTGACTCTCGGATATAACGGCATCGACCGAGTCATCAGCGCTCAAGAGGACCCAACAATACAACTGGTTCCTGAAAGATTCCGTTCAGAGGAAAGTGACGCCGGGTTCCTTCGGCTTTTCAACGGCAATTTCGCTCAAGAGGCCTCATGGCTACTCATCATCACATTGTTCGCTTGTCTTGCCATCGCAATAAAATGGCGGAAATTGATGGCGAAGCCTGGTCAACTCGCTGCTGCTATCGCATCCACGGGATGGTTCCTCACAACCTACTCGCTGCTCAGCTTTATGGGAAATGGCATCCACACTTACTACGCAGCAACAATGGTGCCACCTATGGCATTGGTGATAGGCGTGGCTGTTGACGCGCTCACTAGTTCGCGTATCACCGCCCCTTTGAGGGTATATATATCCGTGACGGGGATCATTGGCGCCGCCTTTGCCGCGGGGATTTTGAATTCAGGCAGCGGTTGGCCTGAATTCCTGGCGCCGGGGATCTTGATAGCAGCATGCATCGGTGCCGCCTTGATTGCGATCAAGCCACCCCTCGAATTGATAGACAGAGCCGCCGTTAGTCTCTTGGTTTTGGCTCTACTGGCCCCGCCGGCCCTTGTCTCGGTTTACAACGTGGCGACTCCGCACGGAGGCTCGAATCCACTCTCTGGCCCGACAACAAAGAGTAAAGTCACGATGAGCCATTACCTGGCAGGTGCGTCAGAGGGGGAACCATTATGGGCACAGGAGCTGGTATATGGCCTTGATCCGGGGCCGGCCTTGGTCGCACACCTGAGCGAGCCCAGCACCTGTCGCTGGGCTGCTGCGACATATCCTGGGCAGACTGCCGCCAAGTACCAATTGGCAACCAGTAAGCCCATCATGGCGTTGTCGGGCTTCATGGGAGTGGACCCAAGTCCCACACTTCAACAATTCCGAAGCGAAGTGGAGGCTGGGCATATTTGCTTCCTCGTGTGGCAGCAGAGCCACTTGGACGTTCCAGCACGAAGCTCGACGCTGAATGAGATCTCGGACTGGGTGAAGACAACGTTTCCGTCTGAAGTTGTCGACGGGGCCACAGTCTACGACCTCCGCAGCAGCCAGGCGAACATTGAGGGGAAATAGTCGACATGTAGGAAGCTAAGTGTTGTCCAAATCGAGTAGGAGGGGCGGGTTTCCCGCCCCTCCTCTCACACCACCGTACGTGCGGGCCTGCATACGGCGGTTCGCCAGGTCGTTGAAAACGATCCCATGCAGCACGAAAGAGTATGAGGCCTTCCTCCACCCAATGGTCATTGGGCAGAGCGCGTTGGAGAATGGGCGAGCCCGCGATCCGCCAGTAGGCGCGGCTGCTCATAGCCCATTGATAGGCCAGATCCGGCCTGATCCCGAGCCTGCGCAGTTTTGCCAGCCGGGTCCGCGGTTTCTTCCATTCCTTCCACCGGATTTGGCGCATCCTTCGTCTGACCTGACTTGGCTCATTTCCTTAGTGCGTGACTTTTGGGCCATGGATCGCGTCGAGGATGGCTTGCTGTTCGGTGGAAATGTCTGGCGCGAATCTCTGTTTGGTGCCGTTGATGGCGATGGTCGCTGAGCGCAGGGGCCGGAGCTGTTTGATGACGTTGGCCACCGCGAGCCCTGTCCTGTTCGGGACGGTTCTGGAGATGGCAAGCGCGGTGAACACGATCGTGAGGTGTGCCTCGATCGCGTCGCGGGTGCGGTGGAACATAGGCCTGGCCCGCAGGTCCGTCTTGCTCATCCGGAACGACTGCTCGACATGCCACAGGTCGTGGTAAGAGCCGATGACGTCCGCCGCGGGCATGACCGTCGCTGGAATGTTCGTCACGTAGCCTTTCAGCCCGGCCAGTTGCCGGGCACGTGTCAGTGACGTGTCGTCGAGGCTGCGTTTGCCGCCGGTGGTCTTGACGAAGCGCGGGACGCGGGCCGCTTTCTGGCCCTCGATGACCTCGCGGGCCCGGTTCTCCTGGGCTGTGAAGGTGGTGGCGTCGCGGACTGCTCTCTTGCGGGAGTAGGCCCACACGGCCCGCCATGAGCCGGGGTGCGTAGGCGGGTCCCAGACGGGTTCGGCGCGCA
Source organism: Arthrobacter sp. ISL-5 (assembly GCF_018613835.1). GTDB lineage: Bacteria > Actinomycetota > Actinomycetes > Actinomycetales > Micrococcaceae > Arthrobacter. The sequence continues at coordinate 1,201 of NZ_JAGGPM010000034.1, read as the reverse complement.
GGTCGGGGCTGTTCTCGTTCGTGTGGCCGGTTCTGGGGGTGATGGTGTCGATCAGTTGCCCGTCGGTGAACGCGTCGCCGCGCCAACGGAAGTGCGAGGCCAGGTCGGTCGGGGCCTTGGTCATCCGGGAGCCGACGATGAACCGCAGGTTCGCCTCGTCCAGCTCGCGCAGGTTGCCCGCTGAGAGCATGCCGGCGTCGGCCACGACGACCATGTCGGTCAGGTTGTGGCGGGCCTGGAGCTGCTTGATGATCGGGACAATGGTCGCCGTCTCGGCCTTGTTGCCTTCGAAGCAGCCGATCTCCAACGGGAACCCGCCGCGGCCCACGAGCAGTCCGACGACGATCTGCGGGTCCACGCGGCGTTCCTTGGAGTACCCGACCTTTCGCAGTTCGTCTTCCTTCTCGGCCTCGAAGTAGAGCGTGGTGACGTCGTAGAGCACCAGAGAGATGTCCCCGCTGGTTCTGGCGTGCTGGAAGCACCAGGTCGCAATCCGGTCCCGGTAGTTGCCCTTGGCGGCCCGGTTCAGCGTGCGTTTCATCGTCGCGTAGCTGGCCGGGAGCCGGCCCAGGTCCCGCAGGACCCTTCCGGCATCAAGAAGCGATGTCGGCTCGACGATCCGGGCGATCACCAGGCCGCGGAACACTTCATCACCGACCCCATCGAACCCCAGCGCCGTGAACACCCCGGCCAACGCATCGAACAGGATCCGCGAGTCCGTCCCCACCACGCGCCCCGGGCCGTCACGACCGGCTGGCGTCACCGCGCCGGCCGCCTCGAACAAGCCCGGCCCAGCAGGCACAATCAGGCCTTTCACCGGAGGTGTGGGCTCGACACCGAGCTCGAGGACGCCCTGGGCAGGGTTCTCCAACAGCTCGCGGGCGCGCTGGAGCAGCATGCCGAGTTCGGCTTCCGTATGCGCCGAGCCGACGTGCTCGACGATCCGCTGACGACCGCGCACATACTCGGCGATCTGCACTGCCGTCGCTCCCGACGCCGTCCGAACCCTTCTGATGAACGCCACACCGGTGACACTAGAACAAAACCCATTAGTGCGTGAAAAAGCACCGATCCACAGACATCACCGCAGGTCAGAGCGTCGGCCCACCGCGAGACCACGACCCATGAGCCAAGTCCGGCGGTTTCTTCCATTCCTTCCACCGGATTTGGCGCATCCTTCGTCTGAACCATTCATCAAGGT
>NZ_JAGGPM010000033.1 GCF_018613835.1 Arthrobacter sp. ISL-5 | reverse complement strand
AGGGGCCGGAACCGCCGCTGCGGAAGCCGCACACATCGCGGACGCTGCTACGGGGAATGCTGCCGTGGATGTCTGGCTGCGGCGGCTGTACACCGCACCGGGCACCGGGGAACTCACCGCGATGGATTCCCGCGCCAGGCTCTTCCCGCCCGGGCTGCGCCGCTTCATCCAGGTCCGCGACCACACCTGCCGCACCCCCTACTGCGACGCCCCGATCCGGCACCACGACCACATCGTCCCCTGGCACCGCGGCGGAACCACCAGCCACGGCAACGGCGCCGGACTCTGCGAAGCCTGCAACCACACCAAAGAAGCACCCGGCTGGCGGGCAGAACCACGCCCCGGACCCGGCGATCCACGGCCCGGCGAAACCGGCAGGCTTAGGCACACCCTCAAAATCCAGACCCCCACCGGCCACAGCTACCACTCAACTGCACCCCCACTACCCGGCACACCACTCCGTGATACCTCACGGGCCGCCACACGGCTCACCGAAGCTGCGTTGGCTAGTGCTGCCCTGCAGAACACCGCGCGGCCCACGAGCCGCCGGCGCAAACGCCAACTCCTGCATCACGCCAAGTCACTCAAACGCGCGCACCTCAAAGATGCCCGGGCAGCCTAAGTATCGGCAACAATGCGCGGCGGACCCGTAGGCGGTGCCTTGGGCAGGAAGAGATCGAGAGGCTCTCGGCCGACCCCCCCGACGGCCCGCCGACTGGGGCTTTCCCTGTCATGGGCGGCGGCTAATATGGCCGAATGACGACGCCCCAGCAGTTAGATCAGTTCGACGAACAAGACCGGCAAATAGCTGAAGAGGCCCGACTGCCTTACGCCCCTTCTTACGTCGACTACGCATGTGAGCCGAGAGGCTTTTCCACTGGGCAAAGCTCCAATACGCTTTTGGGTTGCCCGATCCGGAGCAGTTCCCGCCACTGCCTCGGGCACTGAACAGCAAAGATCAGTCCGGCAAATCCATTCGGACCAAAACGAACCCGCTAGCTTCAAGGTGGTGCAGAGCATCTTGTCGACGGCTTCCGCATCATCGGAGGACGATCTACCTCGGCTACGCCAAAGTTCTCGAAGCGGCACTTGGCGCCGTCTAGAGACGACGCATATATTCGACACTTCCGCAGCCCGCGCGAGCTTGTGGCGACGCATGGCCCCTGCCGACGTGTCGCTGATGCCCGGGCAGCGTTGGCAATGTCACAGACGGTGCCGAACCCATCACTTTACGGGTGACGGGACCGGCACCGCCTGGCAGTGCGTCTGCAGCAGAATCTATGCCCGGGATGCCACGCCCGGGTCAAGGAACCTCTTGCCCGTGACGCGCTCGGATGCCCCCGTGCGGTCCAGGTACGGGGTGATGCCGCCGAGGAACATGGGCCAGCCAGCTCCGAGGATCATGCAGAGGTCGATGTCCTCCGGCCCGGCCACCACGCCCTCGTCGAGCATCAGGGCGATTTCCTCGGCCAGGGCGTCCTGCGTCCGGCGAAGGACCTCTTCCCCGGTTGACGGCGAAGTTCCGAAGGACATCAGGGCCAGCGTGGACGCCGGAATTTCCTTGCCGCCGTCCTCGGTCGGAGTCCACAGCGACCGCACCCCGTTGTCGATCAGTTTCTGCAGGTTCTGCGAAACCCTGAAGCGGTCGCCGAACGCGGCATGCAGCGATTCCTGGACATGCTGGGCCACGGGAAGCCCCACCATCGCGCCCAGGTCGAACGGAGTCATCGGCAGGCCCATCGGCCGCAGGGCGTTGTCCGCAACGTCGGCCGGCGTGCCCTCGTCGAACGCGGCGGTGACCTCGCCCATGAGCCGCAGGAGAATCCGGTTGACCACGAACGCCGGGGCGTCCCTGACCAGGACCGCGGTCTTTTTCAGTCCCCTGGCCAGTTCGAAAGCGGTGGCCACCACGGCATCGTCCGTCTTTGGCGCGCGCACGATTTCCAGCAGCGGCATGACGGCCACCGGGTTGAAGAAGTGGAATCCCACCAGCCGTTCCGGGTTCCGCAGGCCTTCGGCCATGGCTGTCACGGACAGCGATGATGTGTTGGTCGCGAGGATGCAGTCGGGGGAGACGATGGCTTCGAGTTCGGCGAAAACCTGCTTCTTGACGTTGAGTTCCTCGAACACCGCCTCGATCACGAAGTCGGCATCCGCGAACGGCTCCTTGGAGACGGATCCCGTCACGAGGGCCTTCGTCCGGTTCGCTGCATCCTGGCTGAGGCGCCCCCTGCTGAGCAGCTTGTCCACCTCCGCATGGACGTAATCCACGCCCTTGTCCACGCGGGCCTGGTCGATGTCCGTCATGACCACCGGAACTTTAAGCTGGCGGGCGAAGAGCAGGGCCAACTGGCTGGCCATCAGTCCGGCGCCCACCACGCCCACCTTGGTCACCGGCCGGGCGAGTTTGCGGTCAGGGGCGCCGGCGGGGCGCTTGGACCTCTTCTGCACCAGGTCCAGGAACGCATAGACCGTGGAACGGAACTCGTCCGTCTGCATTAGTCCGGCCAGGGTTTCGCACTCCAGGGCGGCGGACTCCGCCTGGCTCATGGTCCGGTTGGCCTCCATGATGCCCAGCACCTTGGCCGGTGCAGGCGAGGCGTTGGACGTCTTGGATTCCACGAAGGCGCGGCCGGCGGCCACGGCCCCGGCCCAGCGGCCGGCCACTTCCGGGTCGGAAGGGTCGACGGCGGAGGGCCGTTCCGGGGCGATGCTGCCGGAGATGACTCCCGCGGCCCAGGCGATCGACTGCTCCACGAAGTCTGCCGGTTCGAACATCGAATCCGCGATTCCGAGCTTGTAGGCCTCAGGCCCTGACAGCGTGCGGTTGTTGTTCAGCGGATTCTCGATCATCACCTTGACGGCGCTTTCCGGACCGATCAGCCGGGGCAGGATATAGACGCCGCCCCAGCCTGGAACCAGCCCGATGAAGGCCTCCGGCAGGGCCAGCGCCCCCGCCGCGGCCGAGACTGTCCGGTAGGTGGACTGCAGCGCAATCTCCAGCCCGCCGCCCAAGGCCACTCCGTTGATGAAGGCGAAGCTGGGAACGCCAAGGTTGGCCAGGGTCGCGTAGACGTCGTGACCGAGCTGCGCCATCCACAGTCCGTGCTCCCGGCTGTCGAGGGACTTCACCGCGGACAGGTCCGCGCCGGCCACCAGGAAGTGCGGCTTGCCGGTCACCCCGACGCCGACGATCTCGCCGCTGGCTGCCCGCCCGCGGAGTCCTTCGAGCACCGTTCCGAGTTCCACGAGGGTGTTGGGTCCCAGCGTGGTGGGCTTGGTGTGGTCCAGCCCGTTGTCCAGCGTGATCAGGGCGAAGACGCCGGCACTGGGCTGGCCGCCGACGGCCGGGAGTTCGATGTCCTGCACGTAGGAATGGGTGACCGTCTCATCCGGGAAAAGGTCGGCAAGCTTGCGGAAATCTGCGGCGCTCATGCTGCGGCTCCTGCGGTTGGGATGGAGACTGCGGTTGGGGTGGTGACTGCGCTGTATTCGGCGTGGTGCGGGTTTTCCCAGATGACCGTGGCGCCCATGCCGAGGCCGACGCACATGGCCGTGATGCCGTAGCGCACGGAGTGATCTTCCTGGAACTGCCGGGCCAGCTGGTTCATGAGCCGGACGCCCGAGGAAGCGAGGGGGTGGCCCACCGCTATCGCGCCGCCGTAGCGGTTCACCCGGGGGTCGTCGTCGGCAATCCCGAAATGATCCAGGAAGCTGAGGACCTGGACGGCGAAGGCCTCGTTGATTTCGAACAGGCCGATGTCTCCGATGTCCAGGCCGGCGTTCGCCAGCGCTTTCTCGGTTGACGGAACAGGCCCGATTCCCATGACCTCGGGTTCCACGCCTGCGTAGGCGTAGCTGACCAGACGCATCTTGACGGGCAGCCCCAGTTCAGCGGCGGCGTCGGAGGACGCCAGCAGCGCGGCGGTGGCGCCGTCGTTAAGTCCCGCGGCATTGCCGGCCGTCACCCGGCCGTGGGCCCGGAACGGCGTCCGAAGGGCGGCGAGATCCTCCGCGGTGGTGCCCGGCCGCGGCGGCTCGTCCACTGTGTTGACCGTCCAGCCCTGGCCCGGCTTCATGGTGGCGACAGGGACAAGGTCCGGCTGGATCTGCCCGTTGCCGTAGGCAGCCGCCAGCTTGTTCTGGGACGACACCGCGTATGCGTCCGTGCGGTCCTTGGTGATGTGCGGAAAGCGGTCGTGCAGGTTTTCGGCAGTGTTGCCCATGTTGAGCGCGGCGGGGTCCACGAGGCGTTCGGACACGAAGCGCGGGTTGGGGTCAGCCCCGGCGCCCATGGGATGGTTCCCCATGTGTTCCACGCCGCCGGCGATCACGACGTCGTAGGCGCCGAAACCGATGCCGCTGGCGGTCGTGGTCACGGCCGTCATGGCGCCCGCGCACATGCGGTCGATGGCGAAGCCGGGCACCGTGCGCGGCAGGCCGGCCAGGAGGGCGGCGGTCCGGCCGATGGTGAGGCCCTGGTCCCCGGTCTGTGTGGTTGCGGCGACCGCCACCTCGTCGATGCGTTCGGCAGGAAGCGCAGGGTTGCGTCGCATCAGTTCGCGGATGCACTTGACCACGAGGTCATCAGCGCGCATTCCTGCGTAGATGCCCTTCTCGCCGGCGCGGCCGAAAGGCGTGCGCACGCCGTCCACGAAGAGGACGTCGCGGACCATGCGTTGGTTTCCGCTGCTTCGGTGTTGGCTCACGTGCTGCTCCTCATTGAGACGTTGATGCCGGACCCTGACCGAGGTCAGGAAGGATCCGGGCGACAGTGAACCCAATGTTACTCGTCAGTAACTTAGGGTGCAAGGCGCGTAGCGTGCAAGCAACATCACGTGCAGGGAGCGGTCGTCTACGTCCTGGCTTCCTTCGGTGGCAGCGGCTGCGGGTTCAGGAAGGCTTCAGTGATAAGTGGCGTCACGAGGTCGACCTGCCACGGCCGCGCACCCAGCCCGCGGAGTTCATCGGCAATGGCGGCCTCTTTGATTTCCGTCGGAGGGCGCCAGGCGATGCGCCGCAGGAAGTCCGGGGTCAGCAGGTTCTCCAGCGGAAGATTGAATTCCTCAGACTTTTTCTGCAGGAGCGGCCTTGCGGTGGACAGCCTCTCCGCGGCGGCAAGGTCGCGGTCGGCCCACACCCGCGGTGGCGGCGGGGCGTTGGTTGGGAGGTGCAGCGGGGGAAGTTCCTCCAGTGCCCGGGCAGTCGCGATGCAGCGGAGCCAGCGCGGAGCCTCGCGCTGGGCGGCCCGGCCGTGGAAGCCCTTGGTGCCCAGGAGTTGCGGCACCGTAGTCGGCATGGCCTTGGCGGCGGCCACGAGGGACGAATCGGGGATCAGCCTGCCCGGAGCGACGTCCCGCTTCTGGGCCAGGGCGTCGCGTTCGAGCCACATTTCCCGGACAGCGGCCAGCTGGCGGCGGTCCCTGATCTGATGCAGGCCCGACGTCTTGCGCCAGGGATCGACGCGTGGCGGCGCGAGCCCGGCCGAAAGAATTGCGGCGAACTCCTGCTCCGCGAATTCAAGCTTTCCGTCCGCCTCCAGCAGTTCGATGAGTTCCTCGCGCAGTTCCGTCAGGACCTCGACGTCGAGGGCAGCGTACCTGAGCCAGGGCTCCGGCAGGGGGCGCGTGGACCAGTCGGCTGCGGAATGCTCCTTGGCCAAGCCGAATCCGAGCAACTGCTCGATGACGGCGGCAAGCCCCACGCGGGGCAGTCCCGCCAGCCGTGCGGCGAGCTCGGTGTCGAACAGCCTCTCCGGCCACATGCCAAGCTCCGAAAGGCAGGGGAGGTCCTGGCTGGCCGCGTGCAGGATCCATTCGACGCCGTGGAGGGCGTCGTTGATAATCCGAAGGTCCTCGAACGGTTCCGGATCGATGAGCCAGGTTCCGGATCCCTCCCGCCGGATCTGCACCAGGAAGGCCCGCTGGCCGTACCGGAAGCCGGATGCCCGCTCCGCATCAACCCCCGCCGGGCCGGTGCCGGCCGCAATTGCGGCCGCGCAGCGCTCCAGTCCTGCCTGGGTTTCGATGACCAGCGGCACGCCGTCGCGGGGCGAATCAAGATCAATGACAACGGGGACGAGGCTGTCGAAGCCCTCCACCGTTATATGGGGTGCGGTTTCAGCAGCCGGAGCGCCGGCTGTGGTGTTTTCCGGATTTTGAGGGGTCATGATGCCCCTAGTTTACCGGCAGCAAGCCGGCGGACTGATTCGGCACGGGCGGGAGCCGCTAGTTCCGGCGCCTGCGGGGCAGTGCGGACACGCCGTCGGGCAGCGGCGGAAGCCCGGCAAAGGTGCACACCATGTCAGACCAGGCCTCAAGATGGGACTGGATGTCTGCACTGGCCGGCGTCCAGGAGGCACGGAGCTCGATGTCGATCGAACCCGGCCGGTCGGACAGCGTGCCGAAGCTTTCCGATAGCACGCGGGTGGCTGTTCCGCCGGCTGCGCGGTAGGGGGCGTGGTGCGTCTCCAGGGCTTCCACGAGCCAGGTCCACGCCACCGTGCCGAGCATTTCGTCGTTGCCCATCTCGGCATCGAGCTGGGCGCGGATGTACGTTACGATGCGGAACTCACCGTCCCAGACGGCCGAGCCGTCGGGGTCGTAGAGCAGGATGAACCTGCCGGTGGCGAGTTCGTCGCCGTCGGGGTCGTCACCGGCAGCGGCAGAGCGGGCCAGCGCCATGGCCGCTGGGCCGTGGACGGCCGCGTAGTCGCCGCCGCCGCTGGGCACAATCACCTCGGCGCCGAGCGCCACAGCGAACGGTGCCAGCCGTGAGGGCGCCGGGATCTCGTCCAGGCGCAACTCACTGCGGCATCGTGCTTTCCGGAGCGTTCCCAAGGCGTGAAGGAAATCCGAGGGAACCTGGGCAAGTGCGTTCACCTTCGCAGGGTACGCAATAGAATCCGCCGCCGCCCGCAGGCTCGCCGCCGGCTCATGCAATCGCGCGCATGCTACTGCGCGCCTGCCGGTGACGCCGGAGCGTGGCCGGACAGTTCCCTCTTGATGGCCTCGACGAACGCATCAACGTCCTCCTCGCTGGTATCAAACGAGCACATCCAACGGACTTCCCGGGCAGCCTCGTTCCAGTCGTAGAAGCGGAAGGACTGTCGCAGCCTGTCGGCCACGCCCTCGGGCAGGATGGCGAAGACGCCGTTGGATTCCGTCTTCTGGGTGGGTTCCACGCCGTCAATGGCATCCACGGCTGACCGCAGCCGGGTGGCCATGGCGTTCGCGTGCGCGGCCGATCGCAACCAAAGATCGCCCTCCAGCAGCGCGATGAACTGCGCGGACATGAAGCGCATCTTGGAGGCCAGCTGCATGTTCATCTTCCGCAGGAAGAGCAGGCCGTGGGCGGCGTCCGGATTCAGCGACACCACCACCTCGCCGAACAGCAGTCCGTTCTTGGTGCCGCCGAAGGACAGGATGTCCACGCCGGCATCGCGGGTGAAGGCCCGCAGCGGAACATCGAGGTGTGCCGCCGCGTTTGCCAGCCGGGCGCCGTCCATGTGCAGTTTCATGCCCTTGGCGTGGACGTGCTCGGCGATGGCCCGCGCTTCCTCCGGCGTGTAGCAGGTGCCCAGCTCGGTGGTCTGGGTGATGGAGACGGCCAGCGGCTGGGCCCGGTGCTCGTCGCCCCAGCCCCACGCTTCACGGTCAATGAGCTCCGGCGTCAGCTTGCCGTCCGGCGTGGGAACCTGCAGCAGCTTGATGCCGCCGATGCGTTCCGGGGCGCCGTTCTCATCCATGTTGATGTGCGCCGTTGACGCGCAGATCACCGCACCCCAGCGGGGGAGCAGGGACTGCAGCGAAAGCACGTTGGCGCCGGTGCCGTTGAAGACGGGGAAGCACTCGATGCCTTCGCCGAAGTGCTCCTCCATGAGCTTCTGCAGCCGCGCGGTGTAGTCGTCTTCGCCGTAGGACACCTGGTGCCCCTCATTGGCGGCCGCCAGCGCAGCAAGCACCTCCGGGTGCACGCCGGAATAGTTGTCGGAGGCAAATCCCCGGACGGTGGCGTCGTGCAGCCGGGACATGGTGCCGTTGCCGGCCGTTTCAACTGTGGTTGTCATCGCTTTGGTCACGCTTTCAGTCTAGGTAGTTCCGGCAATTGGTGTGTGGCGTCAGGAGTCAGCGGCAGCCGCTTGCCGTTCAGTTCCGCGGCGGGCTGGCCGAAAAGCCCGACGACGGCGGCCGCCAGGTTCTCGACGTCGGTGTAGCCCGGGAACTTGCGTTCCGGCTGCCGGCTACGCATGCCGGCGTCCACAAGGGCCTGCACCACCAAGACGACGGCGGCACTGTGTAGTTGGGCGGTGCCGTGCAGTTTGGTGTCTCCGCTCTGGTCCCGGGCGAACCCGTCCGCCACCGCCATGGTCCAGGCCTCGGCGGCCGCCTTGGCTGCTACATAGTTGGCGATGCCGGCGGCGGGCTGGCTGACCGTCGTCGATGTCACCATGGCGAAGCGGCCGGTATCCGATGCCGCGAGGTCGTCGTAGAAGACGCGGGTGACGTTCCTGAGCGTCGTTATGGCGCTGCGTTCCAGGAAGTCCCAGTCCTCGTCGCTTTGGTCGGCGATGCCCTGTGCTCCGCGCCACCCGCCGACGAGGTGGATGACGCCGTCGATCCTTCCCGCTGTCCGGGCGAGGGCTCGGTGAAGTTCGCGGACCTCGGGGAGGCTCGCGAGATCGCAGACCAACGGGACGACTCCGGGGCCGGCCTGGGCGGCGGCGGCCTCAATCCTCGCCTCGTCCGAACCCACGGTGAAGACGGCGAAGCCGGCCCGCCGCAGCGCGCCGGCCACGGCTACTCCCGACGGGCCGCTGCCGCCCGTGACCAGGACGTTGGCTCCCTGGCCTGCGTTCATCCCGGGGTCATCGGCGTCGCCGCAGGACCTGTGGTTGAGTGGCCCGGGTCCGAAGCTCCGGTGATGCCGGCGGTTGACTCGATCACTGGACGCATCTTCTTTTCCAGTGCCTCGTAGAACATGGACAGGGGGAACTCATCGTCCAGCACCTGGTCGGTGAGCCCGCGGGGCGGCCCGTCGAGGGGGAGGGCCCCGGGTCCCTTCGCCCACACGGAGGCCGGGTTGGGCGTGACGGTGCCCGAGATGAGCTCATACGCGGCCAGCCAGTGGGCCGTCTTGGGCCGGTCGATGGAACGCCAGTACAGCTCGTCAATCCGGGCGCCGAGTTCAATGACGACGCCGGCCACGTCCTCCCAGTCGATGCTGAGGCGGCTGTCGGTCCAGTGGAGCACCCGGTGCTGGTGCAGCCAGGCGAACAGCAACTGGCCGCCGAGTCCGTCGTAGTTGCGCACCCGGCTGCCCGTGATGGCGAAGCGGAAAATGCGGTCGAAGATGACGGCGTACTGGACCAGTTTCGCGTGCCGGCGGGCTTCAGGGTCGGCCTCTTCGTCCTTCTCGATCTTCACTGATTCCCGGAAGGCGGTGAGGTCGCAGCGCAGTTCCTCCAGCGAATACAGGAAGAACGGCATGCGCTGCTTGATCATGAACGGATCGAAGGGCAGGTCCCCGCGCATGTGGGTGCGGTCGTGGATCAGGTCCCACATCACGAACGTTTCCTGGGTGAGCTCCTGGTCCCCGAGGAGTTCGGCGGCGCCGGCCGGCAGTTCAAGGGCCGTGATGTCCGCGGCGGCACGAAGGACGCGGCGGAAGCGGGCAGCCTCACGGTCTGCGAAGATCGCGCCCCACGTGAACTTGGGGGTCTCGCGGACGGCCACCGTCTCCGGAAAGAGCACCGCGGAGTTGGTGTCATACCCGGGCGTGAAGTCAAGGAAGCGGATGGGGACAAAGAGCTTGTTCGAGTAGTCGCCCTGTTCCAGCCCGGCGATGAATTCTGGCCAGACAACTTCGATCAGCACAGCTTCCACCAGCCTGTTGCTGCTGCCGTTCTGGGTGTACATGGGGAATACCACGAGGTGCTGGAGCCCGTTTTCGCGGTGCGTCTGCGGCTGGAAGGCGAGCAGGGAGTCCAGGAAGTCGGGAACGCCGAAGCCGGCCTCCGTCCAGCGGCCGAAGTCGCGGCCCAGCAGTTCAAGGTAGCGGGCATCGTGCGGGAGGGCCGGGGCAAGGGCCTTGACGGCGTCGACGATGGCAACGACGTGGCTGGCGGCGGCAGCGTGGTCGGCTTTTTCCGGAACGGAGCCGTCCTGCACCTGGAGCCCGCGCAGGGCCGTGGCCGAGGCCTTCAGCCGCTGCCATTCGGGGTGGTCTGCTGAGATCGTGGCAGGTGCTGTGGTAGCGGTCAGTGTCATCTTCGGCGTCGCCTTTCTGGTTGCCTGAGCTTCTACGCCGAGCGTAGCAAGCAGCCAGAGTTCCTAATCCATAATCGGCGTGAGCGTAAGAAACTGTGAGGCTAAGGGCCTGCATTCAGCCCGTCAGATGTAGCGGCGCAAAGCCTCAGGAGTCCGCCCCTGCGGTGCCTTCGGCCGGGACCAGCTTCAGCGAAATCGAGTTGATGCAGTACCGCTGGTCCGTGGGCGTGCCGTAGCCCTCACCCTCAAAGACGTGGCCCAGGTGGGAATCACAGTTTGAGCACCGAACTTCGATGCGTTCCATGCCGAGGGTGCGGTCGTGGATGTACCGTACGCGTTCCTCTGCCAGGGGCGCCCAGAAGGACGGCCAGCCGCAGTGCGAATCGAATTTCTCGTTGCTGGTGAAAAGCTCGGCCCCGCAGGCACGGCAGTGATAGACGCCTGCCGTGTGGGTGTCCCAGTACTCGCCCGTGTACGGGCGTTCCGTGCCGGCCTGGCGCAGCACCCGGTACTCCTCGGGCGTCAGTTCCCTGCGCCAGTCCTCGTCATCCCGGACCGCCGACGGATTCTCGGCGCCTACAGTGTTGGTATTGTCGGCTTTTTCTGGAGTGCTCATAGCCTGGTCAACGCTCAGGAGTCCCCGATAAATCCCGAGCCCGCGTACAGATGCAGCACCGGAAGCCCCAGCCGGTCCTGGGCTTTGTTGGCCCAGTCGGTGTGGAAGGTGTCCGCCACTGCGTGCGGCCTGGTGATGACGACAGCCTGTGCGGCACCGAGTGCCTTCACCTTGGCCACGAGGCCGTTGACCGCTCCGCCATCCACCACCTCGCCCGAGACCCCGCCGCCCACGCCTTCGAGGGCACTGAGCGACGTGGTCAGCGTCTCCGCCGCGGCGGCCCGCTGCTTGTCCGGGTCCGGGGCGTGCGATGTTAGCTCCCGGAAGGCCTTGGCGATGTCCAGCATGGAGAGGTTCTCGAGGAAATCCACCAACAGGTGCCGTTCAGTGTTGGCAGGCACGAGCACTACCAGGGGCGCATCACCCCCATCCACCAGGCGTTCGATGTTGACGCGGTCGTCCGCACCCAGCGGCTCTTCTGTGAGAATGACGATTGGATCGCTCATGCCATCAGCCTAGTCCCGAGGAACCGCGCCCGCATGCATTTGGCCCCCGATGTGCCTTGGGAGCCGAGTCCGGCAAGAATGGTGCCATGGATTCCTCCTTCCCGCTGGGCACAGCGCTGCAGCGACACGTGGAACGCGCCGCCGGCCAGCAGACCGTGGCAGCGGGCACACCGGACAACAAGATGACACTCAGAGCGAAATGGACCCTTGGCGGGGCCATCGCCGGCGGGGCTGCGGCCGGACTCCTCGGCGCCGGCTCCTCTGCCCTGGCGCTGTACTTTGCCAGGCGGGTCCTTACCCCGGCCCGGGCACGGCCTGCGGACCAGGAAGTGCTGGCGCTCATCCGGGAGGGCCGCGGCCTGCAGGTCATTCTGGCCGCCACGCCCGACGCCACCCTGGATGGTGTCTACGGACTCTTCTTTGACGGCGGAAACGGCTACGCCCGGATCGGCAAGATTGTGTCCTACTCGCCGGCCGAGCGAACGGTGCTGCGCGAAGTCGAGGCGGTCTACAGCGGAGACCTCGCAACGGCCCGGCGCGGCTGGTGGAGCGGCGCCGCGTATCCGGATCCCGCCGCCGTCGGGCTGGCGTCCGAAGAAGTCGGCATCGAGGTCGACGGCGGAACCGCCCCCGCCTGGCTGATCAGGGCCGAACCCGACGCCGAGACGTGGGCCATCATGGTCCACGGCCGGGGCGCAACCAGGCAGGAAGGCCTCCGGGCCGTCCGGGCCGCCCGCGAACTGGGGCTCTCCAGCCTGCTGGTGTCCTACCGCAACGACGGCCTGGCGCCCTCGGCGCCGGACGGCAGGTACGGCCTGGGGTCCACTGAGTGGCGGGACATCGATGCCGCAATCTCCTTCGCCCTGGCTAACGGGGCCAAGGACGTGGTGCTCTTCGGCTGGTCCATGGGCGGTGCCATCTGCCTGCAGACCGCGGATCTCTCGAAGCACCGGACGGTCATCAGGGCCATGGTCCTGGACGCCCCCGTCATCGACTGGGTCAATGTCCTGGCCCATCACGCCGAACTGAACCGGATTCCGTCCGTCGTCGGCCGGTACGGCCAGCTGATGATGGGCCACCGGCTGGGGCGCCGCCTGACCGGGTTGGCCGCTCCGTTGGACCTGAAGGCCATGGACTGGGTGTCCAGGGCCGTGGAACTGCGGACACCCACCCTCATTGTTCACAGCGTGGACGACGAATATGTCCCGTACCGGCCCTCCGCGCTCCTTGCCGAAAAGAATCCGGAGATGGTCACGTTCGAGGCGTTCGAGCAGGCGCGGCACACGAAGGAATGGAATGTTGATCCGGGCCGCTGGGAGAGCCTGGTCAAGGCCTGGCTGCAGCAGCAGCTCGCGCCAAGGTTGAATCCGGGTCAGGGGCTGAATCCGGGGCAGGAGCCCGGCCAGCCCGGAGCCGAACGGGACCTGCGGGATTAGCGCGGCCGGCTGGCCGTCCTGGGGCTGGCCGTGCTGACCGGGGTTGCGCTGATGGGGGCAGTGGCGGCGCCGGTGAGGCGGATCAGGTCCTGGGGATCGAGCTCGATGTCACGGCCGCGGCGGCCTCCGGAAACGAGCATGCTGGCCAGCGCCAGCGCGCTTTCATCAATCACCGTGGGGGAGGGCAGCCGCTGGCCCAGCGGCGAGATGCCGCCCAGGACGTAGCCCGTCCGCCGTTCAGCCGCGGCAGGGTCCGCCATGGCTGCTTTTTTGCTCCCCAGGGCCGCCGCGACGGCCTTCAGGTCCAGGCTTCCGCTCACCGGAACGACGCCGACGGCGAGCCTGCCGTCGACCTCGACCATCAGCGTCTTGAAGACCCTCGCCGGATCAATCCCCAGGACTTCGGCAGCCTCTAGCCCGTAACTGGCGGCCGCGGGGTCGTGGCTGTACGGATGCAGAACGAAGGAAACGCCTGCCGCAGCCAGTGCGGCTGTGGCAGGCGTTCCCTGCGAGGTGTTCTTGCGCGCCATTGGCAGGTCCGGACGGCTTAGCTCTGGAGCCTGGCGGACGCGGCCACTTTGCGCTTGATGCGCCCCAGCATCGCCGTCATCCCGCGCATCCGCAACGGTGTAATGGCCCGCGTCAGCCCCAGCAGCTCCGGCATGTCATCCGGCACGGCCAGGATCTCCTCCGCAGTGAGGCCGTCGAGACCCTCGTGGAGCACCCCCGCGAATCCCCGTGTGGTGGGAGCCTCGGGAGGCGCCTTAAAGAACAGCCGGAAAGCGGCGGGGGACCCGGCGTCGTCCTTTTCCGTCTCAATTGTCAGGAAAAGCGGCGACTGGCACTCGACGACCTGTTCCAGCAGTTCCGGGTGATCCCGGAGCCGCTCCGGCAGTTCGGGCAGGGCGCGGGAAAACTCCAGAAGCAGTTGAAGCCGGTCAGGCTCGGTCAGTGCCTGGAAGTCATCGACAATCTCCGCCAGCGCGGTGGGAAGTGCATAAGTACTCATCCCTTCCAGCTTACGCAAATTTGCCCCGAAGCGGCCCTTTCTTACGGATGCTTACCTGGCGCCAGCCGGAACGGATCCGCGCTCGGCGCCCTTGACGATCGGCACGCGTACGGCGTTGCCCCATTCCGTCCAGGAACCGTCGTAGTTGCGGACCGTCTCGAAACCGAGCAGGTACTTCAGGGCGAACCACGTGTGGCTGGAACGTTCGCCGATGCGGCAGTAGGCCACGACGTCGTCCCCTTCCGTCAGTCCGGCTTCACCGAGGTAGAGGGCCTCAAGCTCGGGCCGGGTGCGGTAGGTGCCGTCTTCCGCCGCCGCGCGTGCCCAAGGAATCGATGCCGCCGTGGGGATGTGTCCACCGCGGAGGGCGCCCTCCTCGGGGTATGCGGGCATGTGGGTGCGCTGGCCCGTGTATTCCTCGGGGGAGCGGACATCGATCAGCGGCTTTCCGAGGTGGGCGAGGACGTCGTCCTTGAAGGCGCGGATGGGTGCGTCATTGCGTTCCACAACCGGATAGTCACCCGCAGCCGGAGCGGGAACGTCGGTTGTCAGCTCGCGGCCTTCGGCGATCCACTTGTCCCGCCCGCCGTCGAGCAGCCTGACGTCCTCGTGGCCGAATAGGGTAAACACCCAGAGGGCATATGCTGCCCACCAGTTGGACTTGTCGCCGTAGATCACCACGGTGGTGT
Organism: Arthrobacter sp. ISL-5; assembly: GCF_018613835.1. Taxonomy (GTDB): domain Bacteria; phylum Actinomycetota; class Actinomycetes; order Actinomycetales; family Micrococcaceae; genus Arthrobacter. Next base: position 68,138 of record NZ_JAGGPM010000033.1, on the reverse strand, counting down.
CGCGGGAAATGCCCTTGGCCGCTGCCAGGGCGGCAAAAGCGTTGCCGTCGACGTAGTCGCGGGTGACTTCGTCGTTCAAGTCCGTATGCCAGTCAACCTTGACCGCGCCCGGGATGTGTCCGGTCTCGTACAGCAGGACGTCCTCGTCGGACTCCACTACTACGAGCTTTCCGTCGTTGAGGGCACCACCCTCGATGGCGGCGGCGAGCCACTCCGTGGAGACGAGCCGCTCCGGGTTGGCGTAGGCGGTGAACTTCTCGTTCTGTTCAACTGGGTAGGACATTCGTATGGCCTTTCACTGAAACGGTCACGTCGGACCGCCGAAGGGGACGGTCGGTCACTGCTTCAACACTAGCCACGGCCCGCGATGATTGCTCCCCCTCGTTAACAGGGCGAAATGTGTGCTTGGTCACGGCGGGGGACGGCCTGGGTCCCCGCATCGGGACGGCGCCGTCAATGCCGGTATCCTGTCTGGGGACAAGTCACCAGCAGAACGGACCACCTTGGTACAGATTGAAAAGCTTGCCACCCGGACGCCGGCGGTGTCGGTGGATGAGCTCCTCAAAGGTTTCTACCCGTCACCAAGGTTCGGGAAGGTGTCCTTCGCAAGCTACCGGCCCGATCCTTCGCAGCCCAGCCAGGCGGCGGCCGTCCATGCCCTGGAGGCTTTTGCCGGCGGTGTTGGCGCGGGCGACGGGGCGGGACTCTTCAAACGGCTCTTCGCCAAGAAGGACACAACGCGGGCCGGCATTTACCTCGACGGCGGTTTCGGCGTCGGAAAAACCCACCTCCTCGCTTCGCTCTGGCACTCCGCGCCCGGTCCCAAGGCCTTCGGCACGTTCGTGGAGTACACCAACCTGGTGGGAGCGCTGTCCTTCCGGAAAACCGTTGAGGCGCTGAGTTCCTACAAGCTTGTCTGCATCGATGAGTTTGAGCTGGATGATCCGGGGGACACCGTCCTGATGTCCCGGCTCATGCGCGAACTCGCCGACGCCGGCGTCAAACTCGCTGCCACGTCCAACACGCTGCCCGGATCCCTGGGCGACGGCCGCTTCGCGGCGGTCGACTTCCAGCGGGAGATCCAGGTCCTGGCCGACCAGTTCGATGTCATCAGGATCGACGGCGAGGACTTCCGGCACCGCGGCCTGCCCGCGGCCCCGCTGCCGCTGCGGAACAGCGAACTTCACGCCCACATGAAGGCGGAGTTCGACGGCCAGACGGTTGCGGAGGACGACTTCAAGACCCTGATCGCCCACCTGGCCGGCGTCCACCCGAGCCGCTACCGGAAACTCATCGACGGCGTGGACGGCGTTGTCTGGCGCGACGTGGAGACCATTACCGAACAGGCCGTGGCGCTGAGGTTCGTGGTGCTGGCGGACCGGCTGTACGACAAGGACGTTCCGATCCTGGCGAGCGGCGTCCCGTTCGACCAGCTGTTCACGCATGAAATGATGACCGGCGGCTACATGAAGAAGTACTTCCGGGCAGTCTCCCGCCTGACGGCACTGGCCCGTGAAGGCCAGAACCACGAACCGGCTCTTTAGGCGTTAAGCGACGGCGTTAAACGCCAAAGGTGCCGGCGCCGCCTCTCGGCGGGACCGGCACCTAGGTTGACGTGTCTGGGCAAAGCCCGGGCAAATCCCTGGTTACGGAGCCTTCTCGGCCGGCGGCACTATCTGGTCCGCCGGAGCCTGCTTGGGCGTTCCGTCTGCGTTCTTGTCAACGAAGGTGGAAGCGCCATCCTGGACCTTATCTACGTGTCCGGCGTACTTGCCGCCGGTCTTCGAGTCGACGAAGTCGCCCGCTTTGTTGATGCCGTCCTTGATGGCCTGCTCGTTGCCGCGGATCAGACCCTGAGCTTTGCCCTTTAGATCGTCAATTAGTCCCACGAGCACCTCCCTTCAATTGCGGAGCCAGTTCGCTCCTCCGCATTCGATCCTAGCTGCCATGGCGATGCCTGCCAAGGAGCTGTTGACAGAAATTGTCAAACGGTGCGAAGGCAAGAAAAAAGCAGCTCCGGGGAGCTGCTTGAATCGTGGGCGATACTGGGATCGAACCAGTGACCTCTTCCGTGTCAGGGAAGCGCGCTACCGCTGCGCCAATCGCCCGGAACCGGAAGACCGGCTGAATCCTGGGTTCGGATCCCGAAGGATCAAGAGAGCGGACGACGAGATTCGAACTCGCGACATCCACCTTGGCAAGGTGGTGCTCTACCAGCTGAGCTACGTCCGCGCATGAAGTCCGTGCCGGCTGGGCCGGACGTTCAACAACAAGCAAGTTGCCTTGCTCTGGTGGGCGATACTGGGATCGAACCAGTGACCTCTTCCGTGTCAGGGAAGCGCGCTACCGCTGCGCCAATCGCCCATTGCATCCGGTCAGACCGGAAACCATGGTTTTCACCGAGGTGGGTACGGGATTCGAACCCGTGTATACGGCTTTGCAGGCCGCTGCCTCGCCTCTCGGCCAACCCACCGTGTAAGCGTCGATTCCAGGGAATCTTAGCCGTGACAGTGTCCTGCGAGCGGACGACGAGATTCGAACTCGCGACATCCACCTTGGCAAGGTGGTGCTCTACCAGCTGAGCTACGTCCGCATTCGGAGCGCTGATTCCTGTGCCGTGAGCGGCATTTCCTCGCGTTCCAACGAGTAAAAACTCTATAGGAGGTTCAGGGATTCTCCAAATCGAGGCACAACGCGGTCACGCCAACCCCCGTACTTCCTTGAATTCTAGGGAAATTTTCGAATTACAGACCTGTAATTCAGCAGGCCAGGGGCTCCGGTGTGCATCCGGCTTTCGCATCTGGTTCCCTGCGGGGGAGGCCCGATTTCCGAAAACCCCTCATCGTCGGCTAGCATTCAAATGCATCGGGGCGATTGGCGCAGTGGTAGCGCGCTTCGTTCACACCGAAGAGGTCACTGGTTCGAACCCAGTATCGCCCACCGATGGATGGTCCGTTCCGCCCGGGATAACACCCGGCGGAGCGGACTTTTCTGTTTCCGGACTTATTGTCAGCCCCCCGTGAAAGAGTCTCTCCATGACTGATCCACTCCTCGCCCACGCCACGGAATACGGCCGGATGTACGCGCGCTCCACCACTGAAGCGTTCTCGGTTCCGTCCATCACCACAGTCATCGGCCAGCAGCCCCACGGGCTGGACGGATGGTTCGGCTACATGGGCGCCAGCACCCTCGCCAAGGATCCGTCGCTTCCCGAAATCCTGGGCAGCCCGGCAAAAGTGCGGCAGGCGGTGAACCGTGCAGCCAAGGCTGCCGAGGCCTACCGCGACGAAGCCGCCCAGCGCGGCGACCGCGTCCACAACTACTGCGAACAGGTTGCGCTGCGGGCCCTGGGCCGGCCCCACCGGATGAAGGAAACGCGGGAAGCCCTGGCGTCCAACGGTGAAGAGGCCTTCGCCGCCCGCTTCGACGAATGGTGGGAGCTGTTCCGGGTGGAACCCCTGGCGCCGGAGATTACGGTGTGGAACAAAACGGTGGGGTACGCCGGAACGCTGGATCTCGTCGCCCGGATCAACGGGCGGACCTGCCTCATTGACTACAAGACCAAAGGAACAACCCGCGACGGCCAGGTCAAGCCGCTGGACGACAAAGTGGTCATGCAGCTCGTCGCAGGCATGAAGGCGGAGGAAAGCCTGGTGGATGCCGTGGCGGGGGAGTGGGAACCCTGGCAGCACGGTGATTCTCCTGTACTGCTCGCCGTGGCCATCGGCGAAACCGAGGTGCGCCCGGTGAGGGCGAACCCGGAGGTGCTGCGGCACCACTGGTGGAAATTCTGCGCGCTGCGGCGTGTGTGGGAGATGTCCGCGGATACCGTCAGCGCAGGACCCGCGCTGCTGCCGGTGGCGCCGCCCGTGTTCGCCTGAGCCGGGCGCAGGGGCGGCGCCGGCCCGGCCGCAGCAACTAAACTGGACTGGATCCGTTAACGCCCACCGTGAGGAAATGACTGCACATGGCAATTCTGAATATCCGTATCATCGGCGACCCCGTGCTGCGCACGGTTGCCGACCCTGTCACGGAATTCGGGCCGGAGCTGGCCAGGCTCGTTGCCGACATGACCGAAACCATGGAGGACGTGGAAGGCGCCGGCCTCGCCGCGCCCCAGGTCGGAGTCAGCCTCAGGGTGTTCACCTACCGGATCGGCGGCGTTGAGGGGCACGTCATCAACCCGGTGCTGGAAAACAGCGATGACTTCCAGCCTGACGAAGTGGAAGGCTGCCTGTCCATCCCGGGCCTCGGCTTCCCCGTCCGCCGCTACCGCACCACGCGGGTCACCGGGGTGGACGTCAACGGAAACCCGGTCTCCGTGGAGGGAGAGGGAATGCTGGCCCGCTGCTTCCAGCACGAGACCGACCACCTGGACGGCATTCTCTTCACGGACCGCCTCGAGGGCGAGGACCGCAGGGCAGCGCTGCGCTCCATCCGCAACGCCAACTATGACTCCATCACTGAACGGACGACGGCGAAGCGCGCCAAGACTGTCGGCTCCAGTTTCGGCGGCGGCAGCTTTGGCGCTGCCGGATGAGGGTCCTCTTCGCGGGAACGCCGGCTGTAGCCGTACCGTCACTTGATGCGCTGATCGCCGCCGGCTTCGACGTCGTCGCGGTGCTGACCCGGCCGGACGCGCCGATCGGGCGCAAACGCGTCCTCACGCCGTCGCCCGTTGCCGCCCGTGCCGCAGAGCTCGGACTCGAAGTCATACATGCCGCGCGTGTGGACGACGCCGTCACCGCCAGAATCGCGGCCGTCCGTCCGGACGTGGCCGCCATTGTTGCCTACGGCGGCCTCGTGCCCCGTGCCGCCCTGGACATTCCCCCGCACGGCTGGATCAACCTGCACTTCTCCCTCCTGCCGGCCTGGCGCGGCGCTGCGCCCGTGCAGCGCGCGGTCATTGCCGGCGACGACATCACCGGAGCGGTGACCTTCCTCCTCGAGGAGGGGCTGGACACCGGCCCGGTCATCGGCACCCTGACCGAACCCGTCCGCCCCGACGACACCTCCGGTGCGCTGCTGGAGCGGCTGTCGCACAGCGGCGCCGTGCTGCTTGCCCAGACGCTGTCCGCTGTCGAGTCGGGCGCGGCCTCCCCGCGGCCGCAACAGGGCGAGGTTACCCTCGCCCCCAAGCTGACCATCGACGACGGCCGGATCGACTGGTCGGAACCGGCCCTCTCCGTTGGCCGGCGTGCCCGGGGCGTCACCCCGGAGCCGGGGGCGTGGACCACACTCGATGGCCAGCGCCTGAAACTTGAGCCGGTGCTGCTGCGGCCCGAGGCTGCCGCGCAGGCGCCGGGCACGCTCGCCCTGAACGGAAAGAGCGTGCTGGTGGGAACCGGCTCGCACCCTGTCGAGCTGACGCGGGTGCAGCCTGCCGGCAAGAAAATGATGGCCGCGGCCGATTGGTCCCGCGGACAAGCTTCCCTTGAAAGCGTGGTGTTCGAATGAGCGAGTCCGGGACAAGCGGCAGTGGCCGCGGCAGGGGGCCCCAGCGAGCGGGACAGGGCGGCCAGGGCGGCGGCGCCAGCCGGCGGAACGCGCAGGGCCGGGAACGCAACCGCGGGCCGCAGCGCAGCTACACCGAGAACGCGCCGTCCCAGCGCACCCGGCGCGCCGATCCGGCCCGGCTGGTCGCTTTCGAGGTGCTGCGTGCGGTGGCCGCTGAAGACGCGTACGCCAACCTTGTCCTGCCGGCGAGGATCCGGCACCACGGCCTGGACAAGCGCGACGCCGGCTTCGCCACGGAACTGAGCTACGGCGCCCTCCGGGGCCAGGGCACGTATGACGCGGTCCTGGCACGATGCGTGGACCGGCCGCTGGGCCAGCTGGACCCCGCCGTCCTCGATGCCCTGCGCATCGGCACACACCAGTTGCTGGCCATGCGCGTGCCGGCGCATGCGGCGCTCGACCAGACCGTGGGACTGGCCCGCGCTGTGATCGGGGCTGGACCTTCCGCCCTGATCAATGCCGTGCTGCGCAAGGTCTCCGCGCACAGCCTGGAGGAATGGCTGGAACTGCTGCTCAGCGATGAGCAGGATCCCACCAAGGTGGCCTCGGTCCGGTACGCCCATCCGGAGTGGATCGTGCGTGCCTTCAGGCAGTCCCTGGTGGCCCACGGCAGGCCGGTCACCGAGATCAACGATCTCCTGGAGGCGGACAACGCCGCCCCGGTAGTCAACCTCGTGGCTCTTCCCGGGCTGGGAAGCCTGGACGAGGCCCTCGAAAACGGAGCCACGCCCGGCGAACTCGTCGAAGGCTCCGCGCTGTCCAGCGGCGGCGACCTCGGCCGGCTTTCCTCGGTCCGGGCAGGGACCACGCGCGTCCAGGACGTCGGCTCCCAACTGGTGGCCCGCGCCATGGTTGCGCTGCCGCTGGGCCATGCGGAAGGCAGCGCTGCGGAAGGCAACGGCCCGGCCGGGACCGCCGAAGCCTGGCTGGACCTGTGCGCGGGCCCGGGCGGCAAGGCCGCCCTGCTCGGGGCGCTGGCCAATGAGCGCGGGGCCACCCTGCTTGCCAACGAACCTGCCCCGCACCGCGCCAAACTGGTCAGCCAGGCACTGTCCGCCGTCCCTTCCGACGTGTGGAAGGTGCGCACAGGCGACGGCCGGGAGGTCGGCGAAGAACAGCCGGAAGCGTTCGACCGCGTGCTCGTGGACGTGCCCTGCACCGGACTCGGCGCCCTGCGCCGCCGGCCCGAGTCACGGTGGCGGCGCACGCCCAAGGACCTGGCCGATCTCGGCCCGCTTCAGCGGGAGCTGCTCAAATCAGCCCTGGACGCGGTGAAACCGGGCGGGGTTGTCGCCTATGTGACGTGTTCACCGCACCCGGCCGAGACCACGGCGGTGGTCAGCGATGCACTGCGCAAGCGCGATGACCTCGAACTGCTGGACGCCGGAAGCGCGCTGGACGCTGTCAGCCTGACCGGGCATCTTGGCGCCGGCCACGAGCTCACGGCCCAGCTGTGGCCCCACATTCACCGCACGGATGCCATGTTCCTTGCCCTGATCCGCAAGAAGCCCTGAACTTCCCCACCCCGCGAAAGGACCCCGCATGCCGCAGTGCTGCATCAACCCGAGCATCCTGTCCGCCGACTTCGTGAACCTTCAAGCCGAGCTGCAGAGAATCAGCAACGCTGATTCGGTGCACGTGGACGTGATGGACAACCAGTTTGTTCCCAACCTGACCATTGGGCTCCCGGTGGTGCAGCGGATCCAGGCCGTCAGCCCGGTTCCCCTGGATGTGCACCTCATGATCGCCGATGCGGACCGCTGGGCACCGGGCTATGCGGATGCCGGAGTGGCTTCCGTGACGTTCCATGCGGAGGCGTCGATCGCACCGGTGAAGCTGGCGCGGGAACTGCGGGGGCGCGGATCGAAGGCCGGCATGGCCCTGCGTCCCGCGACGCCCGTGGAGCCGTTCCTGGACATGCTCCCCGAGCTGGACATGCTGCTGATCATGACGGTGGAGCCGGGCTTCGGCGGACAGGCGTTCCTGGACCTCACGCTGCCGAAGATCCGCCGGGCGCGCGCCGCCATCGAGGGGTCCGGCGTCAACGTTGCGCTCCAGGTGGACGGCGGCATCACGGAGGAAACCATCCTCCGCGCAGCAGAGGCCGGCGCGAACGTGTTCGTCGCCGGATCGGCCGTCTACGGTGCAGCGGACCCGTCCGAGGCAATTGACCGCCTGCGCAAGGCCGGAACGGTCTAGCCGGGAACATGCGGTCGGTGGGCTACGTGCGCCCAAGCCACGTCCACGTGGGCTCAGGTTACGGATTCTGTAACAGTTCATGGTTGGGAATACCCTGAGCATCCGCAAGGTTGTGCCACAATAGCAACACACATTACGTGCTCCGGGGTCGGTGTAAGTCCGAACCGGCGGTGACAGTCCGCGACCCGCGAGCCGGTGCTTTCCCAGGAAAGCCCGGCGGACGGTTGAACTGGTGAAACTCCAGTACCGACAGTTAAAGTCTGGATGAGAGAAGCGCGTACAGCTGTATTTTGTGACGTCCCACCGACGTCGCAGCATTTCGCTGTCGTATACCCCCGGAGCCATGAAGGTTCTAGAGGGAAGGAACGACACACACGCATGGATACTCGTACCGTGTCGCCGGATCCGGCGGTTTCATCGTGAGCAGCCAGCCGATCCATGCCTTCAGCGCTGCCGAAACCGCCGCGATGGATGCAGCCCTGGACGCCGCCCTGCAGGGGCCGCGCGGTGCCAATCCATTGGTGGGGGCCGTCGTCGTCGGTCCTGACGGCCGGCATCTGGTGACGGGCTACCACCGGGGAGCCGGCACCGCGCATGCCGAAGCCGATGCGATAGCGACGGCGATCAGCACCGGCGTGGATCTTCGCGGGGCCACCATGGTGGTCACGCTCGAACCCTGCAACCACGTTGGCCGCACGGGTCCCTGCGCGCAGGCGATTATCGACGCCGGAATAACCAGCGTCGTGTACGCCGTCGATGACCCCCACGATCCCGCAGCAGGCGGGGCAGCAACCCTCCGCAACGCAGGCGTCAGCGTGCGCAGCGGACTGGCGGCCGAGCGTGCGCTCGAACTGAACCGCCGCTGGTTCCAGGCCGTCGAGGCCAAACGCCCGTTCGTCACCCTGCACATTGCCCAGACCCTGGACAGCCGGATAGCTGCCGAGGACGGAACGAGCCAGTGGATTTCCTGCCCGGAATCGCTGGCCGACAACCACGCCATCCGGCGCCGGATTGACGCCATCCTGGTCGGCACGCAGACAGTCATGGTGGACAACCCGCGGCTCACGGCGAGGGACGCCAACGGCGAAGCCTCGGGCGAACAGCCGCTGCGGGCCGTCATGGGACTTCGCGACGTTCCGGCCGACGCCGCCGTGCGCGGTGACGACGGGAAGGTCCTGCACCTGCCCACGCGGGATCCCCATGAAGCCCTGGCACAGCTTTTTGCGGCGGGGGCGCGGCACGTCATGGTGGAAGGCGGATCCAGGATCCTGAGCGCCTTCCTCGGCGAGGGGCTCGTGGACGAACTCATCGTCTACCTGGCACCCACGCTGCTTGGCTCCGGCACGCCCGCACTCAACGGCCTGGGCGTCGGAACGCTTGCCGAGGCGCAGCGCTGGGAGTGGGATGCCGCCTCCGGCGGGGCGGTCCAGCAGCTGGGCAGGGACCTGCGGCTGCACCTGCTGCCGGAACAGGCCACCGCACCTCGTGAAATAAAGCAGCCGCCTTCAGCGGCCCAGTCAACCTCAACCGATTCACTACCGGCCCGCGCGACAGCGGGCACAGCCATGGGAGGCTACTGATGTTCACCGGAATTATTGCCGAACAGGGGAAGGTCCTGTCCGTGGACCGGAACGGCGACACGAGCGCAACGCTGCGCCTGCACGCCCCCGGAACCGCTGACGGACTGCCGCTGGGCGGATCCATCGCGGTCAACGGCGTGTGCCTCACGGCCACGGCCATCGACGGCAAGGATTTCAGCGTGGATGTAATGGGGGAGACCCTCGTCCGCAGCACCATCGGTGAGCTTTCCGCAGGTGACGCCGTCAACCTGGAGCGCTGTGTTCCGGCAGGCGGACGCCTCGACGGGCACGTGGTGCAGGGGCACGTGGACGGGGTCGGCGAACTCCTCGAGCGCGAAGCCCAGGGAAACTGGGAGCGGCTGCGGTTCGGTGTGCCGCTGAGGCTCGCACGCTACATCGCGGAAAAAGGGTCAATCGCCATTGACGGAGTCTCCCTCACCGTCACCGCCGTCAGCCCCGCTGCCGAAACTGCCCCGTGGTTCGAGGTGGGCCTTATTCCCACCACCCTCGCCGACACCGGCCTGGGCGCCAAGGCCGCCGGCAGCAGGGTGAACCTGGAGGTGGACGTGCTGGCAAAGTACACCGAACGCCTGCTGGCGTTCAGCGGACGCGGCACCGACGGCTCGGAGGACCAGCAGTGAACGCGGCGGCAAGGCTTGAGCCGGCAGCGTCCGGCACACTGACCCTCGATCCCATCGAGGAGGCAGTCCGGGCGATGGCAGCAGGACGGCCCGTACTGGTGGTCGACAACGAGGACCGCGAAAACGAAGGGGACATCATCTTCGCGGCGCAGCACGCCACCCCGGCCCTGATGGGATGGACCATCCGCTACAGCTCGGGAGTCATCTGCGTTCCGCTCGACGGTGCGCGCGCCGACGCCCTGGCCCTTCCTCCCATGGTGCAGGTGAACGAGGACGCGAAGGGCACCGCCTACACGGTCTCGTGCGACGCCGCCACGGGAGTAAGCACCGGAATCTCGGCCACGGACCGGGCGCTGACTGCCCGGGTCATCGCCGATCCGGGCAGCGGCCCGGAGACCCTGACGCGCCCCGGGCATATTTTCCCGCTGCGGGCCGTTAATGGGGGAGTGCGTGAACGCCCCGGCCACACCGAAGCGGCCGTGGAGCTATGCCGGCTCGCCGGCCTGGAACCGGTGGGCGTGATCGCCGAAGTGGTGTACGACGACGGCGAAATGATGCGGCTGGACGGCCTGCGGGTTTTCGCCGCGGAGCACGGTTGCCCCTTGATCTCGATTGAGGACCTCGTTGCCTACCTGGAGGCGAACGACCGTGTATCTTCACATGCAAGCAGTCCGGAAGCGAGTCCGGCCGGAGAAGGGACAAGACGATGACGGCATCTCAAGCAACGGAGGCCAGCAGCAACGGGCGGATACCGCATCCCGTAAGTGCCGGCCCCGTGGTCCAGCTGCCCGGAGCGTTCGGGAACTTCGTGACGCAGGCATGGACCGACCTGGTCACGGGCGCAGAGCACCTCGCGGTCAGCTCACCCAACCCTCCCAAGGACGGCAAGGCGCCCCTGGTGCGGCTGCATTCGGAATGCCTGACCGGGGACGTCTTCGGCTCCTATCGTTGCGACTGCGGCGAGCAGCTTGCGTACGCCCTGGAGCTGATCGAGGAGAACGGCGGCACCCTCCTGTACCTCCGCGGCCAGGAAGGCCGCGGCATCGGCCTGGCCAACAAGATCAAGGCGTACGCCCTGCAGGAGGCGGGCTTCGACACCGTCGAGGCCAACGAACAGCTCGGACTGCCCGTTGACGCGCGGTGCTACAACGCCGCCGCGCAGATCCTGGCCGAGATGGGCCTGCATGAGGTCCGGCTGCTGAGCAACAACCCGGACAAGCAGAACCGACTAGCCAAGGCCGGCGTGACGGTGGTGGAGATGGTTCCCACTGAGGTGCCCTCCCGGGAACAGAACATCCGGTACCTGCAGACCAAGAAGGACCGCATGGACCACCTGCTGACCCTGGACGCCCAGGCCGCAGGAGTGCCCGGCGGCGGCACGAACACTTTTGAACACGAACAAGACTGAACGGATCAGGATCACTTTATGAGCGGACACGGCGCACCCCAGATCGACCTCACCACCCTCAACCCTGCGGAAACCTCGCAGCTGAAGCTGGCCATCGTTGCCGCCAGCTGGCACACCCAGATCATGGACGGACTCCTGGACGGAGCCCTCCGGGCCGCCAAGGACGCCGGCATCAGCGAACCCACGGTCATCCGCGTGCCCGGCAGCTTCGAGCTTCCCGTGGCCGCCGCGCGGCTGGCACCGCACTTCGACGCCGTCGTTGCCCTCGGCGTCGTCATCCGCGGCGGAACGCCGCACTTTGACTACGTCTGCCAGGCCGCGACGTCGGGACTCACCGACGTCAGCGTCAACACCGGCGTCCCGGTCGGGTTCGGCGTGCTGACGTGCGACACCGAACAGCAGGGCCTGGACCGGGCCGGCCTGCCGGGCTCGTCCGAAGACAAGGGGCACGAGGCCGTCACTGCCGCACTGGCCACCGCACTGCTGCTCAAGCAGTACTGATACGCGGGCGGGGATGGGGGCGGACCGCACGCCGTGTGGTTTCACTCACATCCCCGCCGTCATGCAACGGCCCGACAGGCGGTGTCCGGTCCCGAGCAAGTAGGCTGGAGGGCGTGAAGAATTTCGAGACGCTGTTCGCAGAGCTCAGTGAGAAGGCAGCCACCCGTCCGGAGGGCTCCCGCACCGTTGCCGAGTTGGAGTCCGGAATCCACGGCATCGGCAAGAAAGTCGTGGAGGAAGCAGCCGAAGTCTGGATGGCTGCGGAGTACGAATCCGACGAGGCCGCCGCCGAAGAGATCTCGCAGCTCCTGTACCACCTGCAGGTCCTGATGCTTGCAAAAGGACTCAGCCTGGAAGACGTCTACAAGCATCTGTAGCCGCGTCCGCGTGGCCCGTTTGCTGATCCAAGACTTCCAACCCCAGAAAGACCTCCAATGCTGCGTGTAGCCGTACCCAATAAGGGATCCCTGTCCGAAGCCGCCTCCGCCATGCTCTCCGAGGCGGGTTACCGCCAGCGCCGTGACAGCCGCGAGCTGGTCATGGTGGACCCGGACAACGAAATTGAATTCTTCTTCCTCCGCCCCCGCGACATCGCCGTGTACGTCGGGCAGGGAACGCTCGACGTCGGCATCACCGGCCGCGACCTCCTCCTGGACGCGCAGGTTGAGGCGGAGGAACTGCTTCCGCTCGGTTTTGCCGCCTCCACGTTCCGCTTCGCCGGCCCGATCGGCGATTTCTCCACTGTGGAGGAACTCGAAGGCAAGCGCCTCGCCACCAGCTACGACGGCCTCCTGCGCGACTACCTGGCGGGCCGCGGCATCAAGGCCAGGGTGGTCCGCCTGGACGGCGCCGTGGAGTCCTCCGTGCGGCTCGGCGTCGCTGACGCGATTGCCGACGTCGTCGAAACCGGCAACACGCTTAAGGCGGCCGGCATGGAGATCTTCGGCGAGCCGATCCTGAAGTCCGAGGCCGTCCTCATCCGCCGCACCGGCGAGGGCGGGGCCGCGAACGGCACTGCCAAGGAAATCGAAGTCCTGATCCGCCGTCTCCAGGGCGTTCTCGTGGCGCGCCAGTACGTGCTGATGGACTACGACATCCGCAAGGAACTCGTCGAACAGGCCGCCGCGCTCACTCCCGGGCTTGAGTCGCCCACCGTCTCGCCGCTGCGCGATTCGGACTGGGTTGCCGTCCGGTCCATGGTGCCGAAGAAGGAAACCAACCGGATCATGGATGAGCTGTACGACCTTGGCGCCCGCGCCATCCTGGTCAGCAGCATCCACGCCTGCCGCATCTGACCCCTTCCGTCCACGCCGCCCCGCCGGTGGCCCAAAAGCACACCTCTGCAGTACAACAGGAGAAGTCATGGCTGTAGCCGTCCGCGTTATTCCGTGCCTGGACGTTGATGCCGGCCGCGTGGTCAAGGGCATCAACTTCGAAGGGCTCCGCGATGCCGGAGATCCCGTGGAGCTCGCGCACCGTTACGACAACGCCGGCGCGGACGAACTGACCTTCCTCGACGTGACCGCATCGTCGGGCAACCGGGAAACCACGTTCGATGTCGTCCGGCGCACCGCCGAGGAAGTGTTCATTCCGCTGACTGTCGGCGGCGGCGTCCGCGGCGTGGCCGAGGTGGACAAACTGCTCCGCTTTGGCGCGGACAAGGCCTCCATCAACACGGCAGCCGTGGCCCGGCCGGATGTCATCGACGAAATCACCCGCCATTTCGGATCCCAGGTGCTGGTGCTGTCCGTGGACGCCCGCCGCACGCGCCCCGGTTCCCAGCCCACGCCGTCGGGCTTTGAGGTCACCACACACGGCGGCCGCCAGGGCACCGGGATCGACGCCGTCGCCTGGGCGAAGGAAGCCGCCGACCGGGGTGTCGGGGAAATCCTGCTCAACTCGATCGACGCCGACGGCACCAAGGACGGTTTCGACCTCGAGCTCATCCGGCTGGTCCGCGCCGCCGTCAAGGTCCCGATCATCGCCTCCGGCGGTGCCGGCGAGCCTGCGCACTTCCCGCCCGCAGTGCAGGCCGGGGCCGATGCCGTGCTGGCCGCGTCCATCTTCCACTGGGGCCCGGACGACATGATGTCCCAGGTCAAGGCCGCAATCCGCGACGCCGGGTTCGAAGTCCGCTAACTCATTCCAGCCCAACTGACTCGCACTTGTGGTCGTTTTGAGCGCTCAAAACGACAACAATTGCGAGCCAGTTGGGCTTAGAGGCGGATTAGAGGCCGACTTCGGCTGACTGAAGAAGCGCGACGGCGTCCGGCTGGCCTTCGAACGTGACCAGGGCATGGCGGGTGCGGCCGTGGGCGTGCATGAGCAGCTCGCCGGGCTCGCCCACGATGGCAACCGACACGGGTGCGCGTTTCGCGACGTGACGCGGGCCTGAGGGGCAGACCAGGACGATGCCGAGGTCAACGCCCCGGTACAGGATGGCTGCGCGCTTGATCAGCTCATCCCACAGGGCATCCGAATATCCTTCGTCGAGGGCGCGCGGTGCCCAGCGGTCGACGGCGCGGCGGACGTCCTCCGTATGGACGAAGTATTCAATGAGATTGGAGCTCTCATCCAGCGCCTTGATCTTCATCGGCGACAGGACGGGCGGGCCGGAGCGGAAGGTGTTCACCAGCTCCGTGTAGTCATCGGCGGTCTTGATTTTCGCGGCGAGCTTGGCGGTGGCCTTGTCGGATGCCTTCGACAGGCTCTTGATGATCAGGCCCAGCCCGACGGCCGCTTTACGCTCGCGAAGGTACAGGTGCGCTGCCAGGTCCTTGGTCTTCCAACCCCTGCAGAGCGTGGGGGAGTCAGGACCGGCCGCCAACAGGGTTTCGGCCAGGACTTCTCGGGACGGATCGACGAAATGCATCACTTGTGAAACTAGCACGTCCCCGCTGGACTTGCGCAGTGTGTCCGTGCGTGAATTTCTTCCGTTGTTCATGGGGCTCCGTGAAGCTCGAGACGCCGCTTCCGGCGTCGACGTTGGGCCGCCGTGGCGGCGGCCCAACGCCTGTCAGGCCGAGACGCTCAGGGCGGCGTCGGCGTCTTTGAGAACCTTGGCGGCAACCTCGAGGCCTTCGACGCGGCGCAGTTCAACGTCTTCGTGTTCGATGTTGACGAGCATGTTCGGATCGACTTCGTGGAGGGCGCGGAGGAACTCGGTCCAGTACGCGACGTCATGGCCCTTGCCGAGGGCAACGAAGTCCCAGGCGGAGTTCTTGGGCCACTCGTTGGCCCACTCGTCGCCGCCGAGGTTGGTGCGGTTCTCCTCCGGCGAGTGCCGGCGGAAGCTGTTGTCGAGGACACCGTAGAGCGCGGCGTTCCCGGTGTTGACGCGGACGTCCTTGGCGGCGGCATGGAAGACCAGCGGACCGAGTTCACGGACCACGGCGACCGGATCCATCTGCTGCCAGAACAGGTGCGAGGCGTCCAGCTCGACACCCACATGGGTCGCCCCGGTGAGCTCGATGAGCTTGTGGACATCGGCCGTATTGAACACGATGTTCTGCGGGTGCAGCTCAAGGGCCACCTTAACGCCGTGATCGGCGGCGAGCCTGTCGGTTTCCTTCCAGAACTCTGCGGCGATGCCCCACTGGTAGTCGAGCACGTCCAGGGCGGCGGAGTTCCAGGCGTTGACGACCCAGTTGACCGTGCTCGCTCCCGGCTCACCGCCGGGCAGGCCGGACATGGTCACCACCCGGTCCTGTCCAAGCCGGTGCGCCAGCCGGATGGAGCCGCGGATGTCCTCGGCATGTTTCTCGCCGATCTCACGCTTCGGGTGCAGCGGGTTGCCGTTGCAGTTCAGGCCCGCAATCGAAACGCCGGTCCCCTCGAAGATCGCCAGGTAGTCGTCGCGGGCCGCGTCGCTTTCGAGAATCTGGTCCATGTTGGGGACGTGGACGGCCGGCAGGAATCCGCCGGTGTTGATTTCGATGCCGGTCAGCCCGAGGTCCGCGATGACCTTGAGGGCCTCGGGAAGAGGCCGATCGTGCAGGATTGCGTTGTAGACGCCGAGTTTCATAGCGTGATTTTCTTTCCGTTGTTGAGCGCGGATTCCGTGACGGCGCCGAGCAGTTCCATGTTGCGCACGCCCTCGTCGAACGTGGCGCAGCGGGGAAGCGACTCCGCTTCGCTGATGCCGGCGACTTCCTCGAGGAATGCCCGGGACTGGTAGGCGAATGCGTCGTTCTGGCCGAAACCGACACTGGGTGCGTCCATGGCCAGGCCGCCTGCGATGTAGGGGTGCCCGGGTCCGAGGATGACCTGGCGGTAGCCGTTTTCGTTGGCCGGGCCGTCATTAAGGAACAGTTCGATTTCGGCGGGGCGGCGCTGGTCGAACCTGGCGGCGCCGTTCTCGCAGAAGACTTCGAAGATGAGGCTGTTCGCGTGGCCTGCGGCGACACGGGAGACCTCGAAGCCGCCGGCGCCGTTCTCGAATTCGGCCGAGAACACCGCATAGTCGTCGTTTTCGACCGACTCGAAAGTGTCGCTGACCGCGGCATGGTCATGGCCCATGACGGCGCCGAGCGGGAGCGGGCGCTTGCCGATCACAGTGCTCAGGCGTCCGCCGCTGATGGACTTGATGTCGCCGCAGAGGAATTCGGCAACGTACGTGAGGTGACTTCCGACGTCGGCCAGAGCGCCCGAACCGGGCCCGCCCTTGTAGCGCCAGCTCATTGGTGCCGACGGGCTGAAGCCGTAGTCGGTCCAGTAGCGGCCGCTGAAGTGCAGGACGTTGCCCAGGACTCCGGAACGGATGAGGTCGCGGATGTAGGCGATGCCGGGGGTGCGGCGGAAGGTGAACCCGATCCGGGCGATCGAGGATGCGTTCCGGGCGGCTTCGGCCATGGCCCGGGCGTCTTCGAGGGTATCGCTCAGGGGCTTTTCGCAGAGCACGTGCTTGCCGGCGGCGAGGAGGCCCTCGACCACTTCGCGGTGCAGCGAGTTGGCGATGACGACGCTAACGACGTCGATGTCATCGGCTTCGGCGATTGCCTGCCATGAGGTGTCGTTGCGTTCGTAACCGAACCGTTGGGCAGCGAGGGAGCCGAATTTCGGATTCACGTCTCCGATGGAAACCAGCCGGATGGGCGGAAGAACGGGGTTGTACAGTGCGGACGCGGTGCGGAAGGCGGCGGCATGGGCCTTGCCGGCCATGCCCGCCCCTATGACGGCGACGCCGATATCTTTTGGCATTTGGTTTTCTCCTTCGAAACTCAGCCGAGGTTGCGCGGCTTGGCCGCAGCAGGTTTGGACAAAATGGAGCGCTCTCGACGGCATCGTCATCGCAACCGAGCCAACCGAGGAGATGTTCGCGGCCTTGGACGTTCCCGCGGTTGTCGCCGGAAACCGTGACCTTGTGGTTCCGGGCGCCGACATCGTGGCGAACGACGACATGGCGGGCGGCCGTCTCGCCACCGAGCACCTGATTGGCCTGGGCCACCGGGAAATCGGGCACGTTACGGGTGGCGGCGGCGCCGCTCGACTGCGCACCCAGGGGTTCGAAGCCGTCATGCGTGAACACGGGCTGCGGCCACACATCGCCCAAGGCCAAGGGCTCACAACGGAAGCTGACGGATACCAGGCGTCACTGAGGCTGCTGGATGAAAACCCCGCGCTCACCGCGCTTTTTGCTGCCAATGACGCCATGGCACTCGGGGCGGCTGGCGCGGCCCGGGACAGGGGGCGGCGCATCCCGGAGGATCTGTCCCTCATCGGCTACGACAATTCGCCGTTGGCGTCCGCCAACCTGTTGCGGCTCACCACGATTGATGGCCGCAACGCCGAGGTCGGAGCCAGGGCGGCGAAGGCCTTGCTGAATCGCATGGAGGACTCTGCGGCGCCGGTTGGAACCCTGCTGGTGGAGCCTGAACTGGTTGTCAGGGCATCCACGGCCGCCCGGTAAGGAACAGGTGCTCATACGCCGGCATGGCGAACACCCGGAGCCGGTTCAAGAGAAGTCCTGCAAGGAGGCAGTGAGCAGCCGGCCTGGGTCGCCGAGCCGGAGGTGGGTGCCGTTGGATGCCACCAACGCCCCGCCGATGACGACGGCGGTGACGTCGCTGGCCGTGGCGCTGAACGGGAGCTGCTGCGCTACGGACCCCGCGGTGCGGGCCGAATCAGAAGCCACGGCCATCAGGTCGCAGACGGCACCGATGTGCAGAGCCTCCGGCGCGACGGGAGTGGCCATGGAGCTTGCGGCCCCGGACGTGGCGGCATGCACGAGGTCCCGGGGGGAGAACCGCCCCCGCTCACCCGAGCCCAGGCGTTGGCCGTGTTCCAGGGCGCGCATTTCAACCCATGGATCGATGAGGGCGTGTTGGTCCGTGCCCAGCGCGATTGTTGCCCCGGCATCGGACAGGGCGCGGGCCGGGCCGATCCCGTCGGCCAGATCGGCCTCGGTGGTCGGACACATCACAACGGTGGCGCCTGCCGCGCCCAGCAGTTCGATGTCTTTCTGCGTCATGTGCGTGGCGTGGACAGCGGAGAGCCGGCGGGACAACAATCCGTGCCTGGCCAGCAGACCGGTCGGGGTCACGCCATACGCCTCAATGCAGGCCTGGTTCTCAGCCGGTTGCTCGCTCAGATGGATATGAAGCGGCATGTCGGCCGGCAACTGCTCGGCGACGATTTTCAGGTCCGGCTCCGGCACACCGCGGACGGAATGCAGGGCAGCCCCCACACTCACCATGTCCGGGGCAAAGTTCTGCGCTATTTCCGCCCGCAGCGAGGCGAGCCTGTCCAGCCAGGCCTGGACGCCGGCATCGCCGAACCGCGACTGTTCGGGACTGAGCGGCGTACCGATCCCTCCCGCCAGATACAAGGTGTCCAGCAGGGTCAGGCGGATTCCGGCCGCCACTGCCGCCCGGGCCAGGGCCAGTTCCATCGCATGCGGTTCCACGTACGGAGTCCCGCTCGGCTGATGGTGGACATAGTGGAACTCGGCCACGCTGCTAAAGCCAGCGACCACCATTTCCGCGAACACAGCACTGGCCAGTTGTTCGTATGTTTTCGGCGTCAGCTCCCCGGCACTCTTGTACATCTGCTCGCGCCACACCCAGAAATCGCCGCGTCCGTCATGTGTCCGTCCGCGCAGAATCCTGTGGAAGGCGTGGGAATGGGCGTTGGCCGCGGCCGGAAAAACGACGCCCTTCAGCACCTGGTCGCCAGGTTGCGGCTCCGCACCGGAACTGATCGCCGCGATGCGGCCGTCCCGTACTTCCAGCCGCACCCCGGCGAGGACGGCAGGACCGCCGTCGACCGTTCCGCCGTCGCCCGCCACAACCGCCGACTCGCACCAGAAGCCGCTCACAGCAGGCCCGCCAAGACATCCGCCAGGGCACCGGCGCCGGCGTTGGCGTCCTCATCGGCAACATACTCTTCAGGCGAGTGCGAGATGCCGCTGGGGTTGCGGACGAACAGCATCGCGGACGGCACATACGCGGAGAGCACCCCGGCGTCGTGGCCGGCTCCGGTTGCCAGCACCGGAGCGCCGGGAAGGATCCGGCTGATTCTTTGGGTCAGGCCGGGATCGAAATGGACGGTGCCGCTGTAGGACTCCTCCGTGAGGGTAACCGAGCATCCTTCGCGTGCCGCTATCTGCCGGGCGGCGCCGTAGATCGCTTCGATCATCCGAGCAGTCACGGCGTCGTCGGGATGGCGGGCGTCCAGCCACATGTCCACGCGGGACGCAATGACATTGGTTCCGCCGGGCACGGGCAGCAGGCGTCCCACAGTGGCACGCGCATCCGGCTGCGCCGCAGCGGTGTCGCGGACGGCGACGATGACCTGTGCCGCCGCGACCATGGGATCAGCACGATCCGCCATCAGAGTGGTCCCGGCGTGGTTGCCCTGGCCGCTGATGCTCAGCTTCCAGCGGCCATGACCCAGGATGGAACTCCCGACGGCGATGGCCGGGCCGCCTGTTCCCAGGCCCTTGCCCTGCTCCACATGCAGTTCAACAAAGTCGCCGATCCGGGCGAGGGCCTGGGGATCCGGTCCGACATGCCTGGGGTCGAGGCCGTTCAACCTTGCGACGTCGGCAAACGTGTTGCCGTCACCATCGCGCAGGTTCCGCGCTTTGTCGACGTCGATGGCCCCGGTGAGAAGGCGGGAACCGAGGCACGCCACCCCGAAGCGGGAGCCTTCCTCTTCCGGGAACACCGTGATGGCCAGGGAACGTTCCGGTACTGTTCCCCGGGCCTTAAGGATGTCGACGGCGGCCAGTGCGGAGGCGACGCCAAGGGGGCCGTCAAAGGCACCTCCGCCGGGTACCGAGTCGAGATGGCTACCCGTGACCAAGGCGCCGTCCTGGGGTTTGCCCCACCATGCCCAAATGATGCCGTTGCGGTCGGTCTCGACTGCCAGGCCCCGCTGGATTGCCTGTTCGATGAACCAAGCCCTCAGGTCGAGCTCAGCGGTCGAGTAGACAGCGCGGGAATAGCCTCCGCGAACCGCATCGCGGCCCACATCCTTGATCGAATCAAGGAGCTGATTGACGGTTTCCACATGAACCTCCGATTGGTGCGACTGCCACCAAGTAAAAACCACATTCCACTCCATGACAAGGCCTTGAGGCGGAGGCCCGGGACAGTTAACACGCCTGCAACATGGCCGAAACGGGACCGTCGCACAGGGCGACGATCAACCCCGCTTTGATGAAGAACCTGTGAAATATGGAGGGCGCCTATTGCCATCGGGTGAAAGTTGGTTTTTACTTAGTGGCAAGACAAACGTGATTCGGACCACTTGAAAGGCGGGTCATATCGTGGCTGCAGATTCTTCTACACGGACCGTGGAGCGGGCATTGGCGCTGCTCAGTGCGGTGTGCACTGACGGGTCCCTGACCCTGAGCGACGCCGCCCGCGTCGTCGACCTGTCAGCGAGCACGGCCCTTCGCCTCCTGCGCACTCTGGAGGGCAGCGGCTTCGTTTCACGGGACCCGGGCGGGAACTTCCGCCCCGGTGCAAGTGTCATCCAGCTCGGAGCCCTGGCATTGGGCCAGGAGTCACTGGTTTCGCTCTGCACTCCGCACATGAAGCGGCTGGTGGCCCAGACGGGCGAGTCCTGCTATCTCAGCATTCCCGGTCCTGGGGATACCGGAATCTACATAGCAATTGTCGAAGGTACCCGCTCGGTCCGGCACGCCAGCTGGGTCGGCAGAAGCATCCCGCTGGAAGGGTCTGCCGCCGGGCAGGTCCTGACGGGCGGCCATCCTGACCGCGGCTTCGCGATAGTGCGAAGCGGCGTTGAAGACGACATCACAGCCGTCGCCGCACCGATCGTGATTGGTGGCCGCACTGTGGCCGCCCTGAGCATCGTGGTACCCAGCTACCGGCTGGACGAGGCGAAGGCCAAGAAGATTGGCGAGGAGCTCGTGAGGGTGGCCGACAACATCCTCACCGAGCCCTCCGGAGGCCATGAACTGCCCCAGGAAAGCATGGAAGAGAAATGATCAAGTTTGAAAATGTCACCAAGGCCTATCCGGACGGTACGATTGCCGTCGACGGGCTGAACCTTGAAGCGCCCACCGGGAAGCTGACCATTCTGGTCGGACCCTCGGGCTGCGGCAAGACCACCTCACTGCGGATGATCAACCGCCTCATTGAACCGACCAGCGGCACCATCTACCTCGATGACCAGCCCACGTCCGGCATGGACGCCGCCCTGCTGCGCCGCCGGATCGGCTACGTCATCCAGCACGCGGGACTCTTCCCGCACCGCACCATCGTGGACAACATCGCCACCATGCCGCTGCTGCTCGGGGAAAGCCCCAAGAAAGCCAAGATGCGGGCGCTTGAACTGATGGAACGGGTCGGGCTGCCAGCCAGTTTCGAAAAGCGCTACCCGTGGCAGCTCTCCGGCGGCCAGCAGCAGCGCGTCGGCGTTGCCCGCGCACTCGCCGCCGACCCCGCATTTATGCTCATGGACGAACCGTTCAGTGCTGTTGACCCCGTGGTCCGGGCCCAGCTCCAGGACGAATTCCTTCGGCTGCAGCGGGAGATCGGCAAGACCATCATCATGGTGACCCACGACATCGACGAAGCACTCAAGCTCGGCGACCAGGTTGCCGTGATGCGCGTCGGCGGGCACCTGGCCCAGATGGCCACGCCGTCCGAACTGCTGACCGCGCCCGCCGACGACTTCGTCGCAGACTTCGTCGGCCGCGACCGGGGCTACCGCTCCCTCGGGTTCACCGATTCGTCCGGTGCCGTGGACATCCGCGAGGAAGCCTTCGTGCAGCTCGGCGCCCCCGCCGAGGAGGCAAGGAGCAAGACCTCCGGTTCCTGGGTGCTGGTGGTTGACGGCAACCGGAAACCGCTGGGCTGGGCACAGCCCGAGCGGATCGCCGTCGAAGTCCGCCGCGAGGACCTCAACCTCAGCGGGACGTCCGCGTCATCGGCGGGAACCATGCGCCAGCTGCTGGATGCGGCGCTATCCTCTCCCAGCCGCCGCGGCGTCGTCGTCAATTCCTCCGGGGAGTTGCTCGGAACCGTAACCGCCACGGACGTCATCAAGGCGATCGAGGCGGAACCCCATCTGGAGACGGCGCGATGAACTTTGAATGGCTCGGACGCCAGTTCGACAACATCGTGGTTCTGCTCGGATGGCACGTCTTCCTATCCGTCACGCCGCTGATCCTGGGGCTCCTGATTGCCTTGCCGCTGGGCTGGTGGGCACGCCGGCAGCGGTCCGTCTACCCCTTCCTGGTCGGCGTGGCGGGGCTCCTGTACACGGTGCCGTCGCTGGCGCTGTTCGTTCTGCTGCCGCTCGTGCTGGGCAGCAAGATCCTGGACCCGGTCAACATTATTGCCGCGCTGACCATCTACACCGTGGCGCTGCTGGTCAGGGTGGTGGCAGATGCCCTCGACTCGGTCCCGGAAGACACAGTCCAGGCGGCGAAAGCCATGGGCTACCGCGCCTACCAGAGCTTCCTCAAAGTGGAACTGCCGGTGAGCGTTCCTGTCATCAGCGCCGGACTCCGGGTGGCGGCAGTCTCCAACGTCAGCCTGGTATCCGTGGCTGCACTTCTGGGCATTCCCCAGCTCGGCTCGCTCTTTACCCAGGGCTTCCAGCTGCGGTTCTTCACGCCGATCATCGCCGGAATCATCCTCTGCGTCATCCTCGCAATGGTTCTTGACGGAATCATTATCCTGCTCAACCGGTGGCTGACACCGTGGACCCCCAAGGTGGTGGCATCGTAATGAACTACCTGTTTGACCCCGCACACTGGACCGGCGCCGACGGCATTCCCACGCTCCTTGGCGAACACTTGCTCTACTCGATGATCGCCCTGGGCATAGCCGCAATCCTTGCCATTCCACTCGGCATCTACATCGGCGTGACCGGCAAGGGCGTCTTCATGATCGCCGGCCTGGCCAATGCCCTCCGAGCCCTTCCCAGCGTGGGCCTGCTGATCCTCCTGGTCCTGCTGATCTCGCCCGCATTTCCGTCCAAGATGGGCTACATTCTGCCCAGCCTGATCGTGTTGGTCCTCCTGGCCGTTCCGCCCATCCTGACCAACACATACGCCGGCGTCAGGGCCGTTGATGCCGCGGCCGTCGACGCCGCCAGGGGTATGGGTTTCCGCACCATGAAGATCCTGACCGATGTCCAGCTTCCATGTTCGCTGCCGTTGATGTTGTCCGGGGTGCGCAGCGCGCTCCTCCAGATCATCTCCACGGCCACCATTGCCGCCTACATTTCCCTGGGCGGCCTGGGCCGGCTGCTGATCGACGGCAAAGCGCAGAACGACTTCAGCCAGATGGTCGCCGGTGCCGTTCTTGTCGCCCTGCTTGCACTGTTCTTCGATCAGCTGCTGGCCTTCATCACACGGCGGGTTGTTTCACCCGGACTGACCCGCCGCACCTTCAAGTCCGTAACCTCCCCGTCCGACGCCCCGCTCATCCCGGCCGCCGCCTGACTCTTCCGGCCCCTATCGGTACCGGCACAGCATTCGTGCAGGACCTGGCCACCGCTTGCCCTTAATTAGGAGATTTGAAATGAAAAAGTACCTGACTGGACTGACGGCGGCCGCCGTCGCCGCCCTGACCCTGACCGCCTGCGGCGGCGGGGATCCGCTGAGCAGCTCCAACACCCAGACCGGAGGAAATGCGGGGTCCGGCATCATCGTCGGTTCCGCAGACTTCCCGGAAAGCCAGCTGATCGCCAAGATCTACGCCGAGGCGCTGAAGGCCAAGAACGTGGAAGTCCAGGAGAAGCCGAGCATCGGCAGCCGTGAAGTCACCATCCCGGCGCTGAAGGACGGCTCGATCGATCTGATGCCCGAATACGGCGGCGCCCTACTGCAGTACCTCGATGCCAAGACGAAGGCGTCCTCCCCGGAGGACGTTGCCAAGGAACTGACAACCAAGCTCCCCGCGGGGCTGGCGCTGCTGGAAGCCTCCGATGCCCAGGACAAGGACGTCCTGACTGTCAAGAAGGACATTGCGGACAAGTACTCCCTGAAGACGATCGGTGACCTGAAGCCGGTCGCCAAGGAGCTGGTGCTGGGCGGCCCGCCGGAGTGGAAGACCCGCATCAACGGCGTTGCCGGCCTGAAGTCCGTTTACGGCCTTGAGTTCAAGGAGTTCTCAGCGCTCGACGCCGGCGGTCCGCTGACGCTGAACGCCCTGATTTCGGGCCAGATCCAGGTTGCCGACCTCTTCAGCACCGATCCGGCGCTTACCGCCAACAATCTGGTGGCGTTGGAGGACGACAAGAACCTCTTCCTTTCCGAGAACATCGTCCCCGTGGTCAACGAGAAGAAAGCGACTGACACCGTCAAGGAGGTCCTGAACAAGGTCTCAGCGGCCCTCACCACTGAGGACCTCATCCAGATGAACGGCCGTGCCGCGAAGTTTGAAGATATGGGCGACATCGCCAAGGACTGGCTCAAGTCCAAGAACCTGGCCTAAGCCGCAACCGGACCAAGGAGACAAGATGACTGCCGATTTCACCACCGGTGCCCGCCCGGTCAAAGCGGCCCGCGGTACCGAGCTCAGCGCCAAGTCCTGGCAGACGGAGGCCCCGCTGCGGATGCTGATGAACAACCTGGACCCGGAGGTGGCAGAGCGCCCCGATGACCTGGTGGTCTACGGCGGCACCGGCCGGGCTGTCCGGTCCTGGGCCGCGTTCGATGCGATCACCCGCACCCTGGAGACGATGGAGAAGGACGAGACGCTGCTGGTCCAGTCCGGCAAGCCGGTGGGTGTGTTCCGGACCAACGAGTGGGCCCCGCGGGTGCTGCTGGCGAACTCGAACCTGGTGGGGGACTGGGCGAACTGGCCCGAGTTCCGCCGGCTCGAGGCCGAGGGCCTGATGATGTACGGCCAGATGACGGCCGGGTCCTGGATCTACATCGGCACCCAGGGCATCCTGCAGGGCACCTTCGAGACGTTCGCCGCGATCGCGCGGAAGCTCACCGGGGACGAGAACGGCACCCTCGCCGGGACCCTGACGCTCACCGGCGGCTGCGGCGGCATGGGCGGGGCGCAGCCGCTGGCCGTGACGCTGAACGACGGCGCGTGCCTGATTGTCGACGTCGACGAGACCCGGCTGCGCCGCCGCGCCGGCAAGCGCTACCTCGACGAGGTCGAGACCGACCTTGACGCCGCGATCGCCAAGGTCCTGGCGGCCAAGGAGGAGCGCCGCGGCTGGTCCGTCGGCTACGTCGGCAACGCCGCCGAGGTGTTCCCGGAGATCCTGCGCCGCCACAACGCCGGGGAGCTGACCGTGGACATCGTCACGGACCAGACCTCCGCGCACGACCCGCTGTCCTATCTGCCCGAGGGCATCACCGTTACGGAGTGGCAGGCCGAGGCCGCGGCCGACCCGGAAGGGTTCACCAAGAAGGCCCAGGCCTCGATGGCCAGGCATGTCCAGGCCATGGTGGAGTTCCAGGACGCCGGCGCCGAGGTGTTCGACTACGGCAACTCCATCCGCGACGAGGCCCGCAAGGGCGGCTACACCCGTGCGTTCGAATTCCCGGGGTTCGTCCCGGCCTACATCCGCCCGCTGTTCTGCGAGGGCCTGGGCCCGTTCCGCTGGGTCGCGCTCTCCGGGGACCCGGAGGACATCGCCGTCACCGATAAGGCGATCAAGGAGCTCTTCCCGGAGAACAAGCACCTGCACCGCTGGATCGACGCCGCCGGGGAGCGCGTGGAGTTCGAGGGCCTGCCCGCGCGGATCTGCTGGCTGGGCTACGGCGAACGCGCCAAGGCCGGGCTGCTGTTCAACCAGCTCGTGAAGGAAGGCAAGGTCAAGGCGCCCATCGTGATCGGCCGGGACCACCTGGACTCCGGCTCCGTCGCGTCCCCGTACCGCGAAACCGAAGCAATGCAGGACGGGTCGGACGCGATCGCCGACTGGCCGCTGCTGAACGCCCTGCTCAACACCGCCTCCGGCGCCACCTGGGTCTCGATCCACCACGGCGGCGGCGTCGGCATCGGCCGCTCCATCCACGCCGGCCAGGTCTCCGTCGCCGACGGCACCGACCTCGCCGCGCAGAAACTCGAACGGCTCCTGACCAACGATCCGGGCATGGGCGTCATCCGCCACGCCGACGCCGGCTACGACCGCGCCCTCGAGGTAGCCCAGGACCGCGGCGTCCGCATCCCGATGCAGGAGACAAACTAACTAACCAGCACCGCGACCGAGCCCGACCAGATCTCGTACCCAACTAGGTCGCAGTAGGTGTCGTTTTGGGACGCGAAAACGACATCTACTGCGAGCTAGTTGGGGAGGGCGGGTTCGACAGACCCAACCGTCACTAGAACCGGTTCGCTGGGCATTTCGAAGGAAGCACAATTGATTGAAATTGATGGCATCAAGCTCAGCCTGGTCGACGTCGCCACTGTCGCCTCGGGGGCCGAAGTCCGGCTCACTCCCGAGGCGCAGAGCAGAATGGAAGCCTCCCGGCAAGCTGCCCGGGAGACTGCGCGTCGGCGGCCGGTATACGGGCGGTCGACCGGCGTGGGCGCCAACCGCTCAATCGTGCTTCCACAGAACCGCACCGGCGGGCAGGCGAGTCCACACGGACTCAACCTGCTCCGCAGCCATGCCGCGGATGCCGGAGCAACACTCGGGCGGGAAGTTGTTCGGGCCATGCTGGTGGTCCGGCTCTCACAGCTGGCGGCCGGGGCCGCCGGCATCGATCCGGCCATAGCTGAAGCACTCGTGCATGTGCTCAACGACGACACTATTCCCGAGGTCCGGGAGTTCGGCGGCATCGGCACGGCCGACCTCCCGGCGCTGGCCGGAACTGCCCTGACTCTGCTGGGGGAGCGCCTCCCCATGGGGGGCAAGCAGCTCCGTGCAAGACTCAGCGACTGGGACACGGCGGACGCCCTGCCCTTCATCAGTTCCAATGCCCTGACCATCGCGCGTGCCGCATTGTCCCATCAGGTGCTCGACCGGCTGCTGTATAACGCCACAACGATCAGCGCGATGTCCTTCAGTGCAATGTCCGGAAACCCTGAGGCTTTCAGCCCGGCCGTGGCCGCCGCGGCCGACACTGAGGCAGTCTCCGAAGCAGCGGACACCCTGCGGTCCCTCGTGGAGGGACACGGCACCCCGGCACGAATCCAGGACCCCTACTGCCTGCGGACACTGCCCCAGGTGCTCGGTTCCCAGTCCGAGGAGCTGTCATCCCTGGGGAAGCTCCTTGCCCGGGTCGTCGTTTCCGGGCACGAGAACCCGATGGTCCACCGATCCCAGGCGGACGGCACGAGCGACGTGTCGCATCACGGCCTGTTTCAGATGACTAATCTGGCGCGGCGGCTGGATGCACTCCAGCTGGCCGTCGGTTCGGCCTGCGCAACCAATCTCCGCCGGATAGATCTCCTCTGCGACCCGGCCTATACGGGACTCAATAGGTTCCTTGCCGCCGACGATGCCGGACAATCGGGCGTCATGATACTCGAATACGTCGCCGCAGCGGCCGCCGGCCGCATCCGGGCAAATTCACATCCGGCCAGTTTGCAGACCGTCGTTCTTTCCCTGGGCGCCGAGGAGGACGCCAGCTTCGCCAGCGAAGCTGCCGCCCAGCTTGAGTCCACCGTGCAGGCGCTCCCGACAATCCTCTCAATTGAGCTCATCTGCGCCGTCCGTGCCCTCCGGCTGCAAGGGCGCAGCGCGGAAGACTTCAAAAGCCTGCGACTCCGCCGGATGATGGCCGCGGGCATCGAACTCGACAGCGAGATCGGTGACCGTGACCTTCGTGACGATCTCGACCTCGGCAGGGAAATCACCCTCAGAGACTTCACTGACTGACGTCTTTCGCTGACATCTTCGGTGAGCTCGTCGCGGAGAACAGAGGCCATTAGCCAAGCTCGGTGATAAGTTCCGCTTCCTCGTCCTGGGTGAGACCGGCGCGGCGCGGCTTGTCGATGCCCGTGCTCTCTTCCCACTCCAGCGTGTCACGAAGCGTTTGCGCGAGCGGTCGAAGCACCAGCCCTGCGTCCTTCGCCCGCACGTTCGAGCGTGCGTTCATGCCCAGCCACTCCGGGTCACTCAGCCACAGGGGCAGGGACTTCGGGCCGGCCCATTCCTCCACACCATGCCGATGAAGCCACTCGGCGTCGGCTGTGGCGAGCCGTCCCTGGTGGCCGGCTACTTCCCGGGCCACAGCGATGTGCTCGGCGAACGAGTGTGTATCTCCGGTGGCGTTGTAGACGCCGCTGAGCTGCCTTTCGCAGTTCTGAACAAGCCAGGCGGCGAGGTCCCGGACATCAATGACCTCCACGGGAAGCGACGGTGCATTAGGCACCAGCACCGTTCCGTCTTCAACCGAGGGGTTGGCAAACCGCATCGGCCAGTACCCTGTGCGGCCGAAGATGTCTCCCGGGCCCCCGATGAGTCCCACCCGGGCGATCATGCAGCGATCAGCACCCAGTCCCTCGAGGACGGCTTTCTCGCAGGCGGCCTTCGCCTCACCGTACGTCTCCATGGTCTCCATGACCTCGGACTCGAGCGGAGGCAACAGCGGGGCATCCTCGTCCTGTCCCAGCGGGCCGTGGTCCGCATAGACACTCACCGAGGACACGAACAGGTAGTAGTCTGCCGACCGCAGGTCCCGCACCGCACGCTTCACCTGACCAGGTTGGCGGGACACGTCCAAAACCGCGTCCCAGTGCACGGCAGCCACGGCCTCAAGACCGTGGTCGTCATCCCGGTCCGACTGGACATGCGACGCACCGTCAGGAATGGATCCTGACAGTCCCCTGGTCACGCACGTCACAGCGTGGCCGCGTCCGACCGCCTGACGGGCAACCTCGTGACCAAGCCAGGCACTGCCTCCGAGAACGAGAAGTTTCATAGCGACATAGAACCAAAGAAGCGGCACCGAACACAGGAATTCCCCGCAGAGCGGATCCGTGGCCATCCGGGCGTTTGTGCCCGGGCCCGGCGATGGGCACTAGACTTGATCTGATGTCTGAGCAGCCCGCCCCCAGCCCCACTTCCGGTTCACCTCTTCCTGCCGAGATAGCCTCGGCCCTCAAGAGGGACAGCGCCGGACTGGTCGCCGCCATCGTGCAGCAGTTCGACACCCATGAGGTGCTCATGCTGGGCTGGATGGACGACGAAGCCCTTAAGCGCACAATGAGCAGCGGACGGGTCACCTTCTACTCCCGCTCCCGCCAGGAGTATTGGCGCAAGGGGGACACCTCCGGCCACGTGCAGTGGGTGAAGTCCGTGGCGCTTGACTGCGACGGCGACGCCCTCCTGGTGCGGGTCGACCAGGTCGGCGCGGCCTGCCACACCGGAACGCGAACGTGCTTCGACGGCCGGGCCCTGGACGTCGTGGCCGGACCTGCAGAATAGCCCGCGTGGCTGAAGCCACGAAGGCGGACGGGGAGCACCAAGGCGGCCGCTGTCCCCAATGATCAGGCACCCCGCCTGCGAACTCAGGAACCATCCCAGAACAGACGGAGAACCAATAGCCATGCAGGACCTAGGAATCATCAGCCCAGGCCTCGAAGAATTCCGTGAACTCGCCGAGCACAGCCGCGTCATCCCCGTCCGGCTCAAAGTCCTGGCGGACGCCGAAACACCGATCGGCCTGTACCGGAAACTGGCCCAGGGCCAGCCGGGCACGTTCCTGATGGAGTCCGCGGCTGTCGGCGGCGCCTGGTCCCGGTATTCCTTCATTGGCTCCCGTTCCCGGGCCACGCTCACCACCAAGGACGGGCAGGCCCACTGGCTCGGCGAACCGCCTGCCGGCGTTCCGGTTGACGGCAACCCGGTGGATGCCATCCGTGACACGATCGAGGCCCTGCGCACCGACCGGTTCGACGACCTGCCGCCCTTCACGTCCGGCCTGGTGGGCTTCCTCGGCTGGGAAACAGTCCGCCACTGGGAGAAACTCACCAGCCCGCCCGAGGACGACCTGCAGCTTCCCGAAATGGCATTGAACCTCGTCACGGACATGGCGGTCCACGACAACATGGACGGCACTGTCCTGCTCATCGCCAACGCCATCAACTTCGACAACAGCTCCGAACGGGTGGATGACGCCTGGCACGACGCGGTCCGCCGCGTCAAGGAACTCCTCGCGCGCATCAGCACGCCCGTGGCCCAGCCGGTGTCCGTGCTGGAACCTGCGGCCCTGGATTTCGCCGCCAGCGTCCAGGAACGGTGGGACGAAACCGACTACCTGGCCGCCCTCGACCGGGGCAAGGAAGCGATCGTGGACGGGGAAGTCTTCCAGGTGGTCATTTCCCGCCGCTTCGAGATGGAGTGCGGCGCCTCCCCGCTGGACGTCTACCGGGTGCTCCGCAACACCAACCCGAGCCCGTACATGTACATCTTCAGCCTGGAAGACGCGGCCGGGCGCGAATATTCGATCGTCGGTTCGTCACCCGAGGCGCTCGTGACCGTCACGGGCGAGGACGTCATCACCCACCCCATTGCCGGCTCCCGGCCCCGCGGCAAGACCGTGGATGCGGACAAGGCCCTCGCCGAGGAACTCCTCGCGGACCAGAAGGAACGCGCCGAGCACCTGATGCTGGTGGACCTGTCGCGGAACGATCTTTCCAAGGTCTGCGTAGCGGGCTCGGTTGACGTCACGCAGTTCATGGAGGTCGAGCGGTTCAGCCACATCATGCACCTCGTGTCCACGGTGGTGGGCCGGCTGGCCCCCTCGGCGAAGGCCTACGACGTCCTGAAGGCCACGTTCCCGGCCGGAACGCTGTCCGGCGCGCCGAAACCCCGCGCGCTGCGCCTTCTCGACGAACTTGAGCCGCACCGCCGGGGCATCTACGGCGGCGTGGTGGGCTACCTGGACTTTGCCGGTGACATGGACATGGCCATCGCCATCCGCTCCGCGCTGCTGCGGGAAGGGCGGGCCTATGTCCAGGCCGGCGGCGGCATCGTGGCGGACTCCGTCAAATCTGCCGAAGCCCAGGAAACGGTCAACAAGGCGGCCGCACCGCTGCGGGCCGTCCACACCGCGGGCTCGCTGCACAACATCACGCCGGAGTCGGTCACCGAGGCCGGATCCGCCGGGACAGAGTCCTGATGGCGGTTCCCGCAAGTTCCGGGGCGCAGGCCAAGGCCCGCAGCGGCGCGCCGGCGTGGGCACGCAAGTCCACGCTGGTCCTGCTCATCGCGGTGATCGCGCTGGCGGTCTTCGGCACCACCACCCAGACCTGGATGACCGTCAACCTGGACCCCCAGCAGCTGGGCCAGGCCACGGGGCAGGGCGGACTTCAGGTCCAGGGCAGCAAGGCCGCCACGACGGTCACTGCCCTGGCCCTCGTCGCCCTGGCGGGAGGCCTCGCCGCGTCCATCGCCGGCAGGATTGCGCGCTGGATCATCACGGCCATCATCGTCCTGGCGGCAGCGGGCATCATCGCCGCTGCCGCGACTGTTCTCGCGGATCCGCTGGCGGCCGCGCAGGGATCCATCGCCGCGGCCACCGGCGTCACCGGGAGCAGCGCTGACGTGAGTGTCACGGCGTTTCCGGTCCTCGCCGTCGTCGCCGGGATCCTCCTGGCCCTTTGCGGACTGCTGGTGATTCCGGCCGGACGGTACTGGAAGACCCGGACCAAGTACGACGCCGCCGCGCAGGGTTCCGCGGCGCAGTCCGGCCCGGTGGACGAGATCGACAGCTGGGACCGGCTCTCCCGCGGCGACGACCCTACCTGAGGAGCAACCCACCTGAGGAGCGACCCCACCTGAGCAGGAGGGTCACGGAGGCGCGCGCCTGCCCGCGATGCCGAAGGCCGCGCCAAAAAATGGCAGAATGTAAGCAGTATTGATCCTGAGGAGATTCACATGAGCAAAGCCACTGTTTCCGGTACCAAGCCCGCGGCGGCCCCCAAGACACACCACGGCATCGACCACAGCATCGACCTCGGCCACGGCAACAGCCCGGCGGCCTGGACCTGCGTGATCGTCATGCTGGTGGGCGCCCTCATCGCCTCCATCGCCTTCGTCATCGCCAACACCCCCATCTTCGTGGCAGGCGCGGCGGTCATGGTCCTCGGCCTGCTGGCCGGCTACATCATGCGCAAGGCAGGCTACGGCGTGGGCGGCAGCAAGCTGAAGAACGTCGGCCACTAACCGTGACGGTGCTCGATGACATCAATGCCGGTGTCAGGGAGGACATGGAGGCCCGCAAGCGTCTCGTGTCCCTCGCGGAACTGAAGGACCGCGCACTGGCAGCGGCTCCGGCACGGGACGCCTGGGCCGCCCTCGACGGCCCGTCCACCACCCGAGAGCACCTTAAGGTCATCGCCGAGATCAAGCGTCGCAGCCCGTCCAAGGGCGACCTCGCGAACATCGTTGACCCGGCCTCGCTGGCCCAGCAGTACGCCGACGGCGGCGCCGCCGTCATCAGCGTGCTGACGGAGCAGCGCCGCTTCAACGGTTCGCTCGCGGACCTGGACGCGGTCCGGGCCCGGGTGGACGTCCCGCTGCTCCGCAAGGATTTCACGCTCGATGACTACCAGATCTGGGAGGCCCGCGCCCACGGCGCGGACCTTATCCTGCTGATCGTGGCGTCCCTGTCCGATCAGCAGCTGCGCGAATTCAGCGCCCTCAGCCGTGAACTCGGCATGAACGTGCTCGTGGAAACGCACACGCCTGAGGAAGTCGAGCGCGCCGTGGCTGCCGAAGCCCGGATCATCGGCGTCAACGTGCGCAACCTCAAGACGCTCGACGTCGACCGCTCCGTTTTCGACTCACTCGCCGGAAGCATTCCGGCCGGTGCCGTCGTGGTGGCGGAGTCCGGCGTTAGGGGCGCCGACGACGTCGCGCACTACGCGGCGCACGGCGCCAACGCCATCCTCGTGGGGGAGGCGCTCGTCAGCGACGCCACGCCGCGGGAACGCATCGCGGAATTCACCGCGGCCGGGGCGGCAGCGATCGCCGCCCGGGTCTGAGCTCCGCCCAACCGTGGCACCATCCCCTCCGCATGCCGTGCGGGCGGATGGTGCATGACCTCAATTAGTGAAAAGTGAACAGGATGGTGAGACTGATGGCCGAAGCGCCAACAGCCGGCTCTGACGATGGCTCGGTGGATGCATTCCTGCAGGGAGGCACGTCGCTGCGCCACGCTCCGGGACCCTACTTCGGCTCCTACGGGGGCCGATGGATGCCTGAATCACTGATCGCGGCCCTGGACGAACTCGAAGACACCTTTGAAAAGGCCAAGGCCGATCCCGAGTTCACCGCGCAGATCGCCGATCTCAACAAGAACTACTCCGGCCGGCCCTCGCTCCTGACCGAGGCGAAGCGGTTCGCCGAGTACGCCGGCGGTGTCCGGGTCTTCCTCAAGCGCGAAGACCTCAACCACACCGGCTCGCACAAGATCAACAACGTGCTGGGCCAGGCCCTACTGGCCAAGCGCATGGGCAAGACCCGCGTTATCGCCGAAACCGGAGCCGGCCAGCACGGCGTGGCCAGCGCCACCGCCGCCGCGCTGCTCGGACTCGAATGCGTCGTCTACATGGGCGCCGAGGACTGCCGCCGCCAGGCCCTGAACGTGGCCCGGATGGAGCTGCTGGGCGCCACCGTGATCCCGGTGACCAACGGCTCCCAGACCCTCAAGGATGCCATCAACGAGGCGCTCCGCGACTGGGTGGCGAATGTCGGACACACCCACTACCTGCTGGGCACGGCCGCCGGCGCGCACCCCTTCCCGGCCATGGTCCGCTACTTCCACGAGGTCATCGGCGAGGAAGCCCGCGAACAGATTCTCGAGCAGACCGGCCGCCTGCCGGACGCCGTCTGCGCGTGCATCGGCGGCGGCTCCAACGCTATCGGCATCTTCCACGGCTTCCTTGATGACCCCTCGGTCAGGATCTACGGCTTCGAGGCCGGCGGCGACGGCGTGGACACCGGCCGCCACGCGGCCACCATCACGCTCGGCAAGCCCGGCGTGCTGCACGGCGCCCGCTCGTACCTCATGCAGGACGACGACGGCCAGACCATCGAATCGCACTCGATCTCGGCAGGGCTGGACTACCCCGGCGTCGGGCCGGAGCACTCGTACCTCGCCGACATCGGACGGGTGACCTACGAGCCCATCACGGACAGCGAAGCCATGGACGCCTTCCGGCTCCTGTGCCGCACCGAGGGTATCATTCCCGCCATCGAGTCCTCCCACGCCCTCGCCGGAGCCATCAAGGTGGGACACCGGCTGGCGGCCGAAGCGGGCGCCGAGGGCAAGGCATCCGACAAGATCGTGATCGTCAACCTGTCCGGCCGGGGCGACAAGGACGTGGCAACAGCCGCCGAGTGGTTCGACCTCCTGGACAAGGATTCCGCAGAGGCAGCCATCGGCAAGGAAGGGGAACAGCTGTGAGCACGGCGCAGATGACCAGCAAATCGGCGATTGCCATTGACAAGGCCCGGTCAGAGGGGCGGGCGGCCCTGATCGGCTACCTGCCCGCCGGGTACCCCAGCGTTGAGGACACCATCGCCGCCGGCATCGCCCTCGCGCGCAACGGTGCGGACCTGATCGAAGTCGGCATTCCCTACTCTGACCCGGTCATGGACGGCCCGGTCATCCAGGCCGCCACCACCGAGGCGCTGGCAAAGGGCTTCTCCGTCCGCCAGGTGTTCGATGTTGTCGCCGGCATTACGGCTGAGACCGATGCCGCCGTCCTGGTCATGACCTACTGGAACCCCGTCCTCCGGATGGGCGTCGACGAGTTCTCACGGCGCCTGGCCGAAGCCGGGGGAGCGGGCCTGATCACTCCCGACCTGATTCCCGATGAGGCCGCCGAGTGGATGGAAGCCTCCGACAAGTACGGGCTGGACCGGGTGTTCCTCGTGGCGCCGTCATCATCGCCCGAGCGCATGCGGCGGACCGTCGAGGCCAGCCGCGGCTTTGTGTACGCCGTCTCCATCATGGGCGTCACCGGCGCCCGGTCCTCGGTGAGCGCGGCCGCCAAGGGCGTGGTGGCTGCCGCCAAGGAGGCCGGCGCGGAGCGTGTGTGTGTGGGCCTTGGAGTCTCGAATGCCGACCAGGTGGCTGAAATCGCCGCCTACGCCGACGGCGTGATCGTGGGAACAGCCCTCGTGTCCGCCATACGGGACGGCGGAGTGGACGCCGTGGCCAGCCTCACCAAAGACCTCAGCGCCGGACTGACCAGGAAGTAACCTCCAACATGCAGACGTTCCTCACCGCGGCCGCCATGGTCCCCGCGAGCATTCCGAGCCCGGACTGGTCCGGCTTCGACATTCCGCTGCCGTGGGGTTCGCTGCGCATCCACGCGTATGCCCTGTGCATTCTTGCCGGGATCGTCGTCGGCCTGTGGCTGACGTTGGCCCGCTGGGCCAAGCGCGGAACGCCCGAGGGCAGCGTCTGGGACATCGTCATCTGGGCCATTCCGTTCGGAATCATCGGCGGCCGGCTCTACCATGTGTTTTCCTCCCCGGATGCGTACTTTGGTCCGGGATTCGACGGCACCGGCGACCTGTCCCTGATTCCGCAGATCCAGCGCGGCGGCCTTGGAATCTGGGGTGCCGTGGTGCTCGGTGCCTTCGGCGCCTGGATCGGCTGCCGGCGCGCGGGCGTCAAACTCACGGCGTTCCTGGACGCCGCGGCGCCCGGACTGCTGCTCGCGCAGGCAGTGGGCCGCTGGGGGAACTACTTCAACCAGGAGCTGTTCGGCGGCCCCACCACCCTGCCCTGGGGGCTTCAGGTGGACGCCGATAACGCGAACTTCCCCCAAGGCTTCCCGGCCGAGACGCTGTTCCACCCCACGTTCCTGTACGAATCCCTGTGGAACCTCGTGGGCGTTCTCATCCTGCTGGCCCTGGACCGCAGGTTCCATTTCCGCCGCGGCATGCTCTTCTGCATCTATGCCATGTACTACACGCTGGGCCGGGTGTGGATCGAGGCCATGCGCATCGACGACGCTGAGCAGATCAGCCTCTTCGGCATCACCACTCGCCTGAACGTCTGGACCAGCATCTTCGTGTTCATCGCGGCTCTGGCGGTGTTCATCGTGCTGGCCCGCCGCAAGGGCGGCGACCCGGAGGACCCCTACCTCCCGGGCCGCGCGCCTGCCGCCGAGGCGGAGCCCGCTGCCGCCGTCGAAAGTGACTCAAAGACTGCCGCCGTCGGCGACGACAAAACCGCCGCTCCCGCCGTCGACGACGACAAAACCGCCGCTCCCGCCGTCGACAAGGACAAAACGGCCGACGACGGCGACAAGGCACCCGCCGCCGTCGCTGACGACGGCGAGGGGCACGTGCCGGCCGGACGGCGTGCGGCCCGGGCCGCTAGTGACCCGGCCGCCGCTCCTGCCGGCCAGCCCGTCCGTGATGCGGACCCTGTTGTCTCAGATAGTGAATCGCGTGATAATCTGCCT
The DNA here is from genome assembly GCF_018613835.1 of Arthrobacter sp. ISL-5. Lineage (GTDB taxonomy): Bacteria > Actinomycetota > Actinomycetes > Actinomycetales > Micrococcaceae > Arthrobacter. The sequence goes on along the minus strand of NZ_JAGGPM010000033.1, from coordinate 31,462 downwards.
GATAACCAAAGCGGTTCCAGGCGCTCTTCTGCCCCAACGGAAGCAGTACCGGCATCCACCGGCGGCACCGCGTCCGCCATGGAAACGGACACCGGAAAATCCGGTACCAAAGCCACCGGAACCGCGTCGGAAGCTGACGGCTCACGCTAGCTCAGCACCGGCAACCAGGGCAGCAAGAGCCACCGCTCGGAGCGCCCAACACCACAGCGTCGTGGCATCAGGGCCAACACCGGGCAGCATAGAGCTGCTGTCCGGTCAAGCCCGGGCCGGGAGCCTGCGTAACTGTTAGTTCAGCAGCCCTCCCTGCCCTACAATTTCCACTAAGTAACACTTTGTTGTGCCCATCACAGCGGCGCTCTGAGTGGGGCCAACGTTGTCCCTTCCATACGCACGATCAGGAGGAAGGACGTCTCCCATGACCCAAACTCTTCACAGCCCCAGCTGGTCCGAATCGAACCAGCCGGACGCCGCCATGTCACCGTTCAAGCGGTTCGCGGCGCTCCCCGAGGCAGCCGGGCTCTACAACCCGGAGCAGGAGAAGGACGCCTGCGGTCTTGCGATCATCGCCACCCTGCGCGGTGAGCCCGGCTACGACATTGTCGACGCCGCCCTCACCGCCCTGCGCAACCTTGAGCACCGCGGTGCCGTGGGCGCCGACGAGGGAACGGGCGACGGCGCCGGCCTGCTGATGCAGGTGCCGGACGAGTTCTTCCGTGCCGTGACCGAATTCGAACTCCCGGCACCCGGGCAGTACGTTGTGGGCACCGCCTTCCTCCCCGCCGAGCAGCGTGAAGCCGACGCCGCGAAGGCAGGGATCGAAGGCCTGGCCGCCGATGAGGGCCTCACCGTCCTCGGCTGGCGCGAGGTCCCCATCGTGGCCGACCTCGTCGGCGCCATGGCCCGCGCCTGCATGCCCTACTTCTCGCAGCCGTTCTTCGCCTCGTCCACCGGAGAGGAGCTGGAGCGCAACGAGCTCGACTCCCGGGCCTGGCGGATCCGGAAGCGCGCGCAGAACAAGTTCGGCGTCTACTTCCCGTCGCTGTCCTCACGGACCATCGTCTACAAGGGCATGCTGACCACGGCCCAGCTGGAGCCGTTCTACCCGGACCTCTCGGACAAGCGCTTCAAGACCAAGCTGGCGATCGTCCACTCGCGGTTCTCCACCAATACCTTCCCGTCCTGGCCCCTGGCGCAGCCGTTCCGCACCATTGCCCACAACGGTGAAATCAACACGGTCAAGGGCAACCGGAACTGGATGCGCGCACGCCAGTCCCAGCTCGCGAACCCGCTGCTGGGCGGATCCCCGGAAGAGCTGTTCCCGATCTGCACCCCCGGTGCATCGGACTCGGCGTCCTTCGACGAAGTGGCCGAGCTGCTCTGGCTCTCCGGGCGCCCCATCACGCACTCGATCATGATGATGATCCCCGAGGCGTGGGAAAACCACGCCACCATGGATCCGGCACGCCGCGCGTTCTACGAATACCACTCCCTGCTGATGGAACCGTGGGACGGACCGGCCGCCGTGTCGTTCACCGACGGCAACCTGGTCGGAGCCACCCTGGACCGCAACGGCCTGCGCCCGGGCCGCTACTGGATCACCGAAGACGGCCTCGTCGTCTTCGCCTCCGAGGTGGGCGTCATCGACGTCGAACCCTCCAAGGTGGTCAAGAAGGGCCGCGTTTCGCCCGGCAAGATGTTCCTCGTGGACACCGAGGCCGGCCGGATCATCGACGACGAAGAGGTCAAGGCAGAGGTCGCCGCGGCGAACCCGTGGGCAGAGTGGCTCAAGGACAACCTGATCGACCTCAACGAACTCCCGGAGCGCGAGCACGTCGTTCACACGGCCGCGTCCGTGAACATCCGCCAGCGGACCTTCGGCTACACCACCGAAGAGCTCAAGATCCTGCTGGGCCCCATGGCCCGCACCGGTGCCGAGCCCCTCGGCGCCATGGGCTCCGACACGCCTGTGGCCGTGCTGTCCAAGCGCCCCCGGTTGCTCTTTGACTACTTCGTGCAGTCCTTCGCGCAGGTCACCAACCCGCCGCTGGACGCCATCCGCGAAGAGCTGGTCACGTCCCTGATGTGTGCCATCGGCCCGAACGGCAACCTGCTGGACACCAAGCAGGTCCGGCAGCCGCAGGTTTCGCTGCCGTTCCCGGTGATCAACAACGACCAGCTCGCCAAGATCGCCAACATCGAAAGCCCGGACGGCGACAGGATCGCCATGAAGGTCCGTGGCCTGTACCGCCCCGAAGGCGGCGAGAACGCCCTCCGCGCCCGGCTGACCGAAATCTGCGAGCAGGTCTCCGGCGCCATCAACCGCGGTGTGCAGTACGTGGTGCTGTCCGACCGCGACTCGAACGCCCAGTGGGCGCCGATCCCGTCGCTCCTGCTGGTCAGCGCCGTGCACCACCACCTGCTGCGCAGCGCCAACCGCACCAAGACCGCCCTCGTGGTCGAGGCCGGCGACGTCCGCGAGACGCACCACGTGGCCGTCCTGATCGGCTACGGCGCTTCCGCCGTCAACCCGTACCTGGCCATGGAATCCGTGGAGCAGCTCATCGCCGCCGGCGACGTCGTCGGCGTCACCCCGCAGGACGGCGTCTACAACCTCATCAAGGGCCTCGGCAAGGGCGTCCTGAAGATCATGTCCAAGATGGGCATCTCCACCGTGGCGTCGTACACCGGAGCGCAGACCTTCGAAGCGCTCGGCCTCGGCCAGGAGCTCGTGGATGAATTCTTCGCCGGCACGCACTCCCAGCTGGGCGGCGTGGGGCTGGACGTCATCGCGGCCGAGGTTTCTGCCCGGCACCAGATGGCCTACCCCGAGGGCGGCATCGAACAGCCGCACCGCCCGCTCCTGGGCGGCGGCGAGTACCAGTGGCGCCGTGACGGCGAGCCGCACCTCTTCAACCCGGAGACTGTCTTCCGTCTGCAGCATGCCACGCGTGAGCGCCGTTACGACATTTTCAAGGCCTACACCAAGGGCGTGGACGACCAGTCCGAGAACCTGATGACCCTGCGCGGGCTCCTCAAGTTCAAGGACGGCCAGCGTCCCGCCGTGCCGCTCGAGGAAGTGGAGCCGGTCTCCAGCATCGTCAAGCGGTTCTCCACGGGCGCCATGAGCTACGGCTCCATCTCCAAGGAAGCCCACGAGACGCTCGCGATCGCCATGAACCGGCTGGGCGGCAAGTCCAACACCGGTGAGGGCGGCGAGGACGTGGACCGCCTCCTGGATCCGGAGCGCCGCTCTGCCGTCAAGCAGATCGCCTCCGGCCGGTTCGGTGTCACCAGCCTCTACCTGACCAACGCTGACGACATCCAGATCAAGATGGCCCAGGGCGCCAAGCCCGGCGAGGGCGGCCAGCTGATGGCCCAGAAGGTCTACCCCTGGGTTGCCCGCACTCGCCACTCAACGCCCGGCGTCGGACTGATCTCCCCGCCCCCGCACCACGACATCTACTCCATCGAGGACCTCGCGCAGCTCATCTACGATGCCAAGCGCGCCAATCCTTCGGCCCGGGTGCACGTCAAGCTCGTTTCCGAGGTGGGCATCGGCACCGTTGCCGCCGGTGTGACCAAGGCGAAGGCCGACGTCGTGCTCGTTTCCGGGCACGACGGCGGAACCGGCGCCTCGCCGCTGAACTCGCTCAAGCACGCCGGTGTCCCGTGGGAGCTGGGGCTCGCAGAGACCCAGCAGACCCTGATGCTCAACGGCCTGCGCGACCGTGTGGTGGTGCAGGTGGACGGCCAGCTCAAGACCGGCCGCGACGTTGTCATTGCCGCGCTGCTCGGCGGCGAGGAATTCGGGTTTGCCACGGCACCGCTGGTGGTGGAGGGCTGCATCATGATGCGCGTCTGCCACCTGGACACCTGCCCCGTCGGCGTCGCCACGCAGAACCCCGAACTGCGGGCCCGCTTCACGGGCAAGCCCGAGTTCGTGGTCAACTTCTTCGAATTCCTGGCCGAGGAAGTCCGCGAAATCCTCGCAGAACTTGGCTTCCGGAGCATCGAGGAAGCGATCGGCCACGCGGAAATGCTGGACACCCGCGAAGCGATCAACCACTGGAAGGCCGAAGGCCTGGACCTCGACCCCATCCTGCACGGGCTGGAGTTCGACGACGACGCGCCGCTGCGCAACCTCACCGGCCAGAACCACGAGCTGGACAAGCACTTCGACCAGCGGCTCATCACCATGGCCGCCGAGGCGCTGACCGACCGCAGCCCGGTGAAGATCGCCGTCGACGTCATCAACACGGACCGCTCCGTCGGCACCATGCTGGGCCACGTCGTGACCAAGACGTTCAGCACCGACGTGCTGGCGACGGACACGATCGACATCACGCTGACCGGCACCGCAGGCCAGTCGCTGGGCGCCTTCCTGCCCGCCGGCATCACCCTGCGCATGTACGGCGACTCCAACGATTATGTGGGCAAGGGATTGTCCGGCGGCCGCATCATCGTCCGCCCGGACCGCACCAACGTGTTCCAGGCCGAGAGCAACGTGATCGCCGGCAACGTGATCGGTTACGGTGCCACCAGCGGCGAGATGTTCCTGCGCGGCCAGGTGGGCGAACGCTTCCTGGTGCGCAACTCCGGCGCCACGGCGGTTGTCGAGGGCATCGGCGACCACGGCTGCGAGTACATGACCGGCGGCCAGACCCTCATCATCGGCCGGACCGGACGGAACTTCGGTGCGGGCATGTCCGGCGGAACGGCCTACGTGCTCGACCTGCGGATCACCCGCGTGAACAAGCAGGCGCTGGAATCCGGTGAACTCCAGCTCCAGGAGCTGGATGCTGAGGACCGCGACATCGTCCACGGCCTGCTGGTCAAGCATGTCGAGGAAACTGAATCCCAGCTGGCCGAGCGGCTGCTCGAGAACTTCGATGACACCGCTGCCCGCATAACCAAGGTGCTGCCGCGCGATTACGCGGCCGTCCTGCAAACCCGTCTGAGCGCCATCGAAGAGGGCCTGGACCCCGACGGCGAAGAAGTTTGGTCTCGAATCCTGGAGGTGACCGGTGGCTGATCCACGCGGATTTCTGAAAGTACGTCAGCGTGAAACCCAGCCACGCCGCCCCGTTCCCGTCCGCATCATGGACTGGAAGGAAGTCTACGAGGCCCAGGAAAAGGGTGTCCTCAAGAGCCAGGCCGGCCGCTGCATGGACTGCGGCGTGCCGTTCTGCCACCAGGGCTGCCCGCTGGGGAACCTGATCCCCGAGTGGAACGACCTCATGTGGCGGGACAAGGGCGAGGAAGCGATTGAGCGGCTGCATGCCACCAACAACTTCCCCGAATGGACCGGCCGCCTGTGCCCGGCACCCTGCGAGGCGTCCTGCGTGCTGGGCATCAACCAGCCCGCTGTGACCATCAAGCAGGTTGAGGTGTCCATCATCGATGAGGCCTTCGACAACGGCTGGGTCAACCCGCTGCCGCCGGCTCGCCTGACCGGCAAGACGGTCGCCGTCGTGGGTTCCGGCCCCGCAGGCTTGGCTGTCGCACAGCAGCTGACCCGCGTGGGTCACACCGTGGCCGTGTACGAGCGCGACGACAAGATCGGCGGCCTGCTGCGCTACGGCATCCCCGACTTCAAGATGGAAAAAGAGCAGGTGGACCGCCGGCTCGAGCAGATGAAGGCTGAAGGCACCCGCTTCCGCACGGGCGTCGCCGTCGGCACGGACGTGACATGGGAGCAGCTGCGCCGGCGTTACGACGCCGTCGTGATCGCCACCGGCGCCACCGTTCCGCGTGATCTGCCGATCCCGGGCCGCGAGCTCGAGGGCGTGCACTTCGCGATGGACTACCTCGTACCGGCGAACCGCGTCGTGGCGGGGGAGACGGTCGAGAACCAGATCCATGCCAAAGGCAAGCACGTGGTGATCCTCGGCGGCGGCGACACCGGCGCCGACTGCCTCGGCACCGCGCACCGCCACGGTGCGGCATCCGTGACCACCCTGGCCATCGGTAAGCAGCCTCCCGTGGAGCGCGCGGGCCACCAGCCGTGGCCGACGTTCCCGACGCTCTTTGAAATGGCCAGCGCCCACGAAGAGGGCGGTGAACGCACCTACCTCGCCTCAACCGTTGAGTTTGTCGGCGAAAACGGCAAGCTCACTGGCGTCAAGGTTGCCGAGACCGAATTCGTTGACGGCAAGCGCCTCCCGAAGGCCGGCACCGAGCGGATCATTCCCGCCGACCTGGTGTTCCTGTCCCTGGGCTTCACCGGAGCCGAACCGGCGGGAATCGTCGAGCAGGTCAGCGCGGAGTTCGACGGGCGCGGAAACGTGGCCCGCGACGGCTACTACATGACCAACACTGAAGGCGTGTTCGTGGCCGGTGACGCCGGACGCGGCCAGTCGCTCATTGTGTGGGCCATTGCCGAAGGGCGGGCCGCCGCAGCCGCGGTGGACAAGTTCCTGATGGGAAGCACGATTCTTCCCGCTCCTGTGGCCCCGACCGACCGGGCCATCGCCGTCCTGTAGCGCAGCCTGGGGGTGAAGTTCACCTCCGCGACAACTTAACCAATGCAAGAGACCAATAGGGTAGGTATATGAGACGCGCAAAAATTGTGGCCACCTTCGGACCGGCGATTGCCAGCTATGAAAACACCCTCGCGGTGTTGGAAGCAGGCGTTGACGTTGCCCGGATGAACATGAGCCACGGCGATTACTCCGTGCACGACAACACCTATGAGAACGTCCGCAAGGCCGCCACGGATCTCGGCAAGGCCGTCGCGATCATGGCCGACCTGCAGGGACCGAAGATCCGTCTCGGCCGCTTCGTGGACGGCCCGCACGAGCTGGCGGTCGGTGACATCTTCACGATCACCACCGAGGACGTGCCCGGCACCAAGGAGATCTGCTCCACGACGCTCAAGAGCCTCACCGACGACGTCAACGTGGGCGACGCCCTGCTGATCGACGACGGCAAGGTCGCCCTGCGCGCCATCGAGGTGGACGACGTCAAGGTCGTCGCCCAGGTGACCGTGGGCGGCATGGTGTCCAACAACAAGGGCATCAACCTCCCGGGCGTGGCAGTGAACGTGCCGGCCCTGAGCGAGAAGGATGAGGACGACCTCCGCTGGGCGATCCGCCGCGGCGTGGACCTCGTTGCGCTGTCCTTCGTCCGCGACGCCAGCGACATCAAGCGCGTCCACGAGATCATGGACGAAGAAGGCCGCCGCGTTCCGGTGATCGCCAAGATCGAGAAGCCGCAGGCCGTGGAGCAGCTCCACGAGATCATCGACGCGTTCGACGCGATCATGGTGGCCCGTGGCGACCTCGGCGTTGAGCTTCCGCTGGAGGAAGTGCCGATCGTGCAGAAGCGCGCCATTGAACTGGCACGCCGCTGGGCCAAGCCGGTCATCGTGGCCACGCAGGTCCTCGAGTCCATGATCGACAACCCGCGCCCCACCCGCGCCGAAGCCTCCGACTGCGCCAACGCAGTGCTCGACGGCGCCGATGCAGTCATGCTGTCCGGCGAGACCAGCGTGGGCAAGTACCCGATCGAGACGGTCAAGGTCATGGCCCGGATCATCGAGTCCACCGAGGAGCACGGCCTGGAGCGCGTCCCTCCGCTGGGCACCAAGCCCAAGACCCGCGGTGGCGCCATCACCCGTGCCGCCGTCGAGATCGCGGACCAGCTGGAGGCCAAGTACATCTGTACGTTCACGCAGTCCGGTGACTCGGCACGCCGCCTGTCCCGCCTCCGCCCGATCAAGCCGGTCTTCGCGTTCACTCCGGTGGAGCACGTGTGGAACCAGCTGGCGTTGACCTGGGGCATCCAGCCGGTGCTCGTGCCCATGGTGGGCCACACGGACGAAATGACCGCGCAGGTTGACCGCAGCCTGCTGGACATGGGGCTCGTGGAAGACGGTGACCTGGTGGTCATCGCTGCCGGTTCCCCTCCCGGAAAGGCCGGCTCCACCAACTCGCTGAAGGTGCACAAGGTGGGCGACCTCGCCGACACCTCACGCCTGGGTGAGGGTACGACCAGGGAAAAGCTTGGCCCGTGGCCGGAAAAGAAGAAGAAGAACTAGGCTTCAGCCTTGTGCTGAGTAGCTGAGTCACGAAGGGAGGATCCCCGCCGTATTGGCGGGGATCCTCGCTTTTTGCTGAGAACTTTTTGGCAGGAACAAAGAGGAGGATCCCCGCCGCGCGGCGGGGATCCTCCTTTGTCGTTTTGGCGCTAGTTGACCTGGTTGATGATGGTCTCGGCCACTTCGCGCATGCTCAGGCGGCGGTCCATCGAGGTCTTCTGGATCCAGCGGAAGGCTTCCGGCTCCGTCAGGCCCATCTTGGTGGTGAGGAGGCTCTTGGCGCGCTCAACGAGCTTGCGGGTGGCGAACTGCTCCTGGAGGTCCGTAACCTCGTTTTCGAGGGCCTTGATCTCCTCGTGGCGGGACAGGGCGATCTCCAAAGCGGGGATCAGGTCCGCGGGGGTGAAGGGCTTGACAACGTACGCCATGGCGCCAGCGTCGCGGGCGCGCTCCACGAGTTCCTTCTGGCTGAAGGCGGTCAGCAGCACCACGGGGGCGATGCGGGCCTTGACGATCTTCTCGGCGGCCGTGATGCCGTCCATGACGGGCATCTTGACGTCCATGAGGACGAGGTCCGGCTTGAGCTCCTCGGCCAGCTGCACGGCCTTCTCGCCGTTGTCCGCCTCGCCGATGACGTCATAGCCCTCGCCGCGCAGGATTTCGATGATGTCGAGGCGGATGAGGGTTTCGTCTTCGGCCACAATGACGCGGCGCGCCGGCTGGGACGTGGTGTTTGACTCCGTCGGTTCTGACACGGGATCTCCTTGAAAAGGTACGGCGGGAACATCACTATCTTAGGTGCGCCCGCGGCTGTACTTGGATCTGCATGGCTTGTTGCGGCGTCACTGGCGCGATTCTGGAATTTAGCCTATCTGCATGTAGAGTAAATCCGCGCACTGGAAGTGGCTGCGTTGCTCACAATCACGTTGTGGGCCTACGATTGTTACTCCGTGTACTCCGCGCCCGAGTGGCGGAATTGGCAGACGCGCCGCACTCAAAATGCGGTATCGAAAGGTGTGTGGGTTCGAGTCCCACCTCGGGCACAGTGTTTCCGCAGGTCAGAGCCCATTTGGGGTTCTGACTGTGGACAAAATCCCCAAATGTGTGGACAGCGGCGTAGCATTTTCCTATGGCCAGCGTTAGAAAGCGCACAAAAAAGGACGGCACGGCCTCCTTTATGGTCTGCTGGCGGGACCCGGCCGTCGGCAGGGAACAGGGCATTACCTTCGCCACCGAGGCAGAGGCCGTCACCCTCAAGCGACTCCTTGATGCCAACAAGCAGTCCTTCGAAATCGCCCAGCACGTGATGCTCAAGAACCAGACCAAGGCACCCACCGTTGCGGCAGTGATTCAGGAACACATCGACCTTCTGGTCCGCCCTTCCGTCGGCACGCTCCACACGTACCAGACGATGCTGAAGCTACACATTGCGGATGTCATCGGCCACATTCCCGTCGACAAGCTCGACTACCGGCACCTGACTTACTGGATCAAGACGATGCAGAAGAAGGGCAGGTCACCGAAGACCATCAAGAACAACCATGGCCTGATCTTCGCGGCCATGGAGACCGCCGTTATGCTGCGCTACCGGAGTGACAATCCCTGCCGGCACGTTCAGCTCCCGTCTGGGGAAAAGGCAGAGGACGAGGCCCGCTTCCTGACGCATGCCGAGTTTGGGCTGATCCTTCAGGGCATGGGGGAGCGGTACAAAACTTTCACCGAGTTCCTTGTCATGACCGGCACGCGCTTTGGTGAGGCGACCGCCGTGACCGTGGCGGACGTGGACCTGATGTCCAAGCCGGCAACCATGCGGATCAACAAGGCGTGGAAGCGCGGCGAGGATTCCGAGTACTACATCGGGGCAACCAAAACGGGTGCCGGCAAGAGGACCGTTTCCCTGAACCCGCACCTGGTGGAGGTTCTCATTCCACTGGTGGCCAGCCGTCCCGGCTCGGACCTCTTGTTTACGACGCCCAAGGGTGAACGGATCATTCACAAGCTGTACTGGCATCACTATTGGGTTCCCGCAGTGAAAGCGGCGCAGGCCCGCGGGATGACCAAGTCACCCCGAATTCACGATCTTCGCCATACCCACGCGTCCTGGCTGATCCAGGACGGCGTCTCGTTGTTCACCATCTCGAGGCGCCTGGGGCATGCGTCCACCCGCACAACGGAGCAGGTGTACGGCCACTTGATGCCTCAGGCCCTGCAGGACGCCGCCGACGCCGTTGAGCGTTCCGCTGTGGTCTGGCGTGGTTAGCCGGCGGGGCCGCCGTTAGGAGTATTGCTGCCGTGCCTGGGCCCGTGTGCCGATCATGCGGACGGATGTGGGTCCCGGGCCCGCGGACCGGACTTCGCGCAGTTGGGCAATCTCTTTCAGGTGCACTGACGTGAAGACGATCTTGCCCTTGCCCCAGACGGAATGCGGAAAATCGCCCTTGGCAGCCCCTTCGCGGAGCCATGCCTCTGAGCACTTGAGTACCGAGGCAGCCTCGCCCGGTTCGAAGAATTCGAGTTTCATGCCTTTCTTCGATCCTTTCGTCGTTGCGTGGTGGCGCGGAGGACATCTGAGTCCGGCTTTAGCTCATGGGATTCGCGCGACCCGACGGCATGACCCGCGCCGTCGAAGCTCGCAGCGAGAGCGTCGATCTGGCGCTGAACTTGCTCGGGGGAAGCCACAAACTGAGTTGAGGTGCGCCGCACCAGGCCCGTTTCGCGGAGAACGTTGAGTTGCCGGCGGATACTCGACGGCGATGTCTGTAGTTCGACCCCGATTTGGCCGCACGTTGACGGCCCGTTCTTGAGTAAGAAGCGGATGATCTGGCTTCGCGTTCGGTTCATCAGGATGTTCGACATGGAGACCGGAACCTAAGGAATGAATGGATCGGCTGTAGACGGGTCTACAGGAGCAGGTTACGCCTGCTGCGGTCATGATGGAAGAGTATGTTTCTGTCAATGAATCTTCTAATATCGGGACCCCGATTGCCGAGCCGTAGGACTCGCGGAATACTGGGCGGTAGGGCGGCCGAAGTATCTTGCTGGGCTGCCGGCGTTGAGGTGGCTGATCAAGGGGCGGTTATGCGGAGTGGTGACGAGGCAGGGCATGGCGAAGGGTTGTCGCCTCAGGCCCAGCTCGCGCGTCGCCTGAACCTGCTGCTCGACGTGGTCGTGGCCGAGCGCGGTAAACCTGTAACGTTCAGGGAAGTTCAAGCGGACCTGGCCGACAGGGGCATCAAGTTGTCCCGCGCGCGCTGGTTCTACATGAAAGAGGGGACTGGCCGCCTTGTAAGCGATCCGGTGTTGCTGGCTGGCCTGTGCGACATCTTCAAGGTTGACCACTCCTATTTGGTTGGCGATGACGCTACCTTGCCGGAACGAATCGATTCGCAGCTTAAATTCGTCAAGTCCCTCCGCGCGGCCAGAGTGAAGTCGTTCGCGGCCCGAACCCTGGGGGATGTATCACCGGAGACTTTGCAGGCCATCTCTGAATATCTCAACAAGGATATTGGGCGGCACCCGGCGGGGGAGCAGGCAGCGGCTACCCCTCCAGAAGATACTCAAGATGAGCCGCCAGCAGTTCCTTGATCCGTACCGGGTTGGCTGAATAGCGCGGTGAGCGGCCATGCCGCCGGCCTGGTTCCACATCGACCACGATGGCGCCGGACTCCTCCAATGCCAGCAGATGTTTGGCCACGCTAGGTTCGCCGGCGCTTACTGAGTCCGCGATGTCACCACGGGTCGCAGGGCCGTGCGCCGAAAGATAGCGGAGGATCTCATTCCGTGAACGGTTGCCAAAGGTCGCGACGGCGGCTTCGACGTTGGCTGACCATGCGTCGTCGTGAGGCTGGGTAATCCTTGGCATGGATCCATTCTTATTCATCGTTCGAAGAAAAGTAAGACTCGTCGTCTTGACGATACTTTAATTATCCTTGAGAATAGTTTGCATAACCTTAGTGCATTCGTGGTCGGCCCTTGTTGAAGTGGCCACTCTTGAGGTGCCGGACAAGCCGTCACCGGACTTATTGGAATCGTTTAGTCGAAGCGGTGAGGACCATGCGAGTCGAATCCAGAGCGAATCAGGCCCAACATGACGCAGCAAATGCAGTTACCGTTGATGTTTCCTTGCGCAGGGCACCAGAGCCTGCGTTGGCGGCGGTCCCGGTGGATCAGATCATGGTCGCCGTTGACAGTGTGCGCCGATATGTCGTTTCGCACCTCTCGCGAATTGGCCGGGCGAGCGACGTGGACGACGTTATGCAGGACATCCGGGTTGCGGTCTGGGATGGAGTGACCCGGGGCCTTTATCGCCAACTTCCAGGCGTCCCTTTCGGCGCGTGGGTGCAGGGTGTCTGCGCGAACGTGTGTGCAGCGCACATCCGGCGGGAGCTAAGCCACCAGACGTTCCCGCTATTCATGCAACCAAGGGATGGGGACGGATCGGCGTCGCTCGACACTCTGGCGATGCTGGGGATCGGCGGGGTGGATCGAAGTGCTGAGAAAATCATCGACCAGGAATGGGCGCGAACGATTATCGAACTGACCCGGGAAAGTGTGCCAGAGGGAGTTTGGGAACTTGCCGTGGACAGCCTCACCGCGCCTCGCCAGTACGGTCCGCCTTCGCCGCAGGACCGCCGCCGATGGCATGCAGTGACGGTGGTGCGCCAGACGGCGAAGACTGTTCAGAGCGCACTGGACGTTGAGCAGACAGGCATCCGCAATATCGGGGACGTATGTCAGCGTGCGGCAGATTGCCTGCCGACGCCGGTGCTCCGTCGAACTGCGGCGACCATCGTTCGCCCTGGCGTGCAAGGGCCCGAGCGTACCAGAGCTCTCGCGGCGCTCGCCGCTGAGCTCGGCGTCACGGAACGCTATGTGGCCGTGCAGATCGGCTTCGCCCGGCGGCTCTACCAAACCTCTTGGCGGATTCTCCAAGCTGGAAGGCGACCCGCCCGCTGAGTCATGTACTCAGCCAATCATTTTGCAATGAACAGATGAGGAGGCTGGAAATGACGTTGACCCGGAGAATCGAATTGCCTGGCTCGAGTAGCCGGCGCCGATGGTTGTTCGCAGTAATCCTGCTCTTGAGCGTAGCCATGGTGGTATTTGCTCTGATACGCCCTGTCCAGGGGCCGGCATCTGAGCCAGGTCCGCCGCTGCCAGCTGAGCCGATGCCTCAAAGTTCGGCGCAGGCTCCCGTCGTGCCCCAGACACAGGCGTCGACGGCGGCTCCCGCCGTTGAGGGTCCTGATAGGGACAGGGCGCCTCGCACTACGGACTTCCGCAGGCTCGCCTCAGCGGCGGCGACGGAAATTTACACATGGGACACGCGAACGGCGTCGTACTCCGAGGTTTACTCCGGGCTCCGCAGTTGGTGGCATGTACTGCCTGACGGTTCCAATCCTCTGGCGGTGTTTGTGCAGGAGTTCGAAGCGACCGGGATCAACGCCGGAACTTATCCGTATCTGGCCGGGCAGCAGGCGTACCGTTCGGCCACGGTGGGATCGATGATGTGCGACGGTGAGCTGGCCAAGGTGCGAGAGCGGCCGGCGCCCTGGGTGGGACTGCACGTTTGTACTGTCTCTCTTCGCGTCCTGGATCAGTCGAATTCTGCCCGCAACACGTACACGGCCCCGGTCAGCATCATGTTGAACTGTCCGCCTGCTGCCACCGCGCCGGCAGATCGTTGCGTTATGGTCGGCTTCTACGCCGCGCCGAACAGGGTTGTCTACTAATGCCGGCTCCGGCGACGCTTACCGCACTGGCACGGCGCCGCACGATCCTGCGTGCCTTGGTGGCCGCGGCCATAACGGTGGTCCTGACCGGGACCTTTGTGCTCTGTGCGGCGGTTGCAGTGCTCGGCGCCAACGCGGTGAGTTCGGCGTCCGTCTGCTCGCCAGCCCACTCGAGTGGACGGCCAGACGTCGACGAGGCTGTCCCCGTGGACATTCGCGCTCGCAGCCAGGCGCAAGTCAACCTGACCGCGCGGCAAATGGCAGTTGCCGAGGGCTATGTGTCAGTTGGCAAGCAGTTGGGCGTGCCGCGAGATGGCCAGATCATCGCAATCATGATGGCTTTGCAGGAATCCAGCCTGAGAGTTCTGGCCAACGTGAATTTGCCGGAGTCGCTTGGCTATCAGCATGACGGCGTCGGCAGCGATCACGATTCGCTTGGCACCGCCCAGCAACGGCCGGCTGCTGGTTGGGGGAGTGTTTCAGAGCTGATGGATCCCGTCTACAACGTCCGGGCGTTTTACGGTGGACCGGCTGGCCCCAACCATGGCAGCCCGCGCGGTCTGCTGGACATCCCGGGGTGGCAATCCACGAGCAAGGGGCAGGCAGCGCAGGCAGTCCAAGTTTCGGCGTTTCCCGAGCTGTATACGCGGTGGGAGTCGGAAGCAGCGGCGATCGTGGAAGCGCTCGACGGCGGGACGGCACCTGCCGCTTGCGTCGATACGCCGTCCGTCTCATTGCCGACAATCGCGTCGGCAGATTTGAGCCAGATCCGAAAGGATATCCTTCGGTCTACCCAAGCCGGCGTCGGTGGGTCCTATGTGTGGGGCGGGACGGCCTTCAAAGCGTGGGACTGCTCGGGCTTTGTGCAGTGGATCTACCGGCAGGTTGGAATCTACCTCCCGCGGGTCGAGCAATGGAGGGTTGGTAAGCGGACGGACAATCCGCAGCCAGGAGACTTGGTGGTGCAGAACGCACAGGGCCCGAACAACTGGGGCCACGTTGGCATCTACGCTGGCGAGGGCATGATGTACAGCGCGCTCAATCCCTCAGTAGGCACGCTGCTCCACCCGATCGCTTGGAATTCGGATACGGCCTACTTTGATCTACTCACCTGACAAGTGGTCCAAGCGCCGCTTGCGGCACCCGACCGGCCTGAGCGATCCCTAAGGACTGCTAAAGCCCGCTCTCACCCTTCCACTCTTCCGGTGTCACCCGCTTGATGCTCGATGAGTGTGCCCAGCCCAGGTGATACTTACCTGAAGAGTCCAGCCATTCAATCAGGCCATAGGTGTGCGTCCATCCCACAGCTTTGCCGTAGATCCCGCTCACGTAGACCAGAGGCCTGCCATACTTCGGGAAGTCTCGGATTGGAGCTGGGTCATCCATCGGTCGGCTCTCTTCGGCTTGAATCCGGGCAAACATGCGCTCGGAGTCGTCGGGAGTACCACGCTTGATCACCCAAAAAGTATAGAACATATATTCGAATACTTCCCTTGCCAGCACCCTAAGGCGACAGGAAGCGCCGACAGGATCAGGCGCTGGTGCAGTGGGCATCACCGACTATTTGGCCTGCTGCGCACGCGGGCACGGCACAGGCCCTCGCACGGGCGGCGACACTCCGTGTGTCTGCGAAAGGGCTCAGCTGACGTCGGCCGCGGGGGACGGGGGCGGCAGCTGCCGGTACAAGGCGGCGCGTTTCAGTCCGGCCCTGACGATGATTTACTGTATGGAGAAGTCCTTGTCCCGGAGCAGGGCGGCGTGTTCGAGCTTATCGGCGTCGACCACTGTCGGACGCCCGATGCGCCTGCCGTTGCCTCCGCCCGATGGTGTGCGGCGGGCTCATTGAATCTGAAATTTTCAGGAGCTGGCTGCGGAGGCCGTCTCGGTTGGTGCACGCCACCGACGCACTGCCGCATACTCCTCTGCGCTCGCCAAGTGCCGCACCAGGTATTCAACCCATGCTGGCGTATAGATGTACTGCTCAAATGTCCCGTTGTAGTAGCAGAACTGCGGCTTCGTCGCGGTCCGGTCCGTCGAATCGGACGGTGGCCGTACCCCATAGAACTTCCAAGCTTGGGTGTGCATATGCATATTGAATGTCGCGTCTAGTCGCGCGGCGACTTGCTCGACCACTTCGCCGGCTTTCAATCCGTTAAGGTCTTCGACGGGCACATGTTTTTCGCGGATGATGGTTTGCACCTGATTGAGCACGGCACGCTGATCTGCCGTGAGCTCTTCTTCACGCACAAAGGTCATTGATGCGTCTGCTTGCGTTTTCGGGCCCTTATGCGGTACAAGGTAGATCCGGAAGTCGAAGCGTTGGTCCGCGGTGAGCCCAGGCTCAAGGGAAGCATCAAAATCCTGTACCCAGTCGAGAACCCCTCGCGGAATTTGGGCACGCAGCGCCTTCACCGCTGCGGCTGCGCCCTCAGTGATGGTCGATACAAACAACGGGAAGCGCAGCTCGGAGCCGAGAGCCTCTTCCTGCCCAAACCACTCAACCAAGGTCTGCTCGTAATTGATCAGAAGCGCTTGTGTTCGACCGGCGACGAGTGCGGCAACTTTTGCCTCGTGGCGATGCTCAATTTGGTTGCGGAGTCCTTGGAAGAAAGTGATGTTACTGAGGCGCGGGTCCGTGACCGTGAACTGCTCGCCGAGTAGCGTCCGGAGGGGTTTATAAAGGTACCCGCCCTCTGGGTGCTTCCTGCGCCACCCCCGTGCATCACGCTCGTACAGCTCGCCGCCATCGGACTCCGTCCGGGCCTGCAGCAGTTTCGTCCAACCGAGGTTCATATGAACGATGAACGCCTCAAGCTGCCGCTCATTACCGGATCGGTTGTAGAGGTCGACGGCCAGACGCACCTCCCCTTTGGAAGCCTGTAAGGTGTGCCACCACTTTGGACGAGGAGCCATGAGTTCACCCTACGTTGTTCTCGCGATTGCACCGGAACGCGACACAGGGCACTAGCTGGAGCAGCGTGACTCGCCCTCAGCTGTTGCGTTCGTGCTGTTGTATCGGACTCCTTCGCTTCCGGCGACGGCAATCACGGAACAATGGAACAGAAATCAGCACTTCAAAGCGCAACAGGTAAGAATCAAAAACATCTCATGAGACACGCGGATGAACTCCAGGGCTGGGCCAAAGGCTCCTTTGCGACCGGAATGTACCCCGACAGCCGGGTCGGTGCAGCATGAATGGGAACATGCCCCAAGTCATCTGGGAGAGCCTGTCGTCGAGACCCAGTTTGCCACCGAGCTGACACTGAGCGGGCTTCGGAGGCTGTGCGCCGTCCCTACCGACCCAGAACTGGTCAAATGGGGCAGCCGAGACCTTAACTACGCACTTTACGTTGGGATGTACTCCTATTCGTCGGGCTTGGAACGCCTATGCAAGCTGGCTATCGCTTGCAATGAGTACGCGACCACTGGAGAGTTTCCCAAGCTTCGTGCCTACTCGCACAGGATTGGAGCCCTGCTTGACGCCGTTGAAGCGCTAACCACGCCCACGACGGGCCCTGGCCCTTCTGAGCGTGAGGCGAAGTACCTCGTCCGACCGGTGGAAGGTCTCGACCCCGACCTTATGGGTACAGTCGAACGGTTCGCCAGCGGAGCTGGACGGTACGAGCACCTGGACATCTTATGGAATGACGACGCGGAGGTTAATACCTATAAGGAGTGGTCTGCTCTTGCTGCGAGGGCTTCGGTCTCCGAGGAAGTCCGCCGGCTCATCTCACTCAAGAGTGCGATGGCGCACGCGATCGGTTCGGAGCTGGCCGACGACGGGCTTGAATCGACCGCGCGGACGGTGATGGAAGACCTGGAGCTTCCGATGTACGAACCGTCCGTCGGTGTGGTGCTGAGCATGTTCCGGAAGGTCCGGTGGGTGTCGACAATCCTTAATGTGGCCACCTACTACACGGGTAAGGATCTCCCAATCCTCGGCCAGGTCGTCTCTCCAACCTTCATCCACACGTCTGCCGACTTCTTCAAGTATCACATCGCCAGAATTTCCGACGACGACGTTGTCGAGGAGGAGCTCGGAGAGGTGTTTGAACGGATAAACGCACGCGAAGCGGAAGATGATGAAGAAGACAGCGACTAAGACATGATCTGACAATACTCGGGGGCCGGGGGATAGGCTTCCGGTCGCGTGCGGAACCCATCAGTTCAGCACGAGGTCACTGCGTCGCCGGTTTTAGAACAACTTTGTGAGACCGGAGGATTACGACTGTCATTTTCATTCCCGGCTCAGTCGAAACTGCGTGACCTGTTCGGCGCGGCTCTAGCTGTTTCAGCAAGCGAATCCGGTTACACGTTGCGCGAGTGTCATTATCAAAGCAGTCAACAAGTCATGTCGTCCCGCCCCACCTCCTCCATGAAGTCGTGAGCCCAAACCCCTCATTCCCCATGGAAAACGACAGATGGAGCGCGCGATGTTTCTGGCAGCGGTGGACCCTGGCATCACCCCGAACACAAACTTTCCCTTTCTCGAATCACTCAAGCAGATCGGTGGAGGGATCCTTGTCGGGGCCTTCATTGTCATCGCAATAGTGGCGATCGTCGGAGCCGCGATGCTCCTGGCCGGCAAGCTCAGCCAGTCATCGCGGCTCGCCTCGGGCGGCGGCATGATCCTGCTCTGGACAGGACCGGTGGCCGCAATACTCGGCGGGATCAATGGCTACATCCTCTGGTCCCAGTCGGCGTTCAACCTCGGATTTTAGGCAGATATGCCGGTCGAATGCGATCTGAACGGATGGTGGCCGCCCGGTTGCGGTCTCGTCTCTCAAGCGAACGACGGCGTCCAAGGTTCCATCACGTCATTCTTCGCGAACATCCTGCAGGGCACCGCGTCCTGGATCTGGTCCTTCATCACTGGCGCGTTTAGTGTCTCCGATGTCGATGATTCTCAGTGGACGGCCGTCGAAGGTTTGACGAGTTGGTGGGCGGTCGTCATGATGACGCCGCTCGTGGTGGCCATGATCCTCCAGTTGTTGTCCGGTCTGATCAGCCAACAGCCCCGCCGCCTGGTGCGGGCCCTGGTTGGCGGCGCCGCCGCCATTCCCCTGGTGGCCGGCGCTGTCTTCCTCGTCCGCCAGCTCACCAAGGTGGGCGACTCGGCAGCTACCGCACTGCTCGATTCCATGGGGACGGATCCCTATCTGGTGTTCATGCGGCTATTCGGCTTCGAGCGGGCCCCGGCGGACTCCGGCCGGGAATGGAACGTCGTGGCGTTGGCCCCAGGCACGGGCGGCGGCGCGGCGGGGGCGGTCGTCGTGACGGTGATGGCCGTGATTGTCGTCTGGATCTTGGCGTTCATCCTGATGTGTTCGATGATCTTTCGGTCCTTCGCGCTCATCGTGCTCGCCGCCGTCGCTCCAGTCGCCCTCATGCTGATGCCGTGGGAGAAGACGAAGACCTGGGCCAGACGGTGGTGCGAGATCGTCGTTGCCTTGCTTCTCGCCAAACCGCTTGCCGCAACAGTGCTGGCCGTGGCCATCAAGCTCTTTGCCGAGTCGAAGTCATTCGCCGGGCTGGCCGCCGGCGTCGTGGGCATGTCACTGGCCTGCGGTGCGCCGCTGATGGCCCTGCGGCTGGTGAGTTTCGCCGGCGGTGAGCTGGCTGCAGCCGCACAAACGGCCGGTGGTGGCCACGTCCTCTCCCGAACCTCCAGCTTTACGGCCCGGCAGATCAGCCGCCAGACCGGCGGTCGTTTCACCCTGGCCGGGATGGCTGGCCGCTCGTCGATGACCCGCCCGATCCAGTCGAGCCGTCACCAATTTCCCACCCGCGCGCTGCCGGCCGGAGCCCCTCTTCCAGGAAAGCCGACGGGTACGACGCCGTCATCGGCGCCCGCCGGGAACGCCAGTGCGTTGATGCTCGACGCCGGCACCTCGCCCTCCAGCCCAGCCTCGCCTTGGGCGAATGCTGCACAGCCGCGGCCGACGCCAGACGCGCCGGCAGGCAGAAGCGGGGGCAAAGCCTCCAGCGAGCCTCCACGGCCGCCGTCGTCGCCGCTTCCTAAAGACGAGCCACCGCTCGCCCCGACGGCCCAGCCTCCCATCCACCGGCCAGCAGTCGTCCGGCCCCCAACCGACGGTGATTTCCATGTCTGAAACTTCACGTGCCCTCGAGGCAGTCAAATTCCCCCGTTACGAGCGCCGCGGGCTGTTCATGGGACTGAAGTGGTACCAGCTGTTGATGCTGGCGGCCGGTGTCGTGGTGGCAAGCCTGGCATCGGCAGCTCAAGGACCGATCGGTTTGTTCGCGTCGGGACCCTTGTGGCTGGTCCTGATGCTCCTCGGCCTGCTGCAGTACTCAAGGATTCCGTACCCGGTATGGGCCAGCCATGCCGTCCTGTTCTTCTACCGGTCGATAGCCGGGCAAACACGGTTCCTCACCAGGCCCGAACGAGCAGTCCTGGCCGGACGGCTGGCGCTTCCGGGAGGGCTGGGGAACTTGGAGTTACGTCGGACGTCACGGGGCGAGTGTTTCATCGTGGACGCACGCGGCAGGGAGGCGATTGCCGTACTTCGTTGCAGCACCCGGTCATTCGCGCTCTTGGACAGTGACGACAAAGCGTGGGCCGTTCAGGCCTGGTCCCGCGTACAGGCGGGCATGGCCCAGCGAACGGGCCTTGCGAGAATTGCCGTGCAGGACTACACGGTTCCGTATCCGTCCACCGCGCTGCGGGACTTCTACGAACAGGCTGCGCCTCGGCCAGTTGCCGATGGCAGCGGACTCACTTGGGGGCAGCGCGCGTACGAGGACCTGATTTCTGCGGCAGGTTCCACGATGAGCCACGATCTCCTGATCGCTGTTGTCGTGGACACGGCCAAGGCCCGACGCCGGATCAAAGAGTCCGGCGGGGGACTGCTCGGCGTCGAGCGGGTGCTTCGTCTGGAGGTCGAGGCCATGACGACCGCACTGGGGACGCACAGTGTCAGGGTGGAGGAGTGGTTGCCGGAGGGCGGGATCCTGGACGTCGTCCGGGGCGCCTTTGATCCCGCCGCCGTCGCCAGCCGGGTCGAGAAGCCGACGAAGGAGCCGTCACAACCGAAAGACTCCACGGCGCCTAGCCTGCCCGCGGGCCCCATGGCCGTGGATGAGCACTGGACCTACGTACGAACTGATTCCGGTTTCCATCAGACGTTCTGGATCGCCGAATGGCCGCGGCAGAAGGTCTTTCCGGGCTTCCTGCATCCGCTGATCTACGTGGGGGATTTCCGTCATACGGTGACGGAGGTGATCCGGGCGGTGCCCACAACCGAGGCGCTGCGGGACATCCGTTCCGCCCAGGAAGCCCATGAAACCAGGCGGCGGATCAACACCCGCTTCGACAGGCCGCTGACCCGCGAGCAACGGGCTGAGGAAGAAGAGGTCGCCCAGCGCGAGGAGGAGATCGTCGCAGGACACGGAGACGTGAGGCCCGCTGCCTACGTCACCATTACTGCGGCGACGCTGGAGGACCTGGCCCGGCACCGGCAGGAACTGGAATCGGCGGCCGCGGGAGCTTTCGTCGAACTGCGCCTGCTGGCCGGACAGCAATGGGCTGCGTTCGCCGCCGGAGCACTCCCGTTCGGACGGGGTCTGCGATGACGCGGGCAATGCAGTCGGTTGAGTACGTGGCGTCGGGCGGGAGCCGCCAGGAGCGGAAAGAACGACGGCGGCGCACGGCTGCCGCGGGCAGCCAACCGTGGTCTGCTGCATTGCGCAGCGTCCGCGGGGTGCTCGGCAACCGGTTGGACACTGCCGAGCTGGGAGGCGACTGGGGAAGCAAGGATCCTGCCTCGCTGCGCGGTCCGCACCGCTTGCGCCCTGCGCCACACCGCGCGTCCACTTTGACCTTCGCCGCGGCGTATCCGTTCCTCACAGAATCAGGGCTCGGCCACGAGGGAACGTATATCGGCACGGACGTGTTCGGATCGGGAGCGTTTTCCTATGACCCGTGGATTCTCTACGATAAGGGCGTCATCAGCGGACCCTCGATCGTTGTCATCGGCACCGTGGGTACAGGAAAATCAATGTGCGGGAAGTCTTTGGTGGCCAGGTCCATCACGCTGGGGCGGAAGGCCGCCGTTGCCTCCGACCCCAAGGGCGAGTGGGTTGCCGTGGCGAATGCGGTTGGCGGCAAGGTCATCTCGGTGGGCCCCGGCCGTGCTGCCCGGGTCAATCCGCTCGATGCCGGGCCGCGGTCCAGCGCGCTGAGTGAGGCGCAGTGGCAGGCTGTGGTGCGGCAGCGCCGTCGCTACCTTCTGGTGGCGCTGGTATCGCTGATGCGCCAGGGCATGCCCCTCCGTCCTGTGGAGCACACTGCCTTAGACATGGCTCTCATGGAGACAGTGGCCGAGAACTCGAATCCGACGCTGCCGATGGTCCTGGACCATCTCTTGAATCCGTCGAAGGAGACAATCGGGCTGGTGGGCAAGGATGGGG
This sequence comes from Arthrobacter sp. ISL-5, assembly GCF_018613835.1. Classification (GTDB taxonomy): domain Bacteria; phylum Actinomycetota; class Actinomycetes; order Actinomycetales; family Micrococcaceae; genus Arthrobacter. The sequence continues at coordinate 9,259 of NZ_JAGGPM010000033.1, read as the reverse complement.
GACTGGCCGTCAGCCACTCCCTGCGTCGGACGGTCTCGGGTGACTTGGAAGGCATGTTTGATGCTCCCTCGACGGTGGCCTTCGACGCCGATGCACCGATGATGGTGATGGACACGTCAGCACTGATCGGCGCGTCGGAGCAGGCACTGTCCCTGGCGGCCGCGTGTGGTGCGACCTGGCTGGAGGCGGCCGTTACCAATCCCGACGGCGGCAAACGGCTGGTGGTTTACGACGAAGGCTGGCGCATGCTGGCCGACCCGTACATGCTCGCCAAAATGAGCGAGCAGTGGCGGCTGGCCCGCACCTACGGCATCGCGAATCTGCTCATCATGCACAAAGTCGCAGACCTCAACGAGATCGGAGACAGCACCAGCGGGCATCGGCAGAAGGCACTCGGCCTGCTTACAGAGGCGGACACCAGGATTATCTACCGGCAGAAGCATGACGCCATGCGCCTGACCAAGGAAGCCTTGGGGCTGTCGGAGGCCGAATGCGAGCACGTGGAGAATCTCCCCAAAGGCGTTGGTCTATGGAAAGTCGGGAACCGTTCCTTTATCGTTGCGAACCGGGTCACGACTGATGAACTTGAAGTCTTCGGCACCGACGACCGGATGATCTGAATGGGACCGATGAGTTCGCGGCGAGGCACCGACAGCCCTTTGGTCACGGCGGGGCTTATTGCCGTCGCCGGTTACGTTTGCCTGTGCTTCCTGGTCCAGGGCGCAGCGAACGTCGTGGTGACTTGGCGCTGCGGCGGCGGTCCGTCGTCGCCGTTCAACCCGGCTGCCGCCGTCGGACTTTTGATTGGCCGGATGGACTGGATCGTGCGCAAACCAGAGGGATGCGCCGTCGGCGCCGGCAGTATCTGGTGGATCGTCGGACCGGTCCTCTTTCTGGCGGCTGCGCTCGCCGTCGGGTCTGTCTTTGCCTGGAGGAGGTGGAAGCAATCCGGCGCCTGGCTGCGCCAGGACATCCTGACCCGCGAGGGCATCGCGCGCCGCACCGAAATCCTCCAGGATTTCGGAGCGAGGGCCGTCCTGAAGCGCGGCAAGTTCACACGGCCGGGCCTGGCGAAACCACGGATCCAGGACGTGGCGTGGACATTGGGCCGCTCCCGCGGTGTCACGGTTCATGTCTCCACGGAGGAGTCGATGGTCATCCAGGGCGCTCCGCGGTCAGGCAAGGGCCTCTACGTGGTCATCAATGCCATCCTCGATGCGCCGGGCGCGGTTGTCACGACGTCCACCCGAGCCGACAACCTGGTGGTCACCATGAAAGCCCGCGCAACACGTGGCAGGCCAGTCACGGTGTTCGATCCGCAGGGCATGTCCGGATTGCCATCAACACTGCGTTGGTCTCCTGTCCGCGGCTGTGAGGATCCGGATATCGCCACGCGCCGTGCTCTCGTGATCACTGCTGATACGGAGATGAAGGGGGAGAACGCTGCGTGGCAAAAGCGCTCGCTGATCATCCTGCAGTGCCTCCTCCACGCCGCGGCCTTGTCCGGAGAGGGCGTCCGCGCGTTCCGTCGCTGGTCTTCGAGCCCGGTCCTGGCTCGTGAGGCGCTGGAGGTCCTGAGCCAACCCGCGGCCGCGCTGGGATGGCAGGCGGATCTGATGGGCATTCTTGAGGATGACCCCCGGAACACGTCCAACTCCTGGATCGGTGTCTCGGCTGCCGTCGCGCCGCTGTCGTCGCCTAGGGTGCTCGCGGCGCTGGATCCCCGGGACGAATCTGAGGAGTTCGACCCGAAGAGGTTTATCCGGGACTGCGGGACCCTGTATCTGATCGGCACCCGTGCGGGTGCGGCTGCAGCTGGGCCGTATCTGTCGGCGCTGATCGACGACATCGACAACGCCGCGCGCGAAATGGCGTTTGTCTCTCCGGGAGGAAGGCTGGATCCGCCGTTGTCGCTCGTCCTGGATGAGATTGCCAATCTGGCACCGTGGCCGGGTTTGCCCATCGCCCTCTCTGATGGGGGCGGCATCGGCATCTCAACCCTGGTAGTTCTCCAATCCCTGTCCCAGGCCCGGACCGGCTGGTCCATCGAGGAGGCGGCCACGATCTGGGATTCGGCCATCATCAAAGTGATCTTCGGCGGCGGCTCCGATGAACGCGACCTGCGCTCGCTGGCCGGGCTGCTGGGGGAGCGGAGCCTGACCCTGAACACCCGGTCCTGGTCTGCACAAGGCCGGCAGGACGGCGAACAGATCAGGGAGAGTCCGGTCCTCCCGCTCCATGAGATCCGGCGCTTGCCTGCCGGCACAGCCCTCATGCTGGGACGTCGAACCAGGCCCATCCTTCTGGACCTGCGCGAATGGCACAAACGGAAGGATGCTGCCGAGCTGGGTCGGTCAAAGCTGGAGCTCGAACGGGCGTTGGCAGATGGGCACCGTCTGCGACAACAGCCAGCGGGGGAGCCCGGCGATGGCGAGCCGTGACGACGTCGAACGCTTTGAGATTCCGACCGCCGGAGCGGACGACGACGAGCTGACGGCGGAGCTCTTCCGCTCTGCGTTCCGGCCACCGGGGCGCTCATCCGGTGTGACTTACCGTTGGCGGGAGCTAACGGCTGAGCAGGCCGGAATTGTGTGGCGTTCCTTGGCCGTGTGGGTCCGTTGGCTTGTTGCCACGTACCAGCTGACCACGTCGGTCGTTCCGGATTGCTGGTGGCGCCACTCCGAGATTGTCGCCGAGCTCTATGCCCTGCAGCGCGCGGAACTGGCGTCCTACGCCAGCGACGATTCCGGCTTCGGACCTCTGGCGTTTCACGAACGGTTGCCGCACGCCGTCGAGCGCCTGCGGATCCATACCCGGACAGCCGGTTGTGTCGGTCTGCAGGCGCACAAGGAAGCCGCAGTGAGAACCCTGCGGCCTGACACGCCGGACTTCGTCGAATGGCAGGCGGCTTCCCACCAAGTCGGGGATGAATTCTGAAGTCATGCTGTTCCTCGCTCCCAGGACATGAACAAGTATCCGCAGGGTGCTCCCGGCGGGACCCCAAGAAGCATGGAGGGCGGCTGTCGTGGCCCCTGAAACTGAAGAAGTAGCGAGTGCTGTGGCGGCAGATGCGGCGAGCCGGAGCGAACCGGGCCATGTCCGCATGACTCCTGAAGAGCGTATTGCTGCGCTGACCGATGGCCTGCATCGGATCCTGGAAGAGGCAGTTGAGTCCCCGTCGCACTGGCAGGTCCTGCTCGACGCGTCGGCAACGTTGTGGCGGTACTCGGGCGGCAATGTCGCCCTGCTCATGATGCAGATGGCCCAGCGCGGTACCGACGAACCCACTCTGGTGGCCGGGTACAAGGAATGGGCCCGCCACGGACGTACCGTGTCGAAGGGTGAGCATGCCCTCTGGGTGATCGCGCCGCGCACGGCCCGCCTGCAGCAGGTGACGCTTCCTGACGGTACGCGGCAGCGCGTTCCTGCGGGCGAGCGTGTGCCGCTTGGCGCCGTAGACGACGGAAAGAAGACCGTCATCACGGGCTGGCGCGGCCAGGCAGTCTTCGATGTCTCACAGACGCAGGGGACTCCGCTGCTGGTGCCTCGGGGCGGTGCGGGGTCTGTTGTGGACGCGGCTGAGCTATGGGGACCTCTTGCGGACGTGGCGGGCAGCCATGGCTTTAGCGTCGACGTGACCGAAGCCCAGTACGGGCTGACGAGCGGATTTACGGATTTCACCCAACATCGGGTCCAGGTCGGTGCCTGGCTCAGTCCAGAAGAGCGTGCGGCCGTCCTTGCACACGAACTTGGGCATGTGCTGCTTCACGGTCCTGACGATGCGCTTGGCCGGCTGTATGGCAGCAGCGCAGACCATCGCGGCCTGGCTGAGGTGGAGGCCGAATCCGTGGGCTACACGGTGCTGAAGGCGCACGGGATCGACCGCGGCCCGCAATCCGCGAGCTACCTGGCCGGATGGGCTGATGCGGTCATCGACGCCGAAAAGGATGTTAGGGCGCACGACGGCGGCAGCAAGCTTCCCGCGTCCCGTACCGACATTGCGAAGTCTGTTTTAGGGCGCGTAACTGCTGCCAGCAAGGGCATTCTCGAGATAACGCACCCGCCGGGATTCGGCGGCAAGATCGCCAGCGCCGACGCGGACCCTCGCGTGAACGCGGCGACGTCCTTCGTGGGTTTGGAGCACCCTATGCGGCCCGTTGATGGACCTGTAATGGCCGGGCCGTAAGCCCGGCTGGCAACTATTTGTCCGGCGGGAGAGTCCCGCCGGCTTTGGAAAGGACAAGAACCATGGGTACAAAAATCCCGATCAGCATCGCCGGCAACCTCGTTGCCGATCCGGAACTGAGCATCGGCGAAAGCGGAGTGGCTCACGCCAAGCTACGTGTCGCCGTCAACCAGCGAATCCAGGGCGCGGACGGCAGTTGGCAGGACGGAGAACCCGTCTTCCACAACGTCTCGGCGTTCCGTGCTCTGGCCGAGAATTCAGCGAATTCACTGCGAAAAGGTGACCCGGTTACTGTGGCGGGGGACCTGGAATTCCGCTCGTACGAGAAGGACGGTGAACGCCGCGAAGCCCGACGCATCGTTGCCGACACCATTGGCCCGGATCTTCGGTTCGGCACCGCGGTCTACCAGCGCATGTCGCACGCGGCTGCAGCGCCGGATGCTGAAGTGCGTGCGGACCTCGAAGCGCCCGTCGCGGCAGAGGCTGCTACGCCGGCCTACAACGTCAGTTCGAAGAGTCCCGTGGTGGTGCCCCCTTTCGGGGTCACGGCGGGGAATGAAATGAATTTCTGAGAGTTGCGGGGCCGTCCAATGACGGACGGGGGTATTGCCTAAGCGGGTTGATTAGCAAAGCAACCCGTTTCCCCCACTCGGAACCCTAGATCTACTTGGTTCTTGCTGGAGGGCTAGTTGGCTATTTTTCTTAGTCTCCAGCGTTCGTCACCAAGGCGCGGCTTCTTTGGCTGCTGACGCGATTACTCCACGGCTGTGATTTGGAATCACGGTTGTCAAAAGGCAGAGGTGAGCGGCTCCTGGATTGTAGATCCGGGGGCCGATCATCGTGTGCGGCCCGGTCGTGGTGTGAGTAACGGCAAGCCGTTTTCGACCAGAAGTGTCAAGCACTGAACGCGGCCTGGAGGCCCCGAAGGACCCACCTAACCGCCGTCGGCGGCGAGAAGATCTGAAATTTGATATGGGTCCGAAACCGGCAGATTTCGCACATTTCCGCAGGCCAGAACCATTTCTACTACACACCTCTGTTTAAATGTTGGGACTGCCCCCGGTTTTGTTGACTCCTTGACCTAGCGAGCTCGTGCTCGTGGAAGGATGTTGACCATGCCGACGGCTTATGGGGCGGAGTTCCGCCAGGATGTTATTGATGTGGCCCGCAAGAGCGAAGCGCCGCTGGCACAGATCGCAAAGGATTTCGGGCTGTCGGTCACGACGCTCAAGCGTTGGATCGCCATTGCCGAACGTAAGGAATCCGGAACCGGCCCGGCAAGCGGTGATTCGGCTGAGGCCGGGAGTTGAAGAAACGGAACCGCCTGCTGGAGCAGGAGAACGAGATCCTGCGCCGCGCAGCTGCCTACTTGTCCAGGGACATCAACCCAAAATGACTCTTCTATGGGTTGTGTCAAGCCATGATGGTCTGGAGTTGGCGGAAGATGGCGCGGCAGACATAGCGTTTGAGGTTGCGGCGGATCTCGCGGTTTGATTTCCCTGTTGCCCGGCTGCGCGTCACGTACTCCTTTGTCGCGGTATCAAAGCTCATGCGGGTGCGGACGATGACGTCGAAGGCGCGGTTGAGCTGGCGGTCGCCGGTTCGGTTGAGCCGATGTCTGGTGGTGTTGCCGGAAGATGCAGGGCGTGGTGCAACGCCACCGAGGGCGGCGAAGGCTGCCTCTGACCGGATCCGGCCGTGGTGGGAGTAGGCGCAGATGATGATGGCCGCTGTCACCGGGCCGACTCCGGGAGTGGTTTGCAGTCCGGGAGCCAGTTCTTCGGTGAGTTGGGCCAAGGCCTTGTGGTTTTCGGCGAGCTGGCCGGTGAAGTCTTTGACGGCCAGTGCCAGGCGCTTGGCCTCGGCGCGGGCGATACGCACCACAGGGTCGGCGCTGTTTGAGCTCCGCCAGGCTGCGATGGCGGTGATCTGTGCATCCCGCAGGGATGCCCGGGCGTCGATCCCGAGATCTGTGCCGCGGAGCAGGGCCGTGAGGGCGTTGCGGTTCGCCGTGCGTTGGTGATCCAGCAGGGACCGAGAGGCAAGCAGAATCCTGATCGCGGCCCTTGTTCCTGCAGCGCGCGGCTCCATCACCTGATCGCGCTGGCGTCCGAGGACGGACCGGGCAGCGGCTTCGGCATCGATCGGATCAGATTTGCCGGTGAGTGACCGCGACGAGCGTGTCGGCGGTCTGACCTCGCCCACCTCTATGCCAGCGGTAAGCAAGACCTGGGTGAGCCGGGCACCGTAAGAGGACGTACCCTCGACGGCCGCGAAAACCCTTTCCCCGCCTGTACGTCGCCGGATCCAGGTGATCGCACGGTCCATCCCCGAGGAGGTGGCTGGGAATGCGGCGGCGTCGACCACGGCACCGGTTGAGGCGTGAACCGCGGTGAAGGTGTGGGTGCGGGCGTGGGTATCCACGCCGACGACGAACTCGAATTCTTCGGCAATGATCGCCATGTGCGTTCTCCTTCTATTGAACTGAACAGGTCGCACGGCCTGTCTGGGTCGCTCGGAGACGCATCTGTAACGGGTCACACCAAGGGCGGACAGTCTTCTGATCAGGTCATCCGTGCGGGCAGACCAGTGCCCGGGGAACGATGCGGACAAGTCATTTTCAAGACACCGCACGAGCGGGTCGGATATACCCTGAGTCACACACTGTCCTCCGGGACCAGCCTGCCAGCCAGCCTCTGGCCGGCCACTGACCATTACAGACCTACCCGCTGGTCACGGATCTTGCCGCCGACGGTGTTCCCGTGGTGGTGACCTGCAGGGTGTTGGGATTTAGCAAGCAAGGCTACTACCGGTGGAGATCCAGCCCAGTGACGGAACGGGACTGGATCGATGCGCACCTGGTCAACGCCGCCTTGGACATTCACACCGACGACCCGGCATTCGGGTACCGGTTTATCGCCGACGAACTCCCCGAGAAAGGCATCAGTGCCGGCGAGAACAGAGTCCAGCGCCTATGCAGGGACCACGGCATTTGGTCGGTGTTTTCGAAGAAGCGTGGCCTGAACCGGAAGCCGGGGCCTCCGGTTCACGATGATCTGGTGGAGCGGGATTTCACCGCCACGGCTCCCAACGAGCTGTGGCTGACCGACATCACCGAACACCCCACCGCAGAGGGCAAGCTCTACCTCTGCGCGGTGAAGGACGTCTACTCCGGAAGGATCGTTGGATACTCGATGGATTCGCGGATGAAGTCCTCGCTGGCCGTCGCCGCACTGGAGAACGCGGTGCGCTCACGCCGCCCGGCGGGGACAGTGGTGCACTCGGATCGAGGGTCCCAGGCCGTATTCAACCGGTCGAAGCAACACCTGATCATGGAGGTGTTGGATGCGGTCGAAAAATCGTCAGAAGCAGGTCCGGGCATATCGAGGACAGATACCTTCGCCGGGTCGGCCCTCGGTGGCGTGGCGTGAGGACCGGATGCGGTTCTGGGTGGCCATCGCCTCGGGTGTGAAGACTCGGGATGCCGGCGTTGCGGCGGGCGTGTCAGAGCCCGTCGCACATCGCTGGTTCCTGCACGCTGGCGGAGTGAATCCTCAGCTGACCCCGAAACTGTCCGGGCGGTACCTTTCCTCGAGCAACCGGGAGGACATTGCGTTGTGGCGGGCGCAGGGCTGCGGTGTGCGGGAAATAGCTCGTCGGCTGGGCCGAAGCCCGTCTACGATCTCGCGGGAGCTGCGCCGAAACGCGTCGACGAGAACGTATCGGTTGGACTACAAGGCGTCAACGGCGCAGTGGCACGCCGAACGACGCGCCCGCCGTCCCAAGACTGCGAAACTGATCACAAACCAGTGCCTGCGTGATTATGTCCACGACAAGCTCAGCGGATACGTCAGATCGGCCGATGGAGATCAGCTGGGCCCGATCGGGCCCGTATGGGACGGGAAAAACAAGCCTCATCGAGGGGACCGCGAATGGGTGACGGCTTGGAGCCCTGAGCAGATTGCCCACCGCTTACCCATTGAGTTCCCGGATGATCCAACGATGCGGATCTCGCACGAAGCGATCTACCAGGCCCTTTATGTTCCGGCTAGGGGCGGACTGACCCGGCAGCAGGCATGGCACCTGCGCCGAGGGCACACCAAACGCACGCCACGAGCGAGAACACGCCAGCAGGCCTGGGCGCACGTCACCGACGCTACAACCCTAAGGAAGCGACCACCGGAGGCCGACGACCGTAAAATCGCAGGCCATTGGGAGGGGGATCTGATTATTGGTCTCAACCGGTCAGCGATCGCGACTTTGGTCGACCGTACGACGCGTTTCGCCATGCTCGTGCATCTGCCTCGGCAGACGGGATACGGGCTGATCAAGCCGGTAAAGAATGGGCCTGCATTAGCTGGCTATGGGGCGGTCACGATGAAGGACGCCCTCGTCCGGATCTTCGATGCGCTCCCGGTGGACCTACGCCGCTCGCTGACCTGGGATCGAGGGAAGGAGATGTCAGCGCACGCGCTTCTAACGCAGGAAATCGGATTGCCGGTTTACTTTGCCGATGCGAAAAGCCCTTGGCAGCGCGGAAGCAACGAACACCTAAACGGGCTGCTCCGGCAGTACTTTCCGAAAGGCACTGACATCTCACGCTGGAGCCTGCCCGAAATCCAAGCCGTCGCCGACACCATCAACAACCGGCCGCGCCGCATCCTGAAATGGCGTACTCCAGCGGAGGCCTTCGCAGACCGGCTAAAATCACTGCAACAAGGAGCTGTTGCTTCGACCGGTTGAATACGGCCAGTTCCGGTCCCGCCGATTCGTCGAATCACTCCGTCACCACGGCCTCACCGGATCAATGGGCAGGGTCGGTGCGTGCGCAGACAACGCTGCGATGGAATCGTTCTTCTCACTGCTGCAGAAAAACGTCCTCGACCGCCAGCGGTGGTCAACACGGCAGGACCTCAGACTGGCCATCACAACCTGGATCGAAAGGACCTACCATCGCCGGCGACGGCAAAGACGGCTGGGGAAACTCACGCCCATCGAATATGAAACAATCAACCGGACCGCGCTCACAGCGGCCTAAGACCCCGAGTCAACTGTCGGTGACGGTCGAAAACT
>NZ_JAGGPM010000032.1 GCF_018613835.1 Arthrobacter sp. ISL-5 | reverse complement strand
CGTTCAGCTTGAAAAATTCCGGTGTCGGCGGGGTGCTGTCCTTTCGGACCCGCTGCCACTATTCAGTGTGGTTCTGGGATGCACCGTCGTGGGTGTAAGGCGTCGAGATGCCGTCGTACGCGAGGTGGAACATCATGCCGTCCCTGGCGTGGGCGAGATTGTGGCAATGGTCCATCCAGATGCCGGGATTGTCTGCTGTCAGCAACATCGTCCATACCTGCCCGGGCCTGACTTCAATGCTATCCATGTGAAGATCCGCCTTGACCGGCTGGCCGTCGATCGAGAGGATGCGTACGTGATGACCGTGAGGATGCATAGGGTGTGTTTCCTCGCTCCGATTGACTATTGTGATCACGATCCTCTCCCCCTCATGAACCACAAGTGCCGGGATGTTGGGGTACACCGCCCCGTTAACAGTGAACGCGAAGCGAGGCACTCCATCGACAAAGCGGACGAGGTGGTCAAGCACAAATGTGGCGGATTGCTCGGTACTCGGGGAGGGCATGGCGGCAGGGGCCGCCCCGTAGGTGGCCAGATCCAGCTCGGGGCCGGCGATAAAGCGCGGAGACGGGGCTGCCGATGGCATTGCCCCCGGCATGAGTGAGAGCCCCCCCACGCGGGCGCCGTCGAGGGCGAGGTGTACCGGAAGGTCGGGCATGATGAGCTCGAGGTCATAGCGGCCTCCGGCGGCGAGCGGCAGGACGGTCCCGGTCAGTTCCCCGTCCGCCGGGTCCTCGCCCGGCGCCAAGTCGCGGCCGTCGACGGCCGTAAGCCTGAAGGGCACACCGGCGATGCTGAAGCGTTGGGTGAGTTGGTCGGTGTTGATGATGCGGAGCCTCACGTGCGTTCCGGGCGGCGCCTGCTGTGTCCAGACCGCTGCGTGGCTCCCGAAGAGTGTCGCGCCCCCGAGGGTGTGCACGGGGACGGTGAGGTCCAGGACACCGTACGGCGGTCCCGCGGCAGGGTCCACGATGAGCGCCCCGTAGAGGCCCTTGGGCTCGTCCACGGAGGCGTTTTGGTGGGTGTGATACCAATATGTTCCGGACTGCGCCGCCGGGAATTCATAGGTGAAACTTTGGCCCGGCATGAGCGCGTCCTGGGTGACGCCCGGGACGCCGTCCATGGCATTGGGCACGTCGTAGCCGTGCCAGTGGAGTGTGACACCGTCTGGAATGTTGTCGTTCACGAGGGTCACCCGGATGGTCTCGCCCTGGGTGGCCCGCAGCTCGGGGCCGGGCAGGGAGCCGAACGTCAGCGCGTCGACGCTGGTGCCGTCGTCGAGCGTGACGCGTTCGCTGCGAGCGTGGAGGGCATAGGAGCGGACCGGCCCGACCTCTGCAGGGCCTCGCAGGGTATCGACGCCACGGGTGATCCCTGGGCTGTTGCTTGTCCCAGCGTGGTGGCCTGCCGCATGGAACGACGACGGCGGCGCGGCGCGGCTGTCCATCCACGAGACCGCGAGTGCTCCCACAAGCACAGCCGCTCCCAGGGAACCGGCCGCGATCGCGCCCCGGTTCCGCCAGCCATGCCTGATCCCGAGGGTCCCGGCGACAGTTCCGAGGACGGCCAGCACAGCCAAGACGGCGAGCGGAAGCCAGCCCGCCGGGGTCCCAAACGTGACGACGGCGAGGAGCCCCGCCGTCGTGAACGCTGCTGCTGCGGTCAGCCCGGGAAGGACGGGGGCGCCGGCGCGCCTAGCGAGTACCTGAGACAAGGCGCCCACCGCCGCGCCAGGGATGGTGAAGACGAGACAGCCGAGAATCCGGTCGCCGACGAGATCCGGCTTGCCCGTGAGGAGGACCGCCAGGCGGCTGGCAGCAAGGAGCAGGCCCAGCCCGGCACACGCGGTGGGAACCCACGCCGGCAGCCACGTGGGAGCCGTGGTCTGTGCCTGCATGACGCACGCAACGAGCCCGCCAATCCACACCGCCGCACACAAGGCGGCAAGGATCAGGTCGACGCCGAGAACGGCTGACGCAGGCATCGCCAGTGTTTCTTGCGATCAGGAGGATGCGGGGAGGGACTCCTCCTTCGTTGATTTTAAGACAATCCCGGTTCGGTCCAGGCGCCGCGCGCGGAGCATCAGCCAGTACGTGGCGAAGATGATCAGCAGCCCGCTGACCGCGTGGAGGGAGACGGTCCAGGCGCCGGGCAGGTTGGGGTTTTCCTGACTTGAGCCGGTCAGGATGCTCCCGACGATGAAGACGAGCAGCTGCACCCAGGTCAGGAGGAAGATGCCAACGGTGAGCCAAACCGTCGACTTCCCGGACCTCGCGAGGGCAGCGAAGAGAATCGCGAGAAGAGCGAGGGACCGCATGACGAGCTGTCCGTTGATCATATGCGGCGTGAACGCCTCCTCTCCGATGAGCTCCCCGCTAAAGGTGCCGAACGCTGCGAGGTAGAGCTGGACGATCGTGTCGAGGAACAAGAGCGTGCTGATGATGAGCAAAGTTTTGCGCATGGTCACTCCTTATGGCTGAGCTGTGCCGGGTGGAAAATGACGGCGACCGGCATTCCGAGTGCGTGGCGGGCCGAGGAGGGCGGGCCGGTGTATGGCCGGCCATCGCCGGCCACCCCCAGTGTCACCAGTGGACCCTATGAAAACCCGGAACAAAGACCGTGCCGTTGTCTGTGGACCCCGTCCGTGGGTGGGTCCCGGTGGGCCTGCCTGGGACCTAGCCGCCCGATCAAACCGGACATACAGTGGAGGTTTCCTCCGCTAGGAAAAAAGGGGAGAGGCCTCCCTTTTCCTTGCCCCTGGCCGCAGGCCGCGCAGGCCTGCCTGTGACAGTCCGATCTGTGCCGGCGGGCGGGCTGGAATCCGCCCGGCGTGATCGGTACCCACCTTCACCGGTGATTCCACCAGATTGGAATCAACGTGCGGGAGGGCCGGATGAGGTCAAAAGTGGAGAGTGGAGTCCGTTCCTGGTATTCACCGGGGTTGTTGTCAGATGGCGTCCGTGGGAAGGTCCCCGGCCTGGGCTGCTTCGGGCTCTCCGCTTCCGGTTAGACCCCGCCAGGCAAGTACTATTGCGGCCACGGCCGCAACGAGAAGGCCTGCGGCCAGCCATGCCTTGCCGTGGCCGGGGCGGGTGGGCCTGAGTTTCCGCTCCGCGCGGTGGATCGCCTGTTCGGCAGCCTTCCGTGCCTGTTTCGCGGCCTTCTGATTCCCTGTCAGAGTGAGGACAACTGCGTGGACCACCTCGGGCATATTGGCGTCCTCAAGCCGGGACAGCGCCCAGCCCACAGCGGCGTCCACCTGGGGCGGAGGGACCTGGGCTGCGTGTCTGGTCCGGCCCGCCGCGCCGTGCTGAACATCATGGGAAGTCTTGTTCAATCCGATCATGGTCATCTCCTCCGAACCGATGGCTGCCAGCACCAGACTACGCCGGGGGCCGCCGGCCGACTCCCGCGCCGCAACAACCGTCACCCGCCTTCACTGCCTTCACTGTTCGGCTGGTTGGCATCCGCCAGCTTCACCTCGCGGCGCAAACCGGGAAGGGGGCGGTGTCGGCTCTACGTGTTTTCTCCAGGCTGGGTTGCGTCGAAGAACCGGTGCTCCGGCGGGGCTGTTTGGGTTTCTTCCGCCTTGGCCTGGATGAAATCCAGGTCCTCCTGGGAGAGCATTGCCTGGCCGTGCTCGTCACAGTCAACCCTGACGCCGGTTTCCCGGCAGATCTCTTCCGTCATGGTGCGTGGCAGAATCAGGCATCCGGGGTTGTTGGTGAGCCACCGCTGCGTTGCGGGGCTGAGTCGGTCCCAGTGGTCCTTGATTTTCATCTTCATTGATGATGCCTTTCTCAGTGAGCCCGCAGGGACGTGGTCGGTCCCGGCGTGTGCTCAGGGTACCTGACGATCCAAGAAGGACAGGGCGGCGATCAAGGGGCTTGAGGGTACCGCCCTAGACTATGCAGCACCTACTACAGGCCGGGGGGCACGTTGGGTTCACGCGGGCTTTGCCTGGTCATCGAGGATGACCAGGATATTCGGGATTTGCTCACGCTGATCCTGACGCGGATGGGGTTCGATGTTGAATTTACCGGACATGGACGGGCTGGACGTCGCCCGGCATATCCGGGCAAGGTCCGAGGCGCCGATGCTGTTTATCACCGCCCGGGCAGAGGTTGACGACGAAATGGCCGGCATGGCCTCCGGAGCAGCGGCGTACCTGACAAAGCCCTTCCACACCCGGCAACTCACCGAGGTAGTGAATCGGCTCTGCCCCGTAGGCCCCCTGACCGCACACCGCCAGGATAAGCGCGCCTAACGACATCCACTGAGGTTGGGACTAGCTGACGCGTTTGGGCAGGGGAAGCGTACCCCTGGCAGTTTCAGCCCTTTCAGCTGCTGTCGCAGTTACCGACGGGTAGAATCGCTGGATGCCTGTCACACGCAATGTCGCCTGGGACGAGGATCTGGCATCCTTCAAGGGCCGGGACACAACGCACTACGTGATCACCGCGGCAGCCATCGCGACGACCTGCGCTGCCTGCTACCGGCGGCTGCAGCCCGACGAACCACTGTCCTTGAGTGTGGATATCATCGAAAGCACCGCGCCGGACGGAACCGAATACGTCACGTTCACCGACTATGTCTTCCACCGGCAGTGCAGCGAACCCGGCCTCACCGTCGGTAGGGCACCCTGGAAGCCGGCTGATCTGACGCCCCGTGCCGCCCGGATGGTCCTGACCCAGGAGCCCCTCCCCGGCAGCCCCGGGACCGTCGTTGCGGCGCTGGCGTACACACTGACCCCGGTCGTCTCCTTCCGTGAACGCGACGGCGAACTGACCTCCGCGCTAGTGTCGATCCTGCTTTCCCACGGCTTTCAGCTGGCCATGAGCCCGGAGTACACCGACATCCTGCAACAGGCCGCGGAGGTGGAGGTGGAGGACGGCTGCTGCGTGGCAGTGACCGGGGCGGTCCTCACCGTGACCGTCGGCGGGGAAACGATCTATTCGGAACAGCTGAACCTGAAGAATCCTGACGATGCCCAGTGGCTGGAGGCGGCAGGCAAAGGCAGCGCCCTGCTGATCGCCGGGGACAACCTGGTCATCACCGACACCATGCTCGACATGAGCGCAGCCGCGCATCTGGGCACGCTGGTCATCGGTTACGTCCCCATCAAGACATGACAGGACGTCCCAAGCTAACGGAAATTACACCCCTACAGCGGGTGGATGTTCTCCGCCTGGGGGCCCTTCGGACCCTGGACCACCTCGAACTGAACCTTCTGGTTCTCTTCGAGGGAGCGGTAACCGCTGGAAGCGATCGCGGAGTAATGGGCGAAGACATCTGCGGACCCGTCATCAGGGGCTATGAAGCCGAAGCCCTTTTCGGAGTTGAACCATTTCACTGTGCCTGTTGCCATGCCCGCTGCTCCTGAAACTCTTCATCTCACCGCGGCTTTGCCAAGCCGGCGGCGCGGAAGCTGTCTCCCGCTGGTCCCAAAGCTACGGTTCCCCTTCTGTGGGCACAAGAGCCGGGGCAGTTGAGGCAAATAAGACCGGCGGCGGACTGGATGCCCACATGGCATGGGGGGAACCATTGGATCCTCCGCCGTCGGCCTGTTCTAAGGCTAGGCTGGGCGGTTCCTTGAGGCTCTTCGCGGCCACTGTCAATAGCGACCGTTACCGTGCAGAGGCAACAGGCAGGCAACCTGCCTTTGGGTTCATGGAGATGCTCCCTGAGCTGCGGTGGGACTGCCTGGGACCTAGCCGCCCGATCAAACCGGACATACAGTGGAGGTTTCCTCCGCTAGGGAAAGAGGGGAGACCGGCAAGCAACGCGGCCTCCCTTTTCCTTGTCCCTGGCGGCAGGCCGCTGCATGATCAACAGGAGTGGGAATCCTGGGATTTGGGTGGGAGGTGTCCGCGCCGGGAAGCTTCCGGGAATACCTGGCGGATGTTGGAGAACAAGACAGCTTTTACAGCCGTTACCTCGGGGCCGTGGCCGTGCTCTAGTCCCGTCTCCAGATCCCGGCAGTACGATTCGAGCCGCAGGGCGCCGGCCATCGCGGTCTTTGGCAACGATGAGATGGGCAGGGCCGGGAGGTGCACGATTTGGGTGATGGCATTGTCCTGGCACCATTGGAGAAACGGGCGTATTCGTGTCTGGTCCTTGGTCCCCGCAGCGAACCAGGCCCCAAGGTGGGCTTGAGTCGCGGTCCGGAGGGTGGACCCGTTGGAGTGGAGCGAGTGCAGAAACCGTGAGACGAGGGTGAGCTCACGTCTGCGCCAACCTAGTTGGGACTCTGTGAGCGCCTTCAGACGTGCCTGCCTCAGATGACCACTGGGTTGATAGATGGATTCGACCATCTCCATCAAGTAGACCGTTCTGGGTTTCCCCCGGCACCTTTGGTCATCAAACCAGCGTAGGGCGCCCAGGGCGCACTATCGGCCCCCCGACTAGCAGGCTATGTCCCGTCAGACGTTCCCATTCGGCCCCTTCGATAGTCCGGTGTCAACGCATTTCCGATTAGCTCGGCCGGCGGCAGCTCGTTGCAGCGGCCCGGGTGCCGACCGCTAGGCAGGAATAGGAACCTAAGATTTTCGAAGGGACGCGACAGGAGCTGGAACTCATGCAGATGGATGCGTGCCTGTGGGCGGAGGAAGGACAAGAATGGAGAAACGGCAGCGCTGGAAGGTGCGCTGGTGGATTCGACTCGTGGGCATTGCTGCCGTTCTGATCCTCTTGTCACAGCAATTTTCGACCATCTATTTCGTTGATCGCGGCGAAATGCCTGCTTCTGAGATCCCCCTAGGCTGGACCTCGATCGGTGCGCTCGCTTTGCTCGTTGTTCTGATGAGTTTCCGCCCTAACATAGAATTGCGTGCTGATGGCCGGCTCGTGCTGCAGGGACCATTTCGCAAGCACACTTTTCATCGTGAACAGGTTAGTGAAGTGCGCCCTACGGAATGGGGGCTGGGATTCACCCTCACAGACGGCTCCCGTCGGACAAGCATCGTCTGCCAAAAGACTTGGTCCCGAAACGAGCCCCGGTGGTTTGACGTTGCAGAAGCAGTTACGGGCCGTCGGCCCGTCTTTGGCCACGACGAAGATGATGAACGGGGCGTATGGCAGCACGTCCGCAGAGCGTTCCTCCCATAAGGCGGGCATGAGATGCTGGCCCAGCAGGTATATGGCTCAAGCCCAGTAGCTCAAGATGACCTTCCCTCGCGGAATCTTTCGATCTTCGGGAGTATGCTCAGGCCATGCTGCGAGCTCAGGGAAGGGCCAAGAGGGCGAAATACCAGTGGATCATCGGTATGAGTGTTCTTCCCCTTGCCTTAGGAAGTTGCGCAGTGAACCCTGGCGATGCAGACCTCACTTCCGGCACATCCGACCGCTGGATCGTTGGCGTGTCCGGCCCGCGGAGCGGCGTGATCGACCCATGCTTGAAAGACCCAATTATCGAAGAGTCGATTGAAAGTGCAAATCTGCCATCCACGCACTTGAGCATCAAACTTCGCGAAGCGGCGAAAAAAGAAGACGCTGACCGGATTGCAGACTGCCTTCGGCGTGGCTTGAAGAGCGGAGATGTATCGATCATTAGCCCCAAGAATTGAGGCAGTCCTTCAGCGACCGTTCAGGGTTCCTTCAGGGACGGCCGGGCGACGCCGGCGCCCGCGGTCCGCAACGCGCAGTCTCCGGCTAAACGCTGTTCTCAAGAGTGCATCTGACAGAATGGCCGGCATGATCGAGATGCAGCCGCCTGAACCGCCTGAGCTCGAACCGGATAAGATCCGGGCTCTGATCGACTACGCGGACAGGATGGCCGCGTTCATGGAAGCTGAGATGGAGCTGGCCGGTCAGCTTGGCAGGGCAACTCCGGAGAGCGACCTGAACGAACTCGTCGAAGGCTGGAGGTTCACCGCACAGGGCCTTCGGGACAGCTACGACGGACGGTTCTGAGACAGAACCACCGCGGCGATGATCGGCGGCCACTCCAAGGTTCGGTCCGGTTCCTAACAGGAACCCTGCGGGAAGGGCCGGGCCGCATGGACTTTCCTTCCAGTGTCCAGTCAAGCACACAGGCCGTCTTGAAGTGGGCCGCCAGCACGAGACGGATGGTTCCGGCAGGATGGGCCGCCGCCCAGACTGCCAGAGCGGTCAGAACGGAGAACAGCACCATGGTGAGCAATCCGAACGGACCCTCGGGCCAGGGCGGCGCCGCGCCCGGCAGGCCAGCCATGAACCTGGCGATACCGGCCACCCCGGCCGCGAAAAGGCCAGCCACGCCGATCAGTGCGGTGGCCAGCCACGGCAGGAGCGGCACCAACGGCACGGCAGCCGTCCCCAGGATGGTGACCGGCGCCACCAGCGGGGCCACGAACATGTTGGCCAGCAACGAGTACGTGGCGAACTGAGGCTGCAGCACCACGATGACCGGTCCGCACAGCAGCTGGGCGGACAGGGGCACGGCCATACCCGCGGCCGCCCAGCGCGGCACGGCAGGTGGAACCCAGTCCATGATGCGCCGTCCCAGCACGATGATCCCCAACGTGGCCAAGACAGACAGCAGGAACCCGAAACTGGTACCCAAGGCAGGATCACTAAGCAGCAGGGCGATGACCGCCAGGCACAGAAAGCTCAGCCCCCTGCCGGCTCGTCCGCCCGCCAGTGATGCCAGCGCGATGGCACCCATCAGCGAAGCCCTCAGGACACTGGCGTCCGGGCCCACCATCAGCACGAACATCCCGAGTCCGGCCAAGGCGCATGCGGCAGCCGGCAGCCTGGCCAGGCGCAGGCTGCGGGCGGCCAGCAGCAGGACCCCAAGGATCAGGCTGCAGTTGGCGCCGCTGACCGCCGTCAGGTGGGTCAGGCCCACGGTCTTCATGGCGGCCTCGAGTTGTTCATCCAGGCCACTGGTGTCTCCTGTCACCATGCCCGGCAGGAGCCCGCGGGCATCAGCATCCAGCCAGCCGGCCGCCTCCGCGAACTGCCGGCCCAGGGCGGCAGGCTGCTGCTGCCAGGGTGCGGCCGCCTCGAGGGTCACCGGGGGCGAGGACGCGGTGAGGATTCCGGCCTCAACGTCGCCGGGATCAGGAGGCCGCAGCTTGCCCGTGGCGCGCACCAGCTGTCCCAAGACCGCATGCTCCCAGTCCTGTCCGCCCATGATGAGGACGGCGGCCTCCGCACGGAGCAGCCGGCCGCCGGTATTCAGCGTCTTGACCATGGCCGTCACCGCCCAGCGTTGTGCCAGGGACGAACTGCCGGGCGCTTTGAGCGCTCGGGGGGCGCCGGTGATTTCCACCTCCGCCACGACGGACGCGTGTGCGGCGATGGCCCCTGCCACGGGACCGTCATGCCTTTGCGCGGCTGACACCGCGGAATGGGCAGCAGCGGCAGCGGCAAGCACCATGGCTGCCGCAAGGGTCATTAGAAAGCTCCGTGGGAGGCGGCCAAGGCCGCTGCGCCGCCGCTGGAATAGCAGGAGGAGCAGCCCTGCCCCGGCGGCACACCCGCAGCACACGCCCAGCAGCCCTACAGGCGTGAGCCATGGGCCGGCGACCGTCGCGGCCCACACGAGCAGTGCCGCCGGCGCCAGACGGAGGTCAACCCGCCGCCGCAGCTGGTCGGCGGCATCCGTGTTGGGCGCATCGGGGACAAGCCGCTGCCGGATCTTTTCGCGAAGTCCGTGCCGGACCGCTGTTCCCGCGTGGCCTGCAGCGGCGGCCTTGACTGGTACCGGGAATGTCGCCTGCGTCCTTCTGTCGGGACCGATCGGAGCGGCTGTGTCGCGGGCTGAGGGCGGGCGGACCGAAGCCCGGCCGGCGGCTTCCGGATTTACGGCTGCCTCGACGTATCTGTGCCACCGGCTTCTGGTTCTTTCACGATTGCCGTCCATCTCAGACCGTCACCAGCGGCAGCAGTGTTTCGAGCATTTTGGGTCCCACGCCGTCCACGGCGTCAACTTCCTCGGCGGTCTTGAACGGGCCGTGCTCCGTGCGCCAGTCGACGATCCGCTGGGCCAGCACCGGGCCGACCTTCGGCAGCTCCGCGAGTTCTTCGGCGCCGGCGGTGTTCAGATTCACTTTGCCCCCGGGAGCGGAGCCGCCGCCACCGCCGACATCCCCCGATGAGCCCGGGCCGGCGCCGGCTCCCGGCAGCGCGTCCGCCGGCGCCTCGGGCGGGGCGGCCTCACCGCGGCCGGGCACGTAGATTTTCTGGCCGTCCTCCAGCACGGACGCGAGATTGAGCCGGTTCAGGTCAGCCGCCGGAGTGGCGCCCCCTGCTGCCGCGATGGCCTGGTGGACGCGGCTGTTCCGGGGAAGCTCCACTATGCCGGCCTTCTTGACCGCACCGGCCACGTGCACCACCACCGTTCCGGCAGCGTCTCCAGCCTGGCCGTCGCCGGCCGCGGCGGAGCCGTCGCCGCCCGCCCCCGGGGAATCCGCCGGGGCCGTTTCGGCTGCATCGCTCGTAACGGCGCTCAGCGGGGTGACTTCCGGCCCGGCGGTCGCGACCCTCCACCAGAACCAGCCTGCGGCGAGCAACGACACCACCCCTAGCAGTACCGCAGCGCGGATGCCGAGCCGCCATCTGAGCCGGGCATCGGCCATGCCGTCAGCAGGCCCCGGGTCCGGTCCGGATCCCGGCCCGTTGCCGTAGGTGAAGCCGTTGAGGTCCCCCGCGCCCAGCAGTCCGGGAGAGGCCCTGCCGGATGCACGGCCGCCCTCAGCGTCCGGCGGCGGCCCGAGTGTCGCCGCGAGCCGCCTCGCCGCACGCCCGTCTGCTGCACGCCGCTCGGGCGATCGACGTCCTGCGCCGGCGCGCGACGGGGTGCTGGCTGCGGCTCCAGCGATCCGGCGTGACATACCCACCACCGTAGGAGACCGGCAACGGGGCATGAAGGGCGTACCGCCCCTATGTGGATAGCGCCACCGCTGGCGCGCTGCCGCGTACGGCGGCCAGGTACGGCTACTGCTGATATGTGATGTAGGCCTCGTACTGCACGCGCCACTTCTCCGGAGCTTTGGGGTCGGGAACAGTGGTGGTGAGGAACTGAACGTGTGTCACCTGGCCTTTGAGGTACTTCAGCCATTTGGTGACTTCGCCGGCGACGTCCTTGTCGAACTGGGCGACGTGGTGGACCTGCATTCCCATGGGAGCCTCCTTGATCGGTGGGGAGACTGTACTACCAGCGGCCGGGCACGGCCAGCCCCGGCCGAGTGCCTTCCGAACTAGGGAGCGGGTTCTGCCGGCCGGTCCTCTTCCTGCGTCCGTTCGGCGTCGTCGGCACCTTGGGAACCGGCCAGCGACGTGCTGCTCTCCCCCACGATCACGGCGAGGACGCCAAGGCCGGCGTGGGCGGCCAGCACGGCCGGCAATGCACTGATCTGGGCCGGCGGACTGTCCGGCAACGCCGCCGCGAGCCGGGCGGCGAGGAGCTCCGCTTCCGCCTCGTTGCCGAAGTGGTGGATGGCCAGCCTGGCCTCCCCCTTGGGCCTGGCAGCGGCGTCCGCGACCACGATCTCCTCCAGCCGGGCAACGGCTCTCGCGGCGGAACGGACCTTCTCCAGCGGAACGATCTTGCCGCCGTCGACCGCCAGGATCGGCTTGATCGCAAACATGGCCCCGACCAGGGAGGCTGCCGCGCCGATCCGGCCGCCGCGGCGCAGCTGCTCTAGGCTGGGCACGTAGAAGTACACCTTGGTCTTGGCGGCGCGCGATTCAGCCAGCCTGCGCACTTCGGCCGCGCTGCGGCCGTCCGCCGCCGCCACTACGGCACTCTGCACCGCCAGCCCCTGGGCCATCCCCACGGTGCGGGTGTCCAGGACCTCGACAGGGATGCTGACCCGCGCGGCCGCGAGGCGGGCGGCGTCGGCCGTGCCGGACAGGTCGCCGGAAATGTGGATGGACACCACTGACTCGAAACCGTGGCGTTCGGCCGCACGGTACGCCTGTTCGAACTGCCCCGGCGACGGCCGGGACGTCTTAACCGGTGTGGCCGCGGCCAACGCCACGGCGATAGTCCCGGCGATGTCGTCCTCGCCCTCGCCATAGATCTCCGCCCCCACCATGACAGGCATGGGGATGACGGCCAGCCGGCCGTTGATGGAGAAGGCCCTCACCCAGTCAGCGGGCAGCGCGGCCGCGGAGTCGGTCACCACTGCGGTACGGACGACGACGGCGGGCTCGCCAGTGGGCGGGGCCTGCCCCGGCCGGGTGGCCTGGCGGAGACGGACGAGGTGTTCCTTCAACCACAGCCAGGCGGCCGGTTCGCGGTCGATCACGGCACACCCCCTGCAGTTCTGGCCGGCCGCCGGCGATTCCGGCGGCCGGAACCCGGCTAGGCCGGGACGATGTTCACCAGTTTAGGTGCACGCACAATGACCGTCCGGATGGCGCGGCCGTCGAGGGCCCGCTGGACGTTTTCCGAAGCCAGCGCCAGTTCGCGCAGCTCATCCTCGGAGATCGCCGGTGAAACCTCCAGCCTGTCCCGCACCTTGCCCTGGACCTGAACCACGGCCGTGATGGTGTCCTGCACCAGCAGGGCCTCATCGTGGGCGGGCCAGCCTGCGTTGGCAACCGAGGCAGGGTGCCCCAGCACGTTCCACATGTCCTCGGCGGTGTACGGAGCGAACAGGCTCAGGATCACGGACACAGCCTCAGCCGCCTCGCGCACGGCCGGATCTGCACCGCCGGCGCCGGCGGCTGCATCTATGGTTTTGCGCGTGGCGTTGACCAGCTCCATGAGCTTGGCCACAACAACGTTGAACTTGTTGTTGTTGAGCAGCTCCGCGGCGTCCGCGATGGTCCTGTGCGTGACCGACCGCAGGGCGCGGTCGCCCGTGCTGAAGTCCACGCCGGGTTCGCTGGTCACGTCCTGCGCCAGACGCCAGGCCCGCGCCAGGAACTTCGCGGAGCCCGACGGCGAGACATCCGCCCAGTCGACGTCGTCTTCCGGCGGGGAGGCAAAGATCATGGTGAGCCGGACTGCGTCCACGCCGAACTTGTCCAGCTGTTCGCCCAGGTCCACGCCGTTGCCCAGCGACTTGCTCATGGCTTTGCCGCCGTTGAGCACCTGGCCCTGGTTCAGCAGCGCGCTGAAAGGCTCGTCCGCCGCCAGCAGGCCCATGTCATGAATGACCTTGGTAAAGAAGCGGGCGTAGAGCAGGTGCAGGATGGCGTGCTCTACGCCGCCGACATACTGCCCGACCGGCATCCACTCGTTGATCTTCGCGGGATCAAACGGACCGTCGGTGTAGTGCGGAGAGACGAAGCGCAGGAAGTACCAGGACGAGTCCACGAAGGTGTCCATGGTGTCCGTGTCCCGCTGGGCTGCGCGTCCGCAGTTCGGGCAGTCGACGTTGACCCATTCGAGGGCCGCGGCCAGCGGCGAGGTGCCCCTCGGGGACAGAGCCTCGCCGCGCAGGTCCTCGGGCAGCGTAACCGGCAGCTGCTCGTCGGGTACCGGCACTTCGCCGCACTCGGCACAGTGGATGATGGGGATCGGGGTGCCCCAGAAGCGCTGGCGGCTCAGGAGCCAGTCACGCAGCCGGAAATTCACGAACTTCTCCCCGGTGCCCTGCTGGCCGAGGATTTCGATGGCGGCCGGAATGGCCTCGGCCTTGGGCAGGCCGTCGAGCGGACCGGAGTTGATCAGCGTGCCCTCGCCCGCCGTTGCCTTGCCGGAGACGGCGGGATCCTCCTCGCCGGTGTTCAGCACCGCGCGCACAGGCAGGCCGAACTCCTGGGCGAAGTCGAGGTCGCGCTGGTCGTGCGCGGGGACGGCCATGATGGCGCCCGTGCCGTAGTCGGCCAGGACGTAGTCCGCCGCCCAGACGGGCAGCTTTTCACCGTTGAGGGGATTGATGGCGTAGCGGCCGGTGAACACACCGGTCTTTTCGCGCTCGGTGGACTGGCGTTCGATGTCCGAAAGGGCCTTGACCTTTTCACGGTAGGCCATGAGTGCGTCGTGGTGTTCAGGGGTGACCAGGTCCAGTGCCAGGTGCGCGTCCGCGGCCACGACAAAGAACGTGGACCCGTACAGGGTATCGGGACGCGTGGTGAAGACGGTGACTTCGCGCTCGGCACGTCCGTCGGACGCCTCGATCACGAACCGAACATGCGCGCCTTCCGAGCGGCCGATCCAGTTTCGCTGCATCGCCAGCACTCGCTCGGGCCAGTGCCCCTGCAGCTCGGACATGTCGTCGAGCAGCCGGTCCGCGTAGTCGGTGATCTTGAAATACCACTGGTTCAGCGACTTCTTGGTCACTGCCGTGCCGCAGCGCTCGCAGGCGCCGTTGACCACCTGCTCGTTGGCCAGCACGGTCAGGTCCTTGGGACACCAGTTGACCGGTGAGTCCTTGCGGTAAGCGAGGCCGCGCTCGTAGAAGCGCTTGAAGAGCCACTGGGTCCAGCGGTAGTACTCCGGGTCGGACGTGTGCAGCCTGCGGGACCAGTCAGCAGAGATGGCGTAGCGCTTGAACGACGCCGCCTGGGTTTCGATGTTGGCGTACGTCCACTCGCTCGGATGGGCGTTGCGCTTGATCGCGGCGTTCTCCGCCGGCAGGCCGAAGGAATCCCACCCGATCGGGTGCAGGACGTCGTATCCCTGCTGGCGCAGGTACCGCGCCACGACGTCGCCCATGGCAAACGCCTCGGCGTGGCCCATGTGGAGGTCGCCGGACGGGTAGGGGAACATGTCCAGCACGTAGCGGCGCTCGCGGGAACCGTCGTCGGCCGGCGTGAAGACCTTGAGGTCCTCCCACACCTGGGGCCACCGGGCCTCCATCGCCGCGAAGCTGTAGGCACCCTCCTCGGGGCTCTCGGCTCCACCTGCTGTTGTTCCGGTTTCGGTCTCCGGCTGAACGCTCACTGCTGCCCTCTTCTGTTCTGTCATGACGTCTGTCCTGTCATAACGGTCTGATCCCCTGCCGCCTGCCGGGAATGCGTCCCGAACACACAAAAGCCCCTCGACATGGAGGGGCGGCCGCTCGGTAATCCGTATTTGTCCGGGATACCGGGCGGCTAGCTAAGCAGAAGGATCGCACGCATAGTCCTACCTTAGCGTCTCCGGGGGAATCATGGTGAAACGAACACCGGATGGGGCGCTGGCCTACCCATTGCCAAACGCCCTTCAGAGGGTCACCATTCATTACACAGTTATTGGGGGTTGGCAAAGGTCTCAGGGTTGAGGAGCCTGACGTGGACCTTTCGGCTGGTAATACGTTGCATCACCGCGCAAGATCCACCGCATTCGCGGCGCCACCCTTAAGATCCGAGGGGCTTCGGATCGCAGCCTTGGGCTCAGTCCTGATACTGTTTCTGGCCATGTTCACCGTGGCGTCTGCCGCCCCTGGGGCCGCGGCGCCCGCCTCCGATGAACTCTGCAGACCCGGATCCGCCATAGATTACGATGCTTCGGACTTCCAGTCGTCGCCAAAAATCGACAACGACTGGTTTCCGCTGAAGCCCGGCATGCAATTCACCACGACCGGTACTGTTTCGAGCGCCGAGACCACCAAACGAACCGTGATCCACACTGTGACCGGGCTGACCAAGGTCATCGACGGAGTCAAGACACTGGTCATGTGGGACAGGGACTTCTCCGACGGCGAGCTCGTTGAATCCGAACTGGCCTTCTTCGCCCAGACCAGGAGCGGAACGGTCTGGCTCTTCGGGGAGTACCCGGAGGAGTACGAGAACGGAACGTTCGTGGGGGCACCCAGCACGTTCATTCACGGGATTGACAAGGCCCAGGCGGGAATTGCCATGCAGGCAAGCCCCCGCACCGGTACCCCGGACTACGTCCAGGCATATGCGCCCAAGGTTGACTTCCTGGACTGCGGCCACGTCTTCCAGAAACATCAGCGGGTATGCGTTCCCACGGGCTGCTACAACGATGTGCTGGAGATCGACGAATACAACCCGCTCGAGCCGGACGCAGGCCACCAGCACAAGTTCTACTCGGCAGGCACGGGACTCGTGCGGGTGACAGCGGTGGGCGGTACCGAGCAGGAAGTCATGGACCTGGTCAAGATCAAGAGGCTATCCAGCTCCGGACTCCGGGAGGTCAACGAGCAGGCACTGGAACTGGACCGGCACGCATACACGGTGAGCCGCAACGTCTACGCCAAGACTCCTCCCGCCGAAGTCTCAACGGCGCGTTAGCTTCCGCGCCTAACGGCTGCCCGGATCCGTGGCCGCTCACGGATCCGGGCTTATGCGCCGCCTACCTCACGTCCGCGTCCACCCAGTCCATGGCCTTGGTGACGGCCTTCCTCCACAGCCGCAGCTGCCGGTCCCGCTCTGCCGGGTCCATTGCCGGCTCCCACCGCTTGTCCTCGGACCAGTTGGCGGAGAGCTCGCCGAGGTCCTTCCAGAAGCCGACGGCGAGGCCGGCGGCGTAGGCGGCGCCCAGCGCGGTGGTCTCCACCACCTTCGGACGGATGACCGGGACGCCCAGGATGTCCGCCTGGAACTGCATGAGGGCATCGTTGGCGACCATTCCGCCGTCGACCTTCAGCTCGGTGAGCGGGACGCCCGAGTCAGCGTTGACCGCGTCCAGCACCTCGCGGGTCTGGAAGGCGGTGGCTTCCAGCGCGGCCCTGGCAATGTGGTTCTTGTTGACGAACCGCGTCAGGCCCACCATGGCGCCCCGGGCGTCCGAGCGCCAGTACGGCGCGAAGAGGCCCGAGAAGGCAGGAACGATGTACACGCCGCCGTTGTCCGGCACGGCGGCCGCCAGGGTCTCCACTTCCGGGGCGCTGCTGATCATGCCGAGATTGTCCCGCAGCCACTGGATGAGCGAACCGGTGACGGCGATCGACCCTTCCAGCGCGTAGTGGGTCGGCGCGTCTCCCAGCTTGTATCCGACAGTGGTCAGGAGCCCGTTCTTGGAGTGGACGATCTCCTCCCCGGTGTTGAAGATCAGGAAGCAGCCCGTGCCGTAGGTGTTCTTCGCTTCACCTGTCTGGAACGCCGCCTGGCCGAACGTGGCCGCCTGCTGGTCGCCCAGGATGCCGGCCACGGGAACCTCCCGCAACAGCTGGGTTGTGTGGACGGTGCCGTAGACCTCGGATGAGGACTTGATGGCCGGCATCATGGTCACCGGGACTCCGAAGATGCCCAGGATTTCCTCGTCCCACTTCAGCGTGTCCAGGTCCATGAACAGCGTCCGCGAGGCGTTGGTGACGTCGGTGACATGCACGCCGCCGTCAACGCCGCCTGTCAGGTTCCACAGCACCCAGCAGTCCGTATTGCCGAACACAAGGTCCCCGGACTCGGCCTTGGCCCGGGCACCTTCGACGTTATCCAGGATCCACTTGATCTTGGTTCCGGAGAAATAGGTGGCCAGCGGCAGGCCGACTTTTTGCTTGAAACGGTCCGCGCCGCCGTCGCTGGAGAGTTCATCCACGATCGGCTGGGTCCGGGTGTCCTGCCACACGATGGCGTTGTAGATCGGCTTGCCGGTGGTCTTGTCCCAGACCACCGTGGTTTCGCGCTGGTTGGTGATGCCGACGGCGGCGATGTCATGCCGGGTCAGGTTCGCCTTGGACAGCGCGGAGCCGATGACCTCGCGGGTGTTGTCCCAGATCTCGGCGGGGTCATGCTCAACCCAGCCGGCCTGGGGGAAGATCTGCTCGTGTTCCATCTGCCCGGAAGACACAATGCTGCCGCTCTGGTCGAAGACGATGGCGCGGGTGCTGGTGGTGCCCTGGTCAATGGCTATTACGTATTGGCTCATGATGACGTCCTTGTCGTGGTTCTTTCTAATGAGGAAATGTGCGCAAAAAAACTTGAAAGCGTTGTGCAGCCGGAGTCGTGCAGTGAATCAGGTGTCAGGTGGCCGCGGTGAAGACGATCGGGAGCCACCCGGCGAGGCCAGCCAGGGCTCCGCCGATCAGTGGGCCGACAACCGGGATCCAGGAGTAGCTCCAGTCGCTGGGACCCTTGCCCTTGATGGGCAGCAGGGCATGGGCGATGCGGGGGCCGAGGTCACGGGCGGGGTTGATGGCGTAGCCGGTGGGACCGCCAAGTGACACGCCGATACCGACAACCAGCAGGGCCACGGCCAGCGGGCCAAGCCCGGAGGGAATGCCGCCGAAGGTCAGGATGACGAAAACGAGGACAAAGGTGCCGATGATTTCCGTGGCCAGGTTCCAGGGAGTGGAGCGGATGGCCGGGGCGGTGGAGAAGACTGCCAGCTTGCTCGCCTCCGCGGGCTCGGCATCGAAGTGCTGCTTGTGGGCTAGCCACATGACTACAGCGCCGAGGAAAGCGCCCAGCATTTCCCCGCCGAAGTAGGTGAAGGTGGACGCGAAGTCCACGGGAACGCCGGGGGCGTACTCTGGCCTGCCCTTGACGAGCAGGCCCAGGGTGACGGCCGGGTTCAGGTGGGAGCCTGAGCTTGCGGCAACGTAGACACCGGCGAAAACGGCGATGCCCCATCCCCAAGTGACCATCAGGAACCCGCCATTGTTGCCTTTCGTGCCTTTCAGCGCAACGTTGGCCACCACGCCGCAACCCAATAGGGTCAGCATGCCGGTTCCGAAAACTTCGGAAAGAAAAACCAATCCAAGAGACATCTTTGACTCCTCTATTTTCTGTTGTCAGTCCTTCGAAAGGTTGAAGGACGGTTGTGCCGTCACCGCGTTGGCTGGTGGCGGCGGCCGGTCCGGGTCTGCTGTGCGGCGGACCCGGTCCGGCCCTGGCGTCCGGGCTGCCCGGCCCGGGCGCCGGGGTCTGTGTGACCCTGGCTCAGGAGACGAGGCTGTGCACCTCGACGCCGTGGTATCGCTTGAGCACCTCCTGCGCGTGGTGGATCTCGGCGGACTGGTCTGCCGTATCCCAGCCGAGCGGCTCCGCCAGGATGTCGGCCATCTCGTTGAGCAGCTC
This sequence comes from Arthrobacter sp. ISL-5, assembly GCF_018613835.1. Classification (GTDB taxonomy): domain Bacteria; phylum Actinomycetota; class Actinomycetes; order Actinomycetales; family Micrococcaceae; genus Arthrobacter. The sequence continues at coordinate 126,852 of NZ_JAGGPM010000032.1, read as the reverse complement.
ACCAGTGACCAGACCGCGGAAGGCAAGGGAGGTGCGGCGGATCAGAACATCCACCAGGTGGCCGATCTGCTCGTTGGCTGCCATGTATTCCAGCTCGCGGACGCTGAGTTCCCGGGTGGAGCGCAACAGGCTGTCAGGGCCGCCGTCGAGGTAGCTGATGACTTCGCCGGCACGCGTACCGTAGCGGGTCAGGAGACCTGCCACGCGGTCGGCATCGCGGTTCGCGCTCATGTGCGCCTTGATCCATTTCTGGATTCCCGCCTCGCTGTCCGGGAAGCCGGCGCCGCCGCCGATGGCGAGTTTCGCCGTCGAGACTTTCCGCTCCATTGCCAGTTCGGCTAGAACGTCGTTGCTCAGGTGTTCAGCCAGGGCCCGGAACGTGGTCCACTTGCCGCCCACGAGGCTGAGCACGACGGCGCCGCTGCCGCCGGCTTCCGGCGCTCGCCGTTCGATGCGGTAGTCCCGGGAAACGAAGCCTGGCTGGGTCGCGTCGTGCCTGGGCAGGGGCCGGACGCCCGAGAACGTGTAGACGATCTGGCCCCGGTTGACGGCGATGTCAGGGAAGACGTGGCCGATGAGGTCGAAGAAGTAGTCGATTTCGGATTCGGTGCAGACGGCGTCCTCGGACAGGTCGGCGTCCACGTCCGTGGTTCCCACCAGCACACGGTCTCCCATGGGGTAGATCAGGACGATCCGGCCGTCTGTGTGTTCAAAGAAGATCTCGCGGCCGTTACAGGCTGCCAGCAGGCCGGGGTGGTCGAGCACGATGTGGGAGCCCTTGGTGCCGCCCATGAAGGACGATGGCGTGCCCATGGCCCGGTTGGTGAGGTCAACCCACGCACCGGTGGTGTTGACGATGACATCCGCGGTGAAGTCAAAGACCTCGCCGGTCAGTTCATCGCGGAGTTCCACCGTGCTGGAACCGGCTCCGTTTGCTTTGATGGAGGCCAGCGAAAGATAGTTGCTGGCGCGGGCGGTGCTCCCGGCCTTCCAGGCGCCGGCTTTCCCGCCGGCTTTCTCGCCGTCCCGGAGGACGTCGAGGGTGAGGCGCTCGGGGTTATGAACGGAGGCGTCGAAGTAGGTGGCCGCGTACTTGATAGCGGGGTGCAGCATCGGCAACTCGGCCAGCGCCCGCTTCCGTCCACGGAACTGGTGGCGCGGGACGTTTCCGCCGTCACGGGAAAAGGAATCGTAGAGGCTGAGTCCCAGCTTGATCAGGAAGGCCCCGCGCTCCTTGGGCTTGCCGTGCTGCTTGTGTGTCAGGAACCGCAGCGGTGCCGCAAGGATGCCGGAGAAGGTGCTGAAGATCGGAATGGTGGTCTGCAGGGGTTTCACATAGTGCGGCGCGATCCGCAGGAGCCGGTTGCGCTCCACGACGGATTCCCGGACCAGGCGGAACTCTCCGTTTTCGAGGTAGCGGATGCCTCCGTGGATCATGTGAGAGGATGCGCCGCTGGCGCCCTGGCAGTAGTCCCCGCGCTCCACCAGTGCCACGTCCACGCCCTGCAGGGCGAGGTCGCGGAACGTGGCGACGCCGTTGATGCCGCCTCCGATGACGAGGACGCGGGCGTTGGGCCGCTGCCGCAGGCTGGCCACTGAGGCGCGCTCGGCCGTGCCCCGCGCGCCGGAATTGAACGGATGGCCGGATGGATCCTTGAGTCCCAAAACTGCTCCTTTGGGTTTGGTTCGTGGGCTTTATTTCAGGCGGCGCGCCATGGGACGCGCCGCCATTCACCACTATTGTTCGAAGCAATGGAAAATGTAGTCAAGCACTATGCACAAACGTGCAGAACGGAAAGAGCATGCCGCGTCCACGACATTCCGAAGCCCTCCGGGCCGCCCAGTTGTATTACCTCCAGGACCTTAAGATGGACGCGATTGCGCGGGAGCTCCGGACGTCCCGGTCCACGGTTTCGCGGCTGCTGTCGACCGCCCGCGAAACGGGCCTGGTCCAGATCCAGATCCGCAGTCCGCTGGACACCGGCCCGGAACTCGAGCGGATAATCCGGACGCAGTACAAGGTGGATGTGCACGTCGTGCCCGTCCTGGACACCCTGAACGAGGCCGAAACACTGGACCGCGTGGCCATGCAGGCCGCGCGCACCATCGGTCCGCTGGTGGACTCCAACGCCATCATCGGCGTGGCCTGGGGTTCCACGCTCAGCGCCGTCAGCCGGCACCTGACCCGCAAGATCACGCACGACAGCGTGATCGTGCAGCTGAACGGGGCGGGCAACATGCAAACCACGGGCATCACGTACGCGAGCGACATCATGCGCCGCTTCGGCAGCGCCTACGGAGCCCGGGTGGAACAGTTCCCGGTTCCTGCCTTCTTCGATCATGCAGCGACGAAGACGGCGATGTGGAATGAGCGGAGTGTTCAACGCATCCTCGACCTGCAGTCGCGGATGAGCATCGCCATCTTCGGTGTCGGCTCCGTGGACGCCGACTATCCCAGCCACGTTTACGCGGGCGGCTACCTCGACGAGGACGATCTGAACATTCTCGCGAGCTCCGACGTCGTGGGCGACGTGGCCACGGTGTTTTTCCGCGGCGACGGTTCCTCGGACGGCATCACGCTGAACGAACGGTCCACCGGCCCGTCCCTGGACCAGCTTCGCCAGGTGCGCCGAAGGATCTGCGTGGTCTCCGGCGCGTCCAAAATCAACGGCCTCCGGGGCGCTCTGACGGCGGGCCTCGCCACGGATCTGATCCTGGACGAGGCGTCGGCCAGGCGCCTGGTCAGTTTCGACACAGCAAGCTGAACGGTCCCGCGCCTGCGTGGACATAGCTTCTCAAAGTGGCCCGGACTTATGCTGGCCGCATGAAGCTCCTGCGGTCCCTTGCATGGCTCACAGTCTTGCTGCCGGCGCTGGTGCCGGTTACGGGCTGCGCAACGGTTTGCCCGGCCATCGCGTGGATCAACTTCGTCACTGTGGCCGTGGATGGAGACACCCCCAACGTGTCTTGGGTGCAGCTGTGCACCCCGGAGGCATGTTCCCGGGCGACGGAGCGCCCTGCACCGCAGACCGTACTTCCATCCGCGACCGCGACTCCAACCGGGGCCAACGGTCTCGGTTTACCGCCGGGTGGTGGTCCCACCGTGCGTCGCATCATGGTCGAGAAGGTTGGCCCGGACACGTGGCGGTTCGGGTTCGAGATCGACTCCCCCGGGTCAGTCACCGTTCGGGCTCTCGACGCCGCCGGCAAGACTCTCGCCGAGAAAAAGGTGCCGCTGGACTGGCAACGGGTCGGAAGAACGGTGGGATGCGGCGGACCCCAGACCGCGTCCCCCGTCACGCTGAGGTTGAGCACACCCTGACTTCTCCTCCACGCCGTCGTCCTCTGTTTGCGCCAATAGGGGAAATGTCCCCAGCAACGCAGCAACGCGTCCGGCTGTGATGATGGGGGTTCCACGCGTCCCTGCGCCATATCGGTAGAGTCATAACCATGACTACCTCACCCCGGCTCAGCCTGAACAACGGCGTGCTGATCGACCAGTTGGGATTCGGGCTCTACAAGGTTCCACCTGAGGACGCTGCCAGGTTGGTGGCCACGGCCCTGGAAGCGGGATACCGGCACTTCGACACGGCTGCCATGTACGGCAACGAATCCGGCGTGGCCCGCGGAATCGGTTCGCTGTACGGGGTGGAGGCTGCCCGCGGCGGTTCGGGCGAGGCCGCACCGCCCACCTCGCGGGAAGACCTCTTCATCACCACGAAGGTCTGGAACGACGACCACGGCTACGACGCCACACTCCGCGCCTTCGATACGTCCATGGTCAACCTTGGACTCGAGTACGTGGACATGTACATGATCCACTGGCCGTGCGCCAGGCGCGGACTGTTCGGGGAGACATACCGCGCCCTAGAGACGCTGTACCGCGAAGGAAAAGTGCGGGCGATCGGCGTATCAAACTTCCAGCCGCAGCACCTGGACCAGCTGCTGGAGACCGCCGAGGTGATACCTGCGGTCAACCAGATCGAGCTTCATCCCTGGCTGCAGCAGGCCGAGCTCCGGGAAAAGCACCGCGGGCTGGGAATCCTCACGGAGGCCTGGAGCCCGCTGGGCCGCGGACAGGTCCTGGAGGATCCTGTCATCCAGGCGCTCGCCGCCGAGCATGAAGTGACGGCCGCCCAGGTCATTCTGCGGTGGCAGGTGCAGCTGGGCAACATCGCCATTCCCAAGGCCAGCTCCGCGGACAGGATCCGGGAGAACCTCGATATCTTCCGCTTCGAGCTCTCCGAACTGGACATGGCGGACATCGCCGGCCTGGACCGCGGCTACCGCACCGGCTCCCACCCCGACAACGTCAACTAGGATCCACACAGCATGCAAACAGCAGACTCCGAGCCGTCCACAACGCCGTCCTTTTTCAGCCGCGACCTTGCAGCCAGGACCAGGGCCTCCGACGTCGACCTCCGGGGCACCACTGTGGCGTACTGGACCTACGAACCCGTGCGGACGACGCCGGAAACGCGCACCATCCTGGTCATCCACGGCTTCCGCGGCGATCACCATGGCCTGTTGCGCGTCGCCGACCAGCTGCCCGAAATGCGGCTGATCATGCCCGACCTTCCCGGATTCGGCAGCTCCGAGGCCTTTGCCGACGACGGCCACAGCGTCCCCCGCTACGGCCAGTTCATCAACGACTTCATGGACGCCCTGGACCTTGGTCCGGACACCGTGCTGCTGGGACACTCCTTCGGCTCCATCGTGGCGGCCCACTTCGCCGCCCGCCACCCGCGGGCTGTCCGGCCGCTGATCCTGATAAACCCGATTGCAGCGCCCGCCCTGGAAGGTCCCAAGGGCGCCATGACCCGGCTCGCCGTGCTGTACTACCGGCTCTCGGCCCGGCTCCCCCGGGGACTGGGCCTGCTCCTGCTGCGCAGCCGGCTCATTGTCAGGGTCATGAGCATCGCCATGGCCAAAACAAAGGACAAGGGGCTCCTGAACTTCATCCACGGGCAGCACCATGCCTATTTCAGCGCGTTCGCCAACCGCGAGAGCCTGCTGGAATCCTTCACGGCATCAGTCAGCAGCAACGTGGCCGAGGTGGCGGAGGAACTCACCCTGCCGGTCCTGCTGATCGCCGGGGAAAAGGATGAAATCGCCCTGCTGAAGGACCAGCACAAGCTCGCCGCCCGGCTCCCGGACGGCGAGCTGGACGTGATTCCCGGCGTCGGGCATCTGATCCACTACGAAACACCGGAGCCGGCCGCCGCTTTCATCCGACGCTTCCTGAAGGACCACCCCGCGTGAAAATTGTCATCGACGCCCGTTTCACCCGGACCGACCACCATGACGGCATCAGCCGCTACGGCGCGAGCCTCATCGCCGCGGCGTCGAAAATCGCCGACGTCTCCATGCTCATCAGCGACCCCCGGCAGCTGGCCCTCCTGCCGGATGTGCCCTACACGCTGATCAACAGTCCGCTCTCCCCCGAGGAGCTGTTCGTGGCCCGGAAAGTCAATGAACTTGGCGCCGACGTGGTGGTGTGCCCCATGCAGACCATGGGCACGTGGGGGCGGAAGTACGGCCTCGTGCTGACGCTGCACGACCTGATTTACTACGAGCACCCGGAGCCGCCCGGGTTCCTGCCGGCGCCGGTCCGCATCCTGTGGCGGCTCTACCACAAGGCGTTCTGGCCCCAGCGGCTCCTGCTCAACCGCGCGGACGTCGTGGCCACCATCAGCCGGACCACGGAGGCCCTTATGGCCAAGTACCGGCTGACCAACCGCCCTGTCCGCATCGTCAGCAACGCCCCGCAGCCCGCGCAGCTCCCGCGCGACCCCGCTGTGGGTGCCGACAAAACCCTGCTCTATATGGGTTCGTTCATGCCGTACAAGAACGTGGAGACCATGCTCGCCGGGATGGCGGAGCTGCCCGGCTACACGCTGCACCTGCTCAGCCGGATCACGCCGCACCGCCGCGCCGAACTCGAGGCCCTGATTCCCGACGGCGCGAACGTCGTCTTCCATAACGGCGTTACCGACGACGAATACACCGTGCTGCTCAAGCGCACCACGGCTCTGGTCAGCCTGTCGAAGGCCGAGGGCTACGGTCTTCCCCTCGTGGAGGCCATGGCGCTGGGCACTCCGGTCATCGCCAGCGACATTCCGATTTTCCGTGAGGTGGGCGCCGACGTCGCCACGTACGTGGACCCGGAGTCGCCGGACGCCTTTGCCGCGGCCGTCCGCAGCCTCGGCGACGACCGGCACTGGCAGGAAGTGTCCCGGCGCTCGGTGGAACGCGCCAACGAATTCAGCTGGGACGAGTCCGCCCGGCAGCTGGTTGACGTCGCGGCGGAAGTCGTGGCACTCCGCGCCGGCTAGGGCTGCCTAGAGGACGTCCACGCCGTCCAGCCGCAGCTGCACGGGGTCTTCGGTGCGTTTCGCCGCACTGGCCGCCTTCGCGGCCCTGAGGAGCCTGGTCACGGCGCCGGCCTGGCCGTACGGAATGAACAAGAGGGTGCGGACGTCCTCGGCCCTCGCCGCTGCGGTGCCGGCGGCCTGCCCCGGTGCGGCCGCAGGCAAGGACAGCGCAGGGAGCAGCGGCGCCGGACCGGCGATGCGCAGCTCCACGCCCTCCCCCGCGAGGAGTTTCGTGACCGACGCTGTGAAATGAGCGACGGCGGCGCGTCCCCCGGTCACGGAGGCCACCCGTACCGCCGGCGGAAGCTGCAGCTCGGTGCGCAGTGCCAGCTCGCGCTGCGCATATCCGGCAGGGTCCCAGCGGAGCAGGGCTCCCACAGCGGCGGTGTCGTCGGCGGTGATCACCACGACGCCGCCTTCCTGGGCCGGGCGCACGAGGGCGGCCGCATTGAACCACCGCCGCACGGCATCCTCTCCTGCCCGCAGGTTTTCGCGGCGCAGCAGCGAATCGCCATCGAGCAGCAGGGCGGCCGCGTAGCCGCCGGCCGCGACGGGCTCGGCCCCTACGGTGGCCACGATGAGCGCCCCGGTGTCCGCGACGGTGGCTTTGACGTGGTCGCCGGAGGAAGTGACGACGGCTTTGCCCGGGAAGGCCCTGCCCAGCTCTTCGGCCGTGCGCAGGACCCCCGTGGCGCCACGGCGCAGCCGGGTGCCGTTGCAGTGGCTGCAGCGCCAGGCAGGCGCCGGCGTCGAACACCAGCGGCACTGCGGGACGGCGGAACTGCCGGACGCACCGGCAACGGCCAACGGCCCCTGGCAGGACTGGCAGCGGGCGGCCTCACGGCACGTCTCGCAGGCCAGCGAGGGTGCGTACCCGGAGCGGGCAACCTGGACCAGCACGGGTCCGCGTTCCAGGCCTTCCTTGGCCGTGCGCCACGCAGCGCCGGGCAGGCGTGCCATCCTGGCTAGGGGGTCGCGTTCCATTTCAAAGCTGTCCGCGGTGTTGAGCACGCGGGGAACGGTCCGGCGGACCACGGTGCGCTCAGCCTCCACGGGCATGGCCCAGCCTGCATCCACGAGGCGCTGCAGTTCCGTGCTGCGGGTGTGCCCCGCCAGCAGGCATGCGGCGCCTTCCTGCTCCGCCCGGAGCAGGAGCACTTCCCGGGAGTGGGCGTACGGGGAGCGCTGCTCCACGTGGAGATCGTCGCCGTCGTCCCAACACGCTACGAGGCCGAGGTTCCGGACCGGCGCGTAGGCTGCCGAGCGCGTGCCGACCGCCACGCCGGCAGTGCCGTTGAGGACCCGCAGGTAGCTGCGGTACCTGGGCGTCTGGCCGTCGTCTGCGGTGAGCCGGGCGATGTCCCCGGCGGGAAGGACCTCCTCCAGGGCGGACTGTACCCTGTCCAGGTCGCGGTAGTCAGGGACCACGACCACCGCGCCCCGGCCGGACTGCCGAACGGCCGCCACCGCCCCGGCAAGGAGCCGGGGCCAGCCGCCCGGACCGAAGCCCTGCAGGGCGCTCAGGACAGCACGGGGTGAGCCGCCGGCACTCAGGTGACGGAGAAACGCGGCGCCGTTCCGGTAATCCGCCCATCCGGCACCGGGTTCGGTGCCGGGAGGGGAAACGGCCACAGCTGGCGCCACTGCATCCTCCGCAGCAATTTCCTTCTCCACCTTCACGACCCTGGGCGGTATGGCCACGCGGAGCACGTCGCTGACCGTGCCCGCGTACCGGCCGGCAACACGGCTGGCGAGCTCCCGAAGTTCGGGCGTAAGGACAGCGACGGGCGAGACAACCTTGTGCAGCGGCACCAGGACATGGCCGGCGTCGGACTCCTCGGCCCGCTCCAGGATGTAGCCGTTCAGTTCCTGGCCGCTGAACTTCACTTTGACCCGCACGCCGGGCTGCGCTGTTTCGTGGAGATCCGCCGGCACGCTGTAATCGAACGGCCGGTCCAGGTGCGGCAGGGACGATTCGATCAGCACGCGGGCCACGGGGCGGACGCTCGCCAGCGGCGGCCCCGTGAGGGTCCTGGTGCTGGCGGGAAACCCCTGCAGCAAGGAAAGCTGCAGGGGCTGGTCCGGCATGCCGTCAGACATAACGCCTACCTCCGTCCTGAATTAACCACCAGCCAAGCACACGGGTATGACATTCCTGGCTGCTGACGCCTTCGGGCAACGGGTTAGGCGTTGAAGTACGCCTTAAGGTCATCCACGCGGTCCAGGCGCTCCCAAGTGAAGTCCGGATCATCGCGGCCGAAGTGGCCGTGGGCCGCAGTCTTGGCGTAGATGGGGCGCTTGAGGTCGAGCGCATCGATGATGGCGCGCGGCCGGAGATCAAAGATCTCGGCGATCGCGGCACTGATCTTGGCAGGATCCACGGTTTCGGTTCCGAACGTTTCCACGTACGTGCCCACCGGACGGGCCTGGCCGATCGCGTAGGCGATCTGGATCTCGGCCCGCTTGGCCAGTCCGGCCGCCACCACGTTCTTGGCAACCCAGCGCATTGCGTACGCCGCGGAGCGGTCCACCTTGGACGGGTCCTTGCCGGAGAAGGCGCCGCCGCCGTGGCGTGCCATGCCGCCGTAGGTGTCGACAATGATCTTGCGGCCGGTGAGTCCGGCATCGCCGACCGGTCCGCCGATCACAAACGCGCCTGCGGGGTTGAGGATGTTGGCAGTCCGGGAGATGTCCAGGTTTGAGAGGGCAAGCACGGGGTCGATCACATGCGAGGCGAGGTCGGCCCGGAGCTGGTCGAGGCTGAATCCCTCGGCGTGCTGGCTGGAGATCACGATGGTCTCGACCGAGACCGGCCGGTCTCCGTCGTACCCGATGGTGGCCTGGGTCTTTCCGTCCGGACGCAGGTACGACAGTTCGCCGCTCTTGCGCACTTCGGTGAGCCGTTCGGACAGCCGGTGGGCGATCCAGATCGGCACGGGCATGTAGGACGGCGTCTCATCGCTGGCGTAGCCGAACATGAGGCCCTGGTCGCCGGCACCCTGGAGATCGTAGTCGTCCACCTGGCGGCCTTCGCGGGCTTCCAGCGAATTGAAGACTCCGCCGGCGATGTCGTTCGACTGCTGGCCGATGGACACGGACACACCGCAGCGGGCGCCGTCGAAGCCGTTGGCCGACGAGTCGTAGCCGATGCCCAGGATGGTTTCGCGGACGATCTGAGGGATCTCGACGTAGGCGTCCGTGGTGACCTCGCCGGCTACGTGGACCAGGCCGGTGGTGGCCATGGTCTCCACGGCCACGCGCGACTCGGGGTCCTTGGCAAGCAGGGCGTCCAGGATCGCGTCACTGATCTGGTCACAGATCTTGTCCGGATGGCCTTCGGTCACCGACTCAGACGTGAAAAGCCGGAGCGCGGACGGTACGGACCCGTGGGATTCTGGAATGTGCAGCGGTAAAGTCACTCAACTACCTTACTGGTTGGCAAACGGACGGGCGTCGGCGTATGTCCCCATGCTAAGGAGACGTTCCTTACGCCCGTCAGGTTCGCGGAAAGACCTTGCTCAGCTCAGCGCTGATGCGATCGATGACAACGGCGGCCACGTCCTGTTTGGAGCCGGACGCCGATTGGGGTTCGGAGCCGGTCCGCGAAAGGATGACCACGGAGTTGTGGTCCTGGCCAAAAACCTTGTCCGAGCCCACGTGGTTCACCACAAGCAGGTCACAGCCCTTGCGTTTCAGCTTCTCCTCGGCATACCCGAGGACGTCGCCGTGGGCGTCCCCGGTCTCGGCGGCGAATCCGACCACCAGCTGGCTGTTGCCCCCGGCGTCGCGGACGGCCACGAGTTCATGGAGGATATCGGGATTCCGGATGAGCGTGATGACGGGATCAGCGGCGTCGTCCCGCTTCTTGATTTTGGTGCCGGAGACGTCCGCCGGGCGGAAATCCGCCACCGCGGCGGCCATGATGACGACGTCGGAATCGGCTGCCGCCGTCAGGACGGCTTCCCGGAGCTGCAGGGCGGTCTCGACCTCCACGAGTTCGACCCCCGCCGGAGCGGGCACCTCCATGTGGGCGGCAATGAGCCGCACCGTGGCTCCGGCGTCCCGGGCGGCCGCGGCCAGCGCGACGCCCTGCTTCCCGGAGGAGCGGTTTCCGAGGAACCGGACGGGGTCCAGGGGTTCGCGGGTGCCGCCGGCGCTGATGGTCACGGTCCGGCCGGTGAGCGGGAAGAGCGGAGCCTCGGACCCGCCGTGGCCGGGAACGACTTCCTGCAGGCCGCGTGCCAGCGCCATGGCCGCTTCAAAGATGGCCTCAGGTTCAGGCAGGCGGCCCGGACCAGAGTCTGCGCCGGTCAGGCGCCCGCTGGCGGGTTCCAGCACGGTTGCGCCCCTGCTACGGAGGGTCTCCACATTGGCCTGCGTTGCGGGGTGCTGCCACATTTCTGTGTGCATGGCGGGGGCGAAGAGCACGGGGCCGCTGGCCATGAGCAGCGTGTTGGTGAGGAGGTCGTTGGCCTGCCCGGTCGCGGCGCGGGCCAGCAGGTCTGCGGTCGCGGGGGCCACGACCATCAGGTCGGCCTCGTGGCCAAGCCGGACGTGGTTGACCAGATGGACGTCGTCGAAGACGCTGTTGGTCACCGGGTTTCCGGAGAGCGCCTCCCAGGTCGCCACACCGACGAAGCGGGTGGCCGCTTCGGTGGGAATGACCGTGACGTCATGGCCGGCTTCAGTAAAAAGCCGGAGGAGCGACGCCACCTTGTAGGCGGCAATCCCTCCCCCGACTCCGAGGACTATGCGCACGTGACCTCCGTCAACAGGCAGTCTGTTTACTCTGCGGAAGTTACTCTGCAGCTTCGACGGGAGTGGCGACCAGCTTGCCTTCGTTGATCTCGCGCAGCGCGATGGACAGCGACTTCTCGTTCAGCTTGGTGTCAACCAGCGGTCCGACATACTCGAACAGGCCCTCGTGCAGCTGGGCGTAGTAAGCGTTGATCTGGCGTGCACGCTTGGCACCGAAAATCACCAGTCCGTACTTCGAATCGGCAGCCTTCAGCAGCTCGTCGATCGGCGGGTTGATGATGCCTTCAAGGTTCGTGGACACGAATTCTCCAAATTCTAACGGGCTGGCACGATCCGGCGGCTAGCGCGGGTGTGGGGTCAGCCCCATGAGTGAAACAAGCTCGTCCGCTGCCCGGCGAACGTCGTCATTAATAACGGTGTGGTCGAACTCCGGTTCAGCAGCAAGTTCTACTTTACCGGTTTCCAGCCGTCGCTGCTGTTCCTCGGCGCTTTCCGTGCCGCGGCCCACAAGGCGACGTACCAACTCTTCCCAGCTGGGCGGTGCTAGGAAGACGAACTGCGCATCCGGAAGGGCCTGCTTTACCTGGCGTGCGCCCTGCAGGTCGATCTCGAGCAGGACCGAACGTCCTTCGGCAATAGCTTGCTTTACCGTGCTCTTCAGAGTGCCGTATGTGTTCTGTCCATGCACCACGGCCCATTCCAGGAATTCGCCGGCGGCGACCAAGGAGTCGAACTCCTCCTTCGACTTGAAGAAGTAGTGCACTCCATCGACCTCCCCCGGCCGCGGAGCACGCGTGGTAGCTGAAACGGACAGCCAGACCTCGGGGTAATTGTCGCGGATATAGGTGGACACGGTGCCTTTACCAACAGCCGTAGGACCTGCGAGGACTGTCAGTCCGGGTTTCTTGCTCACGTATTCCTTTGGGCGGTCTTCAGATGACTCTGTTCGGATGGATCTATTTCTCGTTCATAAAATCTACCAGCGCCCGGCGCTGGTGGACGCCCAGCCCCCGCACCCTACGGGAAGCTGCGATGCCCAGGTTGTCCATAATGGCGGCTGCCCGGACCTTTCCGATCCCCGGCAGCGCCTCGAGCAGTTCGGAGACGCGCATGCGGGCGATCGCTTCCTCAGTGCCCCCGGAGTCCAGCACCTCGGCGATGGACAGGTCACCGGTTTTGAGTCTCTCCTTGGTGGCGGCCCTGGCAGCCCTCGCCGCCGCGGCCTTCTTCAACGCATCGGCTCGTTCCTGCGGCGACAAGGGTCGTAAGCTCACGGTCATTTCCCCCGGGGTCATCCAGCGGATCCAAGGCCAGGGCGGGCGTTGGACTTTTCCTGAACCTACCCCCTGCCGGCCCGAGAAATCAATGGACTATTCGGCGCGGAGCCCGTCAAGCGTGCGCGCCGCCGCGTCGGTCAGTTCCCGGATCCCCGGACCTGCCTTGAGGATGTCCCGGCTGGACGTACCCAGCACCTGCGGGTACGCCGGGCCGAACGTCCGCCGCAGATCTGCAGGGGTGGCTCCCTGGGCGCCCAGGCCGGGAGCCAGGATGGGTCCGCGGACGGCTTCCAGGTCCAGGTGGAGGTCCGCCAAGGCAGTCCCCACGGTGGCCCCGACCACCAGGCCAACGGAACCAAGCGGTCCCGCGTACCGCGCGTTTTCGCCGGCGGCGGCCTGGACAATCCTGCGGGCCACGGAGTCGCTTCCGCCCACGTGCTGGACTGAGGCACCCTCCGGGTTGGAGGTCAGGGCCAGGACGAAGACGCCGCGGCCGTATTCGGCGGCCAGGTCCAGGGCTGGACGGAGTGACTCGAACCCCAGGTAGGGGCTCAGGGTCACGGAATCCGCTGCGAGGGACGAGCCGTCCCGCAGCCACGCGTCAGCGTACGCGGCCATGGTGGAGCCGATGTCTCCGCGCTTGGCGTCGGCTATGCTCAGCACGCCGGCCTCCGCCGCGGCAGCAAGCGTCCGCTCGAGTGCCGCCATCCCGGCGGAGCCGTGGCGCTCGTAGAGCGCCACCTGGGGCTTCACCGCGGCAGCGAGGGAACCCACGGCCTCCAGGACGGTCAGTGAGAAGCGCTCCAGGCCCGCGGCGTCGTCGTTCAGCCCCCAGCTGTCCAAGAGCGCAGGGTGGGGATCGATGCCGACGCACAAGGGGCCGCGGTCGGCCATTGCCCGGCCCAGCCGGGAGCCGAAGGACTCCCGACCGGGCGAGAGGGCCGCTGCGGCTGCGGCGCCGGCCGCCTCAGGCATTCTGCGCTGCCGCATTCTGCGAGGCCACGAGGGCGGCGGCGTGCTCCTGCAGGCTCGTCACGGACCATTCGTAGGTGCGGAGCGCCTCGATCGCCTGGACGGCGGCGTTGAATTCGGCCACCGTAGTGATGCACGGAATACCGATCGAGGTGGCCGCGGCGCGGAGTTCGTAGCCGTCGCTGCGGGCCTCGCCGCCGGACGGGGTGTTGAACACCATGTCGATTTCGCCGGCCACCACCATGTCGGCGATGGTCCCTTCGCCTTCGGCACTGCTGCCCTCGGCAACCTTGCGCACCGGGGTGGCCTGGATGCCGTTGCGGCGCAGGACGTCGGCGGTGCCGCCGGTGGAGACAATCTCGAAGCCGAGGTCGGAGAGGCGCTTGACGCCCATGATCACCGAGCGCTTGTCCCGGTTGGCCACGGAGACGAAGATCTTGCCCTCGGTGGGGAGGGCGTTGTTCGCGGCGGCCTGGCTCTTGGCGAAGGCGGTGTCGAAGTGCTTGTCAATGCCCATGACTTCGCCGGTGGAACGCATTTCCGGCCCGAGGAGGGAGTCGACGACCTTGCCTTCGGGAGTGCGGAAACGGCTGAACGGCAGGACCGCTTCCTTGACCGAGACCGGCGCGTCCAGCGGCAGGGTGGAACCGTCGCCGGTTTCCGGCAGCATCTTGTAGGCGCTGCGCAGCTGGTTGATGGTCACGCCGGTGCCGATCAGTGCGGCGGCCTTGGCCATCTGCACGCCGGTGGCCTTGGAGACGAAGGGCACGGTGCGGGAGGCACGCGGGTTGGCTTCCAGCACGTACAGGACGTCCGAGGCCAGCGCGAACTGGATGTTGATGAGGCCGCGGACGCCCACGCCCTCGGCGATGGCCCGGGTGGCGGTGCGGACGCGCTCCAGCACGTTGGCGCCCAGCGTGATGGGCGGCAGGACGCATGCGGAGTCGCCGGAGTGGATGCCGGCTTCCTCGATGTGCTCCATGATGCCGCCGAGGTACATGTCCTTGCCGTCGAACAGGGCGTCGACGTCGATCTCCACCGCGTCTTCGAGGAACCGGTCGATCAGCACCGGGTGCTCCGGCGTGATTTCCGTGGCGTTGGCGATGTAGCGGGACAGGTTGGGCTCGTCATAGACGATCTCCATGCCGCGGCCGCCGAGGACGTAGGACGGGCGGACCAGCACGGGGTAGCCGATCTCGTCCGCGATCTTCTTGGCGTCCTCGAAGGACACTGCGGTGCCGTTCTTCGGGGAAATGAGCCCGGCCTTGTCCAGAACGCGCGAGAAGGCGCCGCGGTGCTCGGCGAGGTCGATCGCTTCCGGTGAGGTGCCCAGGATGGGCACCCCGGCGTCGGCCAGCTGCTGGGCCAGCTTCAGCGGGGTCTGGCCGCCGAGCTGCACGAACACGCCCATCACGCCGCCGGTGCGTTCCTCGGCCGCGATGACCTCGAGCACGTCCTCAAGGGTCAGCGGCTCGAAGTACAGGCGGGTGGAGACGTCGTAGTCGGTGGAGACGGTTTCCGGGTTGCAGTTGACCATGACGGTCTCGTAGCCGGCCTTGCGCAGGGCCATGGAGGCGTGCACGCAGGAGTAGTCGAACTCGATGCCCTGGCCGATGCGGTTGGGCCCCGAGCCGAGGATCAGGATGGACGGCTTGGCGTGCAGGGCCACCTCGTCCTCCTCGTCGTAGGAGGAGTAGTGGTACGGCGTGTAGGCGGCGAACTCGGCGGCGCAGGTGTCCACGGTCTTGTAGACCGGGCGGATGCCGAGGGCCTGGCGCACTCCGCGGACCACGGCCTCGGAGTTGTGCGTGAGGGCGCCGATCTGCTCGTCCGAGAATCCGTGCCGCTTGGCCCGCTGGAGCATCTCCACGGTCAGGGCGCCGGACTGGCGGATCTCGCGGGAGATCTCGTTCAGCAGCTGGAGCTGGTCCAGGAACCAGGGATCGATCTTGGTTGCCTCGTAGAGCTCCTCGATGCTGGCCCCGCCGAGCAGGGCGCGCTGGACCTGGTGCAGGCGGTCCGTGGTGGGGCGTTTGGCCTTCTCGATCAGCTCCGGGACTTCCCATTCCGGAACGTGGCTGAAGTCCAGCTGCGAGCCCTTCTGCTCGAGGGACCGCAGCGCCTTCTGCAGGGCTTCGGTGAAGTTCCGGCCCATGGCCATGGCCTCGCCCACCGACTTCATGGTGGTGGTGAGCGTGGGGTCGGCTGCCGGGAACTTCTCGAAGGCGAACCGCGGAACCTTGACCACGACGTAGTCCAGGGTGGGCTCGAAGGAGGCCGGCGTCTTCTGGGTGATGTCGTTGGGGATCTCATCCAGGGTGTAGCCGAGCGAGAGCTTGGTGGCGATCTTGGCAATGGCGAAGCCGGTGGCCTTGGACGCCAGGGCCGAGGACCGGGACACGCGCGGGTTCATCTCGATGACGACGACGCGGCCGGTGTCCGGCTCGATCGCGAACTGGATGTTGCAGCCGCCGGTGTCCACGCCGACTTCACGGATGACGGCGATGGAGATGTCGCGCAGCCGCTGGTATTCGCGGTCCGTGAGGGTCAGCGCAGGAGCCACGGTGATGGAGTCGCCGGTGTGGACGCCGACGGGATCGAAGTTCTCGATGGAGCAGACAACAACGACGTTGTCGTTCTTGTCGCGCATCATCTCGAGTTCGTATTCCTTCCAGCCGAGGATGCTCTCTTCGAGCAGGACCTCGCTGGTGGGGCTGTACTGCAGGCCCTGGCCGACGATCCGGCGGAGGTCCTCTTCGGTGTAGGCGAGCCCGGAGCCCAGGCCGCCCATGGTGAAGGAGGGGCGGACCACCATGGGGTAGCCGAGGTCCTCTGCTGCCTTCAGCGCCTCGTCCATGGTGTGGATGATGTGGCTGCGGGCGGACTCCGCACCGCAGCGCTCCACGACGCCCTTGAACTTCTCGCGGTCCTCGCCGAGTTCGATCGCGGCGATGTTCGCGCCGATGAGCTCCACGTTGTACTTTTCCAGCACGCCGTTCTTGTCCAGCGCGATGGCGGTGTTCAGCGCCGTCTGTCCGCCCAGGGTGGGCAGCACGGCGTCGGGGCGCTCCTTGGCGATGATCTTCTCCACCACCTCGGGGGTGATGGGTTCGATGTAGGTGGCGTCGGCGAACTCCGGGTCCGTCATGATGGTCGCCGGGTTGGAGTTGACGAGGATGACGCGCAGGCCTTCCTCCTTGAGGACGCGGAGGGCCTGGGTGCCGGAGTAGTCGAATTCAGCCGCCTGGCCGATCACGATCGGGCCGGAACCGATGACCAGGACGCTCTTAAGGTCAGTTCTCTTAGGCATTACTTCTTGTCCTCAGTCTTGGATTCGGTGGCAGTCTTTGTGTCGGTTGCAGCGTCCGCCATCAGGTCGATGAAGCGGTCGAAGAGGTACGCGGCATCGTGGGGGCCGGCGGCGGCTTCAGGGTGGTACTGGACCGAGAACGCCGGGATGTCGAGGCACGCGAGCCCTTCAACGACGTCGTCGTTCAGGCTGATGTGGCTGACCTCGACCCGGCCGAAGCGCTCCTCCGGCGCCGTGGTGGGGCCGTCCAGGGGCGCGTCGACGGCGAAGCCGTGGTTCTGCGACGTGATCTCGACCTTCCCGGTGCGGCGGTCCATGACCGGCTGGTTGATGCCGCGGTGGCCGTACTTGAGCTTGTACGTGCCGAAGCCCAGGGCACGGCCCAGGATCTGGTTGCCAAAGCAGATGCCGAAGTAGGGCAGCTTCTCGTCCAGCACGGAGCGGAGGAGCTTGACCTGGTTGTCGGCCGTGGCGGGGTCGCCGGGGCCGTTGGACATGAAGAAGCCGTCCGGGTTGGTCGCCTTGACGTCCTCGAGGGTGGCGGTGGCGGGCAGCACGTGGACGCGGACGCCGCGCTCGGCGAAGCGGACGGGCGTCATGGCCTTGATGCCGAGGTCGATCGCGGCGATGCTGAACCGGGCATCGCCCTCCCAGCCGTGGTGCTTCGGTTCGACGACGTAGGCCTCGTCGATGCTGACTTCCTCGGCCAGTCGGGCGCCTTCCATCGGCTCGCTGGCGAGCACCACGTCCAGCAGTTCCTTTTCGGTGGCCTGTGCGGCCTCACCGGAGAAGATGCCGGCGCGCATGGTCTTGTGCTCGCGCAGGTGGCGGGTGATGGCGCGGGTGTCCACGCCCTGTATGCCCACGATGCCCTGCTCCACGAGTTCCTCGTCCAGACTCCGCTCCGAGCGCCAGTTGGACGGGCGCCGCGCGGCGTCGCGGACGATGTAGCCGGCCACCCAGATGCGGCGGGATTCCGCGTCCTCGCTGTTCACGCCGGTGTTGCCGATGTGCGGGGCCGTCTGCACCACCAGCTGGCGGGCGTAGGACGGGTCCGTGATGGTCTCCTGGTAGCCGGTCATGCCGGTGGCGAAGACCGCCTCCCCCAGGGCCGTGCCCTGGGCGCCGTAGCTGCTGCCGCGGAAGATGCGGCCGTCTTCGAGCACCAGGGCGGCCGGGGTGGAACTTGCCGCCTGGGGTGCAGTCACTGTGTTTACTTCGTTGGGATCCGTCACTGTATTACTTTCCACTATGGGCATCGGCCTGGGGGCCTGCGTAGATCAATTCCTGAAGAGTTTTGAGGAGGGCCGGTTTGTCCGCGGCCCGGCGGGTCCGGAAACCCGTGTCCAGTTCGTGGGTTCCGAGGGACCAGCTGAGAACCAGCAGGCCGTCCTTCTCGACGAACTTGCCGGCCATGCCGCTGTCCTGGCGGACGCCGGCCAGGCTGGCCGCCGGGATGAAGAGCGGCCCGGCTCCGGACCGTTCGAACAGCACACCCTCCGGGTGGACGGTGAGTTCCGCGTTCGTGCGGATTCCCAGGCCGTGGACCGCGATGCGGTCCAGCCAGTCGCCTGCCGTGGTGGTGGCCACATACTGGCCGTCGGCGGCGGCAAGCGGCAGGCTCAGCTCCGCCGGAACCGCGGGCAGCTGTTCGACGTCGGACTGGCGGCGGAGGCGGTTCCGCCACCCGATGCCGATCAGGACCAGCACGACGGCGATGAGCGGCAGCGTGATAACCAGCGTCAGGGTCTTATTGTCCATCAGTACCCGCCCGCCGGCGCTGTGGCGGCGTCGGCCGGGTGACGGTAGGGGGTGTTGAGTTTGCCGTCCAAGACGGTGGGGTGTCCCTTGAAGAACGTGGCCATCACCTTGCCCGGAAGCTCCATGCCGCGGAACGGCGAGTTGCGTCCCATGGTGGCCATGGTGGACGGGTCCACGGTCCAGCGTGCGGCCGGGTCCACCAGGATGATGTTGGCGGGCTCGCCTTCTTCCAGGGGCCGGCCCTGGTCGGACAGGCGGCCGATGCCGGCCGGCGCGAAGGAGGTGGCCCTGGCGAAATCAGCCCAGGTCATGAGGCCGGTCTCGATCATGGCGTGCTGGACGACCGAGAGTGCGGTCTCCAGCCCGGTCATTCCCATCGCCGCCTGGGCCCATTCGCATTCCTTGTGTTCGCTCGGGTGCGGTGCGTGGTCCGTGCCCACGACGTCGATGGTGCCGTCGGCGAGGGCGGCGCGCAGTGCCTGGACGTCCGCGTCGGTGCGCAGCGGCGGGTTGACCTTGTAGACGGGGTCGTAGCTGCGGACCAGCTCGTCGGTGAGCAGGAGGTGGTGCGGCGTCACTTCAGCGGTGACGTTGATGCCGCGGGCCTTCGCCCAGCGGATGATCTCCACGGAGCCTGCCGTGGAGACGTGGCAGACGTGGAGCCGCGATCCGACGTGCTGGGTGAGGAGGACGTCGCGGGCGATGATGCTTTCCTCGGCCACGGCTGGCCAGCCGGTCAACCCGAGGACGGCGGAGACATCGCCTTCGTTCATCTGCGCCCCGGCCGTGAGGCGGGGTTCCTGCGCGTGTTGGGCCACCACGCCGTCGAACGCCTTGACGTATTCGAGGGCGCGGCGCATCAGGACCGGGTCATGGACGCAGATGCCGTCGTCCGAGAACATGCGGACCCGGGCGCGCGAGTCGGCCATGGCGCCGAGCTCGGCCAGCTGCTCCCCCGCGAGCCCGACCGTGACGGCGCCCACGGGACGGACGTCGACCCAGCCGGCGGCGCGGCCCAGGCTGTGGACCTGTTCCACCACGCCGGCGGTGTCGGCCACCGGCGTGCTGTTGGCCATGGCGTGGACGGCAGTGAAGCCGCCCAGCGCGGCCGCCCTGGTTCCCGTCTCGACGGTTTCCGCGTCTTCGCGGCCCGGTTCCCGCAGGTGGGTGTGGACGTCCACCATGCCCGGCAGGGCGATGAGGCCGTCGGCGTCGATGATGGTGGCGCCGTCGGCCGAGAGGTCCGTGCCGCGCCCGGCGATGATGCCGTCGCGGATGAGCAGGTCCTCGGCTCCGGCCCCCAGGATCGCCGCCCCGCGGATGAGGTAGGTTCCGGTGCTTCCGGCGGTGGCGTTATTGTTTGTGCCGTTATCGGCAGATTGTTCAGCCATCAGTTGCTCTCCTTCAGGGTGGCGGCTGGTTCACGGGTGTCCCCGGAGAGCAGCAGGTACAGGGCGGCCATGCGGACGGATACTCCGTTGCGCACCTGTGCAAGCACGGTGGAACGCGGCGAGTCGGCAGCGGCGGCGGAAATTTCCAGGCCGCGGTTCATGGGGCCGGGGTGCATGATGATGGTGTCCTTCAGCCCCAGGCTGTCCAGCGCCCGGAGCCTGTTGTCGTCAAAGCCCCAGCGGCGTGAATACTCGCGCGTGGAGGGGAAGTACGAGGCATTCATGCGCTCGCCCTGGACGCGGAGCATCATCACGGCATCCACGCCCTTTTCCAGGGTTTCGTCCATGTTGTAGCTGACGCTGCAGGGCCATTGCTCGACGCCGATCGGCAGCAGCGTGGGCGGTGCCACCAGGGTGACCTCGGCGCCGAGCGTGCGCAGCAGCCAGACGTTGGAGCGTGCCACGCGGGAGTGCAGGACGTCGCCGGCAATCGCAACGCGCATGCCTTTGAGGTCAGCGCCCGTGGAGGGAAGCCCCGCGAGCTTCGTCCAGTGGCGGCGCATGGTGAACGCATCCAGCAGCGCCTGGGTGGGGTGTTCATGGGTGCCGTCGCCGGCATTGATGACGGCGGCGTCGATCCAGTCGGTCGCCGCGAGCCGGTGCGGAGCGCCGGAGGCCCAGTGGCGGATTACGACGGCGTCCGCCCCCATCGCGGACAGCGTCTGGGCGGTGTCCTTGAGGGACTCGCCCTTGGAAACGGACGATCCCTTGGCGGCGAAGTTGATGACGTCCGCGGAGAGCCTCTTGGCGGCTGCCTCAAAGGAGATGCGGGTCCGGGTGGAGTCCTCGAAGAAGAGGTTGACCACGGTGCGGCCGCGGAGCGCCGGCAGCTTTTTGACTTCGCGGTCGCCGACGGCGGCCATTTCCTCCGCGGTGTCGAGGATGCGGACGGCATTGCCCAGGCTGAGGCCTTCGGTGGACAGCAGGTGCTTCATGCGCCGGCCTCGATAACAACTTCATTGACGGCCTGGCCGTCGATGACGTCGGTCTCCTCGAGGCGTACCCGGACTTTTTCGGCCGAGGACGTCGGCAGGTTCTTGCCCACGTGGTCGGCCCGGATGGGAAGCTCCCGGTGCCCGCGGTCGATCAGCACGGCCAGCCGCACGATGCGGGGGCGGCCGAGGTCAACGATCGCGTCCAGCGCGGCGCGGATGGTGCGGCCGGAGTACAGGACGTCGTCAATCAGGACAACAACCTTGTTGTCGATTCCGGACAGCGGCAGCTGCGTGCGGTGGGGCGGCCTGGTGGGCTGGTGGGACAGGTCGTCACGGAACATGGTGACATCGAGCTGCCCCACGATCGCGGTGGCATCAACGGCGGGATCGGCGGCTGCGATCTTCTGGGCGAGCCGGACTGCCAGCGGATAGCCGCGGCGTGGAATGCCCAGCAGCACCAGGTCCTTTGAGCCTTTGTTGGCCTCGAGGATCTCATGGGCGATACGAGTGAGTGCACGGTCGATGTCCGCGTGGTTGAGTACAACCCTGGCCGGGACCGGTGCCTGTGTGACATGAGTCAACGCTCGTCTCCCCTTTCCCCGCCTCACGGGACGGAATTAAAAAAGGAACATTTGCCTTCCAAAATTACCACACGGACGCCCCGGCGCAGCCCGGTCGGAAGGCGTCGTCGGTCACACCTGCGGCGGCCGGAGCTTGCGGCCGAACAGGCCTTTGGCGACGCGCATCCCGCCGCATAGGCTCATCTCTATGTCGATGAACCCGCAGCAGCCTGCGCCCGGCCCGTCAGGCAACCGCCCCGGTGACCCGCAGTGGCAGTTCCGTGAACAGGCCAACCCCAGCTGGATGGGTCACGTCCAGCCGCAGAACTACCGGCTGGCGCCCGGGCACAGCGGGGGTTCGGTAGCCCAGGTCATCCCGGCGTCCGCGTCCACAGTCGGCGTGAGGGCGTCGGGCGGCGTGCTGGGGCTCGTCGTGGGCGGAGGAATCCTCGCCGTCGTCAGCCTGTTCCTGGTGGTGCCCTTCCTGCTGGCCAACACCGGCACTACCGGGTTCGCCATCGGCTTCGCCGCATCGCTGATCCCGCTGGGCGCCGTGCTGGGCTCGGTGTACATCATTGACCGCTGGGAACCTGAGCCGAAGAGGCTGCTCCTCTTTGCGTTCACGTGGGGCGCCGCGGTGTCCATCGCCGTGACGCTGCTCATCCAGCCGGTATTCGCCCTTGCTGCCCCGTACTCTGACGAGGCCGCCTTTCGCGATTTCATGACCACGGTCCAGGCTCCGGTGGTGGAGGAATTCGCCAAGTCCCTGGGCCTGCTCCTGCTGCTCCTGATGGCCCGGAAAAACTTTGACGGCCCGGTGGACGGGGTGGTGTTCGCGTTCACCATCGCGGGCGGCTTCGCGTTCACCGAGAACATCCTCTACTTTGGCCGCGCCATCGCCGAGTCGGGCACGCCCGGCAGCGACCTCGCCCAGATCTTCTTCCTGCGCGGTGTGATGTCCCCGTTCGCCCACGCCATCTTCACGGGAACCACCGGCCTGATCATGGGGCTCGCGGCGCGCCGCTGGCACTCGGGCGCATCGGTTGTGGCCTTCGTGGTGGGACTCATACCCGCCATGATCCTGCACAACAGGTGGAACAGCATGGGGCAGGACTTCCTGGCGCAGTATGTGCTGGTTCAGGTCCCCATCTTCCTGCTGGCGGTGGCCTGCATCGTGGTGCTGCGGGTCGCCGAAACCCGCCTCACCCGCCAGCGCCTGCTCGAGTACGCCGCCGCGGGCTGGTTCACGCCGGTCGAGGTGGAGATGCTGGCCACCCCCGGCGGCAGGCGGCAGGCCGTGCGCTGGGCCGGCGCCTACAACCGTGCGCCGCAGATGAAGGAGTTCGTCGAGGCAGCCACGAGGCTGGCATTCACCCGCCAGCGGATCCTCAGCGGCAGGGACGTCCAGGCACACCAGCAGGACGAGGTGCAGCAGCTGCACGAACTCGTCGCGTTGCGCGCCGCCGTCGGACAGTGAAACGCCGTGGCACAGTGAAACGCCGTCGGACGGTGAAACCTGACTGAAGCGGGCAGCAGAGAGCCCCGGCCAGTTCACTGGCCGGGGCTCTCCCGTACTGCTGATGACCTGCGCAGGTCAGGCCAGCAGTGAAGGCTTCAGCTGCTGGAGACGCCCGAGCAGGCCGTTGATGAACGACGGCGACTCATCGGTGGAAAGCGTCTTGGCCAGGGCCACGGCTTCGCTGACGGCAACGCCGTCGGGCACGTCGTCGTTGTAGAGCAGTTCCCAGGTGCCGATCCGCAGGATGATGCGGTCCACGGACGGCATGCGCTCCAGGGTCCAGCCCTGTGAGTACGTTTCCAGGAACTCATCGATGGCCGGCTGCAGTGAAACGACGCCCTCGACGATTTCGAGCGTGTAGGGGTTGACGATCTGGTCGGTCTTCTCCCGGCGCGCGCGAAGCACGTCAAAGGCGGAAACAGAGCGCTGCTCCGCTTCGAAGAGGACGTCAAGAGCCCTGTTACGGGCTTTACCGCGGGCGCTCACTACTCGCTTACCCTGCCCAGGTAGCTGCCGTCACGGGTGTCGACCTTGACCTTGGTGTTGTTCTCGACGAACAGCGGCACCTGGATCTCGTAGCCGGTCTCGAGGGTGGCCGGCTTGGTCCCGGCGGAGGAGCGGTCGCCCTGCAGGCCCGGCTCCGTGTACGTGATTTCGAGGACAACGCTCGGCGGCAGTTCGATGTACAGCGGCGTGCCTTCGTGGATGGCGATGTTGACCATCTGGTTTTCGAGCATGAAGTTGGTGGCGTCGCCCACCGTGGCACCGGAGACGGTGATCTGGTCGTAGTCCTGGGTGTCCATGAAGACGAAGTCCGCGCCGTCCTGGTACAGGTACTGGTAATCGCGGCGGTCCACGGTGGCGGTTTCGATCTTGAGGCCGGCGTTGAAGGTCTTGTCGACCACCTTGCCGGACATAACGTTGCGCATCTTGGTGCGCACGAACGCGCCGCCCTTGCCCGGCTTGACGTGCTGGAACTCGATGATGTTCCAGAGCTGGCCCTCAAGCTTCAGGACGGTTCCGTTCTTGATGTCGTTTGTGGTTGCCACTGGTTTCCTCTGGTTTGTATCTGACTGCTTCTAGCTGCCAGCCGTATGCCAAGCAGGCATGCCGAACGGCCCGCCAGCGTGTATTTATCAAAAATCCAAGAACCATTCTAGCGGAAATGCGGGCGCAC
This sequence comes from Arthrobacter sp. ISL-5, assembly GCF_018613835.1. GTDB lineage: Bacteria > Actinomycetota > Actinomycetes > Actinomycetales > Micrococcaceae > Arthrobacter. The sequence goes on along the minus strand of NZ_JAGGPM010000032.1, from coordinate 102,758 downwards.
TCCGTCGGCCCCCTCCGGCGGCCGCGGTCAGGAGGCCAGTTCGAGTACGTCCCGAGCCCGCTGAAGCGCCACGGTCGACGAATAGATGAGCTCGGCGTCGGCTGACTGCGCAACCCTCAGGTCGAGCGCCCGGGCGAACGACTCCACGGCAGCACCGATGTGGCCGGAAGCGAAATGGGTCCTGCCGAGAAACTGGTGCACTAGTGCCTCATTCGGCGTGCCCGGCACTTCCGCAAGCAGCTGCCTGAACAGCTCAACGGCGCGGTCAAAGCGGTGGGACACGCGGAGGACCTCGGCTTCAAAGGTCCGGAGCCGGAACGACTCCGGGTTCTTATACCGCGCTTCGGCGAGCAGTTCGGCGGCGTCCGGCGCGTGCCCCTCAACGAGCAGCACGAACACCCGGTCCGCCGGGTCGGTCGACGACTCAAGGGCCGCAGCGCAGGCTTCGGCGTTGGTGATCTCCGGCAGAAGGGTTTCCGGGTTGATCCTGATTCCCGGGAAGCCGCCGGCAGGCCACTCAATGGTGTCGCCCTCGAACTCCCGCATCAGGAGGCAATCTCCTGGTAGGCGGCGAAAAGCAGGGAGGTGTCGGGAACATCCAGGATGCCGGGCTTCCCGACGCCGTCGAGCACCACGAAACGGAGCAGGTCCCCGCGTGACTTCTTGTCGCGGCGCATGCCGTCCAGGAGCCCCTGCCAGCGGTCGCGGCGGTAGGTGACGGGCAGCCCAAGGGACTCGAGGATGCTCCGGTGGCGGTCTGCGTCGGCATCGCTGAGCCGGCCCACGCTGCGGGACAGTTCTGCGGCGAACATCATGCCCACCGAGACAGCCGCGCCGTGGCGCCAGGAGTAGCGCTCGACGAGTTCGATGGCATGGCCAAGGGTGTGTCCGTAGTTGAGGATCTCGCGGAGGCCGGATTCCTTCAGGTCCTCGGACACTACCCGGGCCTTGACGGCAATGGCACGCTCAATGAGCTCACGAAGGACGTCCGAGCCGGGGTCGGTGACGGCCTCCGGGTTCTGTTCCACGAGATCGAGGATGGCCGGATCGGCAATGAAGCCGCACTTGATGACTTCCGCCATGCCGGAAATGATCTCGTTTTTCGGCAGCGTGTTCAGGGTGTCAAGGTCCGCGAGGACGGCCGCGGGAGGGTGGAACGCGCCCACGAGGTTCTTGCCTTCGGCCGTGTTGATGCCGGTCTTGCCGCCCACCGACGCGTCCACCATGCCGAGGAGGCTCGTGGGCATGTGGATGACCTTGACGCCGCGCAGCCAGGTGGCGGCGACGAAGCCCGCGAGGTCCGTGACGGCTCCTCCCCCGACCGAGACGACGGCGTCGGAACGGGTGAAGTCGTTCTGGCCCAGCACCTGCCAGCAGAACGCGGCCACCTGGATGTGCTTGCCTTCTTCGGCGTCCGGGATCTCCGCCGTGAGTGCAGTGAAGCCCGCCGCGGCGAGTTCGTCCCTGACGGTGTCTCCGGTGAGCCGGAGCGCACGCGGGTGGATGACCAGGACACGCCGGACGCGCTCACCGAGCAGCTCCGGGAGGGTGCCCAGCAGGCCGCGGCCAACGACGACGTCGTAATTGTCGCCGGCCGACTCGCCCGTGACCTTGATGACGGTTGATTCGCTCACTTCTCAACTTCCTGTTTCGCGGCCGTGGATTCCCCGGCCGCCGTAGTCGCGGCCATGTTTTCCCCGGCCGCCGATCCCGCGCTGATGTTCTCCGCGGCTGGGTTCGCCGCACCTGCAGTCCCTGCGCCTGCGCCTGCGCTGTCCGTTCCCGTGGCGTCTGTTCCGGCGCTACCCGCTCCGGTGCCGGTTCCGGCGCCGGCAAGGAAGGCGCCCAGCGCCGCTTCGAGCCGGCGTCCCAGCTCCGGCACGGTTCCCTGACGGACGTCGACGACGATGTCTGCGAGGCGTTCGTAGACGGGTTGCCGGGTGGCAAACAGCGTCTTCCAGCGGCGGATCCCGTCGCCGGCGAGGAGCGGCCGGCCCGAATTCCTCGCAATCCTGGCTGCGACGGTCTCCGCATCGCATTCCAGGTAGACCACCGTGCACCGGTCCAGCAGCTGCTGGGTTCCGGAGTCCAGGACCGAGCCGCCGCCGAGCGAAATCACGGTGGCGGTGCCGGCCGCCTCTTCAACGACGCGGGCAACAGTCCGTGCCTCAATCTCCCGGAACACCCGCTCGCCGCGCCCTGCGAAGATGTCAGCGATGGAGCCGTGGTTTTCTACGATGACCGCGTCAGTGTCAACAAAGGGGGCGCCCAGCTGTTGTGCCAGCTGTTGCCCGATCGCCGACTTGCCAACGGCCATGGGTCCGATCAGCACTATGGGCCGGTCCCCTGCAGCACAGGGCGTATTGCTCGAAGGCACTAGCGTCCGATCGTGTCCAGCGACGCCGGAATGCTGTCGAGGTAGCCCTTGATGTTGCGGGCAGTCTCGGCCACGGAATCGCCGCCGAACTTTTCAGTGACGGCCTCGGCGAGGACCAGGGCAACCATGGCTTCAGCAACCACGCCGGCAGCCGGAACGGCGCACACGTCTGAACGCTGGTGGTGGGCCTTGGCGGCCTCCCCGGTGCTCACGTCAATGGTCTTCAGGGCCCGGGGCACGGTGGCGATCGGCTTCATGGCGGCCCGCACACGCAGGACGTCGCCGATGCTCATGCCGCCTTCGATGCCGCCGGCACGGTTGCTGGTGCGGATGATCTTGCCGTATTCATCCTTGATGATTTCGTCGTGGGCCTGGGATCCGCGGCGGGCGGCGGTAAGGAAGCCGTCCCCCACTTCGACGCCCTTGATGGCCTGGATGCCCATGAGGGCGGCGGCCAGGCGGGAATCCAGCCGGCGGTCCCAGTGGACGTAGCTGCCAAGTCCCGGAGGCAGCCCGTAGGCCAGGACCTCCACCACTCCGCCGAGAGTTTCGCCTTCCTTGTGGGCGACGTCAATCTCGGCAACCATGGCATCGGACGTTTCACGGTCGAAGCAGCGGAGGGGGTCGGCGTCGAGCGCAATGACGTTGGCGGGAACCGGCAGGGGCCTGCCTTCGGGGACCGTGACGCTGGCAATGGAGACCGTGTGGCTGACGAGTTCAATGCCCAGGTGCTTCAGGAACTGTGCGGCGACGGTTCCCATGGCGACGCGCGTGGCGGTCTCGCGGGCGCTGGCGCGTTCAAGCACCGGGCGGGCCTCATCGAAGCCGTACTTCTGCATGCCCGTGAAGTCCGCGTGGCCCGGGCGGGGACGGGTGAGCGGGGCGTTGCGTGCCTGGTCGGCGAGTTCCTCGGGGTCAACGGGATCAGCAGACATGATCTGCTCCCACTTGGGCCATTCGGTGTTGCCCACCTGGACGGCGACAGGGCCGCCCTGCGTGATGCCGTGGCGGACTCCGCCAAGGATGGTGACCACGTCCTGCTCGAACTTCATCCGGGCACCCCGGCCATAGCCGAGGCGGCGGCGCGCCAGGGCATCGGCAATCTGCCCGCTGGTGAGTTCAACACCTGCGGGGACGCCTTCGATAATTCCGACCAGTGCCGGACCATGGGATTCACCGGCAGTCAACCAACGCAACATACAATCCATCCTGCCATGTCTGGCGGTCAGTACACGCGCCGGGGAGCCCCGACTGCGTCACACATCACATCTATGACTTCCGCGCTGGCGGCGTCGTCGCGGCCCGTAAAGTAGCGGACCTGCTCCACCGCCTGGTACAGCAGCATCTCCAGGCCGGCAACCACAGTTCCGCCGAGGCCTTCCCAGACGGCCGCGATCCGGCTGGGCCATGGATCGTAGGCGACGTCCAGCAGGACGCCGCCCGTCGTCGTGCCCAGCACCTCAAGCTCGGCAGCCATGCCGTCCGCCGCCCGGGGCGGCAAGGTGGATATTACGACGTCGGCGCCAGCCAGGGCGGCGACGGCTTCCGATATGGGACGCACGGCGATCTCCATCCCCAGGCCGCTGGCCGCGGCCCTGGCCTCGGCCGCCCGGCCGGTGTCCCGGACGTAGACGGCAACAGACCGTGCGCCGAGTTCCTGGAGGGCGGCCACGGCCGCCGCCGCGGTCCCGCCGCCGCCGAGGACCACCGCCGCAGGCGCCTCGACCGCTCCGGCGTTACGCAGCGCGTTGACGATGCCCGCGACATCGGTGTTGTAGCCGACCCGCCGTCCGGACTCCCCCACGGATTCGAAGACGACCGTGTTGATGACGCCGAGCACCTGCGCCACTCCGCGGACCTCATCCACTTCACGGACCATGGCCTTCTTGAGCGGCATGGTCACCGACAGCCCGCGCCAGCCCGGCTCGGCGCGCAGGGACTCCATGAACGCGGGCAGGGACTCCTCCGTCACGTCGATCGCCGTGTAGCCGATGTCGGCGCCAAGCTTCGCATAAGCGGCCAGGTGCAGCGCCGGTGACTTGGAGTGGCCGATCGGATGCCCCAGGACGGCAGCACGCAGGCTCATACGCAGCGGCCCGGGTTGGCCTCACACCAGGCGTTGTACTGATCAACGTAACGGTTGTGCTCCTCCAGCGTTTTGGAGAATTTGGTTTCCTTGGTGTCGAGGTTGATGGTCACCCAGTACATGTATTCATTTTTGTTCGGCTTGGCCGCAGCATCGATGGCCGTCTTCCCCGGCGAACCGATGGGGCCCACGGGCAGTCCCTGGTTCGCGTACGTGTTGTACGGGTTGGACTTGTCCGCCTTTTCGTCTTCGTCGATGTGGAAGCTTTTCCTGCCCAGGCCGTAGGTGACCGTGGCGTCGGACTGGATCAGCCCGGCCGTCTCAGTGTTGTTGGGCTTGAGCCGGTTGTAGATCGCGCCCGCAACGTCCTTGTACTCGGCCTGACCGCCCTCTGCCTGCACAATGCTCGCGACCGTGACCACGTCATACTGCTTGGCGGGGTCGGTGACGCCCTGTGTCTTCAGCTCGTCGGTGGTGCTCTTGACCAGGGAGGTCAGGATCGCCTTGGGGGCGGTTCCGAGCGGGAACCTGTACTCGCCCGGAGCCAGGTAGCCCTCAAGGTTCTTTGCCTTGGCGGGGAGGCCAAACTGCTTGGGGGAATCGCTGAGTGCCTTTAGCTGGGCGACCGGTATCCCGGAGCCTTCGGAGATTGCCTCCAGCGATTCTCCGATCCGGAGTCCGGCGCTCAGGGCGAAGTACATGACCTTGGCCTGTTCGGCGTTGAGCAGGACCGCCACGGCGTCGGCGTTCTTCATTTCCTGCTTGAAGTCGTACTCGCCGGGGGCAAGGGTGCCGCCCGAGGCGGCCAGTTCGGAGACAAAGGTGTCGGCGTTGGCCACCACCCTCGCTTCCTCAAGCTTCGCGGCAACCGAGACGGGCCCCTCGCCGGGCAGGACCGCCACCTTCACCTGGCCCGTTCCCGGGCCGGGAAAGTCGCTGGGCCCGTCGGCCCCGAGCAGCGGCTTGAGGAACTGCGCACCCACGACGGCGGCAGTGACGAAAAGTGCGAGGGACAGCAGCAGCGCAACAAGACGGCGTCGTCGGCGGACTTTCTTGGAAGGCCGGGTCACCGTGGTCCCGCTGTCCGCATTGGCCAGCAGCTGGTGCCCGACGGCCTCGTGTTCAAGAGCGTCATGGTCCTCGTACGTGTCAGGGTGCACGTCATGGTGGTGGTCCTGGTAGCCGGGTTCTGCGGCGTCAGCATGGTGCAGGTCTTCGTCGGCCCGGTGCAGGTCGGCATCAGCATGATGCAGGTCTTCGTTAGCGTGGAAGACAGGTTCCTCCACGACCGGTTCCTGGACCGTCGGCGGAGCGGGCGGCACCCGCGGCACAGCCACCGTTGCAGGCACGGGCTCAGGGTCAACCACCGGCTCGGGCGCACGCTGCGGTGCCGGCGCGGGCGCCTCAGCTGCGGGCGCGGACTGGGCCGGCGCGGACTGAGTAGGCGCGGACTGGGCGGGCAACGGGCTGTGCCCAGGCATCTCCGGTGCCGTGTCCTCCCCGGACTCGTAAGCCTGCTCGGGAACGACGTCGCCGGATTCCGCCGTGAGGGCCTTCTCCCGGGCACGGATTTCCTTGCGCGTCAGCGGCCGTCCGGCCTCCCTGAAGTTCCTGCCGGAGGAGTCGTCGTTGTTGACCGGGCTCACTGTAGCCTTCCATCCTCTGAAGATTGTGTGTCTTGCCCCGGGACAGCCTGCTCAGCACTGCTTGCTGCGGCGTCTCCGGGTAGCCCCGGCTGGAAAAGCGCGCGCACGCGGCTCCCCACATCCGTTCCCCTGGCTTTTTGCATGTCGATGGCGTGCTGCAAGATTCCCGCAGCCGCAACCTGATCCACCACTTTACGGTGATTTTTGCTGCTCATGCCAGCTTCGTGCAGGTGTCGGTGGGCTGTGACCGTGCTGAGGCGCTCGTCAACGAGGTTGACGGGCACGTCCAGCCCCGCGCGGCCCAGCTCGTTGGCCAGCAGCTGGGCGTACTCCGTGGCCATGCGGGCGGAGGCATGTTCTTCGCCCTTCATGGTCCTCGGCAGGCCCACAAAAATCTGCACGGCACCCCGCTCAGCAGCCAACGCCGCAATCACGCGGACATCGGAGTTCTTTTTGGGGTTGCGGTCCAGTGTTTTGAACGGCGTGGCCAGGATGGCGTCACTGTCGCAGATGGCGACGCCGACACGGACGGTGCCCACGTCAACCCCCAGTTTGATGCCCTGGGGGTAGACGTGGGACGCAGCGGATGAGGTCACGGATCTGCTAGCTAGCGCCGGGTCACGGCATCTACGACAGCCGCCAGCGCCGGGCCGACCTTCGACGCGTCGGTGCCGCCGCCCTGGGCGACGTCGTCCTTGCCGCCTCCGCCGCCGCCGAGGATGGCGGCCGCGAGCCGGACCAGCGCCCCGGCCTTGACGCCGGCTTCACGTGCGGCTTCATTCGTGGCGATCAGGATGACCGGGCGGTCGTTGCTGACTCCGGCCACGGCCACCGTGGAGGCCTCCGAACCAAGGCGGTTCCGCAGGTCCATGGCGAGTCCGCGGAGGTCATCCGCACCGCTGACCTGGCCGGCGTCGTGCGCAATGACACGAACGCCTGCGGCGTCCTTGGCGGTCCCCACCAGCTGTGCGGCCTCGGCCGTGAGCTTTTCCTTGCGGAGCCGCTCCAGCTCCTTTTCCGTGGCCTTCAGCTTGGCCAGGGTCGTGGCGATCCTATCGGTCAGCTGGCCGGACGGAACCTTGAGCATTTCCGTCAGCTCCGTGACGAGGGCGCGTTCCGCCGCGAGGTGCCGGAAGGCGTCCATGCCGACGAATGCCTCGACGCGGCGGTTGCCCGATCCCACGGACTGTTCGCCGAGCAGCGACAGGCTGCCGATGCGGGACGTGTTGGGAACGTGGGTGCCGCCGCACAGCTCACGCGACCATGCGCCGTCGATTTCCACGACACGGACTTCGCTGCCGTAGTTTTCTCCGAACAGGGCCATCGCGCCGAGCGCCTTGGCCTCGGCGAGGCCCATGACCTTGGTCTCCACGCGGAAGTCGTTCCGGATGGCCAGGTTGGACACTTCCTCGATCTCGGAACGGGTGGCGGCGCTGAGGCCTTCGCCCCAGGCGAAGTCAAAGCGCAGGTATCCGGCCTTGTTGTAGGAGCCGCGCTGGGTGGCTTCCGGGCCGAGGATCTGGTGCAGGGCCGCGTGCACGATGTGCGTTCCCGTGTGCGCCTGCTCGGCGGCATGGCGGCGTTCGCGGTCCACCGCGGCACGCACCAGCGCGTCGGAGGCGATTTCGCCCTCGCGGACGATCGCCTTGTGGACGCTGAGGCCCTTCACCGGCCGCTGGACGTCGAGAACTTCGACGACGAAGCCGTCACCCGTGATGAGGCCGGTGTCCGCAGCCTGGCCGCCGGCTTCAGCGTAGAACGGCGTTTCGGCGAGGACCAGCTCGATCTCGTCGCCAGTGGCGGCCTGGGAGACCTTGCGGCCGTAGCTGAGGATCCCGCGGACGCGGGATTCGCCGTCGAGGTCGGTGTAGCCGGTGAAGACGGTCTCCCCCTCGGACAGCAGCTCCTGGAAGGCGCTGAGGTCCGCGTGGGCGCCCTTCTTGCCCTTGGCGTCGGCCTGGGCGCGCTTGCGCTGCTCCAGCATGAGCTTGCGGAACTCCGGCTCGTCAACCTTGAGCCCGGCTTCCTCGGCCATCTCCAGGGTGAGGTCGATCGGGAAGCCGTACGTGTCGTGCAGGGCGAACGCGTCGGCGCCGGACAGCGGCCGGCCGGCGGCCTTGGACTCGCTCACGGCGTCTTCGAGGCGGGCGGTGCCGGAGGCGATGGTCCGGAGGAAGGCCTTCTCTTCCGCGTAGGCGATCCGGCTGATGCGGTCGAAGTCCGTCTCCACGATCGGGTAGACGCCCTTCATGGCGTCGCGGGAGGCGGGCAGGAGATCCGGCAGGCAGGCCTTTTCGACGCCGAGCAGGCGCATCGAGCGGACGGCGCGGCGGATCAGGCGGCGCAGCACGTAGCCGCGTCCCTCGTTGGACGGGCTGACGCCGTCGGCGATGAGCATCAGCGCCGAGCGGATGTGGTCTCCGACCACGCGCATCCGGACGTCGTCCGTGTGGTGGGGATCGTCAGCCGTTTCCGCCGACGTGTACTCCTTGCCGGAGAGTTCCGATGCCTTGTCGATGACCGGGCGGACCTGGTCGGTCTCGTACATGTTCTCGACACCCTGCAGGATCATGGCGAGTCGCTCCATGCCCAGGCCGGTGTCGATGTTCTTCTTGGGCAGCTCGCCCACGATGTCGAAGTCGTCCTTGGAGCGGACGTTGTTGATCTGGTACTGCATGAACACCAGGTTCCAGATTTCGACGTAGCGGTTTTCGTCGGCGATGGGGCCGCCTTCCACGCCGTACGCGGGGCCGCGGTCGTAGTAGATCTCCGAGCAGGGGCCGGCCGGTCCGGGCTGGCCGGTGTGCCAGTAGTTGTCCGCCTTGCCCATGCGCTGGATCCGGCTGGCGGGGACGCCGGTGTTCTTGAGCCAGAGGTCCTTGGCTTCGTCGTCCTCTTCGTAGACCGTCACCCACAGGAGTTCCGGCGGAAGGCCGTAGCCGCCGTCGTCAACGCTTGTGGTGAGCAGTTCCCAGGCGAACTTGATGGCGTCTTCCTTGAAGTAATCGCCAAACGAAAAGTTGCCGCACATCTGGAAGAAGGTGCCGTGGCGGGCAGTCTTGCCCACTTCCTCAATGTCGCCGGTGCGGATGCACTTCTGCACGCTGGTGGCCCGGCTGAAGGGGGGCTCTTCCCGCGCGGTCAGGTACGGAATGAACGGAACCATCCCGGCGACCGTGAACAGCAGGGAGGGGTCGCTGGAGACCAGGGAGGCGGAAGGCACGGCGGTGTGGCCCTTGCTGACGAAAAAGTCGATCCAGCGCTTGGTGATCTCCTGCGACTTCATGAGCTGATTACTTACCCTTCTTGGTTCACGCGTTCTGCCGCGTGACAGTTGATTCAGATGGCAGTCCCGGAACAACGGTTACTGCCGGTTTAATTCTCCCGCAGCGGCGGGCTAGCGCCGCACAACATCCTGGGATTCGACGCCGAGCGCGGCACGGAGGTCGGTCTCCCGCTCGCGCATTCCGGCGCGGACCGCATCCGCGAAGTCGTAGACGCCGTCGGCCAGCCGCCCCACGGCGCGGTTCAGGCCCTCCGGCCCCAGGTTGGCCTGGGCCTCGGTGACTTTGCGGAAGGCGATGACTCCGATAGCCACGCCGATTCCCATCCAGACAAGTCTTTTCATTTTCAGTTCTCCGGGTGGGGCTTAGCGGCTGCGACGGCCGGCGGCGGGCTTCTTGCGGGCGGCGAAGGCGGAGCGAACGCCGTAGCTGAAGGCGGCCACCTTGATCAGCGGCGAGCCCACAGTGGCGGCAACCAGGGAGGACAGCGCCGAGATGTTCGCCGAGGCGTCCGAAACGTTGGAGGCGATGCCGTCCACCTTCTTCAGCTGCTGGTTGGTGGTGGAGACGGTCGCCGTGACTTCGTCCATGAGTGGGGTCGCGCCGTCGCTGATGGAGCGGATCGAGGTCCGCACTTCATCGAACACCCGCCCCAGCTTGAGGATCGGGACGGCAAGCAACAGGACCAGGAGCGCAAATACCCCGGCCGCGATCAGGCCGGCAATATCGCCACCAGACATAGACGTTCATCTCCTTGAAACTCCGTGGAACGGTACATGGCCCGCGGCGGCAGCGTGCTGCAGCCGCGGATGTCCCCCAAGTACCTTACATACAAAGAAGCCCGCGGCGCTTGCCACGGGCTTCCTTGGATACGCTGCCGGAAATTTAGCGTGCGTAGAATTCGACGACGAGCTGCTCTTCGCAGGTCACGGGGACCTCGGAGCGTTTCGGGCGACGGACCAGGCGTGCCTGCAGGGCGTCAAGCTTGACGTCCAGGTAGGCCGGAACCTGGGGCAGGACGTCGCGGTGTGCGCCGGCTGCTGCAACCTGGAACGGAGGCATGGTTTCGCTGCGGCTGTGAACGTGGACCAGCTGGCCCTCGCCGACGCGGAAGGACGGGCGGTCAACGCGGATGCCGTCAACCAGGATGTGGCGGTGCACAACCAGCTGGCGGGCCTGGGCGATGGTGCGGGCGAAGCCGGCACGCAGCACGAGGGCGTCGAGACGCATTTCGAGCAGTTCGATCAGGTTTTCACCGGTCAGGCCCTTGGTGCGGCGTGCTTCTTCGAAGGCACGGGTCATCTGGGCTTCGCGGATGCCGTACTGGGCGCGCAGACGCTGCTTTTCGCGCAGACGTACGGCGTAGTCGGAGTCCTGCTTCTTGCGGGCACGGCCATGCTCACCGGGGCCGTACGGGCGGCGCTCCATGTACTTGGCGGCCTTGGGGGTCAGAGCGATGCCGAGTGCACGCGAGAGGCGTGCGGTACGGCGAGCACGAGTGTTGTTAGCCACTTGTGTCCTTCCAATTACTGCGGTGTGTCAGTGTTACTGGCCTCCACGATGGAGAGCATCGGCCAACCGCTGCCTTTTGCTACTGGGCGCAGGCATTACCTCATCAAACGTGAATTTGGTGGATTTTGCGTCCGCGCCTTGCCAGACAAGCATCAATCTTAGCATGATGCTCACTTGCCCCGGACGATCTTCCGGAGGCGTTCGAGCCGGACGGCGATGTCCCGCTCGGCCCCGTTGCCGGTGGGCTCGTAGTAGTCGCGGCCCACGAGGTCGTCCGGCGGGTACTGCTGGCGGGCCACCGAGTGCGGGGCGTCGTGGGCGTACTTGTACCCCTGCCCGTGACCCAGCTGCTTCGATCCGGGGTAGTGCGCATCCCGCAGGTGCGCGGGGATTCCGTTCCCCAGGCCTGCCCGGACGTCCGCAATGGCCTTGTTGATGCCCATGTAGGCAGCATTGGACTTCGGTGCCGTGGCGAGGTGGACCACGGCTTCGGCGAGGACGATCCTGCCTTCCGGCATGCCGATCAGCTGGACCGCCTGCGCGGCCGCCACGGCGGTCTGCAGGGCGGTGGGGTCAGCCATGCCCACGTCCTCCGCCGCGGAAATCACGATGCGGCGTGCCACGAAGCGCGGGTCCTCCCCCGCCTCCAGCATCCTGGCGAGGTAGTGCAGCGCAGCGTCCACGTCGGAACCCCGGATGGACTTGATGAAGGCACTCGCAACGTCATAGTGCTGGTCGCCGGCGCGGTCGTACCGGACCGCGGCAACGTCCAGCGCCCGCTCGGTGTGGCGGAGCTCAACGGTGACCGGCTCCTCCGTCAGCGGCGCGGCGGCGGCAGTGCCGTCGTCGTCGGCGTCGGCGGAAATGCCGCCGTCGGCGGAAGGGACGACGTCGTCCGCGTCGCCGAAAGCCACACCGGCTGCGGCCTCCAGCGCGGTCAGGGCGCGTCGGGCGTCCCCGCCGGACAGCCTGACCAGGTGGGCCAGGGCGTCGGCACTCAGCCGGACCTTGCCGTTCAGCCCCCGGGTGTCCTCCACGGCGCGCTGGAGCAGGCCTTGAATGTCGGCGTCGGTCAGCGGCTTGAGCGTGAGGAGGAGCGAGCGGGACAGCAGCGGCGAGACCACCGAGAAGGACGGATTCTCGGTAGTTGCGGCCACGAGCACCACCCAGCGGTTTTCGACGCCGGGCAGCAGCGCGTCCTGCTGCGCCTTGTTGAACCGGTGGATCTCGTCCAGGAACAGGACCGTGGTGGTTTTGTAGAGGTCGCGGGCGGTCAGCGCCTCGTCCATGACCCGGCGCACGTCCTTGACGCCGGCCGTGATGGCAGACAGTTCGACGAACTTGCGCCCGGGCCCGCGCGCAATCACATGCGCCAGCGTCGTCTTGCCGGTGCCGGGCGGGCCCCAGAGAATGAGCGAGCTTGGACCGGCCGGGCCGACTGCATCGGCGCCGGCAGCCAGCTGGCGAAGCGGCGATCCCTGCCCCAGCAGGTGCTGCTGGCCCACCACGTCATCCAGGGTGCGCGGCCGCATCCGGACAGCCAGCGGGCTGCGCGGCGAGGCTGTGCGCCCGCCTAGAGGTCCGCCACTTGGGCGGCCCGACGGCGAGGCGTCGCCGTCGTCCGCGTCTTCGTTGTCCGGCCCCGAGCCGAAGAGATCATCCACATAGATAGGCTACTCATAGATTCACCGGGCAAAGTCCGGTCACGGAAGCAAGGAAGTCGGCAATGCCACACAGCGGCGCACCAGGACGTCCTGCCGCCGCATCGCGGACCGCGTTCATATCCGGCGCACGGCTGGCCGGCTGGGTGGATCGCTTCGGCTCCAGCCACGGCGACCTCGGGATTGAGGACCACGACGACGGCGTGCGGCTGTTTGCGCCCGACGGCGCCAGCGCGCTGCTGCAGGCGCCCTGGCCGGCCGACGGCCGGCCCGGACGGGGCGCCGACCTCGTGGCCCGGCTGGCCTCGCTCGCGTCGCAACCACGGAGGATCGGCCTGGTCCTCGTCCGCAGGGGCGGGTACGGAGTGGCCGTGGCGAGTGAAGGCAGGCTGCTGGCCGCCAAGACCGGGTCGAAGTACGTGCAGTCGCGCACCGCGGCCGGCGGCCAGTCCCAGCAGAGGTACGCGCGGCGCCGCGCCAATCAGGCGGACTCGATGGTGGAGGCCGTCGCGGACCAGGCACGGCAGGTGTTTGCCGGGCAGGTCATCGAGTACATCGTTCCCGGCGGCGACAGGGGCATGGCCGAACTCGTTCTCGACGAGCCGGCGCTCAAGGCCTACGCCGGGCTGCCGCGCCTGGCCTACCTCGATGTCCCCGATCCCCGTGCAGCCGTGCTGAAGAAGGCGGCCGCGGATGCCTGTGCCGTGCGTGTCACGGTCACGGACCCGCCGGCTTAATCCGCTGCCGGTCCGGCGCGGTTCCGATGGTTTGCACCATTTCGACGGTTCCCTGCCGGTTCGACGCTTCGCAGCATCGAGTGCGCAGGGAACCGTCGAAACGGTTACTCCTCGGGCGCGAGGATGACGGTGGCTCCGTTGAGATGCCGGCTGAAGTCGAGCTGGCAGGATAGCCTGGAGCCGCATTCCCGGTACTCCTCGGCTTCGACAAGCAGTTCCAGTTCGTCCTCGCTGCGTTCGCCCAGGGTGTCGAATACCTCCTTCTCCACGAACACGTGGCAGGTTGCACAGGAGGCGGTGCCGCCACACGAGGCCAGGACCGAGAGGTCGTTGTCGCGCAGGGCCTCCATCAGGGTCTGGTCCGGCTCCCATTCGAGGTGATGCGTGGAGCCTTCGCGGTCGATAACGGTCAGTTTGTTGTTGCTCATGGCGGTTCCTTAGATTCGGGCTGTCGCAGGGGCAGCGTCGGCGGGATTGGGGCCGGGGGAATTTGCGTCGTCGAGAATGGCGTCGGTGAGGGGAATGCCGGGGTCCGCCGCCAGCGCGGGGTCGATCCGGGCTCCGTGGGCGATCAGTTTCCTGGCCGGCCGGAAGTCGGTCAGGCCGGCGACGGTGTCGACGGCGGCGAGGCGGCCGTCCCGGAGATAGACCACCGAGAACCTGCCGCGTGCGGGTTCGCCGCGCACGATCACGTCGTCGTCCGGGTGGCGCACCCCGGCGGTCTGGAGCCGGACGCCGTGCTGGACGGTCCAGAACCAGGGGATTTCCGGAACTGCGGCCTGCTGGCCGGTGATGTGGGCGGCAACCCGGTCCGCCTGGGCCTGCGCGTTCTGGATGCATTCCAGGCGCTGGCTGGCGCCGTCGACCGGGCTGGTGAAGCGGGTGGCGTCACCGGTGGCGTAGATCGCCGGGTCGGAAGTCCGGCCGTCCCCGTCCACCAGGATGCCGTCCCGGCACTCGAGTCCGGCATCGGCGGCCAGCTCCTGGTTGGGCAGCACTCCGATCCCCGCCAGTACGACGTCGGCATGGAAGACGGTGCCGTCGGCGGTGACCACGCGCTCGGCGCGCCCGTCTCCCTCAATGGCCGTGACCGCGGCGCCAAAGACGAACCGGACACCGTGCTGCTCGTGGAGCTGTTCGAAATGGCGCGATACCGGGGCGGAGGTCACACGGCTCATGACGCGGTCCTGGAACTCCAGAACCGTCACCTCGCAGGCTTTCGCGGAGGCCGCGGCGGCTACTTCAAGTCCGATATACCCGGCGCCGATGATGGCGACGCGGGCTCCCCGAACCAGCAGCCGCTTGAGCTCGAGGGCGTCGTCCCGTGTTCTCAGCGACTGGACCCCGGCCAGACCGGCGCCGGGCACCGTGAGGGGCCTCGCCCGCGAACCCGTGGCGATAACGAGCCGGTGGTAGGCGTGACGGCTGCCATCGGACAGCAGGACTGTCGCGCCCTTCCTGTCGATGGCCTCCGCCGTGATGCCCCTCAGCCGGTCGATCCGCTTGTCCTCGTAGAACTTCTCCTTGCGCAGGACAGCCGACTCATCCGGCGCTCCGTCTTTCAGGAGTTCCTTGGAGAGCGGGGGGCGTTCATACGGCGTCTCCTTTTCTGCGTCGAGCAGCAGGATGCCGCCCTCCCAGCCCCGGGAACGGAGTCCCGCGGCGACGGCAACGCCGGAGTGTCCGGCGCCGACGATCATCACCGGAGCGGAGTGCCCGCTCATGGCTTCCGGCTCACGCATCGAACTGCTCCAGCGTCACGTGGAGGTGCTCCGGCCCCGAATTCGTCAGGTTGTTTCCGCGTACGTATTCGATCGGCCGGTTGGGATCGACAGCCAGGGATCCCAGCTTTTCCGCGAGGAGCTTCACGGTCACCAGGACCTCGAGCCGTGCGAGGGGAGCCCCGAGGCAGCTGTGGACGCCGTGGCCGAAGCCGAGATGGCCATCGGTGTTGCGGTCGATGTCGAACCGCTCGCCGTCGGGGTACTTGCCGCTGTCCCGGTTCGCGGCGGCAGGCAGCAGGCGGACGATGGCGCCGGCCGGAATTGTCACCCCGGCAACCTACACCTCCTCTGTGGTGATCCGGCTGGCCCGCTGCACCGTGCCGCGGTAGCGGGCCAGTTCCTCGACAAAAAGATTCGCGTCGTCCGGGTTCCGGCGGATCCGGTCCAGGAGTCCGGGCTGTTCGCTGAACACGCGGAACGCGTTGGCCAGCAGGATGGTGGTGGTGTCGTGGCCGGCGACGAAGACGAAGGCGCAGAGTTCCTTGGCTTCCTTCTCGCTGAGCAGGCCGTCCTTCCACATCCGGGCGATGTGGCCGCCGACGGAGTCGCTCTCCTCCCGGTAGAGGCGCTCCATGGTGTCCTTCAGGTAGGCGAAGAACTCGAAGGTGCTCTGCTCGTCGGTGCCGGTGCCCTGGGCGTTGCGGGCCAGCCGGCCGAAGTAGCTGAAGGTTTCGTCGGACCAGAACTTCATCTTGTCGAAGTCCTCGGCCGGCACGTCGAGCAGGGCGCTGATGGTGGACATGCTGAGCGGGATCGCGTAGTCGTCCACGGCGTCGCCGCCGCCGGCCGCGAGCATCGGAGCCAGGTACTTTTCGGCGTTCTGGCGGACCCGGTCCTCAAAGCGGGCGATCGCCTTCGGGATGAAGGCCTGCGCAACCACCTGGCGCAGCCTGGTGTGGTTGGGGGCGTCGAACAGGGTCAGGAAGGTCAGCGGAACCGGGTCCACAACCTGGGAGGAGAAGACCTTCGGTGCCCGCATTGCCCGGCGGACGTCGTCGTACCGGGAAATGAACCAGACATCCGAAACGGGCGAATGGGCCCGGAGGACCGGGGCGTTTTCCCGCATCCATTCGTAGTGGGCGTAGGGATCGCCCTGCGTCCCGTCATCGACCACCTTGAACGGCGCCATGCCCTCAGGCCAGCTCAGTTCATTCGAATACGGGGCCAGGCCGTCGCTTTCGCCAGCGGATACCGAGGGTATTTCTGTCATACGGGCAGACATCATTGTCCTTCTTTCCGGATTGCGTCGACGTGATCTACGTCTCAAGTCACAATGCCGAGTTCCCCGGCTCCGCTCCCACAGGTCTTCCGTTCATCGGTTGTGAAAGTCCGCCCCCGGACCCAACTCAAAGCCCGGGTGTGCAGGCTCGTGGCTAGCACCTGGGCGCCGCAGCTGACTTCAAAGCCCGCGAAATCCCGTGCGCGGCGGTCAGCAACGCGGGGACGGTCAACGGAACGGCGGCTTCCTGCCGAGGAACGATGGCATTGAGGGCGGCAACGATGGTGTTGTCGGGGCCGAAGACAGGCACGGCAATGCCGGTCCACTCCGTTACGCCAATGCCAGGCAAGGCCACGTAGCCGCGTTGCCTGATTTCGGCCAGATGCTTCCGGATGAGTGCGGGGTCGGTGATGGTCTCGGGGGTCACCGCCGCCAGCGGGCCTGAAAGCACCTCGTCCTGGAAGGCAGGCGGAGAAAATGCCAGCAGCACGAGGCCGGACGAGGCGGCGTGAATGGGCATTCTCTGGGCAATATGAGCCGCGTCCAGGCTGGATTGCGGCGAGGACAGGCGCTCCACGTAGAGCACCGTCCCGTGGTCCAGCACCGCCAGCGTGGCGTGCTGGTGCACGGCTGCCTGGACATCCTCCATGAAGGGCAGAGCCAGCTCACGAAGATTCAGCGCACGCGAACCCCGTGCGGCCAGCTCCCACATCCGCATCCCGGAGCGCAGGTTCCCGTCCGGCAGCCGCTCAATCAGGCCGTGGAGGACCAGATCGTCCACCAGCCGGTGGGCGGTGGTCAGGGGCAGGCCCGCGCGGCGGGCGAGGCCGGAGAGCGTCATGGTCGGCAGGTTCCGATCGAACGCACTCATGAGCCGCACGACGCGGCTGATCACCGATTCACCCGATGGTGAGTTTGCCATGGACGGCTCCGGCCCGGCGCCCTAGCCGGCTGCCACGTTGGCCGCGCGGTCCACACCCCGGGCGGCCGCGAGCCCGGCGATATCGCGGCCGGCACGGTAACCGAACACGAGGGCCGGACCAATGTGCGAGCCGTAGCCCGGGTAGCCGCCGCCGAAAACGCTCACCGCAGCCGCGCCGACTGCAAGGAGGCCGGGGATCGCCGTTCCCTGCGGGGTGACAACTTCCGAGCGCTCGTTGACGCCCACCCCGGCGAAGGTGCCAAGGTCGCCCATCTGGATCTTCGCGGCGTAGTACGGGCCCTTGCCCACCGGGGCGAGGTTCGGATTCGGCGCGTGCTCCATGTCGCCGCGGAAGTGGTTGTACAGCGTTGAGCCGCGGCCGAATGCCGGATCCTCACCGCGCTCTGCTGCGGGGTTGAAGTGAGCCACGGTCGCTGCGAGGCCCTCGGCGTCGATCCCGAGCTTCCCGGCCAGTTCCGCCAGGGTGTCCCCCTTGACCAGGTACCCGGTCTTGTAGAAATAGCCTCGGGGCATCGGCCAGGGCTTGGCGTAGCCGATGCCGTATTTGTGCATCGTCTTTGCGTCGCCGATCACATACCCGAACGTCTTGTCCTCGTCCTTGTTGTGCCCGATCATCGCGCCGCCGAAGTCGTGGTAACTCAGGGCCTCGTTTCCGAAGCGCTTGCCGTGACGGTCGACGGCGATCAGGCCGGGCAGGCCGATCGCCCGCAGGTGCGGAAAGAGCCGTTGCTGGCCGTTGAGGTACTTGAACACGGTCACCGGGGCCCAGGAGCCCACGCTGAACACGGAATCGTCGATGTGCCCGCCGGCACTGATCGCCAGGGTGGCGGCGTCCCCGCCGTGGCCCACGGTCGGCGTGAAGTGGTCATCGCCGTCGGCGTCGTGCGGAAAATACTGCTGCCGCAGTTCCTTGTTGCCGGAGAAGCCGCCGGCGGCGAGGATGACGCCGAGCCGAGCGGTCACTGTGGCGGCATGCTCGCCGCCGATCACGGCGCCCGTGATGGTTCCGGCGTCGTCGCGGGTCAGTGAAAGGGCCGGTGAGGAATTCCACAGGCGGACGCCCAGGTCATCGGCGCTCTTGACCATGCGGGTCATCAGGGCGTTGCCGTTGGACCGCAGGACGGGTCGCTTGTACCGGGCGGCGTCGGCCCACGTGCGCAGCAGTTTCTTGGCCACATAGACGAACGACTTAATCGACTGGTTGACGTGGAAGAACTCGTTGATGTCCGGCCCCACCTGCGGCATGTAGCCGAAGACTGTGTAGGAACTCATGTACGGCTGCATCAGGAGTCGCTTGTCCCCCAGCACCCGGGCGTCAACGTCCTGCGGAAGGATCGCACGACCTGACAGCTTCGCGCCGGGCAGGTCCATCTGGTAGTCCGGGGACTTTTCCGGGTAGGTGAACTTCACCTCGGTTTCGTTCTCGAAAAAGGAGATCGCCTCAGGCACGGTATCCAGGAAGTCCCTGACGCCTGCTTCGTTGACCGTCTCAGGGGCGAGGTTCCTCAGGTACGTCTCGGCTTCCTCCCGCGTATCGCCCTGCGCCACGCCCTGCTTGTTGCCGGGCACCCACGCCCAGCCTGCGGAAATGGCCGTGGTACCGCCGAAGTACTGTTCCTTTTCCGCAACGATCACGGTCAATCCCTGCGAAGCGGCTTTCAACGCTGCGGCCATCCCGGCCACGCCGGAGCCGATGACGAGGACATCACAGACCGCATTGTTCATTGTTCTTGTCTTGCTCATGGTTCCTACCTTGCTCATTCGTCCTGCACGTTCAGGCTGCCCGCATCCTCGCGGCAGCCGCGGGAAGGCTAAATCCCCAGTAGATGCGAGGGCGCCGGCGCCCGGGAGGAGGATTACCATTGAGCGGGAATCCTGAGGAGGAAGCGTGGCCAATTCCCCATCGGGCGAGTCGATCATCGGCCGCTTCGTGAAGATCGTGAGCGCGTTCGACGACCGCCACACGTCCATGAGCGTCGCCGAACTGGGGCGCCGGACCGGGCTGCCGGTGACCACCACCTACCGGCTGGTCAACGATCTGCTGCTCGAACGGCTACTCGAACGCGAACCCGGCGGTGACATCCACATCGGCACGCGGATGTGGGAACTCGTTTCCCGCGGGTCCAAGATGCTGGGACTGCGGGAGGCGGCCCTGCCGTTCATGGAGGACGTCCAGGCCGTGGTGCAGCACTCCACCACCCTTGGCATCCTTGATTCCGACGAGGTCCTGTACATCGAGCGGCTGGGCTCCGACAAAACCATCGTCGACATCACCAAGATCGCCGGCAGGCTGCCGGTGCATGCAACCTCCTCGGGCCTGGTCCTGCTGGCCCACTCGCCGGCCGCCTATCAGGACAGCTTCTTGGCCAGGCCCCTGACGAAGTTCACCGAAACCACCCTGACCGATCCCGCTGTACTCCGCCGCCACCTGGCCGAGATCAGGCAGCGCGGCTTCGCCGCCATGCCGGGCGTGATCGTGCCCGAATCGAGCGGCATCGCCGTCCCCGTCTTCGGGCCCGACAACACGGTCTGCGCGGCGCTGAGCGTGGTGGTCCCCCGGAACGAGGAGAACGCCGCCGCCCGCGTGCCCGTCCTGATGGCGGCCGCACGGGGCATATCAAGAGCCCTCGGTTGGCGGGGCGAGCTGAAAGGAACGCTCCGCCAGAGTCACTCAAAGTAAGTATTTCCGTTCATCGGTAATCGTGTGGTTCCCATCACAACTCCCCTGCCACTCTGGCTAGGACGCAGCGAAGAGGCTGCAGGAGCACGAGGAGCACCACATGAATCCCACACAGAACCGGGTGGCAGGAAAGACCGCCATCGTCACCGGAGGCCGGGGCGACCTGGGCAGCGCCACCGCCGCCCTCCTGGCTGAACACGGCGCAATCGTCGCCAGCCTGGACGTGGCCGGCATCCCGGCCGCCGCGACCCACGCAAACATCAGCGAATACGACGTCGACGTCACCAGTGAGGCCAGCGTCGCCGACGCCATCCGCCGGGTCCGCGACGAACTGGGCACGCCGGACATCCTGGTCAACGCCGCCGGAATCATCGGCCCGGCCGGCGCCTCCCACACCGCCTCCGTCACGGACTTCGACATGATCTTCAACGTCAACGTCAAGGGCGTCTGGTTGATGACCAAGCACGTGGTCCCCGGCATGATCGAAAAAGGCACCGGCAGCATCGTCAACTTCTCCTCCATCCACGGCATCACCGGTGGCAGGAATGTGCCGCTGTACCACGCCACCAAGGGCGCCGTCCGGCTCCTGAGCAAGTCGGACGCGGCGGCCTACGGAAGTTACGGCATCCGGGTGAACTCCATCCACCCCGGATCCATGAACACCAGGATGAGCCGCCGCTCAGCCGAGCAGTCCGATATCGGCGCCGAGGCCTACTACAAACAGCTGGTCGGCTCCAACCCGCTGCCCCGCCAGGGCCAACCGGACGAGATCGCCTACGGCGTGCTGTACCTGGCGTCCGACGAATCGCGCTTCACCACTGGCTCCGAGCTCGTCATCGACGGCGGCTACACCGCCGTCTGACCCTGCCCTCCGGCCCCAGCCCCGCCCGCGGGCGCTGCGCAGACATTTCTTCCTCTGAAAGGCAACACCACCCCATGAAATTCATCAACGGATCCGCGTCGGACAGCTACGATGTCGTCGTCGTGGGCTCCGGCGCGGGCGCGCTCACCGCCGCCGCCACCGCAGCCCGGGCCGGCAAGTCGGTAGTCGTGCTGGAGAAAAGCGAACTGCTGGGCGGCACGTCCGCCGTCTCCGGCGGCATGCTCTGGGTGGCGGACAACCACCACGCACGGAAGGCCGGTAGTACCGATTCCAAGGAGGCAGCCGCCGAGTATGTGCGCGCCGTGGCCCGCGGACGCGGCCGGCAAGAGCTCCTGGATGCGGCACTGAACCACGGCGACCAGATGCTCCGCTTCGTGGAAGAAGAATGCGGCGTCCGCTTCATCTTCCTCGACAACTTCCCCGACTACCGGCAGGACCTGCCCGGCGCCATGGAGGGCGGCCGCACGGTGGAGCCCGAGCTGTTCAACAGCAAGGAAGCCCTGGGCGGTCTCAGGGCGCACGTCCGCAGTGACGGCCGCGCGCCGTTCACCATGCAGGAATACGAAAACTGGGGCGCCTTCACCAAGTTCCCATGGGACGAACTGGCCGGCCGCCAGGACCAGGGGCTCGTTGCCAAGGGCCAGGCCCTCGTCTCCATGCTGCTGGCCAGCCTGGTCCGCGACGGCGCCGCGCTCGTCACCGGGGCACGGGGGCACCGCCTGCTCACCGACGGCGGCCGGGTGACCGGCGTCGAACTGGAATCCGGCGAAGCCTTCCGGGCGAACGACGGCGTGGTGCTGGCCACCGGAGGCTTCGAGTGGGACAAGGCCCTGGCCGACTCGATGCTCGCTTCGCGGCTGTACACGATGTGCTCGCCGCCCTCGAACACGGGCGACGGGCTGCGGATGTCGCAGCGCATCGGCGGCCAGACCCGCGGCACCCGCGAAGCCTGGTGGGCACCGATGTCCATCACCGGGGACATCCGCGACGGGCAGCCTGTGGGCACCCTGCTCCGCTTCGAACGCCAGGGCCCGGGATCGATCATGGTGAACCGCCACGGCCGCCGGTTCGCCAACGAGTCGCAGAACTACAACGATCTCGCCCGCAGCCTGCAGTCCTGGGACTCCGCCGCGAACCGGACCCTCAACACCCCGGCCCACGTGATCGTGGACCACGGCTACCTGGAGCGCTACGGCATCCTGGCGCACCGCGCCGGCCAGCCGGCGCCGGGCTACCTGATCGAGGCGGCAACCCTCGAGGAACTGGCCGCAAAGATCAACGTTCCGGCGGAGAACCTCGCCGCTACCGTGGCGCGGTTCAACGAGTTCGCGGTCAAGGGCGAGGACCCCGACTTCGGCCGCGGCGAAAGTGCGTACGACAAGTACTGGGGCGACGACGACTGCCCGTGGCCGAACCCCTCGCTTGGCCCGCTCCAGTTCGGACCGTTCTACGCCCTGGAGGTGGTCAACGGCGCCTTCGGCACCAACGGAGGCGTGGCCACAGACGGGCTGGCCCGCGTGCTCGACGTCGACAACCGCCCCATCCCGGGCCTGTTCGCCGCCGGGAACACCACCGAAAACGCCTACGCCGCAGGCTACCCAGGCGCCGGCGCCACCCTCGGACCGATCATGACGATGGGCTACCTCGCCGGCCGCACCATCGCCGGCCTGTCACCGGAGTACCGCGCTGCCGAACAGGCTGGGCAAACCGCGGACCTGGTTGGTGCCTGAGATGATCCGCCACACCGTGCTCTTCAAGTTCAAGCCGGGTTTCCCGCCCGCCGACAAGCAGGCCTGGATTGACGGCCTCAACAACATGACCGGCAAAATCCCCGGCATGCTCAGCCTCAGCCACGGCGCGGACGTCCTCAGCACCGAGCGCTCTTTCGACTACGCCATTGTGGCCGACTTCGAAACGGTCGAGGACATCGCGGTGTACAACACGCACCCGCTCCACGAGCCGCTGAAAGCGTACTCGTTCCCCAACAGCCAGCAGATCCTCTCGGTGGACTTCCGCCTCGGGGACACCTCTGCGGCAACCACTAAGACAACGCAGTCTTAAGGAGATTCCCATGCAGTCTGCATCCACAACTCAACCCGCAATGCCGCCGGCCCAGCGCAAGACCCCAGGCAAGGCCGCCCTGGCGTCCTTCCTCGGCAGCACGCTGGAGTACTACGACTTCTTCATCTACGGAACCGCCGCCGCCCTAGTGTTCCCGCACCTGTTCTTCCCTTCTGCAGACCCTGCCATCGGACTGATTGGCGCCTTCGCCACCTTCGGCGTCGCCTACGTGGCCAGGCCTGTCGGCGGCCTGGTCATGGGCCATTTCGGCGACAAACTGGGACGGAAAAAGATCCTGCTGCTGACCCTGGGCATCATGGGCCTCGCCTCGCTTGGCATCGGATTCCTCCCCACCTACGAGCAGCTCGGCGTCTGGGCGCCCATCCTCCTGGTGGCCGGCCGGCTGGCCCAGGGATTCTCCGCTGGCGCTGAGTCTGCGGGCGCCTCCACCCTCACGCTGGAGCATTCGCCCGAGGGCAAGCGGGGCTTCTTCACCAGCTTCGTCATGACGGGCTACGCCTCCGGCATGGTGCTGGCAACCCTCGTGTTCATCCCGGTCACCGCCCTGCCCCAGGAAGCGATGATGAGCTGGGGCTGGCGCATCCCGTTCTGGCTCTCCATCGTGGTCCTGGCCATCGCCTACTGGGTCCGGACGCACCTGGACGAAACACCGGTCTTCGAGGAGGCCCAGGAGAGCCGCCAGGTCGCCCCCATGCCCATCAAGGAAGTGCTCCGTTTCCAGGCCCCGGACGTGCTGCGCGTCGTGGGCATGTCCATCATGTCCGTGATGCAGACCATTTTCACGGTTTTTGGACTGGCGTACGCCACGTCCACCGCAGGCTTCGACCGCGCGTCCATCCTCACCGTAAACGCCGTCGCCATCGGCCTGTCCATGTTCGCCATGCCGCTGGCGGCGAAGCTCTCGGACCGGATCGGCCGCCGGCCCCTGCTGCTCACCGCCGCATTCGGGTGCTCAGCCACGATCTTCCTGTACTTC
Source organism: Arthrobacter sp. ISL-5 (assembly GCF_018613835.1). Lineage (GTDB taxonomy): Bacteria > Actinomycetota > Actinomycetes > Actinomycetales > Micrococcaceae > Arthrobacter. Next base: position 78,888 of record NZ_JAGGPM010000032.1, on the reverse strand, counting down.
CTTGCGCTGTCCACCGGCAACATCGTCCTGGTCTTCCTGGCGGCTTTCCTGAACATGACCGTGCTCTACTCGGGCTTCAACGGCATCTGGCCCGCATTCTTCGCCGAGCAGTTCGCCGCTCCTGTCCGCTACACCGGAATGGCCATGGGCAACCAGCTGGGGCTGGTCCTCGCCGGCTTCGGGCCGATGATCGCCGGCATGCTGCTGGCTCCGGGAGTCACGGGCTGGGTTCCGGTGGCCGTCTTCGGCACTGTCTGCATGCTCATTGCCGCAGCGTCCGCGTTCTACTCCCGGGAAACGTACAGGACGCCGATTCAGGAACTCGGGGCACCCTACCTGGCGGGCACCGCACGGCGCCGGGAGGCGTTCGACGAGCAGAAACTGACCCAGCAGCCCGCCGTCGGGCTCCACTAAGCCCCCGCGAGCCTACGCCCAAGCGCCATTTCGACGGTTCCCTGCCGGTTCGATGCTTCGCCGCGTCGAGTGCGCAGGGAACCGTCGAAACGGCGGACCGAAGAACCTGCGAGGAAGGAAAGCACATGCCGCGCCGCTTCAGCCGCCGGACAAAGTACCCCAGCCACTGGCCAGTTCAGGTATCGGGGATGCCTGCCGGCCGGCAGCCAAGGCCCCAGACCTGTGCGGCGGCAATCGAACAGACGCCTCCGGCACCCGCTCAACCGGCCGACGACGACGAACTTACGGCGTCGCCCTGGGTCGGTCTGCACTACCGGGCCGAGGGGTCGTAGCTCCACCCCGGCACCGTTTCGACGGTGCCCTGCCGGTTCGACCCTTCGCAACGTCGAGTGCGCAGGGAACCGTCTAATTGGGTTACCCGACCCCGCGTCCTAGCAGCCGGTCAGGTGCCGCTTCGGCCGCTCCTGCCGATAGTGGTAGCGGCCGGTTTCCCGGAAGCCGGCCCGGGCATACAGGTCCCGGGCACCGGAATTGGCTGCCGTCACCAGCAACCAGTAACCGTCAAGCCCTTTTGCCGCCCCCAGCAGCGACCGCAGCACCCTGTTTGCGTAGCCGCGGCGGCGGGCATCCGGACGGGTCACCATGCAGTACAGTCCGCCCCAGCTATCTGCCCCGCCGTCAGCTCCGTCGGGAGGAACAGCAAGGCGTCCGACGGCGGCGGGCAGGCCGTCGTCGTCCCTCACCAGGGCGTACAGCGACTGGCAGCCCTCGAGGATTCCGCGGGCGGCGGCGAGGGAATCCTCGTCGCCGCGGCCGTCCACGCTCCACCAAAGCCGCAGCCACTCGTCCGTGGGCCCAGCCGAAAGCTCAACACCCGGATCGGGCACCAGGGCGTCCCCGCCGCGCACCAGGATCAGGGTCTCGGACTGACGGGTGAAGCCTTCCTCGTCGAGGACAGCGTTCAGCGCGTCACTGCCGGCGTTGTCGAATACCTGGAAGATTAAAGGAAGCCGGCGGCTGCGGTACCAGGCCCGGGCATCGCGGAGCAAGGCCGGCCATTTGTGCCGGGTTCCACCCGGCCCCGAGCGCGGCCAGACGGAGTTGGCCCGCTGCGTGACGCCGTCGGCGGCACGGAGCACCCATTCCCCCGTGTCGTAGCGGTCAGGGGCAGGCCACGCGGCGTCCATCAGTGCTTCCAGCCGCGGCAGCGAGATCAGTTCCGTCATGGTTCCTTCTTATCGGCGGACGCCAACGGCTCCCCGGGATTCCGGGGAGCCGTTGTTACTGCAGGAGCCGTTGATACAGCTGGTGGTGCTAAGCCCTTCACGTGCAGTGCCCTTCAGGTGCAGTGCCCTTCGAAGGGACGCTGAACCGCGAGGCGTCCTGCCCCGCTTACTTCTCTTCGGGCTTCTTCGCTTCAGGCTTCTTGGCCTCGGGCTTGAAGTCCACGCCGGCTTCCTTGCGCTGCTGGGCAGTGATGGGCGCAGGGGCGTCCGTGAGGGGGTCGTGGCCGCCGCCGGACTTCGGGAAGGCGATGACGTCGCGGATCGAATCCACTCCCGCCAGCAGCGCTACAACACGGTCCCAGCCGAAGGCGATGCCGCCGTGCGGCGGAGCACCGTACTTGAAGCCCTCCAGCAGGAAGCCGAACTTGGTCTGCGCGTCCGCCTTGTCCAGGCCCATGAGCTCAAATACACGCTCCTGGATGTCCCGCTCGTGGATACGGATGGATCCGCCGCCGATTTCGTTGCCGTTGCAGACGATGTCGTAGGCGTAGGAAAGCGCCGATTCGGGGTCCTTGTCGAACGAGTCCATGAACTCGGGCTTGGGCGAGGTGAACGCGTGGTGGACGGCAGTCCACTGGCCGGCGCCGACGGCGACGTCACCGGAGGCGACAGCGGTAGCAGCGGGTTCAAACATGGGAGCATCCACGACCCAGCAGAAGGCCCAGGCATTGGGATCGATCAGGCCGGTGCGGTGGCCGATCTCAACCCGGGCGGCGCCGAGCAGTGCACGGGACGGCGCCTTTTCGCCGGCGGCGAAGAAGATGCAGTCGCCGGGCTTGGCGCCGACGGCGTCGGCCAGGCCGGCGCGTTCGGTCTCGGTAAGGTTCTTGGCCACGGGGCCGGCGAGCTCGCCGTCTTCCTTGTACAGAACATAGGCCAGGCCCTTGGCGCCGCGCTGCTTGGCCCATTCCTGCCAGGCATCCAGGGCACGGCGTGCCTGGGAAGCTCCGCCCGGCATGACCACGGCACCCACGTAGGGCGCCTTGAAGACGCCGAAGTTGGTGTCCTTGAAGAACTCGGTCAGCTCAGTGAGTTCCTGGCCGAACCGCAGATCGGGCTTGTCGGAGCCGTACCGTGCCATGGCGTCCGCGTAGGTGATCCGCTGGATGGGCGTGGGGATCTCGACGTCGATCAGCTTCCACAGCGCCTTCACGATGTTTTCGCCGAGCGTGATGATGTCATCCTGGTCGACGAAGCTGGCCTCGATGTCCAGCTGGGTGAACTCCGGCTGGCGGTCGGCGCGGAAGTCCTCGTCCCGGTAGCAGCGGGCAATCTGGTAGTACTTCTCGAAGCCGCCCACCTGCAGCAGCTGCTTGAAAAGCTGCGGGGACTGCGGCAGTGCATACCAGGATCCTGGTGCGAGGCGGGCCGGGACCACGAAGTCGCGGGCGCCTTCCGGCGTCGAACGCGTCAGCGTGGGAGTCTCGATCTCGACGAAGCCGTCCTGGTGCAGCAGTTCGCGTGCCACGCGGTTGGCTTCGGAGCGGAGGCGGAGGTTGCGGCTGGGGCCGGGGCGGCGCAGGTCAAGGTAGCGGTGCTTGAGCCGGGCTTCCTCGCCGACCTCGACGTGCTCATCGATCTGGAACGGCAGCGCTTCCGCGGTGTTGAGGATGACCACCTTGTCCGCCATGACCTCGATCTCGCCGGTGGCCAGCGCCGGGTTTTCGTTGCCTTCGGGGCGCTGGGAAACCGTGCCGGTCACCTGCAGCACATACTCGTTGCGCAGCCCGTGGAAGACCTCTTCTTCACGGACCACGATCTGGGCGACGCCTGAGGCGTCACGCAGATCGACGAATGCGACACCACCGTGATCACGACGGCGGCCAACCCAGCCAGCCAGGGTTACGGTTTGTCCAATGTGCTCGGAACGGAGGGATCCGAGGTCATGTGTGCGCAGCACAGCATTCCTTTCAGAAGGAAAACGATATGAAGTTCAATAGGATCGTTGTGGAACGATCCCGTCCGAGTTTACCCGCTGGAAAGGTTCACGACCCGCCATGACCAGGCATCAGAAGCTCCAGCGAAGGCTAGGTGTGTTCGACGCAACATCCATCGGACTCGGATCGATGCTGGGCGCCGGCGTCTTTGTGGTTTTCGGTCCCGCCGCCGGCCTGGCCGGAAATCTGCTCCTCGTATCCGTTGTGGTTGCCGGGGCGGTGGCGTACTGCAACGCCGTGGCCTCGGCCCAGCTCGCGGCCAAGTACCCGGAGAGTGGCGGCACCTACATCTACGGCCGCCGGCAGTTAGGCGAATGGCCCGGATTCCTTGCCGGCTGGGGTTTCGTGACCGGCAAGTCGGCCTCGTGCGCCGCCATGGCCCTGACCTTCGGGCAGTACGTGGCGCCGGACTACGCCACCCCGGTGGCCGTCGCGGCCGTGGCGGTGCTGACCGGAGTGAACCTGATGGGCATCACCCGGACGGCGTTCCTGACCCGCATCCTGCTGGGCATCGTGCTGGCCACCCTGGCGTTTGTGGCCGCGGCCAGCATCCTGGGTCCGCATCCTGCCGGCAGCGGGACGGGCGAATCCGTGGGCAGTGCATGGGGCATCCTGCCGGCTGCGGGCCTGGTGTTCTTCGCTTTCGCCGGCTATGCACGGATCGCGACCCTGGGCGAGGAGGTGAAGGACCCGGTGCGGGTCATCCCGCGCGCCATCCTGGGTGCACTGGGTGCGGCCTTCGCCATCTACTTGCTGCTGGGGGCGCTGCTGCTGGCCCATCTGCCCGTTCAGTCACTCGCAACATCAGCGGCACCCTTGCTCGACGCCGTAGCCCAGTCCCGCCTGTCCGGCTGGGCGCCCCTCGTGCAGGCAGGCGCCGCCGCAGCGTCCCTCGGCGCGCTGCTGGCGCTCATCACCGGGGTGGGGCGCACCGCCATGGCCATGGCCCGCGAACGAGACCTGCCCGGGCCGCTGGCGCGCGTCGGCGGACGCCATCCGGTGCCGTTCGTCGCCGAACTCGCCGTGGCCGCCGTCGTGATTGTGCTGTTGCTGACCAGCGACGTCGTTACGGTGGTGGGATTCTCCAGCTTCGGCGTGCTGCTGTACTACGCCGTGACCAACGCAGCGGCCTACACGCTCAAAGACCGCGCGCGGCACGCGCCCAAATGGCTCAATGCGGCGGGGCTCGCCGGCTGCCTCCTCCTCGCCTTCACGCTGCCGCCGGCTTCAGTGCTGACCATGGCGGCCGTGCTGGCGGCCGGCATGGGCGGACGGGCGCTGGCTCTCCGGCTGCGCCGGCACTGAGCCGCCGCTCCGTGGAGTGATATCCCGGGGCGGTCACTCGAGGTGGTCACCCGGAGTTACACCCCGGGTGGTTACTCCGGCGAGACGCCTGTGACCTGGACGTGGAGGTCCTCGTCCGACGGCGTCCAGGTGGCCGGATCCGCGTCGGTCTGCACGCCGGAGCGGATGTCCTTCACCTGGTGCTTGCCGTCGTCGTCGGTGAACCAGACGAAGGGGATCCCGCGGCGGTCGGCGAACTTGATCTGCTTTCCGAACTTTTCGGCCTTGGCGGCGACTTCCGTTGCGATGCCGCGGCTGCGCAGCTGGGTGGCGACGTCCTGCGCCTCTCCCCATGTGTCGTCGGCGTTCAGCGCGACGAGCACGGCGGTGGGCACCGAACGGGACGCCTTCGCGAGGTCCTGGCTGAGGATCCGGGAGACGAGCCGGGTCACGCCGATGGACAGCCCGACGCCGGGGAACTTGCGGTTGCCCTTGCTTGCCAGCGCATCATACCGACCGCCTGAGCAGATGGAGCCCAGCTGCTCGTGGCCGACCAGCACCGTTTCCACGACTGTTCCGGTGTAGTAGTCGAGCCCGCGCGCAATGCTCAGGTCCGCGATGACCTTGCCCGGGGCGCGCTTCACGGCGGCCTCAATGACCTGCTCGAGTTCGTCCAGGCCCTCTTCGAGGAGCTCGTTGCTCACGCCGAGGGAACGGACCTGCGCCACGAAGGACGTGTCCTCGGTCCGGATGCCCGCAAGCTTCAGTGCTGCCTGCGCCTGCTCATCGGTGGCGCCCAGCTCGGTCCTGAGCAGTTCAGCCACCTTGTCGGGGCCGATTTTCTCCAGTTTGTCGATGCTGCGGAGCACGCCGGCGGTGTCATCCAGGCCGATGCCGCGGTAGAAGCCCTCCGCGAGCTTCCTGTTGTTGATGCGGAGCCGGAAATCCGGGATCGGCAGCGCGCCCAGCGCCTCGGCGATGACCAGGGCGATTTCGACGTCGTAGCGGAACGGAAGGTCGCCGTCGCCCACCACATCGATGTCCGCCTGCGTGAACTCGCGGGCGCGGCCTTCCTGCGGGCGTTCCCCGCGCCAGACCTTCTGGATCTGGTAGCGGCGGAACGGGAAGGCAAGGTATCCGGCGTTCTCCACGACGTACCGCGCAAACGGAACCGTCAGGTCAAAGTGCAGGGCGAGGGCGTGGGGGTCGTGCTTGCCCTTGCCCTCTTCGCCGTCGTCATCCTGGAGCCGGCTCAGGCCGTAGACCTCTTTGTCGATCTCGCCCTTGCGCAGCAACTGGCCGACGGTTTCCACGGCACGGGTTTCAATCGAGGAGAAGCCGTGCAGTTCAAAGGTGCGGCGCAGGGAGTCCAGGACATGCTGCTCCACCAGCCGCTCCTCGGGAAGCCACTCGGGGAATCCGGACAGGGAGGCTGTGCGTGCCATGGTGGAGTTTCTCCTCAGGTAACCGAAGGCCGGAGTCCGCTGCGCAGTATTCCGCGTCGCCATTTGGATCAAAAAGCGGCGGCGAGGGCGGGAGTCCAGCCTGTCATGCATAAACTATGTGCGGCAGTCAGTTTATGCTTTCGGCGCCTGCATCTCTAATGCGGGACCGTTGGCTGACCGGCCGCCGCACTGCAGCTGCAGCCGGGGATGCCTTCAGGGTGGATCAGGCGGGCAGCCCGATCAACGAGGAGGACCTGTGGCGGCCAGTCCACGCGAGACGCGTGAAGCCAGAAGGCGCATCCAGCAAATGGAAGCCAAACGCGAGCTTCGCCGTGACCAGGAGAAGCGCCGCAAGCGGGACAACCTGCTTGCGGGAGGCGCCGGAGCGGCGGCGGTGATCGTCGCCGTCGTGCTTCAGCTGGCGGTTTTCTCCGGAAACCCGACAGAGGAAGAATTCGCCGCGGCGGAAGCCGGGCTTAACTCCCCCTCGGCGTCGCCATCCGCCACTGCCACCAACGCCCCCAACATCCCTAAGCCGGAGGCGGCCGCGGGCAAGGTCTTCACCGGCGAACTGAAACTGAACCGCGGAGCCGTGGGAGTTCAGCTGGACGGCACCAAGGCGCCGCAGGCCGCCGCCGTCTTCAAGTCCCTCGCCGACTCGGGCTATTACCAAGGCGTCAGCTGCCACCGGCTCACCACTGCCGATAACTTCGGCGTGCTGCAGTGCGGCTCCAAAACCGGAGACGGCCAGGGCGATCCCGGCTACACCTGGGGTCCGCTTGAAAACACGCCGGCGGACAACATATATCCGGCCGGCACCATTGCGGTGGCCCGCACGGGCGGAAACGCCTACGGCAACGGCACGCAGTTCTTCGTCGTATACAAGGACACGGTCATCCCCGCCGATGCCGCGGGCGGCTACACAGTGGTGGGCAAGGTGACCTCCGGCCTGGACCTGGTCGCAAAGATTGCGGCTGCAGGTCTTAAGTCGGGCGGAAACGCCACCGACGGCGCTCCTGTGGAACCAGTCACGATAGACTCGTTCTCTCTGAAGTAAGAACCCCGCGTCCCAAGCGGCCACGGGTGCATTACGAGAGTATTTTCCTCCAAGCGAAAGACTTTTAGCGGTGACAGACAGTCAGAAATCCGACGAAACAGCTGCCGACCTGAACGAGGTTGCGGCCCCTCCGGCCGAGCCGACGGAAGCAGCGGCAGACGACACGCAGGCAGAAGCAGTGCAGGCAGAAGACACGCAGCCCGAGGCTGAGCCGGCCGAGGTTACGCAGGCTGAGGACACGCAGTCAGGCGAGGCCGCGGCCGAGCAGGCCGACGTTGCCCCGGCTGAGGACACGCAGTCAGGCGAGGCCGCGGCCGAGCAGGCCGACGTTGCCCCGGTTGAAGAGGAGGCCGGTGCCGCCGAAGCGTCTGCACCCGCTGAAGAGCCTGCCCCTGCTGGGGCCGGTGCCGCTGAAGCGTCTGCCCCCGCTGCCCCGCGCCCGGCGCCCCGCCCGGCGCCGTCGCCCGCGGCGTTTGCCGCCCGTCCCAAGGCAGGCCCTGCGGCTGCCGTGGCGCCTGTACCTGCTGCGCCCGCGACGTCGCTGGCCGAAGCGGCCCGCTGGGGCCGCGTCGAGGGGGACGGCCACGTCTTCCTGACCATCGACGGCGAGGAGCACCCGGTCGGGCAGTACCCGGACGTCAGCAACGACGAGGCGCTGGCGTACTTCGCCCGGAAGTATGACGACATCGTGGCGCAGATCGTGCTGCTGGAACAGCGCGTTGCATCCAAGGCGCCCACGACTGACATGCAGAAGACCGTGACACACCTCCGCGAGCAGCTTGCTGAGCGCAACATGGTGGGAGACATCCGCTCCGCGGAAGGCAGGCTGGACACGCTGTCCACGGAGATCACCGCGCTCGAAAAGGCAGAGAAGGCGCAGCACGACGCCGTGCGGGCGGCCGAACTCGCCGCCCGGGAGGCCATCGTCACCGAGGCCGAAGCCATTTCCGGAACGGATCCGGCGCAAATCCAGTGGAAAACCTCCAGCGCCAGGATGAACGAACTGTTCGAAAGCTGGAAGACCGCACAGAAGAGCGGCGTCCGGCTTGGCCGCAGCAATGAAGATGCACTGTGGAAGCGGTTCCGCGCTGCCCGGACGGTCTTCGACCGCCACCGCCGCGCCTACTTCTCCCAGCTGGACAGCAACAACTCCGCGGCGAAGGCTGCCAAGGAGAAGCTGATCGCCGAGGCCGAGGCACTCTCTTCCTCGACCGACTGGGGATTTGCCGCCGGCGAATACCGCCGACTGATGGATGAGTGGAAGGCGTCACCGCGCGCCAGCCGCAAGGATGACGACGCACTGTGGGCCAGGTTCCGCGCGGCCCAGGATGTCTTCTTCTCCTCACGCCAGGCTGCGAACGACGAGATCGACCAGGAGTACGCCTCCAACCTGAAGGTCAAGGAGGCCCTCCTTGAGGAGGCCAACTCGATCCTGCCGGTCAAGGATCTCGGTGCCGCCAAGAAGGCCCTGCAGTCCGTCCGCGACCGCTGGGAGGAAGCCGGAAAGGTGCCCCGTGCGGATATGGGGCGCATCGAGGCTGGCCTGCGCAGGATTGAAGATGCTGTCCGGCAGGCCGAGGACGAAGTCTGGCAGCGCTCGAACCCTGAGACGAAGGCCCGCACCAACAGCGCCCTGAGCCAGCTTGAATCGGCCATCGCCGGGCTCAAGGATGATCTGGCCAAGGCCGCGAAGGCCGGCGACCAGCGCAAGATCAAGGCTGCCCAGGAAGCCCTGGACGCCCGCCAGGCGTGGCTGGACCAGATCCAGCGTTCGGCCAGCGAGCTCTCCTAGCCAGGACACTCCGCAGGCCCCGTACCGGTTATCCACATAGCCGGGACGGGGCCTGTACTCGTTTTGGGCCCTTCCGGCAGGATGGCTGAATGGCCTCAATTTCCGGGAGCGCCCCCGACTCCCCCGCGCAGCTTCTGGACCTCTATGCCCCGGGCCCGTTGTTCTCCTGGCCGGAACTGCAGTCCATGGCGGCCGACGGCGTGCTGGCGCAGCTCTACCAGCACGGCTACACCATTCCCGGCATGGCCGCATCCCCGCAGCTGCGGGCCCGCGCTGCAGCGTTCGCAGTTCCGCCTGCGATCCGCCAGCGGGTCGTGGCCGGGCGAATGACGGCCGCCTGGATCTATGGCTGCGCGCGCGAGCCGGACCGCCTCGCCCTGCTGGTGGACGCCAAACGCCGCATCTCGAGCCTTCGGTCCACCAGGGGCTGCACGCTCCACGAGGTCCGGCTCGGCCCCTTCGACGTCGTGAGCCTGGGCGGGCTGATGGTCTCAAGCCCCCTGCGGACGGCCCTGGATATTGCCCTGCACGTTGAGGCCGAACGCGCAGTACCGGCCTTGCGCCAACTGCTGGAAAGGCCCGAACTCGATGTCCGGCTGCGACTCCTGACCTTGGCCGTGGAAGCGTCGCCCCGGCTGCCCCACAAGAACGCGGCGCTGGAAAAGCTGGCCCTGCTAGCTCCTCCGGCGGTTGCCCGTAGTCCGGTAGACGTCGAACACGCCGTCGATTCGCCGGACGGCGCTCAGCACGTGGCTGAGGTACTTGGGGTCGCCCATCTCGAAGGCAAACTTTGAGATGGCCACCCGATCGGTCGACGTATGAACGCTGGCGGCGAGGATGTTGACGTGGTTCTCGGAAAGGACACGCGTGACGTCGGACAAGAGGGATTTCCTGTCCAATGCCTCCACCTGGATCTCCACGAGGAACACGCTCGACTGGGTCGGGGCCCAATCGACGTCGACGATCCTGTCAGGCTGGTCCTTCAGGCCGGCAACGTTGGTGCAGTCAGTCCGATGCACGGAGACGCCCGAGCCGCGGGTGACGAAGCCGAGGATCGGGTCCGGCGGCACAGGGGTGCAGCAGCGTGCCAGTTTGACCCAGACGTCGCCCACGCCGCGGACCACCACGCCGGAGTCCGAGAAGCGGGCCTTGCTGACCTGGGTGGGAATGCTGACTTCGGTGAGGTCATCGTCGGGCGTTTCGTTCCCGCCCAGGCTCTCGATGAGCTTTTCCATGACGGACTGGGCGGACGTGTGCCCGTCTCCGACGCCGGCGTAGAGACCGGAAATGTCGACGTACTTGAACTCCTCGGCAACGGCGGCGAGGGCGTCATGGGTCATCAGGCGCTGCAGCGGGAGGTTCTGCTTCCGCATGGCGCGGGTCAGCAACTCCTTGCCGCGGTCGATCGCCTCTTCGCGCCGTTCCTTGCTGAACCACTGGCGGATCTTATTCCGCGCGCGGGCGCTCTTGACGAAATGCTGCCAGTCCTGGCTCGGCCCGGCCCCTTCGGCCTTGGAGGTGAAAATCTCCACCCAGTCGCCGTGGTTGAGTTCGCTGTTGAGCGGGACCAGCTTTCCGTTGACCCTGGCCCCGATGGTCCGGTGGCCCACCTCGGTGTGCACCGCGTAGGCAAAGTCCACGGGAGTGGAGCCGGCCGGAAGCGCCATGACCTCGCCTTTGGGCGTGAACACGAAGACTTCCCGGGCGTTGATTTCGAACCGGAGCGAATCGAGGAATTCGCCGGGATCGGACGTTTCCTGCTGCCAGTCCACCAGGGAGCGGAGCCAGCCCATGTCGCCGTCGCGCGGGCTGCCGGGTCCGCTCGCGGTGCGGTTCGGCTGGTCCTTGTACTTCCAGTGGGCGGCGACACCGTACTCCGCGCGCCGGTGCATCTCATGCGTTCGGATCTGGATCTCCACGGGCTTGCCGCCCGGGCCGATCACCGTGGTGTGCAGGGACTGGTACATGTTGAACTTGGGCATGGCGATGTAGTCCTTGAACCGCCCCGGCAGCGGGTTCCACCGTGAATGCAGGGTGCCAAGGGCCGCATAACAGTCCCGGACCGAGTCCACCAGGACACGCACGCCCATGAGGTCGTTGATGTCGTCGAAGTCCTTGTCCCGGACGATCATCTTCTGGTAGATCGAGTAGTAGTGCTTGGGCCGGCCGGTAATGGTGGCCTTGATCCGGGCCGTGCGCAGGTCATCGGCGATCTGGTTCCGGATGACGCTGAGGCTCTTTTCGCGTTCCGGCGTGCGGTCGCCCACCATGCGCACGATTTCCTCGTACACCTTGGGATAGAGCGCGGCGAAGGAAAGGTCCTCCAGCTCCCACTTGATGGTGTTCATGCCGAGCCGGTGTGCCAGCGGGGCGAAGATCTCGAGTGTTTCGCGGGCCTTGCGGGCCGAGGACTCCGCGGAAACGAACCGCCACGTCCTCGCGTTGTGCAGCCGGTCGGCCAGCTTGATCATGAGGACCCGGATGTCCTTGGCCATGGCCACGACCATTTTGCGGACCGTTTCGGACTGGGCGGCTTCGCCGAAGCTGACCTTGTCCAGCTTAGTCACGCCGTCCACGAGCATGGCCACTTCCGGGCCGAAGTCCGCTTTCAGGTCGGCCAGGGTGTAGGGAGTGTCCTCGACCGTGTCGTGGAGCAGCGCCGCAGCCAGCGTGGTCCCGCTGAGCCCCAGTTCCGCGAGGATGGTTGCCACGGCCACGGGGTGGGTGATGTAGGGATCGCCGCTCTTGCGCTTCTGGCCGCGGTGGCTCTGTTCCGCGACCACAAAGGCACGCTGGATCAGGTCGAAGTCCTCTTTGGGGTTGTTCGCCCGGACTGTCCGAAGCAAGGGCTCGAGGATGGGCGAATAGGTGGCGGTGCTCCGGCCTGTCAGCCTCGCCAGCCGGGACCGCGTGCGCTCACGCCTGCCTGGAAATGTGGGGCGGACACCCGAGTTGTCCACAGGAACACCCGGGCCGGGGCGTCCCTCAGCAACCAGACCAGTCTGCGGACCCTGGCCCGGACTGTTGTCCCCGGCTGCTGCTGGAGCCGACGTCGAACCCTCTTCCAATGAAGCACCCCTCATCAAACCCGTTTAATTATCCCAGTCTATTCCCGCCGCGGGCCTGTTCGATAACCGGCCCCGTCCGATGGCCGGGGCTTCGACGCAAAAAGGCCGGACGCCGTCATGATGACGGCATCCGGCCCCGGATGGTGCTTGCTAGGCCTGTGCGGGCTGCGCGGCGGCCGCGTCCTTGGCGGCGCTGTCCGCCCGGCGGTGCGCCACGCGCTGGGCCTGTTTGACCAGGGGCGGTTCGTTCTGCCGCAGCCAGGCGTACATGGGCGCCGCGACGAAGATCGTTGCCGCGGTACCGATGAGGATCCCCACGAAGAGGGCCAGCGAGAGGTCGCGCAGGGTTCCGGCACCGAGCAGTCCTGCACCGATGAACAGGATCGCCCCCACGGGCAGGATGGCCACCATCATGGTGTTGATGGAGCGCACCAGGGTCTGGTTGACTGCCAGGTTGACCTCTTCGCCGAACGTGCGGCGGGTGGACGAGTCGAGATCCGCCGTGTTCTCGCGGATCTTGTCGAACACCACCACAGTGTCGTACAGCGAATAGCTCAGCACGGTCAGGAACCCGATGATCGCCGAGGGCGTGACCTCGAAATCACTCAGCGCATAGACGCCAGCGGTGATGAACATCGTCACCAGCATGCCAGCGATCGCGGACAGGGACATCTTCCAGGTCCTGAAATACAGGGCCATCAGGACGGTCGCCAGGGCCACGAAAACCACGAGTCCGATTAGGGCCTGCTTGGTGACGTCCGCGCCCCAGGTCGGCCCCACGAAGGTGGAGGTCACCTCGTTGTCCGTGACGCCGTATGCCGAGGTCAGGCCCTCTTTGATCTTGATGGTCTCGTCGTCGGTGAGCTTGTCCGTCTGGATCCGCATGGTGGTGCCGGCGACGTTCGCCACGCGCGGCACGCTTCCGGCAACGACGTCGTGCACAGCCTTTTCGCCCAAGGACGCCTCGGTGGTCTTGACGTTGGAGACGGTGAACTCGGAGCCGCCGCGGAATTCAATGCCGAGGTTGAACCCGCCCTTGACCACCGGAATCAGGATGGACAGGGCAACGCCCGCGAGGGCGATCAGGAACCAGATCTTCTTCTTACCGACGAAGTCGTAGGAACGCCTGCCCGTGTAGAGCTCGTTACCGAATTTCGCAAAACTGGACATTACTTGCCCTCCTTGGCCGGGCCCTTGGAGGAACCCGCGAGCTGCTCCTGCTGCTCCGCGCGGCGGCGTTCAGCGATGGTCATCCTGCGCTCCGCTTCAGCAGCGGCACCTGTGTTCTTTGCGCGCACCACGGACGGCTTGTCCTCCGGGCTGCGGAGCCTGCCCGCGCCGCGGTACAGCGGCACCGCGCCGAGGCTCTCGGGATCGAGGCCCGAGAATTTGTGGCCCTCGCCGAAGAACCGGGTGCGGGCCAGCTGCCGCAGCATGGGGTGCGTGAACATGAACACGACCAGGAGGTCGGCAAGTGCCGTCAGGCCCAGCGTGAAGGCAAAGCCCCGCACGTTGCCCACGGCCACGAAGTACAGCACCAGGGCGGCAAGGAGGTTGACGGCCTTGGAGGCCAGCACCGTTCGCTTGGCCCGCTTCCAGCCGTTCTCGACAGCCGAGACGAGGCCGCGGCCTTCGCGGAGTTCGTCGCGGATACGTTCGAAGTAGACGATGAACGAGTCCGCCGTCTGGCCGATCGAGACGATGATGCCGGCCACGCCGGCCAGGGACAGGCGGTAGTTTTCTGTCCAGCCCAGGATGGCGATGGCCAGATAGGTCAGGGCACCTGCCACCACGAGGGAGGCGATGGTGACGAAGCCCAGGGCACGGTACTGGAAGAGGGAATACACCACCACCAGTAGGAGTCCGATCAGGCCTGCAAGCAGGCCCATGCGGAGCTGCTCGCCGCCGAGCGTCGCCGAGATCTGCTGCTCGCTCTGGATGTCGAAGCTGATCGGCAGCGCACCGAAACGCAGCTGATCGGACAGGGCCTTGGCCGACTGCTCGGTGAACCCGCCGGTGATCTGCGGGCGGCCGTCGGTGATTACCGCCTGGGACCGCGGAGCGGAGATGACCTGGTCGTCAAGGACGATGGCGAACTGCGATTTCGGGTCCGACCCGGCTTCGCCGCCGGCAGCCACGTAGAACTGGTTCAGGCGCTCGGTGACGGTCTTGAACTTGGCCGTGCCTTCGCCGTTGAACTGGATGTTGACGGCCCACTCATTGGTGACGGCGCCCTGGGCACCCTGCTGGAGCTGGAACGTGGATCCCTGGATCTCGACACCCTTGACCTCCACGGGACCAAGGATGTACTTGATGGCGGGAGTCTGGTCGGTGGCGGGTTCACAGGTCACCAGCGGCTTGGCCGGGTCGGAACGCTCCTGCTTGTCCTGCGCCGGCTTGTCGCAGTCGAGCGCCTCGAACTGCTTCTGGATGTCCGCCGTGATCCAGTTGGAGTCGCTGCCGTTCTGGGGCTTTGCCGTCGGCTTGGGCAGCTGTGCTGCCGGTGTGCGGGATTCGGCGGGAACTGCTGCGCCGGGTCCTGTGACCAGGACCGGGCGGAAGTTCATGTCCGCGGACGCCTGGATCAGGGCGCGGGTCTCCGATGAAGGAGTTCCGGGGAGGCTGACCACCACGTTACGGCCCGACTGGGTGCTGATTTCAGCTTCCGCGACGCCGGAACCGTCCACGCGCTGGCGGATGATCGCCACCGCCTGGTTGAGCTGTTCCTCGTTGATGTCGGAACCACCCTCAACCTTGGGCGCCAGGATCATCTGGGTACCGCCCTCGAGGTCCAGCGCGAGCTTGGGGGCCCAGCTTGCCTTTCCGGCCATGGTGCCGCCCGCAAGGACGGACGTCAGGACAGCCAGAATTACGCCAAGCCAGACCAGCACCCTGAGGGATGGTTTATTGCGGCCAGTTCGTGCCATTGTCGATCTTTCTATTAATTACGGAGAAGCCGCCGGTGCGGGTACGACCCGAGCCGGCGGCAGCCCTGCAGCCGTAGATGGTGGTGCCCAGCGGGTCGCGACGACGGACTAGATGTCCTTTTTGCCCTCGTCGTTGAGGCGCTTCAGGGTTTCATCCGGCGTTTCGCTGCCTGCGGTGGCGCTTCCGTGCTCCTCGGCCGTCAGCGACGATGCGTCGTCGGGAATGTCCTGCGACTCGGCGGCGGCGGGCTCCACGATCTTGGTGACGGCCTGGCGGTGGACGGTGGCCAGGTTGCCGGGTGAGAGTTCCAGGACAACCTTGTTGTCTTCGTCATCGATCGACACAATGCGGCCGAACAGGCCAAAGCTGGTCATGACGTCAACCCCCGGCGCAAACTGCGACTGGAGCGTGGCCTGCTGCTGCCGGGTCTTCTTGTTCCGGCGGAACATCATGAAGATGAAGATGCCGAGCATGACGAACAGCAGTATGGTCATGATGTCGATGCCGCCGCCGGCCTGCGGCTGGGCCTGGGCAGTAATATGTCCGAACACAGGGAAGTTCCATTCTGTACTTGCGTAGCTGGTTGACAGCAACATCCGCCTTGTACCGGGCGTCGGGCCAGACGAGGGTGACTGGCGACGGACGGCTGGCTGGCGCCAGCCACGGAAACAAAGCCCGGAGGTGCCGAGCGTCCTACCAGTCTAGAGGGAAACGGCGTGCAACGGTGCTAGTGGCTGTTCGGAATCCATTGCGATTCGGTCTCCGCGCCCGTATCTCCGGTGAGTTCGTCAACAGCGAACACGTCCAGCGGTTCCTGCCCGAACACGCCGGGGGGAACCGCGAAGCCCAGGTGGGTCCATGCCGGCGCCATGGCGATGCGGCCCCGGGGCGTCCGGCCGAGCAGGCCCTCCCGGACCAAATACGGCTCGGCAACGGTCTCGACAGTTTCCGGTTCCTCGCCGACGGCTATGGCCAGGGTTGACAGCCCCACGGGGCCGCCGCCGAACTTGGTGATCAGCGCGTCCAGCACGGCTCGGTCTAGGCGGTCCAGGCCGCGCTTGTCCACCTCGTACATGTCCAGCGCGGCAGAGGCTGACCTGGCGTCGATCTGTTCGATGCCGTGCACCAGGGCCCAGTCCCTGACCCGCCGCAGCAGCCGGTTAGCGATACGCGGTGTGCCGCGGGACCTGCCCGCGATTTCACTGAAACCCGCCGAATTCACTTTCAGGTCAAGGAGTCCGGCGGATCTGCGCAGGACGAGCTCGAGCTCCTCCACGGAATAGAACTCAAGATGCCCGGTGAAACCGAATCGGTCGCGCAGCGGTCCGGGCAGGAGCCCGGCGCGGGTGGTGGCGCCGACTAGCGTGAAGGGTGGCAGCTCAAGGGGTATTGCCGTTGCCCCCGCTCCCTTGCCCACCACAATGTCCACCCGGAAGTCCTCCATGGCCATGTAGAGCATTTCCTCGGCGGGGCGGGACATCCGGTGGATTTCGTCGAGGAACAGAACCTCGCCCTCGGACAGGGAGGAGAGTATGGCGGCAAGATCCCCGGCGTGCTGGATGGCGGGGCCGCTGCTGATGCGCAGCGGGGCGTTCATTTCCGCGGCGACGATCATGGCCAGGGTGGTCTTGCCGAGTCCCGGCGGCCCGGAAAAAAGCACGTGGTCCGCGCTGCGGCCCCGCATGCGGGAGGCCTGCAGCACCAGGGACAGCTGTTTGCGGACACGGTGCTGGCCCACGAAGTCGTGGAGGTTCTTCGGCCGAAGGGCGGCCTCGATGGCCCGCTCCTCCGGCTCTTCTCCCCCGGCAACGAGGGACGGTTCAGCCACGGCTGCCTACCCGGTTGCCGGCGCGGGCGCCGTCCTGGCCGAGCCACCGCAGCGTGGTGCGCAGGATCTCGGCAACGTTTCCCTGCTCCGCAAGGTCAGGTGAATCGGCCAGTGCCTTGTCGATGCTGCCTGTGGCGTCTTTCTCAGACCAGCCGAGGCTGGTCATGGCAGCCACCACCTGCGGCTTCCAGACCGATTCGGCTGACGCGGCTGGGGCGGGAGCTGCCGGGGTGCCGTGCGGAACCAGCTTTCCGGCCAGCTCCAGCACGATCCGGCCGGCAACCTTCGGGCCGATGCCGGGGACCTTGGTGAACGACTTGCTGTCGCCGGTGTGCGCCGCGACGCGGATGGCCTCCGGATCGTGGACAGCCAGGACGGCCAGGGCGAGCCGGGGACCGACGCCGCTGACGCTGAGCAGGACGTCGAAGACTTCCCGTTCGTCGTCGGTAGCGAAGCCGAACAGCGTCAGCGAATCCTCCCGGACAATCAGGGACGTGAACAGCTTCCCCTCCTCGCCGGTCCGCAGCTTGCTGAGGGTCTGCGGCGTGGCATAAACGCTCATGCCGGCACCGTTGAGATCGATCACGGCCGTGGACAGGCCAACGTGCGCTACGGTTCCGCGGAGAAAACTTATCAAGGCCGGGCTCCTGAACTACCGCCGGCAAAGACCGACTATCCGAACATATCTACGAATACCCTAGCAAGGGCCGCGGACAATCAGCGCGCACGGCGCGCCTTTGCCTCTGCCTCGGCCCAGGCCCGCTGGGCGGGAGTCAGCGACTGCGATCCCGGACCGGTGGAAGCCACTGCCGCTCCGCTGCCCGCCCGCCACGCGTGCGTGATGGCAAGGGCGAGGGCGTCCGCGGCGTCCGCCGGACGCGGCGGGGCGTCGAGCCGGAGAATCTTGGTCACCAGCTTGGTGACGGCGTCCTTGTTCGAGTTGCCGCTGCCGGTCACGGCCGCTTTGACTTCCGACGGCGTGTGGAGCGCCACCGGTATGCCCCGCCGGGCGGCAGCCGCAATAACGACGCCGGAGGCCTGGGCCACACCCATCACCGTGCTGACGTTCAACTGGGAGAAAACGCGTTCCACCGCCAGCACGTGCGGCTCGTAACGGTCAAGCCAGTCGTCAATGGCGAGGGCGATGACCAGCAGGCGCTGGTCCAGCGTCTCCTCCGGCGACGTGCCCACCACACCGACGGCCACCATGGTGGCGCGGCGGTTCTTCTCGACGTCCACCACGCCGATGCCGCAACGGGTGAGGCCCGGGTCGACGCCCAACACACGCAGGGTCAAGGCCGGGCCTCAAGTTCACAGCGGCGCTGCGGGATCACTCGGCTTCCAGTGCGGCCTGCACTTCGTCGCTGAGGTCGGCGTTGCTGTAGACGTTCTGGACGTCGTCGAGGTCTTCCAGGGCGTCGACGAGCTTCATGAACTTCTTGGCGGCGTCCAGGTCGAGGGGCACCTCCATGGAGGGGACGAATTCGGCCTCGTCGGTGTCGTATTCGATCCCGGCTTCCTTGAGGGCATCGCGGACGGCCTGCAGATCCTTCGGGTCCGAGTGGATCTCGAAGGTGTCGCCGTTGTCCTTGACTTCCTCGGCGCCGGCGTCGAGCACCGCCATCAGGACGTCGTCCTCGCTGAGCCCGTTCTTGGGCAGGGTGACCACGCCCTTGCGGGAGAAGAGGTAGCTGACGGAACCGGGATCGGCGATGGTGCCACCGTTGCGGGAAATGGCGAGGCGGACCTCGGAAGCGGCACGGTTCTTGTTGTCCGTGAGGCATTCGATCAGCAGCGCCGAACCCTGCGGGCCGCGGCATTCGTACATGATTTCCGTGTAGTCAACGACTTCGCCGGTGAGGCCCGCGCCGCGCTTGATGGCACGGTCAATGTTGTCGGCCGGGACCGAGGTCTTCTTCGCCTTCGTAACGGCGAGTTCCAGGCTGGGGTTGCCGGCCAGGTCCGGGCCGCCCATCCGGGCAGCGACTTCGATGTTCTTGATCAGTTTGGCGAACGACTTGGCCCGGCGGCTATCAAGGATGGCCTTCTTGTGCTTGGTCGTTGCCCATTTGGAGTGGCCTGACATGCTTTACGCTTCTCCTCTGATCATTCGGATAAAAAGTTCATGTACGCGCTTCTCCCCCGTCACTTCCGGGTGGAAGGAGGTGGCCAGCAGGTGGCCGGAACGCACTGCAACAATTCTAGCCGTCCCCTGCAGATGGGCTGCGTGAGACGCATGCTCGGGGTCCGCCGGTTCCACCTGGGCCAGCACCTCGACGCCCGGCCCGACGCGCTCCACCCAGGGCCCGCGGATGAACACCGCGTGGACCGGCGCGACGCCCTCTTCGGTGGCGCTGAAATCCAGGCCCTTGAAGTCGAGGTCGGTTTCGAACGACTCACGCTGGCGGCCGAAGGCGTTGCGGCGCACGGTGATGTCCAGCCCGCCGAAGGTCTGCTGCGGGTTCCCGGCGAGGTCGGTGGCGGGGTCGGCGATGTCGTGCGCGAGCAGGATCATTCCGGCACAGGACCCGTACACCGGAAGGCCTTCGGCAATGTGCTTGCGCAGCGGGTCCGCGAGCTCGAAGGCCCGCGCGAGTTTGTCGATCGCGGTTGATTCCCCGCCGGGAATGATAAGTCCGTCCAGGCCGTCAAGTTCCGCAGGCCGGCGGACGCCGACGCCGGTGGCACCGGCCGCTTCGACGGCACGGAGGTGCTCGCGGAAGTCGCCCTGGAGTGCCAGGACGCCGATGCGCAAACCTGCACCGACGCCATCAGTAGGGCGCGGAACCGCGGCAAAAAGGGGGTTGGTCATCCAAATATCATAGTGTCCCGGACGCTGCCCCGAGTCCTGCCCGGCCCCGGCCCGCCTCATTGCATGCCGCTACTGGGATATATTACAGAGCATGTTTTCCTTCAGCGTTCCGCTCGGCAAGCTCGTCCGCCGGGTCTCCCGGCTCAGGGGCGGAGGCTCCGCCCTACCCGGGCTTGTGGTCGAGAAAATCGACCCCGGCTTCATGCAGCGGACCCTGTCCACACTTCCGCACGGTGTGGCCGTGGTGAGCGGCACCAACGGCAAGACCACCACCACCAAGATGGTGGTGGAACTGCTGGAAAGCCAGGGCCTGAAGGTCTTCACCAACCGCACCGGCAGCAACTTCACCCGGGGCGTGGCCGCCGCCCTGCTCGGCGACGTGGACTGGCGCGGACGGCTCGACGCCGACATCGCCGTGCTGGAACTGGACGAGGCCCACGCCGTGCACTTCGTCAACCGGGTTCCGCCGCGCTACAGCCTGTTGCTCAATGTACTCCGTGACCAGCTGGACCGCTTCGGCGAGATCGACAAGACCGCCCAGCTCCTCCAGCACATCGCCTCCAAGACCACCGGCACCGTGGTCCTGAACCGCGAGGACCCCCGGGTCGCCCGGATCGCCGACACCCTGGACGGGCCGGATGTCCGCTACTTCGGCCTCGACGACTCGCTGCTGAGCACCTTCCCCAACGACGACGAACTGCGCGCCGGTCCCGGCAGCCCCGCCCCGGCGGCAGTGCAGCAAAAGCCGCCCGCCGACGTCGTCCTCCGCCGGGTGGGGCCGGACAACGCCGATTTTGAGTACGACGGCGGCACAGTCACCACCGCGATGAAGCTCCGCGGCGTCTACAACATCTTCAATGCAGCGGCGGCGCTGACGCTGGCGCGCAGCATCTGCGGCAGCGGCGCTGCCGCCGCGGACCAGGCCACGCTGCTGACGGCGCTTTCCCGGGTGGCGCCGGCCTTCGGCCGCGGCGAAAGCCTCGTCGTCGACGGTCTCCCCCTGGACCTTGTGCTGGTCAAGAACCCGAGCGGATTCCGGCTGGGGCTCAAATCATTCCCGGCCGGCGGCTACGCCACCATGATCGCCATCAACGACAACTACGCGGACGGACGCGACATGTCATGGCTGTGGGACGTCGACTTCGAGTCACTGCGGGCTGACGGGGTGGACCAGCTGACCGGTTCCCGCGCCTACGACATGGCGCTGCGGCTGCAGTATGACGAGGTGACCGTCGGCGCCGTGAACACCGAGATCGCGCCTGCCCTGGCCGCGTTTATTGCCGGGGCAACGGACAAACCGAAGCGCATCTTCTGCACCTACACGGCCATGCTCGCCATCCGGCGTGAACTGTCCAAAATCACCACAGTGGAGGTGGTCTCATGACCCCCGGAACATCAGGCAGCAAGGGAACCATCAGGGTCCTGCAGCTATATCCGCGGGACATGAACATCTACGGCGACTGGGGCAACGCACTGGTGCTGCAGCAGCGGCTGAAATGGCACGGCTACGCCCCGGAGCTGCTTGAGTACAACGTGGGGGACGAATTCCCGGACGAAGTGGACATCATTGTCGGCGGCGGCGGGCAGGACAGCGGGCAGCTGGTCATCCAAGACGACCTGCAGTCGCGTGCCGAAACCCTCCGGGGCCTCGCGGAGGACGGCACGCCCATGCTGCTGATCTGCGGGACGTACCAGTTGTTCGGGCGCTTCTTCAAGACACGCACCGGGTCAGTCATTCCCGGCATCGGCGTTCTTGACGTGGAAACGCACGGCACGGATGAACGGCTGATCGGCAATGTCAAAATCACCACGGCGGAGTTCGGCGAGGTTCTGGGCTATGAGAACCACAGCGGCCAGACCACCCTCGGCCCGGGCGTGGAGCCGCTTGGCACCGTGCCCAAGGGAACGGGCAACAACAGCAGCGACGGCCAGGAGGGCGCCCGGTACCGCAACATCGTAGCCAGCTACCTGCACGGCTCCCTGCTCCCGAAGAACCCGGCGATCGCCGACTTCCTGATCCGGGCCGCCGTCGAACGCAAATACGGGAGTTTTACGCCGGGCGACCCGGATGACCGCTATGCGGTCCTGGCGCGGGAACACGCGGCCCGCCGGCCCCGCTAGGAACGGTCTTACTAGGCCCCGCCCGCCGCAAGCCCCACGAGGAGCTGCCCCGCCGGACGCCCGCTGCTGGGCAGGGAACAGTTGCCGGTCAGCGTTCCTTGGTGATCAGCAGCTCGTGCGCGCCGGCCCCGGCAGCACCCATCGACTCCACCACGGTCTTGGTCCGCTGCCGCGTCGCGGCGTCTGCGGCGGGGCTGGCGCAAACGCCCTGCGGCGCGTCGGAAGCCACGGAGCACCACCGGTAGGGCGCGTTCACGATGACGGACGGTGCCCAGCCCAGGTCGGACGCCGTCCACTTTCCTGCGGCGTCCTGGCTGAACTGCGCCCGCACCAGCAGGCCCTCGTTGTTCACCACGTACGTGGGCGACAGCTCAGTCACGCCGTTGCCGAGGCCGTACACAATCCAGGTCCCCTTGTACTTTTCGACCGGCAGCACGGAGTGCGTGTGGTGTCCGTAGATCATGGTGAACTGGCCGCTGTCCACCAGGGCGTGCGCGACGTCCTGCTGCTGGGCATTCGGGGCGCTGGCATATTCGTCGCCGGCGTGCATGGCGCCGAGCACGATGTCAGCCCCCAGTTTCCTGGCCTTCTTTGCCTTGGCGATCATGGCGGAAGCGTCCAGCATGTCCACCTGCCAGTCCGCTTCCGGAGTCTGCCCGTTGAGGCCGTACGCGGCCTCGATGACGGCAATCTTCGCGGCGTCGGTCTGCATGATGAGGATTTCCTGGGATTCGGCCTGGGTCCGGTAGGAGCCAGTATGCTCCAGGCCGGAGGCGTCCAGGGCGTCCAGGGTCCTGACGAGGCCTTCAGTGCCCTGGTCGATGGTGTGGTTGCTGGCGGTGGTGCAGGCCCTGTAGCCCACGGCCTTCGAGGCGGCGATGATCTGCGGCGGCACGTTGAAGGAAGGATAGGCGGAGAAGGGGCCCTGCGGAACGCCCACCGGGGTCTCCTGGTGGCAAATGGCGAGGTCGCTCTTCTGGATGTAGCGCCGCTGGCCCTCGAGCAGGGGGGCGAAATCAAGACCCTTGATGCCGCCCGCCAGTGCGTCTTCCCGCGCCTGGTCCCACAGCTGGGCGTGGACCAGCATGTCGCCACTGACCAGCACGGACGTGCAACGAGCGGCCTTACAGGCCGGGCCCGCCCCTGGCGTCGGAGTAGGGGTCGGAGTGGGCGTCGGGGCAGCGGCGGCCGAGGACGCCGGAGGCGTTGCCGCCGAGGCGGTGGAGGTGGGCTGTCCGCCCGGCCCCGGATTGTCCCGTTCCGAGATGACCCCGCAGGAAGCCACGGATGCGATGAGTGCTGCCGCCGCGACCGTACGGACGGCACGGCCAGCGATTCTGGTGCGAATGTTCCCCATCCCGCAATCCTACGGCCGCACCCCGGCCGGAACGCGTAGCCAAACGCACCCGACATGATTGTGAACCGGACAGCTGCATGAAAGTGTTTCGTCATGACTAATCCCCTGCTGAGCCCGAGCAAACTGCCGTTCGGCCTGCCTCCGTTTGCAGACATCACTGACGCCCACTACGCCGAGGCAGTTGGTGCCGGCCTCGCTGAGCATCTGTCCGAGATCGCGGCCATCGTGGACAACCCCGAACCGGCAACGTTCGAGAACACTGCCCTGGCGATGGAGCGGTCAGGCCGTCTACTGGAACGCGCCGCCGCATCCTTCTTCACCCTGGTTTCCGCCGACGCCTCTGATGCCATCCAAGACCTAGAAACAGAGCTGTCGCCACGCTTTGCCGCCCATCAGGATGCCGTCTACCTCAACCGGGGGCTTTACGAGCGGTTCGCGGCTATCCGCACCGATAGTCTGGATGCTGAGTCGACCCGGCTGGTGGAGGAATACCTCAAGGAATTCCGCCAGTCCGGCATTCAGCTGGACGATTCGGGCCAGGAGAAACTCAAGTCGCTGAACGCCGAACTCTCGAGGCTTGGCACGGAGTTCGGGCAGCGGGTCAAGGAAGGCATGAAGTCCGCGGCCCTCCTGCTGGATGACGCCGAGGAACTGGCCGGCCTGCCCGCTGACGAGGTCGCCAGCGCCGCGGAAGCGGCCCGGGTTGCCGGCCACGAGGGGAAGTACCTCCTGACGCTGATCCAGCCAAGCAACCAGCCCGCCCTCGCGGCGCTGGAAAACCGGGACGTCCGCCGCCGGCTCTATGAGGTGTCCGTCGCCCGGGGCAGCAGCGGCGGCAGCCTTGACGTCCTCGATCTTGTGAAGTCCATGGTGCGGCTTCGCGCCGAGAAGTCCGCGCTGCTGGGCTTTGCCAACTACGCCGAACTCGTCGTGGACCGGCAGACAGCCCCGGACTTTGAGGCCGTACGGACCATGCTGAACCGGCTGGCGCCTGCCGCCGTCCGGAATGCCGACGCCGAGGCCGCCGCCTTGGCGGAAAGCGCTGGCCACCCGCTGGAGGCCTGGGACTGGGCGTACTACTCCGCGAAAGTCCGGCGGGAGCGCTACGCGGTGGACGAGCAGGCAATCCGGCCCTACTTCGAACTGGACCGGGTGCTGGTGGACGGCGTGTTTTTCGCGGCCACGTCGCTTTACGGCATCACCTTCCATGAACGGAGCGACCTCGCCGGCTACCACCCGGACGTCCGGGTCTGGGAGGTCCACAACGAGGACGGCACGGCGCTGGGACTGTTCCTGGGCGACTACTACACGCGGGAATCCAAACGGGGCGGCGCCTGGATGAACTCGCTCGTGGAGCAGTCAGCCCTGTTGGGCACCAAACCGGTGGTGATCAACAACCTCAACATTTCCAAGCCCGCGGCCGGTGAGCCCACCCTGCTGACGCTGGACGAAGTCCGGACGGCGTTCCACGAATTCGGCCACGCCCTGCACGGGCTTTTCTCGGACGTCACTTATCCGCGGTTCTCCGGCACGTCGGTGCCCCGCGACTTCGTGGAGTACCCGTCGCAGGTGAACGAAATGTGGATCATGTGGCCCGAGGTCCTGGCCAACTATGCCCGCCATCACGCCACCGGTGAGCTGCTCCCCCAGGAGACGGTGGACCGGCTCAACGAGTCGAAGCTCTGGGGCGAGGGCTTCGCCACCACGGAGTACCTCGGCGCCGCGCTCCTGGACCTGGCCTGGCATGTGCTGGACGCCGGCAACGTCCCGCAGGACGCCCTGGAGTTCGAGGCCAAGGCGCTGGCGGCGGCAGGGGTTGCTCACAGACTGATCCCGCCCCGATACCGCACGGGGTACTTCCAGCACATCTTCGCCGGCGACGGCTACGCGGCCGGCTACTACTCCTACATCTGGAGCGAGGTGCTGGACGCCGAAACCGTAGACTGGTTTACCGAGAACGGCGGACTCACCCGCGCGAACGGCGACCGTTTCCGTACTGAGCTCCTGTCCCGGGGCAACAGCAAGGATCCCCTGGACTCGTTCCGCACGCTGCGCGGACGCGACGCAGCCCTGGAGCCGCTCCTGAAGCGCCGCGGCCTGGAATGACCGCCGGCCCCACCCAAGTGACTCGCATTTGTTGTCGTTCTGAGGGCTGAAAACGACCACAAGTGCGAGTTAGTTGGGAAGAACGGACGACGCCGGCCGGTCACCCAAGAAAGGTGACCGGCCGGCGTCGTACTGCTTTTGAAGCTGTTACCAGCCGCGCTCGGCGAGGCGGTGCGGCTGCGGGATCTCGTCCACGTTGATGCCCACCATAGCTTCGCCCAGGCCGCGGGAGGCCTTGGCGATGACGTCGGGGTCGTCGAAGAAGGTGGTGGCCTTCACGACGGCGGCGGCGCGCTGGGCCGGGTTGCCGGACTTAAAGATGCCGGAGCCGACGAACACGCCGTCGGCGCCGAGCTGCATCATCATGGCGGCGTCGGCCGGGGTGGCGATGCCGCCGGCGGTGAACAGCACCACCGGGAGCTTGCCGGTGGAGGCAACTTCCTTGACCAGTTCATACGGTGCCTGCAGTTCCTTGGCGGCGACGTACAGCTCGTCCTCCGGGAGGGAGGACAGCCTGCGGAGCTCGGCGCGGATCTGGCGCATGTGCGTGGTGGCGTTGGAGACGTCTCCGGTGCCCGCCTCACCCTTGGAGCGGATCATCGCCGCGCCCTCGTTGATGCGGCGCAGGGCCTCACCGAGGTTGGTGGCGCCGCAGACGAAGGGAACGGTGAAGTTCCACTTGTCGATGTGGTTGGTGTAGTCGGCCGGAGTCAGGACCTCGGACTCGTCGATGTAGTCCACGCCGAGGGACTGCAGAACCTGCGCCTCGACGAAGTGGCCGATGCGGGCCTTGGCCATTACCGGGACGGACACGGCTTCGATGATCTTGTCGATCATGTCCGGATCGGACATGCGGGACACGCCGCCCTGGGCACGGATGTCGGCCGGGACCCGCTCGAGCGCCATGACGGCAACGGCACCGGCGTCTTCGGCGATGCGGGCCTGTTCGACGTTGACGACGTCCATGATGACGCCGCCCTTGAGCATCTCTGCCATGCCGCGCTTGACGCGGTTGCTGCCCGTGACGCTGTTGGCGGACGAGCCGGCTTCGCTGCTTACATCAGGTGTAGACACAAAAACCCCTATGGGTAGATAGATGACCTTCGCCGGGAGTGCGGGCGGCACGGAAATGCCGTAATTTGCACACACCGGATTACCCGGATCCATTGACCAGGCAGTCCTAATACTAGTCCCACCCCGGCAGCCCGGCTTAATCAGGTTTGCTCGGTGTCTTCGTGCGACTGGTCGCGGACCGCCAGCACACGCTGGACCACCGTGACGAAGCTTGCCAGGGCCAGCAGCACGAGGGTCACGAACAGGACTATGGACGGCAAGCCCAAGCCCGTGAAGCCGGTGACCACCAGGACGGACACCAGCCGTTCGGCGCGTTCGGCAATGCCCACATTGGCCTGGAAGCCCAGTGATTCGGCCTTCGCCCGCACGTACGAGACCACCATGCCAAGAACAAGGCAGACGACGGCGGCGATCGCTATCGCCTCATTCTCGCCGCCCGTAAAGAACCAGACAGCCAGGCCGGCGAAGAGTGCCCCGTCCGCCACCCGGTCCAGGGTGGAGTCCAGGAAGTTGCCCCAGCGGCCTCCCCCGTTCTGCAGCCGCGCCATGATGCCGTCAATAACGTCGGAAAAGATGAAGGCGGTGATAAAGATCGTTCCCCACCAGAGCTGGCCCAGCGGGTAGAAGACCAGGGCGCCCACCACCACACCGGCCGTCCCGACGATGGTGATGGCGTCCGGGGATACACCGATCCTGAGGAGCCAGCGGGCAAGCGGGGAGAACAGCGCGGTGAAGAAACCGCGGGCATGCCTATTCAGCATGCGTCTCCCCTGGCCACGCCTCGGCAATTTGCTGGCGGACTTCGTCGAGGGTCTGCGTGATCGCCTTGGTCTGGGCGATGATGGGGAAGAAGTTCCCGTCCCCGCCCCACCGCGGAACGATGTGCTGGTGGAGGTGCCCGGCAATTCCGGCCCCGCCCACAACCCCCTGGTTCATGCCGAGGTTGAAGCCGCCCGGATTCGCCACCTTCCGCAGCACGCGCATGGCGGTCTGGGTCAGCTCGGCGAATTCGGCGGTCTCCTCGACCGTCAGGTCCGTGTAGTCCGGAACGTGGCGGTAAGGGCACACCAGCAGGTGCCCCGGGTTGTACGGGAACAGGTTCAGCACCACATAGCTCGTGCGGCCCCGGTACACGATGAGGGACTCCTCATCCGTCCGTGAGGGGGCTATGCAGAACGGGCAGTCGTCCTGGTTCTTGAACTGGTGCTGCCCGCCCTTGATGTAGGCCATGCGGTGCGGAGTCCACAGGCGCTGGAAGGCGTCCGGAACGCCGGCGAGGCCGAAATCATCCGTCACCTCAGCGTCGCCCGGATAGCCCGCTCCTGTGTTCTCCTGCACTGTGTGTCCCTCCGCCGCGGCTAGGTGGTCCGGTCGCGGACGGCATCCACGATCCGCTGGACAGCCTCGGCCACGGGCACGCCGTTGTCCTGGCTGCCGTCGCGGAAGCGGAAGGACACAGCGCCGGCTTCGGCGTCCTCGCCGCCGGCGATGAGCACGAACGGGATCTTGTCCTTGCTGGCCGTGCGGATCTTCTTCGGGAAGCGGTCCGAGGAGATGTCCACCTCGGCCCGGATGCCGGCCGCCTTAAGCTGGCCGACGACGTCGAACATGTAGTCGTTGAACGCCTCGGCCACCGGGATGCCCACCACCTGCACGGGAGCCAGCCAGGCCGGGAAGGCGCCGGCATAGTGCTCCGTGAGCACGCCCATGAAGCGCTCCACCGAGCCGAAGAGGGCGCGGTGGATCATGACCGGGCGCTGGCGGGTGCCGTCAGCGGCCTGGAACTCGAGTTCGAAGCGCTCGGGCAGGTTGAAGTCCAGCTGGATGGTGGACATCTGCCAGGTGCGGCCCAGGGCGTCTTTCGCCTGAACGGAGATCTTGGGGCCGTAGAACGCGGCTCCGCCCGGGTCCGGGATCAGCTCCAGGCCCGAGGCTTCGGCCACCTCGGCCAGGGTTCGGGTGGCTTCGTCCCAGGCCTCGTCAGAGCCGACGTTCTTTTCGGGATCCTTGGTGGACAGCTCCAGGTAGAAGTCGTCCAGGCCGTAGTCCTTGAGCAGGCCCAGCACGAAGTTCAGGGTGGAGGTGAGTTCGTCCTTCATCTGCTCGCGGGTGCAGTAGATGTGGGCGTCGTCCTGTGTCATGCCGCGCACGCGGGTCAGGCCGTGCACCACACCGGACTTTTCGTACCGGTACACGGAGCCGAACTCGAAGAGGCGAAGCGGCAGTTCGCGGTAGGAGCGGCCGCGCGACCGGAAGATCAGGTTGTGCATGGGGCAGTTCATCGGCTTCAGGTAGTAGTCCTGGCCGGGCTTGCGCACGGTGCCGTCCTCGTTCAGTTCCGCGTCGATGTGCATCGCCGGGAACATGCCCTCCTTGTACCAGTCGAGGTGGCCGGAGACTTCGTAGAGGTGACCCTTGGTGATGTGGGGCGTGTAGACGAACTCATAGCCGGCCTCCACGTGGCGCTGGCGGGAGTAGTCCTCCATGGCCTTGCGGATGATGCCGCCCTTGGGGTGGAAGACCGGCAGGCCGGAGCCCAGTTCATCAGGGAAGGAGAACAGGTCCAGTTCGGCACCAAGCTTGCGGTGGTCGCGGCGTTCGGCCTCGGCAATGCGCTCCTGGTAGGCCTTGAGGGCATCCTTGGTGGGCCAGGCCGTGCCGTAGATGCGCTGCAGCTGCTGGTTGTTCTGGTTGCCCAGCCAGTAGGCGGCCGAGGACCTGGTCAGGGCGAAGGCGTTGGAGATGAGCTTGGTGTTGGGCAGGTGCGGGCCGCGGCACAGGTCGCACCAGACGCTGTCGCCGCTCTTGCGGTCCACATTGTCGTAGATGGTGATGTCTCCGGCGCCCACTTCGACGTTGACGCCCTCGCCGGCGTCGGCGGCGTTGTTCTTCTTGCCCAGGAGCTCGAGCTTGTACGGCTCGTCCTTCATGGCTTCGCGGGCTTCGTCCTCGGAGACGACGCGGCGGACGAACTTCTGGTTCTGGTTGATGATCTTGAGCATCATCTTTTCCAGGGCCTTGAGGTCTTCCGGGGTGAACGGCTCAGCGACGTCGAAGTCGAAGTAGAAGCCGTCGGTGATGTAGGGGCCGATGCCCAGTTTGGCGTCGGGGCGCAGCTGCTGCACTGCCTGGGCCATGACGTGGGCGGTCGAGTGGCGCAGCACGTTGAGGCCGTCAGGGGAATCGATGGTAACGGCCTCGATCTGGGCACCTTCGGGAAGGGGCTGGTCCAGGTCCTTCAGCTCGCCGTCAACGCGGGCCACGACGACGTCGCGGCGCTCAAAGAAGAGTTCCGCGCCGGTGGTCCCGGTAGTCACCTTCATCTCTTCGCCATCGACGATGAGGGTGATCTGCTCGGCATCTGACACGGGTGTCTCCTATTCAAAGTTAAGGCTTCGTAGCTTGTGGCATACGGGGACCACAGCCAGCCTTGTCAATGGTATCTGTAACGGAAGAGGCCAGCCAAAGCGGCACACGGGCGGCCGCGGCGCATCACGGGGGCGGGCGCGTCAGCCGCCCAGTCCGGTGATGGCAAGATTCCTGCCGATTCCCTCCAGCGGTCCCGGCACCCTGAATTCGTCAGGGATGACCGTTCCGGGGTGGACAGCCGCGCCTCCGGGTTCACCCTGCGCCGGGAGGGCCTGTGCTGGTTCACCCTTTTCCCGGAGGGCCTCCGGGAGGGCCTGTTCCGGGATGGCCTGTTCAGGGAACGGCAGGGTGTCTATCCGGCTGAGGTCCCAGGCCATGCTGGCGCTCAGGCTGATCCCCCGCGGGCCTGTTCGCCTGGTGGTACCCCGGATGAGCAGCAGCCGCGTGCCGAAAAGCAGGGGCCCTGCGAGCTCCTGTGCTTCATGGAAGAACACGGAGTCCACACATCCGGTGCCGTCATCGATGCTGATGAAAACAACCCTGCGGCCGCCGCGCATGGGCGGGGTTTGGGTGGCAATCCGGACCCCGGCCACCAGAACCTCCGTGCCGTTCCTGAGTTCGAGCAGTTTGTCCGCGGTGGTGACACCCAGCCTGTCCAGCAGCGGCCGGTGGCTCGACATCAGGTGCTCGCTGACATCCACCGCCATCAGGTCAAGCTCAGCGCGGACATTCTCCACCATGGTGGGTGCCGGAAGCTCAGCCTTCACGTTCCGCAACTCAACATCACCCAAAGGCAGTGCCAGTTGTCCGTCGATGACGTCGGGGCCTTTCCGGACCTGCCGGCCCTGGAGGTTCTGGAGGTGCTGGACCAGGTCTGCCCGGTTGGCCGCACCGCCCGATTCACGGTGCAGGGAATCGAAGGCGCCCAACTGGGCCAGCCTCTTGATGCTCGGTTTACTCACCCTGGACCTGGCCCGAAGGTCCGCCAGGGAATCGTAGGGCTGCCCGGCCACGATCCGTTTCAGCTCCGAACCCGAAAGGCCGAAGATCCCGTTCAGGCTCAGCCTGATGCCCAGCTTCCCCCGGTCCGGCCCCTCCGCGACCCGCTCCACCCGGTACTCGCCCCCGCTGCGGTTGATGTCCAGCGGCAGGATGGGGATGCCGAGACGGCGTGCCTCGGCAACCAGCAGGCGCTTGGGGTACATGCCGGGATCGTGTTCCCACAGCCCCGCCAAGAAGGCCTCCGGATGGTGGGCCTTCAGCCAGGCCGACTGGTAGGTGGGCACCGCAAAGGCTGCGCCGTGGGCCTTGCAGAATCCGAAGCTGCCGAAGGCCTTCAGGGTCCCCCAGACCTTGTCCACTACCTCCGGGGTGTAGCCGTTCTCCTTGGCCTTACTTCGGAAGAACTCCTCCACCTTCGGCTCCAGTGCCTCGTTGCCCAGGGCGCGGCGGAATTCGTCTGCCCTGGCCAGCCCGCAGCCCGTCATGACGTCGAAGGTTTTCAGGATCTGCTCATGGAAAACGGTGACGCCGTGGGTTTCCTGCAGCACCGGTTTGAGGTCCGGATGGGGATAGACCTCCGGCGCGAAGCCGTGCCTGTGTTCCAGGAACGGCCGGACCATGTCCGACTTCATGGGCCCCGGGCGGAACAGCGAAATGTCGATGATGAGATCGTTGAAGTCCCTCGGCGCCATTTTGCCCACGAGTTCGCGCTGGCCCGGCGATTCGATCTGGAAACATCCCAGGGTGTGGGTGCTTCTGATGAGCTCGTAGGTGGGTTCGTCATCCAGCGGCACAGCGTTGAGGTCTATGCGGCCGTCCTCGCTGATGTAGTCCGGGCCCCTTCCGTCTGGTCCCACGGGATGGGCCCCGGCTGCCACCACTTCCTCCTTCGAAGGATGGATCCGGATGATCTCCCGCACGGCAAAGGCCATGGCGCTTTGCATCCTGACCCCCAGGACATCGAGTTTGAGCATGCCCATGGGGTCCATG
Organism: Arthrobacter sp. ISL-5; assembly: GCF_018613835.1. Lineage (GTDB taxonomy): Bacteria > Actinomycetota > Actinomycetes > Actinomycetales > Micrococcaceae > Arthrobacter. The sequence goes on along the minus strand of NZ_JAGGPM010000032.1, from coordinate 47,018 downwards.
TCGTGTTTGTCGAACTGGCTCATGGGCAGCCCCAGCCCACTGGGCTGGACGGGGGTCCGGTCCAGCAGGGTGGCATCGCCGAGAATCACGCCGCAGGGGTGCATGGAGATATGGCGCGGGAGGCGGTCCAGGCGTTCGGTGAGATCCACCAGCAGGTCAAGCTGCTGGTTTTCCGAAAAGTCCCGATGCTCCACCCTGCCGGCAAATTCCCGCAGTTCGGGCTTTTCCTCAAGCGCCTCCCTGAATTTCCGGGCCGAGAACCGCCACAGCTGCTTGGCAATTTCCCCCACATCGCCATCGTCCATTCCCAATGCCATGCCTGCATCCCGCACGGCTCCCCGGGCGCGGTAGCCGTTCTGCATGCTCATCAGGGTGACGCGCTGGGCACCGAAGCGGTCAAAGATTTTCCGGTAGACGTTGTGCCTCTCAGCACTTTCGACGTCGATGTCGATGTCGGGCAGGGTTGACCTGTCCCCGGACAGGAACCGTTCGAAAATCAGGTCGTGCTGGAGCGGATTCACCTGGCTGATATCGATCAGGTAATTCACCAGGCTCGAAGCCCCCGACCCCCTGGCGGCGGCGCGCACCCCCATGTCCAGGATCATCCGTGAAACCTCCGCCACAGTGAGGAAGTAGGAGGCGAAGCCGAGGTTGGCAATGATCTTCAGTTCGTGATCCAGCCGTGCGCGCATCACGGCCTCAGCTTGGCCGGATATCCCCGGAAAGCGGCGGGTGACACCGGCCTCGCAGCGCAGGGCCAGCTCTGCCAGCGGGTCCCCTTCAATGCCGATCACGGAGGCCTCGGGCACCACCGGCTGTTTCCAGCCCATGTCGGAGACCGGATCCATGCGGCACCGGTCGGCGAGCGCCTCCGTCTGTGCGAGGAGCACCTGGAGATCTGCCGTCCCGTAACCGGCGGCGTGAATGATTTCCTTCCCCAGCTGAAGCATCTGCGCGGGCGATTTCAGCCAGCCCTGGCCGTTGGGCTGGAGCATCGGTGCGGCGGACAGCTCGGGCAGCGACTTCAGCGTGCGGGCGGAATCCAGGACGTCGGCTGTCGCGGCGCCGTCCTCAGCGCAATACCGGACGGCGTTGGTGAGCACTGCCGGAACGCGGTATTCCTCGGCGAGCTTCAGCATGCGCACGGCATGGGCCGTGCTCAGCGGCTCCCCGGGAGCGCTGAGATGGGTGACAACTTCGGCGGCGAGGCTCCCTGCCGGCAATGCATCCAGCCAGCTCTTGAACAAAGTTCGTGGCCGAAGGTAACGCCGCCCGCCCAAGGCCCGTCCGACGTCGGAATCAGGGCCGACCAGGACGGTGAGCACCGGTTCCAGGGTTTTGGGGTCAAGGATCCTCGATGCGAGCTCCGCGCGGGTGACCGCAACCGGGACCGCTCCCCCGGCCTTACCGGTGGTGCGGGCGTGCGCATCCGAAATCAGCCGGCACAGCGCCTTGTAGCCGGCTCCGTTGTTGTGGCCGTGCGCAAGCACCACCACCCGGCCGGAAAGCTGGGTGCGGAGGTCTCCGTCGTCGTCGAATACGGCGAGGTCCACCCCCACGACGGGGTCTATGCCGGCAGCCATGCATGCCTTGAGGTGTTTAACGGTGCCGTACAGCCCGTCCCTGTCAGTGCAGGCCAAGGCGGTAGCTCCTTCGGCCGCTGCCGACTGGGCGAGCTCATCAGGCCAGGAAACACCGTAGTGGGCGCTGAAGGCGGTGGATACGTGAAGGTGTGTGAAGGTCATGCTGTCTTATACCGGAGTGCGTCGTGGATCCGGAGCAGCCTCCAGCGTCCGCTGCCGGTATGCCGGACCAGATCCAGGGTCAGGGGTTGATGGGTTTCCGCAGATTCCTGGCGGTTGCTCTGGGTGCCGGCCGGAACCACCTGGATGCGCCAGATCTCGTGGTCCACGAGGCCCGGTCCGCTTCCCAGCGGCGCCCGCCGCTCCTCCGCCCACCACTGCCGGCGCTCATACCAGCGCACTGGTTCGGCGCAGACTGTGTACTGCCTGCCGCCCCATTGGAGTTCCACAGGTTCGCCCGCGGCGTTGCAGACGACGTCTACCGACTCGCTGAACATGCCCACGGGTGCCTCCGGAAACCAACATGAATCTGCTGAATATAAACGGTTATTCGAATATGTATTCGAATACCTTCAGTCTACGCCGGGCCTCGGACAAAACCTAGATGGGTGTGGACGGACGGCGGCTTAGGGGGCAGGATGGAGCCATGAGTTCCAATGACGCGCTCCTGAAGCATGTAAGCATCGCCGCCAAAGAGTCAACACTGGTGGCCAGGTTTGATATCGAGGGCAACATTCCAGGATCGGGCGCCTTTGTCGTGGGGCTCATGGCTGCCACTCCGGACTATTCGCATCAACGGAGGCTGGGAATCGAGTTCATGAACGGTGAAGCGGTCTCCATGTACTTCTTCAACCACGACGAAACGGAGGAGACTTTTGACATCAGCAACGTCGAGCACTCCGGCAACACCATTACCGGCAACTTCCCGGTAAGCACAGTGTTCGGGCTTGGCAAAGGACATCTCATGTCAGGCTTCAGCGAAGCTGACGGCCGGGAATACCAGTCCGGAGTGCCCGTGGAGGAATCCCTTTAGGTAGCCCCGACAGGGCTTAGTTGCTGTCCTTGTGGATTTTCAGCTCGAGCTCGATGAACTTCGAGATCATGGCCCGGTACGTGCTTTCCACGATGTCCGGGTCAATTTCCTTCTTCAGGGCAGCAGCGCGGACATGCTCGATGACCCGCTCCACGCGACCGGGAGCCCTGACCTCGGCGTCATCGCCCTTTAGCGTTCCCGCGATCCTGATCAAGCGCTCACGGCGGGCAATCAACGTGACGATCTGCTCATCCACCTCATCGACGGCGATGCGAACGGCAGCGAGCTGCTCTTTGTCAGCCTGGGCGCTTTTATCGTCTTCGTGATTTGTGGGCATGTCCATGACAGTATCGAACCATGCAGCCCCGAGTCGATTTTATTTCACTGGGAGTGCGAAGCGTGGCCGCCTCCCGCCGCTTCTATGTGGACGCCCTCGGCTGGCCCGTCCACCGGGAGGTTCCGGATGAAGTGGTGTTTATCCAGGCCAACCACGGCCTGGTGCTCTCCCTGTGGGACGCAGCGCAGATGCAGGCCGAGGCAGCCGTGGACGCCCCGTCAGCCGTCCCCTGTATTACGCTCAGCCATAACGTGGGCAGCGCCGACGAAGTTAACCGCGTGATGGCACAGGCGGAAGCAGCCGGCGCCGCCATCGTGGCCGCCCCCAAGACCCAGCCCTGGGGCGGCTACACAGGATACTTCGCGGATCCGGACGGCTTCCGGTGGGAGATTGCCTATAACCCCACCTGGACAGTGGACGACGGCGGACGCGTCACCGTCTGATTTCTGCCGCCGGTTGCCGGTATCAGAACAGTGCCTCTACGGGTTCGATGAGCTCCGGGGAATTGTTGCGGACATTTCCGACGGCCGTGCCGACGGAGTCCACGCGCCAGCCGGCGGCAACATCCTTCACCCCCGAGCGGACCAGGTCCACCAGGCCGGCTGCATCGTCCGCCTGCGGATCGATCCAGGCCGCCATCGTTTCCCGGTTCATGGGAAGGGGGACGCGGTCGTGGAGCGCGGTGAGCTCGCCGAAAACTGTGTGCTCCGCACCTGCCGGCGGTGAATCCGCCGTCATGATGGACATCGAAAGCATCCAGCGGGCGGGGTCGTCCTGCGCCTTGGACGGGTCCTTCCACCATTCATAAAGGCCCGCGAAGACCATGCCGGAGCCGTCCCTGGGCCGGACGTAATAGGGCTGCTTGCTGCGGCCCTCACCCTGCTTCCATTCGTAGTACCCGTCCGCCGGCACGGCGCAGCGTCGTGACTGGACCGCTTTGCGGAAGGCGGGCTTCTCCAGCACGCTTTCACTCCGGGCATTGATCATCTTGGGGCCGATGCCCGGGCTCTTTGCCCAGGACGGCACCAGCCCCCAGCGCGCGACGTGCAACTGGCGGACCGTCCCGCCGTCGATTAGCCGCTCAAGGACGATGGGGGCACCGTCGGTGGGCGCGATGTTCCACGACGGCGGGATCTCTATTTCGTTTTCGATTTCGGCGTCGAATTCCGCCAGCAGGTCCCCGACCGCCCTGGCCATGACGTAGCGTCCACACATGGCACCAGCATGCCATCGCAACAGAGGCGGGGGAATACCGGCACCCGGGTTACCGTTGAGACGAACGAACTGACAGCAACACAGCAACCTGAGGAGAGCTCTGTGGATTTCACTCCCGAAGACGGCACCATCACCATGTTTTCGACCACCTGGTGCGGCTACTGCAACCGGCTCAAGAAGCAGCTGGACGCGCAGGGAATCGGCTACACCGAAATTAACATCGAAGAGGTGGATGGCACCGCCGAGCTCGTGGAGCAGATCAACGGAGGCAACCGCACCGTCCCCACCGTGCTCTTCCCGGACGGCACCGCGGCCACGAACCCTTCGGCGGCCGAGGTCAAGAGCAGGCTCGCAGCCTAGGGCGCGGATAGGTCAGCGGAGCCGGGCGGCCGCAGCTTTTTGCAGCGACGCCGCAATTCTCGTGAGCGTGGCGGATTCCACCGACCATTGCTGCCAGTAGAGCGGGACGTCGACGTGGCGCTGATCGTCGAGGACGACCAGCGTGCCGGCAGCGATAGCGTCCGAGGACTGAAGGTCGGGCAGCATTCCCCAGCCGAGTCCCAGTTCGATCGCGCGCAGGAAGTCGGCAGATGCGGGCACGTAATGCCGGGGCGGCAGGGCGGCGCCTGCACCCAGCCGCCGCTCGAGGTAGCGGTCCTGCAGGGCGTCCTTGCGGTCGAACACCACCACGGGCGCCGCGGACAGGGCCTGGTCGGTGAATCCGTCGGGTAGCCACTCCTCGGTAAAGACCCGGCTGGCCACCGCCCTGTACCGCATGATGCCGAGGGGCCGTGCAATGCACCCCTGAACGGGGTTCGGGTCCGATGTTATTGCCGCCATCGCCGTGCCTTCCCGGAGACGGTCGATCGAGTGGTCCTGGTCATCGATGGTGACTTCAAAGCTGGTCCGGTCGATGCTGGCCAGGGCCGGCAGAACCCACGTGGCCAGTGAGTCGGCGTTGATCACCAGCGGTATGCGCGGGCGGGCCCCGGCTCCTTCCAGGCCCAGCTCATCCATGGCCTCACTTTCGAGGAGGGCCACCTGGCGTGCCAGCCGTACCACCACACTTCCGGATTTGGTGGGCCGGGCGGGCTTGGTCCTGAGCAGCAGCACGCGGCCGGTCTGCTGCTCGAGGGCCTTGATCCGCTGGCTGACCGCTGACGAGGTCACATGGAGGGCTTCAGCCGCCCGGTCGAACGTGCCGTGTTCGATCACGGCTGCCAGCGTCCTGAGCTGTTCGGTCGTCGCATCCATCCTGAATTTTCCTTAAGCTCGGTAAGAAAGTTTAGCTGTACTCATGATTCCGCGGCGCCTAGAGTCAGGCAAGTGGACTTCATGACAACTTTCGGATCTCTCCTTGCGGGCTTCGGCGCCGGCCTTTCCCTCATCATTGCGATCGGCGCCCAGAACGCCTTTGTGCTGCGCCAGGGATTGCGCCGCGAACACCTGGCACCCATCGTGGGGGTCTGCATCGCCAGCGACGCTGTGCTGATCGTTGCCGGGGTCGCGGGAGTGGGCGCCCTGATCCAGGCAGCGCCTCTTGCGCTGGCAGTGGTCCGCTGGGCGGGGGCCGCCTTCCTACTCGCCTATGCCGTCATCGCTGCGAGGCGTGCCCTGAATCCCGGAGCCCTCGCCGCCTCAGGCCCGACTACCCGGACCACGCTGACCGCGGCGGTGACCACCGCCGTCGCCCTGACCTGGCTCAATCCGCACGTGTACTTGGACACGGTGGTGCTCCTGGGTTCGCTGGCGTCCGGCCAAGGCCCCGATGGCCGCTGGCCATTCGCCTGGGGAGCGGTGGCCGGCAGCACGCTGTGGTTTAGCCTCCTCGGCTTCGGCGCGAAGTTCCTCGCACCGGTGTTCGCCCGTCCCGGCGCCTGGCGCATTCTCGACGGCGGAATCGCCGTCCTCATGGCGGTGCTGGCTGTGCTGCTGGTCGCTTCGTGACACGAGTCGGTGCTGACGGCTAAACAAAGCAGGCCAGCCGAACACAGGATAGGCACCGCCGCAGCGGTGCCTATCCTGTTTGTGCCTAGACCTTCTCGTGGATGCGGTCAGTCATCGGTTTCGGAGCCTGGTGTTCCCTGCGGCGGGCAAGGAAGGCCCACAGTTTGGTTTGGTCCGCATGGGCCCTCGGTTCCGGGGTTTCCGCAGGTGTCGTCTCCCGGCGCTCTTCAGGCTTCCGGGTTGCGTCCTTCTTAGTGCCCCAGCCGAAATCCTCACGCGATGAATAGCACATCACCGACCTCCTTTACAGCGGCTGTCCTTTAATGGTGCTCCGCTTTGGGCCGAAAAGTCGACGGGATTCAGGACGATTGGGCGGGAGATACGTTGGGGTTACTTATCTGTTGATCGGCTGCTCTGCCGTAAGGCTGATGACCTGGCCCGGCGCGAGTTCGCCGGCCGGAAGATCGGCAAAGGCGAACCATGTGCGCTCGCCGGGCGCCAGAGGCCGGTTCGCGGATTCGAGTTCGTGAATTGCAAGGTTGAACCGGAACGCCACCTGACGCTCGATGTCTCCCGCCGCCGTCGTGTACGTCAGCGGGACCCCGGCGGCATCGGCGGTAAACGTCCCCCGGGCGCCGGTGATCCTGACATCCCCGGCCATCAGTTTCACCCTGGTGCCCGGCGGGATAGGCCTGTCCGCCTTCAAGGCCGGGTTGTAGAGCAGCAATTGGGGTGCTGTGCGCCGGAACTTGTAGCCGATGCTGTCGAACGAGTCCCCGTCCACGGTGGTGTAGAAATCGGCGTTCCCGAACGAGTTCGTGACGGTTACCCCGGTGCCGGACCTGCTGTCCACAGGGTTCTTCTGCAGTTGGATGCGGTTCCCGCGTTTGAGGAAGTAGACATTGCCCTGCTCGTGGACATAGGGGACCTTGTTCGCTTCGGCCAGCTGTTCCTGGGTGAGGCCGAAGCGGTAGGCGATGCCGTCCAGGGTGTCGTTCGCCGCAACATCGTACGTGGAGGGGATGCCGTTGGCGTCCACCGTCGCCGTGCCCGTGGCCCCGCGGAGCGGCCCTTCAGCCGGAATGAGGCGGAGTGTCCTGCCGGGCACCAGCGGCGCCCCGGGGGTGAGTCCGTTGAACTCGGTTATCTTCGCCTCTGACAGTCCGAAGGCGGCGGTCATGGCCGAGAAAGTGTCGCCTGCCACCGTGGTGTAGAAATCGACGTTGCCAAACGAATCGGCCACCTTGGGCCCCGGCATCTCGCGGGACGTGGAAACGTCCCGCGGTTCTGTTGACGCTCCTGTTGCCGCCGGGGCAGCCGCCAGCTTATCCGTCACCGCTTTGCCCGAGACTACACTGCCCGCTCCTACCGTCGCCGTCGGTCCGGGTGCCGGTTCACCGGGCGCGCAGCCCGCCAGTCCACCTGCAAGCACGACGGCGAGCGCCAGGCATTTCGCCTGCGCGGCCAGTCTGACCGTTCCCCTTGACTGACACTCAGATTTCAGTACCAAGACTTCCCCCAATATCCGGCCACGCGAAGATGCCGCGTTTCGCCACTCAACGAGCATAGGTCACGGCGGGCCGGCCCGACCTCAGGTCCCGGAGGTCGTGCCGGCCTTCGGATGACATGACCCCGCGCCATGCTGGCGGCAGGTGTGCGCCCGCGTTAGGGTTCAAGTGCCTGTCCATCTCACGAAGGATCGCCATGCATGCAGTTGCGCCGCAAATCGGCACCGTTTTCGTTCCTGTCCGCGATATTGAAGAGGCCCGTGACTGGTACTGCGAAATGCTGGGCGTGCCCGCCGAGGACAAGATCCTGCTTGACCACCTCTACATACTGCCCATGGACGGGGCCGGCCTGGTCCTCGACAGCAAGATCTACTCCCCCGACGCCGTCTTCCGGGTCCCCGCCTTCCATTTCAACACCTCAGACATCCGGGCAGCCCATGAGTTCATGAAAGACCGCGGCGCGGAACTGACGGACGTCACGGACGATGAATGGTTCAACTTCAGGGATCCGGACGGAAATGTCCTCATGATCTGCCAGATCCCGGCGTCCACCGAATAAGCGCCTCCACGAATGAGCCCCTCCAGCGAATAGACCGTCAGGCCTGGGGGCTGCCGGCCTACGGGTGCAGGCTGCTGAACTCCGCATGGGCCAGGGTTGCGTAGTCCGCGTAGGCACTGACCACGGCGCCTTCGATGGCATCGACGTCCAGGTGCGGCACGAGGTCGTTGACCGCGCCTGCCGTCGCCGGATCCCAGTCCAGGCCGAGGGCCGCGTAGCTCGCCGTGAGGACGCCGCGGATTGGCGCCGAGTTTTCGACCACCACCACGGAGCTGAACAGCCAGCCGCCGGACACCACACGCTGGGCCGTTCCTACCAGCTTGACCTGGTGCGCCGGGAACTGCGGGTCCGTGCCGTGGACGCTGTACTCACCTGGGCAGTACTCGCCCGGGATTTCCCCGACAGCGGCCTGCACGCCGGCACTCCGCAGCGCCTGCGCCAGCATCTCGCCGAAGAATGCGAACCGGCCCTTGGATCCCGAGATGGCGTCGGCGTGCGGCTCCACGTGGTCGATGATCAGCGTGCCTTCGTGATAGGCCGCCGCGCGCCCTCCGGCCTTCCGGATCAGCGGCTCAAAGCCCAGTTCGCGGCAGGCCTGCGCAGCGGCGCCGAACCCGGTCAGATGCGTGTCGCGCTGCCCGAAGGCCACCGTCGGCGCCGGCCGGTACAGCCGCAGGGTCGGCCCGATCCGGCCGGTCTTGGCCTGGCCCAGCAGCTCGATCCCGAAGTCAAGGTCCCTGACAGCCCCCAGCGACTTCTCCTGGCGGACGACGGTCAGTGTCCGCGAGTCAGCCCCGGTCTGCTGCATATTGCTAAGCTCCCTTATGGTCATATTGCAATTCCTGGTCGTTGCCGCTGCCTTCGCCGCCATCGACGCCGTATGGCTCAAGCTCATGAACCCGTTCTACCGCAGCCACATCGGTGACTTGCTGGCGGACCGGCCCCATCTAGGTTACGCCGTGGCTTTCTACGTGATTTACATTGCGGGAATTGTCTTTTTTGCCTTGCGGCCGGCGCTCGACGGAGGCAGCTGGCTGACCGCCGTCGGGTACGGAGCAGCGCTGGGCGCGTTCGCCTACGCGACCTATGACCTGACCAACGCCGCTACGCTCAAGGCCTGGCCACTGCAGCTGATCCTCGTTGACATGGCCTGGGGCGCGCTGCTGACGGCGCTCGCCACGCTGGCCGGCTGGCTCGTCTTCCACTAGCCGCAGCGGGCGCAGGCCAGGAAATCAGCGCAGGTCAGGATTTCCGCAGCGTGAGGATCTGCTCCGCCCGGCCGAACGGCCCCGTGAGGTCGTGCAGCACCGTTGACGTGAGCCCGATCCCGTCAGCGCCGAAGGACACGGCGTTGTCCAGGCCGAGCCATTCACCCTCGGGCCTGCGGTACATGTGGATCTGCAGGTCCAGGTTGGGGAAGGCGTAGCTGTCCTTGCCGGGTGGAACCCGCGCGGCGATACCGTTGGCAGTGTCCACGAGCCCCATCAGCCGGGCCAGGTCGGTGCTGTCGGCAGCATCAGTCAGCGGATGGTCGGTACGCAGCCACACCTTGCCCGCACCGGGCCGGTGCCCCTCTGCCACCCGCATTTCGAGCGAGCGGATGTACCCTCCCGGCCAGACGCTTGAGCCGTCGTAGGGCTTGCATTCGTCCGGTGACGGAATGACGGCGTCTTCGATCGCGGCGACGGCGGATGTGTCGCTGGTGATCATCCGCCAGGCCGTTGCCCTGATGGCCACCCGTCCTGCAGCCAGCAGTTCTGCCTGCACGAGTTCTATGGTCCGGCCGGGCCGGAGCGTCTTGGTGACCACTTCGAATTCGCCGCCGGGAATCAGTCCCAGGATCTCGTAGCTCAGCCTCGCCATGCGCACGTCGCTGCGGGGCTCGTGCCGGTCCAGCCGGTCCGCCAGCAGTCCGGAGGCCGGAGCCATGTGTTGTTCGTGCTCGTTCCAGGCCCCCTGGGCGTGGATGGTGGAGCGGAAGCGTCCGCCTCCCAGGTCCTGGTAGTAGAAGTCGCCGTCGGCGAGTTCCGGCAGTGCAGCAGTCAACGTTGACCCTTTCGAAGCTTGGTACTAACCCGGAATCACACTATCGCCTCCGGCGCAGGCCCGCAGTGACCGGCCGCACGCCGCGGAGACCGGCCGCCCGTTCACCCGCTTTCACAGCTCCCTCAAATGAGGGGCTCACGGCCGGTATAAGTCCGGAACCTAGAAATGATGCATGACCTCCCAAAAGAACCCACCCAGCAAATCCAAGCCGACGCGTCGGGCTATCCTCGCGGCAGGCCTCGCGCTCACACTTTCCGCCGGAGGCGCGAGGCCTGGGCGCTGGACCGGTTTGTGATCCAGCACGTGGAAATCTCTGACGTATCCGCATACGAAGCCAGCCAGGCGTGACCTCGGAAACCAACACTGTGGGCTCGTCCGCGGCCACCGTGACGGACACGTCCTACACCGCAGACGGCTCCAGCATCAACATCTCCACCGTGGTCACCGGCAGCGGTGACAGCACCGTCACGTACTACGTTGCCGACGTCGTCCTGGACGACGCGACCACGCTCAAGTCCGCTTTCGCGAACGACAGTTTCGGTGAAAACATCACCGAAACCACGGCGGCGATCGCCGCCGACCACAACGCCATCTTCGCCATCAACGGCGACTATTACGGGTTCCGGGACACGGGAATCGTCATCCGCAACGGAATGGTCTACCGGGACGAAGGAGCCCGCCAGGGGCTGGCTTTCTACCGTGACGGCACCGTCAAGGTCTACGACGAAACCGCTACCAACGCCGAGCAACTGGTAGCCGACGGCGTGTGGAACACTCTCTCCTTCGGCCCCGCGGTCCTGCAGGACGGCAACATCGTCGACGGCATCGAGGACGTCGAGGTGGACACCAACTTCGGGAACCACTCCATCCAGGGCGAGCAGCCGCGCACCGCGGTGGGCGTCATCGGGACAAACCACCTCGTATTCGTGGTGGTGGACGGCCGCAGCCCCGGCTACAGCGCAGGCGTCACCATGACCGGAATGGCGCAGATCATGAAGGACCTGGGCGCCACCACCGCGTACAACCTGGACGGCGGCGGATCCTCCACCATGTACTTCGACGGCGCGCTGGTCAACAACCCCCTCGGCGCCAACAAAGAACGCGGCACCTCCGACATCCTCTACATCGGCAAGTGAGGTCCGGGCATGATCATCCTGATTCCCGCCTACGAACCGGACGCCCACCTCGTGGAGCTGATCGGCACGATCCACGCCGCTGATCCAGGGCTCACCCTTGTGGTGGTGGACGACGGCAGCGGCCCGGCGTATCGGCATATTTTCGACGGCGCCGCGCGGCTCGGTTGCCGCGTCATCAACTATCCCGTCAACCGCGGCAAGGGCCACGCCCTCAAGGCCGGCTTCGGTTTCATCGAGGAACACCTTCCCGCCAGGACGTCGTCTGCGCCGACAGCGACGGCCAGCACAGCGTGGTGGACATCCTGCGGGTGGCCGAGCGAGCGGGCGGCACCGCCACGGCCATGGTGCTGGGCTCCCGCAGTTTCGCCGGCGACGTGCCCGCCCGCAGCCGCTTCGGCAACGCCGCCACCCGCTGGCTGTTCCGGCTGGCCACCGGCGAGCGCGTGCAGGACACCCAGACCGGCCTGCGCGGCTACCCGGCCATCATGCTTCCGTGGCTCCGCTCCGTCTACGGCGAGCGCTACGAGTACGAGCTGAACGTCCTCCTCGAAGCCAAGGCAGCCGGCTACGGAATCGACAGCGTGGACATAGCCACGATCTACCTGGAACACAACTCCGGGTCCCATTTCCGGCCGCTCGCCGACTCGGTGCGCATCTATGCCCCGCTGCTGAAGTTCTTCCTGTCCTCCTTTGCCGGGTTCCTCATCGACACTGCCGCCTTCCTGGTCCTCAGCGCACTGACAGACTCGGTGCTCGCCGCCATCGTCGGCGCCCGCGCCATCAGCGCCACGGGCAACTACCTCATCAACCGCAGGCTCGTGTTTGAACACGGCCGCGACAAGCCGGCAACCGCCACGGCCGCCCGCTACGTTGCGCTGGCGGTGTCGTTGCTGGCGGCGAACTACGCCCTGCTGACCGCGCTGGCCGGTGCCGGCATCCCCGATCTGCCGGCCAAACTACTCACCGAGCTTGCCCTGCTCGGGGTCAGCTACTCCGTCCAGCAGCGCTTCCTCTTCGCTGCCGGGGGGCCCAAAACGCCTCACGCGGCAGCGCACCCGGCCGCGTGTGAAGGTCATAAACCAGCCCTTGTTCCGGCACAGCCCCAGCACAGCTTGACCGTGAATCGTAAGAAGTAATCCACCACGAGATTCCGGAAAACCCCATGAACCACTTCATCCTGATGGCCGCAGATGTCGCCGCCATCTGCCTCCTCACCTTCGCCCTGTACGTCCGGCGTCACCGGCGCCGCGACCTTGCGGTGTCATACCTGGGCATGAACATCGGCGTCCTGGCCGTGGCCACCGCGCTCTCCGGCTCGGCAGCCGGCGTGGGCCTGGGGCTGGGCCTCTTCGGGGTGCTCTCCATCATCCGGCTCCGTTCCACGGAACTCGCCCAGCACGAAGTTGCCTACTACTTCTCGGCACTGGCCCTGGGCCTGATTGCCGGCATCGGCGTCGAACCGATGTGGCTCACGCTCTCCCTCATGGGACTTGTCCTGGCCGCGATGTACCTCGGTGACCACAAGCGGGTCCTGCCCTCATACCGCCACCAAACAGTAGTGCTGGACCGGGCCATCGCCCGCGAGGACGAGCTGACGGCCCGCCTCGAGGAAGTCCTGGGCGCGAAAGTCCACACGGTCACTGTCCAGGAACTGGACTTGGTCAACGACAAGACCATCGTCAACGTCCGCTACGCATACATTCCCCGCACCCCGGGACTCCACGAAAGCCTTCAGCCCCACGAAGCGCATCCCGTGCAGGCAACCGCAGTGCAGGCAACGCTGGCGCCGGCAGGTGTGGCATGAGCGGCGGCATCCAGTTCAGCGGCCTTTCCCAGCTGCCGCCGGTCGGCCTCGAAGAGCTCAACTCCGAGGCTGCGCTCCAGACCCGCGTGGACCGGAAATACGTGGTCCCCGTCGAGTCTGCCAGGCAGGCCCTGGCGTCCTTCACCGGCCAGGTCCGCGTCCTGGAGATGGATGGCATCCGGTCCTTCGCCTACGACTCCGTCTACTTCGGCACCCCGCAGCTCGACAGCTACATGCTGGCGGCCCGCGGCCGCCGTCGCCGTCGCCGTTACAAGATCCGCACGAGGACCTATGTGGACAGCAGGCTCAGCTTCCTGGAAGTCAAGACCGAGGGCGCCAGGGAAGCCACGGTCAAGGAACGCATCCCGTATGACCTGCAGGACCGGGCCCGCATGACGGCGGAGGGCCTGGACTACGTCAACGAGACCCTCGCGGCCGCCATCGGCGACGTTCCGGCCGGCCCGCTCAGCCCGGTGCTTGAGACCCGGTACCGGCGGATCACGCTCTTCCTCCCCGAATCAGGCAGCAGGGCAACCATAGATGCAGACGTCACCTGGCAGGGCCAGGGAGGCAGCCCGCAGGTCCTTGACGGCAGCGTGGTGCTCGAGACGAAGTCCGGTTCAGGCGCCGGGCCGCTGGACCGGCACCTGTGGCAGCACGGCATCCGGCCTTGCAGGATTTCCAAATTTGCCACCGGAATGGCCGCCCTGAACCCGCAGCTGCCGGCCAACCGCTGGAGCCGGACCCTCCGGCGCACCATGCTGCTGACTCCCGTGGCCTGACCGGCGCCCGCCTGTTCGAAGTGCCCCCAAAACCCCTCCCCGCATCACATCAGATTTTAAGGAAACGCCCATGCGCAAATTCAACAAGACCTTCTCCGTGGCCGCTTTCGCCCTGGCCCTCACCCTCGCCGGGTGCTCCGCCTCCGGGACAGCGGCCACCAGCGGAACCGCAGGCTCCACCGGCCAGGCCGGCACCTCGGCAACCACGCAGATGGTGACTGCCGCGTCCATCTCCGAGGACACCCACTACGACGCCGACGACCTCACCTGGGACGCCGCCACTGAGGTGGCAGTCACGCTCAAGGACGGCGCCAGCAGCGTTGCGGACTCGGCTTCCGGCGCGGTGACGGTCGACGGCGACACCGTCACCATCACGGCGGCCGGCACCTATCGGCTCTCCGGCGCGCTCACCGACGGCAAAGTGGTCATCGCCGCCGGTGAGGAGGATGTTGTCCGCGTAATCCTCGACGGCGTGACAGTCGAAAGTTCCACTGGTTCGCCGTTCGTCGTCCGGAGCGCCAACGAGGCCATCCTGTTCCTGGAGGACGGCAGCACCAACTCGCTCAAGGACGCGGCAACGTACACGGACCAGGGCACCGACGCGCCCAACGCCGCCCTGTACTCCATGGCCGACCTCACCCTGGCAGGAACGGGTTCGCTGGCAGTCAACGGCCAGTACAACGACGGCATCGTGTCCAAGGACGGCCTGGTGCTGGCCGCCGGCAATGTCACCGTCCAGGCCGCCGACGACGGCATCAAGGGAAAGGACTACGCCGTGCTGCTGGATGGCGCCTACCAGGTGACCGCCGGCGGAGACGGCTTCAAGTCGGACAACGACACCGACGACGGCCGCGGCTGGCTGCTGGTCAACGGCGGCAAGATCACGGTCACCGCGGGCGATGACGGCATCAAGGCGCAGAACCAGCTGGCCATCACGAACGGCACCGTGACGGTGGCCGAGTCCGAGGAGGGCCTCGAGGCGCAGCACATCGCCGTCAGCGGCGGGACGGTGGCCGTCACGGCGAACGACGACGGGGTCAATGCCTCGGGCGGGAGCTCCTCCAGCGCCCAGTCCAGCGCCCAGTCTGGTGCCCAGGGCGGAGCGCAGGCCGGCGGGATGGGCGGCGGACCCGGCGGCGGCGAGTCGGTCGGCGACTACACCGTGGACGTTTCCGGCGGCTCGCTGACCATCAACTCCCAGGGGGACGGCCTGGATTCGAACGGCAACGCCACGATTTCCGGCGGCACGGTGTTGGTCAACGGACCCGAGAACGACGGCAACGGCGCCCTGGACGTCAACGGTGAGCTGGCAGTCAGCGGCGGAACCCTGGCGGCGGCCGGAAGTTCCGGCATGGCCGTGACCCCCGGATCCTCGTCCACCCAGTCCGGCGTGCAGGTCACTTTCGGCTCGACCCAGCCGGCCGGCACCACCGTGCAGCTGGCGGACGCCGACGGAAAGCTCGTGGCCACGTTCGTCACGGCCAAGTCGGCGGCATCGCTGGTCTTCTCCTCCGCAGCCATCGAGGCCGGCAAGGAATACACGGTGTACACCGGGGGCACAGCCCAGGTTGAGTCCGGTCTGGGCGAGGGTTCCCTTGACGGCGCGGCGAAACTCGGCACCGTCACTGCCGGCGAATACACGCAGGCCCACGGCCCTGGCGGAAGGTAACAGGTCCCGCATAAGGCAGGCAGCGGGCGAGGTGCCCGTCCGGCGTCGCACGCTGTTTTGGCGGCGCCGGACGCGCGCTTAAGTTTCCCGATCTCCATATGATGTTCTGGGTAGACTCGGAGACTGGTCCTTCTAGCAGCCCTCGGAAGAGGTGTTCCACTGATGAGAGTAATTAGCTACAACCTCCGCAAGCACAAGGCGAGCGGCGAACTGGTCAGTCTGACCCGCAACTTCGGGATAGACGTCCTGTGCCTGCAGGAATGCGATGCCGCGGAGCTGCCGGACACGCTCGGCCCGCTCCATCTGGCCGACTCCACCAAGGGCAACCGGCTGGGCCTGGCAATCTATTACCGCACCGACCGGTTCACGGCGCTGGAAACCAAGACGTTCGCCCTGCACAAGTCCATGCACGACCGCGTGATGGCACCTGCCCACGAGCGCCTGATCGGGACGCGCATGGTGGACAACGCAACGGATCATGAACTGGTCATCGGCTCGTTCCACGCGGCCCCGCTCACCGCGTCGAATTCGCTGCGCCGCAAGCAGATCCATGCGGCCCACGCGGAACTGCTGAGCATGGGCGAGGGCCTCATGACCCTGATGGTCGGAGACTTCAACTACCCGTTCTTCACCAAGAACCTCCACGCGCACATGAAGGACTCCGGCTACGCGCTGTCCCTGAGTGACCGCAGGACGTATACGCGGTACAAGGTCTTCAAGGGCCACTTTGACTTCGCCACGTCCCTGGGTCTGGACATCGAGAGCGTCGAGACGCTGCCGCGGGGCAAATCGGACCACCTTCCGATTCTGATTACGGCCGAGTACGGCCAGGACCGTTCACCGATCAAGGCGCAACCCGTTTCATGATGTGACGGCTTCTCCGAGGGGGGCCCTTGCGCCTGAGCCGCGACTGGATCAAGAATGCCGTACCGGGGGTCCACCTTGCCCGGAGCTATAAGTGGTCCTGGCTGAAGTCCGATCTTGCCGCCGGAGCGGCACTAAGCGCGGCGCTGATCCCTGCAGGGATGGCGTACGCCGAGGCGGCTGGCCTGCCGGCCGTCAACGGCCTATATGCCTCGATAGTTCCCATGCTCTTCTATGCCCTTTTCGGCCCCTCACGGGTGCTCATCATCGGCCCGGATTCATCGCTCGCTCCCATGATCGCAGCGGCTGTCCTGCCGCTGGCGGGCCATGAACCCGCGCATGCCGTCGCACTGGCAGGTGTACTCGCCATCCTGATCGGCGTGTTCCTCATCGCCGGCCGGATTTTCCGGCTCGGGTTCGTGACCGGGCTGCTCTCGAAGCCCATACGGGTCGGCTACCTCAACGGCATCGCCCTGGCCGTCATCGTGGGCCAGGTTCCACGGCTGCTCGGGATCACGGTTCCGGGAGGACCGCTCCCGGACAGGGCGGCAGCCACCGTGGATGCCGTCCTTCAGGGATCCGTCAACCCCATCGCCGTGCTGTTCGGTGCGGGAACGCTGGCCATCATCATTGCCGGCCGCTTCCTCCCGTGGAACGTACCGGAGGTTCTGCTGGCAGTGGCGGCGTCCACCGCCGTCGCCGCAGCCTTTGAGGCGGGACCCGGCCTGGCCATGGTCGGTGCCCTGCCGCCGGGGCTTCCGGCACCTGCTTTGGGCGGCGTCAGCGCGGATGAGGTGGTGGGCCTGATCGGACCGGCGGCGGGAATTGCGCTGATTGCGTTCGTTGATACCTCCGCGCTATCCAAGAGCTTGGCCGGGCACAGCGGCGGCCGCAGCGGCGGCAACCAGGAAATGGGCGCATTGGGCATCGCCAACGCAGCCAGCGGGATGTTGGGCGGGTTTCCCGTCTGCGGGAGTTCGTCTCGGACGCCCATAGCCATCGACGCCGGAGCGCGCACCCCGTTCAGCGGCATCGTCGCAGCCGGACTGGTAACGCTCTTCATGGTGGCCGCACCGAACGTGACTGCCTTCCTGCCGACAGCCACGCTCGCTGCCGTCGTGATCGTGGCGGCCTCATCACTCGTGGATGTCCGAACGGTTCTGCGGCTGGTCAGGATGAGCCGGCTTGAAACGCTGCTGCTGCTCGCGGCGTTCTTGGGCGTAGCCTTCATCGGCGTCCTTGAAGGCATTATCCTGGCCATTGCCCTGTCCTTGATCGCGTTTGTCCGCCGTGCGTGGGATCCCTACCGCACCGAGCTGGGCGGCCTCGACGGCGTTCCCGGCTTTCACGATCTGACCAGGCATCCGGAGGGCAAGCGTGTGCCCGCTCTGGTGGTGGCGCGCTTTGATGCTCCGCTCTTCTTTGCGAACGGGGAAGTTTTCGCCGAGCACATCCGGAGCCTCGTAAACAATGCGCCGGGTCCGGTGCGCTGGGTGATCGTCGCAGCGGAGCCGATCACTGATCTCGACACCACCGCACTGGACGAGCTCGTCCGGCTGGACGATGAACTGGCCCGACTCGGAACCAGCCTGGTGTTCGCTGAGATGAAGGGGCCCATCAAGGACCGCATGATCAAGTTCGGGGTCAGCAGCAGGTTCGGACCGGACCACTTCTTTCCGACCATCCATAGCGCCGTACGCAGCTACAAGAAGACGATGGGACTCGAATGACTCCCCTGCTACTCGCCGCCCGCCAAGGGAACGACGTCGATCCGGGCATCCGGTCCGATGACCACAAGCACGCGCTCGCCGCTGACACCTTCCAGCGCCCTTGCCAGTTGCCCGGGGTCCGGCTGGTCGGGTCCGCCCGAGCCAGCCGGACCGCCGTCGGCCCTTTTCCATACGGTGATTCTGGCCCCGCTCGCCTCGCTGATGACGCGGGACAAGGGCGCGGGGTCGGAGCCTGTCACCAGGATGACGTGCCCGATGGTGCGCCGCTGGGGCGGCGGTCCCGGCGGCAGGGCTGAGCGTTCCCGCTTCCACGCGCCGTAGTGATAGCCGGCCACGAGGCCGGTGGCCACCAGCAGGCCGAGCGGTGCCCGCACCCGCCCGGCGAGGCTCCCCCGGTTTGCGCCATCAAGCAGATATTCGAAGGCCTGGTAGCCGATGACCAGGAGCGTCACGAGTGCCACCACGGCGCTGAGCCCGAAGACCGCAACCAGGTAGATGCGCCGCCCGCCCGCTGCCTTCCCGGACGGCGGAGCTCCACCATCCGGCCCGGCTCCGTCCGGATGGCCTGTAGGACTCCAGACCTTCCACCAGGCCGGACCGCCAATCGTCAGGGCACTGATGCCGCCCAGCAGCAGGGTCCTGGTGTCCGTCCCGGCGAGCGTGGTCTCGGCCAGCCCCAGCGTGGCGTTGACGATCACGCCTATCCCGGAGGCAGCGGCAACCAGGGCGGCTCCCGAGGCCAGCAGCCGGACTGCCTGCCGCATCTGTCCTGACCGTCCGTCCGCGAGCGCTGCGTGGTACGTCCAGAGGAGTGATCCCATGGCCGCGGCCGCCACTGCGGGCCCGAGCGGATCCAGGAGCCGGCTTATGGGATCGGTCCTGTCGAACACCAGCCGGAGCAGCACGAACAGGGCCGTGACCGCACCCGAAAGCGCGAGAATGCAGCCGCCGAGCACGCCGAAAACGGCGACAGCCACGTTGGCCAGCCCCGACAACAGGAGCCGGCCCCCGCCGCGGATCCAGTGCCACCACCAGACAAGGCCTCCGCCTGCCGCCCAGACAAGCGACTGGACAACGGAAACCCACCATGGCCTGCCCAGGGACTGCGTCACCGCAAACACCTGCACGGCTGCATCGAGAAGACCGCCCAGGGCCGTCGCCGCCCCGCCGGCGCCGAGAATGAACCCGAAAACCGACCCGACCACGGTGGGCACGCCGTTGAGGCGCTCGGGCCCTTTGCCCGGGTGCAGCCACATCCACCGGTGCCACCCCCAGACGCCGGCCCACACAAGGCCAGTTGCCAGGGACGGACGCCACTGCGCGGACTCCCCCGCGACGAGCTGCGCGACCATGCCGAAAAGGGCGGTCGAGAAGGTGATCAGTGCAACCGTGTAGATCCCGGCAACGTAGAGCCCCCAGGCGAGTGAGGCGCGCTCCGCCTCCTCGCCGAGCCGCCGCCACACGATCCACCACAGGACGGCCGCCAGCGACCCGCCCACCAGCGCGAAGGCCAGGGACCTGGCGAGGCCGCCGACGTCGTTGGCTGCGAGCGCCGTGCCGGCGGCCAGCAGCCGGTCCAGCAGGCCGGCCAGGCCGGATGCCCCGATGAGGACGAGGGCAAACAGGAGAAGGTAGACAATGAGCCGCCGGACCGTGGACAGCGCGGAGTGCGTTTGTTGGACTGCCGCGGGCCGGACAGCACTCACGGCTTCACCAGGGGTTCCGGACAGACGGTGAGCTGCCACGGGGCGGTCTTCACGAGCCACTTGCTGTTGACCTTGACGAGGTCAAACACGCCCTCGGTCTCGTACTCAGGGTTCCCGAAGGGCCCGTTTCCGTTCGAGACGGACAGCACAACGTGAACGTCCGCGGATTCAGGGCGTTCCGTCGTCGATAGCAGCGTCACCCTGAGGCTGTCGGTTGCAGTGCGGTCAACCGGTCCGCACTGCCGGTTTGAACTTTCCGTCAGGTAGCGGGTAGCGCCGGCCTCGTCGCCGTCGAGGACCGCTGCCGCATAGCGCTGCACCACCCCCGCCGGCGTATCCTCCGCCAGCGGCTCAGGCTGGCCGCGGAAAAAGACGGCCGCCAGCGCCAGCACCACGAGGCCGGCAATGATGGACAGGATAACAATCAGGATCCGGTCGGGCCGCCCCGCGGGTGCGCTCATCCCAGGAGCTACGTGGCTCGGTGCTCGACGGTGAAGTCGCCGCCCGGATACATAATTGTTTCGTGCCCGTCGTCAAAGCGGACGAAGTACGGCGGGGTTCCGTTGGGGCCGCGGACTTCGAGAATCTCACCGTGGCGGTCCGACGACTCCACCGTCCTACCGTGGATGACAATGCGGTCTCCTTGGCTTGCCTGCATGGCAATCACCTCCCAGCCCCTAGCGTACGATGGTCTTCCCCTGTGGGGAACAGCCTGCCAGGACAGGATGAAGAACCGCCGTGGTCAGGCCTTGCCGCTCGCGTGGAGGATGCAAAACGGAGTCCAGGGCCGGGCTTCCAGCCGCCCCTCGGCGATCTCCTGGCCGCACACCGCGCATATGCCGAACGTGCCGGCCGCGATCCGCTCCAGGGCGGCCTCGACCTGGGCCAGCCCGGACCTGCTTTGGTCCAGCAGCGCCGAGGCCTGCGAGAGTTCGAAGGCGATGGTGGCACCTTCGGGATCGTGCTCGTCGTCCACATTGGAGTTCTGCCGGGCCGCGTTGGCCGAAGCGATGTCAGCGCGGAGGGCCGGGAGCAGGGCCAGCTTCCGGGCACGTTCCTCTTCAAGCAGCACCCGGAACCGCTCAGTGTCCGCCATGACGCTCAGCGCCCGTCATGGAGAAGGGGCCGTTGGTGGTCCAGCAGCTTTTCGCTGAGCGCCGGCCAGGACGCGGCGAACGCGGGGTGGAGGTTGAAGCCGGCCACCTCGTGGACCGGGATCCAATCCAGCTCGATGCTTTCGGGGTCGCTGATGGCGGGTTCGAATGGCTCCACGACTTCCACCGCCACGGTCGTATAGGACCAGTAGCCGACGTCGAACACCGAGGTGAAGAGCACCCTGACGTTTTGCTCCGGAACGGCCGCCTCCTCAAAGGCCTCGCGCAACGCACCCGTGACGGGGTCCTCTCCCTGGTGCAGCGCACCGCCGGGCAGCCCCCATGTCCCGCCGTGGTCGCTCCACGTGGCGCGGTGCTGCAGCAGGATGCCCTTCTCAGCGTCGTGGGCCAGGAGCCCGGCGGAGCCGAACCGGCCCCAGAAACGTCCATGGTCACCCTCCACCCAGGCATCGCCCGGGTCACGCGGCCCGAGCGGACGGCGAGGATCTCCCGGCGAGGGCGGCACAATTTTCTCCATCGTCCCAGTCTGCCCCATGGGAAGATGCTGTGATGAGCCTCCGGCTTCTGCTTGTTTCCGACACACACGTACCCCAGCGGGCGCAGGCGCTTCCTGACCAGGTGTGGGCCGCCGTCGACGACGCCGACGTGGTGTTCCATGCCGGCGACTGGGTAAGCGCCGAACTGCTGGACATGTTCGAGCAGCGCAGCAGGCAACTGGTGGGGGTCTACGGCAACAATGACGGCGGTGACCTCAGGCAGCGCCTGCCGGAGACGGCAAGCGTGACGCTTGAGGGTGTGCGTTTCAGCGTGATTCATGAGACCGGCCCGGCGAAGGGCCGCGAGGAGCGCTGCGAGGCGCTGTTTCCGGACGCTGACGTCCGGGTTTTCGGCCACTCCCACATCCCCTGGGACACGGCCTCGGCCCGCGGGCTGCGCCTCCTCAACCCCGGCTCACCCACGGACCGCCGGCGCCAGCCGGTGTGCACCTACATGACCGCCGTCGTCGGGAACGGCAGGCTGGGCGACGTCGAACTCGTGGAGGTCAAGCGGCGGTAAGCGCGGCCGCCCCCCGGAAAGCCGAGAGCCCCGCCTGCTTCGGCAGGCGGGGCTCCCTGTCGGGTCAGTCGTGCTTGAATGCGTCCTTGACCTTTTCGCCGGCCTGCTTCAGGTCAGCCTTGGCCTGGTCGGCTTTTCCTTCGGCTTCGAGGCCTTCGTCGTCCTTGGCCTTCCCGGCACCTTCCTTGGCTTTGCCTGCAAGCTTTTCCGCTGCGTTGTCGATCTTGTCGTCCAGACCCATGCCACTGTCCTTCCGTCTGCGCGGCCCGCTGGCTGCGGGCTGGCTCGTGCTCCCAGTGTAGGACCGGAGGCAGGACGGGTGAAGGCGCCCAAAACCTTGCGATTCAGCGAAGCGGGGGCCCGGCAGACCCCCTATTTGGGGGGTCCGGCCACGACCACCTGTTCTGGTCTGAAGACCGGGGTTTTCCCAAGACGTACAGGCGAGAGTAGCGGTGTCCTGAAGTTGCAGGTAGCCGCGAACCTTCACTGCAGGACTGCCGGGTCCGGGCGCACTCCCCCCAGAAGCGCCGGACCCGGCTACACCCCTCCGGCATCGGCGGCCGCACTCGCCGGGCAACGGCCGGGAACAGTCCCGGTCAGCTCCAGGGACTCCAGCCCGGTCCCCTGGCTGCCAGGAGCCGGTCCGTGCCCGAGTCCGGTTGCCCTTCGAAGTACTTATCAAGGACCCGGTGGAAGGCCGCTTGCCCCGGTACGGCACGTAGGAAGAGCGTCATGGACGAATGAAGCTTCAGCGCGTCGATGCCGCCGAAGATCTGAGTGGCGTTGCGGGCATTGAGGCCGGCCACAATTTCGGCGCATTCGATGAGCCGGGGGCCGAGAACCGGATGCTGCAGATAAGCCCGGGCTTCGTCGAGGGAGGCGATGGCGTACATCCTGGAGGTGGCGCTCTGGCCCAGCCCGGCGATCTGGGGAAAGACGAACCACATCCAGTGGCTCCGCTTGCTTCCGCTCCGAAGCTCGGCAACGGCCGCATCGTAGGTGTCGGCGGCGTTCTGGGCGGCCAGGAAACGCTCTAGGTTGTGCGGGTCACTCACAGCCGGCCCGGCAGGATCGCCACTCATACCCCATGGTGACCGGGGCTGCTTCCGGCGGTCAAGATGCGTGATGTGCGACGGCGGGATGTCGCCCTCAGCGGTTGTGTTTCGTTCACTGGCCCGTAACCCGCCCTCAAAACACCTCTTTCACGGTGACGTGCCTGCCACCGCCCTTGAATTGGCACCTGTGGCGGCGCACGGCACCACTTTCGGCGCGCTCCAAGAGGCCCCGTTAACAATCCGGAAACAGAACGGTCATGCGGGCTTTACTTAGCGGCGTTTTTTGAAACGCCTGCGAAACTTTCCTCGCCAACACCTGAAACATACGTCCACGAATATCGATGAGGGGCTTGGGACCGGCAGCGGTCTCCTGTACGGATGACTTGTTGCGAAGGGAACACGCGTGGAGATCACTGCGGCGAACGTTTGGATGATGGTGTCGGCGGCCCTGGTGCTGCTCATGACCCCGGCACTGGGCCTCTTCTACGGCGGCATGACCCGCGCCAAGGCCTCCCTCAACATGGTCATGATGAGCTTCGTGTCCGCGGGCATCGTAGGCGTCGTCTGGGTGCTGTGGGGCTACTCGATGAGCACCGGTGAAGGCATCCTGGGCCTGTTCGGCAACCCTTTCGCCAGCTTCGGCTTGAACGGCCTTATGGGTACCCCCGAACTGATCAAGGCCGGCTTTGCCGGTACCTTCGCCATTCTCACCGTGGCCCTGATCAGCGGAGCCATTGCCGACCGCGCCAAGTTCACGGCGTGGGTGGTCTTCGTGCCGCTCTGGATCACCTCTGTCTATTGCCCCCTCGCCTTCATGATCTGGGGCGGCGGCCTCATGAGCCAGGGCGGAGCAGTGACCGCCGTCTTCGGCCAGGTCATCGACTTCGCCGGCGGCGCCGTCGTCGAAATCAGCTCCGGCATCGCCGCGCTGGTTCTTGCGCTGATCGTCGGCAAGCGCCACGGCTTCGGGAAGGACCCGGGGCACCGCCCGCACAACGTCCCGTTCATCATGCTCGGCGCGGGCCTCCTCTGGTTCGGCTGGTTCGGCTTCAATGCCGGCGCTGCCACCACGGCGGAGCAGGCGGGACTGATCTGGGTCAACACACTGGTGACTCCGTGCGCCGCAATGCTTAGCTGGCTCCTCACCGAGAAGGTCCGCCACGGCCACCCCACTTCCCTGGGCGCCGCGTCCGGTGCTGTCGCTGGCCTCGTGGCCATCACGCCGTCGTGCGCCAACATCAGCCCGCTCGCCGCCGTAGGCCTGGGCCTGGTGTCCGGTGTGGCTTCGGCGCTCTTCGTCGAACTGAAGTTCAAGTACGGCTACGACGACTCCCTGGATGTTGTCGGCGTCCACCTGGGATCCGGCCTGGTCGGCACGCTTGCACTGGGCTTCATCGCCCTCCCCGTCGACGGCCAAGGCGGCGGACTCTTCTACGGCGGCGGACTCCAGCAGCTCATCGCCCAGACCGTGGCCGTCCTCATCACGCTCACACTGTCCGGCCTCATGACCGCCATCATCGGCGTCGGGATCCACAAGACCATCGGGTTCCGCGTCAGCCACGGGGATGAGGTGGCCGGCGTGGACCGGTCCGAGCACGCCGAGAGCGCCTACGAGTTCGGCGGGCTGGCCCCCAGCCAGTTCCACCCGCAGCGCCAGCACATCGACGCTGCGACGTCTGTACTGCCGGAAGAGGCGCTCGAAGACGCCGATGATCTCCGGCGGGTCGCCACCTCAGTGTAGGACTAACCCGGGCAAGCTACGCGCCGGATGGCAGGCGCAGTTCCGGCCGGCTCTTCGCCACCTCGTCCAGCACCACGCGGATCGCCTCACCGGCAGCCGACCCGTCATCGCCGCTGTCCGTCACCTCGGCGAGAATCGTCCGTGCGTGACGGGTGAACCTGTCCCAATCGCCGCCGCCTGCCCGGAGTGCCCGCAAGGGTGCCATCAGGGCCGCACGGCGCAGCCAGACGTCGGGCTCCCCCGCCCAACGGTCCAACACGACGTCGGCGCGGGCCCTGCCCTGGGCGTCGAGCCCCTCCATCAGCGGCCCGACGACATCAACGGCGAGCGGATCAACCAGAGCCCGCACGCCCGCCTCCCGAACGAAGCCTTCGATCCGCGTGAGGTCTGAGTTGGTCAGCACTTCCACCCTGGACTGCAGGAGAACGACGGCGGCCAGGCGGCGCTCGTATACCGGCACCGACCACAGCTCAGAACTGAGCGCAGTGACGTCATCGTGGGTCAACCCGGCGTGGCGGCGGAGGGCGTCGCGCACCGTGCCGCGGATTGCTCCCACTGACGCACCGTAGAACTGCAGGTCGACGCCGAGCCTGAGGCGCGTCTCGTCAGCCCTGTACCACGACGATTCGCGCTGCAGGGCGTCGTCGATGAACTCTCCAGCCGCACTCACCTCCCCATTCTTTCGGCCCGCGTGGCTGCCCGTCGACTCATTTCGAGACTGCGACAAAGAGGGCAGGAGCAGACTCTGAGGGCACGCGCATGGCTATCGACAAGCATGCTCCAACGGAGGAAGCTGTCACCGTACGCGATTCGTAGTCCGGATTGGCGTGAAATCTGCGGCAGCGCCAGCCGATCCTGCTGACCGGTTTCCTGTGGGAAAGCGTCCAGCACTGTCCAAGCCCGCCATGAGAGAAGGAGTGCAAGTGTCCCAGAACGTCGTCACTCAGCTGAACGTGAAGTCGCACAACTCCCCCGACGAAAGACGCCGCCCGGACAAGGCCGAAGTGGACGTCGTCACGGTTGGGGACTACACCATCGGCCGGTTCAAATTTGAGCCCGGCTGGCGGTGGTCCGAGTCCGTCAAGCCCGTGGTGAAGACCGATTCATGCCAGAACAGCCACGTGGGCTTCTGTGTTTCCGGCAGCCTCGTCGTCGAGACGACGGAGGGAAATCGGATCAACATCACCCAGGGCGACTCCTACACCATCCCTCCGGGCCACGACGCGTGGGTTGAGGGGAACGAGACCTTCACCGGCATCGAGTTCCTGAGCGCTGCCACCTTCGCGAAGGCCCCGGAGTAGCCTGACCGTGCCGGCAGGTTACCCCTGCCGGCACCGGCCCATCTGGCACGGTTCGACACAGCGTCTCCGTGCCCACTGTCTCCACAGTGGGCCCACAAAACTCATCCCGTATGCGAGCACGGACCTGCGCGCCCGCATGCTTCGGTGCGGACGAATCCAGCACGTTTCCGGCTTCAGGCGTGCGACCACGGGCCAGCGTCGGGGTGCCCGGTCGTGACGGGCTCCCGCGAAATTGTTTCAAATCGGTGTTCCCGCAGGTCAGATGCGCCGCCGCTGCCGTCGCGGTGATCCGCACGATCCCGGTGGTTTGCAGACGAAGATCACAATCAGGTAACGTTGGCGCCTGGCCCTGAAGGGCTGGCCCGAACGGGCCCCGGACGCCTGAATGCTGGGCCCGGATGCGCTGAGCGGCACCATGCACGCTCCGGCCCCGCCGACGGGGGCCCAGAAACGCTTCGCGCTTTCTTCATCACCATCGTTGTGGCTGTCGCATGCGTGGCAGTCCTATGCCCGGAGGGTTTTTTGATCAAGAAGAACATAGCCATAGCCATTAGCATCGGTGCTCTGTCCCTGACCGGATGCAGCATCGCTCCCACCTCCCAAAAAGCGGCAGCCCCGGCCCCGGCGGAGACGGCCGCGTCCACCATGGTCGGCGTGTCAGCTACCGCCACCAGCAAAGCCGCTGAGGCGAAGGCCGTGGCTGCCCAGGCCAAAGCCGCAGCTCAGAAGAAGGCCGCCGCGCAGAAGGCAGCCGCCGCTCAGAAAGCCGCTGCAGCACAGCAAGCTGCCGCAGCACAGCAAGCTGCCGCAGCGGCTGCAGCACCAGTTGCTAGCGCCGAGCCAGTGGCCGCAGCTCCGGCAGCTGCGCCCGCCCCCACCCCGGCATCGGTAGCGCCCGCCGCAGCACCCGTGGCACCCGCCGTAACTGGCAGCGGAACGCAGGCAGCCGCCGCGCTCGGCTGGGGACCCGTCGTCGCCGGCGACGAATTCTCCAACACCGGCGCGCCGGACCGCACCAAGTGGGGCGTCTACGACGGCTCCGGCCATGCGGGCAAGGGCGTCCGCAGTCCCGCGGCCTGGTCGGTTGCCAACGGCGTCGCAACGGTCAGCGGCGACTCGGCCGGCACCACCGGCGGCATGTCGGCTAAGTTTGCGAATCAAAAGTACGGCAAGTGGGAAACGCGCATGAAGACCAATGCACGGGACCCGCAGTACCACCCGGTGCTGATTCTGTGGCCGGACAACGATGACTCCAAGTGCGCCGAAATTGACTACGCCGAGGGCACATCCGACACCGCGCAGATGAAGTTCTTCCTGCACTACGCCTGCGGCGGCGGGGACTTCCAGACCACCTCAGCCAAGGCCGTTGATACCACCCAGTGGCACAACTACGCCGTGGAATGGACTCCGGCCGGCATCACCGGCTACATCGACGGAGTCAAGACCTTCACCGATACGAACCCGGCACACCAGCCGTCGGGCAGCATGCACCAGACGCTGCAGCTCGACTGGTTCCCGAACGGCTCAAACACCGCACCCTCGCAGATGCAGGTCGATTGGGTGCGCGTCTACAAGTAAACTGCGCGTCGGCTCACCGCATGGGCGGTTGTGAACCGGCTGGCCCAGCGGGAGCAGCGCGAGCCCTTCGCGGGTGGGCCCCGCACGCATCACTAACCATGACCACCGCAGGGTGGCCGCATCACGCGGCCACCCTGCGGTGCTCGTGGTTAAGAGGGGCGTTGACCCTACTCGCGAAACTGTGCGGCCTGCAGCTCCGCGTACTGAAGCTGGCTGCTTACCTGGGAGGTGCGTCCTAGAAGGCCCTGCGACGCCGGAGACGCGTGGTCTCCGCCGACCTCAGCTGCTCGCAGACGGCTCCGGGCAAGCGCAGCTTCCCCGTGCGCCATGGCCGAACGCCGCGGGCGGGTGAGAGACTCAGGTTCATGCGTGAACTTGTCGTCCTCGGCACCGCCTCCCAGGTTCCGACACGGACCCGGAACCACAACGGGTACCTGCTGCGCTGGGACGGCGAGGGCCTGCTCTTCGACCCCGGGGAAGGGACGCAGCGGCAGATGATCCACGCCGGCGTATCTGCCAGCCAGGTCACCCGTATCTGCCTCACCCACGTCCACGGTGACCACTGTTTCGGACTGCCCGGCGTGCTGTCGCGGATGGTGCTCGACGGCGTGACTCACCCGGTTCATCTGCACTATCCGGCCTCGGGCGAGGACGTAGTGCAAGCACTTGTATCCGTCGCCTCGCCGGGCCTTGATTTGCGCATGCTCCCGCACGCGGGCCCTGGGGAGATTGCGCCAGGGCTGGACGTGCGGCCGCTGCGGCACCGCGTCGAGACCTACGGCTACCGACTCGTCGAGCCTGACGGCTACACCCTGCTGCCAGACCGCCTGACGGCGGCCGGCATCAGCGGTCCGGACGTTGGCCGGCTGCAACGCGAGGGAAGCCTGCGTGGTGTGCGCCTGGAAGACGTAAGTGTGCCGCGGGCCGGGCAAGGTTTCGCCTTCGTCATGGACACGGCGCCGTGTGTGGGTGCCGAGGAACTCGCCGACGGCGTCGACATGCTAGTGGTCGAGTCCACGTTCAGCGACGACGACGCCGATCTCGCCACGCAGTACGGTCACCTGACCGCCGGGCAGGCTGGAGCGCTGGCTGCCAGCGGCGGCGTCGGCACTCTGGTCCTCACCCACTTTTCCTCTCGCTACGCGGACGTCGGCCTGCTTGCCGAGCAGGCGCGGGCCCGCGCAGGTGGGGCCGCCGTCGTCGCAGCGAACGACCTGGACTGGATCGCACTTCCCAAGCGACAGCGGGCCTCCTCGTGAGGCTTCGCAAGAACGGCCGGCACGTATGGGGCCCCGCCGAATAGCAAGATATGGGAAACCCTAGACGTACTTACGGAACCAGGCCAGAGTGTCGTTCCAGGCGGCGGTGGCCTGCGCCTCGTTGTAACGCTCGCCCGTGTCATTGTGGAACGCGTGGTCGACGCCGGGATAGACCTTGAGTTCGTGGCGTACGTCGGTGCCGTCCAGCGCAGTCCGGAGTTCCGGCATTGGGCCGGTGATCCTGTCGTCGAGTTCGGCGTAGACGCCAAGGACCGCCGGCTTGATGGTCGGGACCTTGTCCAGATCGGGAGCGGGTCCGTAGAACGCCGAGGTGGCCTTCAGACCGGTCAGCTCCGTCGCTGCCTGCCAGGTGATGCCGCCGCCGAAGCAGTAGCCGGTCATGGCGATCCGGCCAGCATCGACATAATCCTGCGAGTTCAAGTAGTCGAAGGCGGCCTTGAAGTCGGCGACATGGCGTTGCGCCCCGGCCTGGGTCAGTGCACCCGGCACCGCGTCCCGGTCGAGACTGGCGGTGCCGCCTTCCCTGCTGAGCAGATCCAACGCGAGGGCCGCATAGCCTTCCTTGGCGAAGCGGCGGGCCACATCCTGGATATGCGGGGTAAGGCCGCGGTTCTCGTGGCAGACCAACACGGCAGGTCCAGGCTTGTCCCCTTCGGGCCGGGCCAGGTAGCCGCTGATGTCCGTTCCGCCGGCAGGAAACTTCACGGTTGCCGTCACCAGGCCTGCCGCACCCTCTGGAACGGAAAGCGGACTTTTGGCGCCCGGAACTGCGCCGGCAGTTGCAGTGCCGGTCCCCGGTGAGGACGTGGTCGGCGTAGGCGTCGGCATGGGGTCGGTGGCGCGGGGAACTTCACTCGGCGTGCAGCCGACCAGCGTCATGGCTGCCGCTGCCGCAGCCATGCTGCCCGTGATGAACGCCACCCGGCGCGTGAACGTGCGCTGGCTCATGGCCCCGGCACGGTAGTCGTCAAAGAATTCCTCGATCAGGTACTTCTCAAACTTGCCAAGCTGGGTCATGGCGGACCTCCTGGAGTTTTCCGCATTTCCTCCTCCGAAGTCTGTCGCCGGGCAAGGCTCGGTGATTTCACTCCCCGCGGCCGGTGGGTCTGGAACGAGTCCTACTAAATCCGACTGCTTGGAGGCTGGCCCTGGTCGTCCTTGCCGACGTTCTGCATGCCGACCGGTCCGCCCGGACCCTTATTCGTCATCCTGTTGATCAACCAGGTGATGAACCACAGCACGACGCCGATCGCCATCAACCCGCCGGCGACCTGGTACTGGATTATGTTTCGGCCCACCCACGGGCCGGCGAGAAAGGTGCACAGCAGGGCCGCAACCAACGGCAGTTGCCCCGGCGAGGTGAAAAAGACCTTGCGGTTGGGGTCCCTCTTGCGGCGCAGGACAAGGCAGGCAACGTTCACCACGGTGAACACGCACAGCAGCAGGAACGCCGTCGTGCCGGAAAGGTTGGCCACGATATTGCTCTCCGGGTCGCTGCTGACGTACCAGATCAGCCCCAGCGCGAGGAGGGTGGAGAACACGATGCCGGCCCACGGGGTGCGGCGTCCCGGCAGCACCTTGCCCAACGGTCGCGGCAGGACGTCCTGGCGGGCCATGCCGTAGATCAGGCGGCTCGCCATCAGCATGTTGATGAGCGCGGTGTTGGCCACTGCGAAGACCGCGAGGAATGGGAAGATCCTGTCGATCGGGAAGTCCGGTGAGCCCTTGTGGACCACCTCAAGGAGCGCGGCGCCTTCGGCCTCCCGGATCTGCTCAAGCTCGGTGGGCGAGAGGACGCTGACCACGGAGACAGCCACCAGCATGTAAAGGATCACCGCGACGCCCAGGCCGGTCAGCATAGTGCGCGGGAAGATCTTCGGGGTTCTTGGTCTCCTCGACCATGTTCACCGAGTCCTCGAAACCCACCATGGCAAAGAAGGCGATGGAGGTGGCAGCGGTGACGGCGCGGAACAAGCCCTTGTCCTGGTAGTCGTTGAAGACCGTGATCTCTTCGAAGTTGCCGGTTCCTTGAGCCATCACGTAGAAGCCGACGCCGATCACGATGCACAGGGCGATCATCTCCACCAGGGTGAGCACCACTTTGAACTTCACGCTCTCCCCCACGCCGCGCAGGTTGATCGCCGCCAGCAGCAGCATAAAGCCCAAGGCAACGGCGGTGATCACCTCCCGTCCGGGCAGGCCCATCCAGCCGTTGATCGCCAGGCCCCCGAAAAAGTTCTGGGCAAGGACTTCGCCGATGTGGAGGCGCTGGTGGTGCCGGAGCAGACGACGGCGAACGCGACGAGGAAGGTTACGAAGTGGATCCCGAATGCCTTGTGCGTGTAGAGCGCCGCACCGGCTGCCTGGGGTACTGCGTGACCAACTCCAGGTAGGAGAAGGCGGTCAGCGTCGCGACGATGAACGCGAGCAGGAACGGCAGCCAGACGATCCCACCGACTTGGCCGGCCATCGTCCCCGTGACGGCGTAGATGCCGGCGCCGAGGATGTCACCGACGATGAAGAGGAGAAGGAGTTTGGGTCCGAGGACCCGCTTAAGTTCATGCGTGTCGCCTTCGGGAGTTACATCGAAGACTTTGTCGTCGGACGTTGTGCTCATGGCTGACCTCCACAGCGGGTACACGGCTCCCAAGAGCCGCAGCAGGGCTCGTACTTCACTTTCGCCCTCGCGAGTCACTTGGCAACAGCCGTCGCGAAATGTCCGACGGAAAGCGGAGGACCCGCTCGCAAATGCGAACGGGGTCTTGTCAGCTTGGGTCGCCCTCGGGTTCCACGACTTCATCAGCCACAGTGGATCTCGGCACTGCTGTGAGATGACAGACTGGCTAGCAAAAGACAATTCTTGCCCGCATTGATATGCCGATATTCTTTTTTGACAGACGACTTTTGCCAATCTGACCGGTAACCAATCCGCTCATACCTAACGAAAGAAGACCATCTGTGATCACGGTGCACCTTCGATACGAGATCAATACAAACAAGCTCGCTGAGTTTGAAGAATACGGACGGCGCTGGATCCGCCTCGTCAACAGGCTTGGCGGAGAGCATCACGGCTACTTCCTTCCCAGCGAAGGTGACAGCGACGAGGCCTTCGCCCTGTTCACCTTCCCGTCGCTCGCGGACTACGAGAAGTACCGAACGGCGGCAGCAACGGATCCCGAGTGCATCGAGGCATACCGATTCGCAACGGAAGCAAATTGCATCCGACGGTACGAGCGAAGGTTCCTCTCACCCATGTTCGACTAACAACCAATGGAACGGCCGATGTCGTGTCAACGGGTCGTCTCAAACCCGAGTGCTCGGTACAAACTGAGTGCTCGGTGGTAACTGCTGGACGCATCTATCGGCACGGTTGGGACCAAGAATCGACTGTGACGGGCCGTTGGTTGTGGTTGAGTTAGGAACATGGCCTCACGGATCGAGGAATATGGTTTTGTTTCCGACCTTCGCACCGGCGCCCTGATCTCGCGCGAGGGCAGTATCGATTGGCTTTGTGTGCCCAGGTTTGATTCCGAATCGGTTTTCGGAGCCTTAGTTGGAAATAAAAACCATGGCCGATGGCTACTCGAACCATCTCACGAGGACGAGGCGACTTCGGTTCGTCCCGAAGTACACCGCCGGTACAGGCCCTCCACTTTCATATTGGAGACGCGATGGAGAACCGAAAGCGGGGAAGTCCTCGTTACCGAGTTCATGCCGATCGGGGGAAACGGCAATTCATTGGTACGCAGGATACAAGGCTTACGTGGGCAGGTCCTGATGCGCCAAGAGCTGGAGTTGCGGTTCGGGTACGGAAAAATCGTGCCCTGGGTTCGCCGGATTCACGACGACGACGGAGAGGCGCTGCTCGCCATCGCTGGGCCGCAAGCTGTCATCCTAAGAGCGGATGCTCTCCCCCAAGCTGGGCCTGATTACTCGCACGTGGGGGAGTTTATGGTGGAAGCCGGTCAGGCCATAGATCTGCAACTGCACGCATACTCATCCCACAATATTCCGCCGGCGGCAATTAACGTCGACCTCGCACTGGAGGCAACCAGCACGTACTGGACCAACTGGTCGAGTAACTACCTCCCCCAAGGGAACTACGACAGGGAAGTAGAACGTTCACTGCTCGTTTTGCGCGCACTGACCCATGGGAGGACCGGGGGAATTGTGGCCGCCCCCACCACCTCGCTACCTGAACAGTTCGGCGGGGAACGCAACTGGGATTACCGCTACTGCTGGCTGCGTGATGCTGCGCTCACGCTGGAAGCAATGATGACCCATGGATTCCGACAGGAGGCACTGCACTGGAGGAACTGGCTGCTTCGGGCTGTCGCCGGCGATCCGCACGATCTCCAAATAATGTATGGAATTTCCGGTGAGCGTGAACTGCCCGAGCAGGTCCTGGCCCACTTGCCGGGTTATGAAGGCTCTACGCCTGTGCGGCTCGGCAATGGCGCCGTCAATCAATATCAAGGCGACGTTGTGGGCGAAGTCATGGTTGCGCTTGCGAAGCTGCGCAACAGAGGGGTCCATGAGGATCATTTCTCGTGGCCCCTCCAACGGAACATGCTTCTGTTCGTAGAGAACAACATCAATCGTAAGGACCACGGCATCTGGGAGATGAGGGGCGAGAAAAGGGACTTCACTCATTCCCGCGTCATGATGTGGGCCGCAATGGATTGCGGAGTGCAGGCTGTACAGGAGCACGGGCTCGAGGGTCCGGTCGGACGGTGGGCGGAGATCAGGGACATGCTCCGTACCGAGATTCTGGAGCTGGGTTTCAACAGCGAAATCAACTCCTTTACCCAGACCTATGGAAGCACTGAGGTGGACGCGTCCCTGCTGGTTCTGCCACAGGTGGGCTTTCTGGCCTACGACGACGAAAGAATTCTTGGAACAGTGTCCCGCTTGGAACACGACCTGCTCGGCAGTACCAGCATGCTGTTGCGCTACCGGACGGAAGCCTGCCTGGACGGTCTTGCGCCCGGGGAACACCCCTTTCTTGCGTGCTCTTTCTGGCTCGTAGAACAGTACGCCCGGTCAGGCCGGGTTCCCGAAGCAAAGACGCTCATGGACAGGCTCATTGGGTGCGGGAACGACCTTGGTCTGTTGAGTGAGGAATACGACACGACCGCGAACCGCATGGCAGGTAACTACCCGCAGGCTTTCTCCCATTTGGCCCTGATCAGGGCCGCCGACGCCCTTAACCGAGCTACTCATCAGGGGACCACTACGGGCCAGGAACCGGCCCAACCAAAGCCCCGCGGCAACTGAGAACCTTCTCGACTCCGGCAAACCCTTCCTGGCGTGGAGTTTTGTGCAGCCACCGCAATCGAGGGCTCACTGCCGAGTGCGGCTGGAGACAAGCCGGTAGCGCCCAATCCGATAAGAATGCGTGCTGGCACGGATGCTGACCCCCAACGCCCGAATGCACCATGGATTCATCCAACGGTACGGATCAAGAGACAAGGTCCGCTTACCGCCCGCAGAAGTCCGAAGGAATACGTCAATGTTGTCCACACCCGAATCGGTGAACACGATCCGCCTGGCACATTGCACGCATGCTGACGACCCCACCCAGCTCCTGGATCATCACTGGACCAGAACACAGCTGCAGGCTGTGGCTGAAATGGACCGGAAGGTCCAGAGGCATCCCCAGCACATGCTCGCGCGCTTGGCACTAGCCAATCAGGGGAATACGTTGAGCCTGGAACGCATCAGGGCTGGCGTAGCGCGGTCGCTGGGAGGGACCTCGGGTACGCATTACATCGTTGCCGCCCTGCATCTGGCCCATCTTGCGCTCGCCTTCCCGCAGACCCTCTCTGCCACCCAGCTGGCCCTCCTGCTGGCCCCGCTTGAGGCAGCCGAAATGGCCAAGGAGTCACCCGAGGACGCTCCAGCCGAGGCGCGGATAGCCGCATAGCCGACTTCGCGGCCACGGCCGACTATCCGGAACTCCGCTCCTGTCCGACTCCTCGAAGGTATGTGAGGACGGCGAGCACCCGCCTGTGGTCCTCAGGCTCGGGCCTCAACTCGAGCTTAAGGAAAATGCTCCGAATATGGGCCTCTACGGTCCGCTCCCCTAAGAAGAGTGACTTCCCTATTGCCTGGTTGGTGCGCCCTTCGGCCATGAGCTCAAGGACGCTCTTCTCACGGCTCGTAAGGTCATCGCCTCGTTGGTGACCTTTGTGCGGACGGGCGACCAAACGTGTAA
The DNA here is from genome assembly GCF_018613835.1 of Arthrobacter sp. ISL-5. Lineage (GTDB taxonomy): Bacteria > Actinomycetota > Actinomycetes > Actinomycetales > Micrococcaceae > Arthrobacter. The sequence goes on along the minus strand of NZ_JAGGPM010000032.1, from coordinate 11,756 downwards.
CAAGCTCCGGATCGATGGCCGTGCCGCCCGCAGAAACGCGATGCAGGGCGTCAATGAATTCGTCGACATCGGACACCCGCTCTTTAAGCAAGTAGCCCAAGCCTTTGGCCCCATTCTTCAATAGGGACATCGCGTTTTCCGTTTCCACGTACTGGGATAGTAGGAGTACGCCTGTCTCGGGGTGTCTGCTTTTTATGGTTTCGGCGGCCTGGATGCCTTCGATGGTGTAACTGGGGGGCATCCGGATGTCCACCACGGCTACATCGGCCCCATGTTTGTCAATCATTTCCAGCAGCTGCGGGCCATCAGCAGCCTCACCCACGACTTCTAGTCCTTCGGACTTCAGCAGGGCGGACAATCCCCGGCGCAGTAATGCCGAGTCTTCAGCGATGGCAACACGCAGCGTCATGGCAGGTCGCCTTCCGGGTCCGTGGAGAAGGGAAGAACAGCACGTATCGTCGTCCCTCTGCCTTCAGGACTGTCAATGGACAATGAGCCTCCCAGCGCCGCTGCCCGGTCCGCAATCCCCAGCAACCCGCCGTCGGGTCCCGGCCGGGCACCACCAATTCCGTTGTCTACGATCTCCATGCGCAACTCCTTTTCGTTTCCGTCGATGCAGATGCGCACCCACGCCGCCTTGGCGTACTTTGTAGCGTTGGTGACGGCTTCTGCGCAGATGAAGTAGGCAGCCAGCTCCACGTGAGCCGGTAGCCCGTTGCCCGTTCTGAGATCCAGCTCCATGGGCAGTGATGATCGCTCCGCTAACGCAGTGAGGGAGCCCGCTAAACCTCTCTCCCGAAGCGAGGGGGGATACACGCCCCTCGCCAATTCGCGCAACTCGTCAAGTGCATCCAAAAGCTCGGCCCTTGCCTGCCCGACTAGGGTTTGTACCTCCTGCGAATCCGTCGTCCGCTGGGCCCGCGCCAGCTCCATCGACACGGCCACTAAGCGTTGCTGAGCTCCGTCGTGAAGGTCCCGTTCAAGCTGACGACGTCGGGAGTCCCCCGCCGTTACGATTCGCTCCCTGGAGCGACGGACCTCAATGAGTTGGTCCCGGAGCTGTTGTTCCATCTGCTGGTTTTCCAACGCCAGGGACGTTGCGCTGCGCACGGCGGCAAGCAACTGCGGCTGGTCCTGGAGGGCTTCGTCAAAAACCAGGGCTCCCACTGGTGTTCCGTGGCGTTCCAAGACCATGGAGGCGCGTCCGGTTGAACCATCCGGTAACGCCTGGGGAACGCCACTGCTGTCAACAAAAGACGCCTGATCGGGGAACCAACGCAGCAAAGCGAGGGTGGGGTCATGGACGGATCTCCGAAGGGCGCCGATTAGTCGGTCGCTAACCGGGGCTGAGCCGACCTCCACCATGAGATCACCCAAGGTGCCACGCGCGAACCGGTAGCGCCACAGACCAAACAATACTGCTAGCGGCACTATTGCGGTCGCCGGATACTGCCAGAGCAACGCTTCCGAGGACAGGGATCCAGACAGTTGGATCACCGCGAGGGACACCCATACGGTGGCCGCTGTTTTTACGATTACGGCGAGCCATAGTGGCAGGAATGCCGACCGGTAAGCCCTCGTCCCTGAGCGCCAGCGGGCGATCAGGACTACTACGATCGCGACCCCCACCGAGATCTGAAATATGCGGATTGCGTTCCCGAGGGCGGCCACGAGAGACGGGCTGTCCCAGAGAAGCAACAGATTGCGGGACGTGGACTCCCCTACCGCGACATGGAGGCGTGGATCGAAGAAGGCCCAGCCAGCTGCGGGGGCAAACAGCCAAGAAGTGTAGAAGAACGCTACGGCAGCTTTTTCAGCTCGACTGCGCAGCCTTCCTGACGGAAAGCTGAGCGCCAACTGCAGCAAAGGAGGCTGATACATCAGCGTAAGGGTTACGCCGAGCGTAAAGGCCACCGGGTCGCTGGAACGGCGAATCCCGGACGCCAGCCAAAGCCAACCAGCCACAACCAACAGCAGCCCCGGGTTCCGGGACGGGCGACTCCGCCAAGCCGTCACACCAGCGAGAACGAATGCCAAGCCCACGCCCAGGAACAGTGTCAGTTCAAAAACTGTAAACGGAATCCGGTTCGGATTCTCTCCCCACCGGAGTACGCCTTGGGCATTCAAACTCAAGGTTCGAGCAGGATCCTGTAGGGCTGTGGGGGACCAATCGACGCAGACCAAGACCAGGATTACGAAGCCCGTCGTCACCCCGATTACAGAAGTGAGTTGTCGCGGAGTCATTTGCGCTTCCGTCCCATTCGGCCTGTACCTTCGTCCTGGCCACGTTCTGCCCTAGGTGGATCTGCTTCCGCCTGGTCTCAATCTTGGCTTGGCTGATTATTTCTCCGACGGTTGCCTGGCATGTCGGGAGGAACGGTGAGGTCCGGGCAGACCTTGATGTAGTCGATGCCCGGAGACACCCATTCACGCCACTGTTTGTGGCTGATGTTCTGGGAAAGTTTGGTACATAATGTGTCGGACGGGGTCAGGGGTGCGGGCCACAGCCTCACGGTGCTGTCGTCGCTCCCGGAGGCGATTCGGCGGCCGTCGGGGCTGAACGCCACGCTGTACACCGGGCCCTCGTGGCCGGTCATCGGTCCAACGACAGGCTGCCCCGTCTCCGCATCCCACAGCCGCACCGTGCCGTCGTTACCCCCGGTGCTGATTCGGAGCCCGTCGGGGCTAAACGCCACGCTGTACACTCCATTCAAGTGCCCGGTCATCGGCTTACCTAGGGGCTGGCCCGTTTCCGTGTCCCACCGCTCCACTGTGCCATCGGTGCTGCCGGAGGCGATCCGGCGCCCGTCGGGGCTGAACGCCACACTCGTCACCGCATCCTTGTGTCCGGTCAAAGGCTCGCCGAAGGCCCGGCCCGTCTCCGCGTCCCACCGCCTTATCGTGCCATCGGTACCGCCGGAGACGATCCGGCGCCCGTCGGGGCTGAACGCCACACCCGTCACCGCATCCTTGTGTCCGGTCAAAGGCTCGCCGAAGGCCCGGCCCGTCTCCGCGTCCCACCGCCGCACCGTACCGTCTGCGCTGCCGGAAACAATCCGGTGACCGTTCGGGCTGAACGCCACACTCGTCACCGCATCCTTGTGTCCGGTCAAAGGCTCGCCGAGGGCGCGGCCCGTCACCGCGTCCCACCGCCGCACCGTACCGTCTGCGCTGCCGGAAAGGATCCGGTGGCCGTCGGGGCTGAACGCCACACTCGTCACCGCATCCTTGTGTCCGGCCATCGGTTTGCCGAGGGCCCGGCCCGTCTCCGGGTCCCACAGCCGAACCGTGCCGTCGTTACCCCCCGAAAGGATCCGGCGGCCGTCGGGGCTGAACGCGACACTCGTCACCGCCTCCTTGTGTCCGGCCATCGGTTTGCCGAGGGCCCGGCCCGTCTCCGGGTCCCACAGCCGCAACGTGGCGTCGTTACCCCCCGAAAGGATCCGGCGGCCGTCGCGGCTGAACGCGACACCCGTCACCGCACCACCCTGGTGTGCAGTCATCGGTTCGCCTTGAGCCCGGCCCGTCTCCGGGTCCCACACCCGAACCGTGCCGTCGTCACCGCCGGAAACAGTCCGGCGCCCGTCGGGGCTGAACGCGACACTCGTCACCGCACCCTTGTGTCCGGCCATCGGTATGCCGACGGCCCGACCCGTCGCGGCGTCCCACCGCCGCACCATGGCGTCTCGGCTGCCGGAAAGGATCCGGCGCCCGTCGGGGCCGAACGCGACACTCGTCACCGCCTCCTTGTGTCCGGTCATCGGCCCGCCGAGGGCCCGGCCCGTCGCAGCGTCCCACAGCCGCAACGTGCCGTCGGTACCGCCGGAAAGAATACGGCGCCCGTCGGGGCCGAACGCGACGCTCGTAACCGCCTTCTTGTGTCCGGTCATCGGTTTGCCGAGGGCCCGGCCCGTTTCCGGGTCCCACAGCCGCAATGTGCCGTCGTCGCCGCCGGAAAGGATCCGGTGACCGTCGGGGCCGAACGCGACACTGGTCACCGCCCCCGTGTGTCCGGTCAAAGGCTCGCCGAGGGCGCGGACCGTCTGCGCGTCCCACCGCCGCACTGTACCGTCTCGGCTGGCGGAAACAATCCGGCGTCCGTCGGGGCTGAACGCGACACCGTTTACCGGCCCTTTATGTCCAGTCATTGGTTCGCCGAGAGCCTGGCCAGTCTCAGCATTCCACAGCCGCAGCGTACCGTCTGGTCCGCCGGTGAGTATCCGGTTGCCGTCCGGGGTGAACGCTATAGCGCTAACTTTGGTCGCCGTTTCTATGATTTTCTGCAGGTCGCGCTTCATATTGACAGCGCTTAGGAGTGCGCTTTCGCCTCCTGCGGTCGAGGCAATCGCCTGTGCGGCGAGGAGGCGCTTGAGACCGTTTACATCGCCGCCGCTGCGGGTCCCTTCGAGCATGGACAGCCCTTCCGATACAAGACGAAGAGCGGTGGCTTCGCGGTCGCGCGCAATGGCCTCGCGCTCTGCAAAGGAGGCCCATACGAAGCCAGCCACGGCAACCATGGTGATAACGACCGCTGATGCTAGGACGATTTTGAGTACGCGAGAGCGTTTCCGTAAATCCGCTGCGTGCGTTTCGGCCACTTCCTGCTTGTCGCGGGCAGCCTGCAATTCGGCATCCCGCCGTCTCTTCTCGGCTGCCAGCCGTTCCTCTTCCCGGCTTCGGGAGGCGCGGAGGAACCCGCGGGCAGAGTCCAGCCGTTCCCGGAATCCGGGTTTTGCGAAGAGTGTCTCGGCACCACTGAGCCTTTCTCCTTCGAAGAGCCACGCCTCGTTGCGGCCGCTGCGTTCCCAAGCGGCTGCGGCCCGTTCCAGGTTGTCGGCCTCCTTGAGATCCTCCTGCTCGGTGGTCAGCCACCCGGCCAGATCCTGCCATTGCCGCAGCAGGCTCTCCAGGGCTACTTCGATCACGGTCTCCCCGCCGCGCTCGTCCCCGACCAACAAGCGCCGGCCCACCATGGCATCTATGAGTGGCCGGGCGTCGGCCGGTAGGTCGGACAGGCGGGCCATCCGGCGAACCGGCTGGTCATTGTCTGGGTTGATGGTCGCCAGCCAGGGAATGAACGCAGATTTCAGCAGCTCCAACTGCCCCTGCCGCACTGCCAGATCCGGGGACAGCAGGGTGCCGATCTCGTGTTGCACCACCTGCTGCATTCCACCCATGGCATGGTATTCGGCCAGACGGAGGTCCCCGTCGCCGCCGTAGTCCTGGTACAGGCGTGCCAGGGTCAGTGAGAGCAACGGCAGGGTGTCCGCGCCCTGAACGCTTTCTTCCAGCAGCCGATCCACCAGCACAGGCTCGATTTCCAGCGGTCTCCCGGCCCCGGTGGCACGGGCTGCGGGGCCAAGGATGACCTCTCTAAACCGGGCGACCGGCATCGGCTTGAGCTCGTCGAAGACGACGCTCTTGAGTCCGGCCAGCTCGGGTGCGGTCTGCAATGGTTCGTAGAAATCCGCACGGACCGTTGCGGCAACAATTAAGGCCGGCACGGTCCCGTCTTCATGCTCCAGCAGACCGGCAAGCAGATCCAGGAACCGGGGGGCTTGGGGGCCGGAATCCGCACTGAAGAGTTCTTCGGCCTGATCCAGCGGCAGGACCAGGGTCGGGGGCGGCGTCCCGGTTGGCACCTCCAGCAGCCGTTCGGCGGCAACTTGCCGGGTTTCGGCCAGCCACTCCCTCAGTTGTGCCGTGTCGGCCCGACTGCAGGCATCCTTGACGGCCCCCAGAGTGGGGGTGTCCAGTCCGAGACGGGTGCGCTGGGCATGGACCGCGCAGGCGAGGCCCCGGTCCCCGGTGAGCGGGTTGCGCTCCGGGCGCACGGTGTCCAGCACCAGGAACTGCCGGTCCTCACGTCGCAGCCGCGGCATCAGCCCTGCCCGCAGGAACGAGGACTTGCCGGCACCTGACGGACCCAGGATCACGAACAGCGACTCGACACCGGAGTTGCGCATCGTGCGCAGTGCATCCAAGCCGCGCACTATCTGTCCGTCCCGGCCGAAGAATACAGCCGCGTCCGCCTCCTCGAACGGTTCCCAACCCCGATATGGGGACCGGCCAGCATCGTGCGGCGGCGGCCACGCGAAGTGCTCCGCCCCTATCCCTGTACGGCGCAGCCCCTGATGCAGCCGCCGCAGGCCCTCCGTGAGAAAAACAACGGGGCTGACTTCGCCGTCAATCGGAATTTCGGTGGTGGGGCCCTTGCCGAAGAGGTCGCAGCGCTGCCATTCCCCGGTGACACCTTCCTCCTCCAGAGGCTCAAGCCGGGCACACAAAATCAGCTTTCCCAGGTTCTCCGCGGTCCGGTACTCGGCCATGCATTCGCGGGAGTCCTCCCAGCTGGCGGAGAGCAGGCAGATCACCACCTCGCACCGCTCATTGGCCCGAAGCAGGGCCTCCTTCCACCGCTCCCCCGGCGCAATACCCGTCACTGGATCAAGGTCCAGGAAAATTTCCTCGGCAAGACCCGGGTCCTGCTCTACCAGCCACCGCTTTAAGGCGACTGCCTGCCAAGTGTCCCGGCTGGAATGACTCAGGAAGACCCGTGACATGCCTGCACCGCAATCCACTGCTGTAAAGACGGACGGCTTCGCATCAGAAACGCCCCATGGTCCCGCCGGCACAGCTGTAGAACTCCACGCTCACGAAGTCGGCGCCGGCCGCCCTGTGCTGCGTACACAACGTCTCCTGCCCGCGGAAGCGAATCACCCAGCCCCCCAATATTCAATAGTCCACCCGGCGTGTCACGCACTCAAGAGTCATGGATCCGCACGGTGGACCATCTCCGGAGACCCCGCGCGGCCCTGACTACCAAACCCTGTCCAGCTAGCATGGTGTTACGCAGCTCGACATGAGAAGAGGCGTCCAGATGCCTTATCGCATACTTACCCGGGACGAGCACTTCCGCTGTGATGGCGGGCCCAAGCGCATTCTTGCACTTGACGGCGGCGGGTTGCGGGGCGTGTTGAGCCTCGGAATTCTGGAAAAGATAGAGGAGCTCCTGCGGGACCGCCACGGCAGCGGTGGTGACTTTCGTCTTTGCCATTACTTTGACCTGATTGCAGGCACGTCCACCGGGGCCATCATCGCGGCGGCTCTCGCCCAGGGCTTGAGTGTCGGCGAACTCACCGACAAGTATTTCAGCCTCGGGTGGCGGGTGTTTGAGAAAAGTCTTTTGCGCCAAGTTCTCCTGCGTGCCAGGTACAACGAACAGGCGCTGGTTGCGGAGTTGAAGGATGTCTTCGGTACGGACACCACTCTGGGCGGCCCCGAGCTATTGACCGGATTACTGGTGGTCATCAAACGCCTGGACAGCGGCAGTCCGTGGCCGGTGAGCAACAACCCCAGCGGCAAGTATTTTGTTGCCGGGGCCAACGGCAGGATGGGTAACGGTGACTATCCTCTCTGGCAGGTTGTCCGGGCCTCCACCGCTGCGCCGTCCTTTTTCGAACCGGAAACCATCACCATCATGGGCGGTCGCAACCTGAGCCCTGTGACCGGTAGTTTCGTGGACGGTGGTGTCAGCCCCTTCAACAATCCTGCCCTGCAGGCGCTCATGTACGCCTCACTGGAGGGCTACCGCGTGGGTTGGGAGACCGGTGGGGAGAAGCTGCTGCTGGTGTCTGTCGGCACAGGCGCGGCGGATCCTGCCGTCAGCCAGGCAAAGCTGACTGCAAGCCATGCCCTGCGGGCACTGAAATCCGTGCTTCAGGACTGCGCAGTCCTTCAGGAGACGATGCTGCAGTGGATGTCCGCCAGCCCCACCGCGAGGACGATCGACAGGGAATTGGGGGCACTGACCGGTGATCTCCTCAACGGTGCCCCGCTCATGAGTTACCTGCGCTATAACGTCGACCTGCGTCCGGAGAGTGTCCGCGCCCTGGACGAAACTCTTGCCGCACCGGACGCGGTCACCTCGCTGAGCGCCATGGATGCACCGGAAAATATGGAGGCACTCCACCGGCTGGGCAGTCTGGCCGCGGCACGGGATGTGCGGGACACTGATTTTGGCACCGTATTTGACCTGCCGGAAAGGGACGCTGATGAGTGAGTTCCGCCGCTACAGGAGCCGGCCGGACTATTACGTGGTCGCCGTACCGCTACGCCTGGACACCGAGGGGTTCAGCTATCGCAAGTGGGGCGGTGAGCAGAAGTGCAAACCTGGTGACTGGCTGGTTGACGACGACGGCGATATCCACACCGTCGACGCGGACGTCTTCGCCGCCACTTACCGGCAGGTCCACCGAGGTGCTTATGTGAAATCCACGCCTGTCTGGGCTGAAGTTGCCTCGGAAGCCGGCAGCGTGACCACCAAGGAAGGCCGGACTCACTACAATAAGGGCGACTTTGTGGTGTTCAACAATGAAGATGGCACCGATGGCTATGCCATGACCGCCGAAAGATTCGAAACTCACTACGAACCGGACGAATAGGGAGTTCCCTGGCTGCAGCTCCCGCGCTCCGCTCGTGTTTACTAAGCCACATACCCTACGGGCACGGCCAACCTCCATGATCGCAGGCTTGCTTCGCCAACTATCATTGAAACCTTTCGGGCATTCGACTGCCGTCGACTCGTGGTCCCATTCGGCCGCTAGATGCGGGTGCGCGCGACGCCGTCGTCATCATTATTTGGGACGCGAGGCGCTTAGCCGAACGGGTAGATTTGAGAGCATGATTCAGATTGAGCGCGACGACCCCACGCGTGGGGACGTCCACCAACTCCTGAGCGAACACTTGGCGGACATGTTTGCTAAATCTCCGGCCGAAAGCGTGCGCGCGTTGGGCCCATTCAGCACTGTCCGAGCCGTCCATCACGTCCTGGACAGCCCGTGAAAACGGCGAACTCCTGGGATGCGGCGCCCTGAAACTCCTCGATCCCCCAGACGCCGCTATGCAGGAAACCCCAGCGCAGCTCAGCGAAATCAAGTCCATGCGAACCACGCCCAGTGCACGCGGCCGAGGCGTGGCCACCCTCATGCTGAAGCACATCGTGGACGAAGCCCGACGCCGCGACTACGAGCGCGTCTGCCTTGAGACAGGAACCCAGGAGTATTTCGCTCCTGCACGGCGCCTTTACGTCCGCAACTACGTCCGCAACGGATTCACTGAGTGCCCACCGTTTGCGGACTACACCCTGGACCCAAACAGCGTCTTCATGGAACTTCGCTTCTAGGTCTCCCCGCTTAGCCCCGGCACGCCCGACGTAGCGAGTCAGCGGCCCCTGCCACTCCGTGGTGAAAGCAAGTTTTTTGCCTCACTGGTTGCCAGTCGGATTCGGCCGGAACCTGCTGGCCAGTGACCAAGCCGCCCTTACCTGACGAAAGAGGACCACCTGTGATCACGGTGCACCTTCGATACGAGATCAATACAAACAAGCTCGCTGACTTTGAAGAATATGGACGGCGGTGGATCCGCCTCGTCAACAGGCTTGGCGGGGAGCATCACGGCTACTTCCTTCCCAGCGAAGGTGACAGCGACGAGGCCTTCGCCCTGTTCACCTTCCCGTCGCTCGCGGACTACGAGAAGTACCGATCGGCGGCCACAGTGGATGCCGAGTGCATCGAGGCGTACCGCTTCGCAACGGAAGCAGATTGCATCCGACGGTACGAGCGACGGTTCCTCTCACCCATGTTCGAATAACCAAGAAATGGAGCGGGCGTCAACGAGGCGTCTCAAACGGAGTGCCCGTTCCAGCCTCCGCGGGCTGTCTCGGTTGGTTTAGTTTGCTCGGCCATGCAGGCCCTAGGCAGTACGCTGAGACAGCTGTGCCAATGCCGAGGGCGCAGAGGATGAGACCGGATGTCTTTTCTACGGTGCGTGACTGCCGATGGGTATTCCTTGATCCATCCAAGCGGCGTCGCTGGTGCCCGTCGCCAGCCTGCGCCAGCCGCGGCAGGGTACGAGCACACCGCGCCAGAATCGGAACCACGGAACCGACAACCGAATCTGCGACCTAACCGCCATTCCCGGTAACCAGCCACATCCGCAAGTTGCCCCACATCGTTTAGCGACCCATTCCCCTTGGAGCTGAAGGAAAACCGCCTCGAATCCAACCAGACAGTTGTGAATTATGTCCCGGGGGTTAGAGTCCACTAATTGCCAACCAATTGTTTGGAGATCGATGGAATGCGACCAGACCCGGAAACGACCGCTCCACAACGCAGGGGATCGGCGATGAAGGTTTTGATTCTGGGTGCCAGTGGCGCCGTCGGCGGTCACCTGCGCACTGCGCTTCTGGCCGCCGGCCACCAGGTGACAAGTGCCGCGAGGAACGCGCCCAACGGTTGGGTTCGCATCGACGCCGCAAACACAAACCTCAGCGACCTGCTGCGCGAGGCCAGCCGTCACGACATCGTGGTCAACGCATCAGGCGTGGAGAACTCTTCACTGGGCACTGCTGTCGGTGACAGTACGATCATCGACATCAGTGCCAGTGCAGGCTACCTGGCTCAGCTTCAGTTGGCATCCCCGCAGACCGCCATGGTTCTCGGCGTGGGATTGGCTCCAGGCCTTAGCACCCTCATGGTGGCGGCCCTGGACCATGAACCGGGCGACGACATCGACGTGGCCATCATGCTGGGCGCAGGTAAGAAGCATGGACCGGCCGCCGTCAAATGGACCCAACGGCTCATCGGATCACGTCTTGCCGATCCACCCGAGGGGCGGACGGTGATGAACCTGCACGAGGCGCGGACCTTCAGCACTGCCAGTCGTCCCCGGCGCTACCTCAGGGCGGATTTCCCCGACCACGTGCTTTATGGCCAGGCTCGGGAGCTTCGCGTGCGCAGCTATCTAGCGTTCGGGTCCCCCGCTGCCACCACGGCGCTGGGCATACTCGCCCGGGCGCCACTGGCCAGGGGGCTAGTCGCCATGGTTCCACCCATTGGCGATGAAGGCTGGTCCGTTATCACGACCAACCGGAGAACCGGTCAGTCTCGTCGTGCGCGAGGATACAACCAGTCCAAATCCACCGCCCTGTTAACTGCGCGAATCGTGGATGCCTTGGCCGGCAAGCGTCTGTCCGGGGCAGTGACGGTGGATCGTCTGCTGGACTTCAACGGCCTCGTGGTGGAGGGGATCGAAATGGATTACTAGTACTGGGTCAGCGTGGCCCGGCCGCCGGACGGTTCACCAGGATCAAGACCAGTAGGCGGAATTCATCAACGTGTCCTGAATGTCAGCGCCAGGATCGACAGCATCACCTGAAACAAACAGTTGGCACCGCGCCAAAATTATTTGCCGCGGTGCCAACTGCTTTGTCAATATGCCGTCTACTTTTTCATCTCACAACTGCCGATCACTGTGAGATTCCGATCTATTTGGATCAATCGGGCAAGGTTGGCTCCACTGTTTCCGCGGGTTCCTCAACCACGCGAAGAGGGCGCAGTTGCAACGTACTTGGCCTTTTCTCATGCGTTGCACGACTCAACCGCTCGGCCGTCCCGACCAGTTAGCACACGAACTTAGGTACCCGGCCAGCCTGGTGGCCCGCTAGTGTATTGGCGGTGGTCAGCCCGCACGCGCACGACGACGCGCCCTGACTGAATGCGGTCCCCGCCCGCATCCAGTCAGGGACGTGTCACAGTCGTATATATGGCGGGCGCTTGAAGTCGAGGACAGGGAGTAAGATAGGAGTTTTGGCCCGTTGCAGTCAACCGGGACCAGATCCGTACCTCCCCGGGCACTCTTGATGTGCCCGTGGTTGACTCTTACTTCGTAGAGTCTGCTAGTCCGAAAATGAGGTG
>NZ_JAGGPM010000031.1 GCF_018613835.1 Arthrobacter sp. ISL-5 | reverse complement strand
AGCCCTTGTCTTCCGCATGAAGAAGGGATTCGGTGGCGTGCGCCTGGGCCGGGACCGTGTGGTCCGTAATGGCAGCCTGGGTCGCGGTGCCCTGTTGGGGATTGGACATGGGGGATCCTTTGGTTTGCGGTTCGGGGGTCCAGCGGTGGCTATTTGCTGAGGTTGGCCAGGCGTTCGGGGCTGAGGAGATCCTGGAGCTGTTCGGCGGTGAGGAGGCCGTGTTCGAGGACGAGTTCGGCCACGCCCCGGCCGGTGGCGAGTGCTTCCTGGGCGATGGCGGTGGCGGTGGCGTAGCCCAGGTGGGGGTTCAGGGCGGTGACCAGGCCGATGGATTGTTCCACGGTGTGGCGGAGGTGTTCGGTGTTGGCGGTGATGCCGCGGACGCAGCGTGCCGTGAGGGTGCGGCAAGCTGCTTCGAGGTGGGAGATGCTCTTGTGGAGGCTGTGGACGATGATGGGTTCGAAGGCGTTGAGCTGGAGTTGCCCGGCTTCGGCGGCCATGGTGATGGTGACGTCGTTGCCGATGACTTCGTAGGCGACCTGGCTGACGACTTCCGGGATCACCGGGTTGATCTTGCCGGGCATGATGGAGGAGCCGGACTGCACGGCGGGGAGGTTGATCTCGCCGAAGCCGGCGCGCGGGCCGGAGGAGAGCAAGCGCAGGTCGTTGCAGATCTTGGAGAGCTTCACGGCCACGCGCTTGAGCACGCCGGAGAGGTGCACGAAGGCGCCGACGTCCTGGGTGGCCTCGATCAGGTCCACGGCGGTGACCAGCGGCAGGCCGGTGATCTCGGCCAGGTGCCGGCAGGCGGCTTCGGCGTAGCCGGGAGCGGCGTTCAGGCCGGTGCCGATGGCGGTGGCGCCGAGGTTGATTTCGTGGATCAGCAGGTCCGCTTCGGCCAGCCGGAGCCGGTCCTCGCCGATGGTGACGGCGTAGGTGCCGAATTCCTGGCCCAGGGTCATGGGCACGGCGTCCTGGAGCTGGGTGCGGCCCATTTTGACGACGGTGCGGAACTCGAGGGCCTTTTCCGCGAACGCGTCCTCGAGTTCGGCCAGGGCGGCGAGCAGTTCCCGGGCGGCGAAGATGGTGCCCAGCTTGACCGCGGTGGGGTAGACGTCGTTGGTGGACTGGCTGAGGTTGACGTGGTCGTTCGGGTGCAGGCGGGCGTAGTCGCCCTTGGGGTGGCCCAGGATTTCCAGGGCCCGGTTGGCGATGACCTCGTTGGCGTTCATGTTCGACGACGTTCCGGCGCCGCCCTGGATGACGTCCACCACGAACTGGTCGCTGAGGAGCCCGTTCATGACGTCGGTGCAGGCCTGCTCGATGGCGGCGGCGCGCTCGGCGTCCAGCAGCCCGAGCTCGAGGTTGGTGCGGGCGGCGGCGAGTTTCACGGCGGCCAGGCCGCGGACCAGGTGCATGTTGGTGGACAGCGGCTGGCCGGTGATGGGGAAGTTCTCCACGGCGCGGAGCGTGTGCACGCCCCAGTACGCGGTGGCGGGAACGTCCCGGTCGCCGAGCAGGTCGTGCTCGGACCGGACGTCCGGGAGGGTATGGGTTTCGGTCATGGGCGGTCCTTATTTGGCGTCGTTGGCAGGGACAAGGGAGGAAAAATCTACGGCCTGCAGCAGGCCCACGGGCGTGCCGCCGCCGAGGACAGCGCCGGTGGCGATGCCCGCGAGCGGGGCGGTGTCGACGTCGAGCGCTTCCAGCGCCTGCACGGTGACGGGCATGCGGGCGCGGTCGCCGCCGTCGGAAATCTTGACCGCGATGGCGCGGCCGTCCGGCAGGCCCACCAGCTGGATGCCCTCAAAACCGTCCTTTGCGAGCATTCCCGGCATGAGGCGCATGAGGTCGGTGACGTCGCGGCCTTCGCCCGCCACCATCTCCGGATGGTTCCGCATGGCATGCGCGACGGCGGCTTCCGGACTTTCCGGGGCGGACGCACCGTCCGGAAGTTCCGCGGAGGCGAGGCGGCCGAAGGCGCGGGCCATGCCGGCGAGGGTCAGGGCGAACAGGGGGGTGCCGCAGCCGTCGGTGCTGGTGCCGGACGGCTCCTCGCCGGTCAGCTCCGCCACGGTCTGCCCCACGAGCTGCTGTAACGGGTGCCCGGGGTCGAGGTAGCCCCGCACCGGCCAGCCGTTGATGACGCAGGTGGCGGCCATGGCGGCGTGCTTGCCGGAGCAGTTCTGGGTGATCCGGGTGGGGAGCCCGCCCTCGCGGAGCCATTCGTCGCGCTCGAGGTTGCCGTAGGGGAGGTCGGTGGTGTTTTCCAGGGCCGAGGCCGTGAGCCCGTGGAGCTGGAGGATACGGAGGGCGCCGTCGCGGTGCTCGGCGGATCCGGAGTGGCTGGCGGCGGTGAGGGCCAGGAGGTCGGCGGGGAGGTCGAGTCCGGCCCGGACCATGGCCACGGCCTGCAGGGGCTTGAGCGAGGACCGCGGATAAAACGCCGCCAGCGGCTCCCCGGCGGAGAGCAGGATGCCGCCGTCGGGCGCGGTGGCGATGAGCGAGCCGTAGTGGACGCTTTCCACGAGGCCGTCGCGGGTCTGGACTGCCAGGGCGGCGTGCCGAGGCAGGGCCGTGAAGTCGAGAGCCGTGAGGTCCGGAGCTGTGTGGTCCCGGGCGTGGGCATGGACGGGCAAGGCAGGGGAGAGCATGGAGTCCTTGGCTGTTATCTGGCTGGGCGGTTACTGGCTGAGGATGGAGTCGAGGGCGTCGCCCACGGCGCGGAGGTGCGCGCTCATGGCGGCGCTGGCGTCTGCGGCGGATCCCGCTTCGATGGCATCGAGGATGCGCTGGTGTTCGACGTCGGAGGCCTGCTGGCGGTCGGTCACCAGGTTCAGGGTTTCGGACTGGTGGGTCAGGGCGTCACGGATGTCCGCCACGACGCTTTCGAAGACCTTGTTGCCGCTGGCCCGGGCAATGGCAGCATGGAAGCCGGAATCGAGCACCACCCAGGCTTCGGGGTCGGTTTCCACGGACATGGAGGCCACCATCGCACGGAGGATGTCCAGGTCCTCGGCGGTCCGGCGCTCGGCGGCGAGCCCTGCGGCGGGAACTTCGATGTGCGGCCGCGCCTCATTCAGGTCACGGGCCGAGAACTGTCCGAGCACGAGGTCATTGGCCACGTGGTCAGCGACGACGAACGAGCCGCGGCCGGTGCGGGTCACGGTCAGGCCGAGGGCGGTGCAGGACCGGAGGGCCTCGCGGATCACCGAACGGCTGACACCGTACTGCTGGGCAAGGGCTGCCTCGGAGTTGAGTTTGGCGCCGACGGCGACGCGGCCGCTTTCGATGTCGCCGCGGATCGCGTTGAAGACAGCCTCGGCGGCGCTGAGGCGGGCAAGCGGAGAAGCGGCTCCAACACCTTGCTGTCCGGCTGTCCGGCTGTCTGACAGGTTCACCCTTGAAATATGGCACGGGTCACACGGCGATGTCAACTGCCGCAATCGCTAGAGGCTGGCTTTGCGGAAACCTTGGGGCTGACATGCGGCACGATCGTTCCGAATCTCACCCCTTTTCGTTCAGCATGGAACGGATTACTCTGGAGGAACGCCTACATCGGCACGTTCGTTCCTATTCGGGAGTCCACGTATGGCCACAACCTTCCCCGAAACACTCGGCGCTGAAGTCCGCGCCCGCAGGGCCGCGCTCCGGTTGAGCCAGCAGGACCTCGCCGACATGGCCGGCGTCTCCGAGCGGTTTGTCCGATTCGTTGAGCAGGGCAAGCCGAGCGTGCAGCTGGACTCGCTGCTGGCGGTCCTGGAAACGCTCGGCCTCGAACTGCGGCTCAGCACACGGTCCCGGGATGCGGCGCGCGCTCTGGTGAGCCAGCCGTCGGGCGTCCCGCCGTCGGACGTCCCGTCGTCGGACGGCGCCTCCGAAAGCAGCGCACGGCCATGAGGCACCGCGTCGCCGACATCTACAAGAGGGGCGTGCTGGCCGCGCGGCTGGAACGTCACGACGGCGGCACGAAGTTCAGTTACCTGCCCGGCTACCTGCAGCAGGGCGGTCCCGCGGTCGCGAGTTCCCTGCCGCTGACTGCGGAGCCGGTGCTGTCCGCGGCAGGCGCCGCCCCGCCGTACTTTACCGGGCTGCTGCCGGAGGGGCGCCGGCTGAACGCGCTGCGCCGGTCCATCAAGACCAGTGCTGACGATGACCTGTCCCTGCTCATCGCCGCGGGCGGGAACCCGGTGGGGGACGTGCAGATTGTGGGGCACGGCGAGCCGCTGGATCCGGAGGAGCACGCCGTGGAGGTGGATCCGCGGAAACCGGTGGACTTCGACGAACTGCTGGGGGACTCGGGCCTGATCGATCCCGTGGCACTGGCCGGCGTCCAGGACAAGCTGTCCGCCGGAATGATCTCCATGCCCGTGGCCAGCGCCGGCCGGCGGTTCATCCTCAAGCTCAACGCGCCGGAGTTTCCGCACGTGGTGGAGAACGAGCTCATCATGTTCCGGTATGCGGCGAAGCTGCGGATTCCGCTGAGCCGGGTGCAGCTGATGCGGGACGTGGCCGGCCGGCCGGGGCTGCTCGTGGAGCGCTTCGATCGGGTGCCGCTGGCGGGCCTGCCTGCAGCGGCGGGTGAGCCGGACGCCGTGCAGCGCCTCGCCGTCGAGGACGGCGCGCAGGTGCTGAAGCTGTACCCGGCCGACAAGTACAACGTGGGGTTCGGGACCGTGTGCACCGCCCTCGCGGCGTACTGCGCGGCGCCGCTGCCGGCCCTGCGAAACCTCGCGATCCAGGTGGGTTTCGCCTGGCTGAGCGGCAACGGGGACCTGCATGCCAAGAACGTGTCCATGGTGCAGCATCCGTCGGGGGAGTGGTCCATCGCGCCCGTGTACGACATCCCCTCCACAGTGGTCTACGGCGACAAAACGCTCGCCCTGACGCTCGGCGGCAAGCGGAGCGGCATCTCGCGGCGGCATTTCCTGGGCTGGGCCATGGAGCTCGGACTCACGGAGCGCGCGGCCACGCAGGTGGTGGAGCTGGCCTTGAAAGCGGCCGGACCGCTGCTCGCGGACCTGGAGGCGGGCGCGGCGTTCGCGTCAGCGCACGACGGCGGCGCCTCGCCTTTCCCGGACATGGTCACCCGGGCATGGGTCAAGGAACTCAGACACAGGCGAAGGCTGCTGGAGGGGTGAATGCCCGGATTCATACCGAGGTCACGGCTGCGCCTGCTCGTACCACTTGAGCACTCGCAGCGCCCTGAGGGTGTTCCACCTGCTCGGTCGCCCGTCGCCGTCCTCGAGTGCGAAGTGGATCCGTCCGGGATGGGTGTTTTCCAGCAGCCAGGTGCCGTCGGGTTGCCGTTTCGAGCGCAGCACCCCGACTGCCTCGGCGAGGCGTTGGTCCGGGGCGCCGCCGGCATCCCGGAAGTAGTCCAGGCCGCGGAGCACGTCGTAGAACCAGCGCGTCGGGTACGAGAACTGCAGCCAGTCCGCGTTGATCAGCTCGCCGGTGCTCTTGCGCCGGAGGAGTGCGCGCTCGAGCAGGTACTCCTCGCCGCGCTGCCGGGCCGCCACCGATGCCGGCGTCCCGCCGGTGGCGCGTTCGTGGTCCAGCAGGCCTTCGAGCACGTTGATCGTGGTGGCGAAGGACGACCGTACGGAGCCCCGTTCCGCTTCGCAGTTCCAGCCGCCGTCCGCGAGCTGTTCCCCGAGCAGCCGCGCGACCACGCCGTCGACGTTTTCGCCGAAGTAGGCTCCAATGGCCACGGCCTTGCCGTTGATGCACGGCTCCACTTCGCCTTCGAAGAACAGCTGGCCGCCCTCTTCCCAGCGGCTGTTCTCCCGGACGAGTTTGACCGCGCGCCGGGCTTCGACGCTACCGGGCTCGAGCCCGAACTCGCGCAGGAGCAGCAGGGTGAACGTCGTGGCAGTCCAGGGCTGGCCCTTCTCGGAGTTATGGTACGGCGACGGGAAGAACGTGCCCCCGTCCCATTGGCCGTCGTCGCCCTGCAGAGCGAGCAGCCGGGAGCCCCAGCCTTCGGTGGCGACGCGGGCCCGTTCGGCGAGGACCTGTTCGTCGGGCGCATCCGTAAGGTCGCGCAGGACCTGCCACCGGATCGAGGGGTCAGAGTCGAGCAGCCAGCCGAGCACGTCCATTCCTCAAGCTAACATCCGTGCGGGCCGCGGGGGAGTGGCCCTTTCGGGCCGAACTCGGTCTACAGGTGCTGGATGCCTGCCCGCTGCATGGCGTCCTTGTAGATGTCGACGCTCTTGGTGAGGAGTTCCTCCTGTTTGGCTTCGGAAACAGCAAAGGCCCGCCCGCCGAGCGCGCTGGCCTTGTAGATTTTGATGCCGCTGTTCTTCAGGGAGGAGTGGTAGGTCTTCTCGAAGAGGGTGAGGAAGGTGGCCGCATCGGTGCCGTGGGCGATGATGGCCGAGACTCGTTTGTTGATTTTCATGAACTGGCGGAAGGGGCGCAGGCCGTCCGTTTTTTCCTGGACGTTCAGGGCTGACGGCAGGTCCGGATCCCGGACCCAGGGGTACGCATTCCACGGCATGACGTAGCGCGGGTCCAGTTCGGCGAGCTCGTAGATCTGCGTTGCCCGGCGCGCGGCCTCGTCGTCGTTGAAGTGGGACACGAAGCCGGACTCGGTACCCTTGCCGGGGCTCACGTGGAGGCTGACGATCCTGCATTCGTCCTCGTCATGGACGGGGTCGATGTAGGGGACGGTGGATCCCGGCTTCTTTTGCATGAGTTCGTCGCAAAGCTGCGTCACCGCCGCGATGTTCGGTTCCTGTAGCAGGGCCTTTTTTTCGTCCCAGTCAATCGTCACGATCTCTCCCTCAGCAGCACGGCGTCCAGAATCAGGCGTCTTGTTCCACTGTACGCTTTTGGCGCGGTGGTCGGGCAGGTCCGGACGTTAACGAGCAACCCGGGACACGGGCCCCGGGAGGACCCAGCGCGTTCTCTGAGGGAACGGCTGGGCCTCCTGACCTGGGGCTACGCCCAGAAGGCGTCTCCCTGGGCTGTGTCAACGTAGAACTCCCGGCCTTCGGTAACCTTGCCGTCGCGGACTTGGAACGTCAGGGCGCCATCCGTGTCCAGAGTCTTGCCGTTGGTCTCAGCATGGTTGTGCTGCAGCCCGACAATGTGGTTATCCCCTCCGATGAGCTCCTGCAGTGTCACCTTGAAGGTTCCGTCAGAGCGCGTCGCCAGTTCGCCGAAATAGGCCAGGATGGCCTCACGTCCCTGTTTGGTCCCCGATAGCACGCCGTTTCCGGCGACGTACCAGACTGCGTCCTCAGCGAATAATTCGCGGAGTGTCGCCATATCCCCGGCGTCGAAAGCCTCGTAGCCGCGCCGGATCAGTTCAACATTTTCCTGGGTTCCCATTTCCGGACCTCTCCGTCTCCATTGTCGGAACACTCTCGGACGGGTCAAGGGTATTCCTGGCCAATACGCTTGTCGATGGCGATTTTGCGAGACATGCCCTAGCAGTTTCCCGGCGCGCAACTGCGCCTTCATCCGGGCGTCCTAACTTGATCGGTGGCAACAACACCCCCGGAAAGGCACCCTTACATGTCCCCCCTCGTCCCCCGCTCCGAACGCACCGCTGCGTCGGGGTTGTCCCGCCGAGGTTTCCTCGGCACTGCGGCGGCAGCGACGGCGCTTGCCGCCACGGGCTCACTGCTCCCGCCATCGGTGCAGGCGGCCATGGCCCAGCCCATCCGGCCCGGCGGCCTCCAGGCCATCAAGCACGTCATCGTCCTCATGCAGGAGAACAGGTCCTTCGACCACTACTTCGGATCGCTGCGCGGCGTCCGCGGCTTCGGCGACAAATCGACCCCGCGGCTGCCCGATGGCAAGTCCATGTTCGAACAGCCCCGCGCCACGGGCGAACCCGTGCTGCCGTTCTCGCTGCGCAAGGCCGCCGAGCTTGCCGGGCGGCCCGGTTCCGACATCCAGTACCTGGGCGACCTCGACCACTCATTCAAGGGCACCACGGCGGCGTGGAACAACGGCTGGTGCGACAAATGGATTCCAGCCAAGGGGCCGTCCACCATGACGTTCTACGAGCGGTCCGACATTCCGCTGCAGTACGAGCTGGCCGACACGTTCACCATCTGCGACGCCTACCACTGCTCGGTGAACGGCTCCACCAATCCCAACCGCAACTACCTGTGGTCCGGAACTTCGCTCAATGAGCCCGGCAGCACCAACCGTGCCGTTACCAACGCCGCCTACGGCTACGACCATGCCGGCTATGACTGGACTAGCTACCCCGAGCGGCTGGAGCAGGCCGGGGTGTCATGGCGGATCTACCAGGACTGGGACAACTTCACCGACAACGCAGTCGAGTACTTCAAGACCTTCAAGGAAATCGGCCACACCATGCTGGCCTCCGTGGACGGCACCCTCCGGACCACGGAAGAGTTCTACGACAAGCTCGCCGGGAAGACGCCCGCTGAACAGCAACACCTCCTGGCCCAGCTTGAGGAGGCCCGCGCGCGTCTGAGCGAAACGGACAGGGCGCTCTTCGATCTTCCTGAACTTCGACGAGAACGACGGCTACTTCGACCACGTTCCCCCGCCTGTCCAGCCGCGACCGGCGTCGGGAGAATCGACGGACTGGTTCACTGGCCAGCCGATCGGGCTGGGCCCCAGGGTTCCCATGACCGTGGTCTCGCCGTGGACGATCGGCGGCTACGTCAGCTCCGAAGTCTTCGACCACACCTCCGTGATCCGCTTCCTGGAACGCTGGACCGGCGTCGAGGAGCCCAACATCTCCGAATGGCGCCGGACGGTCTGCGGGGACCTGACCAGCGTGTTCAACTTCGATTCCGCGGGCAAGCCACCGGTGCTGGAGCACCCCGGTCCTGTCCCGCCGGCCATCAGCCGCTGGCGGCCCAGCCCGCCCGACGTCCAGTCGGCCCCGGTCCAGGAAACGGGTCCGCGGCCTGCACGCCCGTTGCCCTACAGGCCCCAGGGTCCACGGCGTGGCCGCGGCCGCCGGCGTCACCCTGAGCCTGGCGAACAACGGAAAACAGTCGGCGCACTTCATGGTCTACGGCTACAAGGGGGAATTCACCGAACCGCAGCACATCGACGTCCTCGGACGGCAGGACCTCCAGGTACCCGTTCCCGCCGGCAGCTACGACCTGACGGTCCTCGGCCCCAACCGCTTCCAGTACGAACTGAAAGGTTCGACGGCGGGCGCCGCGGCCGGCGTCGACCTCACCGTCGCCGGGCGCACCGGACAGCGCGACGTGGAACTGGAGATCAGCAACCACGGTCCGGGTACTGTGAGCCTTGAAGTGCGCTCGTTGCAGTACGCCGAGGCGGCTGAACAGCTCGTGCTGAAGTCCGGGCAACGGAAGAAACTCGGGTGGCCCGCACCTGGTGGCTGGTATGACGTCGAGCTCACCTCAGTGGACGACGCCGGATTCCGGCGCCGGGCTACTGGCCGGGACGAGGACGGCGGGGAGGGGATCTCCGGCTGACCGCCCGGCGCGGTGGCGCCCAAGGTGTAGCTCCAATGCAGGCCGTGACAGGATCGTCGGTAGCAGGCGGACTTAGACTTGGGCGCCCGCCGTACTCCGCCCCGCGTAAGGAACCCATTGCCGATCAACAAACAAACGCTCAGGGACGCCGGGTTCGCCGGGTTCCGGCCGCTTGCCAGGCTGGAAATCAACAGGGTTCCGCAGGCTCCCGGGATCTTCGCGGTGCTCAAGCCCGACGGCTATGAGCCGCGGTTCCTGGCGAAGAGCACGGCCGGAGTGTTCAAGAAGAAGGACCCCTCGCTGCGCGAGGCAGCTCTGGCTGCGGAATGGATCGACGACGCCGATGTCCTGTACCTGGGAAAAGCCGGACCCGGAAGCAAGGGTAACCGGGGACTTCGCAGGCAAATACAGGAGTTTGTCGACTTCGGGAAGGGCAAGCCGCCGGGCCATTGGGACGGCCGATTGATTTGGCAGCTCGCCGATCCGCAGTCCCTAGTGATCGCCTGGAAAGAGCTGCCGGCAGCCGAGGTGAACCTGGCGGAAGCTAAGTACCACGCCGATTTCCGTGAGCAGTATGGCAGGCTGCCGTTCGCCAACCTCGTCCAGGCGCGCGCCAAAGGGGTCTAAACGCCTGGGCCCCGGTACGTGAGCCGGCCCGCCACCAGCGTGGCGGCAACCGGCATTGCTGCGAACACCGAATCCGGCACCGCCAGCGGGTCGCCGTCGAGCACCGCGACGTCCGCCGCTTCCCCGACACGGATGCGCCCGCGTCCCCGGGTAGAGGCGACGAGCGCCTCCTGGCGCGTGATGGCCTGCTCCTGGTGCCACGGCCCGCGACCGTCCTGCCGGGACCTGGTGGTGGCCGCCGACATTGCCAACCACGGATCCAGCGGTGCCACCGGCGCATCGGACCCGAGGGCAAGGGAGGCGCCGGCTTCCAGCAACGAACGCAGCGGGAAGGCCCGGTCGGTCCGGCCACCCCAGTTGGCGTCCGCGGCGTCGCGGTCGTCGAGGGCGTGGACCGGCTGGACGCTGGCCGTCAAATCCAGTTCGCCAAAACGGACGAAGTCCTCGTGGCGCACAAACTGCGCGTGCTCGACGCGCCCGCGGATGCCCGCTGCGGCGAAGGCGTCCAGCGCCACCTGATTGGCGGCGTCGCCGATCGCATGAACCGCCGGAACGAACCCGGACTCCCGGGCCCGCACCAGCAGCGCCAGCAGTTCCGCTTCGCTCACAGTCAGGATCCCCCGGCCGCCGTGCGGATACGGATCCACGCAGTACGCGGTGCGGGTGTTGAGGGACCCGTCGATCAGCACCTTCAGCGGACCCACGCTCAACAGCCCGGCACCGCCGTCAAGGAGTTGACCGGTCCGCATTCCCGCAGCTGCCGCCCGTTCCAGGTCCTCCGGATACACCCCTGCGTCCACCCGGAACGAGTCGAATCCGCCGGCAATCCGGCGCAGCCAGACGTCGCGGTTCCAGGTCATCTCGAAGTCGACCACACCCACGATTCCGCGGGCGGCCGCCTCGCCGGCGGCGGTGCGCACCCAGCCGTCCACGACGTCGTCGGGCAGGCGGCCCAGCTCGCGCGTGAGCGCAAACGCCGCGTCCTCACGGAGCAGGCCCCCGGCATCGGGCCGCACGCCGTAGCGCTCGGCCGCCGCGGAATTCAGCCACACACAGTGAAGATCATGGCTGATCAGGGCCGTCGGCACTCCCTGCGTCGCGTCGTCGAGCAGTTCCAGGCCGGGAACGTCATCCCACACCGCATCCCGGAAGCCGACCCCCACCAGTGTCCGGGCGGGGCCGGCGCCGGAAATGCGGGAACGAACGAGGTCCACGGCGCCCCGCGCCGACTCCGCCGGCGACAGGTCAATCCGGTTGGCCGCCAGCGCCCACTGCGTCATGTGGACGTGCTCATCCCAGAGGCCAGGAACGGCATACCGCCCGTCGAAGCCGACAACACGGACACTCCGGGGCAGCTCGTCCGCGGCGGTGATCCGGGAAACGAGACCGTCGCGGACGTGAATGTTGGAGCAGGCCGTGTCGCCGGGCTGCCGGACGGAAGCCAGCACAATGTCTGGCAAGGCACGGTCCGCTGCACTGGAAAGCATAGGAACAGGCTATGGGCGGATCGCGTCGTCGCCAATTCACTCTGCCGCTCATTTTGCGCCTGCGTTGCACCGCGCACTCCCCGCGTTTCCGCCCTCTTCCCAGCACAGATAAGAAGGTGCATTCTGGACGTGACACGGGTTCTGACAATGAAGTCGGGGGAGGCGTCGGCATGAGCGCTTACATCCAGGCCGCTGGAATTCTTGAGTCATTGCCGCAGCCCCCCGGAGGGACGTGAGTGCGATGGACCGCACCGCAACGCACCACCGGCTCAAGGTCCTGGTGCACATCGATCCCAACATGGAACGCGCCCGCATCGAGGTGCGCGGAACTGTCACAGCAGCCAACATCCGGGCGCTGTACATCATCGCCCGGCGGGCCCGGACCCTCCTGCCGGGCCGGGAAATCGTCCTTGACCTGACCAAGGCGCGGGCCGTGGAGGAAGCCATCACTGCGCTCCATGACCCCGCCCAGCTGACAGAGCTCAGTGGCGAGGGAACGTCCGAACGTCCGTGCCGGCTCAGCATCCTGGACCCGCGGCCCGCCGCCGCACAAACGCGCGGCCCGCATTCCCACGCCGCCCATCCGCACGGCGCGCAAACGCACGGCGTCCATCCGCACGTCGGCGCCCGACCCAAGGAGCACGCATGAAACCCGGCCGCATTGTGATGGTGGTCCTCGGCACGCTTTCCGCCCTCCTGGGCCTGGGGCTGCTGGCCGGGGCAGTTGGCGTGGGCTGGCTCAACTTCCAGCAGCGGGACGAAGGCTACTTCACGACGCAAACGCACCGGTTCGAAGTCAGCTCGTACGCCATCACGTCCGCCGGGCTGGACATCATGGTAGGCGGAAGGCTGCCGGACGTCATTCCTTCCGACAGCGCGGGCAGCATCCTGCTGCGCGGCGCCTCAGCCACTCCGGGCAAGGAGATCTTCATCGGCGTCGCCCCGCAGGAGGACGCGGCCCGGTACCTCGACGGGGTTAAGAGATCAGAGATCAGGGACCTTGAACTCCGGCCCTTCAGGGTTCAGTACAACGAAGTGCCCGGCACCCGGACACCCGCCGGTCCCGGCGCCCAGGGCTTCTGGGCCGCCTCCGCCGAAGGCACCGGCACGCAGGAGCTGAGATGGGACGTCCGGCCCGGCAGCTGGACCGTCGTGGTGATGAACGCCGACGCCAGCACGCCCGTAGCGACGGACCTGCAGGCGGGAGTCCGCTCCGAGCTGCTCTGGCCGCTCTTCCTGTGGCTGCTGATCTCGGGCATTGTGCTCCTGGCCATCGGCGTGCCGCTGATCGTCGCCGGCGCGGCGGGACTCGGACGGCACGGGCCGCCGCCCCACTATCCGGCGGCGGGACCTCCCGGCGCCGGCGCACAGGCACCGTTCGCCCACGCGGCCGCTCCCGGAGCTCCGGGCGCCGGGTCCGCGGGCGCCGCAGGAGTCCAGGGCGCCGGTGCGGGCGGACAACCTCCCGGCACAGCGGCGCCGCCGGCCGCCGTCGGGCTCTTCGACAACGTGCCGTACCCGGCGCGCCTGAGCGGGCACCTGGACCCGGCACTGTCCCGCTGGATGTGGCTGGTCAAGTGGTTCCTGGCCATCCCGCACCTGATCGTCCTGTTCTTCCTCTGGTTCGCCCTGATCGTGACCACCATCGTGGCCTGGTTCGCGATCCTGTTCACGGCCCGCTATCCGCGCTCGCTGTTCAATTTCAACGTCGGCGTGCTGCGCTGGAGCTGGCGGGTGTCCTTCTACGCCTTCTCGGCGATCGGAACCGACCGCTACCCGCCCTTCACGCTGGCCCGCACGGACTACCCGGCGGACTTCGACGTCGACTACCCGGAGCGCCTCTCCCGCGGCCTGGTGCTGGTCAAGTCCTGGCTGCTGGCCATCCCGCACCTGCTGATCGTGGGTGTTCTCGCCGGCGCCACGCGCACCTGGGTGGCGTCCGACGACGACTGGTCGACGTACGGAGGCCGCTACGCCTCGGGCGGCTCCATTGCGCTGATCTCGCTCCTGGTCCTCATAGCCGGCGTCATACTACTGTTCACGGGCAGATACCTCTGGAGCCTGTTTGACCTGTTGCTCGGCCTGAACCGCTGGGTCTACCGCGTCGCCGCCTACGTGGCACTCATGCGGGACGACTATCCGCCGTTCCGCCTCGACATGGGCCCGGCCGATCCTGGCGAGCCGCACCCTGGCACTCCTCCGAAAGGCCCATCATGAAACTCACGGTCCACACGTTCCTGACCCTCGACGGCGTCATGCAGGGGCCAGGCGGCAGGGAAGAGGATCCGTCCGGGGGCTTCGAATTCGGCGGCTGGCTGGTGCCGCACTACGACGACGACATGGGCAGGATCGTCGACGGCTGGTTCGCCCAGGCCGACGCCATCCTCCTGGGCCGCACCACGTACGAGATGTTCCACCCCTACTGGAAGCAGGTCACGGACCCGGACAACGCCGTGGCCGCCGCGCTCAACCGCCTGCCGAAGTATGTCGTTTCCAACACCCTCACGGACCCCGAGTGGAACAACACCACAGTCCTCTCCGGCAACTTCCTGGAGGCCATCGACGACCTCAAGGCCGAACCCGGCCGGGAACTCCAGGTCCACGGCAGCCACCGGCTTGCCCGCGCGCTGCACGACGCCGGCCTGGTGGACGAGTACCGGCTGTTCATCTTTCCGGTGGTGCTTGGCCAAGGCAAGCGGCTCTTTGAAACCGGGGCAGTGCCCTCCACGTTCACCCTCGCCGGGAGCAAGGCCACGTCGACGGGTGCCGTCTACCTGACCCTCCTGCCCACGGCCTTCGGTGCCGGCGACCTGGAAGTGGGGGAGTTCGAAGTGCGGGACGGGCAGGAAAGGATCCGGGACTGAGGTTCTAACCGGAGCCCTTGAGGCGTTCCATTTCCCGGCGGTCCTTCTTGGTGGGCCGCCCGGCCCCGCGGTCGCGCTGCGGCAGGCCAAGGGCGGGAGCCGCGGGGCGCGGAGGAGTGTGGTCGGTGAAGCAGTGGGACGCCGCCTCGGCACCGACCCGCTTGGCGATCAACCGGCGCACCTCGAGGATGCGCTCGTAGCCCGGCTGGCGGACGCGGACGGTGTCACCGGGAACCAGCGAGTGCGAGGCCTTGGCCGGGTTTCCGTTGAGGCGGACGTGGCCCGCCCGGCAGGCGGCGGTGGCCGCGGATCGCGTCTTGTAGGCGCGGATGGCCCACAGCCACGCGTCGACGCGGACCGTGGCGGGGGCGGAAGGAAGGCTGCTCATGATTGCAGCCGAGTATAGCCCGCCGCCCTTGCCACGTCCGCCGGGCAAGAACATAGTGGAGTGGACTGCCAGAAGTTCACTTCGAGGGAGGCCGACCATGCCCGACGACGGGAATCAGCACAGTGGCATCCTGCAGGGAAAGACTGCCGTGATTTACGGCGCCGGAGGCCCCGTGGGCACGGCTGTCGCCGAGGCGTTCGCCGGCGAGGGTGCCAACGTTTTTCTGGCGGGGCGCACGCAGTCCAGGCTGGACAGGGTGGCCCGGAACATCCGTGAGGCAGGCGGCACGGCCGAGACCGCCGTCGTCGATGCCCTGGACGAAACCCAGGTGGAAGAGTTCGTCGCCCAGGTTGCCAAGAAGGCCGGCCGGATCGACATCTCGTTCAACCTCATTTCCCTCGGCGACATCCAGCAGCCACTCATGGAGATCTCGCCGGCGGATTTCCTCCAGCCCATCGCCAACGCCGCGCGCACGCACTTCCTCACCACCAGGGCTTCGGCGCGCCACATGATCCGGCAGCGCTCAGGGGTGGTGCTGACGTTCGGCGGTTCCGGGCCGCAGACCCTCGCGGGGCTTGGCGGGTTCAAAGTGGCGCTCGACACCATGGAGGGGCTGCGCCGGCAGTGGGCCCTGGAGCTGGGAAAGCACGGCATCCGCGTTGTCACCATTGTCACGGGCGGGATTGCCGAGACCATTCCGTGGCAGATGGAAGGGCGCGAGGAGATCGTGGGTGAGATCATCAGGACCGCTCACTTGGACCGGACCGCCACCCTGGAGGACGTGGGCAACGTGGCCGCCTTCGCCGCCTCGGACAAGGCGGGGTCCATGACCGACGCCACCTTCAACATCTCCGGCGGCGCGATCGTTGACTACTGACGCGATCGCTGGTTACCGGGCGAACCCGAGGACCAAGCGGGCCTACGCCACCAGGACGGCGGCGGCGGAGTCCATGTGCTCGCGGATGGTGTCGCGCGCCAGGGAGGCATCGCCGGTCTCGATGGCCGCCACGATGTCGTGGTGCCGTTCGACGCTCATGTTCCTGACGCCCTTCTCCAGGCCGGCAAACATGATGGACATCCGGATGGATCCCTCCAGCGATTCCCAGGAGTGAAGCAGGGTCTCGTTGCCGGTGAGGCGGCACATGGTGCGGTGGAACTCGAGGTCGGATTCGATCCGCTCCTCGAGGCTGCCCTCGGTTGCGGCCGCCATGGCGTCGATCGCGGCGCGCAGCGACGTGATCACCTTCTGGCGGTCCGGGAGTTCGCACAGGGTGCGGGCCGCAAGGGATTCCAGTGCAGCCCGGACGGAGTAGATGTCGCGGATTTCCTTGGCGTCCAGGTGGCGGACGGAGAGGCGTCCGCGCGGCCCCGCCGACACGAGGCCTTCCTGCTCAAGCTGCCGCAGGGCCTCGCGGAGCGTTCCGCGGCTGATCTGGAGCATTTCGGACAGCTCGGTTTCGACGAGGTGCCGGCCGGGCTCAAGCTCGCCGCTGGTGATGGCGGTGCGCAGCGCGGAGAGTGCCTGCTCGCGAAGGCTCTTCTTTTGCAGTCCCAGCAGGGGTGCTGTTGCTCCGGCCATCATTTGTCCTCAGGGTCAGTGTTCGATGTCAGTGGTCAACTGTTTACAGTGGGTCTGTTAACTGTTGATATTACGGCAGAAGCGCGGAGCCGGGCAGGCCGGCTCCGCGCTTCTCTTGGAGATCTTGGTCAGCCAAGCTCCGCCAGCACCTTGGCCACGATCCGCTGCACGGACAGGCTGTAGCGTTCGTGCAGGGTGGGCAGGGCGCCGGCGTCGAGGAAAGCGTCCGGCAGCGCCACCGGCACCACCCGCTTGCCCAGCCCCGCGGTGACCACTGCCGAGGCAACGGTTTCAAACAGGCCGCCCACCACGCTGTGGTTCTCCAGCGTCACGGCGAGCCGGTCGGTGTTGATTTCGGCCAGCACGGTTTCGGCGTCGAACGGCTTGATCGTGGGCGTGTGGACGACGGCGACGTCCACGTTGTGCTCCGCCAGGGCCTTGGCGGCCTGAAGCGCCCGCATGGTCATCAGCCCGCTGGAGACGAAGACGACGTCGTTGCCGCCGCGCAGCACCTTGGCCTTGCCGAGTTCGAACGTGTAGCCGTATTCGTCCAGCACGGTGGGCACGTTGCCGCGGAGCAGGCGCAGGTAGGTGGGGCCTTCGCTTGCTGCGAGCTGCGGCACTGCCTGTTCGATGTCGATCGAGTCGCAGGGGTCCACGATGGTGAGGTTGGGCATGCCGCGGAAAATCGCCATGTCTTCGGTGGCCTGGTGGCTGGGGCCGTAGCCGGTGGTCAGGCCCGGAAGGCCGCCCACGATGTTCACGTTCAGGTTCGGTTCGGCGCTGTCCAGGCACAGGAAATCATAGGCGCGCCGGGCGGCGAACACGGAGTAGGTTGATGCGAACGGCACCAGCCCGGTCTCGGCGAATCCGGCGGCGGCGCCGAAGAGGAGCTGTTCGGCCATGCCCATCTGGAAGAAGCGCTCCGGGAAGGCCTGGGCGAAGATGTGCATGTCCGTGTACTTGCCGAGGTCGGCAGTCAGGCCAACGATTTTGTCGTTTTCCTGTGCGGCCTTCACCAGGGCGTGTCCGAACGGTGCGGATGCGGTTTTCTGGCCCGGATCGGCGAAGGACGCGATCATGGCCGAGGTCTTCAGCTTGGTGCCCTTCAATGCGGTGGTGGCGCTCATCGGCTTGCCTTTCCTTCGTATCCTGCGGTCAGCTGCTCGCGGCAGAGCTGCCATTCGTGTTCCTCGATGCGCATGAAGTGGGCCTTCTCGCGGTCCTCCAGCAGCGGGACGCCTCGGCCCACCTTCGTGTCGCACAGGATCACGGAGGGACGCCCGACGGCGGCGGCCTGGGCGGCTGCGTTGTCGAAGGCCTGCAGCAGTTCGGCCATGTTGTTGCCGTCCACGCGTTGGGTGTACCAGCCGAAGGACTCCCACTTTTCCGTTACTGGTTCGGTGCGGAGCACGGTGTCCGTCTTGCCGTCCGCCTGCAGGGCGTTGATGTCCACCATCGCGGTGAGGTTGCCGAGCTGGTGGTGGTGCGCGCCCATGGCGGCCTCCCAGGTGGAGCCCTCGTCCAGCTCGCCGTCGGAGAGGAAGTTGTAGACCCTCGCCCGGGACCCCTGGTGCCGCAGCCCCAGTGCCATGCCGACGGCGATGGTGAGCCCGTGGCCCAGGGAGCCGCCGGAAATCTCCATGCCCGGGGTGTAGGTGGACATGCCGGACATCGGGAGCCGGGAATCGTCCGAACCGTAGGTGTCCAGTTCCTCGACCGGAATGATCCCGGCCTCGGCCAGGGCGGCGTAGTGGCCGATTGCGTAGTGCCCGGTGGAGAGCAGGAACCGGTCGCGCTGCTCCCAGTGCGGGTCCTCGGCCTGGAAGCGAAGCTGGTCCGCGTACACGGCCGCCAGCATGTCCGCCGCCCCGAGGGCCTGGCCGACGTAGCCCTGGCCTTGGACCTCGCCCATGGTCAGGGCGTGGTGCCGGATCCGGTACGCGGCGGCCGAAACGCTGTCAACGCGTTCTGTTGTGGTGGCAGTCATGGTTTCCTGTGTGGCGGTCATTTGAGCTTCTTCTGTGGTGGTCATCAGACGGTGACTGTCTGCGGGGTGCTGTTGGTGGCTTCATCTGCCAGCTGCCGCTCACGCTTGCCCCAGGTTTCCCGGGTGACGACGGCCGCCCACAGACCGATGGCTGCGTAGAAGCTGAAGAGGAGGGCCGGGCCCATCCAGCCCAGGGAAACGAACAGGAGCGTGGTGACGAAGGGGGTGAAGCCGGAGACCATGGCGGAGATCTGGTAGGCCAGCGACGCTCCGGAGGAGCGGGTCTTGGCCTGGAACAGCTCGGGGAACCACGGGCCCTGGGCGCCGGCAAGGGAGTTCTGGCAGACAGCGTAGGAGATGACAATGGTGGCGATGACGAAGATGAACATTCCGGTGTTCACGAGCAGGAACATGGGGATGCCGAACAGTGCGGCGAAGGCGCAGGACCAGACGTACAGGGGCCGGCGGCCGATCCTGTCCGTCAGCCGGGCCCAGGCCATGGTGGCAAAGATGCCGATCGCCGAGGCGATGCAGAGGGCCACGAGCGTCTGGGTCTTGTCCGCCAGCTGCTGGGTGTGGAGGTAGGAAATCATGTACGTGATGGAGACGGCGTAGCCGGCAGTCTCCGCAATGCGGAGGCCGATGCCGCGGACAATGCTGCGCCAGTCGGTCTTGATGACCTCGATGATCGGCGACTTCACGATGGAGCCGCTCTCCTTGACCTCGTCGAATACCGGCGATTCCGGGACCTTGGAGCGGATGATGAGGCCGACAGCGACGAGCACGATGCTTGCCAGGAAGGGAACACGCCAGGCGAGCTCGCCGCCAAGGTTCACGCTCACGAGGAAGACGAGGTTCGCCAGGAGGAGGCCAACGGGGAAGCCGGCCTGCACGATGCCGGTGTACTTGCCCTTGGACTTCCAGGGTGCGTGCTCGTAGCTCATCAGGATGGCCCCGCCCCATTCCGCGCCGAAGGCCAGGCCCTGGACCACGCGGACGAACACCAGCAGGGCCGGTGCGAGCAGGCCCACCTGCTCGTAGGTGGGCAGGAGGCCGATGAGGAACGTGGCCACGCCCATGAGGATCAACGAGGCCACCAGCACGGGCTTGCGGCCGACCTTGTCGCCGAGGTGACCGCCGATGATGCCGCCGATGGGCCGGGCCGCGAAGCCCACGCCGAGGGTGGCGAAGGCGGCCAGGGTGCCGGTGACGGGGTCGCCGGTGGGGAAGAACGCCGTTCCGAAGTACAGGGCCGCGGCGGTGCCGAAGCCGATGAAGTCATAGGTCTCAATGACTGCGCCAACACCGGAGCCGATGGCGACGCGCTTTGCGTCCTTCGTGCCGTGCACGTGGCCCCGCATTTTCAGAGCTTCGTTGCTCATGGGTGAATCCCTTTCGAATAGCGACTGAGGCTCAACGCTCCAGCACTGTCGACTGTTAACAAGTGATAAGCCAGTGTGACCTGCATCATGACGCTATGTCAACAGTCAACTTCAGAGGTTGACTGTTGACAGTTAACTTACGTAGTGTGGTGTCCATCACCAAGCCCGCGGGCATGACCAGAGGATCGACGAAGATGTTCAACCCCCGACTCGGCTGCTCATCCATCAGCTTCCGCCACCAGGACCTGAGCACCGCCCTTCACACCATCTCCGGGCTGGGCCTCGAGGAAATCGACCTGGGCGCCCTTCCCGGCGTCTGCGACCACGTCCCCTATGACCTGGATGCGGGCGCCGTCACGGCCGTAACAGCCGAAGTTGCAGCCTCCGGGCTGCGGGTGCGCTCCGTCAATGGGGACATCGGGGATCTCAACGCGGTGCTCGACGCCGGCCAGCAGGCGGCCCGCGACCGGCACCTGGATGCGCTGCTCACCCTCACCGCGAACACCGGCGCGAAGGCGCTGGTCCTTCCCTGCGGCGCCCTGGGCCACGAACCGGTCCGGAGCCTCGAAGAGGACCTGGACGAAATAGCACGCCAGCTGATCCGGGCCGGTCAGCGGGCGGCGGAGTTCGGCGTCGAACTCTGGACCGAATCCCTGCACTTCCTGCGGTTTTGCTGGAACCTGGAACGCGCGGAACTGCTGGCGGGCAGGCTGGCCGGTTCCGGCGTCGGGATCGTGATGGACTTCAGCCACATCGTCGCCGCCGGCGAAGACCCGCTGGAGTACATCGAACGCCACCAGGGCCGGATTGCCCATGTGCACCTGCGCGATGCCGTGCCCGGGAACATCAACCTGAGCATCGGAAACGGCCACGCCGACTTTGCCGCCGGACTCCGGTCGCTTGCGGGGCACGGCTACACCGGCCACTTCTCGCTGGAGTTGGAGACCCGGGACGTCACCCACGATGAACGGCCGGCTGCCGCGGCCAAGGCGGCCAGCTTCATCACCGACCTCATCTGACCATCGATTGCTCCGTAAGCGCCGTTTTGGACCGTGAAAACGGCGCTTGTGGAGCAACCGATTCCAAAAATACACAACCAAGCAACCCAAGGAGCATCATGACCACCATCCAGCGCACAGCCGTCCTCACCGGGGCCACCTCGGACCGGGGCATCGGCATCACCACCGCACGCCGCTACGCCAGCCAGGGCTGGGCCGTGGTGATCCTGGACCTCGACGGCGAGAAGTCCGCTAAGGTCGCCGCCGAAATCGGCAATGAATTCAACGTCCCGGCCTTCGGCTACGAGATCGACGTCGCCAACGAGGACTCCGTCAGCGCCGCCCACAGGGCCGTGGCGGCCGAGGTCACTGCCGGCACGCTTCCCGCGGTCGGCGCCTTGGCCAACATCGCGGGCATCACCTCGCCCGTGCCGTTCCTGGAAACCACGCTGGACCTCTGGAACAAGGTCATGGCCGTGAATTCCACCGGCACCTACCTGGTCACCAAGGCGTTCCTGCCGGACATGATCGCCAGCGGCTGGGGCCGGATCGTCAACATGTCCTCCGTGTCCGCCCAGCGCGGCGGCGGCGTGTTCGGCAAAGTCCCCTACTCCGCCGCGAAGGCCGCCATCCTGGGCTTCACCAAGGCGCTGGCCCGCGAAATCGGCGCCACGGGAGTTACCGTCAACGCCATCACGCCGGGCGCAGTGGACACCAACATCCGCGTGGGCAGCACCGAGGAGCAGGAAGCCGCCATCAACGCCGGCATCCCCCTCGGCCGCAACGCCACCACCGAGGAAATCGCGGCCGTCATCACGTTCCTGTCCTCCGAGGAATCCGCCTACCTCACCGGCACCACCATCGACATCAACGGCGGCAGCCATATCCACTAGCAGCACCTGCCCGCCGCCGTGCGCCGGCCAGCGGGGGCCGTGTCATGACGTGCAACGATGGTGAGGTCCGGCCTACTCCACCGTGACCCGCACGCGCTGGACCACGTTGTTCCCCATGCCCTGATAGTTCCAGTTTTGATCCAGGGGCTGGACGGCTCCGGTGGCGTCGGTGGCCCGGCAGGCAAGCTCGTGATGGCCCGGATCCGCCACCCAGGGCAGGCTCCAGCCGCGCCACGCGAAGGAGCCGGCGGGCTTATCCAGCTGGGCATGAAGCCACTTGCCGTCGATGCCGACCTCTACGCTTGTCACCGCGCCCTCGCCGGACCAGGCCCGGCCGCGCAGCATGACCGGACCGCGGGGGAGGATGCGGCGCCGCGTGAAGAAGTCCGGAATTCCCGGGGGAACCATCAGCGACCGCACCCTGATCCGCGAAACCGGTGTGCCGGCGTCGTCCGCATTGTGCTGGTAGCGGTACGCGACCGACTGCTGGAAGCCGCGGAACGGGGCCGTCACCACCTTGATGGACTGCAGCCATTTGACGCTCGCCATGCCGTACCAGCCGGGAACCACCAGCCGCAGCGGGTAGCCGTGCTGGGGCGGCAGGTCGCTGCCGTTCATCTTGTAGGCAAGCACGACGTCGGGCCGCAGCGCCTCAGCGATCGGCAGGCTCCGCGCGTACTGCTGGCGGACGCCGCCCTGGACCCCTTCATCGACCCCGGTGAACACCACCTCGACGGCTTCGGGCTCCACGCGGACCTGTGCCAGGAGGTAGGCCAGCGGGACACCCGTCCATACGGCCGTGCCCACGCCCTCGAGCACCCATGGCTGGCTGAGCGGCCGCGGCTTGAGCAGGGAGCGGCCGTTGCCGGCGCACTCAAGCGTCACCGGGACGCTGATGGCCGGGTCCTTCTTGAGCGCGGCCAGGCTCAGTTCCATCGCCATCTCGACGGCGCCGCCGATCCGCAGGTGCCAGGATCCGTCGCTTGTCTGCGGGATGTCGAAGTGCGTCAGCACATAGTGCATGCCGGGCGGCGTCACGTCCTCGCGGAGGGCCTCCAGCGGCATCGAATGGTTCCGCGCGGCGAGCTGCAGTTCGTCTTGGGTGAGCGGCCCGTACGTGGGTTCCCCTGAATGCGGCCTGGGCCGGGCGGACTGGCGGCGGCGGTAGATCAGCTTTGTCATGGCGTTGCGATTCTGCTCGGTGCTGCTGACGGGCGTGCTCCCTTTTAGGTTTACGCCGACCCCTCAGGGCCGTCAACAGCCGCTCCCCGGCGGCCCGGCGGGCCGTCCGCCACCGCCGCCAGCCCGCCCCGGCAGCCCGTCCGGCGGTGCTGCCGGCTACAGCTGCGGCAGCTTCGCAAACTCCTCGAGTCCGATCGGGTCCTGCCCGGTCAGCCCGCGCACGTCCGACGTCGGCCCGGCCAGTTCACCGGCGGCGATCGCCGTGTACGTGCTCACCCACGCCTTGACCAGCCACGCCGGAGCCCCGTACGAGGCCCTGGAGGAGTACGCCTCCTCCAGGGTTTCGTCGTGGTACGTGATGGTCCGGCCGGTGGACCGGGTGAGCACCTCGGCCGCACGCGCCAGCGAGATGTCCTCCGGACCCGTGAGGTTGTACGTGAAGCCGGCATGCACGGCAGGATCCCGGAGCACCGCCACCGCGCTCCGGGCGATGTCCTCCCGGGCCACGGCCGCCATGACACCGTCGCGGGCCGGGCCGCGGATCACGCCGTCCTCCCCGGCCAGCGTCGGCAGGAAGTCCAGGTAGAAGTTGTTCCGCAGGAAGGTGAAGGCCGTCCCGGACGCACGGATCCGCTCCTCGGTGGCGTAGTGGTCCCGGCCCAAGGTGAACGTGCAGTCCGGTGCCGCGCCGAAGAACGACGTGTAGACGATGTGCTGCACGCCGGCCGCGGCGGCGGCGTCCACGAACGCGTAGTGCTGCTGCAGCCGGTCCTCCGCCTCAGCCGCCGAGACCATGAACAGGGTCTTCACGCCCTCCAATGCCGGGCGCGAAAGCACCGGGTCCGCGTAGCTGACCAGGACGGGCGGTGCGGTGTCCAGCTCCGGTGCGCGTCCGGCGTCGCGCACCAGCAGCCGCTGCGGGAACCCGGCTTCGGCGAGCTGGCGGGCCACCATTCCGCCGAGGACGCCCGAGGAACCGGTGACGGCAAGGCCGGGAAGGTCTGTCACGGCCGGTCCTAGGCTTCGCGCGTCGCGGGGGATTTAGTCTGGGCGGGATCACGCTCGGCGAGCGAGCCGATGGCGTCATCGATGTTCTTCAGGATCTCCGGTTCCAGCCGGACGCCGGCAGCCGCCGCGCTGTCCGCAATCTGCTCGGGGCGGGAGGCGCCGATGATGGCCGAGGCCACGTTCGGGTTCTGCAGCACCCAGGCAACGGCAAGCTGCGGCATGGTCAGCCCGGCTTCTTCCGCGATGGGCCTGAGCTGCTGCACGCCGGTCAGGACGTCATCGCGCATCCAGTGCTGGATCATCTTGGCGCCGCCCTTGTCATCCGTGGCGCGGCTCCCTTCGGGCAGCGGCTGGCCGGGAAGGTATTTGCCGCTCAGCACGCCCTGTGCCATGGGGGACCAGACGATCTGGGAGATGCCCAGCTCTTCGGACGCGGGAACAACCTCCTCCTCGATGACCCGCCACAGCATGGAGTACTGGGGCTGGTTGGAGATGAGCTGGAAGCCGAGTTCCTTCGCCAGTGCGTGGCCGTTCCGGAGCTGTTCCGCGGTCCATTCGCTGACCCCGATGTACAGCGCCTTGCCCTGCCGCACGATGTCCGCGAACGCCTGCATGGTCTCTTCGAGCGGCGTCTCGAAGTCGTAGCGGTGGGCCTGGTACAGGTCGACGTAGTCGGTCTGCAGCCTGGCCAGGGAGCCGTCGATGGATTCCATGATGTGCTTGCGTGAGAGTCCAAGATCGTTCTTGCCCTTGGGTCCCGTAGGCCCGAAGACCTTGGTGAAAATCTCCAGGGACTGGCGGCGTTCACCCTTTAGCGCTTCCCCGAGCACCGTCTCGGCTGCGGTGTTGGCGTAGACGTCAGCTGTGTCAAAGGTGCTGATGCCGGCGTCGAGCGCTGCCCGCACGCACTGGGCGGCGACGTCGTTCTCCACCTGGGAGCCGTGGGTCAGCCAGTTGCCGAACATGATTTCCGAAATCTTGAAGCCGCTGTTTCCGAGGTATCTGAATTCCATGGGTTTCACGCTAGCGGAGATGGTTGCCCAGGGTAAGGGATACGGGCAGGTCATCTGCCTGCCGCGCCGATCAGCCTTCGTGCCTAACTGTCGGGACTGATGCGTCAGGACCGGACGCGGACGTCCTCGTGCTGCGCCAGCGAGACCATGGAACCGGTGTCCAGGACGGCCATGTGCCCGGCGGGCTTCCGGGAGGGGCGCGGAGGCTGGGCGGACAGGGCAAGCGCGGACCGCACGGGCGCGCCCTTGGATCCCGCGTCGCCCGGCGTCGGTGCCTCCGTGCGGGGGGCCTCGTTGTGTGATGCGTCCTTGTGGGCGGCCTGTTTTTGCAGGGCCTCGGTGTGCAGCGCCCCCGTGTGCAGCGCGGACTCCACGAGCGGCGCAACCTTCACCACGCCGTCCGCAGCCACGCCAAGTGCGGGCCGGTCCGGTCCGGTGACCTTGATCGCCGGGGCAGCCGCCCTGGCGCGCGCCACCGCGCGGGCATCGGCGGCAGCCACCGCGGCTGCCCAGTCCTTCGCCAGGACGGGCGGCACCGGCCGTGCGGCCGTCAGCAGCGGGTGATGGACGACGGCGGTGCGGAGCGCCGCTTTGAGCCCGGCGCGGCTCAGCAGCTTCTTCCAGTCGCGCGGAGGGCGCGGCTCCCGCACCGGACGGGGGGCCTTCGGTGTCTTTGCGGGACGTTCCTGGCGGGCTTCGGGGGTCCGATCAGGTGCAGCGCCGGGGGAAGCCTGCGTGCCTACGGGCAGCCGCACCACTTCGATGGTGTCGTTCCCGGGGAACCGGCCGAACAGGGCCATCAGGATCAGCGCAGCCAGGCGTCCCACGCCCGCGATCACCAGCGTGATCACGACGAGGATGAACATGCCGATGAACATGACGAACGCCACACCCAGCGTGCCGAAAAAGGTCAGATTAAGTGCGATCGTTGTCGGATCTTCCACTTCACCCTCCTAAACCAGCCAGCGGACATTGCTTCCCGCCGCATCACGGCGGACAACGGCCCCTAACCACCTTACGGACTATTTACTGCCGACATGCGCGCATGACAAGCCCCGCCGGGGGTTGTTTCGAAGCTGTTATCGGATGCGCACCCAGTCCGGCGCCTATAGTCGGAAACACCAAGCGAACTCGATACTTTCCAGGGATGCCAATGACCCAGCCCCAGCCCTTTACCGGTAACTGCCCGTGCCTGTCCGGTGAGCAGTATGCAGACTGCTGCGGCCGGTTCCACAGCGGAGCGGCGGAGGCGGCGACGGCCGAGCAGCTGATGCGTTCCCGCTACAGCGCCTTCGTGCTCCTCGACGCCGGCTACCTGCTGAAAACCTGGCACCCTGACACGCGTCCGTCCGAGCTGGAGCTCGATCCCGGACTCGAATGGCGCCGCCTGGACATCGTGTCCACGGGGCGGGGCGGTCCGCTCGACACCGAGGGAAAGGTGGAGTTCAAGGCGCATTTCCGGCAGGGCGGGGAGCGCGGGGTCCACCACGAAACCAGCCGTTTCCTGAGGGTGGACCGCCGCTGGTACTACCTCGACGCCGTCGTCCTTCACCAGACGTAGCGGACGCTACCGCTCCTCATAGTCCGCCGTGGGCGTGAACCCGGCACGGTCCACCTTGCGGTGGAAGTGCATGCCGGCCAGGCCGCCGAGGACGGCGCCCACCAGCGCCACCGCTGCGACCACGACGGCGGCGATGATGCCGGTGGTGGTGAGCTGGCCCTCGTTGACGGGAATGCGCGGGAAGCTGTTCAGCTGGGCCAGGATGTTGAACCGCTCACCGGCGATCATTCCCAGCACCGCCACCACCACGGCGGCAATGAGTGCCCAGATCCACACCATGAGGCCCTGCTTGGCCCCGTTGAAGCGGGCCATCCGACCCGCCACGTAGCCTCCGCTGTAGTAGGAGACGAACAGGATGACGAGCAGCACGATGATGCCCACGATTCCGACCGTCTGGTCCGACGCCGCCTGGCCGACCGCCACGTTGACATCGGTGTTCGTCGCCAGTCCCACGGCCGTTCCGGCTGCCGCGACCAGGGCCGTCAGCAGCACGGCCATCCCGGTGGCGGCCAGCCAGCCGAAGAATGCCGAGCCCACCTTGACCCCGCCGAAAGCCTCCTTTTCGCGGGCAACTGCCATTTCCCGCGTCGCGAGGCTGGGATCGGTGTGGGTCTCATCGGCGGTGCGGGTGTCGGGTGTGTAGTCCCGCTCCGCGTATGGTTCCCTGAGGTCCCTGTTCCGGTCGTCCGTGTCCAGCGCCCTGGTGTCTGTATCCCCGGCTGTACCGCCCGTGCCGCGCGCCTGCGTGGCGTCATAGACTGGCGTGGCCTCGGTGCGGGGTTCGGCGGGGTTGGCTTCTGCGGGGCTGGGTTCGGCAGCGCGGTGTTCGCTGCGGCGGATGCGTCTGTCCTCGGAGCCTATTGAGTTGCTCATCGAACTTCTCACTTTCATTGGACGGACCAGGCTCATGGTCTAAGCCGGGCAACGCAATGCCTAGGCCGCGGCCCTGGCCTCACTTCTAGCTAACTCCGTTCAATGACCGATAGCAAGGAAGCTTAGTATTTGGTTTTCGCGCCGTCCTTCCAGTTGGGAGGCCGATTCCGGTCCGTGATTACCGGTACGTGCGGTGCAGATTCTCCTTCACCGTCGCCCGGGGGGACGCGTCGGCGATCCACGGCCCGGTGCCCTCGGACTGGTCGAGGACCCCTGCCTCAAGCCACTCGTAGTCGCCGGCGAGCACCTTTCGCGAAAGCTGGCGGTCGCCGTCGTCGGTGTTCCTCCACAGCTGATCGAAGTATTCGTCCACGCGCACGCGCGCCTGTTCGCAGAAGGCCTCGGCGAGCTCGAATGCGGTGGCCCCGCGCTCCGGTGACGTGCGGAGCAGCATCTCCGCCCGCGAGCACGACGCCGCCATCGCGAAGAGCTCGGCACCGATGTCCACGATCCGTCCCAGGAATGCCTGCTTGTGCTCGAGCCCGGCCTGCCAGCGGCCCATGCCGTAGAACGTCTGCCGGGCCAGCCGCCGCGAGGACCGCTCCACGAAGCGCAGCTGCTTGGCAAGGCGGCCGAACTCGCTATAGGAGCGCGGGTCCATGCCCGCCCCGGCCACGAGTTTCGGCAGCCACTTCGCGTAAAAGCCGGAAGCCCCGACGGCGGCCCGCGCCTTGTCTGACAGGCTCGCCTCCGCGGAGGCCAGGTCCCCTGCGGCGGCAAGATGGGCGTCCACGGCCTCACGGGCGATCAGCAGCTTCATGATCTCCGAAGAGCCCTCGAAGATCCTGTTGATGCGAAGATCGCGCAGCTGCTGTTCCGCGGGAACGCCCCGTTCGCCGCGGGCCTCCAGCGAATCGGCCGTCTCGAAACCGCGCCCGCCCCGGATCTGCACCAGCTCGTCGGCGATCCGGTAGCTGATCTCGGTGGACCACAGTTTGGCCAGGGCGGCCTCGATCCGGATGTCCTTCTGCCCGGCGTCCGCCATTTCCGCGCAGAGCTCGAACACCGCATCCAGGGCGAAGGCCGTGGCGGCAATGAACGCGATCTTCTTGCCCACGGCCTCGTGCCTGCCCACCGGCCGGCCCCACTGGGTGCGCGCGTTGGACCATTCGCGGGCAATCTTCAGGCTCCAGCGGCCCGTGGCGACGCAGAGCGCGGGGAGGGACAGCCGCCCCGTGTTGAGTGTTGTGAGGGCGATCTTCAGCCCCTGGCCCTCGCGGCCCAGCCGGTTGGCCGCCGGAACCCTGACCTGGTGGAACCGGGTAACGCCGTTCTCGATTCCCCGCAGGCCCATGAAGGCGTTGCGGTTTTCCACGGTGATGCCGGGGGAGTCCATCTCCACCACGAAGGCGGTGATCCCGCCCTTGTGGACGGTGCCGTCGGCGTCGGTGTGGCGCGGCACCACGGCCATCACCACCACCAGTTCGGCGATCACGCCGTTCGTCGTCCACAGCTTGACGCCGTCCAGAACGTACGCTTCGCCGTCGTCCGTGGGAACAGCGGTGCTGCCCATCCGGGCGGGGTCGCTGCCGACATCCGGCTCGGTGAGCAGGAACGCGGTAATGGCCCCTGCGGCGCAGCGCGGCAGGTATTCCTGCCTCTGCTCCGGGGTGCCGAACACCTTGACGGGTTCCGGGACGCCGATTGACTGGTGCGCCGAGAGCAGCGCGCCGAGGCTGGGGTGAACGGAGCCAAGCAGCGCCAGCGCCCGGCCGTAGTACACCAGCGAAAGGCCCAGGCCGCCGTACTCCAGCGGGATCTTCATGCCGAACACGCCGAGGTCGGCGAGGCCCCTGAGGTATTCGTCCGGGATCTTGGCGTCGCGCTCGATCACCCGCCCGGACATGGTCCGGCAGAATTCCGTGAGCCGCTCCATAAAGGCCTCGCCGCGCTCCACATCCTCCGCCCTGGCCGCCGGCCAAGGATGGATGAGGCCGAGGTCGAAGCTGCCGAGGTACAGGCCCTTGGCGAAGCTGGGCCTGCCCCATTCGGTCTCGCGCGCCGCCTCGGCGATGGCGCGGGCGTCCTCGGCGGATGCACCGGCCCCGATCTTCTCGGCGGCGACCGGCGTCTCGGAGGCGGGGCTGTCGATGGGCGGGATCGTCTTGTGACCCGCGGCCTGCGCCTGGGTGGGATCCTCGGTGGCCTGACTATCAGTGGCGGAGCTCACGGGGCATCTCCTCTAACCGGATGACCGGCTCAAGCCCTGGGTCCGCCGCGGGTGGAGGACCCTTCAGCTGTCCCTCAATGCTACTCGCGGGTAAGTACCGGTGCTAGGGGATGGCTGGCCCTGAAAGTCGCCGGGAAGCTCGACAGTGGAGGCATGGTGAACCAGCCTGTCCCACAAATCGTTGATGCCGTGGACCATTCCGACCAGCGTGCCCGCCACGATCAGCCAGGCCAGCCGTCCCACGCCCACCAGGATCAGCGCGGCGAAGGCCGCCGCCGCCACGAACACGACGAGCACCAGGGCAAAAACCAAGGTTCCGATGAACACCAAGGTGGCCGTCTCCACTGCACTTAGGTCGAACTCCATGCTTCCCCCTGCGCCTTTGCTGCGGTTGGATCAGTAGCACGAGCGTAGGGCCTGCCGTGAGTCCGGGCCACTGTCCGCGTGGCGAGTTGGACCCGTTGATACGGGATCGAAATCATACTGCTCCGTAGGTCACGGCTTTGTCTCAGCAGCCCCACCAGTCACAGCCGTAACGTTGCTTCCCAGTCAACATGAGGGCGTCTCATGGCCGGGCGTCGGGTGGAAGTCGGTCTGCGTTAACCTTGTACTTGGCCGTTTTCAGGTTTCCGCCGCCGAAACGATCCCCCAGCTACTGAAGGAGAGTGTGTGCCCCGGTCCGCCACGTCCTCCGCTGACGCGATCAGCGCACGGCTCCGGGACCTCGAGCTCCTCACCAAGGGACCCGCCTGGGCGCTCACGCGTTCCGCCCCGTGGGTCATCGCTGTGCTGCAGGCGTCCTTTACGCGCACGCGGCCGCAGCTTCCGCTGGAAGAGTTCCATGCCGACGTCGACTCCTTCCTTGAGCAGCTCCGCCACCAGGAGCCCGGTCTGGGAGGCGGTGCCAACGGCAAATCCTTCGGCGACGAGTGGACGCGCAAGCAGTTCCTCACCCGGCGGAACCAGTCGGGCCAGATCGTGTACGAGGTCACCGAACCTGCCGCCCGCGTGTTGGCCTTCCTGGACAGCCTTTCCAGCGAACGCTCCACCCTGAACGGGTCCCGGCTGGGCACGCTGCTGGGCGACGTGGAGAAGCTCGCCAACGAGACCAACCCGGACCAGACCGCCCGGCTGGAATCCCTGGAGGAGGAGATCGGGGAGCGCCGCCAGCTGATCCAGGACATCGCCTCGGGCGACTTCGACGGACTGCTCGACGACGACCAGGCCGTGGAAGCCGCGGGCAACATCCTGGACCTCGCGGCGAGCCTGCCCGCCGACTACAAGAAGATGCGGGACCGGATCGAGGAGCTGGTGGGCGAGCTGCGCAACCAGATCATCGAGGAGTCCCTGAGTAAGGGTGCCACCATGGCGCAGGTGCTGGAGGCTGACAAGCGGCTGCGGCAAAGCCCCGAAGGCAGGACCTTCCGCTCCTTCACGGCCTTCCTCGAGGACCCGCAGCAACAGCTGCGGTTCCGTTCGGCGATCGGCGAGGTGCTCAGCCGCCAGTTCGCGGACGACCTCTCGCCGGAGGACCGGGAAACCCTGAAGAACCTTGTGGCAGAGCTCCGGCAGCAGCACAGCCAGATCCAGCGCATCTACGGCAAGCTCAGCGAGAGCCTGAACACCTACGTCCAGAGCGACGACTTCCGCCAGTCGGTGCGCCTCCGCAAGGTGCTCCGGGAGGCCGAGCAGGCCATCCGTTCCCTGCCCTATGAGCGCGAACGCCCGGGCCTGGTCCCGGGGCCGGTGCTGTTCAACGCCGGCTTCGAATCGCTGGCCATGGTCAAGCTGTTCGATCCCGACGAGTTCGCGGCCCCGCCGAAGCTCGCCGACCCCATCGCCTTCAGCGACTCCGACCGCCTGCGCTCGCCGCGCACCGGCAAGGCGAAGCCGGCGGCCATCCGCGCCGCCGCGGCCGGCGCCGCGACCCTCGCCGAGGCCTGGGGGCAGCTTCCGCCAGAGGAGCAGCACATCAACTCGATCCGGGCGCTCCTGTCCCACGCCCTCCACGAAGGCGCCCGGTTTGACCACGCAGCCGTGGACGCCCTCGACTTCGAACAGATAGACGGAACCACCCGCACGGCATACCTGCCGGTGGTCACGCTCAAGAAGGATTCCGATGACTGAACTTCCCCAAGAATCACCCGGCGGGCTGGACACCGACGCATCGGCTGCGGAGCCACCCCGCGCCGACACGTTCTCGGTCACGCCCCGGGACACCTTCGTAGACGGCGCCGCCTTGTTCCCGGGCGACACCGGCGTGCTGTCCATGAAGGTGCGCCAGGCCCTCGTGAAGCTGCTGAAAGGCCCCTACGTGGACGGCGGCCGCGACGAAAAACTGTGGACCACGCTCCTGGACAACCAGCTGATCCTCCGCAGCCGCCTGTCCGAGCTGTTCCTCACGCTGCAGTTGGACCACGAGCGCAAGATCGCCGTGGTCCGGCCGGTTGATCCCGAGGCCATCGGCGGCAGCACGCGCTCCAGCATCCTGCGCCAGCAGCGCGCCCTGAGCCGGGTGGAAACCATCGTGCTGCTCCGGCTCCGGCTGCTGCTGGACCGCCACGTCGCGGCCCAGACCGACCCCACCATCACGCGCGAGGAAATCGCCGAGCTCGTGGCCCACTACCAGCCGGCGGGCCAGCAGGACGCGCTCCGCGATTCAGACGTGGTCAACCGGGCCATCACCAAGCTCCTGGCCCGCCAGCTCTTGCTCACCACCGCCCTG
This sequence comes from Arthrobacter sp. ISL-5, assembly GCF_018613835.1. GTDB lineage: Bacteria > Actinomycetota > Actinomycetes > Actinomycetales > Micrococcaceae > Arthrobacter. The sequence continues at coordinate 24,214 of NZ_JAGGPM010000031.1, read as the reverse complement.
GACGACGTCTACACCATATCCAACGCCCTCCCGCTGGCCCTTCCGTTCGAAAACATAGGGGACATCCCCGCCCAGATCGAAGCCCTCGTCACAGCCACGGCAGACCCCACGGGAACCGAAGCACTGATAGAGCTCGACGGCGACAACTCCGGCGGCGACGAAGAGGCAGACGGCGACGAAACAGCCGATACGGCCACGAACGGAGAGGCCAAGTGAGCATCGCAACCATGCTGCCGATGGGCGAGCTCACCAACCCAGGCCAGATGCGCCTTGCCCTCGTCCAGGTGGTCAACTGGGGCACGTTCCATGGCGCCCACACGATGCACGTGGACCGCAACGGCACGCTGCTCACGGGCAACTCGGGCGTCGGCAAGTCCACGCTGTTCGACGCCATGCTGAGGGTGTTTGACGCCCGGCCCCGCTCCAACGAGGCCGCCGCCCAGCGCGTCGGCGGAGCCGTGGAGGACAAGAGGACCACGTTCACGTATATGCGCGGCAAGGTGGGCGACAAGGCTGTGGGCGAGGGCTCGGCCAGTGCCTTCCAGCGCCCGGGTGCCACGTGGTCCGCCGTCGCCCTGACGTTCGACAACGCGGCCGGCACCAAGGTGACGGTGTCCGCGCTGTTCGACCTGCCGAAGAACGGCACGGAATCGAGCGTCGGCCGGTACTACCTGATCGACAACAAGCCGCTGGACCTTCCCGCGATCGAGGACATCGCCGAGAAACGCTTCACCAAGGCGGCTCTGGAGTCGATCTTCCCGGACGCCCAGGTCTTCGACGTCCACAAGGCTTTCGCCGAGCGGTTCCGCCGCCTCCTGGGCATCAACTCGGACCAAGCGCTGCCGCTGCTCCGCGTGATCCAGGCCGGCAAGGGCCTCGGCGGAAGCGTCAACACCTTCTTCCGCGACCAGGTGCTGGACGCCCCGGCCACCCTCGCTGCGGCGGACGACGTCGTCGAGGAATTCAGCAACCTCATGTCCATCCGGCAGCGGCTGGAGGACGTCCGCCAGCAGCGCGACCAGTTGGCTCCGGTGCCCGGACTGAACAAGGAATATGCCCAGGCGCTGCTGGACGCGAACCGGCTCCGGGAGCTCGCGGGCGAGGAGTTCGAGGCCTACAGGCAGCAACTTGCGGTCACGGTCCACGAGAAGACGCTGGCCCGATTCAAGGCGCTCGCCCAGGCCAAGGCCAAGGAGCTCAGCGCCGAACGGGCAGTCCGGGACGGCCTGGCCAAGGACCTGCGGCAGCTTGAGGCGGACTACAACAACCAGGGCGGCAACGCCATCTCCTCGATCGAACAGTCGCTTGAGAATGCCCGGGTCGGGCTCAAGCTCCGCCAGCAGGTGGAGGACGTGGCCCGCCAGGCTCTGACGGATGCCGGCCTGGAGCTGGAATGGACAGCCGGGGGCTGGGAACAGGCCCACGAGCAGGCGGCCGCGCGCTCGGCCGAGCTCAAGGGCGATTCGGATGCCCTGAAGGAGCTGCGCTTCGAGGCCTTTGACGGCCACGCCACGAAGAAGCGCGAGCTCGCCGCGGCGGAGCAGGAGCTCGTGTCGCTGAAGACACGCAAGTCCCTGCTGCCGCCGTCGAGCATTGAAAACCGCGCCGCCATCGCGGCCGCAACCGGAGTTCCCGAGGAGCAGATGCCCTTCGGCGGGGAGCTCATCGACCTCGCGGAGGGTCAGGAGCAGTGGCGGCCCGCCGCCGAGCGCGCCCTGCGGAACCTGGCCACCACGCTCCTGGTTCCCGGCGAGCACTTCGCCGCCGTCACCAGGTACCTGAACGACCACACCGTCCGGGGAGCCCTGCGCGCAGTGGACGTGTCCAAGCCGCTCGCCGGCGCGGCGCTAGCCGTGGAGGACGTGTCCGACGGCGACCTGCTGACCAAGCTGGAGATCCTCACCGCCGGGCACAACGCCGCGGCCGGGGAATGGGTCCGCGAACGCATCGCCCTCGACTTCGCCTATCCGTGCGTGGAAAGCCCGGACGAGCTTGCCGGGCTGGACAAGGGCCTGAGCCTGGGCGGCGTGGTCAAGCGCAACCGGCACACCGTGGAGAAGGACGACCGCTTCACCAGCAGGCAGGACTACGTCCTGGGATTCGATAACGCGTCCAAGCTGGAACTCGTGGCCGGCCGGGTGGCGGACCTGCGGCAGGAACTCGCCAAGGCCGCCGAGCTGGCCCAAAGCCGGGAGGAGTCCCACCAGGGCATGTCCCGGCAGCTCGAGGCCCTGCGCCGCGTGGCCGACGACCACCGTACGTGGGAGCAGGTCTCGGCTGCCGTGGCCGCGGACGAGCTCGCCAGGATCGAGCAGCGGCTCAAGGATGCCCTGGCCGCGCAGGCGGACCTCGAACCGCTCCGGGCCAACATCGAAGCGGCGCGCCAGAAGCACCAGTCCAGCACCGAGGCAGCGGCCGTGCTGCAGAGCGAATACAAGGCCGTGGACCACCAGCTCACCGCCTCCGATTCGCTGCTGGAAGCCGCGCGGACCCGCCTGCACCAGGCGCCGCCGTCGGACTCCACCGTCACCGCGCTGGAACCGTACTTCGGGGGCTTCGGCGACGTCAGTGAGATGCATGAGCTGGACAACCTTGCCGCCCGGGTCAAGACCCAGCTGCTGGGCGAGCTCCACGCCGCGGAATCCCGCGGCCAGGCAACCTCCGAGCGGCTGACCCGGATATTCGAAGGCTTCGTGCGTGAGTGGGGCACCGCCATCTCCGCCGACCACGGCACGTCCATCGGGGCGGCCGGCGAGTTTGAGGCCCGCTACCACGCGATCGTCAGCGACGGACTGCCCGCCCAAGAGGCGGAGTTCCGGCAGTTCTTCAACCAGCGCACGCACGAGTCGTTCAGCACGCTGCTGCACCTGCTGGACGAGGAACGCCGCTCCATTACCAGCCGCATCCTGCCGCTGAACGGCATCCTGTCCGAGGTCAACTTCCACGAGGGCAGCTTCCTTGAGCTAGACATCAAGCAGACCCTGCCGGCCACCGCCAAGCAGTTCAAGGACGCCATCCAGAGCGCGCTGAAGACCCGGCACACGCGGCACGGCAAGTCCGCAGCGGCCGGAGCGGAAACCGACGACGACGCCGAGCTCACCAACCGGTACAAGTCCCTGGAAACCCTGGTAAAGCGTTTGGGTTCGCAGGCGCCGGAGGACCGGCGCTGGCGCGCCGAGGTGCTGGACGTCCGCGGGCACCTGTTCATCCAGTGCAAGGAGCATCGCGAGGTGGAGGCGCCAGCGAAGCAGAAGGCCGCCAAGGCCGGCACGAAGACGGAAGTCTTTATGCACGCCGACACCGGATCCATGTCCGGCGGGGAGCGGCAGCGCTTCACCGCGTTCATCATGGCTGCGGCGCTGAGCTACCAGCTGGGCATCGCCGAACAGGGCTTCACCACCTACGGCACGGTGATGATGGACGAGGCCTTCGTGCTGGCCTCTGAGGAATTCGCCGGGGCCGGGATCAAGGCGCTGCACGAGTTCGGTTTCCAGCTGCTCCTCGCCGCCCCGGAGAACGTGATCGACCTGTCGCGGCACCTCGGCTCCGTCACGGAAATCCTGCGGGACAAGCGCACCAACCGCTCCGGCGTGCTGACCGCCCCGGTGATCACGCCGAAGCCCGGGTCCGAAGGTCAGTGGCGGTCCGAAGCCAACCCCGTGGACATCGTGCTCCGCTAGCCCCTGGAGGCAGCCGGATCACCCGTTGTCACCTTTCCGCGCCGAAAAATAACAAATCGATGGATTTATTGACGGATCCCTAGGAAGAGCCCGCTCCTGCGTGCGATTGTATTTTGCATCAACTCTTCGCCTCACGCTCCACCAGGGTCATCAACACTCCCATGCGGCGGGCCACAGCTACCCTTCCGGGCTTGACGGCGTCCTTCATGAAAGGCACCATCATGCGTCCTGCACACCAGCGCCCCTTCATCGCAGCCCTCGCGGCCGCCGCCGCACTCAGCCTGGCCGGCTGCGGCGCAGTCGCCCAGTCGGCGTCCTCCGGCACTGCGTCGCCGTCGGGCGTCGCCACGACTTCGCCGGCAACGTCCTCGACCGCCACGGCGAGCCCGACGACGAGCGGCGGCAAACCGTCGTCGTCAGCTCCCGCTCCGGCAGTCCTGGCGACGTACACGTTCCCGGACGGGCGCCTCTCCTTCAAATACCCGGCTGACTGGAAGGTGGAACTCTTCACCGGAGACGTGAAGCCGTCCACCTCCCGGACCGCGACCGTCTTCGACGCCAGCGGCACCAAGCAGGTCACTGTGTATTCGGGGCTGATCGCCGACGGCGTGACCCATCCGGTGACCCGGACCGTGTTCGAATCCGCACCTGTCCCGGGCCTCGGGGAGCAGCCGGCCCCCGCCGCGCACTACTCCTTCTACGTGGACCGGATGGACAGCAATTCCACGTACCGCATGCACCTGACGGCCGGGGCACCGCAGGCAGGGAAGGGCGCGGCACTCGACGGGATCATCCGCATCGGTAAGGAGGTGCTCGTGGCCGAGGCGCAGTTCATCGAGAAGCCCTTCGCCAACGACGCCGCAGCCAAGGCCTGGCTGGCCAGCACCGAGGGGCGGGCCATCAAGGGGCTGCTGCTCAGCGTCACCTACCGGTGACCTAACGCTGGTTTCGGCGGGCTCAGCCAGCTTCTTTGATTATTCGAGGGAGGCGGCGCAGGCGTCGATCTGGGCCTGGACGATCGCCCCGTAGTGCGCCACGAGGTCGTCGAAGTCCCAGTCGTCGAAGAGGCCGAGGGTCCTGACGGTCTCGCCGAAACCGGTCATCAGGGCCGTCACCGTGGACGCGAAACGGCGGTCCGGCGTGGCGTCCCCGATCAGCCGGGCGATGGCGCCGAGGTAGCGTTCGCGCAGTTCTGTCCGCGCCGCCTCGGGATCGGGGGAGTCGTGGACGCTGAACGGAATCATGGCCCACGGTTCCTGCATGCCGCGTTCCCGGCGCATCAGCACGCGGAACACGAGCGCGCTGCCGAGTTCCGACGTCGGGACGTCAAGTTCCGTGAGCAGCGACTCGTCCGGCTGCACGGCGGCAAACAGTTTGTCCTTGGAGATGAAATGCTTCATGACCAGCGCGGCCGAGACGCCGGCCTCGGCGGCGATGTCGCGGACCGTCACCGCGCGGTAGCCCCGTTCGCCGAACAGTCGCCGGGCGGCGCTGAGGATGGCCTCCTGGCTCGGGGCGCTCAAGCGGTCACCGGCTCGCCGGCATTCCGTTCCTCCACAAGGGGAGCGGCGAGGTCCACGGTCACGGAGCGGTTGTCGACGGCGAGCTTCCGCGCCATAGCCTGATGATTCACGGGATGAAGCATAGTCACTATGTAGCGGCCGGCGGCCGGCAGCGGAAGCCTGTAGACGCCGTCGTCGTCAGTCCTCGTGGTGGCCACATGCTCGCCGCTGGCCTGCAGCAGCGTCACCACGGCGCCGTCAACCGGCTCCCCGCCAAGGGTGGCCGTCCCGCCGAGTTCGAGCCGATCCTGCAGCAGGAAGTTCTGCCTCAGGGTGCGGCCGTCGAATTCGAAGACCTCGGCCATCGGCGCCCAACCGGCGGCATTGGCCACCATGAGGTACCTGCCGGCGCCGGGCAGCGCCACCGAATAGTTGCCGTCGGTGTCCACCCGGCTCCAGTCGACGGGCTCGCCGGTGGTCTGGAGGACGGTCACGACGGCGGGAGTCAGCGGGCGGTGGTCGGCCGCCAGGACCCGGCCCTGGACCACGAGCTCCGCAGCAGCTGCGGCGGGCACCGCGGGGCGGTTCGCGGCGGCCCACGGAATGGCGACAGCGGCGAGCACCGAGGCGGCCGATGCCAGCGCGGCCATCCAGAACACGTCCTGGAACGCCTCGAAGGAGGGCAGACGAACCGGCCCCGCCGTCATGGTCACGGAGGTGAGGACGGCGGCGACGGCGGCGCTCGACGTCGAGGTGCCGATCGAGCGCACCAGGCTGTTCAGCCCGTTGGCGGACGCGGTTTCAGTGATGGGGACGGCGCCCATGATCAAGGTGGGCATGGCCGCGTAGGCGATGGCGGTGCCCACGCTCACCACCGTGGAGCCGATGATCACCGTGGCGACGGAGTCGTAGAAGAAGACGCGGCCCACGTAGCCGGCAATCATGACGCACGCGCCGGTCATCAGCGCCGTCTTGCCGCCGAAACGCCGGATGATCCCGCCCGACACCGGTGCGAACACCACCATGGCCAGTCCGGACGGCACCATGCACAGGCCGGCTGTGATGACGTTCAGCTGGAACCCGTAGCCGGTGGCGGTGGGGAGCTGCAGCTGCTGGGTGGTGAGGAGCATGTTGGCGAACATCGCGAAGCCGATCAGCAGCGACGCGAGGTTGGTCATGAGGACCGGGCGGCGGGCCGAGGTCCGCAGGTCCACCATGGGCTGGCCCACCTTGAGCTCGTAGGGCACCCACGCCGCCAGCAGCAGTGCGGCGGCAAGGAACAGCAGGAGGACCGGTTCGGAGTCCCAGCCCCACAAGCCGCCCTTGGAAATGGCCAGCAGCAGGGACCCCAGCGCGGCGGACAGTACCAGGGCGCCCGCATAGTCGAAGCGGCCCGGGGTGCGGACCTTGGATTCCGGGACCACCAGCACCACGGCGAGGAGCAGGAGCGTGCCTGCCCCGGCCGCAACCCAGAAGATCGATTCCCAGCCGAGGCCCTCGTACAGCACCCCTGCCAGGGGGAGGCCCAGGGCGCTGCCGATGCCCAGGGTGGCGCTCATGAGCGCCACCGCCGAGCCCATCTTCTCCTTGGGGAGCTCATCGCGCATGATGCTGATGCCCACCGGGATCAGGGCCGAGGAGAAGCCCTGGAGGGCGCGGCCGATGATGAGCCACAGGAACGTTCCGCCCACGGCGGCCATGATGGAGCCCGCCACCATGATGGCCAGGCACACCACCATCATCCTGCGCTTGCCGTACATGTCGGCGCTGCGGGACACGATCGGCGTCGCCACCGCGCTGGAGAGCAGCGTGGCAGTCACGAGCCATGACGCGTCGTCCGCCGTGACGCCCAGGATCCGGGGGAAGTCCGGGAGCAGCGGCACCACAAGGGTCTGCATGAGTGCCGCCACCGTGCCGCTCAACGCGAGGACGGCCGTGATGGCGGACGGGGAGGGGGTGCGGGATGGTTTCGCGGCTGCTGTCATGAGGCGCTTTCGGGGGTGCGGACGGGTGCGCGGCGTGGTGAACGCGCGTTTACTCCTTTCGAGTGAACCATTGTTCACCCTGGAACGGCAAGGAATCCGGGCATGCTTTGCGTCACGCGGGAATTACGTGACGCAAACCTTTCGTAATCCGGGCGAGGATAGGCTAGCCTTACTCGGGTTCGCATCAATGACCTAAGGAGTTCCGTGACTTCCCCCCTCTTCTCCGGCCCGCACGCCGGCCGCGGCACCGCCGGCACCACCCGCCGGACGCTGCTCAAGACCGCCGGCAAGGCCACCGCCGTCCTGGCCGCCGCGGCCCTCTCGCTGACCGCCTGCTCCACCGGACCTGCCTCCTCGGCCTCCGACGCCGGCGCGACGACGTCAGCCAGCACGCAGTTCCCCGTCACCATCAAGCACGTCTTTGGCGAAACCACCATCAAGTCCCAGCCCAAGCGCGTGGTCACGGTCTCCTGGGTCAACGACGACGTTGCCATCGCCCTGGGCGTGGTCCCTGTGGGCGTCCCCAAGAACGAGTGGGGCGGCAACGACAAGGGCTCCACCCCCTGGAAGGACGCGGCTCTGGAGGAGCTCGGCGCCGGCTTCGGCACGGAGAAGGCACCGGCCCAGTTCTCCGAGGCCGACGGCATCAACTTCACCGAAATCGCCAAGCTCAACCCGGATGTCATCCTGGGCGCCTACTCCGGGCTCACGGCCGAGGACTACAAGAAACTCAGCGAAATCGCCCCCGTGGTGGCGCACCCGGAGCTGGCGTACGGCACCTCCTGGCAGGATTCCACGAGCATCATCGGCAAGGCCCTAGGCAAGGAGGCCGAGGCGACCAAGCTCATCTCCGACACCGAAGCCACCATCAAGGAAAAAGTCGCCAAGTACCCGCAGATCCAGGGCAAGTCCTACATCTACGGCAACCTCGAGCCTGCCAAGGGTGACGGCGTCAACGTCTACACGGCCATCGACAACCGCCCGAAGTTCCTCACCGCGATCGGCATGAAGCTGGCGCCGATTGTGGAGGAAAAGTCGAAGGGCTCCAAGGAATTCTTCGTCGCGTGGTCGGCCGAGAAGGCCAACGAGCTTGAGTCCGACATTTTCGTGACCTGGGTTCCCGACGCCAAGACCGCCGATTCGATCAAGAAGGATCCGCTGCTGAGCCAGATTCCCGCCATCAAGGGCGGCGCCCTGGTGGCCGACTCGGACAACACGCTGACCCTGTCCATCTCCGCTTCCTCGCCGCTGAGCCTGCCGTGGTCACTGGACACGTTCCTGCCGCAGCTGGCCAAGGCCGCCGACGCGGTCAAGTAGGCAGCACTCCATGACATCAGGCACGACGACGGCGGCCAAGTCGCGCGAACTGGCAGCTAACGACGCCAAATCCGGCGCCAAAGGGCATTACCTGCCAGTTCGCGCTCCCCGGAAGGGGAGGGCACGTGGCCCGCAGGCCGCGTGGCTGCTGGCCGCCGTCGTCGTGCTTGCTGTCGCCTGTGCCGCCTCGCTGGCCGTCGGTGCCCGCGGGCTGTCCCCGGACACCGTGTGGCTGGCGCTGACGCAGTTCGACCCCGCCAACGGCGACCACGCCGTGGTGCACGCACGCATCCCGCGCACAGTCCTCGGGCTGCTGGCGGGCGGAGCGCTGGGCCTCGCCGGAGCGGCGATGCAGGGCGTGGCCCGCAACCCGCTGGCCGATCCCGGCATCATCGGCGTCAACGCGGGCGCCGCGCTGGCCGTGGTCACCGGCATCTACGTCTTTGGCGTCTCCTCGCTGACCGGATACATCTGGTTCGCGTTCCTCGGCGCCGCGGCGGCCGCCGTCGTCGTCTATCTCATTGCCTCCATGGGGAGGGACGGTGCGACGCCGGTCAAGCTCGCGCTTGCGGGCGCCGCCCTCAGCGCGGGCCTCTACTCACTGATGAACGTCATCCTGGTCTCCAGCCAGGACACCCTGGACCGCTTCCGCTTCTGGCAGGTGGGCGGAATCGCGGGGCGCGACTGGTCCGTGGTGCTGCCCGGCGTGCCGTTCCTCGTGGCCGGCGCGCTGATCGTGCTCTCGGCCGGGCGGATCCTGAACGGCCTTGCCCTCGGCGACGACATCGCCCGCGGACTGGGCCAGCGCGTTGGCCTGGCCCGCGGGGTGACGGCGCTGGGCATCGTGCTGCTGTGCGGCTCCGCAACCGCGCTCGCCGGGCCGATCGGCTTCGTTGGGCTGGTTGTCCCGCATGCCGTACGGTCCCTGACCGGGCCCGACTACTGCTGGATCCTGCCGTTTTCCCTCGTGCTCGCCCCGGCGCTGCTGCTGCTGTCCGACGTGGTGGGCCGCGTGGTGCTGCTTCCCGGTGAAGTGCCGGCGGGCATCATGACCGCCCTCGTGGGTGCGCCCGTTTTTGTCTGGCTGGTCCGCCGCGGCAAGGGGGCAGGCCTGTGAGCAAGCCAGACCCCGCCTCCGGCACGGTGCGCGAACGGGCAGATAATGCCCTCAAAACCGCAAAAACAGGGCATTATCTGCCCGTTCGCGCTTCGTTGCGGACCGCGCTGCTGAACCGTACAGCGGCCCTGGCGCTCGCCGTCGTGCTCCTCTTCGCAGCGGGCGTCCTGCTGGGCAGCTACACGGTGACCATCCCCGACTTCTTTAGGATCCTGTCCGCCCACTTCACCGGCGGCGAGAAGATCCCCGGCGCCAGCTTCATCGTGATGGAGACCAAGCTGCCCCGGGCCGTGATCGGCGCCATGATCGGCATAGCTTTCGGACTCTCCGGCGGGCTGTTCCAGACGATGCTCCGCAACCCGCTGGCCAGCCCCGACGTGATCGGCATCAGCTACGGGGCCAGCGCCGGCGCCGTCACCGCCATCGTCATCTTCGGCGCCTCCGGGGCGGCCGTTTCCGGTGCAGCCCTGGGCGGCGCGACGGCCGTGGCCGCACTGATCTACGGCATCTCCCGCAGCGGCTCCCTTGGAGGGGGCGGCGGAGGGGGCGGCACCGCCGCTGGCAACCGGCTCATCCTGGCGGGCGTCGGCATCGCCGCGGCGCTCCACGCCGTGGTCAATTTCCTCATGACCCGGGCGGACATCCGCACGGCGGCGGATGTCCTCGTCTGGCTCAACGGCTCGCTCAATTCCGCCAGCTGGGACCGCGCCGGCGTGCTCGCCTTGGCGCTGCTGGTCCTCATTCCGGCCGTGGCGCTGCTGGCCGGCCCGCTGCGCATCCTCGAACTCGGGGACGCCGCCGCCGCGGGGCTGGGAATCCGCGTAGGGCGGACCCGGCTGGGCGTGGTGATGACCGCCGTCGCCCTTGCCGCAGTGGCGACGGCGGCAGCCGGCCCGGTGGCGTTCGTCGCGTTTCTGGCCGGCCCGATCGCGCGCCGGTTCACCGGGAAGTCCAGCCTCCCGGCGTCGGCCCTTGTCGGTTCCCTGATCGTCCTGGCGGCAGACTACTTTGCCGCCAACATCGCCCCGCTGCTGCTGGACGGCACCGTGCTGCCGGTGGGTGTGATCACCGGTGCCCTGGGCGCCCCGTTCCTGCTGTGGCTGCTGGTCACTTCCAACCGAAAGGATGCCTGACATGGCTGTTCTCAAAGCCCGGGACCTCACGCTGCAGTACGATCGGCGCCGGGTCGTGGAGAACCTCACCGCCGAGATTCCCGAGGGCCGCGTGACGATGATCGTCGGGGCCAACGCCTGCGGGAAATCCACGCTGCTGCGCGGGCTGTCGCGGCTGCTCAAACCTGCCGGCGGCACGGTCACCCTGGACGGCAAGGACATCCATTCCCGCCCCGCGCGCGAGCTGGCACGCACGCTCGGCCTGCTCCCGCAGCACCCCACCGCACCGGACGGGATCACCGTCCGCGATCTGGTGGGCCGCGGACGGTACCCGCACCAGGGCTTCTTCCGCAGCTGGTCGGAGAAGGACGACGCCGCGGTGCAGCGCGCGCTGGAGGCCACCGAAACGCTGGACCTCGCCGGGCGGAACGTCGACGAACTGTCCGGCGGGCAGCGCCAGCGCGTGTGGATCGCCTTGGCCCTCGCCCAGGAAACGGAGGTGCTGCTGCTCGATGAGCCCACCACGTACCTGGACCTCGCCCACCAGGTGGAAGTGCTGGACCTCGTCACCGACCTGAACCGGCAGCGCGGCACCACGGTGGCTATCGTGCTGCACGACCTGAACCTCGCTGCTCGGTACGCGGACCATGTCATCGCGCTGAAGGGCGGGCGAATCGTGGCCGAAGGCGCGTCGACCGACGTGATCACCGAGGACCTGGTGCGGAACGTGTTCGGGCTCGAATCCCGGGTGGTGCCGGACCCCGTCTCCGGCACGCCGCTGATCATTCCCCTCGGCAGGCACCACGCAGCCCCAAAAGCCTTGACCTCAATCCTGGAGATGGCCTCATGAGCACAGCAAAGAACAGCCCTGCCCGCGCGTCGTTGACCGGTCGCCCCGGACGTTCCGCCCAGGCAGTCGCCGAGAGGCCCCCGGTCTCCACGGAGCCCATGACGCTCGCGTTCGATGTCACCGTGTCTGCCGTGGAGGAACTGAGCCCGAACTTCCGGCGTGTGACGTTCGGCGGATATTCGCTCCGCGACTTCGGGGTGCATGGCGACACCCTGGACCTGCGGGTCAAGCTCATGATCCCCTCATTGGCGCCGGACGGCAGCCGGCTCCCGCTGCCGAGTTTCCGCATGGAGCAAAGCGGCTGGTACCAGGAGTGGCTGGCCATGGATCCGGCCACGCGCGGCTCAATGCGCACATACACTGTCCGGCAGTCGAGGCTCGATGCCGTCTATCCGGAGATCGACGTCGACTTCGTGATGCACTTTGACGCGGACGGGAACGGCGGTCCCGCCGCGAACTGGGCACTCAGTGCCAAGCCGGGAGACACCCTGACGCTGATCGGCCCGAACAACCGCGCGGCGCACTGCGTCACGGCCGAAACCTACTCCGGCATTGAGTGGCGGCCGGGCCTCGCCCAGCGGGTGCTCCTCGCCGGCGACGAGACGGCCGTTCCCGCCATCAGCGCCATCCTGGAAAGTCTGCCGGAGTTCATGACAGGCCATGTCTTCCTGGAGGTGCCGGAAGCAGGCGACTTCCTTGACCTCCGCACGGCAGCCGACGTCGAAATCACCTGGCTTGCGCGCGGCGCCGCGATCGGCCGGTCCCGGCCGCACGGGGAACTCCTCCAGGACGCCGTCCGCAAGGCGGTCCCCGTCCCGGGCTGGGTGGCCATCAAGGCTGCGGGCGCTGCCGGACCTGAACCGGACGACGTCGACGTGGACCAGGACATCCTGTGGGAAACGCCGGCGCGCATGGACACGGCTGCGATCAGTGCGACCAAGAATCCGGACAAGCCGGCGGGGGCCATGCCCTTCTATGCGTGGATCGCCGGCGAGGCCGGCGTCATCAAGGACATGCGGCGCTACCTGGTCCGCGACGTCGGGATCGACCGCAAACAGGTGGCGTTCATGGGGTACTGGCGGCAGGGAAAGTCCGAACTCTAAGCGGTTTCCTTGGCAGCGGTCCGCAGGGCGCCCGTCCCCGCGTGCTCGGTCGTTTACCCCGCCGTCCCCCTAACCTCGCAAGCTCGGCCAGGGAACCCCGACGGCGGGTCTCTCCCTTAGACGCACGCTTCCGGACGGCCACCTCACGGTCGCCTTTTCAGGACGCTCTCGCAGATCCTGCCGCTTAATCGGCAACGCTCTCGCAGTTCCTGTCGCTGGGCGTTAACCCTGTCGTTTCTTTCGGTGGTTAGGGTAGCCGAGTGGGCTCATATCCTTTGCTTCCGGACAGGGACGAGCGGCGTGTGTTCGTTGCCTTGGGAGATTCCTTCACCGAGGGGGTGGGGGACCGGAGCTCGCGGCTGCCGAACGGGGTACGCGGATGGGCCGACCGCGTAGCGGAGAAGCTGGCCAAGGCGGAACCGGGCTGGGAGTACGCCAATCTGGCCATCCGGAGCAAGCGGCTGCGCCACATCATCGATGAACAGCTCGAGCCGGCGCTGGCCATGGAGCCCACCCTTATCACCCTGTATGCCGGCGGGAACGACATCCTGGACCTCGGAACAGACATCAACGTCCTCATGGCCCAATACGAAGCCCTTGTGGCCAGGCTGGCCGCGACCGGCGCCACGCTGGTCCTGTTCACTGGTTTCGACGTCAAGGTCTCCGCGGTGCTGGAGCCACTGAAGAAGCGGAACGCCGTGTACAACCAGCGGGTGCGCGAACTTGCTGCCAAGTACGGGGCAGTCCTGGTGGACTACTGGTGTTTCGAGGCCTTCCACGACCGCCGGATGTGGGACACGGACCGGCTGCACATGTCCAAGGCGGGCCATAAGTACCTGGCGGCGCAGGTCCTGGACCACCTCGGCGTGCCGCACAAGATCACCCTCAAGGAATGGGAGCCGCCATCCAAGGTGACTCTCCGCGAGTGGGAGCGGAGGCAGCGCCGCTGGGTTAGCGACTGGGTGTTCCCGCTCGTCGGAAGGAAGCTCCGCGGCGTCACGCTGGGAGACAACCTGAGTCCGCGGTGGCCCCGGCCGGTGAAGGTTCCGCGCAAAGGCGGCCTGAAGAAGCTCATGGATTCCAGTCCTTCCCGCTGAACCGGCCCGGTTTTGGGCAGTGTGCCGCGAACCGGGGCTCCGGACAGCGTGTCCGGAGCCTTAAACGTGGGCTAGTTCTGCTGCCCGGGCTCCTCCTAACGAGTGGCTTGAATAGTGCCACCGTAAACAACTGTTGACTTGTGTGCAACGTCACAGCTACTGTTGCGGCACTGACAATCCGTCAATCATCAAGCTTCAAGTCCGCCCAGCGTTGCGTGGACCGTTCGAAGGCGTGAACCGCCGTCGCCGGCAACCCGACGTGACGGCCGGATCCCTGCTCCTGCTCCCCCATTCACGCGGACCTACTTCCTGCGTGCGCCGGGGCGGGCCACCACGAGAGGCACCAACGCCATGACTGACAGCAATTCCCTCCACTTCGACCGCCGGAAGCTCCTGAAGGCTGCGGCGCTGACGCCGTTTGCCGGGCTGGCACTGTCCGGCTGCGGGGCCAAGCCCTCCGACAGCGCGGCAGCCAACAAGACCGTGACGGTCACGTCCTATGGCGGTTCCTACAACGACCAGCTGACGCAGACGATCCTGGATCCGTTCGCCAAACAGACGGGCATTCAGCCCACACTGCTGGCGAATACCAGCCTCGCGGCGCTCAAGGCCCAGGTGCAGTCCGGTGACGTGCAGTGGGACCTCGTGGAAATCACGGCGCCGGAGTACGAGACGGCCGTTGCCGAAGGCCTGCTGGAAAAATTCGATTACGACATCATCAGCGACAAGGGCCTGCCCGGCTACGCCAAGGCCGAATACGGCATCAAGTACCTAAGCTTCCTGTTTGTCATGGCCTGGGACCAGAAGGTCATTTCGGACGCGCAAGCGCCGAAGGACTGGGCCCAGTTCTTTGATCAGGACAAGTACAACACCAAGCGTTCCGTTTACAACCAGCTCTCCGACAGCTCGGTTCTGGAAGCCGCGCTGCTGGCAGACGGGGTTCCGTTCGACAAGATCTACCCCCTTGACGTGGACCGCGCCCTTCGCGTCCTCGGCCACCACCCGGGCAAGGACAGATTGCTCTACCACGCCGCAAACCAGGAACCGATCCAGCAGCTCACCTCCGGCGAAGTCTCGCTCTCGACGAGCTTCAACAACCGGATCAACGCCGCGCGCACAGACGGCGCAAAGCTGAACTTCTCCGCTGAGAACGCGGTCCTCGCCGGAGACTACTTTGTGGTGCCAAAGGGTGCCAAGAACAAGGAAGCGGCATTCAAGCTCATGAACTTCATGTCCAACGACGCCGAGGCCGGTGCCGCGTTCGACAAGGTCACCAACCTGACCCTGGCCAATACGCCGGCTCTCTCCAAGCTGCCGAAGGAGATCGCGGACACGCTGCCCACGAGCCCGCGGCTGGCCGACAAGATCCTCGTGCGGGATGACAAATGGTGGTCCGAGAACCTGAAGAAGACCGAGCAGCAGTTCAAGCTTTGGCAGGCCAGCTGACATGACGGCCGCAACTCTCACGGTCCGGCCACAGGGCCGCCGTGCGCCGGGGGAGGGGAATCCGAAGGCCCGGCGGCGGCTCAGTGGCTGGTGGCTGCTGCTGGCCCCGATCCTGGTTTTCGACGTCATCCTGTTCCTGACGCCTCTCGGGAAGCTCGTGGCCTCGAGCTTCGCCGACAACGCTTACCAGCGGGTGCTCGAGGACCCGCTCGTGCTGCGCTCCCTGGCAAACACTTTGAGCATCAGCCTCGCTTCCACCATCGTGACGGTGGTGCTGGGCTACGTGATCGCACTCGTGCTGTGGCGTGCCGGGAACATCGCGCGGGTGGTCCTGTTCGCCGTCGTGCTTTTGCCGTTCTGGACCGGCATCCTGGTGAAAAACTTTGCCTGGGCGGTCCTGCTGCAGGATAACGGCATCGTCAACGCCTTCCTTCAGGGGATCGGGCTGACCAGCGCACCCATCGAGCTGTTGCACAACCGTTTCGCGGTGATCGTCGGGCTGGTGCACTGCCTCCTCCCGTACGCCGTCTTCCCGATTTTCTCCTCCCTGACTGCCATTGACGACCGGCTTGGCCTGGCCGCCAGGTCACTGGGTGCGCGGGAAGGATCCGTGTTCCGCCGGATCACGCTTCCGCTCTCCGCCCCCGGCATCTCGGCGGCGGGGCTCCTGGTCTTCATCATCAGCACCGGCTTCTTCATCACTCCTGTGGTGATGGGCGGGCCCGGCGACATGATGATCGCCAACCAGATCGACTACTACGCGCGCCAGCTCACCGACTTCTCCGGCGCCGCGGCACTGGCCGTGGTCCTCACGGTGATGGTGAGCATCATGGTGGCCGTATATCAGCGCGTGCTCAAGGCAGGAGGCCAACATGAAGACAACTAATCCGCAGCACCGGGTGCTGGCGCTGCTTTCAGTGCCCGTGTTTCTGTTTCTGGTGATCCCGACGGCGATCGTGGTGCCGGTGGCGCTGAATGACAGCCGCTACATCACCTTTCCGCCGGAAGGATTCTCCTTCGCGGCCGTCGCCGGCTTCTTCGGGGACAAAGCCTGGACCTCGGCACTGACTGCCAGCCTGCAATCGGCGGGCATCGCCGTCGTGATCGGTGTGCTCCTTGGCTCGACGGCCGCGATAGGCCTGCACGGACGGAAGTTTCCCGGCCGATCGGCGGTGATGGGGCTCATTCTCGCGCCGATGATCGTGCCAACGGTGGTGCTGGCGCTGGCCTTCTACCAGTTCTTCATCTCGATCGGGATGGTGGGCAGCATCCTCCCCATCGGCCTGGCCCACGCCGTGATCGCCACCCCGTACGTCTACCTGACCACCAGGGCGGCGCTCGCAGGCCTAAACCCGGCCCTCGTGAGGTCGGCACAAAGCCTTGGTGCGGGCCCGTTGTCGGTACTGCGGCACGTGTACCTCCCCATCATCCTGCCGGGCCTGATCTCGGGCGCCCTGTTTGCGTTCTCGGTCTCGATCGACGAGACCGTGATGTCGCTGTTCATGCAGTCCCCGAGCGCCACCACGCTGCCCGTCAAAATGTTCACGGACATCCAGTTCAACTTGACTCCGAAGATTGCTGTTTCCTCCGCGCTGCTGGTCAGCGTCGCCACCATCGGACTCCTTCTGCAGGTCATGTTTGTCCTCAGGCGCCGGTCCACCGCACGGATGCTGCCCCTGGCAGTGTCCGCCCAAACGTAAGGAATGCCGATGACAACGTCAGTGATTTCCGCAGAATCAATTCCCCGCACCCGGACCGCTTCCCGGGGTGCCATTGAACTCCGCAGCGTCAGCAAGAACTACGGCGACGTCGTGGCCGTGGACCGGCTGGACCTCGTTGTCCAGCCGGGCGAGTTCGTCACCCTGCTCGGGCCCAGCGGGTCCGGTAAAACCACCACCATGATGATGGTTGCCGGCTTCGAGGAGCACAGCGCAGGGTCGGTCCTGATCGATGGCCAGCCGGTGGACACGCTGCCGCCACGGGAGCGCAACCTGGGCGTGGTGTTCCAGAACTACGCACTGTTCCCGCACATGAGCGCGCTCGAAAACGTTGAATTTGCACTCCGCATGCGGAAAATCCCCAAAAACGAACGACGCAAGCGGGCCGAAGAAGCCCTGGTCCGCGTGGGCCTCGGCAAGATGGGCACGCGCAAGCCCCGCCAGCTCTCCGGTGGGCAGCAGCAGCGCGTGGCACTTGCCCGCGCGCTGGTCTTCAACCCGGCCGCGTTGCTCCTGGACGAGCCCATGGCCGCACTGGACAAACGCCTCAGGGAACAGATGCAGGAGGAAATCAAGACCCTGCAAAAGAGCCTCGGCATCTCCGTGCTTTTCGTCACCCACGACCAGGACGAAGCCATGGCCATGTCCGACAGGATCGTGGTGATGAAGGATGGCAAGATCGTCCAGTCCGGACCGCCGGAGGAGGTCTACAACCAGCCGCTGACGGACTGGGTGGCCAGCTTCCTCGGCGACACCAACCTCATTCCCTGCACTGTGCTGGAGCGCAACGGCGCCGAGGCCTTGGTGGACCTCGGCGGCTTGGGCACTGCACGGGTTGCAGACCGCGGAGTCGAGGGCGAAAACTATGCCGTCTCGATCCGACCCGAGCACCTTAAATTCCGCTCGGCCGGTGAGGGCGGCAACGGCGGTGCGGCAACGCTGGTGTCCTCCACCAACCTGGGAGCCACCGTCCGCCACCGCCTGACGGCAGGCGGCCACGAGCTCCAGCTGCGCGAGCTCAGTCCGGACTCTGCCGGCAGGCCCGCACCCGGCGGCCAAGTATTCGTGGGATGGGATTCCGGACGGGCGCAGCTTCTGGTCATGGAGCCCTAAGGCGTCTCATCCGGGCAGAAGCGGCCCGGTTTCGACTCGCACCACGCCTGTTGGGGCCCCGGACAGCGTGTCCGGGGCCTCAAAAGTGGGCTAGTTCTGCTGCCCGGACTCGTCCAGCAGGTTTTCGAAGCCGGCAGCAACCCGGTTCGCCGCGAATTCGATGACCTCGAACTCGGCAACGCCGTTAATGTAGAACGGGTCCTTGGCCAGGGACGCATCGAGAGTCTTCCGGTCCGCCTTGGACAGCAGCAGGCCGCCGGTGCGCGGAACCTTCCGGCCGGCTGCCAGGAACACGCCGTCGTCGAAGGCGTCCTTCAACCAGGCCACGTGGGCGTCCAGGTGATAGTCCACGATGTCTTGTGCAACCTTGTAGGTCAGGGAAACTACGTACATGCCCGACAGCCTACCCGTTGGCCTGTGAGGTCAGAGTGAGCCCGAAAGTAAACGCCAGCGCTCCACCTTGAACTGTCAAGCTTTTTTTCTCCTAGGATGGGGTAATGACCGAACCGCGCTGGCTCAATGCCAATGAACGCCGGGCCTGGCTTGCCCAGCTGAGCATCAACACCATGCTGCCGGCAGCCTTGGACACCCAGCTTCACGCCGCCGGCAAGGTCTCTCTGTTCGACTACAACGTGCTTGCCATGCTCTCCGAGGCGGAGGGCCACTTCCTGCCGATGAGCGAACTCGCGGCGCGGACCAGCGCCTCCCTCTCCCGTCTATCCCACGTGGTCACCAAGCTCCAGAACCGGGGCTGGGTGGAGCGCAGGCCGCACCCGGGGGACGCCCGCGTCACCACCGCGCACCTGACCGAGCAAGGAATGGCCACCATCGTGGAGCTCGCACCGGGCCACGTTGAGTCCGTCCGTTCGCTGTTCCTCGATGCACTGACCGACCGTGACGTTGCGGACCTGGCCCGCATCGGGGAGAAGATCGTGGCGCGGCTGGACAGCAACCACTGGATCCTCCGCGAGCGCTGAGCGCGTTCCGGTGCCAGATCAGCCACTGCCCAGACCAGCCGCCTTGGTTGCTCCCGGCAACGGATGGCAGACTTGCCCTATGGATTTCACGGCCCGGTATGTCGCTCTCGGAGATTCGTTCACGGAAGGCGTGGGGGATGACGACCCCACCCGCCCCAACGGAGTTCGGGGCTGGGCCGACCGCGTTGCCGAGCAGCTCGGATCGGCGGATCCGGCCTTCGGGTACGCCAACCTAGCCATCCGCGGGAAGAAGCTCCGCCAGATCATGGCTGAACAGGTGGACGCCGCCGTCGAGCTTAAACCCACGCTGGTGAGCATCTACGCCGGGGCGAACGACATCCTTCGGCCCAAGGTCGACATCGACACCCTGCTCGTGGACTACGACGCCGCCATCGCCAAACTAGCCGCCACCGGCGCCAAGGTAGTCATGTTCACCGGCTTCGACTCCCGCGGTTCAAAGGTTTTCAGCACTACGCGTGGCCGCACGGCCATCTACAACGAACTGGTCCGTGGGATCGCCGGGGACCACGGGGCGTTGCTTGTGGACTACTGGCGCTTCAGCGAGTACTACGACTGGGGCATGTGGGCGAAGGACCGGATGCACATGTCCGCCGCGGGCCACGCGAATATGGCCAAGCGCGTCCTGACCGTCCTCGAACACGAGCACTCCATCGAGGTGCCGCCCATGACGCCGGTGCCGGAGCTCAGCAAGGTGGAAGCGATCCGGGCCAACGCCCGCTGGGTGCGGGAATTCGCCGCCCCGTGGGTGGTGCGGCGCGTCACCGGCAAATCGTCCGGCGACAACCTCCAGCCTAAGTACAGCCAGCTCGCCCGGCTCTAGCTGGCCCCGCCCCCGGCCGGCCTCACCCCCGCCGGTCGAGGTTGCCCTCGCCGGTCGAGCCTGTCGAGACCTACCGCCGGAATCCGGGCGTCGCGAGGAGTTCGCCGCCCCTGCGGACTGCCAGCACGTCGATGTCCCAGAGCGCGGTTGCACGGCGGAGCATCGGGATGCCGCCGGTCACGATCGCCGTTGCCAGCACATCGGCCGTGACCACGTCCGCGGCAGCCACGGAAACCTGCCTGAACTCCGCGGAGCCGGCGGCGACGCTCCAGATGTGGTCGCCGCGTTCCGCCGAACCGGACGTCGCCAGCGCAACCTTCCCGCCGCCGTCGGACGCCAACGCGCTGGACGTAAAAGCTCCCGGCTGAGACCCCTCCCACGCAGCCCCTCCGAGCGGAAAACCACCCAGCGGAAAGCCGGCCAGCAGCGTTCGCCGGTCGGCCGGATCAACAATTCCCGCCCGCCAGGATTCGCCGCTGCCCGGGGTGGGGGAGCCGCTGACCAGCACATCCCTCCCGCGTTCACACACCAGTCGGCCAGCCCCAGGGCGCGCAGCGAGGTGCCCGCTTCCTTGATCGCGTGCCCCTTGATGAGCCCGGACAGATCCAGGGCGCCATCCGGGCGATCCGGCGTGAATGCGCCCTCGGTCAGGAGCCGCCACCCGGCCGCCTCCTCATACCGTGCCCTCATCTCCGCCGACGCGTCCTGCAGCAGAAGCTCGCCGCGCGCCAGCCTGCTGGCCTCCGAGTCAGGACGGTAGAGGCTGAAGGTCCCGTCCAGTTCAGTGAAAAGACGTTCGACGACGGCGGTTGCCGCTTCCAGCTCATCCTCCGCTGTCGCGGGTGCTTTTTGGGTATCGGAGGGGACGGTCACGCTGATGACGGTACCCATGCAGGTGAACGTGCGGGCCCGCAGGCGGTACCGGCTGTCAGAGGTTTGCTGCATCGAGGGCCGCCTGGAGCGAGGTGAGGTAGGCGTCGCTGGTCACGGTGGCGCCGCCCACGGTCCGCACGTCGGCCGACTGTGCCTGGAGCACTTCGCTGCGCAGAATCGGGGCGGCGTAGTTGCTGATCTGTACGGACCTGCCCTCGTGGTCGGTCAGTTTTAGGGCGGTGACGTCGGTTATGTCGCCGGCCTTGACCGTAATCCGCACCTGGACTATGCCGAAGCGGGTCTGGACGATGTCGCCGTCGTACGTTCCGCCGGCTTTGGCCGCCGCGCCGGCGGCGCCCGTTCCTGCGGCACCCGAAGAACCCGTTGTGCCGGCGGAGCCGGACGTGCCCAGCCCCGACGACGATCCCGAGGAGTTGCCCGTGGACGCGGCGGCAACTGCGCTGCGGGTGTCCGCCACGTGCACCCCGGACTGCCACCCCGCCAAGAGGATTCCGGCCGAAGCCAGGGCGGCTGAAACTGCTGCTCTTGGTCTCACCAGTCGAACCTTTCGTAATGGAGCTGATCTTCGCGGACGCCCGCAGAACGGTCGGCGCTGAGGACATTCCCGGCCCAGGCCGCGGGGCCGCAGACGTAGACGTCGGCATCGGCGATGTCCGGGACGTAGTCCGTCAGGGTGTAGCCCGCCATGTGCCCGGCCGCGGGAAGCCAGCTGTCGGGAGCGACTGGATCCCGTGGCCGACGAGGTGAAACAGGGTGGCGCCGCGCCGCCGGCACAGCTCAAGGACTTCGTCGCCGAGGTAGAGTTCCTGGCCGCTGTGCCCGCGGAGCAGAACGGTGGCCTGGCCGGGGGCCAACGGAGTCCGTTCCAGAAGTGCCCGAAGCGGAGTGATGCCGATGCCGGCGCCGATCATGACGATCCGATCCCTGCTGCGGGCCGCGGAACTGAAGAGCCCGTAGGGGCCCTCAATTGCAACCTTGGTGCCCGGCCTTAGCGCCGCCAGCTGTGCTGTGCCCTGGCCGAGATCCCGCACGGTGATCCGCAGCAGCCCGCGCCCGTCGTTCCCCAGGGCCATCGGCTCGGCTGAAAGGCTGAAGGGATGCGGATGCCACCAGAGGCCCGGGGCCAGGAACCGCCAGATGAAGAACCTGCCGCCGCTGCCTTCCAGCGACTGCAGTTGCAGTCCGCTCATCTCAACACTGATAACGCCACGCGCCTCGGCCGTCACACGCTCAACCGTCAGCTGGTGCCGGAACGTGGCGACGGCCGGCTGTATCACCCGGTAGTAGAGCAGTGCGGCACCGGTCGCGGCGCAGATGGCGGTCCAGCACCAGCGCTGCCACGTTCCCTCCGCGAAGAGGCCGCCCACGCTGAACTGGTGCGGCAGCGACGTCAGCACTGCCGCATAGGTGAGCAGATGCACGACGTACCAGAATTCGTACGGGAAGCGGCGGCGAACGGCCACCAGGGAAGTCACCACCACGGCGATAAACAGCGCCAGGGAGACGAAGGCAAGCCACATGTCCGGCACCAGCGCCCAGAGCGCCACTGCCTCGCTGACCGGGTCCAAGCCCTCCGCCATGCCGTAGCCAACCGCTATCAGGATGCCGTGCGCCAGCAACAGGTACAGGGACGGCTTCCCCAGCTTTCGGTGGAACTCCAGGGCGCGGTCATGTCCCACCGCGCCGTCGATCAGTGGAATCCGGGCGGCCAGCAGGAGCATGAGCAGGACCAGGTCCATGCCGGCCAGCCCGGCAACGATGCCCAGGGCGGTGACGCCGGAGGCGACCGTCGAGACTCCCGCCGTGCCGCCGTCGGCAAGCCACAGCGCGACCGAGGCAGCCAAAGAGCCCCATGCCGCCACTGTCAGTGCATCGGCACGAAGGAGCCGGCGCCGGTGCCGGGCTGCGAAGCCAGGCAAGGCGTCTCTTCCGGCCGGCAGTCCAAGGTCAGGGGTCCGCGGATCCTCGGTCCCGAGGCGGGGCGAGAGCTGTGTGTTCATGACTCAAGATTCCGGCTCGAGGCTTTCGTTTGCTGTGAAAACCCTTCTCCCCGGATATGTCTTCGGAACCGGGAACCGGGAACCGGGCGCCGATGAGCCGGGACTCGGGCCGCCCCTTATACACTCGCTAACGCTATACACCCGCTAACGCTTGATTGGCCTTTAATTGGCGCGTCTCGTAGACTTGGTGGGCGCTAGGTGGCGCGGAGCGTGTGCAATTGCTCCGGTTGACGGTGGTTGTTGGCAGTAATAACAGCTCCGGAGGCCGGTAGTTAGGGGCTCAAGTTGCGTGCATTCCAGTATTCGCCCAGCATCCCGGCACTTCGCGGTGGCTTCCACTGCCCGGTGCCCGTGGCTCATCGTATTCGCCGCAGCACGGAATTCCACGGTTTTTCGCCGTCGATTTCGGGCCTGCGGAATTGGAACGCATGGGGCTGGATGCGGACGCCGCCTGCCGCACGGTGACGCAGAACTCTGCCAGCCGTTTCAATTTATTTTTCAGAGGAGAGTCGTCATGGCAGCACACTGCCAGGTGACCGGAGCCGAGCCGGGCTTTGGACACAGCATTTCGCACTCGCACCGCCGCAACAAGCGTCGGTTCGACCCGAACATTCAGAAGAAGCGCTACTGGGTTCCGTCCCTGCGCCGCAATGTCACCCTGCAGGTCTCTGCAAAGGGCATTAAGACCATCGACGTACGCGGCATCGACGTTGTCGTCGCCGCAATCCTGGCACGAGGGGTGAAGCTCTAGTGGCTAAGGACAAGGACGTACGTCCGATCATCAAGCTCAAGTCGACCGCGGGCACGGGTTACACCTACGTAACGCGTAAGAACCGTCGTAACGATCCGGACCGCATGGTCCTGAAGAAGTACGACCCCAAGATCCGCAAGCACGTCGAATTCCGAGAGGAGCGCTAAACACATGGCTAAGAAGTCCAAGATTGCTCGCAATGAGCAGCGCAAGGTCATCGTTGAGCGTTACGCTGCAAAGCGCCTCGAGCTGAAGAAGACCCTGGTTGACCCCAACGCGACTGACGAAGCACGCGAAGCTGCACGCCTCGGCCTGCAGAAGCTGCCCCGCAACGCCTCCCCGATCCGTCTGCGTAACCGCGACATCATCGACGGCCGTCCCCGCGGTACCTTCCAGAAGTTCGGTATCTCCCGTGTTCGCTTCCGCGACATGGCTCACCGCGGTGAGCTCCCGGGCATCACCAAGTCTTCCTGGTAATCCAGCACCGCTGATTCCAGCTGCTTGAGAAGGGCCGGCAACCGAATGGTTGCCGGCCCTTCTTTGCGTTAACGCCGCTTCGGTGGGGCGCCGGTTTGCGGCACCGGTTTGTGGGTGACGCAGCGCACAAAGTGGAATTACGACGCCGGCACCCGGTTTTTCATCCGGACCGCACCGTTTTTCCGCGTAATCACGCGGATCCCGGCCCAAGGGGGGGCGTGTTTGGGTGGGTTT
>NZ_JAGGPM010000030.1 GCF_018613835.1 Arthrobacter sp. ISL-5 | reverse complement strand
GTCCCGGGAGCGAGGGCGGCGGCGGTTTTTTCGTAGGGCGGTGGCATGGGCTGGCCGGTGATGCCGGTGCGGGGGAGTATGGCGGAGGCGAGGGCGAGGCGGCGGCGGGCTTCTCCGGCGCCGATCCTTAGCCGGGTCCTGAGGAACTCGGCGGTGTTGCGGGACCCGTCATCGGCCGGCGACACCGCCGGGACCGCGGCGGACGTGGAAGTGGCAGCGGAGCTGGAGGCACCAGCCGCGGCTGTGCCGGCGACAGCACTGACGGCGGGCGCGCCGGTGCCAGCACTGACGGTGGGCGCGCTGGTGCCAGCGGGTGCAGTGGCGGCAGCTGAGCCTGCGTCAGCGCTTTCGGTGTCGTCGCCCCACCCGGTGGTCCAGCCGGCGGCCTTGCTCGCGGGTCCGGCGGCGCTGATCGCCTCGGTGCGGGTCCGGTCCACCGCGGCCGCGCCGAGCAGCTGCAGGTACTCGGCCCCGCGGGAGATCTCCTCGGCCAGCCCGGCGAACTCCGCGGCGGCCGGGAAACCGGCCAGGGCCAGCTCACCGGGCGCGGATTCGACCGCTGCCCCCAGCAGATCCAGGCAGCGTTTGAGGCTGTCGGTTGCCCCCATAGTCATGGCATCCCCGCCGGCGGCAGCGAAGCCAGCGGTACCAACGCCGGCGGTACCGACGCCGGCGGTACCGACGCCGGTCGGACCAAAGTCCGCGACAGCCCCGCCGTCGTGCCCGTCCTGATTGGCGGCTCGTGGTGCGATGCGGAGACCGTCTGCCGGGGCGCTACTCATCCCGCCAAAGCCGGCGGCAGCACCGCCGTCGGAAGTCAGGCAATCCGTGCGGGAGGCGGAAGCAGGAACGCTGCGAAGCCGGCGGCCCCGCAGCAGGGCAGCCGCGCTAAGGCCCGGCGTGACCGCCCGCCCCGCGGTGTGATCCGCTGCGCCTTGCCCCATGGCTTCCATATGGAAACTCTGTCAGAGGGGTCTGACATTTAACGAAGGCAATAACTGCGGAGTGTTTACACCCCGGCGGTACTTTGCCGCACCACGAGTTCCGGGGTGAAGATGACTGCGCGGTGGCGCGGCTGTGCCGAATCCGGCGTGTCCAGCTCCTCGGCCAGGAGCTCGATGGCCGTCCGTCCCAGGGCCTCTGTGGGCTGTCGGATGGAAGACAGCGGCACCACAGCGGACACGGCGAAATCGATGTCGTCATAGCCGATCAGTGCGATGTCCTCGGGAATCCTGAGCTTGTGCATCATGGCCAGGGACTGCATGACGCCGAGGGCGAGCAGGTCGTTGGCGCAGAAGACGCCGTCCGGCAGCTGGTCCGGGCTGCGGCGGACCAACTGGTCGCCCACGCTGCGGCCCGCCAGAACGGTCTGCCCCGCGGAATCCAGCACCTCCAGCGAAGCGTCCGGCACTTCCGCGACGGCGCGTTGCGCCCCCTGGAGGCGGTCCGCCACCTGGCGTATCGACGTCGGGCCCCCCACGAAGGCCAGCCGACGGCGGCCCAGGTCCAGCAGGTGCCGGGCGGCCAGGTAGCCGCCGGCGTCGTCATCAACGGACACGGAACTGTACTGTGCCTCATCCGCCAGGCGGTCCACCAGGACGGTTGGCACGCCGCGTTCCCGCAGCACGTCGAGGCGGTCCGTGACGTCACCCACGGGCGAGATCAGCAGGCCCTGGACCCGCTGTTCCTGGAAGAGGTCGATGTAGTTCGACTCGCGGCCGGCGTCGTGGCCGCTGTCCCCGAGCAGGACGGCGCTTCCCTGCAGCGCCGCCGCGTCCTCGGCGGCGCGCACCACGGAGGTGAAGAAGGGGTTGCCGACGTCGAGGACTATCAGCCCGATGGTCCGGCTGTGCCCTGCGCGGAGCTGCCGGGCCGCGTCATTGCGGACGAAGCCGAGCTCGTCAATGGCCTGCAGGACGCGATCTTTTGTCCGTTGGGAAACTCGGTCCGGGTAGTTCAGGACGTTTGAAACTGTTCCCACCGCCACTTGGGCATGGTTCGCAACATCCTTGATGCTGGCTGACCGTGACATCTTTCTCCAAGCTCTCTTTTGTGGCGTGCTCTTCTGTGGTGACGGCGTGCAAGTCGGTTGGCCGGTCCTGTGAACATAGCCTGAATCAGTCCGCGACCGCAGGTGGACAAGCCCAACTCGGGCGAAGGCTCCCATTCTCCGACGATTGCTTGACACTTACTCAAATTCAAGAGTACTTTGAATCGTACTAATGAAACGATTCAATGATTCGGAATTTCAGGAGAGTCGCAGATGAGGGTGTGTTTTCGATCCTCGGTCCAGCCCGGACTGATCGATGAGTACAGGCGCCGGCACGCCGCCGTCTGGCCTGAGATGCTGCGTGCGCTCAAGGACGCAGGCTGGCATAACTACTCGCTCTTCCTCGGCGGAGACGGCCTGCTGGTGGGCTACGTGGAGTGCGACAACTTCGACGCCGTCCGGGCGCGGATGGCGCTCACGGAGGTGAACGCGCGCTGGCAGGCGGAGATGGCCACGCTCTTCGAGGACACCGAGCAGCCGCCAGACACGGGATTCGTGGCACTCGAGGAAATCTTCAACCTGGAGGACCAGTTGGCCGCGGTGATGGCCAACACCCCGGACTGACAGACGTAGCCGACACGGGAGTCGGCAACCAACAGACAACCACTGCACGAGACCGGAAAGACACAACATGAACCACGTAAAAACAGCGCTGGGCAGGCTCGGGGAGCTTGCGATCGAGGTCCCCTCCTGGGCCTATGGCAATTCGGGCACCCGTTTCAGGGTGTTCGGCACGCCGGGCACGCCGCGGACGGTGCAGGAGAAGCTGGCGGACGCCGCCAAGGTCCACGAGCTCACGGGCCTGGCTCCCACCGTGGCGCTGCACATTCCGTGGGACAAGGTGGATGACTACGCTGCCCTGAAGGATCACGCGGCGGAGCTGGGCGTGGGCCTGGGCACGATCAACTCCAACACGTTCCAGGACGACGAGTACAGGTTCGGCTCCCTGACATCCTCGAACGAGGCGGTCCGCCGCCGTGCGATTGATCATCACTTTGAGTGCATCGACATCATGCACGCCACCGGGTCCAGGGACCTGAAGATCTGGCTGGCGGACGGCACCAACTACCCGGGCCAGGACGACATGCGCGGCCGGCAGGACCGCCTGGCGGAATCGCTCCAGGAAATCTACGCCAGACTCGGCGAGGACCAGCGCCTGGTGCTGGAGTACAAGTTCTTCGAACCGGCTTTTTACCACACGGATGTTCCGGACTGGGGCACTTCCTACGCCCAGACGCTGGCCATGGGCGAGAAGGCGTTCGTCTGCCTGGACACCGGCCATCACGCCCCGGGCACGAACATCGAATTCATCGTCATGCAGCTGCTGCGGCTGGGCAAGCTGGGCTCCTTTGACTTCAATTCGCGCTTCTATGCCGATGATGACCTGATCGTGGGCGCGGCGGATCCCTTCCAGCTGTTCCGCATCATGCACGAGGTGATCCGCGGCGGCGGGTTCGGCAAGTCCTCGGGTAAGGAGTCCGGCGTCGCGCTGATGCTGGACCAGTGCCACAACCTGGAGGAGAAGATCCCGGGGCAGATCCGTTCGGTGCTCAACGTCCAGGAAATGACCGCCCGGGCCCTGCTGATCGACACCGCGGCACTGTCCGAGGCGCAGCGGGCCGGCGATGTCCTGGCCGCCAACGCCGTGTTCAACGACGCCTTCTACACCGACGTCCGCCCGGTGCTGGCCGAATGGCGTGAATCCCGCGGCCTGCCCGCGGACCCGATGGCCGCGTTCAGGGCCAGCGGCTACCAGAAACAGATCAACGAGGACCGCGTGGGCGGTCAGCAAGCCGGATGGGGCGCCTAAACCAATGAGCACCAATAACACTGCCAAGAACAAGACCGTTGAAGAGCTGATTGCCCGGTCCAACCGACTGGGTGCGGACAAGCGCAACACCAACTTCGCCGGCGGCAACACCTCCGCCAAGGGCACCGCGAAGGACCCCGTCACCGGCGACGACGTCCAGCTCCTTTGGGTGAAAGGCTCCGGCGGCGATCTGGGTACTTTGCGGGCGGAGAACCTCGCAGTGCTCCGCCTGGACCGGCTGCAGGCCCTGAAGAACGTCTACCCGGGCGTGGAGCGCGAGGACGAGATGGTGGCCGCGTTCGATTACTGCCTCCACGGCAAGGGCGGCGCCGCTCCCTCGATCGATACGGCCATGCACGGGCTTGTGGACGCCGCCCATGTGAACCATCTGCACCCGGACTCGGGCATCGCGGTCGCCACTGCAGCTGACGGCGAGGCGCTCACCACGAAGATCTTCGGCGACAAGGTGGTCTGGGTGCCGTGGCGCCGGCCCGGGTTCCAGCTGGGCCTCGACATCGCCGCGATCAAGGACGCCCACCCGCAGGCCGTCGGCACAATCCTCGGAGGGCACGGCATCACCGCCTGGGGCGCCACCAGCGAAGAAGCAGAACAGAACTCCCTCTGGATCATCGAGCAGGCCGAACAGTACATCCGCGAAAACGGCCGCGCCCAGCCCTTCGGACCCAAGCTCCCCGGCTACGCGGCCCTGCCGGACGCCGAGCGCCGGGCCAAGGCCGCCGCGCTGGCCCCGGTGATCCGAGGTCTGGCGTCCACGGACAAACCGCAGCTGGGGCACTTCAGCGATGACGCCGTCGTCCTTGACTTCCTGGAAGCCGCCGAGCACCCAAGGCTCGGCGCGCTGGGCACCTCCTGCCCGGACCATTTCCTGCGCACCAAGGTCAAGCCGCTCATCCTGGACCTGCCCGCCGACGCGTCGGTCGAGGACTCCATCGCAAGGCTGAAGGAACTCCACGAGGAATACCGGACGGACTACCAGGCCTACTACGACCGGCACGCAACCCCGGAGAGCCCCGCCCTGCGCGGCGCCGACCCGGGCATCGTCCTGGTGCCCGGCGTGGGCATGTTCTCCTACGGTGCCAACAAGCAGACCGCCCGCGTCGCCGGTGAGTTCTATATCAACGCGATCAACGTGATGCGCGGCGCCGAGGCGATCTCCACGTATGCCCCGATCGAGGAATCCGAGAAATTCCGGATCGAGTACTGGTCGCTCGAGGAGGCCAAGCTGGCCCGGATGCCCAAACCCAAGTCGCACGCCACCCGCATCGCCCTGGTGACCGGTGCGGCGTCGGGCATCGGCAAGGCCATCGCCACCCGCCTCGCCGCGGAAGGCGCCTGCGTGGTCATCGCGGACCTGAACCTCGAAAACGCCCAGGCGGTTGCCGCCGAACTCGGCGGTGCGGATGTCGCCGTCGGCGTCCAGGCCGACGTCACGGACGAGGCACAGGTCGCAGCAGCGATCGACGCCGCGGTCCTGGCGTTCGGCGGCGTCGACCTCGTGGTGAACAACGCCGGGCTCTCCATCTCCAAACCGCTCCTGGAAACCACCGAGAAGGACTGGGACATCCAGCACAACGTCATGGCCAAGGGCTCCTTCCTGGTGGCCAAGGCCGCGGCGAAGGTCATGATCGACCAGGACATGGGCGGGGACATCGTCTACATCTCCTCCAAGAACTCGGTGTTCGCCGGCCCGAACAACATCGCCTACTCCGCCACCAAGGCCGACCAGGCCCACCAGGTCCGGCTCCTGGCCGCCGAGCTGGGCGAGTACGGGATCCGGGTCAACGGCATCAACCCCGACGGCGTGGTCCGCGGCTCCGGAATCTTCGCCGGCGGCTGGGGCGCCAAGCGCGCCGCGGTCTACGGCGTGGACGAACAGGAACTGGGCAAGTACTACGCCCAGCGCACGCTGCTCAAGCGCGAGGTTCTGCCCGAGAACGTGGCCAACGCCGCCGCCGTCCTCACCAGCGCCGAACTGTCCCACACCACCGGACTGCACATCCCGGTCGACGCCGGCGTCGCCGCCGCCTTCCTGCGATGAGCGCGAAGGCACGGGCAGCAGCTGCGGCAGCGGCGCCACGCCCGGAAACCGATATCGACGGCGGCCTGTCCGCCGGCAGTGTATTCGCCGCCGTCGACATCGGCGCCTCCTCCGGACGGGTCATCCTCGGACGGATCAGCAGCGGGCGGACCGGCGGCGCCGCCGCTGGCGGTGCCGGTAAAGGCGGCGCGGCGCTGGAGACGGTGCACCGCTTCCCCAACGGAGTGGTGCAGTCCGACGGCGGCCTCCGCTGGGACTTCGACGCCCTGTTCGCCGAGGTGCTCACGGGCCTCGCAGCGGCCGGACGCATCGCCGCGGGGCGCGGGGAACACCTCACCAGCATCGGCATCGACACGTGGGCCGTGGACTACGGCCTCGTGAACGGCGCCGGGGAACTCACCGCGCAGCCGTTCAGCTACCGTGACGAACGCAGCCGCGCGGCCGTGGCCGGAGTGCACCGGCGCCTGGACGAGTCCCGGCTGTACGCCACCACGGGGCTGCAGTTCCTGCAGTTCAACACCATCTACCAGCTCGCGGCCGAACGTGAACTGGGCGGGCTGCAGGCGCTGCTCATCCCGGACCTGATCGCGTTCCTGCTCACCGGGCAGCGGCGCACTGAGGTAACCAACGCCTCCACCACCGGTATCTTCGACGCCGTCGCCGGGGAGTGGGCCACCGAGTTTTTCACCGCCCTGAGGCTGCCGAAAAACCTGTTTCCGCCCCTGATCCAGCCGGGTGAAACCATCGGCACCCTGCTGCCCGGGATCGCCGAGCGCACGGGGCTGCCACCGGGGACCAAAGTGGTGGCGGTCGGCTCGCACGACACCGCCTCCGCCGTCGCCGCCGTCCCCGCGGAAGCCGTCTCCGCAGCCCAGGGAAACTTCGCATACATCTCCTCCGGCACCTGGTCGCTGGTGGGAGTTGAACTGAACCATCCGGTCCTCACCGAGGCTAGCCGGGCAGCGAATTTCACCAACGAACGCGGCGTGGACGGCACCATCCGGTACCTGCGCAACGTCGGCGGGCTCTGGCTGCTCAGCGAATGCCAGCGCACATGGGCGCAGGAAGGCTACCGGCCCGCCCTGGAAGAACTCCTGGACGCCGCAGCGGCACTGCCCCCGGGCGGACCCCGGATCAACGCAGACGACCCCGCGTTCATCGCCCCGGGCAACATGCCCGAGCGTATCCGCGCCGCGGTCCGGAACACCGGCAACGTCCTGCCGGATGAGCCGGCGCACATGGTCCGCTGCATCCTGGACAGCCTCGCCGCCGGCTATGCCCGGACCATCACCGAGGCCGAACGGCTCGCCGACGTCGCCGTCGATACCGTGCACATCGTCGGAGGCGGCTCGCAGAACCGGCTCCTGTGCCAGCTCACCGCGGAAGCCACCGGCAAGCGCGTGGTTGCCGGACCCGTGGAAGCCACGGCGCTCGGCAACGTTCTAGTACAAGCCAGAGCCGGCGGCGCCATAGCCGGAGGCCTGGCCGAGCTGCGGGCCCTGGTGCGTGCATCACAGGCGCAGGACATTTTCGAGGCGTCGCTGGTCTGAGATGCGCCCGCCCTCCCAACTAGGTCGCAGCAGGCGTCGTTTTGGCGGCTCAGAACGACACCTACTGCTACCTAGTTGGGTCAGGAAAGGCGACAGGAGGGGTGCAGGGCGTCCCACGGAGTTTTGTGACACCTCCGGTTTGCGTCCGGAACGATCCCGCGGTTATGGTCTTGGCTATGACTAACCGTTGGTATGCGTATTTTTCGTTGGCTCTGGAGGGGCCCGCGTCTAACTGACACGCATCCAATTTTCCTTCAGAGCCAACAGGGCAGAGATCATTCTCTGCCCTTCGCCATTTCTCCGGCGGGTTCTGATTTGGGCCCGCTCCGCACCACCCGGAACAGGACCCGTACATGAGCACCACAGCCACCGAAACCCAGCAGCCGACGTCGAAACAGACCGCGCCGCAGCAATCAACGTCGAATCTGAGGGTCAGTGAATTCACTGCGCTGCCCACTCCGCAGGAGATGATCGCGGAACTGCCCCTGGACGCCCGCGTGGCGGACGTCGTCGAACGCGGCCGGGACGAAGTCCGGGCCATCATGGACGGCGTGGACGACCGCCTGCTGGTGATCGTGGGCCCGTGCTCCATCCACGACCCCAAGGCCGGCCTCGAGTACGCCCGCCGCCTTGTCAGCCAGGCCGAGAGGCACAAGGAAGACCTGCTGATCGTCATGCGCGCGTACTTCGAAAAGCCGCGCACCACGGTGGGCTGGAAGGGCCTGATCAACGATCCGCGCCTCGACGGAACGCACGACATCGCCGGCGGCCTGCGCGCCGCCCGGCGTTTCCTGCAGCAGGTCACGGCGCTGGGACTGCCCGCCGCCACCGAATTCCTCGAGCCGATCAGCCCCCAGTACATGGCGGACCTGGTGTCCTGGGGAGCCATCGGCGCCCGGACCACGGAAAGCCAGATCCACCGCCAGCTGGCCTCCGGGCTGTCCATGCCGATCGGCTTCAAGAACGGGACCGACGGCGACCTCCAGGTGGCGGTGGACGCCTGCAGTGCCGCCGCGGCCCCGCAGGCGTTCCTGGGGATCGACGGCGACGGCCGGGCGGCGCTCGTGGCCACCGCGGGCAATCCGGACACCCATGTGATCCTCCGCGGCGGGCGCAAGGGTCCCAACTACTCCGCGGCCGACGTCGAGGCGGCGTCAGCCAAGCTCGCTGCCAAGAACCTGAACCCGAGGCTGATTGTGGATGCCAGCCACGCCAACAGCGGCAAGAGCCACCACCGCCAGGCCGAGGTCGCGCTCGAAATCGGCGCACAACTCGAGGACAAGGGTGAGGCGGCAGGTGCCATCGCCGGCGTCATGCTCGAAAGCTTCCTGGTCGGCGGGGCCCAGAACCTGGATGTCGCCGAACATACCGCGGGACGCTCCGCCCTGGTCTACGGCCAGAGCGTGACCGACGCCTGCATGGAGTGGGATGTGACGGCGTCCGTGCTGGAACAGCTTGCCGCTTCGTCGCGGAAGCGCAGGGCTTTCACAATGGCCCCGTGAGCCTCTAGAGTAACTAGCACACGGTTGTTCGATGGCTCAGCATCGGCGCACCGAAGACAAATTGGGGTCGCCGCAAGTTGCTGAGAGCAAAGGAATATGGGAAATGTCCGCAGAGTCGAACTTCTCGAACGCCAAGTTCTTGACCGTGGCCGAGGTGGCTGAGCTTATGCGTGTCTCCAAGATGACCGTGTATCGCTTGGTCCATTCCGGGGAAATGCCCGCGGTCCGGTTCGGCCGGTCCTATCGGGTTCCGGAGAGCGCCGTCGAGCAGTACCTCAAAGGCGCTGTTGTCGACGGACACTCGGATACCGCGTAAAAGCCGGCGCTCGACTGTCCGCACGGTCTTCATGGCCAATGCAGCCGCCTTGGGGGCGGCTGCAGGTCATGGGACGGCGGCGGTCAGTAGGTGCTCCGGATAAGCGGTACCCTGTTAAAGAACGTTTTACGTCATTGTAAGAATCTGTCAGTTGTTTCAGTCTGTTGCTTAGTCCACGGACCTTCTCCATCAGACAGGTACTGCATCTAGTTTGTAAGGAACTTTCGTGGGTTCAGTTATTAAGAAGCGTCGCAAGCGTATGGCCAAGAAGAAGCACCGCAAGTTGCTTCGTAAGACGCGCCACCAGCGCCGCAATAAGAAGTAGAGATACTTTCTGCGCGTCAATGCCCGCTCCCTTTCGAGGGTGCGGGCATTTTTGCGTTCTGAGTTCGGCGGCAGGGCGCCGTCCCGCAGCGCTTCGCCTCACTCGGGCGTCCGACGCCAGTGGCGTTTCGCCGTCGCTTAGCGTTCAGCCCCGCCCACCCCTCGCAAGCTCGGGCCGGGGCCCGCGGGCTTTCACTTCCGCCAAAAGGCGCTCCGCGGTCGCTGGGCGACCTCTGTCGCGCGTTCGGCGGCGATGCGCTCCTACGCGAAACACCACCGGCGTCGTTAAGTCGCCTTCTCGACACCGCCCGCGGCGTTTCGCCTTCTCGACACGGACAGTGCCTCATGACGCGCAAATGAGCCGGCGACGCGGGAATGCCGGTGTCCTCAGGGAATTTGCGCGTCGCGGGGAAGGAAGTGCGTTAGACCCGGGGGCCGCGGATGCGGGAGTAGCCTCGCCAGAGGCCGTAGATTGCGCCGCCGGCCGTGGCGGCCTTGAGGCCCAGGGTGGCGGCGCGGCGGCCGGAGCGGAAATCGTAGACCGGCCAGTTGTGCTCGCGGGCGTGCTTGCGCAGCCGGGCGTCCGGATTGATGGCCACGGGGTGGCCCACGAGGGTCAGCAGCGGGATGTCGTTGTACGAGTCGCTGTAGCCCCAGCAGCGCTTGAGGTCCAGGCCTTCGGCGTCGGCGATGCCCTGGACCGCCACGGCCTTGGCAGCGCCGTGCAGGATGTCGCCCACGAGCCGCCCGGTGTAGAAGCCGTCCCGGATCTCACCCACGGTCCCCAGAGCGCCGGTGAGGCCAAGCCGCGCGGAAATGACAGTGGCCACCTCGATCGGGGTGGCTGTGACCAGCCAGACTTTGCGCCCCACCCGCAGGTGCTGCTCGGCCAGGGCTTTTGTTCCCGGCCAGATCCGGGAGGCGATCATCTCGTCGAAGACTTCCTCGCCCAGGGCTTTGATGTCCTCCTCCGTGATGCCGGCTGCGAGGGTCAGCGCGGAATCCCGCACCGCGTGGACGTCGTCCATGTTCTCGCCGCGGAGCACGAACTTAAACTGCTTCCACGCCATGCCGGCAGCCTGCGGAAGGGTGAATGCTCCGCGCTGATGCATTTTCCGGGCCACGTGGAACAGGCTGGCGCCCTTCATGAGGGTGTTGTCGACGTCGAAGAACGCGGCCTCGCCGTGCTGCTGCGGTGCAACCGGATGCTGGACCACAGCGACGTACTTCTCCTCGGGCATGCCACTGAGTCTAGTCAATGCAGGGGATGTGCCCGGCCGACGGGTCGTTACCGCGATACCGTTGAAGCATGGCAAACCCCGACGTCGTCCTCCTCACCAAAGCTGACTGTCACCTGTGCGCCGCGGCGCGCGACGCCGTCGGGCGGGTTACTGTCGCCCTGGGACTTGAGTGGACGGAACGGTCGGTGGACAGCGACGAAGCCCTGCGGGAGCAGTACGCCGAGGAGATTCCGGTGGTTTTCGTGAACGGAGTCCAGCGGGACTTCTGGAAGATTGACGAAGCCCGGCTGGACCGGGTCCTGCGTCAGGCGATGGCGCGGCAGTAGCCGCTTTCGCGCAATGGCACCGGCTTTGTTGACTTAAGTGATGGGGATCTAGAGTGGACTCACAACGCGACGCAATGGAGCAGATAGTGACTTCGCTCGATTCACCACCTCAAGCCGTGCCCGGGGACACCGGAGCTGCCGGAAAGCAGATTCCGCCTGCGGCCGTGGCCCGGCTGACGATCTACTTGCGCGCCCTGAACACCCTGATGGCAGAGGGCACCGAGCGCGTGTCCTCCGAATCGCTGGCCGAGGCATCAGGAGTCAGCTCGTCCACGCTCCGCAAGGATCTGTCCCATGTGGGGTCGTACGGTACGCGCGGCGTGGGCTATGAGGTCCAGTACCTGAGCCGTCACATCGCCGCCGCGCTGGGACTGACGCACGACTGGAAGGTCGCGATCGTCGGCGCCGGTAACTTGGGCAAGGCGCTCGCCAGGTACGGCGGTTTTGAGTCCAGGGGCTTCGACGTTGTTGCCATTTTCGATGCCGACCAAATGGTGGTGGGCAATGAGGTTGGCTGGCTCCGTGTGAGCGATGTGGCCGACCTTGAGCCGGTGCTGGAGCGGACCGGCGCCAACATGGTGGTTCTCGCCCTGCCGGCCGCCGTGGCCCAGAGTGTGTGCGACCGTGTGGTGGCGGCCGGCGTGCACAGCATCCTCAGCTTCGCGCCCGTGATGCTCCAGGTTCCCGATGGCGTGAACCTTCGCAAGGTGGACATGGCCACCGAGCTGCAGATTCTGGCCTATCACGCGCAACGGGCGCAGACCCCGGGTCAGCCGGAGTAAATCCGACCTTCCTGGAATCCGCGCCCGTTAATAGGTTGCGTGTAACTGGTTGCGTGCGGGTGCCTAGCGGCCCGAGGCTAGCGGCCGAAGGGGCCGCCCGGCTGCGAGTACGGGTTGGCGAACGGCTGCTGCTTCTGGAAGTACGGTGCCGACGCGGGCAGGTACAGCATCACAATCGCCGCGATGCCGACGAGGGCCACCAGCGTGTTCAGGCCAACAGGGAAGAGGCTGAAAACGGACAGCGCCGCGAACACCGTTCCCAAGATGCGGGCCCAGTTCTTGCCCTTGCGGACGTTGAAGGCCACCAGCGCGTAGAGCCCCGCGCCGATCAGGGCGAAGACCACCATGGTTCCGATGATGAAGCCCTTGACGTCGTCGAATGCCACGTTCTGGCCGCTTCCGCGGAGCTGTTCCTCAAATGTGCTGCGCATGGCGGGATCATCCAGCGTTGGAATCGTGAGCAGAACCGACAGAACCGACAGGACGCCCGCGCCGATGATCATCCAAAAGGAAGTGTTCACAAGCTGCGGAACGCCGGCTGCGGTTCCGCCGCCCTGCGGCTGTTCCGACGGGTACCCGTACGGGGATTGGCCGTAGGGTGCCTGACCGTACGGGGACTGACCGTAGGGTGACGGGGCGGATGCCTGCTGACCGTACTGGGGAGCGCCCTGTCCGTACTGCGGCTGCTGGGGAGCACCCTGACCGTACTGCGGCTGCTGTGGCGTGTTCTGCCCGTACTGGGGAGCGTTCTGTCCGAACTGCGGTGTGCCCTGACCATACTGGGGTGCGTTCTGGCCGTACTGCGGAGCCGGCGGAGTGTTCTGGCCGTACTGCGGAGCCGGCGGAGTGTTCTGGCCGTACTGCGGAGCATCCTGGCCGTAGCGGGGCTGCGCGCCGCGTGCTTCCGTACCGTCCTGGTTCGGCTCGTGGGAGTTCGGGTCGCTGGGGTTTGTGGGTACTGGAGGAGTGCTCATGAGCGGTCCTTTGCGTATTGACGTCGGGATCGGCCACCGGGTTCAGAAGCCTGCCCTGCCCCCAGCATGGTTCACTTCCACCGTACCCCTCTGGGGGCACGGTGAAGATCATTCCGCAGAGGTATTCTTGCGGCGCGTCCGCACACCTAAAGACGGCGTTACGGGCTGTCATTGAGGCGATTCGAACGAAGCCCGACGGCGCGCCACGCGCTACTTCCGACGGCGCATAACACGCCGCTTC
Source organism: Arthrobacter sp. ISL-5 (assembly GCF_018613835.1). Lineage (GTDB taxonomy): Bacteria > Actinomycetota > Actinomycetes > Actinomycetales > Micrococcaceae > Arthrobacter. The sequence goes on along the minus strand of NZ_JAGGPM010000030.1, from coordinate 82,523 downwards.
CGTCGTCGCCTCGAGCGGCGCATTGCACCCGGCCCGACGGCGTCTGCCGCCGAACGGCAAATCAGCAGCGGTGACTCTAATTGCAAGTCAGGCGGAACCCCTTGCGGCGGCAAACCAGTTCTGCGAGTTCGGTACCCACATGAGCACGGTTGCTACCAGGCTGATCAGGAAGCCCAGCCAGTTGCCGTCCTGGCCAGCGGCGAAACTCGAATTGATGACCGCCAGCAGCAGCGATACGCCCGCGACTATCGTCAGCGCCAGCCGCGCCCACTCCCGGCCCTCCTTCATCTTCATGGCCAGGACAATCTGCGCTGCGGCAAGCGCCAGTGCCACGAGCACAAGCAACAGCACCAGGATGGCCACGCCCGGCAGGATCGCAAAGAGCACCAGCGCACCGAACAGCCCGATCACTCCGCCCAAGAGTCCGAGCAGGCCGCCGATCACCCAGATCCAGTAGGACACCTTCAGCTCCTTGGGGAGACCTGCCACTTCGAAGATGCCCGAGAAGCCGCCATTGGGCATGACTTCGTAGAAGCTGCGCGGCCGGTCTACGGGCATCTCGAAGCGCCCGGCACCGCCCGGCTGACCTGCCTGCCAGCCCTGGGGCCCTGCCTGCCAGCCCTGCTGTCCAGATGGCTGGCCGTCCGGTTGCCCGGCGTCTTGCCCGTACCCGTACCCCGGCTGCGCGCCGTCCCGAGGCCCCGGGGGCTGGAATCCGTCGGGAGGCCGGTTTCCTGCTGGCGGCTGTGACCCGGCCGGCTGCGACGCCGATGGCTGCTGACCTGCTGGCGGCTGAGGTCCGGTTGGTTGCGACCCGGTCGGTTGCGATGCCGCTGGCTGCTGTCCTGCTGGTGGTTGCGATGCCGCTGGTGGCTGTCCTGCTGGTGGTTGCGATGCCGCTGGTGGCTGTCCTGCTGGTGGCTGCGACGCCGGTGGCTGCTGTCCCGCTGGCGCGGGATGGTCCTCAGGCCGCGGCTCGGAGCCCGGCTGCTGAGGCTGCGGTTCATCGCTTGGGTTGCTCATGGCTCTCACTGTAGACCCGCGATTTGGCGAATTCTAGGAGGTCCCGGGCCATGTCCAAGCCGCCCCGCACGCCTGTTTGGAAGGCGGTTATCGTGTCCCGCAGGCAGTCCCGCAGGCAGTCCCGTAGGCAGCCCCGTGAGCCGCCCGCAGGCAGTCCCGCAGGCAGTCCCGCAGCCAGTCCCGCAGCCAGCCCGCAGCGCCGTTCAGCAGGCGAAAGCCCGGGCCCCTAGCAACGCCGACGCCCCGCCCATGGAATTCACGGGCGGGGCGTCGGTTTCACTACATGGCTGGCGGACCAGCCGTGCAAATTACGCGGCGGGGGCGATGAAGGCCAGTTCCAGGTTGATGGCAACCTTGTCGCTGACCAGCACGCCGCCGGCTTCGAGCACAGCGTTCCAGGTCAGGCCGAAGTCCTTGCGGCTGATGGTGGTCTCAGCCGAAACACCGGCGCGGGTGTTGCCGAACGGGTCCACGGCCACGCCGTTGAATTCGGTGTCGAGGGCCACCGGGCGGGTGACACCCTTGATGGTGAGGTCGCCCTGGAGTTCGTAGCCGTCGCCGGTGGGAACCAGCCCGTTGGAAACGAAGGAGATCTCCGGGAACTTCTCGACGTCGAAGAAGTCTTCGCCGCGCACGTGGCCGTCACGGTTCACGTCGCCGGAGTCGAAGCTCGCGGTCTGGATGGTGGCGTTGATGCGGGAGTCAGCGACGTTCTCGGCGAGGTCCAGGGTTGCGGCTGCGTCCTTGAACTGGCCGCGGACCTTGCTGATGCCTGCGTGCCGAACGGTGAACGCGATTTCGCTGTGCGAGTTGTCGAGAGTCCAGGTGCCGGGGGTGACGTTGGTGGGAAGTGCCATGATGGTTCTCCTTGGATCTGTGAACGAAGCGGGACGATCTAGAGTTGAAGCTTCATTTGTTGAAGTCTCAACTAACTGCTGCATCCAGTATAAACATGCGTTTGCATCTTTTATTCCACCCCTGGGGAACATTTTGGAAAATTCCTGAGTTCTACTAGGTGTAGAAGATTTCAGATCGTCCGACATCTTTGAGAAACTGGTACACATGCCCCAAGCCACTGTTCATTTGCTCCGCCACGGCGAGGTCTACAACCCCGAGGGCGTCCTGTACGGCAGGCTGCCGGAATACCACCTCTCCGAGCTTGGCCAGCAGATGGCGCACACCCTCGCGGAGCACTTCCGCGACCGGGTCTCCCAGGGTGCAAAGATTGTCTACCTCGTGTCCTCTCCGCTGACCCGCGCCCAGGAGACGGCCGAGCCCACCTCCCGCGCCCTTGGCCTGGACATCCATACGGACCAGCGCATCATCGAGGCTGAAAACCACTTCGAAGGCCTCAGGGTCACCAAGGCAGAGCTGCGCAAGCCCCGGCACTGGCGCAAGCTGGTGAACCCGCTCAGGCCATCTTGGGGTGAGCCGTACAAGGAGCAGGCTGCCCGTGTGAGGGCCGCGGTCCAGGACGCCCGGGACAAGGCAATCGAACTCGGCGGCGACGGCGCCGAGGCCATCATGGTCAGCCACCAGCTTCCCATCTGGGCCACCCGGCTCAGTGCCGAGGGCAGGCCGCTCTGGCATGACCCGCGCAAGCGCGAGTGCACGCTGACCTCACTCACCTCCCTTATTTTCGACGGCGACGGCACCCTCCTGCGCGTCGAGTACAGCGAACCGGCCGCAGCCCTCCTGCCCGGCGCCTCCACCACCCCCGGAGCCTAAACCATGCCCAACAGCCCCATAAGTTCCCGGCGCAGCGTGCTTGCCGCCGGCGGCCTAGCCCTGACGGCGCTCACGCTGGGGCTGTCCGCGTGCGCGCAGGAAGACGCCCTGGCGAAGCAGGCAAAGGCGGGGGACAACAAGAACTACGTGGCCGGCGACGGCTCGGTGACGGAATTCGCCGCGGCGGACCGCAAATCCGCCGTCGACATCGAGGGCAAGCTTTTTGACGGCACCGCCGTCACGGCCAAGGACTTCCTGGGCAAGGTGACCGTGCTGAACTTCTGGTTCGCTGCCTGCGCGCCGTGCCGGGTGGAAGCGCCCTCCCTCGAGGCCCTCCACCAGGAGTTCAAGAGCAAGGGTGTGCAGTTCTTCGGCGTGAACCTGCGCGACGAGAAGGCCACCGCCGACGCCTTCGACAAGACCTTCGGGCTCACCTACCCCAGCTTCAACGACAAAGACGGCGCCGTGCTGCTGGCCGTGTCCGGACTCGTGCCTCCGGGCGCGGTCCCCACCACGCTGGTGGTGGACAAGCAGGGCCGGGTGGCCTCGCGCGTGCTGGGGGAGATCCAGAAGGGCACCCTCAAAGCCCTCATCCAGTCCGCCGTGGCAGAGTAGCGGCGGTCTCCCCAACGTGAACAGCCCCTTCGCCGAAGCCATCCTGAACGGATCACTCCTGCTTGCCATCCCGGTGGCGCTGCTGGCGGGCTTCGTGTCCTTCCTCTCGCCCTGCGTGCTGCCGCTCGTGCCCGGATACCTGGGCTATGTCACGGGGCTTACCGGCGTGGACCTCCAGAAGCAAAAGCGCGGCCGCATGCTGGCGGGGATCGGCTTGTTCGTGCTCGGATTCTCGGTCATCTTCGTGCTGCTCGGCGGGGCCTTCGGCCAGCTGGGGTCTCTGATCACCGGCTCGCAGAACGCCTGGATCACCCAACTGCTCGGCGTCCTTGTGATCATCATGGGCGTCGTGTTCATGGGCGGATTCGCATGGCTCCAGCGCGACGCCAAGATCCACGCGAAACCGCCGGCAGGCCTCTGGGGCGCGCCGCTGCTCGGGATCACTTTCGGCCTCGGATGGGCGCCGTGCATCGGCCCCACCTACTCGGCCGTGCAGCTCCTGAGCCTCTCCGGCGGCTCCTCTGCCGCGAAAGGCGCTTTCCTGGCGTTCGTCTATAGCCTTGGCCTGGGCATTCCGTTCCTGCTGATCGCCCTCGCTGTGCGCCGCGGCGCCGGCGTTCTGTCCTTCTTCCGCACCCACCGGGTGGCCATCCAGCGGACGGGCGGCGGCGTCCTGATTGCCCTGGGCGTGTTGATGGCCACGGGAGTCTGGGGAACCTGGGTCACCGAGTTGCAGTACTGGTTCCAAAACGATGTGAAATTGCCAATCTGATGAGCGAGCGTGTGAAGCCAACTAAGAAATCCTCCGGAGCGGGCGGCCCCCAGGGTACGCCCGAAGGTCCCCGCCAGGACCACGTCAAGGCGGCCAAGGCCGACGCGGCGCTCCCCGCGCTGGGGATCCTCGGCATGCTCCGCTGGGCGTGGACCCAGCTGACCAGCATGCGCACCGCCCTTTTCCTCCTGCTGCTGCTCGCGGTGGCAGCGGTGCCGGGATCCCTGTTCCCGCAGCGCCCGGCCAACCCGTCGGTGGTCACGCAGTACATCAAGGACCACCCCGACTACGGCAAGATCCTTGATTCGCTGCAGCTCTACGACGTCTACTCCTCGGCCTGGTTCTCGGCCATCTACATCCTGCTGTTCATTTCGCTGATCGGCTGCGTCGTTCCCCGCGCCATCGCGCACTACCGGGCCATGCGCTCCCAGCCGCCGCGCACCCCGAAGCGTCTCTCCCGCCTGCCGGAGTACGGCACACTGGTGGTGCCCGCGGAAGCCGGCGTCCCGGCGTCGGACGCCATTGAAGACGCAGCCGCGCTGCTCAAGAAACGCGGTTACCGCGTTGAAGTACGGCACGACGACGGCGCGCGGCCGTCTTTGGGGGCGGAGCGCGGCTTCCTCAAGGAGGTGGGCAACCTCGTCTTCCACACCTCGCTGATCGGTGTGCTCGTGTCGGTGGCTGTCGGCGGGCTGTTCGGCTACAGCGGGCAGCGGATCCTGGTGGAGGGTGACACCTTCGTGAACACGCTGGTGGGCTATGACCAGTTCACGCCGGGTACCAACTTCCAGAGCAGCCAGCTCCAGCCGTACTCCATCCAGCTGGACAAGTTCCAGGCTACGTTCGACCGCGAATCAAAGGGCAAGTTCGGCCAGCCCATTGACTTCACGGCGGATGTCACCACCAAGGAAAACCCCGGGGCGCCGGCCAAGAAGGAAGTCCTCAAGGTCAACGATCCAGTGACCCTCGGCGGGACCAGCATCTATCTGACAGGCAACGGCTACGCCCCGGTGGTGACGGTCCGGGACGGCAAGGGCAACATCGCCATGCAGGGTCCCGTGGTGGCGAAGCTGCAGGGCGAGAACTATTACTCGTCCGTGGTGATCAAGGTTCCCGACGCCAAGCCGGAGCAGCTCGGGTTCGCCGGCTTCTTCCTGCCCACGGCGTTCGTGACGGACAAGGGGATTTCCTTCAGCGGGGACCCGGACCTCATCAACCCGCAGTTGAGCCTGAACTCGTACTACGGTGACCTCGGCCTTGACAAGGGCGCCCCGCAGAACGTGTTCGAACTCGACGTGAAGGACCTGAAGCCCCTGAACGGCCGTGATCTCGCGGCCGGCGGCATCACCTTGGCCCCGGGCAGCACCTACACGCTGCCCGACGGCAAGGGCTCCATCAGCTTCGACGGCGTGAAGAAGTACATCGGCGTCGACATCCACCACAATCCGGGCCAGCTCTCGGCCCTGATCTTCGCGCTGCTGGCGGTGGCCGGGCTGGTCGTCTCGCTCTACGTCAACCGGCGCCGCGTCTGGGTCCGCACGGGCACGCACGAGGACGGCCGCACCATGGTGGAGTACGGACTTCTGACCCGCGGCGAGGACCACCGGCTGGCAGGCGAAGCCGTTGCGATCCGCGGACTGCTGGCAGGCGCGTGGGGCCTGGACACCCAGATACCTCCCAGCGAACGGGCGGATAATGGCCCGGCGGGCACCGATCCGGCGGACGCTTCGGTTCACACCGATCCGGTGGACGCTTCGGCCGCCTCGGGCGCCGATGCCTCCGCGGCAACGCCCTCAGAAGACTTCATCCAGTCAACAGCAGGCTCACCCGAGTCAAAGAAGGACCAGTAATGTTCCCCATCAACGAAACCATGGGCCAGTACAGCGAGCTCTTCATGCTGCTGGCCGCCGGCACGTACACGGTGGCGTTCATAGCCTTCGCGTGGGACCTGGCCAAGAGCAGCAAGGCGCTCCGCACCGTGGACCTCAAGGCTGCCGCAGCCGCCGGGACGCCGGACGCAGCTGCGTCGGACGGGGCAGCGGCGGACGCCGGCGCGAAGGTCCCGGTGGCCGCCGGCTCAGTCCGCGGTGCAGCCGCGGACGCCGACCGTGTTGCGGGGCACCTGGCCGGGCCTGCCGGCCGTGCCGAGCGGCCGTCGTCGTCGGTGTCTGCGGGAGGGCCTGGCAGCGGAGCGGGGCAGACCGCCAATGCCAGCATGGAATACGCCGCCGAGCGCCGCGTCCCCGCCCGGGTGGCCGTCGCACTGACGGTGCTGGGCGCCGCGATCCACGCTGCCGGTGTGCTGACGCGTGCCGTGGGCGCGGGCCGTGTGCCGTGGGGCAACATGTACGAGTTCCTGACCACCGGTGCGTTCGTGGCCGTGGCGGTGTTCCTCGTGGTGCTGATCCGCCGCGACCTGCGCTTCCTGGGCACGTTCGTGGTGGGCCTGGTGATCATTATGCTGGTGGCTGCCTCCGTGGCCTACTGGACCCCGGTGGGCCACCTCGTGCCCGCGCTGCAAAGCTACTGGCTGGTCATCCACGTTTCCATCGCCGTGCTTTCCTCGGCCCTGTTCACCCTGACGTTTGCCATGTCCGCGCTGCAGCTCGTGCAGTCGCACCGGCAGAAGACCCTTGCTGCCGGGGGCGAGGACAAGCTGGGCTTCATGCGCCTGGTGCCGTCCGCCCTGAGCCTGGAGAACCTCTCCTACCGGATCAACGCCATCGCCTTCATCGGCTGGACGTTCACCCTCATGTTCGGCGCCATCTGGGCTGAGAAGGCCTGGGGCCGTTTCTGGGGCTGGGACACCAAGGAAGTGTGGACGTTCGTGATCTGGGTGGTCTACGCCGGCTACCTGCACGCACGGGCCACCCGCGGCTGGACGGGGACCCGCGCGGCCTGGCTGTCGATCGTGGGCTACCTGTGCGTGGTCTTCAACTTCACCATCGTGAACCAGTTCTTCAACGGCCTCCACTCCTACTCGGGGCTGTAACGTACGCGGGGTCCCAGCGCCCATTCGCCAAAAATGGCCGCTCAGCATGTGCGCTGGGCGGCCATTTTTGGCGAATAGGCGAGGGCGTCGTTCCAAGGGGGCAGGATCGTGGCTCCAAACGGTTGGACCCGGGACGTGAGCTTCTTCTGTAGGCCTAGCGCCCGGGCTTCCAGCCGCGGCTAACGAGCGCTTCGCGCACCCTGGTCACGGCGTTGGGCTCCATGCCGGGAGCGAACGGGTCCATGTCCCATTGGGTCAGGACCACCACGAGCCAGCCGAGCCTGCGCGCGTTCTCGTCTCGGAATATGTCGCTTCGCCGTTGGGTAGAGGTGGAGTGGTGGCCGCCGTCGTACTGGATGGCGATCTTGAACTTTTCATAGGACATGTCCGGGTCCTGGATCCAGCCCCCGGTTTCATCGAGCAGCGGCAGGTTGATGGACGGTTCGGGCAGACCGGCCCGACCAGCAGCAGGCGCAGCTCGGTTTCCTTGGGCGAATCGGTGTCCGCCCGGATGAGCGCCCGGGCCTTCATGGCCTTCCGGTAGCCCGGCCGGCCCTCCTTGGTGGCGAGGAAGGTGTCCAGGGCAGCCAGCGTGGACAGAGGATTCCGGCGCCGTAGCAGGAAATCGCCGGCGATGACGAGGTCCAGCATGCCCAGAACGCCGGCCAGATCAAACCAGGTCCGTAGGGGAGAGGTGCACGCCACGTAGCGGCCCTCGATGATTTCATCCGGCAGGAGGACGGACTGGTGGCCGCACACGTCCTTGCGCCGCACCGCCCTGCCGCCGCGCCGGCACGTCAGATGGACGACTTCATGCGTTTCGAAGCAGCGCGGCAAAGGAAAACCCCACAGCGCCGCGGCTGTGAGGTGGCTGGCGACGGCTCCTGTGGCCAAGGCCAGGGACCTGGCCCGGACCAGCAGGGTGAGGTCCGCCGACGCCGGAATCCGCACGCCGTGGCACGGGCTTGCCAGGCCCTGGGCCCTTGCGCGCCGGCGGGTCAGGCCTGCTGCCTTGGCCTGTTTGATGGTGAAGGGCTGCCCCAACAGCGGGGGAGGAAGCGGGCAGGGACGCGGCATACAAGCATTCTGATGCCGGAAAGAGGCCCCCGGCGCGTTGTCCACAGATACAGGCCGATGTGGAGGACTAGTTGAGCTGTCCGGGCCTCCGCCATTCGCCAAAAAAGGCCGCCCGGCAAGGGTGCCAGGCGGCCATATTTGGAGAATCACCGGCCCCACGGTTTGCTGGCGCAAAGTCGGCCGGCACGTACTACTTGATCTCGGGATTGCCCTCGGCGCTGGCATCTCCCGCGGCGCCAGGAGTGCCGGAGTTCCCTGTGCTGGGGCTGCCGCTGCCATGCGGGCCGGCACCGGGCTTGGGCTTCTTCGACTCGAGGTCGTCCTTCAGCTTCCTGAGGCGCTCGGCTTCGGCCTGGTTGCGGCGGCGCTGCTCCAGGTTGCGGAGGAAATCGGGGTCGTCGTCGGGCGCGATGGGGTGGCGGTACGTCTGCTGCTGTACCGGGGCCGAATAGCGGGGGCGGCCGATCAGGAACCACAGGGCGGCACCGACGATCGGCAAGAAGACAACGATGATGATCCAGGTTGTTTTGGAGAATCCCCGGGTGAGGTGCGCATCAGTCCGGATCACGTCCACAAGTCCGTAGACGTATATGGCAAGAACGGCGACTGCAATGGCAACACGGAGCATGCAATCAGTCTAGCCTCCGGACGCCCCCACGGAGATTACAGTATGCCACAGAACCCGCCACCAAAAAGCTGGTGAATTTTGTCCCGATCGTGGTGCCAACGGCCCAGGAAACGGCGCCGGTTTTGCGATCCGGGGCATTGAAAAGCCGGCGCCGGCCAGACAACGCCGACGGAAGCAGGCGCGGTGGAGGTGCGAAGCCTGGCGGCAGAGGCGTCGGAAGGCCACAGAAGTGCGGAGGATACGTTCAGGCAGGGCGGCTAAACTTGGATAGTGGCATTCTTGAAATACTCCCTGATCCGGCTCGCCCTCTTCGTACCGCTGTTTGCGCTGTTCGTCTTCCTGCAGCTGGGATGGTTGCTTGCCGTCGTCTGCGCTGGGCTGATTTCCTTCGCTCTCAGCTACCTCTTTTTCCAGAAGCAGCGCGATGCCGCTGCGGCCTCCCTGCACGCCCGCTTCTCGGGCCGTGCCAAGCCCCTGCGCACCGCCGGTGAAGTGGACGACGCCGAGGCCGAGGACAAGCTGGTCGATTCCAACCCGGACATCACGGTCCGCAACGACCTCCGGAACAAGGAAGCCTAGGGAGCAACCCGTTCCCGCACGGTAACGCCAACGCAGTCAGGCCGCGCCGAAACGCTTGCGCAATGGCGCCAGCGCAGTGACGCCCGGGCGGCACAGGCGCGCCGTCCCCAAAACCCGTGCCGGCCCCTAAATCCCGTGGCTCAGCACGAGTCCCAGCGAGAACAGCACGGCGTAGCCGAGGTTGATGAGGCCGGTCTGCTTCAGGACCGGGATGAGGCTCTTGCGCTTCCGGCCGTTGATCATGAGCCACGCGGGCATCAGGCAGGCCGGGATCAGCAGCAGCACGATCAGCATCCAGGGACGGCCGGGCGCGAGGATCACCACCAGCAGGATGGCGACGGCGAGCATCAGCACGTAGCTTTCACGGGCGTGCTTGTCTCCGAGCCGCACGGCCAGCGTGCGTTTCCCGGCCTGGATGTCGGACGGGATGTCGCGGACGTTGTTGGCCATCAGCAGGGCGCACGCTATGAGCCCGGTGCCGATCGCACCCACAACGGCCGGCAGGCTGATCTGGCCCGCCTGCGTGTACGTGGTGCCAAGCGTGGCCACGAGCCCGAAGAAGACGAACACGAACACGTCGCCCAGTCCCATGTAGCCGTAGGGGTTCTTGCCTCCGGTGTAGCCCCATGCGGCCATTACGCAGCCGAGGCCCACGAGGAGCAGCCACCATGCCTGCGTGATGATGATGAGTACCAGCCCGAACAGCATGGCCACCCCGAACGCGCCGAACGCGGCGTACTTGACGTGTTCCGGGCTCGCGACGCCAGATCCCACAAGGCGCAGCGGCCCCACGCGGTTCTCGTCCGTGCCGCGGATCCCGTCCGAGTAGTCGTTGGCGTAGTTGACGCCCACCTGCAGCAATAGGGCCACCAGGGCCGCCAGGATGGCGTTGAGCGGGCGGAAGGCACCCATCTCAAAGGCCGCCGCGGTGCCGATCAGGACAGGGGCGATCGCGGCCGGCAGGGTGCGGAGCCGGGCGCCTTGGATCCATTGTGCGGCTGTGGCCACGGTGAGTACCTCGTGTTGGTTCGGTGGAGGGTTCGGTCAAACATTCGGTGGAACATTGCCCGTACTGGAAGCGTAGCTTCGGTAGTGCAATGCATTTGGTGGTGCAATGCGCGCCGCATCAACGGGGCACGGCGGGAACTAGTCTATTTTCCCTGATGGAGCGCGTTGAGCCGTTCAATCATCGCGAGCCGGTCGGGTTTTCCGTTCGGCAGCATGATCAGTTCGTCGGCCGGAAGGACTGTCTTGGGGGCAATCAGTCCCAGCGTGCGGCGCCATTGTTCGGCCCAGGCCGCCCCGTCGGCGCCGGAAGAAGAGTCGCCGGAAGAGGCGCCGGACGAAGAGGCGCCGGCCACGGCCACATAGGCTGCCACGGCCTGGCCCCATTTCGCTGACTGGACGCCGGCGACGAAAGCCGCGGTCACGCCGTCGGACTTTTCCAGCTCGGCCTGCACATGCGCGGCGGAGACTTTGACGCCGCCGGTGATGATGACATCGTCCGCGCGGCCCAGGACGGTGAGGCGGCCGTCGGAGTCCAGCACGCCGAGGTCGTTGGTGCGGTACCAGCGCACGCCGTCTTCCTCGGCGAAGGCCTCCTCGGTCAGGCCCGGTGCGTCCAGGTAACAGGCGGCCAGCGTGGCTCCGCCCAGGTGGATGCGGCCGTCTTCGGACAGCCGGACGGCGACGCCCTCGAGGGGAAACCCGTCGTACACGCAGCCGCCGCAGGTCTCCGCCGCGCCGTAAGTGGTGATCACGCGGATGCCGGCGTCGCGGGCGGACTCAAGGAGCCCAGCAGGGGCCGGGCCGCCGCCGAGCAGGATGCCGTTGAAGCGCCGCAGCACCGCCAGGGTGTCGGCCGACGGCTCCTCCAGCAGCCGCTGCAGCTGCGCGGGAACCAGGGACGTGAAACGGACCTTGTCCGTCAGCTCCAGGGCGGCGGCAGTGAAGCCGTCCGTGGTGAACCCGTTGGACAGGTCCATCGCCCAGGGCCGCGTTCCGGCGAACAGCGACCGCACCAGCACCTGCACGCCGGCCACGTACTGCACCGGCAGCGCCAGGAGCCACTGGCCCTCCCCCTTGAGCGCGAACGCGGTGGCCATGGAGGACGCCGCCAGGGCCTCAACCGTCAGGACCGTCGCCTTGGGCGAGCCGGTGGACCCGGAGGTGCGCACCACCACGGCCGCGTCGTCGATCCCGGGGGTTTGGACAAGCCGGACCACCGTTTCGCCGCTGGGGCCGGCGGAAAGCTCGACGGCGGGGCCCTCACCGTGGAGGGCGGCCGCCAGCGCCTTGAGTGCGGGTTCGATGTTCACTTCGCCTGCCTTGGAAACGTGGGCCTGGGGATCATGGGGCTGCCTTTGGGCTAGTGCGGACTTAGAAGTAGTGCGGGAACCTGGACCAGTCCGGATCGCGCTTCTCGAGGAACGCCTCCTTGCCCTCCACGGCTTCATCCGTCATGTAAGCCAGCCGGGTGGCTTCGCCGGCGAAGACCTGCTGGCCGGCCAAGCCGTCGTCGGCGAGGTTGAAGGCGAACTTCAGCATCCGGATGGCCTGCGGGGACTGCCGGGCGATGTCCGCGGCGTATTCCAGGGCTACTTCCTCGAGCCGTTCGTGGTCCACGGCCTCGTTCACCGCGCCCATCCTGACCATGTCCTCGGCCGAGTATTCGCGGGCCAGGAAGAAGATTTCCCGGGCGGCCTTCTGGCCGATCTGGCGGGCCAGCAGCGCCGAGCCGTAGCCGGCGTCGAAACTGCCCACGGTGGCGTCGGTCTGCTTGAACTTGCCGTACTGGCGGGACGCGATGGTGAGGTCCGAGACGACGTGCAGGGAATGGCCTCCGCCGGCGGCCCAGCCGTTCACGACGGCGATGACCACCTTGGGCATGGTCCGCATGAGCCGCTGGACCTCCAGGATGTGGAGCCGGCCGGCGCGGGCGGGGTCGATGGTCTCCTGGGTTTCGCCGTCTGCATAGCGGTACCCGTCCCGGCCTCGGATCCGCTGGTCCCCGCCGGAGCAGAACGAGTGCCCGCCGTCCTTGGGGGAGGGGCCGTTCCCGGTGAGCAGGACCGTGGCGACGTCCGGGGTCATCCGGGCGTGGTCCATGGCGCGGTACAGCTCATCAACCGTGCCGGGGCGGAAGGCGTTGCGGACCTCGGGGCGGTTGAACGCGATCCGGACGGTAGGCAGGTCCCGCACCACCGCGCCGACCTCGGAGCGCTCCACCTGCCGGTGGTACGTCATGTCCTGGAAGTCGTCGAAGCCGGACACGGTGCGCCAGCGCGACGGGTCGAACACATCGGATACCTTGGCGGGGATTTCGTTGCTCACCGTCCAAGTCTAGTAATCGCGTCAGCTGATGCAGAACTCGTTGCCCTCGGGGTCCGCCATGGTGTGCCATTCGTGCGGTCCCTGGTTGGCTGTCCAGAGGAAGGTTGCGCCGCGGGCTTCGAGCTCGGTGCGGACCTCGTCCTTGTCCCGGCCGTCCAGGGCCACGTCCCAGTGCACCCGGTTCTTGACGGTTTTCCCCTCCGGCGCGGTCTGGAACAGCAGGCGGCGCTGGGGTTTCTTGGCGTCGATTTCCTCGGTCGGGCGGATCGCGCAACCCTCCCGCCAGACCAGCTTGCCGTTGTGCACCTGAGTGTCCGCCTCGGTGGCAAACCCCTGATCGATCATTGACCGGATGAACGCCTCGTCCTGCGGCTCCACCGCCCACTCCAGCGTTTCTGCCCACCAGTCGGCGAGTTCGTGCGGATTCTTACAGTCGACGACGATCTGAATGTTGAGTCCCATGGGACAAAACATACGACGACGGCGGTCCCCCTGAACAGGGTGGCGGCCTGAACAGGCGGCAGTGTCGCGGGTGACTATCCCGGGACCCGCTGCAGCTGGTCGAGCAGTTCCGGCGGGATCGTGTAGAGGAAGATGGCGGCCAGCAGGTTCTTGGCCGCGTGCACGAAGTAGGCGAACATCAGGTTCCGGCCGGTCCACACATATACGAACACCAGTGTTGCCCCCATGGCCAGGTATGGCATGAGCGCGGCGACGGTGAGGGCTTCCTGGCCCACGATGTGCAGGGCGGCGAAGAGCGCCACGGACAGGGCGCAGCAGATCCAGATATTGATGCGCCTGCTCAGTTTGCCGATCAGCAGGTGCCGGAAGATGTATTCCTCCACGAAGGGTCCCACCACAACGACGAGCGGCACCATCAGCCAGGCCGGCACCTGCCGCATGAGCGCCTGCAGCCCGGCCTGGTTGGCGGACGTCTCCGTGGTGCCGCCCAGCACCACGAGGACGGCGGTGAAAATCATCATGGCGATGACCGACGCCGGCACCATGGCGGCGGTGAACCACGGCCTGGTGGCCAGCACCTTGAGGTCGCGGACCACCACGTGGCGGGCGGCGAACAGCGCCAGGATGCCCAGGCACCCGAAGAACAGGAGGTTTACGCCATATGACGCGACGGCGGGAGTCGGGGCAACCAGCCGGAGCAGCGGCAGGAGCAGCTCGCCAGCCACGGCGAAGAACACGGCGAGAACCACGTAGAGCCCTACCGTGGTGAAGTCCAGCGGCGAAAATCGGTAGAGGCCCGGCCGCGGCGGGGGAACGGTGCGTCGGATAGTCGCCATGCTTCAAGCGTAGTCCGGACGGGCGGCGGGGGAGCCGACGGCGGGCCCCGCGTTGCAGGGGTCCGGTCGCCACAGGTAGAATGTTCGGCATGCCTAACTTTCTGTTTCGGTGTGCCAAAGTAGTCCGCCGAACCTTCGCCCGCCGGCCTGCGACGACGCACGCCGGGTCCAACCCGTCCGTTTCCCGCCGTTCCGCGGGCGCCCGCGGGACAGGAGCCGCCGCCGTCGTGCTTCTCAGCCTGGCCCTGGCCGCCTGCGGGGGTGCCGCCCCAGGCGGGGGTTCCGGGGGCGAGAAGCCCGTCGTGCTGACCACGTTCACCGTCCTGGCCGACGTGGCGAAGAACGTGGCGGGGGACAAGCTGCAGGTCGAATCCATCACCAAGGCCGGCGCTGAGATCCACGGCTACGAGCCCACTCCCGGGGACATCCGCAAAGCGTCCAAGGCGGACCTGATCCTGGACAACGGACTCAACCTCGAGGCGTGGTTTGCCCAGTTCGTGGAGGGCATGGACGTGCGGCATGCCGTGGTGAGCGATGGCGTGGACGTGATGCAGATCAGCGAGGACTCATACAAGGGCAAGCCGAACCCCCATGCGTGGATGTCGCCGGTCAACGTGCAGATCTATGTGGACAACATGGTGAAGGCCTTCTCCGAGCTGGATCCCCAGAACGCCGCGGTCTTTGAATCGAACGGCAAGGCTTACAAGGCGAAGCTGCAGGCTGTGCAGGACGAGATGAAGGCCAAACTGGCTGCTGTTCCCAAGAACCAGCGGGCGCTCGTGACCTGTGAGGGCGCGTTCTCCTACCTGACGCGGGATGCCGGCCTCGAAGAGGTGTACATCTGGGCTGTCAACGCGGAGCAGCAGGCCACCCCGCAGCAGATTACTGAGGCGATCGGTTTCGTCCGGAAGAACAAGGTCCCGGCCGTTTTCTGTGAGTCCACCGTGTCCGACGCCCCGATGCGGCAGGTGGTGGAAGCCACGGGCGCCAAGTTCGGCGGAGTGCTCTATGTGGACTCGCTCTCCGAAGCCGACGGGCCCGTGCCCACGTACCTTGACCTCATCCGGCATGATTCCAAGGTCATCACCGAAGCACTGACAGGCGCCTCGGCCGGGGCAACGCCATGAGCAACCCGGCCATCCTGGTTGACAACGTCACCGTGCACTACGGCGAGGTCCTGGCGCTGGATGCCGCCTCTCTGAGCCTCGACCACGCCAGGATCTGCGGGTTGATCGGCATGAACGGCTCGGGAAAGTCGACGCTGTTCAAGGCCATCATGGGCATGATCAAGCCGGATGGCGGCCGGGTGCTGATTAACGGTGAGCCGCCGTCGAAAGCCCGCAAGGAGGGCGGCATCGGCTACGTCCCGCAGAGCGAGGACGTGGACTGGCAGTTCCCGCTGTCCGTCCGGGACGTGGTGATGATGGGCCGCTACGGCCACCAGGGATTCACGCGCCGTCCGTCCAAGGCGGACCGTATTGCCGTGCATGACGCCCTGGAGCGCGTGGAACTGGCCGACTTCGCCGGCAGGCAGATCGGCCAGCTGTCCGGCGGGCAGAAGAAGCGCGCCTTCGTGGCGCGCGGCATCGCCCAGGGTGCCACCATGATGCTCCTGGACGAGCCGTTCGCCGGCGTGGATAAGCGCTCCGAAGCCACCATCACCCGCCTGCTGCGCGAGCTTGCCGCGGACGGCTGCACCATCCTGATCTCCACGCACGACCTCCATGCCCTCCCGCACCTCTGCGACGAAGCCGTGCTGCTGATGCGCAAGGTCCTCATGCACGGCCCGCCCGAGTTGGTGCTGCAGCCGGAGAACCTGGCCATGGCGTTCGGCCTCGACGTACTGAACCGGGACCTTCCGGTGCAGGAACCCGGCGGCCGTGATGCTGACCGCGATATCCCGATGGTCGATGCCGATCTTTCCAACCAACAGGGCAGGAGCTGAACCATGGACATTCTGGATATCCTGCTTGAGCCTTTGAGTTACGACTTCATGGTCCGCGCCATCCTCACCACCGCGCTCGCCGCCATCGTCTGCGCGGTGCTGAGCTGCTGGCTGGTGCTCATCGGCTGGTCCCTGATGGGCGACGCCGTCTCCCATGCAGTGCTTCCCGGCGTCGTGCTTGCCTACATCGTGGGCGCGCCCTTCGCGCTCGGGGCGCTGGTGTTCGCGCTGATCGCCGTGACCCTCATCGGGGTGGTGCGGAACACAAGCCGGGTGAAGGAGGACGCGGCGATCGGCATCGTGTTCACGTCGCTGTTCGCCCTGGGCCTGGTCCTCATCTCCGTGACGCCCAGCCAGACCGACCTCAACCACATCATCTTCGGCAACCTGCTGGGGGTCAGCATTCCGGACCTCATCCAGGTCCTCGTGCTGGGGGTCGTGGCGTTCGCCATCCTGATCCTGAAGCGGCGCGACCTCACCCTCTACGCCTTCGATCCCACGCACGCCCACGCCATCGGGCTGTCCCCGAAACGGCTCGGCGCGCTGCTGCTGGGACTGCTGGCGCTGACGTCCGTGGTTGCCCTGCAGACAGTGGGCGTGGTGCTGGTGGTGGCCATGCTCATCATTCCGGGCGCCACCGCGTACCTGCTGACCGACCGGTTTTCGCGCATGCTGGTGATCGCGCCGACGATCTCCGCCGTGTGCTCCATCGCCGGCATCTACTTCAGCTATTACCTGGACACGGCCTCCGGCGCCATGGTGGTGCTCACGCAGGGTGCGGTGTTCGCCGTCGTCTATCTGTTCAGCCCGCGGCAGGGACTGATCGGCACCCGGCTGGCGAAGGCCCGCCGCCGGAAGGCAGCTGCGCTGGCCGTCTAGGCCGCGCTTGCGTTTGAGGTCAGGCCCGACGGCGGTGCTCGCCTTTGGCAGGCGGGCCCGACGGCGGTGCTCGCCTTGACGGCACCGCCGCCGCCGGGCAGGCTTGACGCATGAAGTCCTAATGAGCAGCGCTGGCACGTGGCCGCGCTGCCTCCCGTCGACCGGGCCCCGCAGAGCACCGGCTCCGAAGCGGATCAGTTCCCAGCGGATCAGATCGCTTTGGGGCAGGCTCCGGGGCCGCCTTTCGGATTGCGAGGACTTCCCATGACTGAACCCACCGCCCGTACTGAACAGCTGCGCCTTTCCGGCGTCTCCCACGGTTACGGGGACCGCGAACTCTTTGCCGGCGTCGAGCTGGTGATAGCGCCCGGCGAACATGTGGCAATCGTCGGCGAAAACGGCGCAGGCAAGTCCACCCTGTTGAGGATCCTGGCAGGACATGAGGCGCCGGACTCAGGCGCGGCCGTCCGCCACGGCCGGGTGGGATACCTTGCCCAGACCTCCGGCCTGCCCGCGGGGTTGACCGTTGCCGACGCCATCGACGACGCCCTGCGTGCCCTGCGGGACATGGAAGCCGAACTCGAACGGCTGGAGGCAGGGCTGGCCACGGCCGAACCGCACGAACTCGAGGCGTACGGGAGCCTGCAGACCCAGTACCAGCTGCGCGAGGGTTATGCCGCGGAATCGCGGGTGGAAGCGGCGCTGGACAGGCTGGGCCTGGGCGGCGTGGAGCGGAGCCGGCTGCTGGGGTCGTTGTCGGGCGGGGAGCAGGAGCGGGTTGCACTGGCGTGCCTGCTGGCGGATCCGGCGGACATCCTGCTCCTGGACGAGCCCACCAACCACCTCGACGCCAACGGCACTGCCTGGCTGGAGAACCGCCTCGCCGCCCACCGCGGGACCGTGGTGGTGGTCTCGCACGACCGCGTGCTGTTGAGGAGGGTCGCGTCCACCGTGATTGAAGTGGATGCCGAACGCCGCACAGTGAACCGTTACGGCAACGGCTACGACGGCTACCTGAAGGAGAAGAGGGCCGAACGCCAGCGCTGGGTGCAGCAGTACCACGGGTGGATCGACGCAATGGCTGCGGAACAGCGCCAGGCCGAAACGGTCGCCACAAAGATGGGCTACGCCCGCCAGCGCGACGGCGACAAGATGGGCTTCGACTTCAAGGCCGGCACATGGGAGCGCGCCGCCACAAGCAAAATCCGCAACGCCCAGGAACGCCTCCGCCGCCTGGAGGCCAACCCGGTGGAGCGCCCGCCCGAGCGCCTGAAACTGGATGCCGGGCTGGAGGAGTACGGCCCGGCTGGTTTCGGAGCGGACGGCCTGTCGGCCGACGGCCTGGCTGCCGCGGGTGCGGCGGTTCGGGCGGCAGGCGGTGAGGCGTCCAACTTGGTGCTTAGGGCGCGCAAGGCACGGCTGCCCGGCCGGCTGGACCTGTCCGAATTCCGCGTGGACCGGGGCCAGAAGATCCTGATCACCGGCCCCAACGGCGCGGGGAAGTCCACGCTGCTTTCCCTGCTGGCCGGCACGCTGGAGGCTCCCGTGGGCGAGGTGGAGCGTCGAGGGCGGATCGGCTATCTCCAACAGGAGCTCGAGCCGCCCCGGTATCCGGCGCTGCGCCTGCTCCCGGCTTTTGCCGCCGGACTCGGCGGAAACATAGACGACCATGCCGAGGCGCTGCTGCGCCTGGGGCTCTTCCGCGCCAGTGAGTTCCATGTGCCGGTGGGCGGCCTGTCCGCCGGGCAGCAGCGGAGGCTGGCGCTGGCCCGGCTGCTGCTCGGCCACAACGATGTCATGCTGCTCGATGAACCCACCAACCACCTGGCGCCCGTGCTCGTGGAGGAGTTGGAGACCGCGCTGGCCAGTTTCAGCGGAACACTGGTGATGGTCAGCCATGACCGTGCCCTGCGCCAGTGGTTCAGCGACTGCGCGGACCGGTCCCGGGAGGACCAGTCGCGGGAGGGCCGGTTCCGGGACCGGCCGGCGGAGCGGGGCGGTGCTCATCCCGTAGGAATGGCCGCGGCACCGCCGCGCGGCACGTGGCTGAGGTACACCATGGAGGGCGGCATTCTCGAGCCGGCACCCGTGTCGGCATAGGGCGCACTCCGTAAACACGTGACTCCGTAAACAGCTGACGCCAGGTGCCGGCGGCTGGCGGCCGCCGGCACCTGGCGTCAGAGTGCCTAACTACTGTTGCGGGACCTACCGTCCGGGATTACCGGAAGAGGTCGCCGTAGGTTCCCATGATGATCCGGTCGCCGGGTGTCGACTTCCTGATGTAGTCAACAACTGCCCAGTCGTCCAGCGAGATGCATCCCGCCGTCGGGACCTTGTTCATGTGCAGGAAGATGGCGAAGCCGGCGTCCTGGACAATATTGGGGCGGTTGTAGTTAACCACCACGCCCTGGCGGTAGTCATGGGTTGAGCGGGTGGCGAAGTACCACATGTTTTCGTCCCAGCCCACCCACGAGGAGGACTCGAAGTACTTGTTGTACGTCGCGGTCCAGGGGTTTCCGCCCCAGCGGGAGCGCGGGTTCAGCGTGCGGTAGGCGAGCTTTGTTCCCGGGTTGCCCAAGCCGAAGGCTTCGGTGACCGAGTACGAACCGGTGGGTGAGTACAGGTTGCGGGTTGGCCCGGACGCGACGCCCGGCGGCTTGAACCCGGACGCGCCCACGTAGCCGTCGGTCTTCCAGTCCGGGACGTAAGTGCCTGCGATCCGGACGCAGTAGAGGTTGGTGGCGTAGGACAGCCCGTAGCCCTGCGTGAACGTGAGGAGGACCCGGTTGGCGCCGTACGTGGAGTACTTGGACCGCCCGTTGTTGAGTTTCTGGCAGTCGGTTATGGCATATATCCGGGTGCCTGCCGCTGACGTCCAGCCGATGAAGCCGCGCTGGAACGACTGGATGCACTGTCCAGCCGAGCACCTCTCGTTGGCCGTGGGATAGCCGAGTGTTCCGCCGACACCACCGCTGGCATAGAACTTGCTGCCGATTCCGCCCCGGACAATCCAGGCGCTGGTCGCAGGGGACCAGTGGATTGTTCCGCCCTGGAATCGCTGGAGGCAGCCGCTGGCCGGCTGGCCGCAGGCCTCGTTGGCCATGGGGTACCCGAGGGAACCGCGGTTTGCCCCGGAGGCGGCGTAGCGGCTGCCGATGCCGGCCCGGGTGATCCAAGGTCCCGTTGCGGGAGACCAGTAGATCGATCCGCCCTGGAATCTCTGGCTGCAGCCTCCGGCGACCTGGCCACAGACCTCGCCGGCGGTGGGGTAGGCCAGGACGCCATTCTGGGCTCCTGCGGCGCGCCAGCGTCCGGCGATGCCGCCGCGGACCACTTGCGCTCCGGTCTGCGGTGACCAGAAGATGGCTCCGCTCTCGAAGGCCTGCGAACAGCCGCCGTTCCTCAGCCCGCAGACTTCAGCAGCCAACGGCAGGCCCAGCACGGTTTCGGCCCCGGACGCCGCCCAGCGGGTGCCGATGCCGGTCCTCGTGGAGAAAGTCAGGAACTGGGTGCCGGTCCAGACCAGCACTTTTCCGCTGGAGAACTTCTGCAGGGATTTGGCGCCGATGACTGTTTCATCGGTGATCGGATATCCGAATGTGGGAAGCGCCCCGGCCGCATGCCATTGCGGTCCGGTGCGACCGGTGGCCAGGAAGACAGGATGGGCGCCGGTCGCGGATGTCCAATAGATCGAGCCGCCCGTGAACGCCTGGACGCAAAAACCTGCCGAGCACTGCTCATTGGCCGTCGGCGCACCGAGTACGCCGTCCTCGCCGCCCAGGGCGAGCCACTTGGCGCCGATGCCGCCACGCGTGACGAACTCGGGCGCCGGGTCAGGCTCAGGTGCCGGGTCGGGCTCGGGCACGGGGTCGGTGCTTGGATCGGTCAGTTGGGTGCCCAGCGATTCCCCTGCTCCGGGCGTCTCGGCAGGGGCTGGCGGGGTGTCGGGCTGCGGAGTGGCTTCGTCCGTTGCTGGCAGGCTCCCCGGGTCAGTGCTTCCGGTGTCCGCAGACTGGGCCGGCGGCGTTGACGGAGCGGCGTCGTCGGCGAGGGCGGGTGAGGGCGCGAAGGATCCGGCCGCGAAGCTCAGGAGCAGGGCAGCCGCAAGTAGTGTTTTTTTCACGAAGCGTCCTCCACCGAGACAACCGGTTCGCACGTGCCCTGTTGGCCCGTGGTTTTGGCGAAGTTCTCAGCAGAGACCTCAGCCGATTTCCCTGCCTGGACCGTTTCCGTAATCAGCGCGTGGCCCTGGACTGCGGCGCCGACGGTCACCGCGAGGGCCACCGTGTAGGTCTTTGCCTTGTCCGAAGAGTTCACCAGGGTTCCCTTGAACGTCCACGATCCGTCCGGGCCGGCCACACAGGTGTGCTCCTGCAGGGCGTCGATCGCGTTAAGCGATGTGGACACGTCGGTGGGCAGGGAGGGGGCAGTGGTGGGTGGTGAGGATACTGACGGCGTCTGGGCCGCCGTCGTGGTTGATGGTGGTGAAACGCTGGGGCTCGGTCCGGCGGGGCCGGAGCCGCCGCCTGAACACCCCGCAACTGCCAGCAGCAAAGCAGCTGGCAGCAGTAGTGCTCTCTTTCTCATAGTCCCCCCTGAAAATGGCGCGAGTGCCGACACCCGCATGAGACGGTGCGGACGCCATGGCCGGGAACGCATCCCCGTCCATGGTGCTCAGGGTAGCCGCAATCCGGCCCTCACAGGAGTGTTTTTTCCATTCGAATTACTTTGTTTCTGCAGTGTGTGCGGTTCCGCCCCGGGCCGGAAATGTTGCCCGCGTCACGGAGCACTCCGGAGATCTTGTAAGATGGATGAGCCGCGCGAACCTTCGATGCTTCGCGAGTTTTTGTACACATACGGTCCTCATGAGGGGCCGGAACACGAATTATCTGTGCAAAAACTCCAGGTTCCGGAACCGGCATTGCCCACCTACGGCATCCCCCCGACCTACAAGGAACAGCTGTGCCTCAAAGTACCCCTACAGAACTTAAGAGCCCGACGGCACCATCCATCGCCGTCGACTCGACCCTCAGCGCCGAGGGCTACAAGAAGTCCCTGAGCGGCCGCCAGGTCACCATGATCGCCATGGGCGGCGCCATCGGCGTCGGCCTCTTCATGGGTGCCGGCGGACGCCTGGCCTCCACGGGCCCCGCGCTGATCTTCTCCTACGCCATTGCCGGCGTCATCGCTTACCTGCTGATGCGCGCCCTGGGCGAGCTCATCATGTACCGCCAGACGTCGGGTTCCTTCGTTAGCTATGCCGGCGAAATGTTCGGCAAGAAGGGCGCGTACCTGTCCGGCTGGATGTACTTCATCAACTGGGCCATGACCGGCATCGCCGAGCTCATCGCGATCGGACTGTACTTCCAGTTCTTCTTCCCCAACGTGCCTGTTGAACTGTCCGCCATCGCGGCGCTGCTGCTGCTCGTGGGCGTCAACCTCCTGAGCGTCAAGGCGTTCGGGGAATTCGAATTCTGGGCCTCCTGCCTCAAGGTCGGCGCCATTGTGATCTTCCTGGCCGTGGGCACCTTCATGGTGGTCACCAACGCCCAGGTGGGCGACGGCAACGCTTCGGTCAGCAACCTCTTCGCAGCCGAAGGTGGAATGTTCCCCAAGGGTGCGCTTGTCATGATCCTGGTCCTGAATGCCGTGATCTTCGCCTACAACGGTATTGAGCTCGTCGGCATCACGGCCGGCGAAATGCAGGATCCGGCCAAGGAAGTGCCCAAGGCGATCCGCGCAGTCGTCTTCCGCATCGTGGTGTTCTACGTCGGTTCCGTGACCCTCCTGGCCATGCTGCTGCCGTCGGACCAGTACGTGGCCGGCACCTCGCCGTTCGTCACCGTGTTCGGCCAGATGGGCCTCGGCTGGATGGGCGACGTCATGAACATGATCGTCATCACCGCCGCCCTGTCCTCCTGCAACTCGGGCCTGTACTCGATCGGCCGGATCTTCCGCACCATGGCCAACAACGGACATGCTCCGGAGTGGCTGACCCGGATGTCCAAGAGCCACGTGCCGTACGCCGCCATCCTGGCCATCGGCGCCGTGTACCTCGTCGGCATCCTGCTGAACATCTGGCTTGGCGGCTCGCACGCCTTCGACCTCGCCCTCAACTCCGCATCGATCGGCGTGATCTTCACCTGGGGCGCCATCTTCGCCAGCCAGATCGCGCTGCGCAAGAAGAAGGGCAAGGTCTCCTCCCTGCCCGCGCCGGGCGGAACCTGGAGCAGCTGGGCCGGCTTGGTGGCCCTGCTGGCCATCACGGTGCTGATCGGCTTCGACACCATGACCAGCAAGACCGGCGAGGTCTTCCACCTCGGCCTCTGGACCCTGGCCACCATCCCGTTCTTCGCCCTGGTGCTGTGGCTCGGCTGGCAGAAGGTCCGGAACAACGAACCGAAGAGCGAGCTCTTCAGCTAGTACGTTTCACCTAAGCAGTACGGCGACGGCGGCGGTCACCTTCCCAAGGTGGCCGCCGCCGCCGCCGTTCTCCCCATCGGTTGCTCCGTAAGTGCCCTTCTGGGCGCTCAGAAGGGCACTTACGGAGCAGCCGATGGCATAGTCTGGCAGGCGCAAATCTTGCAGGCGCAAACAAC
Organism: Arthrobacter sp. ISL-5; assembly: GCF_018613835.1. Taxonomy (GTDB): domain Bacteria; phylum Actinomycetota; class Actinomycetes; order Actinomycetales; family Micrococcaceae; genus Arthrobacter. Next base: position 59,055 of record NZ_JAGGPM010000030.1, on the reverse strand, counting down.
GACGGCGGGCTCCCCCCAAGGAGAGTCCGCCGTCGTCGCGTATGCAGGTCCGTGAGGACCATTTGTCTGGGGGAAGCTAGTCCTTCTTGAACTCGTCTTTGACGTCTTCGCCGACCTTCTTGGCGTCCGCAACAACCTGGTCCTTCTGGCCCTCTGCCCTCAGGCGGTCATTGTCCGTGGCGTTGCCGGCGGCTTCCTTCGCCTTGCCGCCGAAGTCCTCAGCGGCGTTCTGAATCTTGTCTCCGATGCCCATGGTGGGAACCACCTTCCGTTGCCGGTTGATCTGACAAAGCCGTTTCAGCCTAACACAAAGCATGCTTACTAATTCAAGACGGGGGGCTGGCGGGAAGGGGGCGGCCGCCGGCGCGTGCTGGGGTGATGGCTGCCGGCGCGTGCTCAATGTCGGTCCCCGGCACTAGGCTCGGAGCATGGATCACAGCACCAGCCTGACTCAGCACGTAAACGCAAGCCCGGAGAAGGTCTGGGCGGTGATTTCGGACATCCCGGGTTCGGCGGCCACCCTTTCGGGCGTCGAATCCATCCAGATGGTCAGCGAGGGCCCGTACGGCGAAGGCACCCGCTGGAAGGAAACCCGGTCCATGATGGGCCGGCGCGAAACGGTGGAAATGTGGGTGTCGCAGGCCGACCCGCCGCGCAGCACCACGGTCAAGGCTCTGCAGGGCGGAGCCGACTACACGTCCCGGTTCACGTTGGCGGAGCGCGACGCCGGGACTGACCTCACCCTGACCTTCGGCGCGGAGGTGCTTCGGCCCGCGGCCCTCAGTAGGATCATGATGGCGCTCTTCGGCCGGATCGGCATGAGCATCACGCGGAAGGCGCTCGCGAAGGACCTCGCCGAGATCGCAGCAAAAGCAGAGTCGCTGTAGTGGCGGGGCGGCCGGCGGGAAAACCCGCGCTCGGCAAGGCGTTGAAGGTCACGCCCCCGCGGCTCGCGGCTGTCCGGCTGGACGGGCTGCGCGTTGACGACGCGCCGGATTTCCGGCGTGGGGAGAGGTACGACGGCGTGCGGTACAGCAGGGCGGACGCCGACGGCTTGGAGCTGAGCGGCATTGTCTTTGCGGAGTGCGAATTCGCCGGGGTTTCCTTCAATGAGGCGCAGCTGCGCGGGGCGAGTTTCCGCGACTGCATCGTGGATGAGGCGTACGCCCCGGTCCTCAGGGCGGCCCGGTCCACCCTGCATGACGTCGAGTTCAGCAATCCCCGCTGGGGCTCGGCTGAACTGTATGAGAGCGGCTGGCAGTTCGTGAAGATCGACGGCGGCAAGCTGGACTACCTGAACCTGCGCGGCTCCCGCTTGGCGGACGTCCTGATCAGCGACTGCATCATCAACGAACTGGACCTGGGTTCGGCCACCGCTGCCCGGGTCGTGCTGAAGAACTGCACCATCGGAAGCCTGGACCTGAGCGGAGCCAGGCTGAAGGACTTCGACCTCCGCGGCACGGACTTCCGCACCATTAGCGGCCTCGGCAGCCTGGCCGGCATGGTGATCGACGACTACCAGCTCGGCCTCATCGCCCCGCTGCTGGCGGCGCACATGGGATTGGTGGTGACGTAACCCCGCAGCGTCTTTGGAGGGCGCTGGTTGACCGTCTCGGCTGGCCGTGTAATCTTTATAGAACGAACGGTCGGTAATTTATTCGTGTTCCGGCCCAGCTCCCTGCGAAAAGGATGTTCACATGGTCGAGGCTTTTCTGGTTGGCGGTGCCCGCACCCCGGTAGGGCGATACGGCGGTGCCCTTTCGGCGGTCCGCCCGGATGACCTGGCCGCGCTGGTGGTCCGCGAGGCCGTGGCGCGGGCGGGAGTCGACCCGGACGCGATTGACGAAGTGATCCTCGGCAACGCCAACGGCGCCGGCGAGGAAAACCGCAATGTTGCCAGGATGGCCACCATCCTGGCCGGACTTCCCCTCCACATCCCTGGCATCACCGTGAACCGGCTGTGCTCCTCCGGGCTGAGCGCCATCATCATGGCCAGCCAGATGATCAAGTCCGGCGCCGCCGACATCGTGATTGCCGGCGGCGTCGAATCCATGAGCCGAGCGCCCTGGGTGCAGGAAAAGCCGCAGACGGCCTTCGCCAAGCCCGGCGCCATCTTCGACACCTCCATCGGCTGGCGGTTCGCCAACCCGCTGTTCCAGAAGGGCGAACTCTCCCGGGGTGGCAAGATGACGTACTCCATGCCGGAAACCGCCGAGGAAGTGGGCCGGGTGGACGGCATTTCCCGCGAGGACGCTGACGCCTTCGCCGTCCGCTCGCACGAAAAGTCCCTCGCGGCCATCGCGGCGGGCCGCTTCAAGGAAGAGATCGTCCCGGTGACGGTCAAGACCCGGAAAGCGGAGACCGTGGTGGACACGGACGAGGGCCCCCGCGCCGGCACCACTATGGACGTGCTCGCGGGTCTCCGGCCGGTGGTTCCCGGCGGCTCCGTCGTCACGGCCGGCAACTCCTCCACGCTCAATGACGGCGCCTCCGCCATCATCGTGGCCTCCGAGGCCGCCATCCAAAGGCTCGGCCTCACGCCGCGGGCCCGGATCATCGACGGCGCGTCCGCCGGCTGCGAGCCCGAAATCATGGGCATCGGACCGGTCCCGGCAACCCAGAAGGTGCTCAAGCGGAGCGGGCTCAGCGTCGGTGACCTTGGCGCCGTCGAGCTTAATGAAGCGTTCGCCACGCAGTCACTGGCCAGCATGCGGCGGCTCGGCTTGGACCCGGGGATTGTGAACAACGACGGCGGCGCCATCGCCCTCGGGCATCCGCTGGGTTCCAGCGGGTCGAGGATCGCCATCACCCTGCTGGGCCGGATGGAGCGCGAGGATGCGCGGATCGGCCTGGCCACCATGTGCATCGGCGTGGGCCAGGGCACCGCGATGCTGCTGGAGCGGGTCTGATGGCGGGTCCGGACAGCGCGAACGGACACTTGAGCACCCTGGATTTCAGCACCCTCTTGGTCGAGGAGCGCGAGGACCGCGTGGTGGTGCTCCTGAACCGCCCCGAGGTCCGCAACGCGATCGACCAGCAGATGGTGGATGAGCTCCATGTGGTCTGCACGGTGCTGGAGCGGGATCCGAAGGTCCTGATCATCGCCGGCGTCGAGGGTGTGTTTGCCTCCGGGGCGGACATCGCCCAGCTGCGCGAACGGCGCCGGGACGACGCCCTGCAGGGCATCAACTCCACGATTTTCGTCCGCATTGCCAAGCTGCCCATGCCCGTGATCGCGGCGCTGGACGGCTACTGCCTGGGCGGCGGGGCTGAGCTGGCTTATGCAGCTGACTTCCGGATCGGCACACCCAGTGTCAGGATCGGCAATCCGGAAACCGGCCTCGGAATCCTTGCCGCGGCCGGAGCCAGCTGGCGGCTGAAGGAGCTCGTGGGGGAGCCGGTGGCCAAGGAGATTCTCCTTGCGGGACGCGTCCTGCGCGCGGAAGAGGCGCTGAGGGTCAACCTGATCACCGAAATCCACGAGGCCCCGGTGCTGATGGAAGGTGCCCACAAACTCGCGGACCGCATCGCCCGGCAGGATCCGCTGGCCGTGCGGATTACCAAGTCCGTGTTCCACGCGCCGGCGGAAGCGCACCCGCTGATCGACCAGCTGGCGCAGGGCATCCTCTTCGAGTCGCAGGCCAAGTCCGACCGCATGCAGGCGTTCCTCGACAAGAAGGCCTCCAGCAAGAAGGCCTCGGGAAAAAACTCAGAACAAGACAGCACAGACAGGACCCAGCCATGACCGCCATTCCCCAGCACGTCGGAGTTCTCGGCGGCGGCCGGATGGGCGCAGGAATCGCCCACGCTTTCCTCATCAAGGGCGCCAACGTGGTGGTGGTGGAGCGCGACGACGACGCTGCCGCCGGCGCCCGCACGCGCGTGGCCGATGCCGTTGCGAAGTCCGCAGCCCGCGGGGTGCTCGGCGGGTCGGCCGAGGACGTCCTGTCGCGGTTCAGCACGTCGACCGACTACGCGTCATTTGCCGGGTGCGGCCTGGTGGTGGAGGCGGTCCCGGAAGACTTTGAGCTAAAGATCAGCGCGCTGAAGGCTGTGGAGGAGCAGTTGGCTCCAAGCGCCTTTCTTGCCTCCAACACGTCGTCTCTGTCGGTGACCGATCTCGCGGCCCAGCTGCAGCGGCCCGCGAACTTTGTGGGGCTGCATTTCTTCAATCCGGTGCCGGCGTCAACCCTGATCGAAGTGGTGCTGGCCAAGGAGACGTCGCCCGCCTTGGCGACCACGGCGAAAGCCTGGACGGAAGCGCTGGGCAAGACCGCCGTCGTCGTCAATGACGCTCCGGGGTTTGCCTCTTCACGCCTGGGCGTGGCGATTGCGCTCGAGGCCATGCGCATGTTGGAGGAAGGCGTGGCATCCGCGGAGGATATCGACGCCGCCATGGTGCTCGGCTACAAGCACCCCACCGGTCCGCTTCGTACCACCGACATCGTGGGCCTGGATGTGCGGCTCGGCATCGCCGAATACCTGCACTCGACGCTGGGGGAGCGCTTCGCGCCGCCGCAGATCCTGAAGGACAAAGTGGCCCGCGGTGAACTGGGCCGGAAGACAGGCAAGGGCTTCTTCGACTGGGCGGACTGACCGGCGGGGCTGACTGGCTGGGTGCATCTAGACTCAGGGGATGTCAGCGTCCGAGAGCAATGCCGTGTCCTGGCCCTCGCATCTGTTTGCCGGCCTGATCGATGCAGTGGCTTTCTGGGCCGTGCCCGTGCTCGCGGTGACGCTTGGGGCAGAGCGGAATGGTCCGGGTGCCATGCTCCTCGCCGCGACTTCCTGGGTGGCGCTTCTGCTACTTTTCTGGGCGATGCACGCGAAGGGACACACTCCGGGGTCTGCCGTGTCAGGGTTCCGCTTCCTGACCTGGAAGAACCGGCTTCCGGGCGTGAAGTACGGACTCGCGCTACTGCTCGCGCGCGTCGTGGCCCCTCCGCTGTGGGTGGCGGTTGCCATCATCGCGTCGGACCCGGGCAACGGACCGTTGCCCGGACTCGAGGGTTTCCCCATCGTTGGCGAAAGGACGGGCCAGCGGCGGTTCCTCGAGGCCGCGGACGATTACTGGGAGCGCTGGAGCTAGCCGAAGCGGGTTGCCGGAGCCCGGGAAACCGCCGCTGCGGGGCTCATGCAACGCTGCCGCTCGGCTAGTGCGAGGATGGTGCGGGTGAACGCGATCCAACCAATCACCCTGACGGGCACATATGTCACCCTCGAGCCGCTGGACCACAGTCACCATGATGGACTCGTGGATGCCGCCCGGGACGGCGATCTCTGGAAGCTCTGGTACACGTCCGTGCCTGCACCCCACCAGATGGCGGCCGAGATTGACCGCCGGCTGGCGCTCCAGGAGCAGGGTTCCATGCTGCCGTTCACGACGCGGCTCTTGGATCCGGCAACTGGCGGCCCCGGCCGGGTGATCGGCATGACCACGTACATGAATATCGACGCTGTCACGCCCCGTCTTGAGATCGGCTCAACCTGGAACGGGGCGTCATCGCATGGCAGTGGCAGCAACCCGGATTCCAAGCTGCTGCTCCTGCGCCATGCCTTTGAAACCCTGGGCTGCCCCGCCGTCGAATTCCGCACGCACTGGCTGAACCACCAGTCCCGTGAGGCAATCGCCCGGCTGGGCGCCAAGCAGGACGGCGTGCTCCGCAGTCATTCCCGGACTGCGGACGGCGTGCTCAGGGACACCGTGGTGTTCTCAATCCTCGAACATGAGTGGCCCATGGTCCGTAACGGCCTTGAATTCAGGCTTGCCAAGCAGCGCTAGCCCTGGCCTGTTGGAGCGGCCGGCCGGACTGGCCCGGTTTTCAGCCCCGCAGGCGTAAAAACCGGGCCAGGTCCGCGGCCGGGGGACTCAAAACCGGGCCAGTGCGGCAGGAGCCTCAGTAACCCTGACAGGGCCAGCCTGGACTAGGGCGCCAATGCCGATGCCACGGCAGCCTTGTAGCCGCTGGTGTAGCCGGTGGCGGTCGGGTGGAACGTGTCCAGGGGCTGCGCTCCCGGCGCGCAGGTGGCCGTGAGCTGGCACACCGGCTGAAGCCCCACAATCCAGGGATCGGCAGACCCCACCCCGTGGTTGATGAACTGGTTGGTGACACTGACGTATTTCGTCCGGGTAGCCAGTGCCGAGAGTGCGATGGTCGCATTCAGCAGGTCGGCTGCGGAGTTCATGGTCTTGGCCGCGGTCTTCTGTTCAGCCGTCATGAAATCGTTGGCGGTGAACAGCCGGGGGTATCCCGTGAGCACCACCTTGGCGCGAGGAGCCTTCTGTTTGATCAGCGCCACCATGGCCTTGATCTTCGCGGGCAGCTTGGGGAGTTTCACCGCGAGCGAATTGAACAGCGCGGCCCTGCACCCGGCGGTGGCTGTGGAGGGGACACAGTTGGCCGCCACTGCTCCGGTGTCGATGTCGTTTCCGCCCACCGTCACCGTGATGACGGACGCGTTCGCCAGGAATGGTGATGTGGCCGAATCGAGTGAGGCGCCGGTCACCACCGCTGAGACACCCTCCGTGGTGTAGCCAAAACAGCCCCAGTTGGCGCCGGACAGCTGCGTGGAGTAGGCCGAGACCGTTTGTCGGCAGTCGGTGGGAGCGGGGAACGAATTTGGCCGGTATAGCCCGCCGCCGGTGCCGGCCGCGTACGAGTCGCCCAACCCGATATAGATCGGCTCCGGGTCAGCAGTGGCTGGAGCGGCGGCAAAACCTGCCGTGAGCGCCAGGGCGGCTAGGACACCGGTAAGACGGGCGGTACGACGCTGAAGCATTCGTTAACACAATGAAACCCCCTCATTCAGGGAAAACCATGGACACAGGCGCAGGGAATGCTGCGGGAAAATCGGCAAGCGACGACGAATGCCTGCCCAGCGGCAGGCATGGAATCTGACGGGCGCGGTTCGGCGCTCATTGCCCTAGGGTACGCCGGCAGGGAGGCCCTGAACCGGCCAGCCGGTACTCGCTTTTGGATGGCCTGGACGTCTACTACTTGGACCCGCCCGGTGCCGTCGCAGCGCCGGGTGTGGTTAGCTGGCAGCGTGAACGCGACGGATCAGGCACCTGTGGGCTGGGACGGGGCGGTGAACGCCTGGCGCGTCGCAGGCTCCGTTTTCCGGATGGGGCGGCGCGAATGGGTCACCGAGACCGGCTGGAAAGAGGCCTACGACGACGGCGTCCGCACCATTATCGACCTGCGCAATGCCGCTGAACGGCAGCCCCGTCCCACCGATCCTGACGTGGGCGACGCGCTCGCCGCGTTCGACGTCGTCTTCACCCCCACCGAGGACCCGGACAACCGCGAGTTCAAAACCCTGTGCGATCCGTACCTGAACGATCCTGCCCACTACGCCGCCAACGCCCGCATCTTCCCGGACAAACTGGCCGCTGTGTTCAAGGCCGTGGCCGCCGCGCCCGGCGGAGTGGTGATCCACTGTTCGGCCGGACGGGACCGCAGCGGCATGATCGCGGCCATGCTGCAGGACCTGGCCGGCGCCAGCGATCACGACATCGTGGCCGGATACCAGACCGGAATGCGCGCCATCAACGAGCGTCACCGGACGCTTTGGCCGCCGCACCCGCACGAACGGCACCTCGACGAGGAAACGTTCGCGCCGCTCCTTCAGCGCCGCGGCGCCGTCGTCCTGGACTTCGTACGGGGGCTCAACACTCGGGACTTCCTGTTGCGGCATGGCGTATCTGAACCGGAGCTCGGAGCCATTTTGTCTGCCCTCGGCGCTAGGGTTGCCCTGTGACTTCTTCCGCCTACGGCGCCGCAGCCCGGCGCACGCTTGCCCTGGGGGCGGCGGCAGCGTTGGCGCTCGGTGCTGTTTTCGCTTCGGTGCCGGCTTCCGCTGCGGAAAGCACGACGCCGGCAGCCGCCGGGGGCTCCGCTTCACCGTCCGTTTCGTCCCCGGCGTCCGTTTCGTCCCTGGCGTCTGAGGATTCCGGGGCTGCGGGGTCCGCTGACCAGGCCGCGCCGGTCGCTTGGCCCACGGGCGGAAATGTAGCCGAGGAAGGGCTCGCGGAGGTGGTTCAGCGGGATCTGGGGATGACGCTGGCGGAGTTCAACGCCGCAGGTGCCCAGGGCAAGCGCGCGGCCGATGCCGCGGTCACTCTCCGCGAGCTGCCGGGCTTCGTGGCGATGCGCCTGCACCGAGGCAAGATCCTCGTCGAAGGCACCGGCACCGAATTCGAGACGACGATTGGCGCCCTCAACGCAGCCGATGCTGCCGGCCGGAACGAGTTTGTGCTCGTCCCGCCGGGCACAGATCTTGGGACTACTGCACCGGAATCAACGCGGCCGGCGAACGCGGCGGAGGCATTGTCCGCCCAGGCTACGGCTTCGCAGGCAGCTTCGGGGCAGGTTGCTTCGGGGCAGAGTGCTTCGGCGCAGGGGACCGACGCGGCCAGGTCGCTCCAGGCCACCAGCGCGGAGCAGCTCTATCAGGCATACGTGCGGGATGTTGGGCCAGCCGGGCTTCAGGCCGTGGCCGCCGCGGACGGCAAATTCATCATCCGCACCGGCGGCGTCAATGCGCCCGAGACCGATATTGCTGCCGGCGCCGAAACCGATGCCGGAGCCGCCGCGAAGGAAGACCGCATGTCGGCGGCCGGCCAGGCCGCCCCTACCGGTGAGCCCGCGGCTGCCGGTGTGTCCGGTGTGTCCGGCGAGCCCCGCATGTCGCCGTCGGAGTTCGTGGCCCGGTACGCCAACGTCGTGCTGGAAAAGGGCGGTCCCATCGCCAGCGAGGAGGACTTCCTCGGCGGCCAGGGGTATCGGATCGACGGCGGGATTGTCTGTTCCGCGGGATTCAGTGCCTTCAGCCCGGACGGCAAGCCCCTCGTGCTCACGGCAGGCCACTGCGCGGACGACGGCGCCGCACGGCTGGCCGAGGTGACCCTGCCCGCGGGTGAACCGGCCGGCGGATACCTGGCGGAGAGCGGCGTCACGGGAGAGCTTGGGACCTTCGGTTTCAGCCAGTTCGGCGGGCCCGGCAACGCAAGGATCACGGATCCTGCCAACCCCGGAGCGCCGGGTACCGATATCGCTGCCATTGAGTCCATCCGTTCCGGCCTGGACCTGCTCCCTGCCGCCACCAGGTGGGAGGATCCCGCTGACCTCGGCGCCGGTTCCGTCCCAATCGTGGGCACAGCGCCTCCGCTGGAAGGCCAGGCCGTCTGCCGCTCGGGGCGGACCGAGGGCTGGTCGTGCGGAACCGTGGACGAGGTGGGGATCTACGTCGTCGGCGGAAGCTCCGGCGATCCCGACGACCTCCGGTCTTTCCGTGGGTTCCTGTCCACGTCCGTGCAATCCAGCGGCGGCGATTCCGGCGGTCCCTGGATCAGCGGAAACTACGCCGTTGGAACGCACTCGGCCGGCAACGCAAGGTCGTCCGCAGAGAACTTCGCCGTTGCGGCCACGCTGGAGCAGTCGCTCGCGGTCCTCCCGGGCGTTCAGCTCAGGCTGTTCTTGAATAAACCTGTGCTCACGGGACCCCTGCCGGCTGGGCCGATCGTGGCGGGCCAGCGCATAGAGGGCCGGGGCGCCGCAGCTCCCGCCACTGATGTGCCGGCCGGTACACAAGTCCGGATCACCCTGCCGGGCCGCGAACCGCTGGACGTAGCCGTGGACGCGCAGGGCAACTGGTCCTTCACCGCGCCCGCGTCAGCCACGGAGTTCACGGCACAGGCCATCAACGGCTTCAGCCGCTCCGGCCTCAGCACGTTCAGTACTGTTCCCAAGCCTGCCGCGCCGGAACCGGGCACGCCGTCAAAACCGCCCGGAGCGGTCCAGCCTGCTGTCCCGTCCAAGCCGGCAGCGGCGCACGGGGACCAGTCCGCCGTGCTCACGCCAGCGCCGGAGCCGTCCGTTGTCGCGGCGATGCCTGACGACAGGCTCGCCCGTGCCGCAATCGGGGACGGCGCTGTCACGGCGGGGCTGGCGGACACAGGCGCATCCGGCCTGCTGGTCGCTGGCGGGGTCGCGGGTGCCGCGCTGGTGCTCGGCGGCGTGCTGCTGGTTGCCCTCAGGCGTCGCGGCAGGCGTTAGTCGTTTGTAGCCGCTGCTCAGCCGACTGCGGCGGTCTCATCCAATGTGTGCGGTTCGAAGTGCTGAACGATGTCGCGGTTCGACTGAACGCCTTCGGTGTACGCCGTCGATGCCCGCCACCGCTCAATCTGGTCCACTGAGTCCCAGTGCTCGGTGCTGATGAAGCGGTTGGGTACATCCCGGTCGTGCATCAGCACAGCCTTGCCGTCCGGAAATTCCTTCCGTGTTCGTGCGGCCATGTCCCGCCATGCCTGCACGAAATCATCCTCATGGCCCGGTTTGACGAGCCAGATCCCCAACGTGTCAACTGACATGTTCCACCACCTCCAGGGCGCAATCGCAGTTACCTTGATTATCTTCCGGTGCCGGGGCGCGCGGAAGGTCTCAAACGAACCGTTCGGGGTCCTGCGGTTCCCGGCCACGGGCACGGGGACTAACAGTTCGGGGAATCGTATTCGTAGGCGCCGGAGTCGGCCTTTCCGGTCCCGGCGCAATGCCCGTTCTGCGGCACCGGCAGTCGGTCCAGGTCCACTCCGAATGGACTGCTGCCTACACGGTCGATGGCCGGGCTGCCACTGGTCAGGTGAAGGTTCGTGGGGGCGTTCACGAACAACGCGGGAGCGGTGGTGGAGGTGGGGTCCAGGGTGACGTTGCTTGGCCCGTTGATGACGTTGGCCTGCTCGGTCCAGCCGGAACCGTCCAGCCAGAGGGCGTTGGTCACAGCGACCAGGATGTTGCCCCTGATCACGGTCGACGCAGGGCACATTGCGTGACAGACCACTCCCCGGGAATGGACGCCATCAACCCAGACCGTGTTGAATTCAAAGATCGTGTTGTTGGTCGGGCCGTACTTCGAATCCGGCCCGCGAACAATCAGGCCCGAAGCCTCGGCGCAGTTCGCGCCGCACGATGCGCGCACGAGGTTGTAGCGGAATGCATTGCCGTCCGCGGTTCCGTCCGAGCGGCCGATCTCGGAGAACACGTTGTTGTCGATCGCAGTATTGTGGTGGATTCTGTTGCGGTTGCCGTTGTAGATTTCAAAAGCAGCGCCGTCGCGGCTGAAGTCGTAGGAAAAGGCAGTGGAACCGGTGACCGTGTTGCCGGAGAACTCATTGTCGCTGCCGTTGATGAGCACGCCGAATGCGCCTGAATCGTCGCTGCAATTCGCAGCCTGGGGCGTTCCGCAGTTCGAGCCTGGGGTGTTCACATTCATGACGTTGTTGTCGGTCAGGATGTTGTTGGCATAGTTGCCGAAATCGGAACCGTCACCCACTCTGATGCCCGCGGTGTTGCCGGAGGCCTCGGAATTCTTCACCATGTTGTTGTCGCCGTAAACGCTGAAGCCCGAGTAGCCGCAGGACGTGGCGCGCAATCCGTCCACCACTATGAAGCTGCCGTTGAGCCGGAAGCAGTTTCCGCCCTCACCTCCCGTGACGGTCGGCAGGTTTCCGGTTCCGTAGCTGTTGAGCGTGATCGCTGACGCCGCCGTCCCGCTGTGGTCCAGCACTACGGTGCCGATCCACTCGTCACCCCGGCGGAAACTGACGGAGTCACCGGGTCCGAGCGCGGTTTCAGTTATCTTCGCCAGTGATTGCCACGGCGACTCGGGGGTCGTCCCGGAGTTGCTGTCGCTGCCCGCCGCGCTGAGGTAGTAGTGGCTTCCACTGGTTGATGACGGCAGCGTGGACAGGCCTGCCAGCAGGACACCCACTAACAGGACACCCACTAAGAGGACAGCCGCCAGCACTGTGGCCGCCCTTGTGGAATTCGTGCTCATGATTGCACCTGCGATGACGCGGACATTACGGACTTCGGCGCAGCACCGTCGCTGGCCGCCGTCCGGGAGTAGCCTCCGCCCGGTACGTGATCCGCGCGGCGGCCTGAGTTGAAGACGCGGCCGGATGCAAGGCCGGCGTCCGCCTGCCTTCTATCCGGATGAGCCAGCGTATAAAGCGTCCGGGGGCAAAGTCAACGGTCCGCGTTGACCCATCAAGGATGCCCGCGCTACCGCATGAGGAATCATCAAAACAGCCGGCGAGGCCGCACGCGGACCGGAGCCAGCATGCTGATGAGCAACACGGCGGTCACTGACCCGGCGGCCATGATGGAAGCCAGCACCACGATCTGGAAACGCCCCGCCTCCAGCGGCGAGAGGCCGCCGAAGATTGCGCCGACGAACGCCCCCGGCAGCGTGACCAGGCCGGTCGTCTTCGTCTGGTCAGTCGACGGTATGAGCGCCGCGTACACGGCGCCGCGTGCCATCCCGCGGGTGGCCTGCCGGGCAGAGGCGCCCAGCGCCAGCCATCCTTCGACCTCGTCCCACCGTTCGATCACTGCCTCGTTGAACCTGCGGCCGGCCAGCGCCGCGATGGCCATGGAGTTTCCGATCACTATGCCGCCCAACGCCAGCCCATAGCGCGGCGTGAAGTCGATTGCACCCGTGGCGAAAACGATGACCAGGGAAACCGCGATGCCCGCAGCCATCGAACCGGCAACCATCGCCAAATGCCGCCAGTCCCAGCCCAGACGGCGGGTGGCCGTCATGGTCGCCACACCAAACATGACTGCCAGCGCCACAGCCACCCAGCCGGCGCTGACGATTACTGCTCCCAGGATCAGGCTGACCGCGGCGAGCTGCGCCGCTCCGCGGAGGATGGCGAATGCCGGCGCGGCAGCGTGCGGCACGCGGGAGCTTGCGAGGACCGCAGCCGACACGGCCATCAGGAGGCCAACCGCAAAGAGGGTCGGGGCCAGGACGCCAAACTCGGTCACGTGGTCAGCCTATCCGCGCGAACTGCGGAACCGCGCGAATCACAGAACCGTGGAGGCTTAGTTTTTCCGGTCCAGCAGCAGGTTGGTGATCCGTAGCGTGCAGAGCCGCTGGCCGTCGTCGTCGGTGATCAGCACCTCGTGGGTGGTGAGCGTCCCGCCCAGGTAGATGGGGGTGGCTGTGATGGTGATGAGGCCGTTGCGCGCCGACCTGTGGTGCGTGGCCGAGACGTCCACGCCCACGGCCGTCTTGCCCAGCGTGCTCGCGTGGATCACCGCCGCCCATGACCCCACGGCTTCGCCCACCGCCAGGGATGCGCCGCCGTGAAGCAGGCCGAAGGACTGCCGGTTACCTTCCACGGGCATGGTGGCCACCACGCGCTCGACGGATTCTTCGACGATTTTCACGCCCATCTTCTCGTCGAGTTCCCCCAGGGTGATCTTCCACAGCTCAGGCTGCTTGGTTTTCAGCTCGGCGTCGCGGGGCTCGGGCGTCATAGGGTCTCCTCAGAACAGTGTGGGAACGCGGCAGGTTGCCCGGCCGCTGTGCTCCGCTCCTAGTGTGCAGCAAGGCACATTCATGTACTGTAGACATATTACCGAACGGACGGTCAGTAATGCGCTGGCCGGTTTGCCGGATCGCCCGGATTTCTTTGTTCCGCGTTGGAAGGACCCGTCAACGATGACCACAACCGCTACCGCTCCCAAGCCCTCCCTGGACACAGTTGAGACCGTGCCCAGTTTTGTGCAGGACTCCTGGTGGACCCCCGACGCCGGTTCGGTGGCTTCCGCCGTACCCGTGCGTGATGCGAGCACCGGGGAGATCCTCGCGAAAGTGAGCAGCGAAGGCCTGGACCTGGCCGCCGTCGTGGATTACGGCCGCACCACCGGCCAGACGGAACTCGGCAAGCTCACGTTCCACCAGCGCGCCCTCAAGCTCAAGGAGCTGGCGCAGTACCTGAACGCCCGCCGTGAGCACTTTTACGCGTTCTCCGCGCAGACCGGCGCCACCAAGATCGACTCGATGATCGACATCGACGGCGGCATCGGCGTGCTGTTCACCTTCGGTTCCAAGGGGCGGCGCGAGCTCCCCAACTCTCAGGTTGTGGTGGACGGGCCCATGGAGGTGCTGTCGAAGGACGGCTCGTTCGTCGGCGAGCACATCTACACCCGCATCCCCGGCGTCGCCGTGCAGATCAACGCCTTCAACTTCCCGGTCTGGGGCATGCTGGAAAAGCTCGCGCCCGCGTTCATCGCCGGCGTTCCCACCATCGTCAAGCCCGCCACTCCCACCGGCTACGTCGCCGCGGCCGTGGTGAAGGCGATCATCGAGTCCAACATCCTGCCCAAGGGATCCCTGCAGCTCATCTCCGGCTCGGTCCGCGGGCTCCTGGACGTGCTGGACTACCGCGACCTCGTGGCGTTCACGGGCTCGGCGTCCACCGCGCAGTCGCTCAAGTCGCACCCCAACGTCGTCCAGGGCGGCGTGCGCTTCACGTCCGAGACCGATTCGCTCAACGCCGCCATCCTCGGCCCGGACGCCGTCGAAGGCACCCCGGAGTTCGACGCCTTCATCAAGTCGGTCGTCACTGAGCTGACCGTCAAGGCCGGCCAGAAGTGCACCTCCATCCGCCGCGCCATCGTGCCGCAGGAGCTGGTGCCGGCGGTCATCTCCGCGATTGGCGCCCGGGTTGAGCAGCGTGTGGTGCTCGGCGATCCGCGCGCCGAGGGGGTCACCATGGGCGCCCTCGCCTCGCTCGAGCAGCTGGCCGACGTCCGCGCCGCGGTGCAGTCCATGCTCGACGCCGGCGGCGAGCTTGCGTACGGAACGCTGGATTCGCCGTCGGTCACCAGTGCGGACGGCGCAACGGGCGTCGTCGACGGCGGCGCCTTCATGTCCCCGGTGCTGCTGAGCTGGGCGGACGCCGAGACTGAACAGGTCCACTCGCTGGAGGCGTTCGGCCCGGTGTCCTCGGTGATCGGGTACAAGGACATTCCCGACGCCGTCCGCCTCGCCGCCCGCGGCGGCGGCTCGCTCGTCGCGTCGGTCTGCACCAACGATCCCGCCGTCGCGCAGGAACTCGTCACGGGCATCGCGGCCCACCACGGCCGGGTGCTGATGCTCAACCGCGAAGACGCCCGCAGCTCCACCGGTCACGGGTCCCCGGTTCCGCACCTGGTCCACGGCGGACCGGGCCGGGCCGGCGGCGGCGAGGAGTTGGGCGGCATCCGTTCGGTGATGCACCACATGCAGCGCACGGCGATCCAGGGCTCGCCCAACATGCTGACCGCCGTCACGGGCGTGTGGCACACCGGCGCGGACCGGAACTTCACCGTGGAGACGGAGGGCGCCCACCCGTTCCGGAAGTCGCTGGAGACGCTGCGCATCGGCGACGCCGTCCGCTCCGAGCTGCGCCAGGTCACCCTGGAGGACATCACCGCGTTCGCCAATTCCACGGGCGACACCTTCTACGCGCACACCAACCAGGAAGCCGCGGAGGCCAACCCGTTCTTCCCGGGCATCGTGGCGCATGGCTACCTGCTCCTCAGCTGGGCCGCGGGCCTGTTCGTGGAGCCCGCCCCGGGTCCCGTCCTGGCCAACTCCGGCCTCGAGAACCTGCGCTTCATCACTCCGGTGGCCGCGGGGGACTCGATCCGCGTGACGCTCACGGCCAAGAAGATCACCCCGCGCGAGACCGACGAATACGGTGAGGTTGCCTGGGACGCCGTGCTGACCAACCAGAACGACGAGATCGTGGCCACCTACGACGTCCTGACCCTCGTGGAGAAGTAGGCCACGACGCTCTCTCACTTCCTGCGGGGTTCCCCCCCATCGCTCTCTCACTTTCTGCGGGGTTCACCCCAACGCTCTCTCACCCAGTGAGAGAGCGTTGGGGTTTGGGGCGCGGGATGTGAGAGAGCGTCGGGGATTTTCCGGTAGCAAGTGAGAGAGGGGTTTGGGCGTGTTTGAGCGGTGCCTGGGAGCAAATTTAGCCTGATCTTTCGCGGGTGACCGGGCGTAAAATGTCCCCCGTAGGAGGTGGCGAAATGACCCTAGTACTAAACACAGCCACAACTGTCCTGCCCGTGGATGACAAAGAGCGCGCCCGTCGTTTTTACGCGGAAACACTTGGACTCCCTCATCGTGGCGTGGCAGACGACGGAAGCGAATTGTTCGGCAGTGAAGGCGGCCCCATGCTGCAGCTGATGCCTGTCAGGGACGGCAAGCACTCTGAGCACACCACGTTGAGTTTTGAGGTTCGCGACATCGAGCGGACGGTCCAGGACATGGAGTCCAAGGGCGTCCGGTTCCAGGACTATGACCGCCCGGATCTCAAGACCGAGAACCACATCTGTACAACCGACGCCGAGAAGTGCGCCTGGTTCATGGACACGGAAAACAACATTCTCTGCGTCCACGAAACGCTGGGGCAGCAGGCCGAATACCAGCTCTAACGGATCCCCTTGCTCCCGCAGCAGTTCCTTTCCAAACCCTTCCTCACCTTGTGAGGGAGGGTTTGGTTTTGGGTCGCGGGATGTGAGAGAGGGTTCGGGTTTATTCGCGGGAAGGTTCGGCGTTAGGACCAGGGCGTGACCGGATGCCCCTGCGGTTCGCCGTCCACGGTTATGTCCGCGCGCTCGTTGAAGAAACTGACCAGCCCGTGGATCTGCTGGGCGTCCATGTACCGGGAATCGTAGGCCCACGCGATGTTCTTGCCGCGGGCCGATTCCGGGAAGCTCCAGTACTTCGCCTCACCCTTGTAGGGGCAGACGGTCCGGTGCTGGCTGGCCTCCAGCAGGTCCAGCCGGACGTCCGCGGGCGGGATGTAGTAGCGGACCGGCAGCAGTGTCTCGTACAGCAGCTGGGCCCCCACGGTATCGGCGAGCTTCACGCCGTCGAGCGTCACCTCCACGCGCCTCAGCGTGCTCCGGATGTCCACGCGGTGGAAGGGATCGCGGGGGTGGCCGATGATTTCCTCATGCTCCTCCAGCCAGTCGAAAGCCCAGAAATCCAGGATCACGTAGCCGTCCAGATCGGGGTCGGCAGGGCGGAACGCGGCGTGCGGCGCGACGAAACCCGCGGCCACGACGTCCAGCTCCTCGCCCGGGGTGGTGTGCCGCCGGAAGCCTGTCCTCGGGTCGAGCCCGGGCGGGGCGTCCCCCCTGATGCGGATGGGGAGCTCGTCCGATCCCCGGCCGTCGCCGGTCCCGCTGTGGGCCCCGAGCTGGAGCCTGGCCAGCAGGTCCTCGTCGGGGACGGCGTACACCGGGGTGACCCGTTTCGGTTCCCACACGATGAGCGCCCTTTGGGTATCGACGACGGGACTTGCGTCGAGGCTGGCGCGGACCCTTTTGGCGGTGGGTTCGTAGCGCAGGTCCGGAAACGCGCCGAACAGGAGTTCGGATACCTTCGTAGCCATGCATTTAGCGTGGGCGCGGCAGTGAGCCGGCGTCAACGGCCAATTCGTGGCGCGGCGTCAGGACTGCGCGTGGAGGCCGTCGAACGCGATGGTGATGACGTCGTCGGCGAGCTTTTCCGGTGAGAGCGAGCCGCCTGGCTTGTACCACTCCACGATCGAGTTGATGGTGCCGAACAGCAGGCGGGTCACGGTGCGGGGGTCGATGTCCTGCCGCAGCGACCCCTCGTCCCGGGCGGCTGAAATCAGCCCTGCCACCTTGTGGTCGAAGGCTCGCCGGCGTTCCATGGCATTGCGCTCGATGTCCGTATTTCCCCGGAGCCGCAGCAGCAGCGTGACGAACGGCAGCCGCTCCACCAGGACGGCAATGGTCTGGCGCAGCACGAACTCAAGCCGCGCATCTGCCGCCCCGGAGGTGGCACCCGGCTGGTCCAGGATGGCCTCGAGGCCGCCCAGCGCGTGGTCCAGGGCGAGCTTCAGGAGATCGCCCTTGGACGGCACGTGGTGGTAGATTGCCGATTTCGAGATGCCCAGGTTCTCGGCGAGGATACCCATCGAGGTGGCATCGTAGCCGTGGCGGTTGAAGACGTCGACGGCGATCAGCAGCACGGATTGCTGGTCGTATCCGGGGCGGCCGCGTTTCGTGGGAGCTGCTGTACTGGGCATACCGGCTATTTTCTCATGAACGTTCGGTCAACGTGCGCAGGCACGTCCGCGGCCGGCCGGAACCGGGCACGGACGGCCACGCGCGGCACAGGCTAGCCTTTCGGCCGGAGGTCGTAGATCCGGCGCAGCTTGCCGCTGGAACGCTCGAGCGACCCGGGCTCCACCACATCCACCGTGCACGAAGAACCCACGTGGATCTTGATCTGCTCGCGCAGGGTGCGGGCCGCCGTCGTGCTGTCTTCAGCGGTGACGTTGTCCCGGCGTTCGATCTTAACCGTCAGCTGGTCCATCCGCTGGCCCTCGGGGCGGGTGAGCACGAGCTGGAAGTGCGGGCTGAGCTCGGGGATGCGCAGGGCGATTTCCTCGATCTGGGACGGGAAAAGGTTCACGCCGCGGAGGATGATCATGTCGTCACTGCGGCCGGTGATGCGGCCCATCCGGCGGTGGGCCGGGCGGGCGGTGCCGGGGAGCAGGCGCGTGAGGTCCTTGGTGCGGTACCGGATGATCGGCAGGGCTTCCTTGGTGAGCGAGGTGAAGACGAGTTCGCCGTGCTCGCCGTCGGCCAGAACGTTTTCCTTGCCCGGCGCGGGGTTGAACGGGTCGATGATTTCCGGGCGGAAGTGGTCTTCCCAGATGTGGCTGCCGTCCTGTGTTTCCACGCATTCGCCGGCAACGCCCGGGCCCATGACCTCCGAGAGGCCGTAGATGTCGCAGGCCTTGATGTTCATGGTGACCTCAAGCTCGTGGCGCATTTCCTGCGTCCACGGCTCGGCGCCGAGCACCGCGTACTTCAGCGACGTGGAGGTGGGGTCGATGCCCATGTGCGCCATGGCGTCGGCGATGGTGAGCAGGTAGGTGGGCGTGGCCAGGATGACGTCCGGCTCGAAGTCCTGGATCATCTGGATCTGGCGCTCGGTCTGGCCGCCGGACATGGGGATCACCGTGCAGCCCAGTGCTTCGGCGCCGGCGTGGGCACCCAGCCCGCCGGTGAAGAGGCCGTAGCCGTAGGCGTTGTGGACCTTCATGCCGGGGCGGACGCCGGAGGCGCGGAGGCAGCGCGCCACGAGCTTGGCCCAGTCGGCCAGGTCCTGCTTGGTGTAGCCGACGACGGTGGGCCGGCCGGTGGTGCCCGAGCTGGCGTGGATCCGCGCCACCTCGCTCTGCGGCACCGCGAACATGCCGAACGGGTATTCGTGGCGCAGGTCTTCCTTGGTGGTGAACGGGAAGTTGCCGAGGTCGGCGAGTTCCCGGAGGTCCGACGGGTGGATGCCGGCGTCGTCGAACTTGCGCTTGTACAGCGGCACGCGGTCGTAGGCGTAGGCAACGGTGTGCTGCAGCCGGCTGAGCTGGAGCGCCTCGAGCTCGTCCCGGGACATGGTCTCCTCGGGGTCCAGCACGGCGTCGGTGGCGTGCGCGGCCGTGGCGGATGCGGCGTTGGGATCAGTGGCGTGGAGGGTCATGATGTGTTCCTACTTCTTGGGGATGGTGCGGCTGCGTCCGCGGAACTCGGCTATGAGCTCGCCCGGCAGTTGGGTGCCGGGGCCGGCGGCGAAGATTTGGATGTCGTACAGGCCGCTGCGGCCAGCGCTTGAGCGGCGGTCGGCGACGGCGGTGATCACCTGACCCTGGTAGGCCGGCTTGAGGAAGTTGATGTCGACGCCGGACGCAACAGTGATGCTGTCGGTCTCGGTCCCGGCTGCGCCGGGTGGCGGGCTGGCGGGATTGCAGGCGAGGGCGAAGGCGGTATCACCGAAGGCGAAGATCATTCCGCCGTGGGCCATGCCGAAGCCGTTGAGCATTTCCTGCCTAAGGGTCATGCGGATGGTGGCGTGTCCGTCGTCCAGCTTGAGGACTTCGATGCCCATCCACTCAGAGGCATAGTCATTCTCAAGGATCTGGTGGGTTGCACCGGGAATTGTCGTTTCAGCCACGCGTCATTGCCTCCAGCTTTATTTACCGAATGTTCATTAGGTAATCCCATTGGGGGCCTTCGTGTCAAGGGTGCGGGCCAGTCGTCCGGGTCCCGCGTAGGCAATTGCCACGAGCGCGGCAAGCACGTGGAGCAGTGCCAGGGTCCACCACAGCGTGAGGTAATGCGGGCCGGCCAGTGCCGGGAAAAGAAGGGCCCCGGACGTGTTGAACGAGGCGTGGAACAGCATGCAGAGGGGCACGCTTCCGGTGCCGGAGGAGCGCTCTTCGGTGGCGGTGCTCTTTGTGGAACCAGTGCTGTTGTAGATCCAGGCCAGCAGCACGGATTGGGCGATCAGCATGAGCAGGAAGGGAACTGGCGGCCGTTGCCCGGTGGGGTCCGATACGAGCTCCGGCAGGTGCCAGAGCGCCCACACGACGCCGAGGAGGAGTGCTGCGGCGAGCGCGGTGTGGTTCTGTTGCATCAGGGGCAGGGCGTAGCCGCGCCAGCCCAGCTCTTCAAACAGGCCCACGATCACCAGGGTTGAGGCGAACGTGCCGATCAGCATGAACCAGCCGGGGTTCGGGCCCAGGTCCGGCGCCGGGGCGCCCCCGGCCACCGTGAGCGCAGCGGCGGCCAGGACCAGCAGGCACGGCAACGCGAGGGCCACGATGTACCAGTGGACCGGGACGCGCCACCGCACGAGCTGCCGCACCAGCCGGAGCAGGCCCTCCTTGCCGCCGCACAGGAACGCCACCGTTACCGCCGCAAGTGCAGGCCCGAACGGGACCATCGGAGAGCTGTCCGGATTGAGCAGGGTCAGCGGCCACACCCACCACGAAATGACAAAGGCAAGCCCGAAAAACAGCGCGAGTCTCTGCCGGGCTGGCCAGGCGCGCCGGTTTTGCCACACGGGCCAGCTGGGCCAGTCATGCTTGGCGGGCCACCGGCGCCAGTCGCGCCACCCGCGCCAGTCGCGCCACCCGCGCCGGGCAGGGCGGGCCTGCCGAGGGGGCTGGCCCTGCGGCGGAGGGCCGTGGCGTTCAGCCGGCAGATGGTGAGCCATGGCCGGCCTCGGCGCGGGACGTTACGGGGGACCCAGGAGAGCTCATCAGCAGTGCCGTCGTTCGGAATCGCCGGTTATGGAGGGGCTCGAGGCGCTGGCCCGCCGCGTGCCCGATGGAGCGCTGAGCCGCTGACGTGGGAATCAACACCATTGTCTGCTCCCGAAAGTCGGCGAACAAGTGAAAGTATGGAGGAGCGGCGGGCTCCGGTGCGGCGGCGTGCTTTGAGGGGGGTACTCCCTAAGGAGCACCTCCTCAAAGCACGCCGCCGCAGCACGCTCCGCGCAGGACCTTCCAACCAGAGGACTGATCATGGCCAAAGGGATATATGTCAGTGCGACCACGCCGGGTTCGGGCAAGTCGCTCATAGCGCTGGGCCTCGCGGACACGCTCCACCGGCATGCGGACCGGATCGGCTTCTTCAAACCCGTGGTCCATGGAGACGACGCCGGGGCGGACCCCATGGTGGCACTCATGAAGTCCCGCTTCGACCTCGAGGACCAGCGCTGCCGCGGCGGCCTCACCTTCACAGAGGTCCGCAGCCTGCTCGCAGAGGGCAAGCGCGAGGACATCGACGCCCGCTGCGTGGAGATCTTCGCCGAGATGGGCCGGCACTGCGATGTGATCATCGTGGAGGGGACTGACCTCACCGGCCACGAGGCCGCCGTCGAATTCGACCTCAACGCCCGCCTCGCCAACAACCTGGCCGCCCCCGTAGTGGCCGTGGTGGGCGCGAAGGGGCGCAGCGTCGCGGAGACGGCCGCCGCCGTCGACGTCGCACGGAAGGAGCTGGCGGCGGAGAAGTGCACGCTGCTGGCCATCATGGTGAACCGCGCCGATCAGAAGGACGTGGACGCGATCGCTGCCGCTGTGAAGCCCGGCGCCTCCGGCCGTCCAGTGTACATTTTCCCGGAGCTCGAGGACATTGCCCGGCCCACCACGGGCGAGGTGGGCGCCGCCCTGGGCATCCGCCAGATTGCCGGCCGCGCGGACATGGAGCGCGACGTCCGGGACGTCAAAGTGGCCGCCATGAACGTGGGCAACTTCCTGAACGTGCTCCACGACGGCGCGCTGGTGATCGTCCCGGGCGACCGGGCCGACGTGATGGTGGCCTGCCTGGCGTCGTCGTTCTCCCCGGAGTTCCCCGTGCCGTCCGCGCTGATCCTCACCGGCGGCCTGGCCCCGGACGCCAACATCTACCCCCTGCTGGCGTCCGCCCCGTTCCCGGTGTTCGACACGACCGACGACACCTACACCACGGCCCGCCGGGTTTCAGAGGTCCGCAGCGAGATCTGGAGCGGGCACCGCCGGAAGGTGGCGTCCGCCCTTGGCCTGTGGTCGCGGCGCGTGGACGAGGCCGAGATCCTCGAACGCCTGCACCTGCCCCGGGCGGAGCGCATGACGCCGCTGCGGTTCCTGCACGACCTCATCGAGCGGGCCCGGTCCCAGCGCCGCCACATCGTGCTGCCGGAGGGCACTGACGTCCGCATCCTCCGGGCCGCCGAGATCCTCTACCGCCGCGACGTCTGTGACCTCACGCTGCTCGGCCGCGAAACCGACGTCAGGGAGCTCGCAGCCAGCCGGGGCATCGACCTGTCCGGCATCAACATCGTGGATCCTGCCACGTCGGAGCTGCGCCAGGAATTCGCGGAGAAGTACGCGGAGCTGCGGGCGCACAAGGGAGTGGACCTCGCCCGGGCGCTGGAAGTCATGCTGGATGGCAGCTACTTCGGCACCATGATGGTTCAGCTGGGTGTGGTGGACGGCATGGTGTCCGGAGCCGCGCACACCACGGCCCACACCATCCGCCCGGCGCTGGAGTTCGTGAAGACCCGCGAGGGCGTGAAGATCGTATCGTCGGTGTTTTTCATGCTCATGCCGGACCGCGTGCTGGTCTATGGCGACTGCGCCGTGAATCCGGACCCGAACGAGGAACAGCTGGCCGACATTGCGCTGGCCTCAGCGGAAACCGCGGCCCAGTTCGGCGTGGACCCCCGGGTGGCCATGCTGTCCTACTCCAGCGGCGGTTCCGGTTCGGGCGAGGCCGTGGAGAAGGTGCGGGTGGCCACCGAGCTGGTGAAGAATCGGCGGCAGGAGCTGCCCGTGGAGGGCCCCATCCAGTACGACGCCGCCGTGGACGCCGCAATTGCCGCATCCAAGATGCCGGGCTCGTCCGTCGCCGGCCAGGCCACCGTGTTCATCTTCCCGGACCTGAACACCGGCAACAACACGTACAAGGCGGTGCAGCAGACCTCCGGTGCGGTCGCCGTCGGGCCCGTCCTGCAGGGACTCCGCAAGCCGGTCAACGACCTCTCCCGCGGCTGCACGGTGGAGGACATCGTGAACACGGTGGCCATCACCGCCGTCCAGGCGCAGTCGACGGCGCCGGAGTCCACGGCGCCCCAGTCCAAGGAAGAACCCGCAGCAGCATCCGTCCCGTCCGCAGAAGCCAAGGCTTAGGAGGCCCCATGCTCGTGCTCGTCATCAACTCCGGCTCGTCCTCGCTCAAGTACCAGGTGCGCGACGTCGCGGCCGGCAGCATCCTCACGGAGGGGCTGATCGAGAGGATCGGCATGTCCAACGGAGGCCAGGGCGACGGCGAAGTGGTGGGCCCGGCGGACCATGCCGAGGCCCTCGAGCAGGTGGACGCCGCCATCCACGAGGTGCTGGGCGACCGGGAGCTGGACGCCGTGGGGCACCGCGTGGTCCACGGCGGCGAGCGGTTCGGCGAGCCCGTGCTGATCGACAACGAGATCACCCGCGCCATCGAGCGCCTCAACCCGCTGGCCCCGCTCCACAACCCCGCCAACGTGCTGGGCATCCGCGCCATCGCCAAGAAGTGGCCGGACATGCCGCAGGTGGCCGTGTTCGACACCGCCTTCCACCGCACCCTGCCCGAGCACGCCTGGCGCTACGCCGTGCCGGACGAGCTCTACACCAACCACGGGATCCGCCGCTACGGCTTCCACGGCACCTCGCACGAATACGTCACGCACAAGGCCGCGGCCCTGCTGGATATCCCGGCGGAGGAGTTCGACGGCGTGATCGCCCACCTGGGGAACGGCGCCTCGGTCACGGCGATCCGGGGCGGCAGGTCCGTGGACACCTCCATGGGCTTCACGCCGCTGGAGGGCCTGGTCATGGGCACCCGCTCCGGCGATCTCGACCCGTCCATCCTCGTGTTCCTGGCCCGCGTGGGGTGGAACGCGGAGGACCTGGACACCATGCTGAACCGCGAATCAGGGCTCAAGGGCCTGGCCGGCAACAACGACATGCGCTCGGTGGTGGAGGCCTCCGAGGCCGGCGATGCCAAGGCTGCCATGGCGCTCGCCGTCACGTCCTACCGGCTGGCCAAGTACATCGGCGGCTACCACGTGGCCGTGGGCGGGGCGAAGGCGCTGGTGTTCACGGCGGGGATCGGCGAGAACTCGCACCAGTTCCGTTCCCTGGTGGGGGAGCGGCTCGGTGCGCTGGGCATCGAGCTCGACGCCGGCCTGAACGGTCAGCGGTCCAAGGAACCCCGGGTGATTTCCTCCGCGTCCTCCGCCATTCCGGTTCTCGTGGTCCCCACGGACGAGGAGCGCGCCATCGCGGAGGCGACGGCCGCCGTCGTCGGGGGTTAACCCGTCCCAAACGCGCCCCGGACCCGGACCCCGAACCCGGCCCGAACCCGCGCCCGCACCCCGCGCCGAATCGCCAAAAATGGCCGCCTGGCGGGGAAGTCGGGCGGCCGTTTTTGGTGATTGGCGGGCCGGCCGCGGCGTACCCTCGAACCATGCCCGACATCCCCCTGCCCATCCACACTGAGCGGCTGCGGCTGCGCCGGTTCGAGGCCTCGGACCTGGACGCGTTCCACGCCTACCAGTCCCTTACGGAAACGGCGCGCTTCCTGCTGCGGGAGGCCAAGACCTACACGCAGTCCATGGAGACGGTGGGCCGGTACGCCAATTTCGTCTTCGAGAAGGAGGGCGACTGGATCTGCCTGGCCGTAGAAGCCAAGAACCACGAAGGGCTGCTCGGTGAAGTGGTGCTCAAGTGGCTGCCCGGCGAGGGGCAGGCCGAGATCGGCTGGATCATGGCGCCGGAGGCCCGCGGCAAGGGGTACGCCACTGAAGCCGCCCGGGCGCTGCTGGACCTCGGCTTCGGCGAACTGGGCTTCCACCGGATCGATGCCAAGCTGGACGCGCTCAACACCGGTTCGGCCAGGATCTGCGAGCGGCTGGGGATGCGGCTTGAGGCCACGCTCCTGGAGAACTGGCACTACAAGGGTGCGTGGTCCACGGAACTGATCTACGCCATGCTCGCCGAGGAGTGGCGGATCAGCCGGGCCAGACGTCCTGCCGAGCCAGGCGCGCCGTGAATTCGGCTTCCGGCAGCGGCCGGCTGTAGTAGTAGCCCTGGCCACTGACGCAGCCGGTGCTTCGCAGGTGTTCTGCCTGCTCCGCGGTCTCCACGCCTTCCCACACTGCCTCGAGCCCGCAGGCCCGGATGAGCTGGTGGATGGCCGCAATCAGGGCCGGCTGGGCGGGGTCGCTGCCCAGCGCCGTGAGCAGGGTCCGGTCCACCTTGACGCGGTCCACCGGGAGCTGCCGCAGGTAGCTGATGGACGAATAGCCGGTGCCGAAGTCGTCGATCTCCAGGCCCACCCCGAGCTTGCGGAGGCTGGCCAGCGTGTACCGGTCAAGCTCATTGCCCTGGATGATGGCGCTTTCGGTCAGCTCCAGGACCAGCAGCGCCGGTTCCAGGTCCGCGGACGTGAGGGCGTCGCGGACGTCCTCGATGAACTCGAGTCGCTGGAGGTCCGCGGCCGAGATGTTGATCCGCATGGAGAAGTCGTGCCTCTTGGTTTCCGGGCCCGTCCTCCAACGCCGGAGCTGCTCCACCGCGGCCTTGAGCACCCATTTGCCCAGCTCGGAAATGAGGCCGGTTTCCTCGGCGACGGGGATGAACTCGTCCGGCATGATCAGCCCGCGGGTGGGATGCTGCCAGCGCACCAGGGCCTCGACGCCCTCGATCCGGCCGGTGGCCAGCTCGATGATCGGCTGGTAGAACAGCACCAGCTGCGAGCCGGAGATGGCCTCGCGCAGTTCGCCCACCAGCTGGTTGCGGAGCTGCCGGGCGTGCAGCATGGCGGGTTCGAACACGCGCAGCTTGTTGCGGCCGTCAGCCTTGGAGGCGTACATCGCGATGTCGGCCTCCATGAGCAGTTCCTCGGAGGTCTCGCCGGGGTCCGCAATGCGCAGTCCCAGGCTGGCTCCGCAGCGGATCATCTTGCCGTCCACATCGATGGATCCGTTCAGGGAATCCAGGATCCGGTTGCCCACTGCCGCGGCCTTCGCCGGTGTGGTGGAGGGCAGCAGGATGGCGAATTCGTCGCCGCCCAGGCGGGCCACCATGTCGGCGTCGCGCACGCACGACCGGATGCGTGCCCCCACAGCGGCCAGCACCTGGTCGCCCATGGAATGTCCCAGGGAATCGTTGATGCTCTTGAACGCGTCAAGGTCGAGCAGCAGCAGCGCTGGCGGCAGCCCGCCGTCGGCGGCCTCGGACTGGGCGTCGTTGAGGGCGCTGACCAGCGCGGAACGGTTGAAAAGGCCCGTCAGGGAATCGGTGAGGGCCATTTGCTGCAGCTCCAGGTGGGCCGCCTTGAGCATCTGCGTGCGGGATTCAACGCGCTGCTCCAGCTCCTGGTAGATGATCTGGAGGTCTTCGGCGAGCAGGTTGGTGCCCATGATGACCGCGTCCAGCTCATCCCGGGCGTCGGAAATTTCAATGCGCGAATGGAGCTCCCCCGAGGCGAGCCGGACAATGCCGTCGAGGAGCCGCCCCAGCCGGGGGTCGCCGTCAGTGAACATTGTCCAGGCGTCTCAACCAGTCAAGGGCTTCGCCATCCGACGTGAAGTACCGCGCCGGGACCGAGCTGAACTCCCCGCCCAGGAGGAAATGCCCGAGCAGCCTGTCCACGGGGCTCTCGCCCACAATCGCCCACGCGGACACCGAGGGGATGGCTGCGTAGGCGGCCCGCGCGGCGCCGCTCACCGACCCCACGCCGGTCAGTTCAAGTACGACGGCGACCCTCCGGTCGCCGGCAAGCTCACCGAGTTGCCGGCGCAACTGGGCGGCGGCAGCTTCACTCAGGTCCGCACCGCGGGGCAGCACGGCTTTGACGGCGAGATCCGGCAGCGCCGTACAGGAAACGACGGGTGCTGGCAGTCGGCCGGCCGCCGGCATTAGGAGCGATTCCGGCGCAGGACCGGGAGCCATTGTTGTTTCGGACACTTACCCCCCTTGGAGAAACTGCTGATGGTTCTCGGCCGAAGCCACGAACGTCCGCACTGTTGCGCTCCGATCCGGTGCAGCCGCCGTATCGAACAGCGTAGCCGCCTCTTCCAGTATCTGTAGAGCCTCGGCGTTTAATCCTTGGGCCATGAGCGCTTTGCCCAGGACGAAGGAGGCTTCGGCGGCGGTCTGCGTTGCGAGGACGGAGAACTTGCTGCGGAGCGGCTCCAGGAGGTTGATGGCCGAATCCATGTCGCCCGTGAGGTAGTACCAGTGGGCGCGGACCAGGGCCATTTCCAGCATGTCGCGTTCGCTGCCGCCCACAACTTCGGTGGCCAGCTCGGCCCGTTCGATGCAGCGAAGGGTCGCGGCATTGCCGAGTTGGGCGTGCAGGCGCATTTCCGCCGAGGCCCGGTTGAAGCGTGCCCAGAGGTCCACGTCCTTAGACGGTGACAACTGGCCCGCCGCGAGGTCGTGGTACTGGCTGCCCTCGTTGACCCGGTTGCTCAGGAACGCGACGTTGCCCATCACCCAGTAGGCCTTGCCGGCCGTGTCCTCGTCCACATGGTCAGTGAGGAGCGATTCGAGGTCCAGGCACTCCCGCCATGCTTCCTCAAGCCTGCCGCTTTCAGCGAGGGCCGCGATGAGGGCCTGCTGGGCCTGGATGTGCAGGTAGACGTTTTCGAAGTCTCCGGCCACGAGGCGGGCGGCGGCGGCCGCCGCCTGCACAGCTTCCGGGAGCCGTCCCACGCCCTGCAGGGACACGGCCAGCAGGACATTGGCCCGGGCCCCAAGGTCTGCAGAGGAGGCGGCCACCGGATGTTCGGCGAGGAGCCGGGCAAACTCCACGCATTCCTCAACTGACCCCTGGTCACGCAGGCATTCCGCCTGGAGCAGCACCATTTTCCACCAGCCCAGGTCGTCGTCGGCGTCCCGAGCCATCTCTGCGGCTTCCCCGGCCTGGGTGAAGCCTGCACTGTAGTCGCGTCGCTTCCAGCTTTCGCGGGCAGCCAATTCTGCAATCACGAACGGGGACAAGTCGCGCGGCATAGGCATGCTGACAATTATCCACGCCGGGGCGCAGAACGCTCACGTTCCAGGGCGGAATGGCGCTTGTTACGGGGTTTGCCGAACCTTCCGGAGTTTTGGTGGAAATTCGGCGGAAATGACGGTAATTGACTTGACTAAAACTTGAGATTTTGAACGTATACTGTGCCCGTAATAAGTAATTCACCTCACAACGAAAGGAACAGCGGATGAAGAAAGTAGCCGCAACACTCCTCATGACGGGCATCCTGGCTGTGGCCGGTTTCGCTGCTCCTGCGAACGCCGCACCCAAGGACAAGGACGACACCTCGTCCTCGTCATCAGAAACGGTCAGCTACGCGCAGATCGGCTGGTGGCCTCACTAGATTCGTTGGTCTCAACCGCGATTTTGAAACTGCCCCGGACCCATCGGTCCGGGGCAGCTTGCATTGTCGGGAGATGGCGCGTGCCGTTGGTTCGGCGCCGCTTCCGCTTTAGACGCTGCCGGGCGGGTGCCGTTGGTTCGGCGCCGCGTCCGTTTAAGGTCCGGTCAGCGGCAGGTGAACGGTGACGGTGGTCCCCGAGCCCAGGGTGGACGTCAGGTCCAGTGAACCGCCGTGGCGGTGCACGATGTCGTGGGCGATCGCCAGCCCCAGCCCGCTGCCCGGCACGGCCGCGTTCGAGGCATTGGA
Source organism: Arthrobacter sp. ISL-5 (assembly GCF_018613835.1). Lineage (GTDB taxonomy): Bacteria > Actinomycetota > Actinomycetes > Actinomycetales > Micrococcaceae > Arthrobacter. The sequence continues at coordinate 30,174 of NZ_JAGGPM010000030.1, read as the reverse complement.
GGCCCGGTAGAACCGGGTGAACACCTGGTGAATTTCCTGCTCGGGAATGCCCACGCCGGTGTCCGCGATCCTGACGACGGCGGACGGGCTGGCTTCCCCGGACGTCTCGGGCATGAAGCTGATACTGATGCGGCCGCCGTCGGGCGTGAATTTGATGGCGTTCGCCACGATGTTCGTGAAGACCTGCTCGAGCTGGGCTTCGTCGGCCTGGATCTTCAGGTCCTCGTGGGAATCGGCGCCGGTGATGGTGACGTTCCGCGATTCAGCGAGCGGGCGGAGGGCCGCCACCACGATCCTCAGCACCTGGCCCAGCTCCACCTGCTTGAGGCTCAGGTTCCCGGTGCCGTCCTGCTGTGACACCGTGAGCATGTCCTCGATGAGGCGCCGGAGCCGGTCCGAGTTCCGCGAGATGACGTCCATCATGGACTCGATGCCCGGAGGCACGGGGCCGCCGGCGCCGTCGCGGATCATGTCCAGATAGGCGGTGATGGACGTCAGTGGAGTCCGGAGCTCGTGGTTGACGGTGGCCAGGAAGTCCGTCTTGGCCTTGTCCAGTTCCCGGAGCTGCTGCAGCACCTGCACCTGCGCGCTGATCAGGTGGCCCTGGATGAGGCTGTGGGCGAGGTTTCCCGCCACGTGCTGGATCAGGGCGATCTCGGCCCGGGTCCATTCGCGCGGCGCGTTCAGCTGCGTGATCCAGATGATGCCCAGTGCCGAGTCGCCGTCGCCCACGGGAACCGCGATCGATGCCCGGACGGAGGACAGCCCGCACCAGTTCTGCAGCACTTCGGCAAGCGGAGATGCCTGATCGGTCTCGTGATCCACCACAGCAAGGGCCTCGGCAGCGGACCAGAGCGAGGTGGCCAGGTCGCGGGCCGCGTCCTCATAGGCTCCCAGGTTGTCGGGAAGCGCGGGAAGTCCGGGCTTGCACCACTGGGCGCTGATCCGGGGCACGCGCGTGTCCTGGAACGTGGTGAACCAGACCTGGTCCGTCCCCAGCGATTCTCCGAAGCCCCGGACGAGGTGCCCGGCCATCTGCTGGGGGCTGTTGGTGCCGCGGATGGCGGCGGAGACGTTGCGGAGGCTCTCGCGCAGGAACTCCGCCTGGGCGCGGATCCGGCGGCGCTCCCGGGACCGGCCGATCAGGGTTTCGACGCGGTGGACCAGTTCCTTCGCGTCGGCTTCGTGGGAGACGTAGTCGGCGATGCCCCACGGCTCCAGCCGCGCCAGGTCAAAGTCTCCGGCGAGGTCCACGATGAGGAGCACCGGCGTGCCCTCCCACATGTGCCCGTCAGCCAGTGCCGTATCCAGAAGCACGACGGCGGCGCGGTTGCGTTCCAGCTCAGCGGCGAGGGCGCCGGCGTCGGACGCTGTGCGGACGCTGAAACCGGCTTCCGCGAGGACAGAAGCGGTCGCCTGCAGGCGCTCCCCCTCGGGAATGGCGAGAATTGCGTCGCGCGCCGCGGGAAGATGTTCCGGCGATGCCTGAACCACTGTGCCCCCCTATTGTGCGCGAGCCCATGTGCGGCTACCCGTGATTTTCGACTCACATTATCAGTCCGTGGACCGCATTGGCCGCGAACGTGTGGGCCTGTAGCTTGATAGTTGTCTCATAGCCACCGGGGAGGTCTCGATTGTGAATGCCGATGTCAGCGGCCGGAACACGCTGTTTGACCTGGTACTGGACCCCGAGGGGCTCCTGCGCCTGACGTGGGCCCGGGGAGCGTTCATTTCAGAGGCGGACGCCGAGGCCGCCATGGAGCGGGTCAATATCCTCTCCGGGGAGAGCCGCCATCCCATGCTCGTGGACATGGCAACCACCGCGGACGTGAGCCGCGCCGCGCGGGCGGTGTGGGGCCGGCCGTGCCAGGCGTCGCGGATTGCGTTGCTCGGTTCCTCACCCGTCGACAGGGTCATTGCCAACTTCTTTCTGGGCATTACCAACGTGCCGTGTCCGACGAAATTTTTCACCGTGGAGCGCGACGCCCTCGCCTGGCTCAGGGAGTAGGGCTGAGGGCCGGCTAGGCTCGGGGCAGCAAGGCTCAGGACCCGCCGAGGGATCCGTCGCCCATTTTCTCCATCGGTTGCTCCGTAAGTGCCGTTTTGGGGACTGAAAAGGGCACTTGCGGAGCAATGGATGGTAAATGCCGTCAGCGGGGCTGCAGCACGGAGAAGTAGCCCGGGATCAGCTCAGTCCGGCTGGCGGACGTCAGCGGGCGGGTTTCGATGGTGGCCGGTCCGTCCTCCACCACGTCCCACCGCAGCTCCGGAAACGCCCGCTTGCGCTGCACGGGGCCGAAGCGGCCGGGCATGGGCAGGCCGCGGATTGCCTTCTCCAGCGGCGCGGGGATGGAGTGCAAAGTAGCTCCAAGGTGGCTCACGTACTCGATGGCGTTGCCCCGGAAGTTCGTCTCGGCGAGGAACACCCGTCCGCGTTTTCCCACCAGGGGGTGGAGTTGTTCGGCAAGGGCAGCCTGCGCCGGGCGCTTCAGCACATGCAGGACACCGCGGATGAAGATGTTCGCTTCTCCAGCGACGCCGGCGGTGGCCAAGGCGTCGGCCACGGCCTGCGATGCCCCGGGAGCGGTCATGTCCGCCGCCAGGTATGACACCCGCTCCAGCCCGACGGATTCGGAGTGCGCACGGGCGATGGCATTGGGGGAGACGTCCACACCCAATACATGCGGGAAGTGCGCAACCAGTCTGCGGCTGAACGTGCCGTTGCCGCACCCGACGTCGACGATGGGCAGGTCCGGGTTCAGTTGCCGCTTCAGCTGTTCCAGGTAGCCCAGCATTTCGTGGTCGTCGCCGGAGTCCCACAGCACGTCGCCGCGGGCGCCGGTGGCCCGGACGTTGCCCCAGAACTGGTCCCAGGCCTCCCGCGGATCCTTGGGCGCCGCGGAAGACAGCTTCACCAGTTTGGGGACCAACAGGTATTTCTTCAGCGCCGAGAGCATCGTCCAAATATATGCGGTGGCGGGCCCGTTTCCGCGCCCAGCACCGGGCCGTGGGGCTGGTGGGGCCCCTGAGCCGATAGATTACGCCCGGAGTTCCGCCGGTTCACCAAAAATGGCCGCCTGGGTAACCCCTTATGCGGCCATTTTTGGTGAATGGCGACCCTCCATACGCTATGGCGGGTGCCCTGAGGCCAGGCCCTACTTCAGCCCGGCGCCGGGCAGCAGTTCCGTGGCGCCGAGGGAGTCGGCAATGAAGGCGTAGTCCCAGGCTCGTTCGTGCCACTGCACGTACCGGCCCGAGGCGCCGCCGTGGCCGCCGTCCATCTCGATCTTCATGACGATCGGCTCGGCGCCCGTGGTCTTGGACCGCAGGACCTGCACCCACTTGGCGGGCTCGACGTAAAGGACGCGGGTGTCATTGAAGGACGTCACGGCGGCGATCTTGGGGTAGGCCACCTCGCGGACATTCTCGTACGGCGTGTACGACTTCATGTACTGGTACACCTCGGGATCGGTGATGGGGTTGCCCCATTCCTCCCACTCAAGCGCGGACAGCGGCAGCTCCGGATCCAGAATGGTGTTCAGCGGGTCCACGAAGGGCACCTGCGCCAGGACGGCCGCGTACTTCTCCGGTGCGAGGTTGGCCACGGCGCCCATGAGGAGGCCGCCCGCGGATCCGCCGATGGCCGCGATCCGGTCCGGCGCCGCCCAGCCGGACGCCGCCAGCCAGTCCGTGGCCGCGATGAAGTCCGTGAACGTGTTCTTCTTGGTGAGCTTCTTGCCGTCCTCGTACCAGTGCCGGCCGAGTTCACCGCCGCCGCGGATGTGCGCAATGACGAACACGATCCCGCGGTCCAGCATCGAGAGCCGGGCGACGCCGAATCCCGGGTCCATGCTCAGCTCGTACGAGCCGTAGCCGTAGATGAGCCCGGCCGCGGTGGAATCCCGGGCCAGGGACTTGTGGCGCAGCACCGAGAGCGGGACCTTGGTGCCGTCGGCGGCCTCGGCCCATTCGCGGGTTGCGACGTAATCGGCGGAGTCGTAGCCGCCCAGCACCGGGCTTTCCTTGCGGAGCAGCAGCTCCCCGGCCGGTTGCTCCGCGGTGGGGAGCACGAAGTCATAGACGCGCGACGGCGTGAAGTAGGACGTGTAGCCCAGCCGGATCACGGGTGCCTCATAGTCCGAGCCGCCAACGCCCGACGTGTACAGTTCCTCGTCGAACGCCGGCTCGACGGGCGGCTCCTGGGCGGGCGTGCCCAGCCCGGCCAGCGACATCACCTGAACCCGCTCGATGGTGTCCTTGCGGACCGAAACAACCATGTGTGTGGACGTGACGCCCGCACCGTTGACGCGGACGTCGTCGGAGTGCTCGACGACGGTGGTCCAGTGCTGCTCAGCCAGCGGCTTGGTGAGCTCGGCCGGGTCAACCAGCGAGACCATCGAGTTGACGGCGTTGCGGTTGTGCGTGATGACGATGCGTTCCTGGCCGTCGAGCAGGAACGGCTCGGCCTCGTACAGGACGCGTTCGTCGCGGGAAACCACGGTGGTGAGGCGGCCCTCGGGGTCGTCAAAGCGCAGCAGTCGCGTTTCGCTGTACTCCGAGCAGCCGATGCCCAGCACGAGGTGACGCCGGTCGGAGGAGAGCTCAAACCCCAGCCACATGGCGACGTCGTCCTCCTGGTAGATCACCGGATCGTCGGCGACCGGCGTGCCCAGCACGTGGGCCTTGACCTGGTACGGCCGCCAGGAGTCATCCACCACGGTGTAGAAGATCCGGGTGCCGTCGGGGGAGAAGGAAACCCCGTAGAAGACGTTCTCAATGACGTCCGGCAGCAGCTCGCCGGTGCGGAGGTCCTTGATGCGCAGGGTGAAGCGTTCGTCCCCGGAGTTGTCCACGGCGTAGGCGTACAGGTTCCCGTCCACGGTCACGGCCGTGCCGCCCACCGAGAAGAACGGCTTTCCTTCGGCTTCCACGTTGCCGTCCAGCAGGACTTCTTCGCCGGGAATTTCGATGCCGGCCTCCACCGCCGGGGGAGTCCAGTCGGCCACCGGGTTGCCGGTGTCCTGGGCGCGGACGCGGCACCGGATCCCGTATTCCTTGCCCTCCACGGAGCGGCTGAAATACCACCAGCCGTCCTTGCGGTTGGGAACAGACAGGTCCGTCTCCTGGGTGCGGCCCTTGATCTCCTGGAAGATGGCTTCGCGCAGGGGTTCCTGGTGCGCAGTGACGGCTTCCTGGTAGGCGTTCTCGGCCTTCAGGTGTGCCACGACCTCCTCGGATTCCTTGTCCCGGAGCCATTCGTAGTGGTCCACGAAGGTGTCCCCGTGGTGCGTGCGCTCGGCAGGCACCTTCTTGGCGACGGGCGGCAGGGGAACGGCAGCGGCGGGGGTGGTGGCGGAGTGCTGCAGCGGAGTCTGGGTCATTCCCTCAATATATAGAGCCGCACCGACATTTGGGCGGCCGTTCGCTACCGGGGGAGAGCCGGAATCGCGACTGGCTAGGCGAAGTCTGTCCCCGCTCCCGGCCCGGGCGTATCCTGAACTCGCGTCCGCAAACCGGAACCAATCCAGCAGCCGAGGGGCAGCCATGACAATTCCGCCAGTGCACGAACCCGACCCGTTCCCGCCGGAACCCGGCCCCGATCCCATGCCGCCGGATCCCTCGCGGCCCGCGCCGCCGAACCCCTTCCCGGCTCCGGAACCTCCGGGCCCGCTCCCGGTGCCGGACCCCGGGCCGGCGCCGCTCCGGCCTGACCCGACCAGAGACTAACGGGCCCGACCCGAGACTAACGAGCCCGGGCCGCCTCGCCGCCACCCCAGTCAACATCAGCCCACAACGCGGGGGCACGCAAGCCAGATCCGAACGATTTAGGCGCTTGCGTGCGCCCGCGTTGCCGTGCCATGGGAAGGTCGAAACAGGAACGTGATGCAATATTCGGTATTTTTTTTGTTATCTTCGTCACATGCGGGTTAGGCTTGTTTCCGGTCGCAGCGTCGCGGCCGTGCATGAGGGGAGAAGTTTTCTTGAACCAGAAGCTCAAGGTTTTGGTCCGTTTGGACCTCGAATGCGGTGAGGCTCAGGTCGCCGCCCAGGGCCACGTAACCGCCCAAAGCATCCAAGCTCTCTACGTCGTCATGAAGCGCGCCAACCACCTCAGGCAGGGTCTTCAGCTCGTTGTGGACATCTCCCACGCGCGGGTCGAACCCTCGGCTCTTGAACAGCTCCGGGAATGTTCCGAAACCCACCACCTGCCGCGGTCAATCGACCCGTTGCAGTCAGAATGCAACGTCCGCGTTCTGGCACCGGCCGACGCCGGCCCTCGAACCAGTGCGGGCAGGGTTCCGGCAGCCGCGGCTGCTTGATACGCGCCGGCTGATCGCCGGCCGCTGACGCCCGGCTGCTCATACTCAGCAGCGGGCGGCTCAGCTAAAGCCGGCCTTCCGTAACGAAAACCTTTTCCAGGACACAGGCCTTGCAGGAAGTAAGCCCTGGGGCCGTGTCCGGGATTATTAGCGTGGTGGCCTGAATTCAGATTAGGGAAAACAGGAAAAGCCCGGCATCGCCGGGCCTTTCCGCCTTTATCGTGACCGGGCCATGGCGAATCGAAGTACGTTGACGTCGTGCGCATCCAGCGGCACGCAGCCCCGTCGGAGCTGGTATCCCGAGTTCCGCCCGGCCGTGAGGTGCAGCTGGTCACGGACCGACCCTAGCTCCACGGGTGCGGCGTCAGCGTAGTTAACGCGTCGCCGGAACGGCTTGAAGTCGCCTTCATCGGCCTGCCAGATCCCGTCGTCCGCGATTTCACCCAGGGCAGTGAAGTGCCGCAGCGGGATCCGGTCGCCGAGTCGTTGGACCGGGGAGTAGAAAATGAGCGTGTCGCCGGCATGCATGCGCGACAAGTTTGCCCGCTTTCCGTGACCGATCTGTGCGATCCCCAGGGCGACGGCGCGTCGCACGTTCTCAGCAGATACGACTGCCAGCCACGCGCTCACTCCGCCTCCGTGAGCCGCCTCCCCGAGCGCATCGAGACCGTCCTGTTCAGACGCCGTCATGGATCGTGATTCTGTAGCCGTCCGGATCGGCGAAGGTGAAGGTGCGCCCGAATGGCCCATCGACCGGTGCCGAGGTGATCGGCGTGCCGACGCCGGCCAGAGCGTCGTGAAGCTGCTGGGCGTCGGTGGCGCGGAGCCAGAGTGCAATGCCTTCTCCTGGCTGGGGGATAGCCTCGAGGTTGGTTCCTGGCAGCGGTTCGCGCACCGCGAAAGGAACGGGCTGGGTATCGAAGACGACGGCGTGCGGCGGGCCGGCCTTGGATCGCGCCAGCCCCAGTTGCTGCTCGTAAAACGCCGCCGAGCGTTCCAGGTCGCGCACCTGCAGGGAAATGAAATCAGGCCCAATAGCGGCCATGGCATTGCCTCCTCGTTATGTCAGTACATTGACATGGATCAAGGTATGTCAGAATATTGACATGAGTCAAGACGGCACTGGACTAGACCTGGACACCTCGCTGGGCTATCTCCTCAAGCAGACGCACAGTGTGCTCCGCTCAGCGATGGACGGTGCGCTGCGCCCACTGGGGATGACGGTCCCGCAGTACGCGTGCCTTGAGCTCCTCGCTGAGCGGCCTGGTCTGTCCAACTCCGATCTGGCCCGCGGTGCCTTCGTATCCCGGCAGTCGATGAACGTCCTCCTGCAGGCGCTCGAACGGGATGGACTCGTCGTCCGGCCGGAACAGCCATCTACTGGCCGGGTCCTCCCCGTCCAGCTCACCCCGCTGGGTCGAGAGCGGCTGCAAGCCGCCAGCGCCGCTGTCAGCTCGGTGGAGACCCAAATGCGGCGGGGGCTCAACACCAGCCAACAACGGCAATTGCGGGATTTGCTCGCATCGTGCGTCAGGTCCCTGTCCGGATCCTGACCAGGCTGCTGGCGCCAAAATTCGCAAAGTACAGCTGGTCAGCGCGTGGTTACTTCTCCGGATTCGGGTTCTTCACGTTGCGCGAGCCGATGTCCGGTGGGCCCAGCACCTCGGCGGCAGGACTGTGCGTCGTCTCGTGCTCGCGCACGCGCAGCTCCGGGTGGTGCAGGTCAAGGGCCGGGCGTTCCGAACGGATGCGCGGGATGGACGTGAAGTTGTGGCGCGGCGGCGGGCAGGACGTTGCCCATTCCAGGGAAGCCCCGAAGCCCCACGGATCGTCCACTTCAACCCGCTCGGCACGGCGGGAGGTGATGTAGGTGTTCCAGAAGAACGGGATGAGGGACGCTCCCAGCAGGTACGAGCCGAGGCTGGAGAACTGGTTCATCCAGGTGAAGTTGTCCTGCGGCATGTAGTCCGCGTAGCGGCGGGGCATGCCTTCAACGCCGAGCCAGTGCTGGATCAGGAACGTGCCGTGGAAGCCGAGGAACAGCATCCAGAAGTGGATCTTGCCGAGGCGCTCGTTAAGCATCTTGCCCGTCCACTTCGGCCACCAGAAGTAGAACCCGGCGAACATCGCGAACACCACGGTGCCGAACACCACGTAGTGGAAGTGCGCCACCACGAAGTACGAGTCGGACACGTGGAAGTCCAGCGGCGGGGAGGACAGGATGATGCCGGTCAGGCCGCCGAAGAGGAACGTGACCAGGAACCCCAGGCTCCACAGCATGGGGGTCTCAAACGTCAGCGAACCGCCCCACATGGTGCCGATCCAGTTGAAGAACTTCACGCCCGTGGGCACCGCGATGAGCATGGTCATGAACGCGAAGAACGGCAGCAGCACCGAACCGGTGACGTACATGTGGTGCGCCCACACGGTCACGGAGAGCGCGGCGATCGCGATGGTGGCGTAGACCAGGCCTTTGTAGCCGAAGATCGGCTTGCGGCTGAAGACCGGGAAAATCTCCGAAACGATGCCGAAGAACGGCAGCGCAATGATGTAGACCTCAGGGTGGCCGAAGAACCAGAACAGGTGCTGCCAGAGCACGGCGCCGCCGTTTTCCGGATCATAGATGTGGGCGCCGAAGCGGCGGTCGGCCCCGATGGCGAACAGCGCGGCGGCCAGCGGCGGGAAGGCCATGATGACCAGGATCGACGTCGCCAGGGCATTCCACGTGAAGATGGGCACCCGCCACATGGTCATGCCCGGGGCGCGCATGCAGATGATGGTGGTGATGAAGTTGACGGCGCCCACGATGGTGCCGAAGCCGGACAGTGCCAGCCCAAAGACCCACAGGTCACCGCCGACGCCCGGGGTGAAGGTGGTGTTGTGCAGGGGAGCATAGGCGAACCAGCCGAACGACGCCGCACCCTGTGGAGTGATGAAGCCGGCCATCGCGATGGTGGAGCCGAACAGGAAGAACCAGAACGCCAGGGCATTCAGCCGCGGGAAGGCGACGTCCGGTGCGCCGAGCTGCAGCGGCATGATGACGTTGGTGAAGCCGGCGAACAGCGGGGTGGCGAACATGAGCAGCATGACCGTGCCGTGCATGGTGAACAGCTGGTTGTACTGTTCCTTGGTCTGCAGGACTTGCATGCCGGGTTCGAACAGCTCGGCGCGGATCAGCAGGGCCATCACGCCGCCGAGGAGGAAGAAGATAAACGAGGCGATCAGGTACATGTACCCGATGGTTTTGTGGTCGGTGGACGTGATCCACTTGACCACCATGCTGCCCTTTTTGCGGGGCACCACGCGGGGAGCTGTGGTATCGGTCAATCCTGTTGTGTGCTGATATGCGGTCATCGTCTGCCACTCCCCGGCATCGCGCTTCAACGCCCCTCGTCAGGGCTGGGGTGCCGGCCGGACCGTGAGCGGTTCGAAGAACCGACGAAGTCAGGATAGCCCCGGGCGGCACCCCGGCAAAAGGGCAATCAATCAGTGCCCGGGCACTGCCCCGCGGACGGTGGTGCTTTGGCGGGACAGCAGCAGCGCCAATGCGATCATGCCGACGCCCAACAGGAAATGGAGCCAGTTGTCCGCGGTGTTGACGGGAACAAAGTTGGCGGGCGTCTCGTGGCCGATCAGCAGGCCGTATACCCACAGGACCAGGTAGACGATTCCGCCGTAAAGGAGGAAGTTCTTTGCCTGCATGGCCGTGCGGCCCATGAGGATGCCGGCCACGCCGAAGAGCATGTGGACGATATTGTGCAGGATGGAAACCTGGAAGACGCCCAGAAGCATTGCTTCAGACAAGTGCCCCGCAAAGCCCAGCGAAGCGTAGTTGGTGGTTATTCCGGGGATGAAGCCAAGGATGCCAACGAGCAGGAATACTGCCCCGACAACCTGGGACGCCAGCTGCATGCGGGATCTTGCACCAGCTGTGGGATGGGTAGTAGCCATTTTGCTCTCTCCTTATTGTTGACCGGATCAGTCCGGCACTTCCATCTGGAACCCGCAGCCGCATCGCAACAGCCGTGTGGGTAGATGGACGTCGTGGATGGTGTGGTGCCGGGCCAGCTCATGGCCGTAGATACTGCTGGTTCCGGAACTGACCGAGAGCATGGGTGTTGCGCAGTGGAAGTATTCACCGCCGAACTGCAGGACGCCCATCACCTGGCCGTGGCGGTTCAGGACGGCGGCAACGTCGTGGACGCTCGCCGGGTGGGCGTAGAAGAAATCGCATTCAACGCACGTGTAGGACACATCCACCAGGCCCACCTCCGGCGGATGCATGGCCTCGATGGATTCGATGATCAGGTATTCGTCCGTCCGGCATTCGGGGCACCATAGCCGATGACCGGACGGGCGGTGCGCCTCGCCGGGAAGGTGGGCGTTGGAGATGGTCGACATCGACGGGCTCCTGTTATTTGGGCATCTTCGCCCTGACATTTTTGAGGTCAATCTCACGCTTAAAATAACCCCCGCCCGTCCGGCAGACAAGAGCCGCCGGTTCGGTGCAGAAGCCCGGAAATCCCGGGCCGGAGCGGCCTGTCCGGGGACCATGGGCAGCCCTCTTGCAAAAGGCAACGCGCTTGCGGCCGCCCCCGCCGGGCTACTGACAGTCTGTCCACATTTCGATACTCTTGACAGATAGGTTTCCGGGTTGTAGTGAAGTCTCAGGTTTGCGGCTTTGCTGCACCTGTTCTGCGGGCACGTCCAGGCAGGAGCAACCAAGTGAATGGAGCCAGGCACCGGGCCAAGGCCGGATTCGTTTCCATGGTTTCCCTGGCAGCAGCTTTAGTGGCTGGTTGCACAAACAACGGCCAGCAGCCAAACCCCCCCAGCGAGGCGGAACCCCACGTCATTACCGTCTGGACCACAGAAACGCTTCCGGACCGCATGGCCAAGTCCCGTGCGATCGTCGAACGGTTCACCGCAGCCACAGGTGTGACTGTGGACCTCGTGGGCGTACCGGCACACAGGTTCAGCCAGATCGTGGGCTCGTCGGAGGCTTCGGGAGACCTCCCTGACGTGATCGGTTCCATTTCGCTGGGCCAGGTCCGAACCCTGGCTGCCAGAGGCCTGGTGAATACCGAACTCAATGCCAGCGTCATTCTCGCCCTGGGCGAGCACACGTGGTCCCCGCGTGCGCTGGATCTGACCCGGGAAGGCAGCCGTCAGCTGTCCGTTCCGGACTCCTCCTGGCAGCACCTCCTGTACTACCGGAAGGACCTGTTCGCCCAGGCCGGGCTGGCCGCGCCCAAGACGTACGCCGACATCATGGCGGCCGCAAAGAAGCTTGACACTCCCCAAATGGCGGGCTTCGTCGCAGCCAACAAATCCGGCCAGGCATTCACGCAGCAGTCGTTCGAGCACATCGCGCAGGGTAACGGCTGCGAAATGGTCAACGGCAAGGACGGCATCACGTTCGAGAGTCCCCAATGCGTGGCTGCGCTCGGGTTCTACCGCGACATACTGAAGAACTATTCCGTGCCCGGGCTCCAGGACATAGACACGGTCCGGAACGCGTATATCTCCGGCAAGGCGGCGATGGCCATCTGGCCCACACTGATGCTGGACGAATTGGCCGGCCTGCGTATAGACGCCAAACCCAGCTGCACGGAATGCACATCGGATCCCGGCTTCCTGGCCAGGAACACTGGAGTGGTCGCCGGCCTTCTTGGTCCTGACGGGAAGCAGCCAGCGCAGTTCGGCGAGATCACGTCCTGGACCATCACCAAAGACTCGGACACGGAGCCTGCCCGCCGGTTCGTGGAGTACGTCATGAGCGACGGTTACGCTGACTGGCTGGCCATCGCCCCGGAGGAGCGCCTTCCTGTCCGTGCCGGCAGCGCCGGCAAGCCGGCGGAATACAGCGATGCGTGGACGAAAATGCCGGCGGGAGTGGGCAAACAGGAACCGCTGGGCAAGTTCTACTCGCAGGATGTGCTCTCTGTCCTGCTGCGGGGGCCCGAGGACGTCAGGCACTGGGGCATTATCCAGGGCCAAGGCGATCTTGCCGGCGCGGCGCTGTCGGAACTGCCCATCGCCAAGGCCGTCAGCGACGTCACGGCCGGCCGCGCCGACCCCAAGGCGGCAGCGCACAAGGCCGCAGTGTCGCTCCGCTCGATTCTGGGCTCCGTGGGCTCCTCCATGAGGTGACCGGCTCAGTCAAAAACCTACGTGTTCAGCTCCATCATGAGCGGCGGCAGCTCGTCGGCCAGTTCCCGTGCCAGGAAGCCGAGGCTGCCCATCCTGCTGGCGAGCCGGTCCGCCGCGGCGGCGTGAAGGTGGGTTCCCCAGCAGGCGGCTTGCGCGTCGGTGCTGCCCCGGGCGCGGAGTCCGGCGATGGCACCGGCCAGGATGTCGCCGCTGCCGGATGTTCCCAGGCCGCCGTACCCCGTGGTGATCTCCCAGCGTTCCGCACCCTCCGGCGCGTCCCCGCCCGGCGGTCGCGCGATCAGGCCCTGGCAGCTCACCACTGCGCTGTACTTTTCTGCTATTTCGACGACGTCGGCAGCAAGGTTGTCAGCGTCCCGCCCCAGCAGGATCCCGGCTTCGTTGGGGTTGGGTGTGAGGATCAGGCGTCCCGCCCAGGGCTCCAGCTCGTCCAGCAGCTTGGGCAGGCAGCCCAGCGCATAGGCGTCGAGGATCACCGTGGCACCGCTGGCGCCGCCTCCGGAGCCGCCCCCGGCGCCACGGCCGGCGCCGCCGGCCTTGCCGCCCCCGGAGCCGCGGCCGGAGCCGCCCCCGGCGCCGCGGCCGGCGCGAGGCCCTGAATCCCGCTCAGCTTCCCGCCGAAGGAGTTCACGCAGCAGCGCCTCGGTCTCGTCGATGTCGTCCAGGCCCGGCCCGATCAGTACCGCGTCGGCCGCGTCCAGGTCCTCGGTCAAGGCCTTCAGCCCGGATGCACCTACCGATCCGCCGTCGGATTCGGGCAGCCCGATCACTCCGGCCTCGGGAAGCGTGACGGCCAGCTGCACGGCCACGGACTCGGCCACGGCCAGGGTGAGCCGGCCCGCCCCTACGCGCAGCGCAGCCGTTCCCGCCAGCAGCGCGGCCCCCGGAGTGCGTCTGGCCCCGCCGATCACCAGCACCGCGCCGCGGGAATACTTGTCCGCACCGGCGGAGGGGAGCGGCCAGTCGCGGAGCAGCGACGGCGTGATCTGTTCGGGGGAGGCGGACTCAGCGCGGGTGGACACTGGCATCCCCCGCATGCTCGGTCACCTGGACGCCCTGCTGCGTGAGGTGATCGGCCACGTTGAAGCTCTCCAGCGTCCACGGCCCCACGCCGTCCGGCCGCACATACCGGGTGACGGAGGCGTTGAGGACCGTGGTGCTCGCCGCGAGGTCCAGGAGCTCGTGCTCGGACATGCCTTCCAGGACGTAGCGGAACAGCAGCACCACGGCGTCGTGGCAGACCAGCATCACGCGGTGGCCGCTGCCGAGCGCGTTCAGTTCGCCGAGTACGGACCGCAGCCGCAGCGCGACGTCCGCCCAGGATTCCCCGCCCGGCGGCCGGTAATAGAACTTACCCAGCCACCGCCGTCGTTCTGCTTCTTCCGGCAGCCGGTTTTCCACGCCGAGGCGGGTGATCATGTCCAGGATGCCCAGTTCGCGGTCGCGGAGCCGCTCGTCGGTGCGGACGGCAACGGGCCAGCCGGCCGTCTCGACGGCGATTTCGGCGGTCTGGTAGGCGCGCATGTAGGGGGAGGAAATCACGACGTCGGGACGCAGGTCTTCGGGGGCCTCCGCCAGTGCGCGGCCCAGGGCCTGGACCTGTTCCCGCCCTGTGGAGGACAGCTCGACGTCGGCGTCGCGGGCGGGGACGTCGATCACGTCGGCTCCGGAATCCTGGGCGGCCGTGGCAGCCACGTTGCCCTGGCTCTCGCCGTGCCGGACCAGGATGAGCTCCACCGCCCCAGCAGTCCGGCCGGCAGGAACCGTTCGGTCATTGACCGCGCCATCATTGACCACTTTGCCGTTGACTGCTCCGTCATTGCCCACGATTTCCACTCCCCGTTGCCTTAGGCGTGCGAATCCTCCACGTTACTAGCGCCGTACCCGCACTGTCAGCAAAATAACCCGCCCACTCCAACACCGCAGTGGCGGCCTGTAACAGGTCTAGGGTGGGAGGCGTCGGCAATCGCCGCTAAGACCCTCAAGGAGGGCGCATGGAATCCACACAATCCAGCTCGGAACAGTTCGGGCAACACCTGAAAAGCGTCGGCGGCTCAGAGACCGACGTCAGTGGCTCTGCTTACGTAGTGACAGAGGAAGACACCGTGGAGAGCGTGGTGTCGGGCATGCGGATGAAACAGCAGGAACACGGCGGCGCCGCCAGCAAGCCGTCCATCCTCCATGCCTCCGCCGAGGTCGCGATCAGCCGGCGTGATGAGCATGATCCGGCCCGTCACCCCGGGACGTCGCAGCCGGGGGAGTATCAGCTGGATATCCATTTCGGCGGGGACCACAGCACCCGCGAGCCGGTCCCGGAGGCAGACCTGGAGGCTGCCCAGATCTGGGCGCGAGGGCGGATTGAAGCCGCGGGCGCGGACTTCGGCGCCATCTACTTTCCGACTGGGGGAGGCGCTGCGCCAGGCTCGGGCGCGCTTGAATGCAGTTACGACCGTGCGGTGGGCTGGTACAGGTAGGGGCAGCACCGGCTTTTCACTGTTGCCGCCGCGTCGGCGGTCCGAACCAGGTGGCGAGCGCGTCAGCGAGCCCCCGCTGGGTTAGGTCCCCCACCCAGGCAACATGTCCGTCGGGCCGAATCAGCACGGCGGCGGGAGCCGCGACCTCCCCGAGTGCCGGAAGCTCCCACGGGCCGCCGTATTGGGCGTCGACCAACTTGACCCGATCCGGCCGAGGAGTGGTGTCGAAGCCGCCGGGCTCACCGAGGTTGAGAAGGACGGGCCGAGCATCGTGCAGCAGGGTGAACATCCGCAGCGGCCCGTCGGCGGTGACGAGGTCGAGGTCGGGCATGCGGCGCCCCAGCAGCGGGTGACCGTCGCCGCCGTCGTAATGGCCGACGTCGTAATGGATGTCCAGACCGGACTGCATCGCGGCGAAGCGCTTGCGCGGTTCCTCCATGGTGAGGAGTTCGGACACCGTTTCACGCAAGGCCTCGAGCCGCGCGTCGGCGGGGCGCATGAGCGCGACTTGCGCCATCGTGTTGCGCAGCACGCGGGCGGCGACCGGGTGGCGCTCGGCGTGGTAGGTGTCCAGCAGGCTTTCCGGCGCTGTCCGGTGGACCACCTGGGCCAGCTTCCAACCCAGATTCACCGCATCCTGCACGCCGGTGTTGAGGCCCTGTCCGCCGACCGGGGAATGCACGTGGGCAGCGTCGCCGGCCAGCAGGATCCGCCCCTCGCGGTAGGCTGCGGCCTGCCGGGTCATGTCGGTGAACCTGGAGATCCAGGTGGGGCTGTGGATCCCGTAGTCGGTCCCGTATACGGCGATGAGGCCCTCGCTGATATCGCGCAGGGTGGGCTCGCTCGTGCCGACGTGCGACTCGGTCAGCATGACCCCGACCGTCCCACCGGGCTTGTAGACGACCTCGCCGTCTTTGATCTTGTACTCGACCTTGCCGAGGGCGTGCATACCCGAGGGAGTGTGGCGGATGCCCAATTCCGGCTCCTCAGTCATCTCGACCTGGGCGATCAGGCTGCTGGTCGTCGGATCCCAGCCGGGGAACTCAATGCCGGCCGCCTTGCGGATCAGGCTGCGGCCGCCGTCGCACCCGGCGAGATACTGCGCCCGTAGCGACCGGCCGTCGGACAGCTCGACGTCGACGCCGGCGGGGTCCTGCGCGA
This sequence comes from Arthrobacter sp. ISL-5, assembly GCF_018613835.1. GTDB lineage: Bacteria > Actinomycetota > Actinomycetes > Actinomycetales > Micrococcaceae > Arthrobacter. Next base: position 14,048 of record NZ_JAGGPM010000030.1, on the reverse strand, counting down.
TACCGGTGACCTCAGTGCCGTAGTGGATCGGCACCGCCAGTTCGGCGACCCAGCCGGCCAGTATGCGCTCGATGTGGTTCTGCCACAGCCCGAGCGCATATGGGTGCCGGGTGGGGAAGTCGCTGATGTCCAGACGGGTGGACGCGAACCCCGCGACCTGCACAACCTGTCCCTCCGAGAGGAACCGATCGGCGATTCCGCGCTGATCGAGGACCTCGATGGTGCGTGAGTGCAGGCCGCCTGCGCGCGATCCGGCGAGTTCCTGGCTGGCGCGCCGCTCGACAATGGCGACGTCGACGCCCGCCAGCGCCAGCTCGCCCGCCAACATCAGCCCTGTGGGGCCCCCTCCGGCGATGACCACCGCATGCTCCAAGACGCGCATCTCGCTACTCCCCATTCCCTAGGTTCCGGCCTTCGGCGAGTATGCGCCCCGGTCCGGGGCTTGCCGCAAGCCCCCTTGCGGGGCATACATTGGAAATAGAGGGAATGTTTCAAGCACGACGACGGCGGGACCGCACCTTGCGCTTTTCGAGCGCCCGGCGCGGTCCCGCCGTCGTGGTTTAACGCGTTCTTATCGCTTGGAGCGGTCAGGACCCGCTCTTGATGATGACGTCGTCGATGAAGCTGTCGCCCATCTGACGGGTGTGTTCGGCGCCCAGCTGGACCCGCGAGAGCGAGGTGGCCGGGGAGTTGACGGTGTTGCTGGAGTAGACCGCGGTGCCGTCAAACCACACCTGGATGGTGGTTGCTGCGCCGTTGGGTACGACGCGCATTTCCACGTGGTGCCAGGAGCTCAGCGGGATGGTGGCCGAAATCAGCTTGGTGTAGACGAATGACCCTCCGGGTGAGGTCACGCGCAGCCAGAGCTGGCCGTTGTTGTTGTACCGGTAGATGTCCGCGACCCGGGTGCTGCCGGAGAAGAACCGGAAATACGGGACGTTGTTGCCGTCCACTCCGGCCTGGGTGATGTTGAACCAGCCGTCGGCGGAAGCGGCCGGGCTGCCGGCGGGCAGGGGAGCCGTGAGGTAGGCGAGCGAGCCGGAGTCGGTGGTGACATGAAGGTGAGCGGAGCAGCCGCCCGAATGCGACAGGACAGCGGACACGCCTGCGGTGCCTGTTCCGCCGGTGGTCGGGACGAACGGAGCGAGGGTGTTGGATTCGAAATTCGTAGCCACAGCGGTGGTGCCCGGTTGCGAGTTCGTGGGTGCGGGGGTCGCCGATTGGCAGGTTTCGCTTGGAGGCGGCGGGGTTTCGGTTGGCGTGTGGATCAGGAGGTCGTCAATGTACGTGTCCGCCACCTGGCGGCGGCTTTCGGATCCGAGCTGGACGGCGCTCAGCGAGGTGGCGCCGGTGCTGACCTGGTCGCTGGAGTAGACCGTGGCCCCGTCAATCCACACTTCGACTGTGGAGGCGGCGCCGTTCAGGGCCATGTGGAGCACCACGCGGTGCCAGGTGTTCAGTGGAATGCTCGTGGAGAGCAAGCGTGTGGAGACGGTCGAGCCGTCGGGCAGCGTTGTCCGCAGGTAGGGCCGTCCGGTGCCGTTGTCGCGGTACACGTCGGCGATCCGGCTGCTGCCGGAGAACAGGCGGAGATAGGCCACGTTGCTTCCGGCGGCGCCCGCCTTGGTGACGTTGAACCAGCCGTCGGCGTACACGTCGGCGGTGCCTGCGGGCAGCGCCGCCGAGATGTTGGCCACGGAGCCGGCATCCGCCGTCGAGTGCAGGTGGGCCGCGCAGCTCCCGGAGTGGGCCAGGGGGGAGTCCACCGTGGCTGTTCCGGGGCCGCCGGTGGTAACGGTGAATCCGGCGAGGTTGCCGGATTCGAAGTTGTTGGCCACCACGGCGGTGCCGGGGTAGGGGCCAGACGGGGCCGGGGTTCCGGGCTGGCAGGTCGCGGCTTGAGCCGGCGCCGCCCCGAACGCCCCGATGAGTGGCAGGATGAGGGCTCCCACAGCCCCCAGCCTGATTAGCCGGTTCATCAATCTGCTCCAATGTGAGTACCCAAAAGCAATGAGGCTGAAAATGGGGCCGCCTACCGTCAGCCTGCCGGACCCCGGGCGACCCCCGTAGGTGCACGCTAGTCCCGCCGCAGCGGCACGGTAACCGTGGTGGGTACTCGTTTTTCGGGCGCAGGACACCCCGGACACTACTCGCAGCCGCACCGACTACTCGGATCACTCAGCTGGCGCACCCACCCAACTGGCGCACCATCCCAACTGGCGCACCATCCCAACTAGGTCGCAGCACGCGTCGTTTTCAGGGCTGAGAACCGTCTCAGCTGCTACCTAGTTGGGCGCGTTGGCGGGCCTAGCGCCCGGTGAGCTCCGCAAACAGGGTCGGGACCCGCGCCTCGATGTCATCCCGGACCAGGCGCATGCGCTCCATGCCTTCGATGCCGCGCTCGGAGGGCTCGTCCGTTTCCCATGCTTCGAAACAGGTCCCGTCGCGGGCTCGAGTGTCGCTTCGGTGCCAAGGACAACCACGACGTCGACGGAGTCCAGCACCTTGTCGGTGGGGAAGCCGACTGGCACCGGTTCCGGCGTGCCGCAACAGGCGCTCTCGTTTCATCCGCGGGTGTGACGGTTCGCGGCCCAACTAGGTCGCAGCACGCGTCGTTCTCAGGGCTCAAAACGACGTCTGCTGCTACCTAGTTGGGCGGGGCGGGGTGTCGTCTCAGGCGTGGGTCGGCTCCTCCACCAGCGCCGTCGCGATGCTGTCCGCGTCCTCCAGCGCGGCCAGGTAACGTTCGGCGTCCAAAGCCGCCGCGCAGCCCGTGCCTGCGGCGGTGATGGCCTGGCGGTAGCGGTGGTCCACGGCGTCGCCGCACGCGAAGACCCCCGAGCGGCTGGTGACCGTGGTGGGGGAGTCCACCTTGATGTAGCCCTCCGCGTCCAGCTCCAGCTGTCCGGCCACCAGCTCGGTGCGCGGCACGTGCCCGATGGCCACGAAGATGCCGGTGGCGGACTGCAGGCGGGTCTCGCCGGTGTGGGTGTCCTTGAGCGTGACGCCGGTGACCTTGCCGTTGCCGTGGATCTCGGTGACGGCCGAGTTCCACGCGAAACTGATCTTGGGGTTGTCCTTGGCGCGCTGGGCCATGATCCGCGAGGCCCGGAGTTCTCCCTTGCGGACGACGACGGTCACGGACTTCCCGAAGCGGGTCAGGAAGGTGGCCTCCTCCATTGCAGAATCCCCGCCGCCGACGACGATGATGTCCTGATCGCGGAAGAAGAAGCCGTCGCACGTGGCGCACCAGGAGACGCCGTGGCCGCTGAACTTCTTCTCCTCCGGCAAACCGAGCTCCTTGTACGCGGAGCCGGTGGCGAGGATGACGGCCGGTGCCTGGTGGACGTCGCCGCCGCCGGTGACCACGCGCTTGAGGTGCCCGGACAGCGTCACTTCAGTGACGTCGTCGAACACCACCTTGGCGCCGAACCGCTCCGCCTGCTGCTGCAGGCCGTCCATGAGCTCGGGACCCTGGATGCCCTCGGGGAAGCCGGGAAAGTTTTCGACGTCGGTGGTGTTCATGAGCGCGCCGCCGGCGGTGACGGACCCGGCCAGCACCAGCGGTTCAAGGCCTGCGCGGGCGGCGTAGATCGCGGCGGTGTAGCCGGCGGGGCCTGATCCGATGATGATCAGCTGCTCGGTGCTCACGTTTTTGTGGTTTACGTTCGTAGGCTTCGCGTTCTTGGAACTCACGGCTGGCTCCGTTTCCTCAGACTGGTTACTGGTTGGACATTCGGGTCACTGGGCATGGCAGTTACTGGGCGTCGCGGTGATGGCGTTTGCGCGCCCAAACAGCCGCATAACAAGTGCAACAAGCGCGGGGACTTCGATCAAGGGTCGCCGCCGCGGACGTCACAGGTTTGCCAGGATGCCGGCGGCGTCGTCCAGGGCGCCGGGGGCCAGGGAGAAGTAGGCCCACGTGCCACGTTTTTCGCGGTGCAGCAGCCCCGCTTCAACCAGGATCTTCAGGTGGTGGGACACCGTGGGCTGGCTCAGGTCCAGCGGCTCGGTCAGGTCACAGACGCAGGTCGCCCCGGATGACGCGGCTTTGATGATGGAGAGCAACCGGAGCCGGTTAGGGTCGGCCAGCGCCTTGAAGACCAAGGCCTTTTGCTTTGCCTCCTCAGCGCCCAGGGCAGGCGCCGCTGCCGGCGCGCAGCAGGCTTCATCCGTGGCCGGCTCGAGAATAGGCAGCAGGTTCATGTACCCATTATGCGCCAATATTGACAGCCATCAATGTAGGTACCGGGATCCCACGGCGGGTCCCCGGCCGAGGCGAGGACTAGGAGCTGGTCTTTGCTGAGTCGTGCGGGAGCACGACGTCGTCGTCGGCGCGGTCCGCGGAGGGGAACAGGATGAGGAGGAGCCCAAGTCCTGCCGCCGCGCCGATCAGCTGTGCTACGACGAAGCCGGGAACGGACGCCGGGGCGATGCCGGCGAAGGTGTCACTGAAGATGCGGCCGACTGTGACGGCCGGGTTCGCGAACGACGTTGACGACGTGAACCAGTATGCGGCTCCGATGTAAGCTCCCACCGCCGGGGCGGCGAGGACGCCCCGCTTGGTGGCGGCCAGGGCGAAGATCAGCAGGATGAGCCCGGCGGTCGCTACGACCTCGCCCAGCAGGTGCCCCGTAGTGGCGCGCTCCTTGGCAGAGATGGAGATTCCCACCTCAAACATGGTGTTCGCGACCACACTGCCACTGATCGCACCCACGGTCTGCGCAATGACATAGGTGCCGAGCTCCGGCAGGGTCAGTCCGGAGCCGCTGCGCCGGCCCAGGATCCAGTCGGCGAGCGACACCACGGGGTTGAAGTGCGCGCCGCTGACGGGCCCGAAGACGAGGATCAGCACGGTCAGCCCCAGCACGGTGGCGGTGCTGTTCTGGAGCAGTTGCAGGCCGACGTCGTTGGGGGAGAGCTGCTGGGCGGCGATCCCGGAGCCCACGACGACCATCACGAGCAGGCTGGTGCCCAGTAGTTCGGCGACGGCACGGCGCCACAACTGCGGCTGGTTAGAAGTCATGGCACCAAGCTTGACCGATGAAATTAACTCAGTCAAAATTGAGTCAATGAATACTGAGCCAGTAGCCGCTTTTCAAGCGCGGGTCGCCAAGCATGCGGCCCTTGCCGATCCTGCGCGGCTGCGCATTGTCGACCTGCTGACTCTGGGGGACTTCTCCCCGACGGAGCTGCAGGCCGAGCTGGGGATGCCCTCGAACCTGCTGTCCCATCATCTGCGCGCTCTGGAAGGAGCGGGCCTGGCAACCCGCCACCGCTCGGAAGCCGACAGGCGCCGCAGCTACATCCGCCTCGCCGCCGGTGCGTTGGAAGGCATCGCGCCAGGGGTCGAGCACGGCGCCACGCGTGTGCTGTTCGTCTGCACCCGCAACAGTGCCCGGTCCCAGCTGGCCACTGCACTCTGGCAGCAGGTCAGCGAAATCCCATCAACGTCGGCAGGGACGCACCCTGCGGACCGCATCGCGCAGGGTGCCATCGATGTCGCCCGCCGGCACGGACTGGACCTCGTAAACCGCCTCCCGCGGAGGCTGGACCAGGTCGCCGGTGACGGGGACTTCGTCGTTACCGTGTGCGACAACGCCCATGAGGAACTCACCAGTCTGGGCGGTGTCCACTGGTCCGTGCAGGACCCGCTGCGGAATAACACCGAGGAAGCGTTCGAGGACGCCTTTATCGACATCTCCCGCCGCATCCATGACCTCGCACCCCGGATGCACGCCGCCTAACGATTTCCGGGCAGGGCAGCCGCCCCTTTGCGGCCGAGAGGGGTAATAAGCCCGACCATACGTAAATATTGACAATCATCAATCTATAGCCCGATACTCGCTGTATCGATCATTATCAATATTCCAATGAGCGCTGCAGTGCGGGCGGAAGACCTCGACGAGACCGATTCACCCGTCACCTAACCGATCCAGGAGAAACCAGTGAGCACCGAAACCGCCAAGAAGCCCTCCGTCCTCTTCGTCTGCGTGCACAACGCCGGCCGCTCCCAGATGGCCGCCGCGTTCCTGACCAGCCTTTCCAAGGGCGATATCGAGGTCCGTTCCGCCGGCTCGCAGCCCGCAGACAAGATCAACCCCGCGGCCGTGGAAGCGATGGCAGAGGTCGGCATCGACATGTCCGCCGAGGTCCCGAAGGTCCTCACCACGGAGGCCGTGAAGGAATCGGACGTGGTGATCACCATGGGCTGCGGCGACGAGTGCCCGTACTTCCCCGGCAAGCGCTACGAGGACTGGGTCCTGGAGGATCCGGCCGGCAAGGGCGTCGACTCCGTCCGCCCGATCCGCGACGAGATCAAGACGCGCATCGAGGGCCTTATCGAATCCCTGATCCCCGCCGCCAAGTAACCCACCACGCCTAAACCCTGAAGGGGAGGAGGTGAGCTGAATGAACACCGGATGCTGCGGCGACTCGGGCTGCTGCGACGACGATCAGGACTGCTGCTGACCCCCCGCCCGCCTTTCCGCCCAACTAGGTAGCAGCAGGTGTCGTTTTGGGCCCTCAAAACGACACCTACTGCTACCTAGTTGGGCCACGAACCCACAGATGGAAATGAGGAACGTATGGATTCAGCGAAGAACCTTCCTGTTGCCGTCATCGGCGCCGGTCCGGTGGGCCTTGCCGCCGCGGCGCACCTGCTCGAACGCGGCCTGGAGCCGCTGGTCTTCGAGGCAGGCCCGGCGGCGGGCGCGGCCATTGAGCAGTGGCGCCACATCCGGCTGTTCTCACCGTGGCGGTTCAACCTCGACGCCGCCGCCCTCCGCCTGCTCGAAGGTTCCAGCTGGGAATCCCCGCGGCCCACAGCACTGCCGTACGGCGGCGAACTCATCGACAGCTACCTCGCGCCGCTGGCCGCGCTGCCGCAGATCGCCTCGCGGCTGCAGACCGGCGCGCGCGCCGTGGCCGTGACGCGGCAGGGCCTGGACAAGACCCACGTGCGGAACCGGGACACCACGCCGTTCGTGGTCCGCGTCGAGCATGAGGACGGCGAAACCCGCGACCACACCGTGGCAGCGGTCATCGACGCCTCCGGCACCTGGTCCCGCCGCAACCCGCTGGGCACGTCGGGCCTGCCCGCCATCGGCGAGGACGCTGCGGCGGACAGGATCTCCGCGCCGCTGCCCGATGTCACCGGCCGGGACCGCCGGTCATTTGCCGGACGCCGCGTCCTGGTGGTCGGTGCCGGACACTCCGCCGCCAACACCCTCATCAGCCTGGCCGACCTCGCCAAAGACGAGCCGGACACCAGGATCCTGTGGGCAGTCCGCGGCGACTCCGCGGCGAAGGTCTACGGCGGCGGCGACTCCGACGGGCTGCCCGCGCGCGGCCAGCTCGGCGGCCGGGTCCGGCGCCTCGTGGAGGCCGGCAAAATCGAACTGCACACCGGCTTCGGCATCGCATCCCTCAAAGCACTCGATTCCGGCGTGACCGTCGAAGCCGTGGACGGCCGCACCCTGGACGCCGACGTCGTGGTGCCCTGCACCGGCTTCCGCCCCAATCTGGACATCCTGCGCGAACTCAGGCTCAACCTGGATCCGGCCGTCGAGGCGCCGGTGGAGCTCGGTCCGCTGATCGATCCCGAATTCCACTCCTGCGGCACCGTCCCGCCGCACGGCGCGAAGCTGCTGGCCCACCCGGACAAGGACTTCTACATCGTGGGCATGAAGTCCTACGGCCGGGCACCGACCTTCCTGCTGGCCACCGGCTACGAGCAGGTCCGCTCCGTCGTGGCCGCCCTCGCCGGCGACCGTGAAGCCGCGGACACCGTCCAGCTCGAACTCCCCGAGACCGGCGTCTGCTCCACCGACGCCGGCACCAGCTGCGACGTCCCGGCGCCGGCCGTTGGGATGCCGACGGCGGCTGGTGCCTTCCCGCCGTCGGCCTCCGCCGAGAGCGGCTGCTGCTCTGCTCCGGTACCGGCGCTGGTCGGCTTCCCCACCGGCCTGACCCACGGCCGCTCCGGCATCAACTAGAAATCGAGCCAGTACAAGCAATGGAGTGCTGCCATGACTGAACACCGTGACACCAGCCTGGGCCTGCAGGACAACACCGAGCTTCTGCACCGCATCAGCGCCCGCCTCTCGGACAGGTTCGCCGGGATCTTTGCCGCCGAAACTGTCGAACGCTACGTCCTCGAGTCCTACACGGCCCTGGCGAGGACGGCGAAGATCACCAGCTACCTGCCCGCCACCACCGAACACTTCGCCAGCGACCGGCTGAACGCCCTGGCCAAGTCCAAGGGAGCGATCGCCTCCGGGGTGCCCGAGGTCTTGTTCGTCTGCGTGCAGAACGCCGGACGGTCCCAGATGGCCGCAGCCCTGCTCACCGTCGAGGCCAAAAGCAGGATCCATGTCCGCTCCGCCGGCTCCCTGCCGGCGTCCGAACTCGACCCCGCCGTCGTGGCAGTATTGTCCGAGATGGGCCTGGACCTGTCCCGGAACTATCCCAAGCCGCTCACGGACGACGTCGTACGCGCCTCCGACGTGGTGATCACCATGGGATGCGGCGACTCGTGCCCCATCTATCCCGGCAAACGCTACGAGGACTGGGAAGTTCCGGACCCGGCCGACCAGCCCCTCGAAACGGTCCGGGAGATCCGGGACCTGATCCAAGACCGGGTCAAAACCCTGGTCGACTCACTCACAAAGGAAACAACACTCTCATGACCCAGGACACCACCAGCGCAGCGAAGACCCCTGCCGTGCTCTTCGTCTGCAGCAAGAACGGCGGCAAATCCCAGCTCGCCGCTGGCCTGATGAACCAACTCGCCGGCGGGGCCGTCACCGTCTATTCCGGAGGCACCAAGCCGGGCAAGTCCCTCAATCCCCAGGCCGTGGATTCCCTGGCCGAACTAGGCATCGACATCGCCGGCGAGCACCCCAAACCCGTCACCGGCGAGGTCCTGGACGCCGTGGATGCGGTCATTGTCCTGGGCACCGAAGCGAAGCTCGAGCCGCACGAAGGCGCCCGCTTTGAGGTCTGGGAGACGGATGAGCCCTCCGAACGCGGCATCGAAGGCGTGGAACGGATGCGCCTGGTCCGGGACGACATCAGGGCCCGGGTCCAGAAGCTCTACGCGGAACTGACCGGGAACTAGCCCGCGCGGACGTCAGCCGGGTCTGTTCTGCGCGACGTACGCGCCCACGGTGTCTCTCCCCAGCGCCGCCCCGACAGCGGCGAAGGCGCCCCAGTCCGGCAGGACGATGGACTGCCCGTCGGTACTGAACCCGAAGCCGGCGGTGGGCAGGTTGAAGAACACGGCGTCCTGCATGCGGACGTTGCGGAGGCTATATGCCAGGCTGGCGAGCTTGGCGGCCGTGAGGCCCTTGTCCACTTTCATGTACCGGGATGCCGTGCTGACCACCTTGTAAAGGGTCACGGGATTGGACAGGGTCTTTGCGGAGAGGAGCTTGGCCAGCGTGGCGCGCACCATGGTCTGCTGGTTCCTGATCCGCTGGAAGTCGCCGTCGGCAAACGCATAGCGCTCCCGGACGAATTCGAGTGCCCGCTGGCCCTTGAGCTTGTTCACGCCCGCAGGAAAGTGCTGGTGCGTGTCATGCGTGGAGGTGAAGGCCTCCCTGACGTTGACGTCCACGCCGCCGAGCGCATCGGTGATGCCCCTGAAGCCCTCGAAGTCCATTGAAATGACGTGGTGGATCTTCTGGCCAAACAGCGATTCCACGGTCCTCACCACCAGCGGCACGCCCCCGAGCATCAGGGACGAGTTGATTTTCGCTTCGCCGTAGCCGGGGATGGGCACCCAGGTGTCGCGCATGAGCGAGATGCCGTACACGTGCCTGCCGTCCCGCGCGAGGTGGACCAGCATGATGGCATCCGCGCGCTGGTCGGGCAGGCCGCTGGGTGCCGGGGGGTCACCGCGGCGGTGGTCGCTGCCGAGGACCAGGATGTTCATGGGCAGCGTCGGCGGTGGCGGCGGCTTCAGCGGCGTGGCCTTGGGGGACGGCTTCACGGTGGGCTTCGGCGTCGGCGTGGGCGTGGCTGTGGCCGTTGGCGACGGGCTTTGGGTTTCGAGCGTGGCCGTTTCGGTGTCCCAGATCCGCGCCAGGTTGAAGATGAACCCGGCGGCCACCAGCGGGATCACAATGAGCGCCGCAATCAGCACCTTGAAGGCCGTCGGCTTGCGCTTCGCGGGTCCTCCGGAGGGGGCTGCGCTGCCCGTTTTGTCCGGATCAGGCCGGGAGTCCATGAACGGAAGGTATCACCAAAGTTCTCCGGAAAGAACGACGGCGGCGGGCCGGTTTTTCGTGTTGGCCGGCAGAAGGGCCCATCGCCTCGTGTGAATACACCTTTGCGTGAATACATCCGATGCTGTACTTTTGTGGCATGGAAACGCTCACCCAGGCACCAGTGCTGGCCCGGTTCGGCTACGCGGTCTCGGACCCTACCCGCGCCCGGATCCTTCTGGCTCTCTCAGACGCCCCGTCCTATCCCTCGGATCTGGCAGACGCACTGGGAGTGTCCCGGCAGAGCATGTCCAACCACCTGACGTGCCTGCGCGGCTGCGGCCTGGTGGTTGCCGTTCCGGACGGGCGGCGGTCCCGGTACGAACTCGTGGACGCGCGGCTGGGCCACGCGATCAAGGACCTGATCGGTGCGGTCCTCGCAGTGGATCCGGCCTGCTGCGCCCCGGACGGGGAGTGGTTCGCATGACGGCGCTGCTGCACGCACCAAGCCCGGAACGCCGTGCGGTGCTGAGCCTCAGGATCCGGCTGTTCGCGGCCGCGACCATTACCTACAACCTCATCGAGGCCATTGTGGCGCTCTGGGCCGGAGGGGTCGCCGACTCCTCCGCGCTGATCGGCTTCGGTCTTGACTCGGTCATTGAGGTGACTTCCGCTCTGGCGTTGTCCTGGCAGTTCTCCGCCAAAGACCCGGAGCGGCGTGAGCACCTGACCCTGCGGATCATCGCCATCTCCTTCTTCGCCCTCGCCGCGTTCGTGACCGTGGACGCTGTCCGTGCTCTCACAGGAGGCGGAGAGGCCCAGCATTCCACCCCGGGCATCGTGATCGCGGCGCTGAGCCTGGCGATCATGCCGGTCCTGTCCTGGGTGCAGCGCCGGGCAGGCCGGGAACTCGGCTCCCGGACAGCGGTGGCCGATTCCAAACAGACGCTGCTGTGCACCTACCTCTCCGCCGTCCTGCTGGCTGGCTTGGTCCTGAACAGCGCCCTTGGCTGGTGGTGGGCCGACGCGGGAGCCGCCCTGGTCATCGCCGGTATCGCGGTGCGGGAAGGCATCAATGCCTGGCATGGCGAAGCCTGCTGCGCCATCCCGCACACCGGCGCCGACCACTCCGAAGAAGAGGATGACTGCTGCGTCCCGGCCGGACCCGCCGCAACGGCCCTGACCGATACCGTGGCGGTCACCCTGGCGCACACGGACCCAAGCGGTTCCTGCTGTGCCGAATGTGGATCAAATACCGGGCCCGCACCGGTCGCCGTGACCCTTGGAGCGAAACCGGCTGATCGATGAGCGCCGTCACCGTCGCACGCAACGTCCGCATTCAGTCCCAGGCCCGAACGGCCTACAGCATTTCCTGGGCGTCATGCCCTGTGCTGTTACGCCGGGAAATGAGCACTGGACCGTGGGCATGGTGAAGGACTGCGTGGGCGGTGGAACCGATGGTGCCTTTTATGAGTCCGTGGCCCTTGGTCCCCACGACTGTGAGGCGGGCACCCCGGGACGCGTTCAGGATCGCTCGGGGGATGGAGGTATCGGTGAGCAGATGTCTTTCCACGGTGGTTCCGGGCGCCAGGTCGCGGGCAATACTGACGGCTGAGTCCAGAAGTGCCTCTGCTGCAGGCCGAGCATCGACGGGGTCCCGAAGCAATCTGTAGCCGGCGGGGGCATGTTGTACGTGAACGATGTTGAGGTTCGCTCCCGTCACGGCAGCGACGGCGCAGGCATCTTCGAGTGCTGCCGTAGAGCCTGAGCTGTCGATGGCGACGACGACGGGCCCGTCAGGGTGTTCGTCGGATCTGATCACCGCAACCGGACATGCTGCGGTGGCTGCCATTTCCAGACTCACGGACCCGACGAGCAGTCCCATAAACCCACCGATGCCGCGGCTTCCGACGACCAGCATTTCTTCGCCGGCGGAAATTTTGGGCAGATGTACACTGGGCCACCCGTATAGAAGGCTGGTTCGAACTTCGACCCCGGGTGCGGCATGCTTCGCATGTGCCAGGCCCTCTTCGACGGTGACTTGCGCGGACCGTTCAAGTCCGCTGTCTGCCACGCCGGGGACCGGGCCGAGGTCGTGGGTCAGCAGGGGCCACAGTGAGCAATGCACCAGATGCAGGGGACGGTTGCGCAGGGCCGCCTGCTCTGCCGCCCAGCGGACGGCTTGTGCCGCTTGAGCCGAACCGTCATAGCCGACCACGATGGTCTTGGACTCCGGCACGGTTTCCCCCTTGTCTGGTGGTTCAGGCTCGGGTGCCTGCACCGGTTGCGTTTCCTCTCAGAGTACTTTGCGGCACTCAGGGCTCCGGGGCATCCGTCTGAAGTTGTTCGAACGTCTCGGAAAGCCCGCGGCTGAAGACCTCAAGATCGGGGATGGCATCTGCATCGGCGACGATGACACTGTTCAGCTGGCCTGAGTAGGAAAGCACGCTGATGCCAAGGGGGATATTGCCTTGCACCACACCGATCTGGAACATCGCCAGCACTTTGGCTCCCGCGAAGTAAACGGGTACCGGCGGGCCGGGCAGGTTACTCAGTAGAAGGTTCACCAGCCGCTGATGGAACATCGCCCGGACCATCCATCACTGCAGGAGGCGGCTGCCGGGTTGGTACGGCGGCTGGAGGCGTTGGGCTGACATCACTCTGACGATACCTTTGAGCCGCCGCGCTGGGTTTGGTTCCCCGACCGGTATGGGCGCTATTCGTACGCCGACGCGGTTCGCTTGTGGTTTCGCCGGGGCCGCGTAAGGACGCTGCGACGGACACCTTGAGCTCGAGCTGCGGTGTCAGCTCGCCTCGGGTTTCCAGTACGCCCTGCACCCGCCCGCGTAGGCGGCCAGCAGAAGGTCGGTGAGCCTCGCACCATACCGGTGGGCGAGGGCTTTGGTGGAGGCGAGGTCGTTCCGGACGAGGATGAGGCGACGGCGTGGACCCACTGGTTCGTTCAGCGACACCGCCGGAGCGCGGCCGGCCCGGGCCAGGGACATTTGCTGCGCGCCCGTTGCGAGGAATGCTGCCAGGTGAGCAGGGTGGGCCAGGGTTGTGAGGACCCTGGCCAGGGCTCGTCCGTGATCGCGGGCGTTGCCCGTGAAGAGCTCCCAGTCACTTGGCCTGGGCTGGATTTCCATAGATACTGCCTCCGCGACGGAGGTCTGGCCGTCGGGGTCAAACAGGGCGGTCAGCAGACTCTGTGCGGCCAGGCCGTCGGCCGCTGCGTGATGGAGGCGGATCAGGAGAGCGACGCGGTTGAACTGAGGACCCAGCCCCAGCCGGGGCCGCGCCAGTAGCTGGCGAAGCCGCCGGCTCCGGTGCGTCCGGCGCTCGACGTGTGTACGGATGTCTTGTAGGCGCACCTGCCCGGAAGAATCGAGGAGCTGCAAGCCCTTCATGTTCAGCTCCCTAATCCAATTTAATGACCATGAAGTGGTCGTTGGCGAGCGGGGGAACGGTGAGTATGTCGAGCGTTTTTGGCCCCGGCGTGACGGTCATACTCGGCTCCACTTAGGGCTGTGCGGCCCGGGTCCCGTCTGCCGGTCGTGGGGCGGTGTGGGTGTGGGTAGACTGGCTGGAGGTGAGCCGGGAAGTCTGGTCGGCATGTTTTTTGTTGACCCCATGTTTAGGACACCTTCATGAGTGAAAACCCGTCTGTTCCTCCGCGTTCTTCCGTTTTGGGACGGGGAAGCTACGGCGAAGTGCTGCGCATCGGCGAGATCCTGCGGAAGGAAACGGTCGGCGGCATCCTGCTTGTCGCCGCAGCGGTTATTGCCCTGATCTGGGCAAATTCCCCGGTTTCTGACATGTATTTCGCGTTGCGCGACTTCC